>CAWAZW010000011.1:0-30582 GCA_963786645.1 Blastocatellia bacterium
GCCGGACGTTTTTCACCGCAATGTGTGCACATTATTTCTGCCATCACTAATGTCTCCTTATGCCCGTGGACGAAAGGGTAAAGGGTGAAGGGCAAAGGTAAAGGGGCAGAGAGGAAAAGGGGTAAAGGGTAAAAAAATGGCAACCTGTTAGCCCGCGTGCCCTCTCCATGCTCGTTACCCTTTCCCCTTTGCCCTTTACCCTTCACCCCTTGCCCATTCCCCTTTGCCCTGCCGCTGCTATTGCCTTGATGACATCGTCATCTTTAGGACGAAACAAGCCGAGGGGCCGCACGTCTCGGTGGCGAACCACACCAGCGCCGTCGATCACAAACACCGACCGTGCGACTTTTCCAGGGATCAACGACTGCGCGCCGTAGAGTTTCGCGACTTCGCCGTTTGCATCGGACAACAGCCGCAAAGGCAAATCATGATGCTCGGCAAACTTCTTATGGGATTCAACCGAATCAGTCAGATCCCAACCACTTCGGCGCCGGTACTGGAATAGTCTTCCCAGCGATCACGAACTGAGCACATCTGGCGAATGCAGGCAGGAGTTTCGTCACCCGGATAGAAAAGCAAGACTACGACCTTCCCGCGGTGCGCTGACAAACTCCAGCGATCACCGTTACCGTCCGGAAGGGTGAAATCCGGGGCCGCATCGCCTACTTGAAGATTGGATGTTTTGCTCATCATATATCCCAGAACGGCCCCCCCCCCCACCCCCCCGGTCTTTTCACGAAAGCCGTTTTCGTGTTGTTTCGTGTCATTTTGTGGATTGCTTTGTTTTGCGGCTGGCCTTGCCGAGGACGAACGAACCCAATCGCGTCCAGCGGGACATATGCGAAGGAAGTTGCACATCCGACAATGCATCGCCGGACGGACCGGAAACTCATGCGGCTCCAATGAACTCACGATTTCCCTCATCGCGTTGTCGATCGCGCTCCTGCAGACTTCCGGTGAAAGCAACGTGTCTTGGAGTCGGAACTCAATGTCGGGCTCAAGGAAATGTAGAGTTACCCTTACATTACTGCCTTGTTCTTCCGGCAAAGGCAACAATTCACTGACCGCCAGCGCGTATGCCTGCATTTGCAGTTGGTAGTCCGATGCAGCGACCTGCACCTGGTTCGCGATGAAAGTTGGCGCTCAATCGCCCCGGCCGAAGTCGCCTGCTCAATCGCAGACTGCGGAACTGAACCGGCAGGCGCTTCAAAGTCGAATGCAATCTGATCAGTTCTCAGCTTCGATCGAGGTCCGTTAGCAATTGCCGCGGACGTCTCAAAAAGCGACGGGGCGAGCGAAGGTTGCGCCGGCTCCTTCAACGCTTCGTCCTGCCCGAAAACGATTGGTCTTGAAGTCTATAATTTCAACGTTCAAGCCCTTGCCGTCAACACCCGGCGTAATCAACAACTTATCGATTGCTCCGGTCAGTATTCCCAAAGGGCGCCGCAGACGAAAACTAAGCTCGCTCCAAAGACCAACGTCACCTCGAGGTTTTGTTCCGGCTCGATCAGTCGACATTGCACGCGCCAGCTCGACGCGCTGAAACACTTCGCTGGACAAGTAGCTTTGCGCCAACGGCATCAGATCGCCGATAGCAGCTTCGGCATCAATCTCAACCAACCGATCCGCCAGGTCAGCCTGTCGCTTTCGAACCACATCAGCAAAGCTTTGTCTCAATACTGTTTCCGCGTCGTCATTTTTCGAATAGGTCTCACAAAACCTGTGAATGACTGCGCCTTTAAGCGTGGCGGTGAGATTCGCCGGAGGTTCGGGAGCTTCAGCATCGTTCCAAACGGCCATCTGGTCCGCAGTGGGAACATGCAAGACGCGGTCAAAATAATATTGACGCGGACAACGCTGGTAGTTAATCAGCTGGGTCACGCTGAAGCGGTGCACCGCAGAGTCACGTTCGGATTCAAGCGAGCGAAGGAGCGGGAACACTTGCGAGAAGTCCTGGGCCAAATCTATCGATTGCTCAGACTGTTCGTTTCGCTCGGCCAGGGTGGCGCCGGCTTCCGCGTTGCTCAGGTTGAAGGTGGTCAGGAGTTGAGTATCTTCCGCGAGATCAACAACTCCAGTCCTGCGAGCGCGTCCCGAGGTCAAGCGCCTGCCAGATCAGTTGCAACCAATTTTCTGTTCCGGTTGCCAGTCTCGTAACGTCTTTCGACGCTCCTGTAAGAATCAAGCGGTCGCGCGCGCGCGTTGCAGCGACGTAAAGCAGCCGCATGCTTTCGTAGTTTTCACGCCATTGCGAGCGCTCACTAAAAACTGTAAACGTACGGCCGGACACCATCTGCCCGCGACCGTTTGGAACCTTCAACGTCAGCCCGCGATGACGATCCAGTAAAAAATATCCTTCCCACGATGGCTTCAACCGGTGCAAGTCGGGAATTATCACAACGGGAAATTCGAGACCCTTGGCCTGGTGAATCGTCATCAGCTTCACGGCATTAGCAGAGTCGTCGAGCTGCCCTTCACTTTCGCGGCTGCCGATCGCTTCGAAATCGTGAACGTATTTAACGAAGTCGCGAATCAAGTGAGCTCCTGAGCGTTCAAATCGTTCCGCGAGTCCAAACAGCTTCTCGACGTTGGCGAGTCGCTGTGCTCCGTCGTAATTGGCTGCAATCACGGTTGTGTAGGAAGACTTATCGACTGCGTAGCGGAGCAAATCGCCGATGGGGTAACGATGGCGACGTTCAATCAAAGCCGACAACAATTCGTAACCGCGGCCCAGCGCCTCGCGTTCTTCATCTTCGATGAAGTCGATCTCGTTTTGTTTGCGAACCGCTCTGAACAAAGTTCGCGGATGCCTGCGCGGCTGTGGCGCCTCTCCGGGCGCAGTTTCTCCGATGCGCGGGCCGAGACGCAGCGCCAGCAAAGTGTTATCAGAAATTCCACAAAGCGGTGAACGCAGGACGGCCGCCAGCGCCAGCTCGTCAGTGCGGTTATCCAAAAAGCGGCACAATTGGATCAGGTCGGTGATTTCCTCGCGCTCGTAAAAGCCCTTGCCGAGCACCGTCTGAAACGGAATACCGGCGCGGCGAAACTCCGCTTCGTAAATCGGGACGTCAGTCATCGCCCTAAACAACAAAGCGATATCGCGATATTCAAACGAAGGAGCGGGGGCAGGCCCTCGTCCCGAACTGTAAATTTCCTTGTCGGATGACCCACCGGTTAGTGAGATTATTCTTTGGACCAACTGCTTCGCGTCGCGTTCGCGGACAGTTTGTTGTGACTTGGGATCGTCTTCTCCAGACAACGTGTCAACCATCAATTCGACGAGGGGCGGTTGATCGCGTGGCTCACGCCTCGCTTCACTGGGCTCGTGCTCGACAAATCCCAATTCGCCACGTTCAGCTTTATCGACTTCTTCGCCGGGTTGAAAGAATCTGGCGAAGAGGTGGTTGAAGAAGTTGATCAGTTGCGGTTGGCTGCGAAAGTTTAGTGGTAAAGGAACCAGCTCGCCTCCGGCCGCCAACATTGCGTCCGTAGTTTTACCGAACACGTCGACGTCCGCGCCGCGAAAACCGTAAATAGATTGTTTGCGATCGCCGACGATAAACAGGTTGGCGCGCGCACCTTTGTTCAACGCGAGTGCGTTGAGAAGCTCGCGTTGCAATCCGTTGGTGTCCTGAAATTCATCAACGAGGAAATAGTTGTAACGTTGAAAAGCGCGTTCAAGTACTTCCGGGCGTTGCAGCAGTTCGATAGTGCGCAGTTGCAGATCGTCGAAGTCGAGTGAGGAAAGCTCCTGCTTCTTTTCAGTGAAGCGACGATCGATGTTTTTCAGTAGGTTAACGAGGGCTACCGCGTAATCGCGTGCGAGCAGATCAAACTTCATCTGTGGGAGACGGCCGAAACATTTCTCTTTCGTTTCTCCCCAAAAGATTTCGTCGAGCCGTTTGATGGTCGGGCCGATCCGTCCACTGGCGGTTGGTCGCGCGGCCTCGCGGAATTCGACTATCGCGCCGCAGTAGTCAGCCAGGGAGATATCGTTTGAGCGCAAAATCTCCCGGACGCGCATCCAGCCTCTTTGCGCTTCAGCCCGCTTCTCATTTGCGGCCGGCGTGAGTCCGGGCGCCGAGATCAAATCGCGCATCGTGTGGTCCAACTCCTCGCACAGCGTCTCGTAATCCTGCGTAGCCGCGTGGCTGGTTGCGGTCTGTTCCAGGATCCGGTCGAACGAGAGTCCTTGTCCGCGCACGCGCAGGTACATCTCCCAAAGCGCGTTAGCCAAAAGTGGTCGGCCGATGCCGGCCGTGAGTCGCGAGACTGCTTCGTCGCGTCTTCCAATAAACTCCGACAACGATTCTTCCACTGCCGAATTCAGCAACGTTGCCGCGCGATGCTCGTCGAGCAACATGAACTGCGGATCGAGTCCGGCTTCCACCGGAAATTCCCGCAGCAAACGCATACAGAAACCGTGGATCGTGGTAATCACCGCGCCATCGAGCGTGCGCTTGTAACGCATCCAACGCACGCGTTCAGTGCCGGACGATGTGGCAAGTAAACTATCCAACGCCTTGCGTAATCGTTCGCGCATCTCGTTGGCTGCGCGGTTGGTAAACGTTATGGCAACTATTTGATCGATGGAGGCAGGTTTCTTCTCGCGCAGGATGTGAAGGTAGCGCTCGACCAAAACCATTGTTTTGCCCGCACCCGGTCCCGCCGTCACTGATATGTGCCGGTCAAGCGTGTAGGCTGCTCGCGCCTGGGCAGGTTCTAATTGGTGCTTCTTCACGACAATCATCTCAGTGGCAAGTGAAAAGTGAAGAGTGAAAAGTGAAAAGTAAGAACTAGTCCTTTAGAGGCGGTGGGCCACTATTATTTATTACTCATCAATAGGACAACTTCCTGCTTTTGACTTTTCACTCTTCACTCTTCACTCTTCACTCTTCACTCTTCACTCTTTACAGGCGTCTCTTTCCATCTAATCCGATATTTTTCGTAACGACAGACGGCTGAGTAATCGCAAAACCTGCAAGTCTTAGTCCCTTCAGACGGTCTAACGCGAAAATCTCCCGCCTTCATGCCGTCGAAAAAGGTCCAGATCTTTTCAATTACTTCGCGGCGCAGCTTATGCCAGTCGTAGTCCGTCAGCATCGAGTTCTTCGCCTGCAGACCAAGATACTCGCCAAAGTCTTTCCGGTAGATGCCGCTATTACGACGGCCGGGCTTAGCTTTGAGAATGTAGTAACCGCCGCCCGCTATCGTTTGTCCCGGAAGCAGCAGATGCTCCAACGCCTCGAGATAAATCGGCAACTGCAAACTGCGTCCGGCCCTCATGTCGTCGGCATTAGCGCCGGTCGAGAGTTTGTAGTCGTACGCTATCAATGTTCCGTCGGCGGCCTGGTCCACGCGGTCGATTTGTCCCTGAATCTTGATTGACTCTTCGCCGCTCGTAGTTGTTCGCGTCAATTCCAGTTGCTCAACCTTTGACTTCGGATCGGCGGCTTGTCGCGGCGTCATTCCGAATGCGACCTCAAAATAACTAGTACGCACGTCTGCCTTCGTCTGCTTTTGCACACTAAGCTCGTAAAGCAGAACCTGATCGAGAATGATCTTCCGAATCTCGCAGTCTATTTTCCAAATATCCGGATTTAGAGGAGGCACCGCGTGCTCGTGTTCCTTGAACACCTGGTCCGCAACGGACCGCAACTCCGCCCGCAGCGCACCACGATCGTGATCGCCTAAACGCTGACCACGGTGTCTTTCGAAGAAGCGTCGCAGTACGTCGTGAAGCAACTTGCCCGCGTCAATTGCCTGGAGATCGAGCGCCGCCTCGCCGCGCGGCTCGAGTCGAAGCACTCGATTGGCAAAAAAGCGATATGAACAGTTGCCGTAAGTGCTCAACCCGCTGGCGCTGTGCACGTGGTTGTGGCCGAAACGTTCCTGCAGCATGGCAAGAAGCTGCGGACTTGTTATTTGGCCGTCATAAGCACTGAATCGCGTGCTCGCCCGTTCGCGTTCAATCTCGATCCGGCGCGATGTTCCCGTCGGTAGGTAACCGGCCGCGCGCGCACGTAACTTCAGCTCGTTGACCAATTCCGCCGGATGCACCCCGACTCGTCCAGCGCGATGTCTCTGTCGTTCATCCTGCCGGGCGAGCGAGACGGTCAGCTCGTTCACGGTAGACGCATCAAAGACTTCGGCGCCGTCAAAGTCTCGCCGCACGGGCTCGCTTTCCAGCTCGAACGGTTCAATCGCTCTAGCCAGTTCGTTGATGTAATAGGAGGCAACGGTTTCCGTACCGTCGTCGAGCAGCAAAGGTCGCGAAAGGTAAAGCCGTTCCGTCGCCCGGCAAGCCGCCTGATAAAAGTAGTGTTCTTCTTTCAACAACGTTGCCGGAGAGATGTCTTCCAGCGTGAGGTTGTAGTCGCGTTTCAGCCGTTCGCGTTCTTCGTGTGGATAGATCCAATCGCGCGAGGCGCGTAAGGGAAACCCACCTTCGACCAACCCGGCAATGAAGATGGCGCGAAAATGGAGGCCGCGCACGTCAGTTGCTTCAAGCACCCGCAGCCCTCCGCGCTCGGCCGTGCGTCCCAAAGACACTTCGACATCAAGCGAACGCTGCACTTCATTTAGTATCGTCGTTAGTCGTGCCTGGCCGGTCTGTTCTGAGGAGAAGATGTGGGCGGTAGCTTCGACGCTTTTGACAGCAGTAACAAACGCGCGGCGCAACGCTTCGAGTCCACGGACATCAAGCATCACGTAAGGCAATTCGGCATCGTCAAGAATTCCAACCGTGTCGGCCCGAGCGCGAGACGTTAACGGCTTCCGAATCTGTGCGGACAATTGCAGACGTTCCAACAAGCCCATCAAACTCAAACGCAACTGGGCCGGCGTACCTTCACGCGGTGTCGCCTTCACAATATCGCTGAAGTGGTCCAGGACCATTGCGGTCCAGGCGATAGCTGCAGGATGCACATCCCGAGAGGGCCTGCGCTTCTTCTCCACTCCGCGATCGTCGGTTGCGACTTTGTCGGCGTCCTCGATTTGGTCGGTCTCTTCATCGCCTGCGCCGTCGGTAGGCTCCGCGGTAACCAAATCAGTTGTCGCTTTTACCTGCGACCAGTTAGTGAGCAACTTACGCGCTCGCTCCAACCAGCCCGTCATGCCGAGTGTGCTGCCTACGAAAGCAATGGTGTTTTCCAGACTGTCCGGATCCCAACGACCAATGCCAAGCGCGCGTTTCAGATTGTCGTGCCGGGCGTCGGGGAGTGTCTCTCCATTAGTAGCTTCCTCGGCCGCGAGCAATGAGCCATATTTTTGTTCAAACGTTTCATTGAGTTGTGCCAGCTCGGAATCTTCAATCCGGAAGTATTCCGACTTAATGAGATCGGCGAGATCGCAAACTCGAACTTCAGGTTTGTCGGCCTGGGCGACGGACTCAAGCATTTCAAATAACTTGCGCGCAGCTCGTACGGCAGGAATATCACTTACATTAATGCGCCGCTCTAAGTCGCACGGAATAGATTCGTCGCGCATTACCCGAGCAATCGTGTCGGCATAGGAAGCGCGCTCGCGAACGATTAAGGCGATGTCCGCTAGCCGATAATCTTCATCTATCACTAGCCGCTTGATCTCTTTTGCGACCTTTCGTATTTCCGTTTCACGGTCAGCACAAGTGAAGAACCGAATGTTGTTCTGGGTCTGTTTCTCAACAGATGAATCAGTTGATTCATGCGATTTGAAAAGCTGTTCGCGAAGACCGGTTAACGCACCACTGACAGGCGCGAACTCAGCGCTTTCCTTCAAATCAAAGCCTGCAATGCTCGTGAGTTGTTCGATGGTGGTGCTAAAGGGCTCAAAGATCGTCGCATTCCTGTCGTCGTGGTTGAGGTTGACGACCACCTGCGGAATCTGTCGTATGAGTTGGCGCAGCATCTCACCCTGAACGGGCGTGAAATCGAAGAAGCCGTCCAGCACCAGGAGTTCAACGTTCTGCAGCCAAGGGACGCTAACAGGTCGGCCTTCAAGCTCACCATTCAAAACGCCAAGGGCTCTCAGTTGATCCGCATCTGCCTCGGTAAAATTGTTCTGCTTTAGGATTTCAGCGTAGGTTGAATAGATCAATGCGACGTCTCTGTCGAAACTAATCTGGGGATGGAGTTTGGCAGTGTTCCGACTCGTTGACGGCGCGGCGCCGGCGCCGAGATCTTCAACTCGTTTCGCAACTATTTCGGCGAAATCCGCCGGAGTTTTTGCAGCTCTTTCAATCTCACCAATGAGAGTCGCGATAGTGTTAACGCAGCCTTCACGATTTGCCAGTGGCTTGATTGCGGTTAGTTGTCCCGTCGCCGCCAGTTGCCGCAGTATCTGTGAAATCAAACCTCTCTTGAGTGGAAGTTCTTCTCGATCAATCGGAATGCGAGGCGTAATCAACGCGCCGGTATGTTCTTCAATGGCGGTCGAAAGAACGCGTCTCACGAAGCCGCGAAAAAGGTAGACGGGAAGATCCCCCCACAGCCCGGGCGTTTGCGCCTGCGCCAGAATTCGATCAGTAACTAATTCGAGTAGTGGATGTGAGGCCGCGATGTAGAGAAACGTTTCAGACTTACCTTGCGAAACGAGCTCAGCGCAACGCTCGATCAGACGTGAGCGGTTGTTGCCGAGCAGCGGACCTAAAAGAATTTCCTTTGCCAAACTCTTCTCCACCAATTACGCAGATTACACAAAACAGGAGGCAGGAGGCAGACAGCAGTAGGCAGAAAAAGGAGTGAGATTCTTAAGCTTCATGCTCCTGCCGCCTCGGTCCTGCCGCCCGCACGCTGTTCTTGAAATCTGCGGATACTACGATTCACCCAACACCAGCGCCTTTAGCACTAAGCAACGGCATCGAGTTCTGATCGTCCTCGATGTCGTCAAGCCCTGCGGCCCCGTTTTCTCCGGCAACCAGGTCAGGAAAGAGTCCGCCTTCGTCGAGACTGAGCGACCGTGCTGCTTTATCAATCGGTTCCAACGTCTCGATCTCTTCGCCGGCGATAGCGCCGCGTTCTTTAAATTTTCGCGCCGTCACAAGTACACGAGCTTCCAGTGAGCCGACGCCGCGGTTGTAGGAATCCAGCGCCCGATCCAAGCCGCGTCCGATGTCCGCGAAATAATTGGTAAAAGTACGCAGTCGATCGTAAAGATCCTTTCCTAGCTTGCTGACTTCCTGAGCGTTGGTAGCCATCTGCTCCTGCCGCCAGCCATACGAAACAGCTTTGAGCAAGGCAATCAGCGTCGTAGGCGTGGCGATGATTACACCCTGACCCACGCCGTCCTCGATCAACTTCGGATCGTTTTCCAGGGCAGCACTGTAAAACGTTTCGCCTGGTAAAAAGAGCAGCACAAATTCAGGAGTGGGCTGAACAGACTCCCAATAGGATTTTCTGCTCAAGGCTCCAATGTGCGTGCGCACTACCCTGGCGTGGTCCTTCAACCTCGCGACTCTCACTTCTTCATCAGTCGTGGAGATCGATTCGTAAAACGCATCGAAAGGAACTTTTGCGTCGACTACGATGGTCCGATTGCCCGGCAGCCTCACGATCAAATCAGGACGTATGCGTCCGTCCTCAGTAAGTAACTGTCTCCTGTTCGCAAAAATCGCAATACTGAAGCATTCCGGCCAGCTCGACGACTCGACGCAACTGAATCTCTCCCCAGCGTCCTCGCACATGTGGAGTACGCAACGCTTTAACCAGGTTTCCGGTTTCGGCCTGTAGCTGAAGTTGAGACGTAGCCAGTCCTCTAATCTGTTCGCGGAGCTCTGAATAGGCGCCGGCGCGTTCCTTTTCCAGTAAACCAATCTTCCCATCCACTGTCTCGAGCGCGGCTTTGAGCGGCTGGACCAGTTGGTCTATCGCCTTTTGTCTGAACTCCAGATCGCCTTTGGCCGTCTCTTGAAATTTCGCCAGAGCGGTTTCAGCCAATTCGAGGAACGATCTGTTGTTGTCTTTCAATGCATCGCGAGAGAGGGCTTTAAATTTCTCCGTCAGATCTTCCGTAGCCTTGTTAAAAGAAGCGAGCCTTTCCTGCGCTGCGCGACGCTCACCTTGAAGATCAGCCTGGAGTCCCGTGTTTTCCTCTCTCGTCCGCGCCAACTCCGATTTATCTCGTTCGAGCGCGGCTTCCAACTTCTGAACTTCCTGATCTCGTCCCGCAAGACGCTCCTGCAAGGTCGCCAGTTTCGCGGCGCCATCGGTCGTCAGACGCGCGCGAAGCCACAGCCAGCCAAACGTGACACCAACGACGGCGCCAATCAGCAGACCCGTCAGAAGTAAAAGAATCGGGTTGTCCATTAATCAGGAGTTTATCAGAGCTTGTTTCGAAAATGAAACAACAGCCCGCTCACGGGCCACGAAATCTGCGAAAGGTTTAGAGTACAAGCTTTAGCTTGCTGTCATCGGTTCCGAGCAACCTAAAGGTTGTACTCTGAACGCTCGCTTAAGCTATCTGCCGAAACAGCCGACCATGCGTTCGTAAACTTTGCGTGTCACGCGCACGTCGTTGAGGTTGTATTCACGAATCTCCGAGAGGCGTCCCGCCTGGTAGAGATCGAAGACTTTGCTGCCCTCCACGGTCGCTGTCTTGCTCGATTCAATGCCCAGAGCCCAGGCAATGTCGTCAAGACTGACGAAGCGCTTCGCACCAAGCCACCAGTGGTGCATGGTGTCGAAAACGCCGCGCACGTTGAACTCGCGCAGGTCGACAAGCGGTTTGGCGGAAATGCAGTGCACCAGGCAGCGCTGAAAAATAAACGGCAGATCAAATCCGAGGATGTTGTGCCCCACCAGTTCGTCGGTATCGATGTCGAAGCCGTTCATGTACTGAAGAAATCTCGAGCAGCGATTTCTTTTCATCCTCTTCGTTTCCGTCTTCGTCAATGCCAAACACACGTTCGGTTTGCGGTTGTTCCAGACCGCCAAAATCAAAGCCCGGCACCGGCCCCTCATGCACCGCGATCGAAAGGATGCGACCCGACGCGGCGCTGAGTGAGCCGAGCTGGTAACAACGATCTTCTTCAGCCGCGATGTCTTCGAGATAACGTTGCTGCTGTTCGAAACGCATGTTTCCCAGCTTCAACAATCTTTCCAGCTGCGGCCCAATGCGCTCGCGAAAATCAGGCAGCGTGAGCGTCTCGATGTCCATCGTGTAGGCGCGCGGGAGTACCGGATCGACGCCTTGATGCTCACGATATTGATCCAGAGTTACCGGTCGATACTCGGCGACTACAAACTGCGAACGATCCTGGTAGGTTTCGAGTTTGCCCGTAACGCCCCAAAGGCCGGGCCTGATTTCTTTCCATTGCTCCAGCGTTTCGCCCCAAATCTTCAGTGACAGCGAGCCGGTGGCGTTGCGCGCGTTCGCGTCGCAAAAGAGTCGCCCCTGTTGCGTTCGTCTTTCACGCACAGAAGTGATCACGACGATCAGCCAAACCTCTTCGGCGTGAGGAAGATCGGGAATCGGAATATTGCCTCTCATTTATTTGGGTAAACGAAACGAACGAGTTGTGAACGGCCATTCTATACTGCCGCTGTAATAAATGAAGACTGACGTGATGTTTTTAGTTGGGAGGAGTAATGTGGGTCGAAAAATACAGAACCGGGAGCGCAGCGACCGGGTCGCGTTGAATGGACTCATTCGTGCTGATCACACATCTAGAACCGCAAGCGCGAACAGATTGTCGACGGTGGTCTCATTGGGGATTTCACGATAGTGGTCAGCCCGACTGAGTCCATTCCGCGCGACCCGGTCGCTGCGCTCCCGGTTCTGTATTCGCCGACCCACCCTTGGTGTTATTCAGCGCGGGCCGCCATACGCTACGATTTCTCCATTTGTCGACCATTCGCTCGCTTAACTTCGGCGCCGATTCGCCCGGTCAGCATCATCCAGATCATTTTGTAATCCCCCATGAATGACCAGAGTGGATACTGAAAAGTTGCGGGCTTGTTTTTCTCAACGAAGAAATGACCAATCCATGCCGCGCCATAGCCGGGAATTAGCGCCAATGGAAACAGCCACCACTTCCCCACGACAATAAAGAACACTATCGAAGCGATTGCGATGGTGGTTCCGACGAGATGAAGCAGACGCGTTCCGGGATGGCTGTGTTCAGAAACGTAGTGTGGCCAAAATTCCGCGAACGAGTTGTATCGTTGTTCTGACATGAGATCTCTTGCAAACATAGGTACAGACCTGAATGTCTGTCCTAACTCTCGCGACAGACCAGAA
This sequence comes from Blastocatellia bacterium, assembly GCA_963786645.1. Taxonomy (GTDB): domain Bacteria; phylum Acidobacteriota; class Blastocatellia; order Pyrinomonadales; family Pyrinomonadaceae; genus PSRF01. The sequence goes on from CAWAZW010000011.1 coordinate 12,217, forward strand.
TGTCTGTCCTACTGTGAAAACAACTGCATGAATTGTTCGTTGCCGGCAGGCTCCACAGCGAGTTAATTCCAGGTTCTCTTCGACATGCGCTGCCGTGCTCATGCCGACAAGTGCCGTTGTTACTCCCGGCGTGGAACGAACGAATTGAATTGCAGTTTGCGCGTCCGACGCTAACGAACCAAGCGGCGCACGCACTGTTTCGGGCAAACCATGAGCAACCCGGCCCTGAAAAATTGATGCGCTCGAAACGACTGTCACGCCCAATGCCTGCGCGGCTTCAAGCAAGGTGATTTGTTCACCATCAATCTCCTGGTTAATCAAGGTCAGTGCTTCCGGCATCGCCAGGTTGAAGGGCAACTGAATAAACCTAAAGCCATGTGCCTCGCCGCCCACTTCGCCTGCCAACTCCACCATCTGCTGTAACGCGTGATAATCCTGCTGTGCCGAGGGGACTCGAAACCCGTTCCAGGTGGCAACTCCATAGAATTGTAGTTTGCCTTGAGTGCGATTCTTTTCGAGCAATTCAAACGCGGATTTTAGTCGACCGGCAAACTCATTCCTGGAAACGATGCCCGAGTTGCGACTCCGGGTTGTGAATGTAATAGACGTCCACGCAATCTATATCCATGTTGCGCAGCGATTGGTCCAACTGGTTCTGAAGATATGACGGGGTCATGCAATGGCTGCCGCCAACTATCTCGTCGAACCGCGCGACACCTGTTTTAACGAAAGTCTCCTCGATATAACCGCGCACGTCCCGAGGTGGCGCGCCGTCGAACGGCAGGTAACCACCTTTTGTGCAGATAACGATCTCGTCTCTTGAAAAGTCGTGGTCCGTGGTTAATCGCTGTAGTGCTTTTCCGATCGCGCGTTCACTTCTTTGAAAACGATAGTTCGCCGCCGTGTCAATCACATTCACCCCTAGTTGCGCGGCGCGAACAATGGATTCCGTATAACGCTCGTCAGTCGCCGCATCAGGATTACCGAGGTAGGTGCCAATGCCTATCGACGAGAGCGTCAGGTTTTGCGTCTGGCGAAAATGGTTCTCGGCGGCGCTGTCTTTGAAGCGCTCGCGATACCGCGACGTACCTTCAGGTGTGGCTGAACCGGCGAGAGTCATGATCAAGAAACTCTACACATAAGAAGCGAATTGAGAATCGAGCAAGAATATACGCGCGGCTTCGTTACACCAGCAAGCACTTCAAGGTTGAAGAAGGCTTGTGTTAGTTTTGGGCTATTCAGTAATCGGAATCAAGTACAGGAAAAAACGATGAGTCACTTTCTTGATTGGCGTGAGCACGCGGGCTCTCAGTCAGAAAAGTTTTACAAATCCACGATGTGGCGGGGCGAACATATGATGGTGGGCCTGAATTGCCTCGAGCCAGGCCAGGTACAAAAGATCCATGCGCACGCCGATGCCGACAAGCTGTATTACGTGCTTGAGGGCCGGGCCAGCTTCACGATAGGCGATGAACAGCACGATGTCGCAACTGGGATGGTGGCGCTCGCGCCCGCAGGAATCCCTCACGGCGTGACCAACAACGCCGAGCACCGACTCTCTCTTCTTGTCGCCATCTCTCCACCCATCAAATGAAAGAGCCCCAGGACATCGTCCGCGCACGCGCCTCATTGGAAATCTCAGAGGCGGACATGCGGAAGCTCGCCACCGGGGTGAACGACCTGGTGATCGAGTACTTCAGTCGCGTGTCCGCCTTGCCGGTTTTTCCAGAAACTTCAGGAGGGCGAACTATTGAACGGCTGGGCGGCGAACTTCCTCTTGAAGCTCGGTCGGTAGAACAACTGCTGGAAGATTGCCGCACGATTCTTGAAGGCAGCCGTCACAATGGTCATCCGCGATTCTTTGGTTACGTCGCCTCGCCCTCCACCGCACCCGGCGCTTTTGCCGATCTGATCGCTTCCGCGGTCAACGCTAATGTCACTTCATGGCGTTCCGGACCTGCCGCCACCGAGGTTGAACGCACCGTCGTCCGCTGGTTGGGCTCGTTGATTGGTTACAGCGACAACGCACATGGTCTGCTAACCAGCGGCGGATCTATGGCAAACCTCACTGCGTTGCTCATTGCCCACCGCACAAAATCAGGGACTGATGTGGCACGCAAGGGCGTATCGAGCTCGGCCCCAATGACGATTTACGCGTCGGATCAAATTCACATGTCCATTCCGAAGGCGGCCGACATTCTTGGTTTGGGTCGCGAGCACGTTCGCATCGTTGAGTCTGACAAAAGTTTTCGTCTGAACGTCAGGCTGCTGCGCGAACGAATCGTTGCCGATCGAAATAACGGCCTGAAACCGTTCTGCATAGTCGCCAGCTCGGGCACGGTGAACACCGGAGCCATCGATCCGTTAAACCAGGTCGCCGACTTAGCAAAGGAGTTCGATCTTTGGTTTCACGTTGACGGAGCCTACGGAGCGTTAGGTGCGCTTGATGAATCAAAACGGCCGCTGTTTCAAGGGTTAGAACGCGCAGACTCAGTATCGCTGGATCCGCACAAGTGGCTTTACGTGCCGCTCGATGCAGGTTGTCTGCTCTTCGGAAACGAAACGAATGCGAAAGCAGCGTTCTCGTTTGATGAGGCCGACTATATAAAGGTCCACGAGCAGGACGAACAGGAGTCTTTTGCGTTTTGGAATTATGGGCCGGAATTGTCGAGACGGTTCCGAGCGTTAAAGATTTGGGTGACGCTGCGATACTTCGGTGTGCATCGCATTGCGGCGGCTATTAGTGAAGACATTGCATTGGCCGGTTACCTTGCGGAATGCATCGAGGGCGCAGAAGACTTTGAGCTACTTGCGCCCGTCGAGTTAAGTATCTGCTGCTTTCGGTATTTGCCTTCGACACTGCGCGGTCACGTGCAAACAAAACAGAGCACTGACATCGAGCCCAGGCTGGATGAGTTGAATTCTCGAATTATGACTTCAATTCAACGCGGTGGGCAGGCTTATGTATCCAGTGCCACGCTCAACGGTAAGTTCGCGCTGCGCGCGTGCATCACCAACTTTCGGACCACGCGGGCCGATATCGATGCGACATTGGAAATCATTCGCGACGCAGGTAAGGAAATCGAAAAGGAACTAGCTTTTTAAGTCGGATCAAAGGTAGCGGTTATTTTAGGCCGACGCCCCTTTTAAATCTGCTCTCAATAACACCGGGCTTCAGCCCGGTGACCGCAACCTGGACTTCCGAAGGAAACCGTTTAAACGGTTTCAGCTGTTGAGCAGTTCCTCTTATCACCGGGCTGAAGCCCGGTGTTAATGAGATTTGAACCTTTAGTATATGGCTTCGAAACAAACCTATGAACGCGAGCTAAGTGTTGCGCTCGAGCTGGCGCGTCAGGCCGGTGCAGCCATACTCGATTTTTACGAAGGTCCGCTGACGATTGAGCAGAAATCTGACTCAGGTGATCGCGAACCGGTTACGCAAGCAGACAAAGCGGCGAATGAGATCATTGTGCGGGGGTTGCAGGAAGAGTTTCCAGACGATGGAATTCTCGCGGAGGAGTCAATTGATACCAGCCGCCGGTTGAGCAAACACCGCGTTTGGATGATCGACCCGCTTGACGGCACTAACGGATTCATAGACGGCAACGGCGACTTCGCAGTCCAGATCGGATTAGCAGAAAACGGCAAGCCTGTCTTAGGCGTGGTTTATCAGCCTTTGACGGATGTTCTCTATCGCGCCGTGGTAGGCGGCGGAACATGGATCGAACGCCCTGAGTTTGAGGTTGAAAGGGCACAAGTGTCGGATAACTCTGATGTGTCCAGCATGCGACTGGCAGCGAGCCGGTCACATCGCAGCCCGCGGATGGATAGCGTGGTCCAGGCGTTCGGCTTCAAGGACGAAGTGCAGCGCGGCTCCGTCGGAATCAAGGTGGGGCTGATCATCGAGCGGCAGTGCGACCTGTATATCCATTTGTCGCCCCGCACAAAACAATGGGACACCTGCGCTCCGGAGATTATTCTGCGGGAAGCCGGCGGTTCACTCACCGATCTTTTTGGACAAGAACTGGTCTACAACACTGCGAACATACAAAACAACAATGGCGTCGTCGCCAGTAATGGCGTCGCTCACACAACCATTATTGATTCTCTGTCGCCACTGCTTCTCCGGTTTGGACGCGCTCGCGTGACGTAGACCAAGGGACCATGCGCCACGTTTTCCCACCGTAATACGAACGAATGCTGTAATATCTCGATGCCACATTCCTTGCTGGGAGATTGCCTTGCTCATTCGCCCTAAACTGTTCTTTAGGTTGCTTGCGGTCTGCGCCATTCCACTACTATTGCTCGCTGCACTTAATTACTGGAACGACGTGCGCAGTGTAGATTCCACGCTTACCCGGGCCCACGACGCTGCCATATCGAATTTTAAAAGCGGACTCAAGGAGGCGTTGACTGAAGATCAAGAAGCCTTAAAGCGGCTGGCTGGATGTAAAGCGGTTGTCGGTTTGATGGAAGCGCGCTCCGGGAACGGCTTGATTCAGTCGCTCAACGGTTCAGCATCGCCTCCCTTAACGACAAATTCTGTCGAAATTCCGGCGGATCTTCACGTCAGAGTTGTTGATGTCGTAAACAGCCGCAACCACTTCGCGGCTGTTTCTCTTTTCGACGAAGGCAAGCGCCCGATCTTTGCCGCGTGGCAGCAGCCGGAGAATACGGACAACCCCGTCGTTTTCCAAACCAGCAACTTTCTTTCGGCGCAAGCACAGCCGGCCCCCGAAGTATGGACCACCCGCAAGGCCGGCGTAATTATGTCTCAGGTTTCACATGCGCCTGCCGGGCGCACGGCTTTATGGCACGGTTCCGATCTTCACCGTCCAGAACCAGATCCGTGGCGCTATGGTCGGCGAGTTAAACCTCGACCCGATGTTTTCCGAAATTGCTGGGAGAGCTACAGCCGCTGCGAGCGGTGCGGCTTCATCTACCGTGCTGGTTGTTTTGGACCGGGCGGGCCGGATCCTTTACCACACAAACGAAGCTTTAAAGCATCAGCCGGCGAATGCCTCGATGCCTTACTTTCATCCTGTCGCCAGCCAAATGTTTTCCGTCGACAACGGTACGGGAAGGTTCACTTCGACGGACGGACAGGAGTACGCGACTACATTTTCAAGAGTACCGGAGTTGGATATTTCTGTTGCAGTTGCCTCTAACCGGAATCTCCTGCTCAGTGATGTAAACCGCTTCGGCCTCGTCAGGTTAGTCCTGGCCCTTCTGGTCGCGGCCTTCGCTGCTGCGGTGTTAACGCGTTACTGGCAAAGAAGGGTTCGTGGAATCGAACGCGTTACTGAAGGCGTTGGAGCAATCGCACAGGGACAACTAGATCATAGATTCGATTTGTCCAGCGACGACTTACGTCCACTGGCGGACAACGTCGGCCTGGTCACGCAGCAACTTCGGGATCAAATCGCGCGCGAGGCTGAGTCACGGCAGTTCGAGTCTTTCGTTCGACTATCAGCCATACTCACGCACGATCTAAAGAACGCCATCGAGGCCTTGTCCTTAACCGTCACCAACATGGAGAGGCATTTTGAGAATGCGGAGTTTCGCGCCGACGCCATGCAGACGCTTCGGGGAGCGACAGAGAATTTGAAGGCTGTGGTCGCGCGACTCAGTCAGCCGGTCACCACCCTCAGTGGCGAACACAAACGCCCGCGCGCCGTCGACCTGATTCCTATGCTGCGGCGCGTAATCTCAATGACTGCGGCACAAGCGCAGACTCATGAAACAGTGATCAAACTTCCCGAATCACTTTCCGCGATAGTCGATATCGATCGGATGCAAAAGGTCGTTGAGAACCTCATCATTAACGCGTTAGAGGCGATGGGCGGAAAAAGCGGCAAATTGACAATTGAAGCGGGCACCTTGAACGCCGGCAAGGTCTTCTTCAGCGTCACCGATACAGGCGACGGCATGAGCGCGCGCTTCATTGAAGAACGGCTGTATCACCCCTTCGCGACAACAAAGAAGCGCGGGGTTGGGCTGGGTCTTTACACGTGTCGAGAAGTGGTCAGGGCCAATGGCGGAACAATCGAAGTCAGTTCTGTAGAAGGCGCTGGCACTACATTTCGGGTGGTGCTACCATCGGCCCCACTCGAAAGCAGGCGGTGATTGGAGGCCGCTAAACCAACACCAGCACTCTATCCAGACGTTTCCAAAACCGTTCTAACACTCTACTTCGTTAAGCGCCGCCACAGTTCATGGGCCAGGACACTGAACAGATAGAACCGCAGAGCCTCGAAACCGTTCTCATCGTTGACGACGACGATAACGTACGCAAGGCCCTGTATTGGACACTCAAGTCTGACTATCGCGTACTGGAATGTTCCTCGCGGGCTGATGCCGTCAAGCAACTTCAACACGACAAAATAGACGTGGTGGTGAGCGACCTCCATCTGCCTCCCAACGTTGATGACATTACGGAAGGGCTGGCGATTATCGAAGCCGCGCGCGCTACCGATCCGCCGACGCAGGTAGTTGTAATCACCGGTACTGACGCAAGGCACGCAGCGCGGGAAGCGGTCAAAAGGGGCGCCTACGGTTTCTTTGAAAAGCCGCTCGACGGTGCCGAGGTCCTGCACATTGTCAATCAGGCCGCGCGCATGCGTCGCCTTGAATTGGAAAATGCGCGTTTGCGAGACGAGCTGGCCGGCGCCACCGGTTTTGGACGACTCATAGGAACTAGCCAGGCACTCGAGAATACGCTCAGGCAAGCGCGTGCAGTGGCATACACAAACGCAACTGTTTTACTGATCGGTGAAAACGGGACCGGAAAAGAAATGTTGGCGCGCGGGATCCACGAAGAAAGTCAACGTGCGCAGAAGCCGTTCGTCGCAGTCAGTTGTGCTGCACTGCCCGAGTCGTTGATTGAGTCGGAATTATTTGGACACGAACGCGGCGCTTTCACATCGGCAACCAACGCGCGAATTGGACGTTTCGAATTGGCGGACGGCGGCACGCTGTTTTTGGACGAGATAGTTGAATTGACTCCGGCCGTGCAAGTGAAGCTCTTGCGAGTGCTGCAGGAACGTTCGTTTGAACGTGTAGGCGGAACGAAAACGCTGACGGTGGATATTCGTTTGATCGCTGCCAGCAACCGGGATCTGGAAACTGAAGTTGATGCGGGAAAGTTTCGCAGAGATCTTTTCTACCGGCTGAACGTCGTACCGTTGACTTTGCCGCCGCTGCGCGAACGGCAGGATGACATCGACGGGTTAGCCGCACACTTTGCAGCAAAGGCGGCTGATAAACATGGGCTGCCGACACCGAAGCTAAAGCCTGCGCTGGTCGATTCCCTTCACGACTATGACTGGCCGGGCAACGTTCGCGAGTTGGAAAACCTGATGGAACGTCTGGTGTTATTGGATCGTGGTCCAACTCTGGGTTTGGAGTTTCTTCCCGTAAAAATGTTGAAGAGCGTGCCGAATCCGGATGTCCCCAGCGAGACGACGTTTGAAGGTGCGATTGATGCGCTGAAGAAGCGCTTGATTGAGGACGCGCTGGTGGCGGAGGGTGGAAACAAAGTCGCGGCCGCGCGACGGTTGAGTATCAGCAGATCCTACCTTCACCGCTTGATCAACGAATTCGACGTCTGAACGTACAGCAGCAGGCGGCAGGAACAGGAGGCAGGCGCAGGAGGCAGGAGCCGGAGCAGGCAGCAGGAGCAGGCGGCAGGTGCAAGTTCATTGAACAGCAAATCGCTCAGGATGCGCGATCATACCACCGAGCATTCGGCCGACCTCTTCATAGCCTGATCGTAACTCCAGTTGCCTACCCTCTGTTAAGTAGCCGCAGGCGTAGGCAAAGTCCACCCAAACTTGCGTTTCGGTTGCCTCTCCATCAGCGTCGGCCATCTTGCTCACAAACGTTTTGGGATATCGCTTTTTACGATAGCCCTCACCAATATTGCCTGCAACGCTCCTCGAAGCACGCCGGATCTGGTCAGTCAGTGAATATTTCTCTTCCACTGGAAACCTCTTGGACTCTTGGAAGATCTCCATCGCCAACCGAAAGGCCAACTTGTAAACCTTCAAATCTCTGAAGCCCGGCGAGGCCATTCTTCTCCTTTCGAACTCTGGCGTACTCCGTCACAGTTCTTAAGCCAGCGAGGATAAGTCTTGGTGACGCTATATGGAAGGGAAACCAGTTAAGGCGAAAATACGTTTTATGCAAAAATCTGCGCACGCAAGTCGGGTTCGTAACAGCCCTAGGAACAGGCTCCTGCCTCGCGCCTCCTGCCCTGCCTCCTAGTTCCTGCCGCTGCCCTGCCTCCTGCCCCTGCCGGCTGCTCCTGCCGCCTGCTCCTGCCTCCTGCTCCTGCATCCTGCTCCTGTTTTCACTGTCCCGGGTGGGTCGTCGATCCCTTCTCATTCGGCGCGCCGAGTTTCACAATCCAGATACCGCTGTTGACGTCATTAAAATAGATAAGACCTTTGTGAGGTTGAGCGCCCCAGGTGAACGGCAGGTTCACTTTGAAACCTTCCGGATCGCCGGCCCAGAGACGTCCAATCTCCCGACCCTGTCTATATAGATCACCACGTAGTTCTCCTGAGACATCGACCACGCGACCGCCACCGTTGTAGTAGCCCATGTACATGATGTCGTCTTCGACCCACATGTTATGAGCGCCTGATTCGGGCACCGGATACTCGGCCACCTTCCGCGGGTTGTTAATGTCCGCCACATCAACTACGTGAACGATGCCACGCACGGGCAAACGCTGGCGCGACTGGATGTCAAAAATCGGGGGGAACACTTCGTCGCCAACGAACACGTAGTTCTTGTATCGAAATACCGAATGCGTGCCCGCCAGCCATCCATTTCCATAAAGTTCGTGATGATTGAAACGCAACTGACTAACTAATTGCGGCTTCTCCGGCGTACCGCCTTTCATGCCGTTGCCGACATCAAGAATCACCAACCCATCACGCCAGTAAGCCAGATACGCCAGACCGTCCTTCACTTGCAGATCGTGCAGGTAACGGCCGCCTATCGTGTCACCCTCAAGAGTGCGAATAGTCGTCGCAACCTGATTGGGAACTTCCCAGCGCGCGACTTCTTTCGGGTTCTTCACGTCCGCAAAACTAACGACACGCATCGAACCAGTCGCATCATCTGTCAGGTACACATAATGCCCATCAACAAAAGCGCTGTGAACGCCGCCGGTAACCGTCTCGGTGTATTGCGAAATTAATTTCGGGTGTGCGGGATCAGAAGTGTCGTAGAAGGCGATGCCGTTTTTACGATCCGATGCACCTTCCCGCGATATCACCAGGATCTTGCCATCGGCCGTCGTAGAGATGTCATTAATTAATCGCGCATCGACCGTAACAGTGTCAGTTAATTTGGGATTCGCCGGATCTGAAATGTCGTAAACCATGAACTTGTCTGCGATAGTTGAGAGGTACGCATGGTTTCCGATTATCCATTCTTCGGCAGTAGCGGAGTCTTTAACACGAACGCGACCGACGACATCCAGCGTGCGCTCTGCATTGCGCGGAGCAACAACTACTGACGCCACTGCTTCTTCTGATCCACTTGCCGCTGTGATCACATACGAGCCGGGGAGTTCGGCGACAAACGCGCCATCCGCATCGATCGTCGCCGCCGGTCCACTGACGGTCCAACGTACTGCATCGTTGCTGGCTGTTCCGTTTTTCGCGCGCACGTTAAACCGGACAACATCTCCCGTGCGCCCGCTGATGGACCGTGGCTCAATCGAGAGCCCCGTCAAGCTGCTCTTAACAACGGTCACGTCCACGCTGCCACTACCAGTTCCCGAAGCGCCGTTGATTTTCGCTTGACCCGGTGAAATTCCCATCACCACTCCTGCGGCATCAACCGTCGCGACAAATGAATTGCTGGAAGTCCAACTGATCACCACGTCGCTGCGTGGATTACCTTCAGCGCCTCTCGCGACCGCAGAAAGTTTCCGGGTAGCGCCCACGACAAGTGGTGTATTAACCCGGTCAATATCAATACGAGCCACCGGTCCGGTTTTGACCTTGACCGTAATGAAGCTCGATTTGCCACTTACGATTGCGCCCACCATCACTTCTCCCGGAGCGAAAAACGACACTGTGCCCGACTCGTCGACACCTGCCAGATCAAACGGAGCAGCAACCCACGTTGACGGCTTCACATTTACAACATTTCCCGCGGCGTCTTTTGCCACCACCGAAAACTTAACTTTCTGTCCAACCGCGATGTCGGGCGTATCGGGCGTGATTTGAACCGTGGTCACCGGCCTTGAAGACGAGGCGGTGCTCGAGTGTTGAGCGGACGTAACGCTAAACGTTCCGACACACAGAACCAGCAGACATGAAACGACAAGGGTACGGGGTCTACGCATCATTTTTCTCCGGCGACGGATTTCTCCGCCAGGAAATAGGTTGGGAAACTGTTTGAATCTTAGTCAGTGGCGCTATTGATAAGCAAGTACACGAGTTTGAGAGGAGAGGTAGCTTAGTTTCTGATTCCCCTCCCTCTGGGAGGGTTTGTGAAGCACACACACCACTGGATTTTGTAGGAGGCGTCAACATACCCGATCACAGTGGACTCCGCCGACTAATTCAATTTTTAGGGTGTGCCGCAAGCCCTCACCCCAGCCCTGTCCCATTGGGAGAGGGAGTAAGCCACTTGAAACACACCCACCCTTCGGCCATCATCTGAATTAACTATGGCTGATATTCAACGCCGCCTGCCGGAAAATGTTCCCGGAGACTTCTTCGTCGATGCCACCTGCATTGACTGTGATACGTGTAGTCAACTTGCGCCCGGAGTGTTTCGCGATCATGGCGAGCAGTGTAGCGTCCACCATCAACCGGAAACAGATGCCGACAAGCGCCTCGCGCTGATGTCTCTCGTCGCTTGTCCCACCGGTTCGATCGGAACCATCGACAGGCACGACGTTCACATCGGCATCGACGCGTTTCCGATGTTGATTGCCGACAATGTCTACTTCTGCGGCTTCACTTCGGAATCAAGTTTCGGTGGCTGGAGTTACTTAATAGTCCGCCCAGAAACTGAAGGTGGAAATGTCCTGATTGACTCACCACGATTTGCTACCCATTTGGTAAAACGAATCGAGAAATTAGGCGGCATTAAACAAATGCTACTGACACATCGCGACGATATTGCCGATCACGAACTGTTTACGAAAAAGTTTGGTTGCGAGCGGATTATGCATGCCGATGATGGCGCTCGAAGACTGGGAGTCGAGCGAATCATCGAAGGAGAAGAACCCGTTGAGATCGATAACGATCTCATTGCGATTCCCACACCCGGACACACGCGCGGTCACATGGTGTTTTTATACGGAAAGAAGTTTTTGTTTACCGGCGATCACCTGGCATGGTCACCTACTCGAATGACGCTTACCGCGTTTCCCAGCGTGGCGTGGTATTCATGGTCCAGGCAAACTGAATCAATGAAGAAGCTGTTGAATTACGACTTCGAATGGGTTTTGCCCGGCCACGGAGACATCCATCGCGACACGGTGTCGAACATGAGGTATCATCTGCAATCCTGCATCGACTGGATGAAAGCTCGTGGTTAGACGTTTCCCGCCGGCGTGCAAAATTTTAAAAACTCCGACTCGAAGATGAGGTAGAAAATGACTAAAAACCAAAAGATTGCCCTGGGATGTGGAGGCGCAGGTTGTTTGGGAATTATTCTGCTGGTGGTTATTGGCGTAGTGCTTTCGGCTGCTGGTTATCTGGCGCTTCCGGGTAGCACGAACCAAAATTACAATTACAACTCGAATACAAATCGCAATTCGAATTTCAACTCCAATCTCAATCGCAACTCCAACACAAACACCAACTCTTCGTCCTCGTCGTCGACGATATCTTCCGACGACCAGCACAAGCTCTACCAGGCTGCCGGCATGACGAAAGACCGCGACCTAATGTTGCGGGTGTTCAGCAAGATAGGTCTGGGAGACGGTACCGGCGCTGATCATCAGGCGTTCATCAAAGATCATTTTGCATGGGCGATGAAAAACCTGGAGTTTATACAGTCAATCAATACTCCGGAAAAGGCTCGTGCCTATGTTGAGGAACACATCGACGACTAAGCTTGTAACGTAGTTTAGTTAATCAAGAACGGCGCGCGTGCGGTTTCGCGCGTCGTTTGCTATAAGAACAGTTACAAGTGAAAAGTGAATGGTGAAAAGCGTAAGCCCACTTTTCACCTATCACTTTTCACCTTTCACTTTTTATGGATCCTTCTCGTATCCGCAACTTCTCGATCATCGCGCACATCGATCACGGTAAGTCCACATTAGCTGATCGCCTGCTCGAACTGACGGGCGCCGTCACTGGACGCGATATGTCCGCGCAGGTGCTCGACAACATGGATCTCGAACGCGAGCGGGGGATCACGATCAAATCGCACGCCGTCCGTTTGGATTACAAAGCTCGAGATGGTCAGCAGTACATTCTCAATCTGATCGACACGCCTGGCCACGTGGACTTCTCATATGAAGTTTCCCGTTCTCTTTCTGCCTGCGAAGGCGCGCTGCTGATTGTCGATGCTTCCCAGGGTGTCGAGGCTCAGACACTCGCCAACACCTATCTCGCTATTGAAAACAACCTCGAGTTAATCCCGGTGATTAACAAGATCGATCTTCCTGGCGCCGAACCGGAAAAGGCGATCGAGCAAATAGAGCACTTCATCGGACTCGAAACTCACAACGCGATCTTAACCAGCGCTAAAACTGGTGAAGGTGTAGCTGACGTCCTCGAAGCGATCGTTCGTGATGTACCGGCTCCAAAGGGAAACCCCGACGCGCCGCTGAAGGCTTTGATTTTTGACTCATGGTATGACTCCTATCGCGGCGTCATCGTCCTGTTTCGCGTGATTGACGGCACGATTCGTCCGGGAATGAAGATTCGATTTTTCAACACCGGACGCGATTACCAGGTTGAAACGTTAGGCGTGAATCGCCCGCGCCCGACTCCGATAGATAAGCTCGGCATCGGCGAAGTAGGGTTTCTGACTGCGTCGATCAAGGCGGTGGCCGATGTGCAAATCGGCGACACCATTACAGAAGCGGCGCGGCCAACTACCGAACCGTTTCCCGGCTTTCAGGAAATTAAGCCGATGGTTTTCGCCGGTCTTTATCCTATCGATACCAATCAGTATGAAGAGCTGCGCGATGCTCTGGATAAACTGCGTTTGAATGACGCGTCGTTTTTTTATGAGCCGGAATCGTCGACGGCCCTGGGATTCGGATTCCGTTGCGGGTTTCTCGGACTGCTCCACATGGAGATCGTGCAGGAGCGGCTCGAACGTGAGTTTGATCTTGATCTTATTACTACGGCTCCGGGTGTGCGCTACATCGTTACCACCACTGACGGCGAAGTAACGGAGATAGATTCCCCTGCGAAGATGCCAGAGCCCGGGCGACTAGCAAAGATTGAGGAGCCGGCAATTCGCGCCACGATTCTGACGCCGGAGGAGCATCTGGGCGGAATACTGGCGTTGCTGGAAGAAAAGCGCGGCGTGCAGAAGGGATTCGAATACATCACATCCACTCGCGTGATGTTAACGTACGAATTGCCTTTGAATGAGATTGTGCTCGACTTCTACGACCGCTTGAAATCAACTTCGCGCGGTTATGCTTCACTGGATTACCACCTTGCGGGCTATTGGGAGAGTGATCTTGTGAAGCTCGATGTGCTGGTTGCAGGTGAGCCGGTCGATGCGTTATCGCTCGTGCTTCACCGCTCGACAGCAATGGCCAAAGGCCGCGCGCTGGCCGTGAAGATGAAAGAGCTGATTCCCCGGCAACTATTCGAAGTGCCGATTCAAGCAGCCATTGGCGCCAAGGTTGTCGCTCGAGAGACCGTTAAAGCGCTGGGCAAGAACGTAATCGCCAAGTGTTACGGCGGTGATATAACGCGCAAACGGAAGCTGCTGGAAAAGCAGAAGGAAGGCAAGAAGCGCATGAAGAAAGTCGGCCGCGTTGAGATTCCGCAGGAAGCGTTCCTGGCAGTGCTAAAAGTAAACGACTAGGTGACTTTAAAGACGGAAAAAACGCCCCGTCGCAAGAGCGTGACGATCTTCTGCGATGGCTCGAGTTTGGGAAACGGGCAAACGTCCACTCGCGCCGCGGCGGTAGCATTGCTCGGCTATAAAGGTGTATGGCGAGCTGTGGGTTCTTACCTGGGCCAGGCAACCAACCAGCAAGCAGAAGTTGCAGCAGCAACCCTCGGTTTGAAGTCGCTTCGTGAACCATGTGATGTTCATCTCTTCACCGATTCACGTTACGTCGTGGAGACGATGAGCGGCCGCTTTCGTCGCAAAACGAATCACGATTGGTGGGAAAAACTGGACCAGGCGGCGGAGAAACATCGCGTGAAATGGGAATGGACGCGAGGTCACTCAGGCCACGTGATTCAAGAGGCCACGGATCGTGCGGCTCGCCGAATCGCTGCTAAGGGTCAGGTAGATGAAGACGTTTTACGTGACGCGATCGATAAGGTAGGGGACGTTGATCCCTTAGAAGTGATAACTGAATAGCGAACCTTCGGATCGCTGGTCCATATGTCTAACTCACGACCGTTAACACGACCTAACTTCTTTTACGGGAAGCTGCTGACCGTCGACGACCTCACGCAGGAACAAACTTACTTTCTTGAAAAATCGAAGCGCCATAATCGTAGCCTGCACGGCTTTGGAATTGTGTTTGGACTTAACGTCTCTACAGACGCAGGCAAGATCAAAATCAGCGCCGGCATGGCTCTGGACTGCGACGGCAACGAGATAGTCATTTGCTCCGATCAGGTTTTGCCGGTATCAGCACTCAAATTGGATGTCGCTTTTGTGAACGTAAAGTATACCGAGAGCTCCGAAGGTACGAGTCCTCAGGGAGAACCGGCAGCCATAACTGAGTCCTTCGAATTGTCGTTGGAGAAAGATAACGAAAACCGCGGGCACCGGCATGCAGGCGGGCGCTGGCTTTCATGTGGGAGAGCTCATGCGTTAACGCTCGCCAAGGTGAGGCGCGGCCCAGGTGGTTGGCGGGTCGATCGACGATACCGTGCGCCGGTAATTAAATAGGCGATACCACTCCTACTTCGGACTTAGCGATTTCGCTTCGAGCTCGTTGATCCTTATAATCATGACCTTCTAAAGCCGGCTTCGGAAATAAAGCGTCTTCCACAATACCTAAATTCGCGCGGTAATAATGCCTGTTGCTCACCCAATAACCAGATTTATCGTGGCTTTCACTGCCGCATGTTTTCTTGGTTTCCTTTGCCTTGGGATCGTTCTGCCCGGGCGAATCATGGCCCAGATACCGTCACCAGGTTGGCAGTGGCAAAACCCACTCCCGCAGGGCAACACCCTCAACTCGATCAGGTTTGCTTCAGATCAGCGACACGGTTGGGCCATCGGCGGCGACGGGGCGATTCTACGGACTGACGATGGAGGCTTCGAATGGGAGTCGCAGTTATCTCCGGTGAGGACTACGCTCTACGGTTTGTACGTACAGAACAAGTCGCAAACTTTCATATCCGGGGCCGGCGGAACAATCCTGACGACAAAAAATGGAGGCAGCAGATGGGTGGCACGCACTACCGGCAGTCGCGATCATCTTTTTTCTGTAACCTTTGCGGCTGACAACCCAAAAATGGGTTGGGCCGCGGGAAGCTTCGGCGCGCTCCTGGCGACAACGGATGGTGGCCTAACGTGGAAGTCTCAGAATTCACATACCACCGCTCATCTGTTCTCAATTGTGTTCCTGAACTCAAAATCCGGCATCGCAGTTGGCTCACGGGGCACACTCTTAACCACGAACAACGGCGGGTCAGACTGGAAAGCGCATCCTGGTCTCAGCAGTAAAACTCTGTCAGGGGTTGCGTTCGTCTCGGCGAAACGCGCCGTTGTAGTTGGATACCAGGGCACGCTGCTCGTGACTGACGACGGCGGCACGACGTGGCGTCCTTTAAACGCACTAGTGACGACGGATCTCTTTTCCGTGCATTTCACTGACGAAACCCATGGCTGGGCGGCTGGCGACAATGGCGTGGTATCGATGACCGCGGATCGCAGGACGATATGGTTACCGGTAAGCGTGCGGACCAGTCCGAAGCTGACGACATTGAGCTTGCCGATGCGATTGTCGGTGGGGCGGCGGTTGGGGAGCGGCGTGGTAGTCGTACAGACGATGGCGGACACTCCTGGCAGCGCCTGACTGAGGAGTGGACATGGGAGAGATCTATGAGGATATTTTCTTCCTGGATAATTCTCATGGTTGGGCCGTCAGTCGGGGCGCGGAAAAATTCTCTACACAAGTTCTGGAGGGAAAAATTCGACGGTCCGACCGTCCGGTATGACTTTAAGGGGCTAAACGCCATCTGGTTCCTGAACCAGAGAGTCGGGCTTTGCGGACCGCATCCGGGGAACGCTAATCCGCTCCGTGAATGGTGGCATTGGTTGGGAGAGGCTTCCAATCGAAGCGAAAGGAGGAACTCTTCAGCCTTCACTTTGTTTCTACCCAACATGGTTGGGCCGTTGGCGCGCGCGGAGTAATCCTGCGTACCACCGACGGAGGAGGCACGTGGCACCTGCAACGTTTCGAAGCGCGCTGAGTCGCTTGAAGACGTAAGTTTTATCGAGCACCGCTGCGAGGAGTAGCTATTGGTCCAAATGGAGCGATCCTGCGCACAGAGGACGGCGGGGAAAACTGGAAACGAATGGATAGAAACCTACGCGAATGGTTGTATGCGGTCACCTTCACCAATTCATTGAGAGGCTACGCCGTTGGCGCCCAAGGAGCTGTTTTGCGCACCGACGACGGCGGAGCCACCTGGATCGACGTCGAGAGCGGGGTTAACAACAAACTTTTTCGCGGTGGCGGCCAGCGGACCTAATGATGTGATCGTGACGGGCAATCGAGGGCGGGTTCTTCACAGCACGGATAGCGGGGTGTCGTGGCGGATGCCTTCCTCGCATTACTAAGTTCGCAGCTTTTCTCGGTCGCGTATCGTGGCGAGTTCGATCTCTCGATCGTGCGGCGCGGCGGCGCGATTTTGCGTCGCACGGATCCGATTGCGAATCTCCATGTTGCCGAGTCCCAAATTTCCACCACTTCTCAGCAGCGATAGCGCGAAAGCTGCAGAACGCTCAGAACCCCATCGACGATGGCGACATTCACACGCCATTCCGCCCGAACAAGAAACCGGTTCGTCCTTGCATTTGGATTTGCCCGCCGACTGGCAAGCCATAGCCAGCGCATCATGATAGACACGATCATGGGAAAGGATTTCCATCTCTCGTGCCAGCAATTGGGCGGTGGTGCGATTTCTTACTGGCAATAATCTTCCGCGTTGCAGAGCAAACCAATATGTGCGCCTCCGCAAGAATGTGTCGATTGTCAGAGCTGCGAGTAACAACGAACGTGGCAGGTGAAAAACCATTTGACAGAAGCTCGACGTCGACCAGTCGCCCTGGTTTGCGCCCTTCCCTTTTAGTGCTATTGAGTTCCACCATGATGATTCGATCGTTCGGGGAATCAAATGTGAACATTTTTGACTTTGTCGCGTCGGGGCGTGATGGTCCATCCCAACCTGCTGGCCGACCATTTCCGCAATCAGCAGTGCCTGTGGCGCAACTTCGGCATCGTCGGAGTAGGGTGCAACAAAATCAATCCGCACAGATTCGATTCGATCCAGCGACGGTTGATAGCCTGGCACGTCGTAGAAGTCTGCCAGGAGTGCGCGCCACAGGGTTAAGCGTTCCCAGTTGAGATCGCTAACACCGATCTCGCCGTAAGCTTCGCGATTACACAGTTCGTTCGTTCTGCTCAACTCATTAGAGGCTTTGCGAACTCGACTCAGTAACTACCAGCCGATCAGCTGCGGCCAACAATTTCTTAAGCACTCTATCCGAGGCGTGCAAAGCGTCTCGCCAACAAAGGAACGTCGGGAGGTCTGAAACCAGCAAAGGTATGGCAGCGCTGGGAGAGTCGACAACAAACTTGCCTTGCGCCTTCAGCGTCACCTCTTCGGCGCAGAGACGTTTGGCGCCCGTGCGTTTGTCCGTCTGACTCAGGGAGGTGACAGACATTTCAATATAGTACCGTGCGGCGCGGTTCGGTCGCCGAGCAGACAACAATGCGCGTTACGCGAATAAGTACTATAACGACTCATCAAATCATTCTTCTTTTAACGCGGTCTGACTAAAAACAATACCATCAGGTTCGCAACACATACACGCAAGACACTCCTCTTCGTCTTCATGATCACTAGTTGTTGTTTGTGACCAGCGACTGGGCCGATCTTTTGCTCGACCTTGGCGACGTCGAAGGTTTTTTCTAAGTGGATCATTTTTGAGTCGTCAGTA
>CAWAZW010000012.1:0-76855 GCA_963786645.1 Blastocatellia bacterium
ATCACGCCAGGTTTCGGGTTGATACCGATGTGTTTCGTTATCCATGACTTGAGAGAGTCAGTTTATTCCCAGACGTTATCGAAAGCCAGAAAAAGTTCTCGGTTGACTTAACCGATGAACAAAAGAACGCCAACCCATCGAGGGTCGGCTCTGTAGGTTGAGCGCCAGGCTGAACCCAACGAATTAAAGAGGTCAAGCCCAGGTGACGTCGTGGCGCACTCCAGAGAGTTACGCGCCTACAGCGTTTGACTCGAAGCGCTGGCGCGTTCTGCCAGAACAGCGTGCTAGGATTATGTACGTCATGAAAAAGAAGAAAACGGTGTTGCTGTTGGCGGCGATTGCGCTCAGCTCTAGCGTAATCGCACACGTAAGACTCACCGGTTTCACAGGCTTAAAGAGCACGCCCAGCCACAAGGCGAATCAGGTCCGCGGGTGACGCTCTCGGACTGCGAAATTCCGCGCGTTGCGGGAAAGGTGCGCTGTGGCGAGTATGAAGTTTTTGAGAATCGCGCGACTCAAACTGGCCGCAAAATAAAACTTAAGATTGTCGTATTTCCCGCGACCGGAGCCGACCGCGCTCCCGACCCGTTTGTCTATATTCCTGGTGGGCCAGGATCTTCTGCCACAGAAGATGCGCCCTACATTGCCGAAGCGTACGCCAAACTTCGCGAGCGACGCGATCTCGTGTTTATTGATCAACGCGGCACTGGCGGCTCGCATCCGCTTAACTGCGACGTTTTCAATCCTGCGGATCTGCAGAGTTATCTCGGTTACTTCATTCCGCTCGAAGATGTAAAGAAGTGTCGTACTCAACTCGAAAGCAAAGCAGATCTAACGCTCTACACGACGCCCATCGCAATGGATGACTTTGATGAGGTACGTGCAGCGCTCGGCTATGAACGTCTGAATATCTTTGGCGGGTCGTATGGAACGCGCGCGTCGTTGGTTTATTTGAAGCGACATCCAAAGAGCGTGCGCACGTTGGTATTGCAAGGCGTCGCACCGACCAACCAGTACATGCCGCTCGATTTTGCGCAGGCGAATGAGCGTGCGTTGCTTGGAATCATCGGTGAATGCGCAGCGGATGAGGCGTGCAATAAAGCGTTTCCAAACCTGCGCGCCGAGACGAAGGCAGTGCTCGATCGACTGGTGCAGGGACCAGTCGAGGTAGAAGTGCCCTATCAGGAGGCAGGTGGCAGGCCGCAGGGGGCAGGAGACAAAACGCAGGCAGGACGCAAGAAGGTGAAGCTTTCGCGTGATCTCGCGGCGGAAGCCATTCGATACATGCTCTACGGTCCGCAGGGCGCCAGTCGCGTTCCATTATTTCTGCACCTTGCGTCGCAGGGAGACTTTGGACCATTGGGGGAAGCGGCAATCAACTTTCGCCGGCGAATCGTGGCCAGTGGCAGCAATGGTCTATACCTTTCAATCACCTGCGCTGAAGATCTGCCGTGGATCAAAGCGGGCGAAGGTGAGCAACGCGCGGCGAACACGTTTCTCGGCGACTATCGTTTGAGGCAGCAACGCGAGGCGTGTGCACTTTGGCCACGCGCGTCCATACCAAGCGACTACAGCGTGCCGACGAAGGGAGATGCGCCGGTGTTGATTCTGACTGGCGAATGGGATCCGGTGACGCCACCCGCGAACGGAGACGCGGCCGCGCGGTATCTGCCGAACAGTTTGCACATTGTCGTTCCAGATGGCGCGCATGGCCTTGGGGGATTGGAAGGAGCTGATTGCCTCGAGCGTTTGACTACGGAATTTGTGGAACGTGGAACGGCGAAGGGGTTGGATACGAGTTGCGTGAAGAATATAAGGCGCAGAGGGTTTGCTCTAACGAAGTGATGAGTGATGAGTGATGAGTAATGAGTGATGAGTGATGAGTGATGAGTAATGAGTGATGAGTAATGAGTGATGAGTGATGAGTGATGAGTTAAGAGCGGCGGCAAGCCACCCTTCCTCACCCTGAGACTTTCAGTTTTGAGTGAATCTGGCTTTAGCTGAAGATTCCGGACCACCTTTGAAAAGGATCCACGAAATATCACGAAACAGCACGAATGTTCGTGTTATTCGTGCTATTTCGTGGATCGTTTTTTATCGCGGGAAAGGAGATCACAGCACGCGGATGTCACGTTCGGAAAAAATGCGCCACTCGTCACCAGTTCGCTGCCAACGAAGTTCCTGAATGACTTCGCCACGCCGGCTGCGCCGTCCATTTTCTATTCGATACTTTTTCCGGTAGCGCATGATCGCGGCGCGCCCGCCGTCCTGAAAGATTATTTCTGGTTCTTCTGCTCGTACATCGATAACGCTCGCCGTCTCAAACACCCGCCGCTTTTCGTCGCGCACGAAATCTCGCGGTGTATTGCGTGTCAGGTAGTAGGCTCGCAGTCGCGGCACATAGAAAGACATCTGCTTCTCGATGTCGCGTTTGTTCGTCGCGTCGATCCATTCCACGAGTGCCTTGCGTAACACATCAGCGGACGAGTTGTCGTTGACAACCGGGGCGACGGGCTCTGATGGCTTTGGATTCGTCACCGCCGCAGTAGCGATTTGAGATTCGCCATACAGCTCCCATTGGGCCACGTCTGAAACCTTGTTGTAGATACTGCGAATTACTAACGGTTGATCCAGTCCTTCAGCCGCGATCTGCCGCACCACACGCAGACGCTTGCCGCCGTCGAGCGACTCGAACTCCAGTCTGAAGTTGTCCTCTGCCTTGCCGGTAGAGGTAGAAGTGAAAACGAGCTTGTTGTTCTCAATGGCAAAACGAACGCGAACGGGGTGTCCGGCAGCCGCGCGTGTATTGCGGGCAACGCCATCGGCGACGAAAGTCATTCGCGGCGCGCGCGAAGAGCCGAGCGAGATTTGCCTGCCGCGTTGCTCGATTGCCAGCAGGTCCGGAGGCGTGAAACGTACGGCCAGGTCGATGAAGAAGCGTTGTTGCTCGCGAAACGGAACCTTACTGGAAGCGCCGGCGACCACGGAATACAACTTGTCGCTTGCGGCAATGTCGATTCGATAGACGCCCGTTAGTTGTGAAGGCTCTGCCGGTCTGGATTGTTGAGTTATTTGCTGGGGGGAAGCAAGGAAGATGAATGTAAGAATTAGAGTTAACACTGACGCCCCCTGTTCGAATGTTTGGTCAGAGAATACACGAAAGTGAACCGGCGATAAACGGGAAGGGATGCTAAGAGCGGTGGCCAAGCGGGCCCTTCCCAACCGCAGACGTTCGATCTGAGTGGTCCTATTACGACGCGCGGCAGCTAACTTCTTCACAACCCCGGCGATAATCCTGCAACACGCTCCGAAGGTAAATTCCTGCAACATGCCCCGGTGGCGGTAAATTCCTGCAATACCTCGTGGGTGACGGTAAATCGTCACACACTCAGCATCTGTTAAAACGCCTTTTATCTAACAAAATACGCATTTTCTATAGAAGAAATCCGGGAATCGGACTATCTTTAAGTAAATGCAGTAGTTAGAAACAGGTTTCGAGTTCAGAGTTCGGAGTTCCGGGTTCGGAAAATGCCGAACTCTTAACCCGGAACGCCAAACTGGAAACTCGAGGGGTGGCAAGGTGTCGTCTTCAAAACCGAAAGCTAAATCGTCTGTGAATGAACAAGTCAAAGCAGGGATAGCCGCGCTCAAGGATTTCCTTGGTGGACATGCCGATGAGGAAGTGCCGGCGGACCAACCGGCGACCGCCGAGCGAACACCAGAAAGCCGCGCGACAACTGAGGAGCGCGGAGTCGGGACCGGCGTTCCAATAACAGCGACAGGTCAAGAAAAGATGGAAACCACGGACGTCAAGCACAACTACCGGCAATCATATGGACCAGGGCAACTTAAACGTCGCCGATCCTTCGGCTTTCGACAAAGAGGAAGCTGAGCTACGAGACAGCGTGGAGAGAAACAGCCGGCTTGACCAGGCAAAGGCAACTGACAGTCACAAGGCCGCTCGGCAAGAAAAGGGACAGTTGAAAACTGAGAACGATGAGAGCCAACGCAAGGCAGATAGTATCAGGAACGACCTGCGGCTGATGCTGATGCAAAGCGACAAACGGATGATCGTAAGACGCAAACTGCGGAACAGAGTGGTCACAATCCCAAGGACGCAAACAAGAATCCGCCGCAGGAGTCAGCCGTCGAAAACGCAGCCGAAGGACAACCTTCCATGGACCAGGCCTCATTTGAGGACGCAGTTGAAACTCTTCGCGCGGCTGGTCCTTCAGCAGGACGTGTGGCCGCCGCTCGAGCCATCGCTTCGCTAGGCAGCCAACGGGCAACACCTCACTTGATCGCAGCTATGTTCGATGACGACAAGGACGTTCGCAGCGCTGCCGAGGAAGCGCTGGCCCAAATAGGGGAGCCGACCTTTAAGCAGGCTGCCACCCCCAGGAACCAAACTGAGAAATCAAAGATGATGCAACCACCTTCAAGCGCTCAACAGCAGACGAGCGTATCTCCCCCAGCGAAGAGCGTTGTTGCTCCGCCCCCCAGGAAGGAAGGCGCAGTCTCAACGCAAGCAAGGAACCCACTCTTCCGAGCCTCAACGCGGTTCCGCAAGTGAAGTGGTCCATACAGGCGCGACTAAAGCCGACGTGTCTGCCGGTAAAGAGACGAAGGCCACGCCTGCCACTGAATTGCCGCACTCTTCGTCGACACGCACGGAGCAGGCCCAGAAAACAACCGAGGACGCGCATGCGAAGACCGGACCGGCCGGACAAACTTCCCAAAAAGCCGAAGCCACCGCGCACAAGCTGAAGGCCGTAGCGGCAAAAGCGGAAGTTCAACCAGCTATTGATCCTGACGCGAGCGAAGAAGAACAACAGTTGCTACTTGAGGAACGCGCAGTCCGTCAGCGTTTGGAATTGATCATGCAGCAGTTGTCAGAAAAAGTTGCTGCACGCAACGAATCGGAAAACGAAGCGCACTGGCGTCTGGAACGGGAGTCGAAGTTACTGGCAGAAGCGGCTGCGCAACGGCTTAAAGAGGAAAAACTTCGAAAGAAGGCTGAAGAGGAAGCCGTCCAACGTCGCAAGCAGGAAGCGGAAGCGATTGCAGCCGAGCAGTCCGCTCGCGCGAAAGCCGACGCGGAGGCCGAGCGTCTTGCCACGGTCGAAGTTCGCTTACGCAACGAGATCGCCAAGCTCAACAAGACAGCCGACGAATTGCAGCAGCGTCGCACTACAGTGGAGCACGCGCGCTTGACTGCCGCGGCGACTTCGCGCCAGACAGAAGCGCAGCGTGTGCGAGACGAAGCAGACAGAATGCACAAGGGAGAGCTGGAGCGTTTGCGGAACGATCAGGCGATGCTGCAGGCCGCGACAGAGAAAGCGGCGGCGCGTCGCGCGGAAGTGGACGCAGCCCGCGAAAGAGCAGAGAAGGATGCGGAAGCACTTGCACAGGCACAAAAACGAATGCGTGCGGCTGAAGACGCCCGTACAAAAGCCGAAGCTGAACGTGTGAGGCTCGAAGCCGAACTTCATCTAAAAGTTGAATCCGAAGAAGCTAAGCTAGCCGCGGCCAAGCAACGCGCCCAGGAAGAACAGGCGCGGCTTGAAGAAGAGACCCGGCGGCATCGTGAGTCTGAAGAGCAGCGGGTTGCCGCTCTCGAGGCTTCGCGCAAGAAGGCAGAACTCGAGGCCAAAGAGCGTGCAGAGCGCGAGCAACAAATACGTAGCCAACTCGACACCTTGAGGATTGCGGATGCAGAGGTGCGCAAACGTACTGAAGAAGCTGAAGTGCGCCGGCGGGCCGCGGAAGAAGCGTTCCGATTAGTGGCCGAGAAAGTGCAGCGAGTTGAAGCTGAGTCACACGCCAGCAAGTTGGAAGAGGAACAGATCCTCGCGAAGCTCGAAGCTGCGCGCCGAAACGCAGCCGTCGAAGCGCAGGCGAGGGCTGAGCAGGAAAGGCGGATTAAAGACGAGATCGAGATGTTCCGTCGTCTCGAGGACGAAGAGCGCCCGCGACTCGAAGAACTGATTCTTCAACGAAGTCACGCTGAAACCAGACTGCAACAGGAACGCGAACGCTTTAAGGCCGAAGAAGAAGCACGCACGCGCGCGGAGGAACAGATTGAAGCTCTGCGAGAGTATCGCCGCCCGGTTGTCGAACCCCGAGTGCATGAAGTCGCGGATGACACAATCGATATCACGCAGCCGGCAGCATCTGCCATTGACTTATTAGCCGGAAGTGCCGAGTCAGATACGGCGGCGCTCGATTTAGATCTTTCGGATGTGGCGGATCTCCCACCCGCGATCTCTTCGTACTTGCACAGCGTTGATCCTTACAAACGAGCCGCCGCCGTGGCGGAGCTGGCGCGTTCACAGACTAAGGACGCGTTCGCCTTGATTGCACGTTGCTTTGACGATCATTCACCGCATGTTCGTAACGCCGCAGCCCGCGCGCTACGCAAACTTGAACCTCAAAAAAGCGTTGACTTGTTCAACCGCGCACTGGAGGAAGGTTCGACTGAACGACGCAAAAACATCGGGAGCGCCATCGCGGCTTCCGGCCTCGCATCTGATGCGATCGACAATTTAATCAGCGAGAACCGGGAAGAAACCTATCACGCGCTATCTATCCTGTTTGTGATGGCGAAAACCGGCGAAGTGCAGCCGTTGATCCAAGCCATTGAAGAACACGAGAATGAGGAAGTGTGCCGCGCAGTTTTGAAACTTCTGACGTTGAGCGGGCAATCTGAACTGGGTGACGCCGCCTTGCAAAGACGCGTAATGGGCGTTGCTGCGAGCAGGCAGAAGTCTACGGACAGACACGATGAAATCCCAGACTTTCGTTTGCGGATAGCGGAGGTTGAAGTTAAGAGAGCGCTGCATAGTCAGCAGGGCGATAAAGTTAAGGGTGACGAGTAATGAGTGATGAGTAATGAGTGATGAGTAATGAGTAATGAGTAATGAGATGCTCCCTGGAGTGACTCATTACTCATCACTCATTACTCATCACTCATTACTCATTACTCATTACTTATCACTCATCACTCATTACTCATCACATCACTATCACTCATTACTCATCACTCATCACTCATCACTCATCACTCATCACTCATTACTCTTTTACTTGCAACTCGATAACCGCGACGCCGCCGGGGGCGATGCTTACGATAACAGTTTCCTCACCGTCCACCTTCTTCACTTCAACCGGTTTGTCGCCAATCCAATCAACTGCATTTTGAATTCGTTTTCCCGGCAGGCTAATCGTCGTCGTCACGTAAGCGCTTCGGTCAACCTGGGCCAGCCCATGCGCAGGTTTATATACACCGTTGTTGTTGAATAGCGTGATTACCCAGCCCTTGTCGTTGCGGTTGATCAGGTATTCCACATCACCACGAACCCTGACTGGCGTTACGTCATTAAACACGTGGGCCAGCATGTGTGCGGCGAACGGAGCGATGCGTTCGTCATGGCCCAACAGGTCTGGCAAAGCAGCAAATATCACTGTGCCCTTGCCGAAGCGGTTTGTGGTGACAAGTGGATCGCCGGTCGCGGAAGTTATTAATGACCGAGCGCCTTTCAATTCCAGTTTCTCGTAGCGAAACATCTGTCCAGTCAGATCTTGAGGAACTTCTCCGGGAGCCGAGCAGCGTGCAGTGTCCGACTCAGCTGACGTTCCCGTTAACCTCACACCTACCAGGTCTGTTGGCAAGCCTTTGATCTGCGCAGCATTAAGAACAACGGTGCCGCCGGCTTTCACGTAATCATTGAGCCGCTGGATCCATTGCTTCGACCACTCCAGATGACCGCCCACCACAACGGCACGATACGAGTCCAATGTCGCCTTTGGATCGCGCGCCGTCTCAGTTTGACGCTGAGTATTTGAGGGTTGATCGTCGGCGGTGACGAGCACGTCAAAGATGTCTCCGAAGATTCCGTTAACAAACGCCTGGCGGTCACCCGTGGCTGGTTCGCCTTCGGCCACCAATCCAGGGTAGTAGGCAACGCCGAATAGTTGTCGCAGAGCGCGGTCATGACGGTTGATCTGTGAAACACCGAACGGCCAGTGCGGATAGTCAGTCATCTCCCAACCATGCGCCGGGTCAAGCAGGAAAGCGACTGGTGTGTAGGGCGTCCCGCGATCCGGATGCTTCTCAACAAACTGCATGAACTCGGTGGTAATGCGTCCGTAAGGGTTTAGCTGGAACGGATGCTCGCCCGGTCCGGGTTTAAAAAACTGATCGAAACCTTGTTCGAGATAAATCGCCGACGCGCCGGCCATGTAATAAAGGTAATAACTCTTTCGATACCACGACAGCGACGGTCCCATGGTGGCGCCGTAGCGAGAGTGGTAGAAGTGATCGGGCCCGGCGAAATTCTGGCTCTTGGTGAATGTAGTCGCAGTGTCTCCAAAGTTTGGCGCGTGGTAATAGAGAAAGTTTCCGCCATACTGCCGCGCGGCGCCACGTGTGAAAGCGATGCGCATGCCAAACATCGGTTGGACGGCCGCCGTCTCAACTCCTAACAAGCGCACGCCCCAATCAGTAAGTGAATGAGCAAAAGATGTACTTGACGTGGACTGAGCGGGAATCAGCTCGCCCCACATTGGACCAGCTTCAGTGTGAAACGTCAGAGCCCACTTTCGTGTGAGTGCATTCGTGTAGAAAACGCGATGCGCCTCCATCAACTCCCGGCGCGACATGGCCCCTGAGATTTTCAATTCCTTCGCCGCCAGGTCCCAAACAAACCCGACGCTCTCGCCCGAAATCCAACCAAGGAATTGATCCTTGAATTCTCCGGTCAAGAGCTTCCAGGCAGCTTGTCCATCCTCCGGCGGCATACGAGCGGCGCCGTAGTTAATCAGGATTGCAAACGGCGCTTTCGTTTCGCGCAGGTAACGCAGAAACGCGCTGCCCTCCTTGAAGTATTCGGGAAGGTTGTTGATGTAGATAACCGGCACCACCAACTTCGAACTGAAAATCGGAACGTCGCGTGCGCCCTTATATTTATTCACAAACTCTGCGACGGGCTCAGCATGAAAGGGATAAAGCGGACGCTCGGCCGGCGGCTTGTCGTAAAGTTTCCAAAACTCCGTTGAGATGTTCCACGGCATCACGAAATCGCTGCCCGCAATTTTGCGGCGTTGCCATGACGCCGGAACTGCGTCTGAGCTGGAGCCTGTTGTAAATGCAGATAGTGGCGCGCGCGCTTTGGACCATTCGCGCAAATACCTCATGGCCGCGAAGTCTGGTTTGCGACGTCCCTCGGCGACATATGCGAGATCGTTCGTTAGCAACACCGAGTCGACATGGCGGCGCGCCTCACTCGCTTTCTCAATCTCAATCGAGATTCGCGCAGGGCCCTTCTCGAGTTTGGCGAGCGCGTTGTCCCATGTAAACACCCACTCCCAATACATCGTCAGTTCATCGTGAGGATCAATCAGGTCTTTGGCGCCAAACTCATGACGAAAAACGTCGCGACCGTTCTGGGTAATTTTTACGGCGAAGTTTTCTGTCCTGTTGGCCCAATCGGCATAACGTATCCAGAGTTTGAAATCTCCTGCGCGGGGTACTTCGACATCCTGATAAATCGTGGCTTGTGTTTCATCCGCGCTGGCCGCGGCGGAACCCCATTCACTGGCGCCGCCCTGCGACCATTCTGCCGAAGTGCCGGTGCCATTCATTCCCCAGCCAGGAGCTTTTGCCCTGGGCGGATTTTGCCAGGAAGGATTCAACACCGGTTCGCCATTTGGCTGCGTGGCGAAACCGCGCATGTCTTCGGCCTCATACCAGAGGTATTCGGCGGTGCGTGGAGCGGCCAGGCTGAGATTAGGGGAAGCGGAGAGTTGCCGATGGGGTGACGCTGAGACGGCGATGAACGTCAAAAAAACGATCCACGAAATAACACGAAATTTCACGAATAATTCTTCGTGTGGGTTCGTGTGAATTCGTGGATCTTCTTTTTGCTTTTGTAATGAAGGCACTAATGAACAATGGTGCGCGTCGGTTCCAGTTTAACAAACAATACAATCCACGAAATAACAGATGCCTTTTGGTGTCGCTTCGTGTTATTTCGTGGATCGCTTTTTCGTTTGTCGCATCAACCAAGTGACTCGAGACACTCGGCCAGGGTTCGTTGTCGACAGGTGAACATTGGCGTGTCGCGCAGGGTATATGAGCTGGCTTTTGTCTCGCGCAGTTCCTGGACCAGATCAAGAAAATCCGCCGGGTTGTCAGTTTCGAACGCGACTACAAATTCCTGATCGTCGAGACCAAACGAATACGTGGTGTGCAGTTTCACCGAACGATACTTAGTGCCGATGCGTATGTGTTCGTCCATCATCTCCTGCCGCTGGTCCGCGCTGCGCGTGTACCATTCGCGGGTCTTCACAAAGGGATACACAAACAGGTAATCCGATTTGCCTGGGATGATGTGCAGCCGGTCCTCAACGTGCTCAGGATTGTCTTTGTCGATGTACATGGACCGTTTGGTCATCGAAAGGAACGACTGGGCCGGCTCGAGATACTTCGCCATCCTGGTGTGATTCAACCGCGAGGTCATCTCCTGAATCGGATCCAGCTCATAGCCAATGCGCCAGATCATGAAGTCAACGTTCGTGCGCAGACCGATAGTCGAATAGGTGTGGATGAGCAGTTGGCGCCGGAACTCCTCCACCGCGTCAACAAATTCCGCCTTGCACTGTTTCTTCTCGCCATCATCGAGGACTCGCCATTCAGGTCGGGCGTGATAGAAGGTGAAGTTCACAAACTGCCTTGGCAGCTTGGCCTTTTGTTCTTCAAACTCAACACAATTCGGCGCCAGCCTCAACGGGCTTTTCGGGGCGGTGCCTGTATCTTTGTCTGAACTCATTTTGTAAGTGGCCTCGACGAGAACTCGCTTTGGAACTGCCGACGATAGACTGGAGACGGCGCAAGTATTCTGCCTAGTGCGCGAGGTGAATGCAACCGAGCAGGCTCTCTAAGCCTGGGCTTGAACGCGTGAAGCCTTCTCTTACCGATGACCTACGAGAGATGATTTCGCTCAACGAGCGGAATCATCTCTCGTAAACCTTCAAGTCTTAGATCGTCGTCCCAGGCCCTCATCCCCGCCCCTTCTCCCAGAGGGAGAAGGGAGATAAGTTTTCAGAATATGTGGCGTAAACCGCGGCCGGATTTAACTTCCTTGATTCGCGAGATATGTAATTGCCGTATATGTAATTGCCGTTTGAACGGTTTCCCCTGGCCTAAAGGTTAAAGATCAACAGGACTGAAGCGGTGTTATGAGACGGAAAGTTCAAATTAGCGTAGGTGCATCGAATTCGCGGGAGGCTGTAGCGTGCATTATACTGGCCGAGCTCCACCCTAAGATTCGCTTGTAGAGAAATCAGAATGAGAACTAAAAGGTTTGTTCTGTTGCTTGTCGTTACTCTAACGATTGGCGCCGCTTGCAATAACCCTGCGACGGAGGCGCCTGGCCCGGCGCAACCTAACACTGCTGCATCACCACAAACGAATGCAGCTCCGGATGAGTTTACTGCGGCGCGTGCGATCTTTAAGGACACGTGCGCGAAATGTCATGGCGAAAATGCGGCTGGTGGAAGAGTACAGCGACAGGGCCGCGAAATCAGAGTACCAAGTCTTACGGGCGAACATGCTCGGAAACCATCGGACGAAAATTTAATCGATAAGATTACGAACGGTGAGGACGACATGCCGGCCTTCAAGGACAAACTGACTGCGGAACAGATTCGAGAACTCGTAAGATTCATTCGGAAAGAATTTCAGGGGCAGTGAGAGAAGTCCAATGTCCAAAGTCCAATGTCCAAAGTCTGTTCACCGCAATCAGAATCAGTATTTGGACAGCGGACTTCTTCAGTGAGAAATATTTACGTGTAGTGCCCCAGACATTGGACATTGGACTCTTAAGATTGGACTTTGGAATTTGACAGCTTTACCATTCACCATCTTCAAAGGATGCACCCGTAGCTCAGCTGGATAGAGCGTCTGACTTCGGATCAGAAGGTCGCAGGTTCGAGTCCTGCTGGGTGCACCAATTCATAGGAGAAAACAGGAAACAGGAAGCAGAAAACAGGAAACAGAAAACAGAAAGCAGTAGGCGGTTGACTTCATGGACCGCCTACTGCTTTTTTCCTACTGCCTACTGCCCACTGCCTACTGCCCACTGCCCACTGCCTACTGCCTACTGCCTTCAAGCCCCGACCGCCTCGGCCTTCCCACGTTGATCAATAGGCGTGTAATCGCGCGTCTTGTGTCCTAAATAAATTTGCCGCGGTCGGGCAATCTTCTGGTCCGTATCCTCCAGCAACTCTACCCACTGGGCCAACCAGCCTGAAGTTCGTGGAATCGCAAACAGCACCGGAAACATGTCAACAGGGAAACGCATCGCCTGGTAAATAATCCCGGAGTAGAAATCGACGTTTGGATACAAACGACGCTTCACGAAGTACTCGTCTTCCAACGCGATCCTTTCAAGTTCCAGCGCGATGTCCAGCAAAGGATCTCTGCCGGTAACTTCAAACACTTCGTCCGCCACCTGTTTGATGATTCGCGCGCGTGGATCGTAGTTCTTGTAAACACGATGGCCGAAGCCCATTAAGCGAAACTCTCCCGCTTTCACTCGCTTAATGTAATCAGGAATCTTGTCGACCGAGCCAATCTCTTTCAGCATGCGCAGCACCATCTCGTTCGCGCCGCCGTGTAGTGGTCCATAAAGCGCTGCAGCTGCGCCGCCCATCGACGAAAATGGATCCGTATGCGCGCTGCCAATACTGCGCATCGCATGCGTGCTGCAGTTTTGCTCGTGGTCGGCGTGCAGAATAAATAAGACATTAAGCGCGCGTTCCAAAATAGGATTTGGTTGATACTTCAATTCCGTTGTCTTGAACATCATGTTCAAGAAATTTCCTTCATAATTTAGATCGTTGTCGGGATAGGAGTAGCGCATGCCGATGCGATGGCGATAAGCAAAAGCGGCGATCGTCGGGACTTTGGCGATGAGACGATGAATCTGTTTTTGCCGGCAGTCGACGTCGAAAATGTTTTTCGCGTCCGGGTAAAAGGTTGAAAGAGCGCCCAGCGTTGCTTCAAACATTCCCATTGGGTGAGCGTTGTAATGAAAACCGTCGATAACTTTCTTAATACTCTCGTTGATAAACGTGTGATAGGTGATGTTTCGAGTCCAGGCTTTTAGCTCTTCGGCGTTCGGCAGTTCACCGTTCAGCAAAAGGTATGCAACTTCCAGGTACGAACTTTTCTCCGCGAGTTGATCTATCGGATAACCGCGATACTCCAGGATTCCCTTGTCGCCATCAATAAACGTGATCCGGCTTTTGCAGGACGCCGTATTCATGAATGCCGGATCGTAGGTCATCAAACCAAAGTCGTCGTCCGCAACTTTGATCTGACGCAGATCCATCGCTTTGATCGTTTCGTTTTCAATGGGAAGTTCGTACTGCTTTCCCGTGCGATTGTCGGTGATCGTCAAACTGTTCCCACTCATCTCCAATTCTCCTCATCCTGTTGCGGTGGGAGCAGATTAACTCTGCGCCTACTAACACTGCAAACAACAGGAGGCAGGAGCAGGAGGCAGGAGCCAGTAACGAGAGAGGGGGGTGAGTGGCTTGGAGAACAGCGCCTTCGTAACAACTAACTGGAAAAAGAAAAGGGCTGCGAAAGTTCCGCAGCCCATTAATGCGTCCCGCTGAATCGGGTGCACATTCCAGGGAGTAACTCTTCTCTATCTAAATCGATACTCTTCGTATCGTTATTCTCTCGCCGCCTTTATTTCGCGTTCGGCTTGCTTTTTTGCACTCTTCGCCTCATCAGAGTTAAGCCCGAGATCTCGTAATGCTTCGCCAATGCTATCGCCGGCGGCAAGGCGCGTCAGAATTGCGTTGCGAGTTACATTCGGAAATCGTCCTCCGAGATTCTGGGCAAGTCTGGTGGCCGCTACATATTGCCCAAACTTTAGCTCGGGATTTGCTACCAGCGCGGCCTGATAGCCAGCGCGAAGGTCATTAGCGTTGACTCGCAAGGTATGCGCTACGCGAGGATGCGTTCTCAGCTCTCGATCAGCGTCTTTTAAATTGTTGCTGGCGAGTCTGGCCCGTTCCAAACCGGCATCTGACCGTCCACTTGAGCGGTCTGACGCTTTCATCAGTCCTTCATCGGACCTACCGTTGGAACGCGATGATGCGTTACCTAATCCCCTGTCAACACCGACGCCGGGAGGTGGACCGCCCGCATTACCGGAACCCCGACCGCCTCCTCCGCCTTGTCCTCGGCCCTGCGCAAAGACTGACGTTGTCAGGCTGACGACGAAGAGGCAGACGATCGTCGCGTAAAACATTTTCCCAAATCGATAGTTCTTCATAACACCCAAACCCTTTCTAATCGATTTACAAGAAGGCTAGAAATAGTAGGAGAGGGCGCAATTGTATCAGACAGTGGCTGCGGTCGGCATGTCTCGACAAATGAAAGGACACTGCAAGAGAAAAATCACAGTGCGCACGCCGCTGAGATGTTTCTACTTAACGCCCAGCAACTCGACATCAAAAAGTAGTGTTGAGTTCGGAGGAATGCTTGGTGTGCCCGCTGCGCCGTATCCCAGACTCGGCGGGATGATTAGCTTACGTTTGCCGCCTACCTTCATGCCCATCAAGCCTTCATCCCAGCCTTTAATTACGCTGCCCGTTCCGACGCGAAACTGGTAAGGCGTGCCGCGATCAACTGAGCTATCGAATTTCCTGCCATTCTGTAGCGTGCCTGTGTAATGCACAGTCAGCGTTTGACCCGTCTGAGGTGTTTCCCCTGTTCCCTGCGTAAGGTCGACGTATTTCAGGCCCGAAGCTGTCGTGATTTCAGTGCCGCTGCCGTTTCCAGTTCGGTTCGCGATTAAGTAGGCGACTGCCGTTCCCGCAATGGCCAGAACAACGACTATGGCGACAATTCGTGCTTGCCGGTTACGTCCAGAAGGCGGAGCGGATTTTGTCGCAGGATAAAGGCCCTTCGGTCGTTTTTTCGCCTTCCCGGTTTTTCGGTGTCTACTTTGCGGCAAGTTTAAATTCTCCTGTTGAGTGGGATTGCTGTGTCTACTTTATAGCTGGTTTCCGCAACCGATTCAATTTGGGTGGGCCGATGAGAGCGCGGGCGTCCAGCGACTGTTACAAAGTCATGGTGCAATTGGCGACCGTTTTCAGCATTGCTCTCAAAGTCACGACGCGGAGCGATCTCATGAGCACCGGGCTGAAGCCAGGTTAATGAGATCGCTCCGCGCCATCTGCGATGACGTCTCTGGCGCCGGCTTCGCCGGCTGGGGTAAAGCTTTTCAAGTCGCCATGCCAATAGGTAAACTCTGCGCTCCGATTTTATTGTTACTCCGGCCCGCGCTTTCAATACCGCGCGAGATGGTTTCTAACGCCGGGCCACCAATCACCCTGGGAGAAATCTATCAATGTTGAGACGCATATTGGGCATTTGTCTATTCGTGTTCATTGCCGTTCACGGTTCAGTCTGGCTGCACGCGCAGGAGCCGACTGCTACCCCGTCACCGAGCCCGCAGGATTCGCCGGCGGCGCAGGATGACAAAGGCAAAACAGCACTCGAGAGAGCGTTCGAGCGACTCGAATGGCGCAGCATTGGACCAGCCATCATGGGCGGACGCATCGCCGACATCGAGAGCCTTCCCGGCAATGCAAACGTCGTCTATGTAGCAACTGCCTCAGGCGGCTTGTGGAAGACGACCAATGGCGGTGTCACATGGAAACCGATTTTCGAACGGCAGGGCACGATCTCGATTGGTGATATAGCCCTAGCGCCGAGTAATCCCGATGTGATCTGGGTCGGTACTGGAGAATCAAAGACCAGGAACAGCGTTTCCTTTGGCGATGGTGTCTACAAGTCGACTGATGGCGGAAAAAACTGGCAATACATGGGACTTCGCGAAAGTGAGCACATCTCTGCCATCGCGATTCATCCTCAAAATCCGGACATCGTTTACGTCGGCGCGCTAGGCCACGCGTTTGGTTCAAACGAGGAGCGCGGTGTTTACATGACGACGGATGGCGGCAAGACCTGGACACGAACCCTTTTCGTTGATCGCGAGCACGGCGTATCTGATCTGGAAATGGATTCCACTAATCCCAATGTACTCTACGCCGGTATGTGGAGTTTCGAGCGAAAGCCATGGACCCATCGCAGCGGCAGTGAAAAGGGTGGCCTGTTTAAGTCCATCGATGGCGGACGGACGTGGAACAAGTTGACGAATGGTTTGCCGAAATTGATTGGCCGCGTGGGAGTTCGCGCAGCTCCCAGTAATCCGAACGTAGTCTACGCAATCCTCGAAGCTAAAGAAGGGACCTTGTATCGTTCAGACGACCGCGGCGAGACCTTTAAGCAGGTTTCAAAAAACGAACGAATTGTTTCGCGCGGTTTCTACTACACGCGCGTGCGAATTGATCCGACCAACGAGAACCACGTCTACGCTGTCGCTTCAACTCTGTTTGAATCCATCGACGGTGGAAAGACGTTTAAGTCAATAACCGGACGCACTCACATTGACTATCACGCTTTCTGGCAGGACCCACAGAACCCGAAACGCATCTGGCAAGGAAACGATGGCGGCGTTGCCGTTACCTACGACGGCGGTGAAACCTGGGAACCGGTCTACAACATGCCGCTGGGCCAGTTTTACCAAATCCATGCTGACAACCGTTTGCCGTTTTATCACGTAATGGGAGGACTGCAGGACAACGGCGCTTGGACTGGTCCAAGCCGCACCCGAGAACCCGCTGGGATAATGAATGACGACTGGCGGATGGTCAGCTTCGGCGACGGCTTCTACGTGATTAACCATGCTGATGAGCCTGAACTTTACATATCGGAATCGCAGGGTGGAAACATCCTTCGCACAGACTTTCGCACGCGCGAACAACAGGAAGTAAATCCCTGGGGGCGAGGCAGCGGCGATGGTCCGGCCATTGGAGAGAAGTATCGGTTTAACTGGAACGCGCCGATTCTACTTTCTCCGCATGACAAGAACACGGTCTACTTCGGCGGCAACGTGGTGTTCAAGTCAACCGACTTCGGGAAAAGCTGGGAACAGATCAGTACGGATTTGACGACCAACAATCCGGAGAAGCTCAAGGACGCGGGAGGCCCGGTGGCTGTAGAAAACACTACGGCCGAATATCACTCGACAATAATTACGCTTGGAGAATCTCCTGTGCAGCGCGGCCAGATCTGGGCCGGCACTGACGACGGCAATGTTCAAGTGACGCTCGACGGAGGAAAGAACTGGACCAACGTTGTTCGCAACGTTCCCGGCGTAGCTGCCAACTCGCCTGTGTCGCACGTCGAGCCTTCGAGGACCAATGCACAGACTGCCTACATTTCGTTTGACCGTCACATGCTTGACGACTTCCGGCCGTACATCTTCAAAACTACCAACGGCGGAAAAAGTTGGACGCCGATCGCGGGAAACCTGCCTGCAAAAGCTTATGTGCAAATAGTGCGCGAAGATCCCAGGAATTCGGACCTGCTTTATGCCGGAACTGAGATTGGCCTGTTTGCGTCGTATACCGGAGGAAGGGAATGGGTGCCGCTGAATTTGAAAAACCTTCCGAATGTGTCGGTCCACGACATCGTGGTCCATCCACGTGAAAATGATCTGATACTCGCGACCCACGGCCGGAGCATTTGGATTTACGACGACGCCACTCCCATTCAAACCACAACTAACGCAATTCTTAACAGCAACATGCATTTGTTTCCGGTGCGGCCGGCGATTCGCCATGCTACGCGCTTCACGCGATACGGTATCGGCGACAAGTTGTTTACTGGTCCAAACCCAGCTTACGGTGCGTTGATTACGTACTACCTGAAAGACAAACCCGACGACAAGTCGACCTTCAAAATTCAAGTGCTCGACCAGAACGGGAAGCTTGTTCAGGAGCTGACCAATCCATCAAAAGAAAGAGGAATGAATCGCGCGGCGTGGAATCTACGATTGGGTGGAGCTGAAGTTAGACGACCGCCATCGGAAGAAGAAACTGCGTTTGCCGGGCCGCCGCGTGGACCACATGTGTTGCCGGGGACGTACACAGTTAAGTTAATTCTAGGTGAGAAAACGATTCAACAGCCGGTCGAAGTTCGCGTTGATCCGACGATCAATGTTTCCGTCGCGGACTTGCAGGCGCAGTATGATTTGCAAGTCAAACTTCGGGACATGCAATCGTCGGTAAACACGGCCCTGCGTTTTCTGGACAGCATTGAGGCGCAACTAAAGAACACGCAAACTACTATGAAGAACTTGAACAAAGAGCCGGACAAAGATTTGATGAAGGCGCTGGACGATTACCTCAAGCAGGTGATGGCACTGGAGGATCGGCTGGCACGCCGTTCAGAAGGCCTTGGCTTTCCGGGTAAGGCGCAGGTAGTCAATAAAATCGGCGAGCTCTTTTTTGGACTGGACGGCACAAACGCGGCGCCGACGCCATATCAGCAGCAATATTTTGAAGAGATTCAACCGGAATACCGCGAGCGTATGGCTGAGGTAAATCGATTTATCAAAGACACGGTGCCGCAGTGGAACGAAAAGCTGCGTGCCTGGAACGCACCGACACTGACGACGCGAATGCCGGTAGATTTTTGAAACGAGCTTCGTGTGAGTGCCTGCATTTAGTGAATCATTTTGCGCCCGGCGTTCTTAGCGCCATGCGGCTTGCCGCCGCACAGTGCGGTAAGCCTGTGGCTTACCGTCAAGCGGGGTTTCTTAGATTTTCCGCGAGGCTCAGCCTCGCGAAGAGAGATGAAGAGCAGGGCTCTCGGTGAGGCAAGCCTCACCGCACTGTGCGGCGGCAAGCCGCAAGCAGAGAAAAAGGATCCACGAACTAACACGAATGCTATCGTCCAAAACAAAAAGGCTGCGACTAGCGCAGCCTCGTTAAGCGTCCCGATAAAATCTGTACGCTCTTATTGCCGTGCCAGCTTTGACTCTGCGCCCTTAACGCTTGCCGAAGCCAATTTCAATTCCTTGCCAAATCCCTTCAAACGAATGTTGCCATTTATACCGCTCGCGGAGATTGATGGACCACCGCTGCCGATCCTCGCGTTGTAGTTTCCACGGCTCGTTTTGTCGACCACGACGTTCGGCAGTTCGGAAGTTACCACTCCGTTCATCCCTGAAGCTTCAAGGTCGGCATTGACGCTTTCGCTCAAGCGCAGTTCGATATTGCCGTTGATGCCGCTAATGTCGATACCTTTGCTCAAACTGTTCAGCGCAAACGACACCTGGCCGTTAATCCCACTGAAGTTGGCCGAACCAGAAGCCTGGGCGACGTCAACACGGCCATTGATTCCGCTGACTTCAACCGGGCCATCAATCTCGCCTACTTTGACAGCGCCATTGACACCACTCGTTTCCAAAGCGATCTGCCTCGGCAGACGGAGGGTGACCTTCTCCTTCGGGTTGGAGCCGAATATCCGGCCCAGGACGCTGCCGTCCTTTTCGCCCTTGATGGTCAAACTATCAGCGGTGCTGTTTATCACGATCTTGCGGCGGGTAAGCGCTTCCTGGCTCTCAGCCGTGCGCTCGATATAAATCTCCGCTGTACGCGTGTCAGAGGTTTCAATAGTCACGGCGCCATTAATGCCAGACACCTCAACGCGCGCGCCGGGCGACAACTCGACAGTTTTGCGAATCTCGTCGCGCACTTCAGCGCTCGAAGGTGATTGAGCTTTAATAGAATGCGGCCATTCCCTGAGGCTGCCGCCGTTTTTGGTGTACGAACGGACGATACCTGCGACGCTGGCGATTCCGACCAGCAGTACTACGACGATTATTCTTTTCATGGGTGGCTCCGGTTTGTAGAAGTGAACGATTCGATAGACTTTAACGCCTGAACTCGCGCTTTAGTTCACTTTTTATTCGAAAAAAGTGTTGGCGCCGCTTTTCAAAAGAGGTGCCCACCCACCACAGTTTTCGTTGTCCAGGTTTCATTTTATCTGCGAAATCGATGAAATCTGGTGATAACCTTCAGTTTCTTGACAGAACCTCACCCGCGACTTACAGTCGATAATCCAATTAAAAGTTTAGGATAATCCAAAAACCCCAAGAGGTTGCTCTAGGCCCGTTGACGCCCCAATGCCAGGAAAAGATTCCAGAGACCGCACAGTTTTAATTGTTGAGGACGATGAGGACTCACGTTACATGATGCGGCTCGAGTTGGAGCGACTGGGTTACTTAATTGTCGAAGCTGAAAACGGTGAGCAGGCAGTCGAAATCGCCGAACGCGAACGGCCGGACATAATTCTGATGGACCTGAGCTTGCCCTTGATGGATGGAATCGCGGCAACCCAGAAGATACGGGCGGCGGACGGGTTTAATGGCGTTCCGGTTATCGCGGTCACCGCGCACCAGGAAATGGATTTCCGAGAGGGCGCAAAAGCCGCAGGGTTCGACGCCTACGTAACCAAGCCAATCGACATGAATTGGCTGAGCGAGCTGATTACCGGGCTGCTTTTAAACAAGTTTAGAGTTTCGAGTTCGGAGTTTAGAGTTCCGAGTTCAGCGTTCAAGTAGCGTTAGCCTAGGTATCGAAACCCCAAACAACTCCAAAGCTAAACTCCAAACTCCAAACTCCAAACTTACTTAAACCAAACTATCGTCGCCCCCAGACCTCCCGCATCAGGGGGCGCGTCAGTCCAATCCGAAACACACTCCGTCCTCGCAAGTATCTTCCGCACCATCTCGCGCTGCACGCCACGTCCTTTGCCGTGGATAATTCGAACGCTGCGAAACCCAGCTTCCCGTGCCTCCTTTAAATACTCCTCTACGACAAGTTTCACTTCACGCGGCTGGATTGTGTGCAAGTCGAAGACGTCAGTAATCGGAATACTGACCGGTTCTGGAAACGGATTCTCAGGATCGAAAGAGTCTTCTTGCATCATGTTACGCAAATTCGCAGGTTGGGAAGGGGGCCTGCCCCCGCTCCAGGCTTCTAATGACAAATGAAAAATGGGAATGCCAAATGATAAATTTTCCATTGGTCATTTTCCATTTCTCATTTTCTATTGAAATCAAAGAGCGGGGGCAGGCCGCCCTTCCCAACCTGCGAAATTTCGAAAGACATCGGTTGCAACCACCGATGACTATAACTGCGCCAGTTGC
Source organism: Blastocatellia bacterium (assembly GCA_963786645.1). Taxonomy (GTDB): domain Bacteria; phylum Acidobacteriota; class Blastocatellia; order Pyrinomonadales; family Pyrinomonadaceae; genus PSRF01. The sequence continues at coordinate 21,147 of CAWAZW010000012.1, forward strand.
ATTTACCGGCAACTTCTGAGCTGAAATGCGAATCAAAGCCTTCTACTCAGGTTTGATTTTCACAGCAACTGGATTAAAGTAGGCGGCCGTTAGTCCACAGTTTTCCGTTGTATTTCCACTTTTAGTCATGACCCCAGGAGATAGTAATGAAGAAGGATAGTATCGATTTTTCTGCCCTAAGTTCTCATCGGTGGCTTTTGTCGCTGGTTCTGTTTGCGTTAACTCTTTCACTCTCGGTATCTCAGTTAGCCCCGCTTACTCAGGCGCAGGGCGGACAGAAGGCAACTGCCCCCGCACCCGATGGAGCGACAGGCGCTGCCAGGCTCGTCTACCCCGAATCGAAAAAAGTTGAGGTTGTAGACGATTATTTCGGGACCAAAGTAGCCGACCCATATCGTTGGCTCGAAAACGAGAAGACCCCGGAAGTTGCTGCGTGGGTCGAAGCGCAAAACAAGGTCACCTACGCATATCTCGATCAGATTCCATATCGGTCCAGGATCAAAGAGCGTCTGACAACTCTATTCAACTACCCGAAGTTTTCCGCCCCCACGCGACGCGGCGACTATTTCTTCTTTACAAAAAATGATGGACTTCAGAACCAGAACGTATGGTATCGCCAGAAAGATCTGGAAGGCACGGCGGAGGTTCTGCTCGATCCAAACAAACTCTCGGCAGACGGCACAACAAAACTGGGACAGTTCTCACTTTCAAGAGACGGCAAATACCTCGGTTACGGCGTGTCGCAAGGCGGTTCCGACTGGAGCGACGTCTATGTGATGGATGTGGACTCAAAGGCTAAGCAGTCCGATCACTTAAAATGGGTGAAAGTCTCCGGCATCTCCTGGCAGGGCGACGGTTTTTATTACAGCCGCTATCCCGCTCCCTCCGCAGGTCAGGAAATGACTACCAAAAACGAGAACCATCAGGTTTTCTATCACAAGGTCGGTACGCCTCAGACCGACGACGTCCTCGTTTATGAAGACAAGGCAAACCCGCAGCGCTTCCACACGACCGGTACGAGCGACGACGAGCGCTTCGTATTCCTGACGATCTCCGATAGAGGCAAAGGAAAGAAGGGCAACGCGCTCTTTTACAAGGAGACGGCGGACGCCAATGCGAAATTCAGCCCGGTTGTGGCTGACATCGGGGACAGCAGCTTCGGCGTAATCGACAATGTGGGCGACAAGTTCCTCATCTGGACCGATCACAAAGCGCCGAACGGCCGCGTTTTCCTTTTCGATCCTAAGAACCCTGCCGAGGCAAACTGGAAAGACATCATTCCGGAAAAGCCCGAACCACTCGACATAGTTAACACCGTCGGCGGCAAGTTGTTCATCACGTATCTCAAAGACGTGGCAGCGCGCGCGTACGTCTATGACCTCGACGGCAAACTGGAAAATGAAATCACTTTGCCGGGACCGGGAACTGTGGGCGGATTCGGCGGTCGCATGGACGACAAGTTCACCTTTTACACCTTCACCAGTTTCAATTCCCCGGGAACCATTTACAAGTACGACATCGCAACGAAGAAGTCGTCCCTGTTCCGGCAGCCTGAAATACCTGGCTTTAAGTCAAGCGAATATGAGACGAAGCAGGTTTTCTATAACAGCAAGGACGGGACGCGCGTCCCGATGTTCCTGGTCCACAAGAAGGGCCTGAAGCTCGACGGTACAAATCCGACGCTGCTTTATGGCTACGGTGGTTTCAACGTGATCAACTCGCCCGGCTTCAACGCGTTTAGGTTGGCACTGCTTGAGCAGGGTTTCGTTTACGCTTCCGCCAACATGCGTGGCGGTGGTGAGTATGGTGAGAAGTGGCATGAAGCCGGCATGAAGCTGAAGAAGCAAAACGTCTTCGACGACTTCATTGCCGCGGCAGAGTATTTGATTAAGAACAAATACACGTCACCAGACAAACTCGCGATTCACGGAGTGTCCAACGGTGGTTTACTGGTAGGCGCGGTCGCTAACCAACGTCCCGAGCTATTCGGCGCCGTGGTCCAACAGGCGGGCGTGATGGACATGCTGCGCTTTCATAAGTTCACCATCGGGTGGAATTGGATTGCCGACTACGGCTCAAGCGACAACCCGGAAGAGTTCAAGGCACTGTATGCGTATTCCCCGATTCACAATATGAAGCCAGGGACAAAGTATCCGGCAACACTGATTACGACTGCCGATCACGACGACCGAGTTGTGCCGGGCCATTCGTTTAAGTATGCCGCTGCATTGCAGGCTGCCCAGGGCGGCGACGATCCGATTCTGATTCGTATCGACACGAAGTCGGGTCACGGCGCAAGCAGCACGACCAAAGCCATCGAGCAGGCGAGCGACATTTACGCTTTCCTGATGCGAAATTTGGGCGTCACGCCGCAATACCGAGGCCCGAAGGGCCGATCAGTTAATAGCCACGGCCGTAAGGCCGTGGTTGCAGGTTATATCGAACGTGAGGCCCGAAGGGCCGGCAGTGAATGCGTGACTGCCGGCCCTTCGGGCCTCGATTATTTAGGTTGCTTCCGTTCCACGGCCTCACGGCCGTGGCTATTAACTAACGGGGCCTCGGGCCTGAGGGTCTGGTGATCTGCTTTTCACTTTTTACTTTTCACTTCTCACTTTTGTCCGTTTCCAGCGCACACCATCTTTCGTGTCTTCCAGAATGATTCCCAGCGCCGCCAATTGCTGCCGTATTTCATCGCCGCGCGCAAAGTCGCGTCGGCGGCGCGCTTCCTGCCGCTCATCAATTAACTTCTGAATATCCGTGTCCAACATCTCGCGCTGCTCGGAACCGAAGATGTTTAAGACGCTGTCAAATCGTCTGAGAAGATCTAACAACTCTGCTTTGTTTTCTTCCTGAAGCTTCTTTCGAGCAATGGCGGTGTTAACGTCCCGCGTTAGATCATGAATCACCGCCAGCGCCACTGAAGTATTGAGATCGTCATCCATGCCTTCTTCGAATTCCCTTGCAGCGGTTGCAGTGATGTCGTGGAGCGCGTCATTCATTCCCGGCGTGGTTTTCGCTTCACTCAAACGTGCACGGAAGTCGCGCAGGCCCGCGACAGTTTTCTCAGCTCCGGTCAGCGCGTCAAACGTAAAGTTGATCTGTTTGTTATACGGAACGCTGAGGAGGAAGTACCGCACAGCAGTGGGCGAGTATCCTTTGGCGGCAACGTCGCGAAACGTGTAGTAGTTGCCTTTCGACTTCGACATCGTCTCGCCGTCGACCTTCAGATGTTCGAAGTGGACCCAATGACGAACAAACGGTTTGCCTGTGGCGCCCTCGCTCTGAGCGATTTCATTCTCATGATGAGGGAACACCAGATCGATGCCGCCTGCGTGAATGTCGAAAGTTTCACCCAGATACTTCATCGACATCGCCGAACACTCGATGTGCCATCCGGGACGACCGCGGCCAATCGAGGCGTCCCACGCAGGCTCAGTTTCAGTGGCCGGCTCTTTCCACAGCGCGAAGTCGCGCGCGTCTTCTTTGTCGTAACGATCGGTAAGAATGCGTTCGCTGGCGCCTGCGATATTCCCGGCGAAATTGATCTTCGAGAGTTTGCCGTACTCCGGGAACGATGCGATGCGATAGTAGATCGAGCCGTCAGACTTGTATGCGTGGTTAGTATCAAGCAGGCGCTCAATCAAAGAAATCATTTCCGGAATGTGGCGCGTCGCGCGCGGCACAATGTCAGGGCGCTCACAGCCGAGCGCATCAAAGTCTTCCCAGAGAGCGTCAATATACTTAGCGGTGTAATCGTCAATCGTGAGTCCCGCTTCCTGTGACTTGGCAATGATGCGGTCCTCGACGTCCGTGATGTTCATCACGTGAGTGACTTTATAACCTTTGAACTTGAGGTAACGGCGTAGGATGTCGGCGGCGACAGCCGATCGAAAGTTTCCGATGTGGCCGTAGTCCCACACGGTTGGGCCACAATAATAGAAGCCGACTTCACCCTCTCGCATCGGGTGAAACTCTTCAATCTTTCCGGTTAACGTGTTACGCAATCGAAGCATGAGGCCGACCATTAGAAATTACGCGCGTTAAAAAGTCCAAAGCGGAGGGGTATTTATAGGCCTGAAAGGCCGCCAGTCAGTAGCCACGGCCGCAAGGCCGTGGACCAAGTTCCTAACGAATCCTTTGAGGCCCGAAGGGCCGACAGTCGAGAGAGTTTACTACCGGCCCTTCGGGCCTCGATGATGTTTTTGATTCTGATCCACGGCCTTACGGCCGCGGCTACTGACTGGCGGCCCTTCGGGCCTTTACGAAGCGTCAAGCCGCTGCACCACTTTTAGCTATCAGTATGAATCTGCGTTAATCTGTGACTCATTTCAAAGATAATCGAACGCAATGAACGAATTTGATTTCCTCAAGAAGTTAAAGGAGCTGGCGCGCGACCAGCGGTTCGTCTATTGGCCTGGTGCGCGGCATTGGTGATGACGCCGCAGTTTTTAAGTTGTTAGATCGAAGCGATGTTGTCATTAGTACGGATCTGCTGCTCGAAGACATTGACTTCAGGCGTGAGACCACTCGACCAGACTTGCTTGGTCACAAGGCACTCGCCGTCTCCCTGTCCGACATCGCCGCCATGGGCGCACGACCGCGCTGGTCGCTGCTTTCAATTGCCGTTACCAGCGATGTTTGGGAATCTGAATTTCTCGATCAGTTTTACCAGGGCTTCTTCCGATTAGCAGAGCGCTTCGGAGTGAAGTTGATTGGCGGTGACCTTTCGAGAACTGACGCCAAAATAGTGATTGATTCGGTTGTGCTCGGTGAGTGCCCGACGGAGCGTGAGGTGTTTCGGTCCGGTGCAAAGCCGGGCGATCAAATTTACGTGACCGGCTTTTTGGGTGACGCGGCCGCAGGCTTGCGATTACTCGAGCGGGGCGCGCGCCTTCACCAAAATGCGACGGGCCGGCGCGAAACCAACTCTGTGGATCATTTGTTACTTCGACAACTTCAACCTGAACCACGCGTGGGTTGGGGAATACTGCTTGGCGAACAACGACTCGCGACTTCGATGATAGATATAAGTGACGGCCTGTCGTCTGACCTCCATCATCTGTGTGAAGAGAGCGGAGTAGGTGCGTTGGTGGAAGCTTCAAGGTTACCCATTGACACAGTCGTTACCGAAATCTGCGGCCGGCGTGCACTCGACCCGTTAATGCTGGCGCTTCATGGAGGTGAAGACTATGAACTGCTTTTCACCGTCGCGCCTGAAAATGTTGTGCGTTTGCCGAAGCGAGTAGATGGTGTTTCAGTCACGCGTATAGGCGAGATTAGGCAGGCGTCTGAAGGAGTTCGGATTTCTGAAGGCTCGAAAGTTTGGGAACTAAAGCCAGGCGGGTGGGAACACTTTTCGGAATAGGGTTCAAGCCAGGAAATAGCGGCAGATGAACGCGGGTAAATTGGCCACAGATTCAAACGGATAAAAACGGATAAAAATCAAAACAGCCGGGGTGTTTCATACAATCCGACGCCCGCGTTTGACCGCCCGCTTTGATTTAGCTATCTGTGTCGATCCGTGTTTATCTGTGGCGGAGAAATGAATCTGATAAGACCGCGTTCATTTGCGGCTAATTCTTCTTAGAGATTTCGTCGGAGGGAATCGAGGCCGGCCTTAATAGTTTCAATCGAGGTAGAAAAAGAAAAACGAAGATGGCCTTCGCCGTGTTCGCCGAACACAACGCCAGGCACCGTTGCCACCTGCGCGCGGTCCAACAATATCTCTGCAGCTTCCCGACTATCTGAGCTGATGCGTGAGACATCAGGAAACGCGTAGAACGCCCCTGCCGGTATTTCGCAAGTCAGTTCCAGTTCGTTTAGTCCCTTCAAAAGTAAATTGCGCCGCTCAAGATAAGCAGCGCGATTTCTTTCCAATATATCTGTTTCAGTAGTAAAGGCAGCCAGTGCGGCCCACTGCGTCGGCGTCGAAACCCCGTTGGACGAGTAAAGCGTGGTTTTGCGCATCCCGGTCATCCAGGGTTCTGTGGCCACCGTGTAACCAAGTCGCCAACCCGTCATCGCGTAGGACTTCGAAAGTGTAAAGACGGTGATGGTGCGTTCAAACATTCCGTCAATTGACGCAATCGAAAAATGCTCGCCGTCGTAAACCAAATCTTCATACGCCTCATCGGCGATAACAACCACGTCGCGCTCTTGTGCAAATCGCGAAACTGCATGCGCTTCATCGCGAGTGAAGACGACACCAGTCGGATTCTGGGGCGTGTTGTAATAGATAGCGCGCGTACGTTCAGTCGCATAGCGAGCGAGTGTCTGCTCCAGTCCGTTTTTGCGCGCTTCGCTTGTAGGAACGAGAATGGCCCGTCCTTCGCAGTGTGCAATCAGATCTTTTATCGGAGTCCAGAACGGAGAGAAGACAAGAACATCATCGTCAGGATTAACAACCGATTGAAACGCACCGAACAAACCCTGCATGCCACCATTTAAAACAATGACGTCGCTTTGTTGCGCCGGGATTTCGTTTTTAGTACGCAGCTTTTCGGCAATGGCTTCACGCAACTCCGGAATGCCCGACGAAGGCGCATATCGAGTCTTGTTTTCGTCAACCGCGCGCTTCATCGCTTCTTTGACGAAGTCTGGCGTGTGCATGTAAGGCTCGCCGCCTTCGAATTGATGTACGGTCGCGCCGGCCGCGCGTAGTTTCATTATTCGATTGCGAATGTTAACGATGTCGGAGAAACCAATGTCGTCGAGGCGTGATGCGAGGCGAAAGTCAATTGGCGTTGTTGTCACTATTTTATGAAGAACCCCGTAACCGGATGTGATGGAAGGCGGATTATATCGTTGTGGCCGAAGGTCGTCTAGCGAAGGAAGATTGGAAGACGCGTCTAACTCCATCTCATTAACACCGGGCTTCAGCCCGGTGACCCCCAATCCTTGGATAATGGAAACCGTTTAAACGGTTTCCCTTTTTACGCGCCCTCAAATCACCGGGCTGAAGCCCGGTGTTAATGAGAAATCAAACCGTCTTAAAATTAGGGACCTCAGAGACTACCTTTAAGAATTAGTTTTAACTAAACACTGCTAAGTGTAAGTGTTGACACGCCCAAGACGGGACAGTAACATGGCGGCTCGCCGGGCTGCTGGCAATCTCGCCATTAGTCTCCTTTAATTTTCCTAGTCAGCAATTCGTCAGGAACAGCCGTTCCGCGGGTTTCATTTATGAACCGTCCTGCCGTGTCGATACCTGAAAAGCTGTTCTTCAAGATCGGCGAGGTTTGTGAACTTGCAGGTGTGCAAGCGCACGTGTTGCGCTACTGGGAATCTGAGTTTCCGATGCTCGCTCCTCAGAAAAATCGCGCCGGACAAAGGGTATATCGGAAACGCGACGTGGAGATTGCGCTACGGATTAAGGAACTGCTCTATGACGATCAATACACGATCGCCGGAGCCAAGAAGAGACTTTCAAACGAATTGCGCGCCGGCGGTAAACTCAAAATCGTTTCGAATGAAGTGAACGACGAGCTAGCAGCAGGTACGAACGATCCGCCTCGGCGAGCAGAGACGGCCGAAGACCGGAAGGCGTTGCGGAAAGTAGCATCCGAACTGCGTGAACTGTTAGCGCTGCTCGAGTCGCAACCGAAGAAACCGAAGTGATCAGAAGACAGGAGACAGGAGACAGTAGGTAGTAGACAGGAGACAGGAGACAGGAGACAGTAGGCAGTGAAACCTCCGAACAACTGATAAAGGCTTTCAATCACATCGATTGAATGCCTATTGCTCTTGCCTACTGTCTACTGCCTCTTATTGGTCGGGACGCCGAGATTCGAACTCGGGACCTCACCCACCCCAAGGGTGCGCGCTACCAGGCTGCGCCACGTCCCGTCACCGCCGTAAGTATCGCCAGAAACATTTCCTAACGCAAACGGAAGCGCCAAAGGCGCGCAATGCAATAGATTCAGCACAGCTTTGCACAAGAAGTCCTTTACTGAGTAAGAGGTCAAACCACATGACGTCTGGTTTCGTGTTAGTTCGTGCCAATTCGTGGATCGTCTTTAAGTACGACGCCAAAAGTACGACGCCAAAATCGATCCACGAAATTACACGAAACAACACGAAAGTGATTTTTTGTGCAAAGCCATTCAGCACCGTAGATTCAGCACCGTAAATTAGTCCATCTCTGTAATCACAATGTTTGAAGATAGTGTTTTGTGAACGGGACACTTATGCGCGATCTCTTGAAGTCGCGCGCGTTGTTCGTCGGTCAGGTTACCTTCAATTTCGACTGAACGCTGAATCCTGTGAACATAACCCTCCGTGCTTTGCTCGCATTCGGTACAGTCCTTCGCGTGTATACGATTTTGACGTAGACGAACAGTCACTCGTTCCACCGGCCACTGTTTGCGTCTTGCATACAACGTCACGGTAATGGAGATGCAACTGCCCAGGGCTCCAAGTAGTAACGTGTAAGGATCGGGACCCGCGCCTTCGCCTCCTACCTCAACCGGCTCGTCGACTATGATGGTGCGACCGGGACCATAAATGACTTCGTTCTTCAGATTCGAAAGAGACCGGACTGTTACTTCGCTCACGACAACCTCCATAACATCAGCGGAACAACACTCTGCTTCGGTTAAGCGCTTGCGGTCATCTGTTTCGTGCCGCTAAACTCCAGACGCTCCAATCAAACAAATCAATAACGCTCGAGGCGGAATAATGAAGATTCATGAGTATCAAGGCAAGGAACTTTTGCGGAAGTATGGAGTCGCCGTGCCGCGCGGGATCGTGGCGCTGTCGGTAGAAGAAGCTTACAAAGCCGCCAAAGAACTTGGCAGCGAGGTGGTAGTTGTTAAAGCGCAAATCCATGCGGGCGGGCGTGGGAAAGGTGGGGGCGTAAAACTCGCTAAGAGTCCCGAAGAAGCACGAGAGATCGCCGCAAAGATGTTGGGAATGAATCTGATTACGCATCAGACCGGACCCGAAGGACGCCAGGTTCGCGTGCTCTTGATTGAAGAAGGGCTTCCTATCGATAAGGAGTTTTACCTGGGCATTGTGCTGGATCGCGCGACGGGCCGGCCGGTTTTTATGGCCTCGGCGGCAGGTGGCATGGACATCGAGGAAGTCGCTGCCAAAACGCCCGAGCAGATCATGAAAGAAACCATCGATCCTGCGATTGGCTTCCAGGCTTTTCAGGCGCGCAAGCTGGCATTTAGTTTAGGTCTGCCGGCGCAGTTGATCGGGCAAGCAGTAAAGTTCATGCAGTCGCTCTACCACGCATACGAACAGATGGACGCGTCGTTGATGGAGATAAATCCGTTCCTGTTAACAAAGGACGGACGGCTGATCGCGCTGGATGCGAAGGTCAACTTTGACGACAACGCGATGTTTCGTCACAAAGACTTTTTGGATTTGCGCGACCTTAACGAAGAGGATCCTTTGGAGATTGAAGCTTCGAAGTTTGATTTGAACTACATCAAGCTGGACGGAAATATCGCCTGCATGGTGAACGGCGCCGGACTGGCAATGGCGACCATGGACATTATCAAACTGGCGGGCGGTGAGCCGGCAAACTTTCTCGACGTTGGCGGCGGCGCTTCACAGGAACGGGTTGAAGCAGCGTTTCGCATTCTGCTCGCTGACGAAAACGTTAAAGCAGTACTGATAAATATCTTCGGCGGAATTGTGCGGTGCGACATGGTTGCGCGTGGTGTGGTTGAGGCGGCGAAGAACCTTGGAATTCAGGTGCCGGTCGTGGTGCGGCTGGAGGGCACGAACGTTGAAGAAGGGCAACGAGTGATTCGCGAGTCGGGAATGAATTTCACAGTTGCCAGTGGAATGAAAGACGCGGCGGATAAGGTAGTGTCCCTGGCTGCGTAAAGCAGATCCACAGATTGCGCAGATTACACCGATATTTTCATAAGAGGCTCTGAACAAGAAGTTTGGTTTCGTGTTAGTTCGTGGTAATTCGTGGATCGCTTTAAGTCTCAGGTCAAGATCGATCCACGAAATACACGAAACAACACGAAGAGTTGATTGTTAATCTGAGTAATCTGCGGATAGGTCAGTTATGAATCGAAAGAAAGTCGGTCGAATCATCGTTCAGGTTTGTCGCTTTGGATTGGCGGCGCTGTTCCTTTTTACCGCCGGCGCAAAGCTGACAATCATCAAAGCGTTCGCGGGAAATGTCGGCGAGCTTTTGAGTGCAACAGGTATCAGTCAAGTCCGCTGGATGTGGCCCGCGACCGTCGCCGTAATCGCGACGGAAATAGTGATTGCGATCTTTCTTCTATGGCCGCGCACTGTGCGCGCCGGAGCTTTATTGGCTGCGTTGCTCCTGATTGGCTTTTCCGCTTTCGCGCTCTACTACCGATACGGTCTGGGAAATGAAGAGGGACTCGAGTGTGGCTGCTTCGGCGGAATCATTGCCAGCCAGTTGGGAGTGAGTACCGCGCTTCGAAACCTCGCGTTCCTGGTTCCTACCTTTATTGTCTTCTTTGGATATCGAAGGCTAACTGCGCTCGCTTTCCGATTACCGGGGTAGGCCGACTGCCCGATTACCGCCCTGAAGCGTACTGATGCAGGTTGGCAGGAATGAATCAGTCAACGCACTAACTGGGATGCGGGCTCCCCGCCCGCACTGAGCGCGCAGCGCGAAAATCCTTTCGCAACACGCGGCGCGGTGGGGCGACGCCGCGATCCCAGTAATAAGTCGCTCGTATCAATCAACCCCTTGTGGGCGTGTTATGAGAATTTGACCGCGTGATATACTTCGCGCTCATTTTTCATAATCAGTTCAAATAAGGAGCCACGCATTGAGCGTATTGGTTGACAAGTCTACGCGCCTCGTTGTGCAGGGAATCACCGGCAAGGAAGGTACGTTTCACACAAAGCAGATGGTTGACTACGGCACTAACGTCGTCGGCGGTGTAACGCCGGGAAAAGGTGGTACGACGCACGAAGGCATCCCGGTATTCAACACCGTGGCGGATGCTGTAAAAGAAGCAGGCGCGAACGCTTCAGTGATTTATGTGCCGCCGGCATTCGCGGCCGACGCCATCATGGAGGCCGCCGACGCAGGTATTCCGGTTGTGGTTTGCATTACTGAAGGAATTCCCACGCTCGACATGGTGAAGGTGAAGGAGTTTTTGTCGGACAAAACCACGCGTCTGATTGGTCCAAACTGTCCGGGGATTATTAGCCCGGGCAAGTGCAAGATTGGAATCATGCCGGGACACATACATCGCGAAGGACGCGTTGGCGTCGTTTCGCGTTCCGGAACGTTGACGTACGAAGCGGTGGGCCAGTTGACTGCGCTGGGCCTGGGCCAGTCGACCGCAATTGGTATCGGTGGTGATCCAATAGTTGGTACATCACACGTCGACGCGTTGCGATTGTTTCAAGAGGACGACGAGACTGACGGGATTGTGATGATTGGCGAGATCGGTGGAACCGCCGAAGAAGAAGCCGCCGCGTTCGCGAAGGACAACGTTACCAAACCAATCGTTGCTTTCATCGCCGGACAAACCGCGCCGCCGGGTCGGCGCATGGGCCACGCAGGCGCGATCATCGCCGGCGGGAAGGGAACCGCAGCCGAAAAGATGAAGGCACTCGAAGAGGCAGGCATTCATGTGGTGAGGTCGCCTGCTGATATCGGCACGGGCATGAAGCACGCGCTGGGCGCGCATTCAGCAGCTTAGATAACGAAACGAAGCAGCCACAGATGAACACGGATAAAGGTTTGAAGTTCAGAGTACAACCTTCAGGTTGCTGGCGGCCATGAAAATCAAGCTGAAGCTTGTACTCTGAACTTTCCAAACCAAAGTTAAGGTCTTATCAGTCTTTATCCGTTTTTATCTGTGAATATCTGTGGCTGGAAATTAACTTTAAAAGGGGAGATGGATGGCAGATCAGGGAAACTTAACATTCGCAATTATCAAGCCGGACGCAGTTCGCGCCGGGCACTCGGGTAACATTATTCAAAGGATCAACGATACAGGTTTTAAGCTGCGCGCGATGAAGGCGCTTCACCTGACGCTCAAACAAGCTGAAGGCTTTTATGCAGTACATCGAGAGCGGCCGTTCTTTTCAGGACTGACTGAATTCATGTCGAGCGCGCCATGTGTAGTGATGGTGTTGGAAAAGGAAGGCGCGGTAAAGGCATGGCGCGATTTGATGGGCGCTACGGACCCCGCCAACGCTGATGAAGGGACACTACGAAAAGACTTCGGAGGCTCAGTCGGCGAGAACGCAGTGCACGGCTCTGATTCCGACGAGAACGCGAAGATCGAAATCGCATACTTCTTCAGTCAAATAGAATTAATCTGAAGCTCTCGTTTAAGAAGAGAGCGAATGCTAATAACCCCCGATTAAAACTATGAAACGCTGCCCCACATGCAATCAGGTGTTTACCGATGAGTGGCTGACTTTCTGTACACAGGACGGCACTTCGCTGGTCGCCGTTGAAACGTCCGTCATCGATCCGCCGGTAACACTCGTCAATCCTTCCTTGCCGCCGAGCGTCAGTCCATTTGAACAACCAACGATGGACCTGCCCGGCAAAAATGCACCTGCAGTGTACAGTCCGCCGCAGACGCCGCAGACAGCATTCAGGCCGCCTCCGCCGCCCGGATATCCCGTTTCGCAGGAAAAGAATATGGCGTTGCTTTCGTTGATACTCGGTATCGTCAGTATCACGATCGGTTTTTGTTGTTACTTCGGAGTGGTGACGGCGCCGATCGCGATCGGTTTGGGAGTCTATGCGCTTTCACTGATCAAGAAGGATCCAGGAAAGTACGGCGGCAAAGGAATGGCCTTGACGGGCATCATCACCGGCGCGCTTTATTTTGTGTTCCTGATAATTATCATTCTGATTTACGGTTTGACGTTTCTGACGAGTGCCATGAACTGATTCGGTGTTCGACGAAGGAAGTTTGAAGTGAAACGCTGTCCCACGTGCAACAGAACGTTCACGGATCGAAATCTGACTTTTTGTGTTGATGACGGCACACCGTTGATCACTGTCGACGTTCCTGACGAGGAAACGGTTGTTTCACCACACGCAAGCGGAGCGGGTCAGTCGCCTTCACCAAACAGCCCACCGGTTTATCAGCCGCCCGGAGCGTATGTGCCCCCTGGTTTGGCGGGGGGTCAGAAGCGAAGAGTATGGCCCTGGGTGGTCGGACTGCTGGCGCTGATGTTCCTGATCGTGGGCGGACTTATCATTGCCGCTGTGATCGTGATTCCTCGCATGAACCGCCAACCGGTGACTACCAACACGTCAAACCGGAATGCGAATGTTTCCCGAAGCGCTAACGTAAATCAAAGTAGTTCGACGAATACGAACGAAAGCGCACTCAGTGCGACTACTCCGCCGACCGATGAAGCAGCCGTGTTGGCAGACTTGACCGAACTCGAACACGAGTGGACGGTCGCGAATATCAACGCAGACACAGGGAAGTTGGATCGAATTCTGGCTGATGATTACGCGGGCACGACGCTTGACGGAAAAACGCAAGGTAAGACGGAATATCTACAAACGATCGAGAGAGACACGTCGACGCAGAAGTGGGAATTCGAGGATCTCAAGGTCGATCTGCTTGGAGATCGCGCGACATTAACCGGCTTGGTTCGTTTTCAGATTGGCGATAAGCCGAGGGAGTTTCGCTTCGTCGACAAGTTTGTTTGGCGTGACGGACGCTGGCAGGCTACGGGTTCTGTCGTAACTCCGGTAGACTGATCGACGGACCGAAGACGGACGACCGGCGACCGACAAACTCGGAACGCGGAACTCGTAACTTTAAACTTAAAACGAATGTCAATCATTACCGACGTCATTGAGTCAACGAAAGCCATCATCCAGGGAATGGGTGTAACGCTGTCCTATATTCCCAAAGGAAAATGGACGGTTCAGTATCCCGATGAACCGGTCACTATGCAGCCGCGCTATCGCGGTCAACATCTGCTGCACGTCGATGAACTCGGTCGAGAGAAATGCGTCGCCTGTTTTCTTTGCGCTGCTGCCTGTCCGTCTGAATGCATTTACATCATAGCGAAGGATGATCCGCGGCCGCCTGAACAACGCATCGGTGTCGATGAACGTTACGCCGAGGTCTACAACATCGACTACGGCCGCTGCATATTTTGCGGATACTGCGTTGAAGCGTGTCCCAAAGACGCGATCACGCATGGATACAATTTCGAGCTTTCGGTTTACAACCGAGCGGACTTGCTGAAAACGAAGGATGACCTGCTAATCACCAAGCAGATTCAATCCCGAAACTACCGGGTCGCATCTTCCACCGAGGATGTTGATTCCGAATACAAAGAAGTCTGAAGTGGTCCACTGCTAACCCCGCATCCCGCGGCGGCCCGGTCGCTGGCCAAAATGATCAAACGACAGTGGGACTCTCAAAAGAACTCCCGCTGTCGACTGTTTTACAAACTCCTATCGCGCGGAATCCATGGCTTTACGCGAGCAGAATTACCGTTGGCAATACGCCCTTAAGGCGAGCCCGGAAAAGCTCTGGCCGTTTGTCGCGGATACGAATCGTTTTAATCGCGACACGGGTGTTCCCACAGTTCAACGCGCCGGCGGAACCAAACAGTTGCTACGAAATGCGCGCCGGCGTCTACAGTTTTCGATTTATGGAATGTCGGTGGAATGGGAGGAGCAGCCGTTTGAATGGTTGCGCCCGTCTCGTTTCGGCGTATTTCGCAGTTATAGCAAAGGGCCAATGGCCGAGCTGCGAGCGCTTGCTGAACTGGAGCCGCGTGACGACGGCGGAACCGACCTCAGTTACGGCGTCAGAATCAAACCTCGCTCTGCTTTGGGCGCCTTGATAGTTTGGCTGCAAATCAATTTTGTCAGCAAACAGCGGTTCGCTCGCGCGTTTCGAAAGTACGATGAACTCGCACTTGATAAAACTGAACTGCCTTTGCGAGAAGTTAAGTTTGATGCGTCAGAGCTGGACCGCTTTCAGGTAATCGCCTCACGGTTAGTGGCCGACGGTTGTGACGCCGCGGTGGTACGCCATCTGGTTCAGTTTGTTCAAACTGCTGATGACTTCTCGCTGGCGCGAATTCGTCCCTATGAACTGGCTGACAACTGGAATGTTCCGCGTCGAGCCGTGCTGGAGACTTGCCTGCGATCAACTCGACAAGGGCTACTCGATTTGCAGTGGCAGGTTATGTGTCCCTTATGCCGGGGAGCAAAGGAAACTGACAGCACGCTTAGCGAGCTCAGCTCAAAAGCTCACTGCGAAATATGCAAGATAGACTTTGACGTCAACTTTGATCGCTTCGTAGAGCTTACGTTTCGGCCGAACCCGTTGCTCCGTCAGGTTGAAGTCCAGGATTTCTGTATGGGCAGTCCACAATGGACGCCGCATATTGTCGCGCAGCAGTTAATGCCGGCACACAGTGAGCGTGAGTTAACACTTCCGCTTGAACCCGGACGCTATCGTCTACGGGCTTTGGAACTTGCAGGTGGCCAGGATGTCGTTGTCAGTAATGACGGCAAGAAGGCCGCGAGTGTAACTGTCGCAGACTCCGGATGGCCGGTTGAGGAGTTACAGTTGGCGACTGACTCGGCGGTGCACCTTGAGAACGCAACCTCAGCTGAACAGCTTCTGATTTTGGAGCGACGAGCGTGGACGGATCAGTCGGCGACGGCTGCGGAAGTGACCGCCCTCCAAATCTTTCGTGATCTGTTTTCGAAAGAGGCTTTACGTCCGGGCGAACAGATTTCAGTTGGCACGCTGACGATATTATTTACGGATCTGCGTCACTCGACTCAGCTCTATCGTGAGATTGGAGACGCCACTGCGTTTGGTCGAGTGATGACGCACTTCGATGTTTTGAAGAAAGTGATCGCCGAGCAAGACGGCGCCCTGGTGAAAACGATTGGAGACTCGGTGATGGCCATCTTTCGTCGACCCGCGTCTGCTGTAAGGGCGATGTTAACTGCGCAACAGTTGTTAGCCTCGCCGGCGGAGGGAGTACTACCTTTGACGCTCAAGGCCGGCATTCACACCGGCCCATGCATCGCGGTTACATTGAATGACCGGCTCGATTATTTTGGGACCACAGTTAATCTGGCTGCGCGCCTGGAAGGATTATCGACTGGCGAAGACATAATTGTTTCACGCGCAATCTACGACGATCCTGAAGTACGCAGGTTAGTGGAGTCGGAGGGTCTAGCGGCCACCGCGTTTGAGATCGAGTTGAAAGGTTTTGATCGGGAGCGGTTTGAGCTATTGCGGGTGGCAAAAGACAGTAGACAGTAGGCAGTAGACAGTAGGCAGTAGGCAGTAGTCGTGGATGGCCAGCTACTACTTACTACTGCTCACTGGCCCACTGCCCACTGCCTACTGCTCACTGCTCACTGACTCACTGACTACTGACTACTGACTACTTTCTAATGGCGATACTGGAAACACGCGAGGTTTCTAAGGTGTATGCGATGGGTAGCACCAGCGTCACGGCGCTTGATGGCGTTTCCATCAGCGTCAACGAAGGCGAGTTCGTTGCTATTCAGGGAACCTCCGGCTCAGGAAAGAGCACATTGCTGAACATGATTGGCGGATTGGACCACCCAACTACAGGCGAGGTGCTGTTTGATGGAAAACCGTTAGGTCCGTTTACAAAACGAGAGATGGCTCGTTATCGCCGTTTCTCTGTGGGAATGATCTTTCAAAACTTCAATCTGATTCCCACCATGTCCGCCGCGGAGAATGTGCGGTTGGCGCTGGCTTTCGGTGGCCTGCGGGGACCGCAGCGGAGACTCAAAGCTGCAGAGTTGCTGGAAAGAGTAGGATTAGCGGATCGTATGACGCATCGTCCCTCCGAGCTTTCCGGCGGTGAGCAACAGCGCGTGGCGATCGCAAGGGCATTGGCCAACAGCCCCAAGGTGTTGCTGGCCGACGAGCCTACCGGAAATCTCGACTCTACGCGTGCACATGAATTACTCGCACTGCTGCGGCAAATGGTCGAGACGGATTCATTGACCATACTGATGGTCACACACGATCGCGAACTTGCCACCAGCTTTGCGGATCGAATCATTCTCATGAAGGATGGAAAAGTGTTGGAGGTAAACAGTGCCTAAAGCCAGTCAAATGACGCTGGAAGCGTTGCGCTCGGTTCCCCTGTTTGCATCGCTGAGCGATGAAGCCGCGACTGACCTGCGCGAGTTGTTGCGGGAAAAAGACGCGACTACCAGCACACGTCTCTTTAATAAAGGAGAGACGGGCGATGCCATGTATCTGATCGAGACCGGTCGCGTGCGGATTAGTATCAAAGACGAGGAACAGAAAGAGATCACCCTGACCGAGCTTGCGCAAGGCGACTTCTTTGGCGAGATGTCCTTAATAGATGGCCGCCAGCGGTCTGCCGACGCCACCGTGGTTGAGGACGCGCGTCTCGCCGTTCTGCCTCGTCAGGATTTTCTGAAATTTGTTCGAATGAACCCGGATGTAGCGTTGGGAATGCTCGCGGCGTTAAGCGACAGGCTGCGGCGCACAGACGAACTGATCCGATCACGAGTTTCGCGCAACGTCAATGAAGAGCAGGAACGTCGCTCTACCATGGCGGACCGCGCGGCGGACTTGATTGCAGAGTTTGGCGGCAGTTGGAAATTCATTATCGCGTCGATGGGAATAATCGCGTTCTGGATAGCTCTCAACTCGATAATTCTCTTCCGCGGCTTTGATCCGGCGCCTTACCAGATGTTGAATCTGGGGTTGGCGATCATTGCAGGCATGCAGGCGCCAATAATCATGATGTCGCAGAATCGTCAGGGTGAAAAAGATCGGTTGAGGGCTGACCTCGACTACCAGGTGAATCTTAAGAATGAACTATCACTGGCCGAAGTTTTGCGAAGGTTGGACGTACTGGAAAGCGAACGGCTGCCGCAGTTGTTTGAAGACCAGAATGAAAAATTAGGAACGAGTCGAAAGTCCAAAGTTCAAAGTCCAATGTCCGGGAAATGAAGTCGTTCGATTGCTCCCAGAATCAACTGATTTGCTGGAGGATGCATCGTGGAGGGTTGCGGAGTATCCCGTGTCAGTCTAGCTGAACGCGACTTGACTAAATTGCGGACATTGGACTTTAGACCTTGGACTTAACTTTATAGAATGATTCACGCAATCTTTTTTGACTTCAACGGCGTCATCATTGATGACGAACGTCTGCAATTGCAGGTCTACCAGGAACTGCTTCGCGATCAGGGAATTGAGCTGACAGAAGCGGATTACATGAATTCCCTGGGCATGGACGATGAGACGTTTATTCGTGCGGCTTATCAGCGTTCGAACAGCACTTTATCAGACGAAATGCTGAGAACCATGCTGGCGGAGAAGACGATCCGCCATCGGAAGCTAATTGAGAGCGAGCTTCCTTTCTTTCCCGGCGTCGTCACCTTCCTGAAAGCGCTCGCGCGTGACCATGCAGTTGGGCTGGTGAGTATGGCGACGCTGGCGGAGGCTGGATATGTTTTGGAACGCGCGCAGATACAACCACTCTTTTCGGTGATCGTGACCGCGGAAGATGTCAGCGTCTGTAAACCTGCGCCTGATTGTTACCGCATCGCGTTGGAGAAACTAAACGAAAAACGTCGGGAGGGACGCCTGCTTCCGTTGCTCGCTAACGAGTGCTTAGTAATTGAAGACTCACCACCAGGAATCCAATCAGGCAAAGGCGCGGGGATGCGCACTCTCGGTGTGACGAATACCGTTTCAGAAGAAGCACTGCGTGCCGCCGGCGCGGACGTTGTTACACCAAGCCTCTTCGATTGGACCGTTGAGGCGGTACACCATCTTTACTAAGGATGAAGGCGGAAGGATGAAGGATGAAGGCGGAAGGATGTAAAGATGAATAGAACTTGTCATTGCGCTTCATTCGACTTTTCCCGCACGTCGATTCCGACTCGTGTTTTCCAGCTTGCGCCTGGGGGTTTTTCTTTTCTTTCATCCTTCATCCTTCCTACTTCATCCTTTCAACCATGAGTTTCTTCGACATACTCCAACTATCGTTGCGCAATTTGCGACAGGCGAAGCTTCGCGCGTTGCTGACCACAATGGGAGTGGTTGTCGGTGTGGCGGTAATCGTCACGATGGTTTCGTTTGGACTGGGCCTGCAGCGAAACATGCTCGCCCGTTTCGGCGCCTTGGATCTGTTCAACGAGATCAGCGTGTTTGGACGTAGTCTCACTAACCTCGCGACGGCGGGAGTATTAACTCAGTCCAAAGCAAATGACGATGGCGGCGAACGGCGCGGCCGCT
Source organism: Blastocatellia bacterium (assembly GCA_963786645.1). Lineage (GTDB taxonomy): Bacteria > Acidobacteriota > Blastocatellia > Pyrinomonadales > Pyrinomonadaceae > PSRF01. The sequence continues at coordinate 40,385 of CAWAZW010000012.1, forward strand.
TGCGCCCGGACAAGCAAGCAACACGAATTCTGGACGACACGGCAGTAGCCGAGATTTCAAAAATACCAGGTGTCGCCTACGTGCAACCAAACCTCACTGTCTGGTTATACATGCGCTCCAACGGAAAAGTCAGAGCAGAATTCGCTTCCGGCATTTCGGTGCCAAGCGCTGCAGCGCGTTTCAAGGAATTCGTCGCCGGCGGAATGATCTCTTCAGAGCAGGCGGATGAAGTAGTTGTAACCGAAAGTTTCACCGAAGATTTTGGATACGAAAAGCCACAAGATGCGATCGGTCAGGTAATCGAGTTCCTGACTACCAAACGCTCAGCGAGCTCTTCAGATGAAAGCGAAGACACGGAAGACGAGGGCCCATCAAATTTCTTTGGTATCCCACTGGATGGAGAAGGAGAGGACAACAAATCTGAAGTCTCGCAAGATGACGCGGTCGCAGCGCGCACATTTCGCATAGTCGGTGTTTTAAATCCCCGCATTAAAGAAGGTGTGGGCCAGGGCGGTTTGCGCGGGTTAATGCCAGGCGCGGCGGTTTATATCCCTCTACCCGCTGCACGGAGATGGCAATTGGACCATCGCGGACCGGGGGCAGAAGTCGCACTGGCACTGGCGCGTCAAAGCGGAGTGTTAGCAGAAGGTGAAGAGGGGGGTTATGAAACTGCGATTGTGCGGGTGACAGATCCGGTTGCACTTCCTCAAGTTCGACAAAAGATCACAGAGCTTGGGTTTGGGAGTTTTTCGATCGTCGACGAGTTGGACCAGATCCGCACCGTCTTTCTGATAGTCGACTCAGTCCTCGGGTTGCTGGGAGGAATCTCGCTGCTGGTGGCGTCGTTTGGAATCGCCAACACCATGATCATGTCGATACTGGAGCGCACGCGAGAGATTGGCATCATGAAAGCCATCGGTGCTGAAGACCGTGAAATCAAAATGATCTTTTTCGTCGAGGCGGCCGTGATCGGCGCTCTTGGCGGGGTGATCGGCGTGCTGTCAGCGTGGGCGATTACCGCTGTTGCAAACCGGCTTGCGTACCGGTTTGTCTTGAAGCCGCAAGGCGGATCGTTTGTAGACTTCTTCTCTTTACCGCTATGGCTAACCGCCAGCGCAATTTTGTTTGCGTTGGTTGTGTCTATCCTCGCTGCTCTTTATCCCGCCGCACGGGCTGCGCGCATAGATCCAGTCCGAGCACTACGCCACGATTAGATCAGTAGGCAGAAAGCAGTAGGCAGAAGGCAGTAGGCAGAAGGCAGTAAGGCAGTGGGCGCAGAAGGCAGAACGCAGTAGGCAGTAGGCAAAAGCAGAAGGCAGATAGCAGAAGGCTTAAAAGCTTAACGCCTTTTTCGTGTGATTCGTGGATCGAGTTTTTCGTTCGTATAAGAAATTGATCCACGAAATTACACGAAACGACACGAAAAAAGTCTGTCACACTAGAATTAGTGTGCCTACTGCCCACTGCCTACTGCCTACTGCCTACTGCCTACTGCCCACTGCCCACTGCCCACTGCCCACTGCCCGTTTAGTTGGCCGGTGGCTGCTTCGGAGCACGCTTCCTTGGCTTAGGTTTATCTGCCAGTTGCGGTTTGGGTGCCCAGAAGCCTGCATCCATCGCCGCGAATTCCTTATCTACATAACTCATGCTTGGTGTGAATGCGTAGGTGCTGGTTTCGCCGGACAAAATCGCCTCGCGCACGGCTTTGTCAGCGTCCTTCCGCTGATCATCCGACATGGCAGCACGCACTTTCATACCAATGGGATTGTCCAGCTCCGCCAACGATTTCATTGGGCGAAAGGCGAGATACGTACCGGTAGGCGCCCCGGAGATCACTTGAAATACCGCTATATGCAGGTTGTCAGGCTTCGCTTTTTGGCGCGCGATATTAACCAGTTTTTGAACGTAGTCCACATACGCGGCGTCAAACCCCGGACGAATGCGCGTCGTAGTCACTGAAAAGTAACGCATCTGAGCAATATTGACCCCGGGATTGAAGCTGAGTTCCGGTCGATAAATTGCCAACATGTCTCGCATCCCGGCATGCATCGCCGGTGCTTCTTTATCGAGGGCATCCAATTTCACTCGCATGGTTCCGTTGGCCGCGCCCAACTTCTGATCGGTCGACTTATTGATGCGTTCAATTTCCGCAAATGAGTCTGCCGCCGTGAGGTAAACGACTTCATTTTCGTTTCCGGCAACGGGCACCATTGCGATCCGGTGATTGGGTGTTTGTAGTTGGTTGAAAACGCTGACGAAATCCGCTGAGTGTCTGCCATGCGATCCCATCATTCCGGGCTTTATTTCTTCACGAACGATGAGGAGTACTTTTGGCGGACCCGGGGTTTCCTGGGCCAACGCCGGAACAGCAGACACAATTAGAAGAAGCACAAAAAGGAGAGACTTACTCATAACTAACCTCCACAGATTTTAGAGTTGATTGTTTGGTAGCTACCTTCGATTCAAAAGGAAACCACTGTTTGATGCACATCAGGGACTAACTGCGTGCTGTAGCAAGATGATCCGGGCTCGGCACATTTGTAGTGCGACTGGATTGCGTTGTAACTCTGAGCGGCGGAACAATACGACTAACGTCAAAGCATGTCAATGAAATTTCGCGCGGGTTCGCCGAGGTTTTTTCAGTTACTCACGCGGCAGTCGGAGAGGCGCGCTCAACGTGCTAGACTTTCTTCCAATTGTTCCTTTCGTGTTAGGTTTCACGCGTTAACAATTAGCAGCGTTTCAGCAATCGACGCTGGACGTTTGCCCGGAGACATTGAATTGAAAACCATTCGCACTGCAGTCGCGCTGATTGCCTCCGCTTTGCTGCTATGGCAGACGCATTCCGGCTTCGCGCTATCACAGAGTTCATCGGACATCATTGACGGTTTCACCGCCGAAGGGTCGCGTGTTCAGCGTAGTTTAGAAGATGACTTTCGTCGTGTACCGGTGACCACGTCCGCCCGCGAACACATGCGCCGGTTGACGGCAGAGCCTCATGTTGCCGGCACCAAAGAGGATTACGCCACGGCAATTTACGTTCGCGATCAAATGCGAAGTTATGGAATCCCTTCAGAGCTAGACGAGTATGAAGTCCTTTTACCGTATCCAGCCCAACCGTCGATCGTTGAACTGATTAACGGTAAACGGCGCGAACGATTGCCTATGAAGGAGCCGACGATTGCGGAAGACCCGTCCTCGTTTAGCCCTAAGATTATTCCGCTATTCAATGCGTATAGTCCCAGCGGCGACGTCACGGCCCCGCTGGTTTACGTTAACTATGGTCTGCCGCCTGATTATGAAGCGCTGAAAAAAGCCGGCGTCGAAGTGAAGGGAAAGATCGCGATCGCGCGTTACGGGAATTCCTTTCGAGGCGTAAAGGCGAAAGTGGCTGAAGACCACGGCGCAGTTGGTTTAATCATCTACTCTGATCCCGCCGACGACGGATACACACAAGGCGACGTCTATCCAAAAGGGCCGTGGCGACCCGCTGAGTCTGCGCAGCGCGGTTCTGTCCAATACATTTTCCAGGCGCCTGGGGATCCATTAACTCCGGGGCGTCCCTCGATCCCGGGTGAACCTCGTCTCAAAATGGACCAGATGACAGGCGTCCCGCGTATTCCTGTGCAGCCCATTTCGTACGGAGCCGCGCGACGTTTGCTCGAGCCGTTGCGCGGGCCAGTTCGCCCCGACGGTTTTCAGGGCGGACTGCCGTTTCCGTATCACGTAGGCGGAACAGAACATGTTCGAGTTCATTTGAAAACGGAGATGGATTACCAGGTGCGCAAGATTTGGAACGTCATCTCGCGCATTGAAGGCAATGAAGAGAACGACCGTTGGGTGATCATGGGTAACCATCGAGACGCCTGGACGTTTGGCGCTGTCGATCCAAACAGTGGTTCGACGGCCATGTTGGAAGCAGGGCGCGGCTTCGGCACATTGTTAAAAAATGGTTGGAAGCCACGGCGCACGATAATCATGTGCAGTTGGGATGGTGAAGAGTATGGCTTATTGGGTTCTACTGAGTGGGCCGAACATCACGCAGACGAACTGAAGCAAAAGGCAGTGGTGTACATCAACATGGACTCCGCTGTGTCCGGTCCAAACTTCGGCGCCGCATCAGTGCCATCGATGTGGCGGTTGATTCGCGCGGCGACCCGCGAAGTTAAAAATCCGAGCGGCAAGACCGTGTATCAGCAATGGCAGGATCGAGCACGGGAACAATCGGCGGAACCGGACCTGACTAGCGCTGAGGCCGGCACAGACACGCCCGTCGCAGAGGCCCGCATCGGCGCGCTTGGTTCCGGTTCTGATTACACACCGTTTCTTCAGCATCTCGGGATTCCTTCAATCGACATGGGCTTCGGTGGGGATTACGGCGTCTATCATTCAGCGTATGATTCGTTTCACTGGATGAGCAATCACGGGGACCCAGGTTTCAAACTTCACGTTATGGCGGCTCAGCTTTGGGGAACCGTCGCCATGCGGCTGGCAAACGCGCCGGGTATTCCGTTTAACTATCGTGACTATGCTTTTCAAATTCGAGACTATTTGAATGAAAGTCTGAAGACGGCGAAACGTCGCAACCTGTCGAGCGGCTTCAATGAAAAGCCAATGTTACAGGCGATTGAAAACTTTGCTGAGGAAGCGGAACGGGTCGACAAAGCCAGGCGGGAAGCAATCACGGACATGGAGAACTCGCGTGTCGAAGCCAGCGATCGGCATCCGCGCTCAGTCGCCAAATTGAGACGCATCAACGATGCATTAATAATGGTTGAGCGCTCTCTGACTGATTCGCGTGGCTTGCGCGGCCGTCCGTGGTACGTCCATCAAATTTATGCGCCCGGCACATATACTGGTTACGCGGCGCAACCGTTACCAGATTTTCGCCAGGCGTTGGACGATCGCAATTCAACGAATGCGGGAGAAGCGTTAAACAGGATCGTTGAGGCTTTGAAGCGCGCTACTGAAACTTTGCGTGGCGCACGCGACTAGAACGTTTAGGAACGACATTAATTTGTCGACATCAATAACTAAGCACAAGGAGAGATCATGAGGAAAAGGTTTTTGGGTTTTGCAATTCTAATAACGATGGTTTCAGCTGCGGGAATTAATACGGCCGCCCAACCAAGGCGCCCTGCCCAGCAGAAGCCGGCCGCCAGTGACTTGAAAATAAAGTACAAGCAGACTACCAGCGGACAGTCCTTCGAAAGCACCACCATGATCAAGGGCACGCGCGAACGTAGCGAGATGCGGATGGGCGCGGGCATGGACATGGTCAACATCACACAGTGCGATCTCAAGCGCACGATTCAACTCAGTAACACCGCACAGAAGTACGTGATAACCCCGATGATGACTGTGAGTACAACGGCGACCCCTGGTGCGACCGCAACGCCGGCGCCTTCGACCGCGCAGCCGACGCGAAGGGGAGGACTGGTCACTTATACGACCACCTCCACCGACACGGGTGAACGCAAAGAGATGTTTGGGTTCACAGCCCGACACATCAAGAGTTCGATGACAATCGAGTCGTCGCCGGACGCTTGTAATCCGATGAACCAGAGGATCGATACTGACGGCTGGTACATTGATTTTTCATTTGGACTGCAATGCGACATTGGGCAGGCACAGACTGGATGGCGACCATCTGCGCAAGGCGGATGCCAGGATCGGGTTGAATTTAAAAACGTCGGCAACGTCAAGAAAGGTTACCCATTGATCGAGACGATGACGATGTATGGCCCGGGCGGTCAGGTCGTTACCACGACTACAAAAGAGGTGCTGGAGCTGTCGCGTGAGCCGCTGGACGCGGCGTTGTTTGATATTCCAGCAGGGTACACCGAAGCAGCTAGCGCGCAGGAGTTGTACATGGCCGCTTCAACCGGTGAGATGAGCTCGCCGAGTTCAACTGATCGACCGTCAAACGTTAGCGATCGCAGCGAACCCGGGCGCAGTACGGGCAAGGCCGCGGGCGTTATCCGCATCGGGGTCGTGCAAATTAAGAACAAGACTGATAGGCAGATCTCGACCGAGGCGCTTCGCGCACGTCTTATTGGCGATCTTCAGAGCGGAAACGTTGAGGCGGTTCCTTTGAACGCAATGTCGGCAATCGAAGCCGACGCGGAGTGTAAGTTAAAGCAGTGTGACTTCATCCTATACACGGACCTTGCCACATTGAAGGCCAGCAAGATTGGCGGAATGTTTGGGCGCGTGACTGGGGTTACTGCCGCGGGTAAGACTGAAGCAAAACTGGATTACAAGTTGGTTGCTGTCGGTGAAACATCTCCGCGTCTGCAGGCTTCCGCAAGCGCTAAAGAAGAAGGAGAGGACAATAGTGCGGGAACCGCTTTGGCTCAGGAAGCGAGGGCAGTGAACGCTGCCGTTCGGAAGGGAAGTAACTAAGTAATAACGTATTCACGAGAGGGAGCCCGGGACCGATTCTCAGTTCGTGGTCCTGGGCTTCTCTTCTTTTGACTTGCCTTTTTTGGCAACGTCGGGAGGCAGTTTATTTGCTGCTTGAACGATCGCGTCCGCATTATCGATCAGCTGGTCGTAACTATTGGTCTCCGATTCGCTGGTTGATTTAGCACCCAGTGGTTTGACCTGTTCGACGATTCGAGTCGCGGCCGCCGCCAGCTTCCGAAGCGCCTTGGGTATCAACGGGTTGTTTTCATCGCGCGCGCTGACGTCGTCTATGTTGGTTATCGCCTCGTCAAAAATCCGTGCAATATCGGAAATCAATTCGCCGGGCCTACCTACCGGCAGTTCTCCCCACTTCTCCGCATCCTTTTTCAACTGCTTCTCATTTCCGGCAGTCCCGGTTAATACGAGCACACGGCGGTCAGCCGCTTTAATGAACACTTCGATCCGCTTGTCCAATATCTGCGTGTCCTTTATTAAGTCCACTTCCTGAGGCGTTAGATGGTCACGAGCCTGAAATGCGGTTGTTGCTTGGGGCAGTGACAGCATCAACAGAAAACCGGCAATGATTATTATCGAAGCTCGGGTGTTCATTGGATTCTTGCTCCACGAGAGTTAGGGGTTTGGCTTTTCCTGCTGTTTCCTGGATGACTTTTTTTGATTGTCGTGGACCACTGTATGACCATAAAAAGAATTCAGCGCTTCTGTTCGCCCTGCGCGTGCCAGTTCTTCAATCTCTTTAATCCACACTGCGTATTCGATCGGGGTACTGCGGCGGATAGTTGCGAGGCGCGGCCCATGGGCCCTCAAGGTCAACTCAATACGCTTGTAAAGATCTCGCGTCTTATTGCTGTCGGCCTTCAGCGTCTTTAGAAACTCGAAAGCGTCCTCTATTAATGCCCAATACCGGCCCGCGGCTGCCGCGGCTTTATCGTAGTCCTGTTTTACTGTTTGGTCTTCGGCTGTCGCGAGATGAACGTTGGCCAGCTCGATCGTGAGCTTGACACGATCTTTTTGACCTCCTTCCGCATCGATCTGCGCGCGCTCTTCGCGCGATATGACTCTTAACGGAGGAGGTGCAATGTCCTGATGAGGTCGCGATTCCTGAGCGATCGCCGCCGGCGCCAGGCACGCACTGAACACCAGCGTTAACATTAACTGCACCACTCGCATTGTTGCTGGTTTACTCATTATTAGGTCTGCGTGACTTAGCCTTTGCGATTCCGTTTCACACCCTCGCCCATTTTAATTTGCCGTCGCAGCAAAGGCAGCCGAAGGTTTACCTTCTCGATTTCGAGTTGATTAGTTTTGGGATCGGCGCGGGAAACAAACGTTTCATATGCTTCCAAAGCTTGCTCGTATTCTCCAAGATAATCATGCGACGTGGCAATGAAATAGTAAGCAATGGCCAGGTCTGGCTTGGATTTCACCAGCCACTGATATTCCGATAATGCGGCCGGATACTGTTTGAGCGCATACAGTGCGGTTGCCAAATTCGCGTGCGCCGCATAGTTGTCAGGAACGACAGCGAGCACACGACGTAAGACGACGACTGCATCAGGAAACCGGCGGGCCTGGACTAATGCTGAACTATATCCCGTCGCATAGTCCGCGTTCTTTGGTTCGATCTCAACAGCGCGCCGATAGTAATCAAGGGACCGGCCAGGATCGGTCTTTCGGTATGCATTGCCAAGCCGAGCCAAAAGCATTGCGTTACCCGGGTTCTTGATTAGCAGAGCTTCGAGGGCTTTGCGTGCCGTGTCGAAGTCCTCGCTGTTTGCGGCTTCAATTTCTTCCGGCGAACCAACTACTTTAACGCCGTCACTTGAACCATTCGCGGGCTTGAGTATGCCTGCTGACTCCGCAACTCGCCGAGCCTCTTCCGTCTTTCCCGCAAGTTCGTAAGCTGCAGCAACGCGCGATGCGCTGATTCGGTCTCCTCTAATCAGAGGTTCGGCAGCAGCAAGATCCTGAATAGCGAGAACTTTCTCCCCATTAGCTAGCCGGGCTTCCGCACGTTCAATCAATGCCGACAGGTGAAGAGGCTCAACTGAGATGATGTGATCGAGACTTACGAGGGCGCCGGTATTGTCGCCGGCCGCGCGTTCCGCCAAAGCGCGAAGCAGCCACGCGGCAAGAGGTGCGTCTTTATTGGCAGTCGCACGACGCGACAGGTTCACGGCCTCTTTCGAGTCACCTGCTTGAAGACGAATGTTGGCCAACATCCTTAGGGCGGCGTCGTTATTGGCATCGAGCTTAAGAGCATGACGCAGAAGTGGTTCGGCTTCCTTATCGCGACCGATTCCCGTAAGAAGGGTGCCAAGCGCGGCGTAGGGAAGTGCCCAATCCTTTCGCAGTTCTATGGTTCGACGAAAACCTGCCTCAGCCTCCGCCTTACGATTTAGCGAGCTCAGGACATTTGCCCGTTGAAACTCTGCTTCGGCAAACTCGGGCCGAACTTTAATCGCCTCTTCGTAAAGTTCGAGGGCTTTAATGAGGTCGCCGCGTCCATGAGCATTTTGTCCGCGCTCAAAAAGCTTAATGGGATCTGCGCCTGTGTCGCCGAACGCCTCTTCGCTTTGGGCCAGTACTACCGAGCAAAGAGTAACGCTCAGGCACACCGCGAGAATCGGTAGCACGGCAACGCCGGTGCGCGACAAAACAACTCTTCGCAACGAATCATTCATGAAAAATCAAATCGCAACAGAGGCAAGAAGAAGAACTGAGGAGTGGTCCGATCTTAACACGCTAAAACTGACGGCGTCCAAATCAACAAGCTCCTTAAAATCAACGTTAAGAGTGCTGAGATGCTGGTTGCGTTGCTCTTGATGCATGAGATAACATTGCCGCGCAATCCCAATCATCAAATCGAGAAGCGAGACACGCCCGGCGAAAGTGTCTCTGCTTCGTGGAGAGCGCAGGTTGTGAGCATCTCTTTGGTTGAAGACGGTGAACCAACGACTGGTATAGAACCAGCCGGTGAGCTGGCCGTTACCGCCAGGGAAGAGAAACTGCGGCAGATTTTTCGCGAGATGGGGTCGGTGCTGGTCGCCTTCTCGGGAGGCGTGGATAGCAGCTACGTCGCGTACATCGCCAACGCTGAACTGGAACGGCGAGCGCTTTGCGTCACCGGAGATTCGCCCAGCCTGTCTTCACTACAACGAGCGGAGACGTTGCAACTGGCACGCGACTTCGGCTTCAACTTCGAAGTGATCGAAACCGACGAGCTCGCAGATGCTAACTACACAGAGAACAATTCGCAGCGCTGCTACTTCTGCAAAGACGAGCTGTACACAAAATTGGTTGTTCTGGCCAGTCGGCGTTCGATCGAGTATGTAGTTGACGGTTCCACTTGCGATGATCTCGGTGACTATCGTCCCGGTCGCGTCGCCACCGGCGAACACGGCGTCCGCAGTCCACTGATTGAGGCTGGGATGACCAAAGCCGATGTGCGGGCATTGAGCCGCCGAGTCGGCCTGCCGACATGGGACAAGCCCGCCAGCCCGTGTCTTTCATCACGTATCGCGTATGGTATCCCCGTAACAATTGAACGACTTTCGGTGGTAGACAACGGGGAAGGTATTCTTCGTGAGATGGGTTTTCGCGAGTTTCGCGTGCGTCATCACGAGCAGTTGGTTCGGCTGGAGATCGCGAAGTCCGAATTGACGCGTGCTCTTAGCCTTGAAGTCTTCAGCGAATTGGGGCGCCGCTTCCGCGAGCTCGGATTTAAGTATGTAACTATCGATGTCGAGGGTTTTCGAAGTGGGGCCATGAACGAGGTCCTGAGCCAGGACCGCGGCGAAGTTTAAGAATAGGATTTTCGAATAGGAGATTGTCATGGCGAGCGTGCCAAGCACTGTATACGTGGACGATATCAGGGAGATAAAGGAAGAGAACCCCTTCGAATCGATGATGTCCCGGTTTGATCGGGCTGCGCAGTTGCTCAATCTGGATCCCGACCTGTACGCCGTGATGCGCGTTCCTAACCGGGAACTAAAGGTTTACATACCTACGCGCATGGATTCCGGGCGCATCCAGGTTTTTGAAGGTTATCGGGTGCAGCATAATTTCGCGCGCGGACCTGCCAAAGGGGGAATACGCTACTCGCCCGATGTAAACCTGGACGAAGTGCGCGCATTGGCAGCGTGGATGACCTGGAAGTGCGCTGTGGTCAATGTCCCATTCGGCGGAGCAAAGGGTGGGATCATTTGTGACCCCCAACAGATGTCTATGGGAGAACTCGAGCGCATGACCCGGCGCTACGCTTCCGAGTTACTCGACTTTATCGGCCCCGAAAAGGACGTGCCCGCGCCCGACATGAACACTAACGAGCAAACCATGGCCTGGATCATGGATACCTACTCGATGCATGCCAGGCACACAGTCACGGCCGTGGTTACCGGAAAGCCGATCGACCTTGGCGGCTCGTCCGGCCGTCGCGAGGCTACGGGTCGGGGGATTCTATTCGTGATCGAACAGGCCGTTAAGAAGTTTGACATGGTGCCCGAGAATACGCGCGTCGTGGTCCAGGGCTCGGGAAACGTCGGCGGGATTGGAGCGCTCCTCCTGCATGAGGCTGGATATAAAGTAGTAGCCATATCCGATATTCATGGGGGCATCTATAACCCCAATGGAATAGACATTCCGGCGGCCATGAAGCATTTACAGGCTACCCGCTCCTTCGAGGCCTACGAGGGTGTGGAAAAAGTAACTAACAGCGAGCTGCTGGAACTGCCTTGTGATGTTCTGGTACCGGCTGCCACAGAAAACCAGATTACCTCTCAAAACGCCGACCGAATCAAGTGTAAGGTACTGGCCGAAGGGGCCAATGGTCCCACCACGGCGGCTGCGGATGAGGTCCTGCATGAGAAGGGCGTGTTCGTAATTCCTGATATTCTGGCGAACGCCGGCGGGGTAACAGTCTCCTATTTTGAGTGGGTGCAGGACCGCATGGGCTATTTCTGGCGGGAGAACGTAATCAACCAAAGGCTACAGGAAACCATGGTCGCCAGCTTCAACGATTTATGCCGTTACGCAGACCAACATTCGGTGGACACAAGGACCGCAGCCTACATGTTGGCGATAGATCGAGTGGCCTATGACACGCGCATGAGAGGCATATATGCGTGACGGAAAAAACATAAACAAATTGGCCCAGAGCAATGAAAAGGTCTTGATTTCATAGAAAAGGTAGAGTATGGTCTGGCATGATTTTGTACCTCGGACAAGTGTGAAGAAATTTTGGCTCTGGGCCAAGGTTTGAGTGCTGAATCGTTGACACTAAACCGCACTTTTCGCTATATACAGTGCGTTTAGTTTTCTCAGGCGGCGGATTGGAATCCTCGGGTAACTACGCTTTAGTTAGTTCGTTGTGGCTTCGCACCGGTGCTGTGTCGGTTGCTGAGCATTCGATTCGTTTAGCTTGTAATTGGCGCCTCCGCATTGCAAGGACGATAGGCCGGTCAATAGGAACCTGGCTACTTGCCGACGGTGGCATTCATAATCAAACTTCTATACTCATTTCGCAGGAGGAATGCGATGAGACTCGCAACAAGGGCGCTTATTGCCGCGCTCGCTACTTTGGTTTTATGTGTGCTGGTATCCGGGCAGACCTTGCGGTCGCCTGACGATCCCAGAAATCTATCTCCGGCAGTAGGCACCGGCGGTTCAGTGGGTGGACCAACGGGACTATTCACCATCTATGACGGCCAGACAATTCGCAGGGGCGAATTTACGTTCAGTATCGCCTATAGTAATTTTGATCGCGATCCTGGCGACGTCGACATAGTTGAAGTCCCGCTGAGCTTTAATGTTGGCTTAAACGACCACGTCGAACTGTTCTTCGATACAGTCGGGTATCGTGGTGTCAAGGTTAACAGCCCCACCAATCTATCAAGCTTCTATCTGCCAAACTCTCAACTTAAGTTCCCGCAACTCGGTAGTGGCGGCGCAATCGTGTTGGCTCCCACCGGTACTGTCGGGACGTTAGCAGGTACTGCAGTGTTTCGGCCGGCGTTTAGTCAGCCGTTCGTTCAGTACCCGTTCGTTGGAGGCTCCGCGGGCGCGTTCAACACCGGACCTGGCACTCCCGGAGGCCCGTTCGGCTTCCCGGGCTTTAATGCCATTATGGGTCCCGCATCGGGAGGCGGTGGTAACTTCGGTGCTGCAGCCGCCTATCCAGGAATCGGTTCGCCGGTAGGAAGCATTCTGCCGGGCGTTGTATTGGCAACTACAAGGCTGCCGCCGACGATCCTCGGATGTCCTGTGCCAACACCCGCAGATCCTGCTCCGACAGCGTGTCTGGTGCCGGCAACGTTCACCATCGCACCGTCGTACCTTCCAGAAGCGCCGTTTGTCAACCGGCTCTACGGACAGTCATCCTTCAATAATCTGATCTTTGGCGCAAAGATTCGTCTGACCGGTCCAAACAACGCGTTCGGATTCGGGTTCATTCCGTTCTATCGTTGGTGGATGGACAAGGGCGACTCCTTCAGTGGCTTCAATCAGATGCAAAGGGGTGCTGGTCCTGGCGGTGACATTGGTGATTTTGGTTTGGTGATGTTTGCAGATGGCCGGCTCAGCGAGCACGTAAACCTATCTGCTAACCTCGGCTACATCCTTAATAGCAATCCAAAAGATCCAAACGGCTTCAACTTGTTGGATCGGCCGGATGAGTTCCTGGCCGGCGTCGGTCTGGATCTACCGCTTAACGAGCATTTCCAGGTGGTTGGAGAACTCAAATCTGTCATGCACGTGGGTGGTCGCACGCCGAACGCTTTCAACAACAATCCAGTTGACGCGCTTGGCGGTATCAAAATATACCCGGCCCGATGGTGGGGTTTCGGGTTCGCCTATCGTCGCCACTTGAATCCTCAAGAGTTGGACCGCTTTGAACCGCAAAACGTCAATATAAGCGTTCAACAGATCACGAACGTCTTTGTTCCGGGGCGTGGCATAGTGGTAATACCTGCGACGACAGTTCCAGCGACAGACGGAAGCGGTAGACCGCGCGGATTCAGGTTCTCTGAGGATCCACACGGATACATCGCTCAGTTCTTCATTGGACATCGCAATCCTCGGATCGTGCCGATACCAAACGTGGCGCCGATCGTCAGTGTGTCGGCATCGAGCGCATCAATCACTACGCCGTGTCCGCCGGGAACAAGTTCAGATACTTGTACGCCTAGCGCGACCCGGTCGGTGGAGCTAACGGCCGCAGCCACTGATGCGGATAACGACACGTTGCTCTATACGTGGTCAGTTACCGGTGGAACGTTGTCGGGCGAAGGCCGGTTGGTCAACTGGGATCTCTCAGGAGTCAATCCGGGCACTTATACCGCCAGCGTCGAAGTGAACGACGGTAATCAGCATCTCGTGACGGGAACCACTACGGTAACTGTTGCCGAATGCACCAACTGCCGTCCGCCATGTCCGACTGTTTCAGTAAGCTGTCCGTCGGATGTTGACGAAGGTCAAGCGATCACTTTCACCGCATCAGTCTCGCCTGACGCGAACGTAACCTATAACTGGTCAGTCTCCGCTGGTACGATTTCCGGCGGTCAGGGGACTTCGTCAATTACAGTCGATACTGCCGGTCTCGGCGGCCAGTCTGTAACTGCGACCCTTGAGCTGGGTGGACTTGATCCGGCTTGCTCCAGAACAGCGTCTTGTACGACGTCCGTTCGTGGCGCGCCTCCGGGTCCGACCAAGTTTGACGAGTACGGGGACATCCGCTTTAACGATGAGAAAGCCCGTCTCGATAACTACGCAATTCAACTGCAGAACTCGCCAGGAGCCCAAGGCTACATCATCGCCTACGGCAACTGTGAGGGTGCGGCACAGGCAAGAGCAGATCGCGCGAAGGATTACCTTGTTAACACGCGCGGTATCGATGCTGGTCGGTTGGTGACAATCGACGGTGGCTGCCGGTCAGACCTGACCGTTGAGCTGTGGATTGTGCCTACGGGTGCAACTCCGCCAGTAGCGAGCACCGATGGTGCTATCACGCCTTGTCCGGAATGCAGAACGCCACGGCGCAGACCTCGCCGCGACGAGGAATAAACAACGAGCTCGCGTCTGGCACTAAATGACGCGAACCCTTCCGGAGCGGGCGATGTTTCTCGATACTTGAGAAACATCGCCCGCTCCGCTTTTTGATAGCGCCCATGTTTGCAACTAGATACAGACCGCTGTGCATCAAATGCTCTGGCAAGTTGCTCGATACAAATTAATGAAATTGTATTAAACTTGAAACATCGCGCCCCCCAGCGCTCTATCAATTTGAACGTAGTTGTATTTGAATATGAAAAAACGATTGCCACATCTCGTTGTTCTCGCAATTCTCTTGGTCGGTTTTACTGTGCAGTTCGCTTTTGCCGCGGACGATGCAGCCGCGGAGAGTCTTGCCGATCCCAGTAAGTATTCGCAGGATTGGCGTACAAACGGCCCGCCGGGAGGCGATGTGCGCAGTTTGGTGGTGGACCCCAACAATGCGGACCGCTTCTATTTCGGAACTCTGGACGGGCAGATCTACACATCATTTGACGCTGGACGAAATTGGTCGCTGCTTTACAACTTCAATCGGCCAAAACTTTTCATAGACGCGATTATCGTTGATCCTCGCGATTCGCAAACGCTCTACGTCGGTGCCCATCGACATAAAGATGCGGGCGGCTTCTTCAAATCCACTGACGGCGGACGCACATGGCGAGAAGCCCGTGAGTTGAAGAACGAAGCGCTGCATTCATTGACGCAGTCGCACGCGAACCCGAACGTGCTGATTGCCGGCACCTTTAATGGAATCTTCCGTTCAGATAATTCGGGGGACTCATGGACTACCTTGCCCACACATTCGACGCCGGGTCTAGTTCACGTCGGTTCCCTGGCGATCGATCCGCGGACTACAAACACGATCTATGCGGGGACTTGGTACCTGCCTTATAAATCCACCGATGGGGGCAAGAGCTGGAAAAGCATTAAAAACGGAATCATCGACGACTCTGACATTTTCGCGATCGATATTGATCCGCGCGATCCTAATCACGTGATCGCATCCGCTTGTAGCGGAATTTACGAAACTAAGAATGGCGGCGACAGCTGGCGGAAAGTTCAGGGAATACCTTCGCAGTCAAGACGTACGCGCGCGATACTGCAACATCCGGCGATCCCGGGAGTTGTTTTCGCGGGTACCACGGAAGGGTTTTGGAGATCGGAACGCGGTGGTGCGCCTGACTCGTGGATGGTTACGACGTCGCGCCAGCTCGAGATCAACGCGATCAGTGTTCATCCATCACGTCCGCAAACTGTCTACATCGGCACCAACAACTACGGGGTGATGGTATCGCAGGACGGTGGGAAAAATTTCGTACCGACTAACGGCGGCTACAGCGGCAGGTTTGCGAATGCCATCGTCTCCGACAGGGAAGCTCCAAATAGAATTTACGCAGCTACCATCAACACCACGACCGGTGGAGGGTTCCTGTTCCTAAGCACGGACAACGGTGAGACCTGGCGTCCTTCGATGCGCAGCATGCCGCCGCGTTTGATCACCTACTCGATTCTGCAGGACAGCAAAGACCCGAACATCATTTACTTAGGCACTAACCTGGGCGTCTACCGTTCACTGGACAGAGGCACAGCGTGGGCGCCGGTTTGGACTGAGCCCAAGCCGACTGGTAAGAAACGGCGCACAACCCAACGTTCGCCGGCTGCCGTTAAAGTCAACGATACAGTTCGGCGCGCTCAGCAGGCATTAAATGCCGCCGGCTACGATGTCGGCGCTCCGGATGGCCGTGCCGGGACCAAGACGGTGGCGGGTTTGAAACGATTCCAGGCTGCGCGTCAGCTTGCAGTCACCGGTAAGTTTGACGAGTCGACGCTGGCTGCGCTGGGAATACAAGGTGCAGCAGATCCAAATGAGACTGTGGTTCTTTCAGACGCGGTAAACATTCTGGCGGAAACGGTGGACCTGGACAGTCAGCGCCCGGTTTTCCTCGCTGCTACAAACATGGGATTGTTCCGCAGCTTTGACCCAACGCAGGGATGGCAGAAGTTGAACTACGGCGCGGGTCTCGATCAGAGAACCACTGCGCTTTCAGCCGATGCTAACCATCCGGAAACAATATGGGCCGGCACTGCAGCCTCGGGCCTGTTGGTCTCGCGAGACGCCGGCAAATCGTGGCAACGAGTCTCTGGTGTTCCCAATGACACTCCTATCAACGTCATCGCTCGCAATAGCCAACGTCCAAACTTCGTGTATGTAGGAACCAAGCAGGCGTTTTACATGACGCGCGACAATGGCGCGAGTTGGACACGCCGTGGTGGCAATCTTCCGTTTGGAGATTTCACAAGCATTCTCATTAACCCGAGAAACGGTGATGAAATCTTTGTGGGTAACGCCTATCAAACCGGCGAGATCGGCGGAGGCGTTTACCGGTCAGTCGACGGCGGTACAACCTGGGCGCGGATTGACCCCAAAGAGCGGCGTGTGCCGAGTCAAAGAATCTGGGCCCTGGCCTTGGATGCACACAATCAAAATACTCTGTTCGTTGGTTCACATTCGGCCGGCGTTTATGTCGTCCCGCGTGGCCTGGACGGCGTTTCGGCCACCACTCGATGATGTTGAAAAACCTCGTCGCGCGACCCGATTAAATTTCAAAATTAGACCCATGCTCAAGGGGTAGGTCAGCACCTTGACACGTGCTTCTTTAGCCGTGTACATTGCGAGGCCTACCCGGTGAGCGGAAGGTGATTTGTCGGACCAAGCGGGTGACTACGGGCGCGCGGAAATCGAAACACATAATAACCTCCTTTTCCAATCTAAACGGCTCGCACTCCTCGCAAGCTTCAATCCCCGACATCATCACCAACGAAAGCGACGCCGGTGCCCCTCGGCACTGTCCCTCCGTCGTCTGACAGGTACCAATACGATCCAGGGTGGTGAATCTTCCGGGAACCGTTACAGGAGTTTGCATGGCTAGTGAAGAAAAGCAACTAAACAACCAGGAAACCAACGAAACCAACCGACCTTCAGGCGAGCAGCAACTTCCGCAGCCGACCTTAACAAATACATCTCCACCAGATGCGAGTGCCGCAGTGTCCACCACCACCGAGGACGATGAAGAACAGCGTCCCGCGGGCGACGTCGACTTCGGCCAACTGCTCGACCAGTTTGAGCAGGAGCAGGCGTCTCTGCAGGAAGGTGAAGTTGTTCGCGGCACTGTCGTCGGCATAAGTGAACGCGGTGTGGTCATCGACTTTGGTTACAAGTCCGAAGGCATTGTTAATCCAGCCGAGTTTACCGAGGACGGTGTGCTGGCCGTGAAGGCCGGCGACGAAGTCGACGTGCTGGTTAAGAACATGGAAACCTCCGACGGCCTGCCGATTTTGTCGCGCGCAGATGCTGTCCGGATGCGGGCCTGGGACGATTTAGAAAAGTCGTATCGAGATGGCACAAACATTAAGGGTCGCGTCATTGAACGAATTAAGGGCGGCCTCCGGGTAGACATCGATGGCATCGGCGCTTTCCTGCCGGGTTCTCAGGTAGATGTGCGACCAGTTCGCAACCTGGACTCACTGCGCAATCAGGAGATTGAAGCCAAAGTCATCAAACTTAATCGCAAACGTTCCAACGTGGTCCTTTCTCGTAAAGCCGTGATCGAAGAAGAAAATGCCGGCCGGAAGGGACAGACTCTTCAGCACATCGAAGAGGACATTGTGGTCGAGGGGCAGATCAAGAATCTGACCGACTACGGCGCCTTTGTCGATCTCGGCGGGGTTGATGGACTGTTGCATGTCACTGATATGTCGTGGGGTCGTTTGCAGAATCCCAGTGAGCTGTTCCGCGTCGGTGACAACATACAGGTGAAGGTGCTGAAGTTTGATAAAGAGCGTGAACGCGTCTCACTTGGCTATAAACAACTGTTGCCTGATCCATGGTCGAGCGTTGATGAACGCTTTCCCGTGGGAGCAAGAGTTCCGGGTCGCGTTGCCAGCGTGGCGGACTACGGCGCGTTCGTTGAACTCGAAAGCGGAGTGGAAGGTTTGGTTCACGTTTCCGAGATGAGCTGGTCGAAGCGAGTGAAACACCCAAGCAAGCTGGTCAACCCTGGAGACGCGGTGGAAGTCGAAGTCTTAAGTGTCGATCCTAAAGCGCGACGCATTAGTCTCGGCATGAAGCAGATTCAGGATAACCCCTGGCAGACGCTTCACGAGCGTTATCAGGTCGGTACGCGTGTTCATGGACGGGTGAGGAACCTGACCGACTTCGGCGCATTCATTGAGATTGAAGACGGCGTTGACGGTTTGGTCCACGTTTCCGACATTTCATGGTCCAGAAGAATTAAGCATCCCAGCGAAGTCTTGAAGAAGGGACAGGAAATCGACGCCGTCATCACCAGCATCGATGCTGAAAACAGGCGTCTGTCACTCTCCATCAAAGACCTGGAGCCAAACGCATGGGATAGATTTGTCACCGAACACAAACCAGGTGATGTCGTCCGTGGAAAGATCGCCCGATTTGCAAACTTCGGAGCATTCGTGGAACTGGACGACAACCTCGAAGGACTCTGTCATATTTCCGAGTTGTCGGAAGAGCGAGTTGAAAAGCCGGAGGACGTGGTCCAACTGGGTCAGGAGATGGAGTTTAAAATTCTCAGGATCGACGGCGAAAGCAAGAAGATCGGGTTGTCGGCTCGCGCAGTAGGCAAGGATGATGAGCCAATTGTCGACACGAAGGTGTACTCCTCTCAAGCCGGAAGTGGCATGGCGTCACTTGGTGAGCTTGCCGACTTTGGCCTCGGGAGAATTGAACCGAAGGCGGCGGAGCCGGAATCGAAGCCTGTTACAGAGCCTGAGTCTGACGTGAAACCGGTGGACGAGCCTCAGTCAGAAGATAAAGCGCCGGTTGAAGAACCGCAGCCAGAAGACGAAGCGGAAACTCCTGGACCTGGGCGCCGGTTGAAGAACCGCAGCCAGAAGACGAAGCGGAAACTCCTGGACCTGGAGCGCCGGTTGAAGAACCGCAATCAGAAGACGAAGCGGAAACTCCCGGCCCTGGGGCGCGGGTTGAAGAACCGCAGTCAGAAGACGAAGCGGAAACTCCCGGCCTTGGGGCGCCAGCAGAAGACAAGCAGGAGTCCTAGGTCTTCGTATACGAACCAGAAGATGGCCGCCCGTTAAGCTACTGCATCTACACAGCTTAACCTTGCTCCGCGTGGGTGTTTTTGATAGTGTACCGAGTCGAGCACACCTCGCCGTCTAAATATGTACTCAAAGCCTAATGGGAGTTTTTCGAGCGTGAGCTATCTTGCCAGTCGAGGTGATGCATGACTAAAGCGGAACTTGTAGAAGACGTCGCGGAAGCGGCGGAACTTACAAAAAAGGACGCCGAGAGATTAGTCGAGATCGTTTTTGAAAGCATTATCGAGACACTGAATCAGGGTGAGAAAATTGAGTTGCGTGGCTTCGGGAGTTTTCGCGTTCGAGAACGTGGCGCGCGCCGTGGTAGAAATCCCAAGACTGGCGATCCGGTGAGCATCCCCGCCAAACGCGTTCCCTATTTCAAGCCGGGCAAAGAGCTCAAAGAGCTAATTAACGATAGCTCACAAGCTTCGAATGGTTCTGAAAACTCAACTCCAGTAAGTTCCGACGAGCTGCGCCAACCGCCTATCCTGTAAGCCTGGTAATCCAGAGGAATCAAATTGCAAAGGTTGTGGAGTCCCTGGCGTTCCGAATACATCGATTCAGGCGGAGCGGATTCAAAAGCAACGGGCTGCGTTCTTTGTTATCTCAGGGATCATCCTGACGAAGATCAAGACAATTACGTTCTTCACCGCGCGTCTCACAATCTAGTAGTTCTAAATCTCTATCCCTACATCAGCGGACATCTTATGATCGTTCCTTACGAACATGTGGCGGAACTAGACGCTGCTTCCAAGGAAACCACAGATGAATTGATGGACCTCACCAGGCGCGCACAAACGGCGCTACGAGAAGCATACCGCCCGGCGGGTTATAACATCGGTATGAATCTTGGGAATGCTGCCGGTGCCGGGATCGCGGACCATATTCACTTGCACATCATGCCGCGTTGGGCAGGCGACACTAACTTTATGACCACTGTCGCAAATACACGAGTGCTTCCTGAAGATCTCAACACTACCTTCCAAAAACTGCGCGACAAGTTTTAGATAAGGGGTACGAACTTAGCGCTTGGCAACCGTGTGGCTGATCGCTTCGTCTTCGACTTCACCCGCTTTGTTGATGGGAATATCAGCAGCGCGGTTGTAACTGATGCCTCGCTCTTCACTGTCCAGGTCGCCTGAGGGTAACGCGGATAACGGTCCGGTTACTTGCGGTGGGTTGAATCCGGGATAATCGATCCGGGCGTGGTAAATAGCGGTAAGCGCGCCGATGATCGCTTCGCGAACTGTCGTCAGTTCCTGAAGCGTCAAGTCACACTCTTCAAGCTGTCCATCAGATACGATTGCATCAACTATCTTCACTACGATCGCTCGGATGTTTTCCGGATCCGGCCGTGCGAGCGATCGCGCCGCCGCTTCACACGAATCGGCCAGCATCATGATCGCAGCTTCCTTAAACTGCGGTTTGGGGCCCGGATAGCGAAAGTCCTTCTCATCAACAATCTCGCCGGGCTTCGCCTGGCTTTGCGCCTTGCGCAAAAAGAAATGCAGAGTGCGCGTGCCGTGATGTTGTGGAATAAAGTCCGCGATCTGTTCCGGCAAATTGATTTCTTTCGCGAGCTTAATGCCGTACGTGACGTGACTGGTAATTATTCTGGCGCTCTGTGAAGGACGCATTTGATCGTGCGGATTGTTACCCTGCTGGTTCTCAACGAAATATTCCGGCGCCGCGACCTTGCCGATGTCGTGATAGAGCGCGCCGATTCGGGCCAGCAACGGATTAGCGCCGACCGCTCGACACGCGTCTTCAGCAAGTTGTCCCACGGCATGAGAATGTTGGTTGGTTCCCGGCGCGCGCAATGCCAACTGCCCCAGAACAGGGAGGTCAGCGTTAGAGAGCTCAAGCAGCTTCACGTCAGTCAGAATCCCGAACAGAGACTCGTTAATCGGCAGGCCACCCGCTGCGAAGACTGCGGTTAACAATCCACTGAGGAATCCGCAAACCACCGCCAGCAGAAACGTTTTAAGGGTGAAAGGTTGCTCGGCATACGCAAGTAGCGCCAGTGCCATCACGGCATTAACTACGCCGACGAATAAGCCCCCGAGAGTGACCGATTGTCTTTCCCTGTATCTCCCGATGCCGTAAACCGCAGCCGCGCATGAAATCATTGCGTAGACCGCGATTTGAACACCGGTAGGCGCCATCATCCCTGCAAAGATCGCCGTTACGATTCCTGTCAGGAACGCTAATTGGGTGTCGACCAGCAGCACGACAAGTAGTGAAGCCGCCGCAAAAGGAATCGCAAAATTCCAGAACATCGGTTCGTTTAACGGAGCCGACGTCATCCGGCTGGCGATCGCATCGCTCAGTGTAAAGCCTACCCGCATTAATGCCGTCTCAACTACTATCGCTGAACCCACGAGAGCGAATGCCCGGTTGCGCGAAAGTGACAATACGGACGCCATGCTCCGGTGCTCGGTAAACTTCCACACCGCCCAGTAGACTGCGAACACGATCAACAGCAAACCGATCAAATGATGCCACGGGCGACCTTCCTGCCCGGTCGTTTTCATGGCGGCAAACTGCGCCAGCATGTTCGGCGTTACGATCTCGCCTTCTCGGGCCAGTACCTGATTACGCTTCAGTGAGATCGTAACGTTGGGAATCTTGTTGGCTTCCGTTTCACGAGCTGTGGCCGTCGCAGTTTGATCAAGAACAACGTTCGGTCGGATTAGCGGGAGCATCGCGGACACTAACGCCGCCTTCTGTTCCTGTGTCCAATTTGGAAAACTTAAGAGTCGGAGCTCGAGTTCTTTACGTGCCTCGGTTAACGAAAGCATGCGGCTGCGCGGGGCCGGCATGATCATTTGGCCGGATGGGTTGCGAACATCCACCAGCACGATCTCGCGACTCAGTCGATCACCGTCAACATCGTCGTAGATATACTTATCGGCCACATCTCGCATCATCCGGACCAGGCGATCTAAATCATCCTGGCTAAAGTTGTGCGCAAGGATGGCGCGGCCAACGGCGTTTCCGCCTTCGCCACTCCAGGTGAGGACCTGGGTAGGAGCTGCTTCCGATTGCTGCCGCAAGTCTTCCCAGGCGGCGCGAAACGCTCGGGCGGAAGTCGCGCCGCGTGTTGAATCGTAGTTGAATAGCGGACGAGTCGCTTCACGGGCAGCGTTTCGCCGGCGCTCTGTTTCAGCAATGTCTACGCCGGTGGTGTCCGTGCGCGCCACCACACTTTCGCGTACGACTTCACCTTCCCTGTATTCCTGAGTAAATCCGGTGCTGAAATTGCCGAGCAGTAGCGGCACCGTTACGGCCACCAGGAAACCAAATCCGATCAGGAAAAGCGTCCTGGGCTGCAAGACACTCAGAGGGCGAAGCAGGAAATGAATTGCTGCATCGCGCGCGCGAGTGAATGGAGTTGTGAAACGAGGTCGGATCGCCATGTGTGTTCTTTACGCTATTCGCGAAAGACGGTTCTGTCTGTCTTCGCGGTTAGCCGAACTCAGATCGCGCGAAAGCATTTCGCCGATTTTCTCGAGTAGGGGTCGCAGCGTCGCGCGATCGATGGCAGAGATGGTTACCACTTCACGAGACCCTGCTTGCCCCAGTTGTCTTGAAATGCCTTCCAGCTCGTCGCTTGCCGTTAAATCGGCTTTGTTCAAGGCGAGGATCGTCGGAATGTGCGCGACCTTCAGTTCTTCCAAAATCCGGTCCACCGACTGAATTTGCTGCGGCCAACGTGGATTTGAAACATCCACCAGATGTATCAGCAGTCGGCTGTCGCCAATCTCCTCGAGCGTTGCGCGGAAGGCAGACAACAGGCCGGGCGGTAAATCTCGAATAAAGCCCACAGTGTCGTTAATGATGACCTCTTGTTCACGGGGTAGCCGCAAACGCCGGGACGTGGGATCAAGCGTTGCGAACATGCGTTGCTCTGCGCGCACGTCGCTGTTGGTTAGTGCGTTTAAGAGAGTGGACTTGCCTGCGTTTGTATATCCAACAATCGAGATGATTGGCAGCTCATTTCTGGTGCGAACTTTCCGCCGTTCCTGGCGCCTCTGGCGTTGCGCATCAATCTCTTTTTCCAATTTATTAATTCGATCACGTACACGCCGGCGATCGACCTCCAGCTTCGTTTCACCCGGACCACGGCCACCGATCCCACCCGCAAGTCGGGAGAACGCCGAGTCCTGCCCCGCAATCAGTCGTGGTAATAGATACTTCAATTGGGCCAGCTCGACCTGAATTTTACCTTCGCTGGATTGTGCGCGTTGCGCGAAGATGTCCAGTATGAGCTGTGAGCGGTCGATAATCTTCAAGTCGGTCGCTTCAGACAGTGACCGTACTTGCGCCGGTGTCAGTTCGCGATCAAACACCAACATGTCGGCGCCGAGTTGCAGGGAGCGAATTAGAAGCTCGTCGAGTTTTCCTTTGCCGAGGACGGTGCGCGGATCGATAGCCTGGCGTCGCTGCAGTACTGTGTCCTGCACAACCATCCCGGCCGAGCTTGCCAGTTCCTGAAGCTCCGCCATCGACTCTTCCGCATCCGCGACTGCGCCCGTTGTCACACCAACCAGAATTGTACGGTCTTTAGTTCCATCACGGCGTGCGGCATGCCGGTTTCGCGCCATCTCTTCTTCGAGCGATTCGATTAACGAAAGAAAATCGATGTCTATCTGAGAAACGACCTTCGGAGGCAGGAAGGCATAAGGCTTTCGATCGGTTTCGTTATGAAGATCGTCTGTCCTTAAGGGCAATAAGTGCGCAGCGTTCACAACGCCGGGCAGACCGTCGTTAGGATTAACGTCAATGGCCGCGATCAGATCCAGTCGCAACAGCGCCAAGTCAGTTAAGTCGTCCTGCGTTAATGCCTCGCCGCGAAGATGTGTATGCACAAACCGCAGGCCGCGGAACCGATCCACCGCAACACGCACGCGTTTGAAGTCGGGTAGTTCAATGCGACGATTGTCCCCCACCACTACATATTCCACGTGACCGTTTCGATCGATAAGCGCGCCGATTTGCCGCCTGGTCTCGTGAGAAAGTTCTGATAGTTGGCGCGCAAACTCCGGCGTCACGATCTGGTGAGGCGCAATTCGCCTGGTGTAAAGCTTCGTTATGCGGCGAAGTTGATTAGTTTTTAGACCAGCGGTGTTTCCTAAGACGTCTTTAATAACTCGTCCCTCCGTTCGTTGGTCCGGCCAGCGTGAAGCCCCAACTAAGCCAGGCTCTTAATTTGATTTCTTTTACCGTGTGGAAGTTACAGGAGGAGTGATGCGAGCAGTGGGTGGCCGACGCCGTTGAAGAACCTTTGATGTTGCTCTGCGAGATCGCTTCGCTTAGTCGCTTGAGCATTACAATATTGAAGTGTTAGCGGAACCTCGCACAAAGGGCGATCGATTCCGTCTAGATCAGCTTCGCGAAGAACCGATTATACCATAGCGACTTCAAACCAAGAGCTTAAGTGCACCGGCTCGGCTGATGTCCGAAAAGCTTTTAGCTTGTCGTGGCGCCGCGACAAACTGAAGTTTATCGGACACCGGTCAACAACTGGCCTCTCATTGTCAAAGCGCATTATTGCCCACGGATCTGCTCCGTTAGACACGGCTTGAACTCGGTCGTATCATGAACGGTTCGCGCTAACCTATATTCGACTTCATACGCTGCATAAGATGAGCAAAGCAGGGGAAATTCTCAGAATTGTTCCGCAACTAGGACTGCCGGGAGGCGAAGTCTCAATTGATTGCGAGAATCTTGATACCTCGGATCCTACCGGTTCCGGGGTGTGGATCGGTGGCGAGCGCGCTCCAATTGTCGCCTTCTCGCCCACAAGAATTCTCGCTGTGGTACCAGAACTCAGGTCGGCGGGCCCGGTGGAGGTGACCGTTGAGTCTGGCGGTGTAAGAACCGCGCCAGCCACCATGACTATTGGACGCCGCCTGGCGGAGGATCTCCATCCAGTTTCAAACCCAGCTTTCGATCCGGATGATGGGGCATTGTTTGTCACCAGATCCGGATCGCGAGGGGAGCATTTACCCGTCACCCTCTTCCGCATCGATGTTGACGACGAAGTAAATGAGTTCTCAGGGGACATTGCCAACCCAACGTCCATAGCCTTCGACAGTTCAGGCCAGATGTTTGTTACGAGTCGTATGGACGGAACTGTCTATCGGGTAACTCCATTTAAAGAAGCGGTACCGTTTGCGCGCAACCTGGGAGTCGCGACGGGCATTGCATTCGATAGCTCCGACACCATGTATGTGGGTGATCGCACCGGTACTATTTTTAAGGTAAATGGGATCGGTGAAGAAATCGCGTGGGCGCAACTCGAACCTTCAGTTTCCGCTTATCACCTGGCTGTTGGACCAGATAACGCACTTTACGTTACTGGACCAACCGTCGGTAGCTTTGACTCCGTCATGCGGATCAACGAGAAAGGCGAAGTTAACACCTTTTATCGCGGCTTGGGCCGACCGCAGGGAATTGCGTTCGACAGCTCGGGGAATCTTTTAGTAGCGGCATCTCTGCGTGGTCGAAGGGGCATCGTGCGAATTTCTCCGGATGGGGCGAATGCAGAGCTCTTTGTGGCAGGCGTAAATCTCGTGGGCTTGGCGTTCAGTCCTACGGGAGATCTGGCCGTTTGTTCGACTGACTCGGTCTATAGCTTGGTCATGGGACCAGGCGGCGATTAGTACATTCATTTCTGAGCTTAAACCGCGGGAAACTGGATAGACACACTTTTTGACACCCTCGTTTCCCGATGCTAAGTTGACGCGACCTAAGTCACGCGTAAAAGGAACTGAGTGACCTCCGAACTAATCCCACAACTCCTGATTTACATGGTGGTACTGCTGTTTGCCATTTCGGCTCACGAAGCGGCACATGCCTGGATGTCCAATAGGTTTGGTGATGACACGGCGCGGTTACTTGGACGCATCACGCTAAATCCGACAGCGCACATTGATCCCATCGGTACGCTGCTCATTCCAATCGTTGGTTTTGTCCTGACCAGTGTCGGGGGGCCAGTGGCCAGTATTCCGCTCATTGGTTGGGGAAAGCCGACACCTGTCAACCCCTTACGTTGGCGGAATAAGGACCTGGCGAATGTAATGGTTTCCGCGGCGGGGATACTGGCGAATCTTCGTCATCGCGATCTGTGCGTTCATTATTTTCAAAGTAATGTTAATGACTGGAAGTTTCGAGTCGATGCCTGACTCTGTGCGCGTACCGGTGCGACTCTTCTTGGTCTATTTTCTTGTCATGAATGTTTCGCTAGCTATCTTTAATCTCCTGCCGTTTCCTCCACTCGATGGCAGCAAGATTCTGGAGACGTTTCTGCCGGCCAGCGCGCGGCCCATGTTGGAAATGCTGGAACAGTTTGGATTCGTTATTCTGATGGTGCTGATCTACATTGGGTTTTTCAACGCCATCATGACGCCCGTAATGTATTTCATAGAGTATCTTTTGCGTTCTATGGCTTATGACGGACAAAATAACAAACGGAACGGCAACGCAACCTGCTCCCGAGGAACCGTCTGGTCCAATCAACGTCACGGGATCGTCTCCGGAAATCGTTTCGGACGACACAACTGACGATTTGAAGATTGTGATGGGCGAGTTTGAAGGCCCGCTCGACCTGTTACTTCATCTCATCCGGCAGGAGCAGGTAAGTATCTACGACATCCCCGTCGCTCGCATCGCCGATGAGTATCTCCGTTACCTCAGGGTAATGCAGGACATGGACATCGCCGTCGCCGGCGACTTTCTGGTCATGGCCGCAACCCTGATTGAGCTTAAGACGAAGATGTTGTTGCCTCGCGATCCGTTTGCGGCTCCCGACGAGGAAGAAGATCCTCGCAGGGATCTGGTCGATCAGCTGCTTGAATACCAGAAATACAAAGCCGCTGCTCAGATGCTGTGGTCGCGTGCAACGGTCGAACGTGCAGTGTTCAAAAGGGCCGAAATCGAAACTGACAAAAACAACCCGGAAGTCGCGGTTGGGTTGTTTGATCTCCTGAAGGTGTTTCAGGAAATCCTGGCGCGTCACAAGGAGGAGGTCCTTCTTGAGATTGAGCGGGAAGAGATCTCGATGGCGGAGATGCTGGAGCGACTGCGAAACATGGTCATGTCCGCTGGCGAGCTTAATCTTCGAGTGTTCTTCGAACGCGCGAAGTCGCGGCGCGAGCTGGTGGTTGCGTTTCTTTCTGTTCTTGAGTTGGTGCGCACCACGGAGGTCAGGCTGATTCAGCGGGAGACGTTTGGCGACATCATTGCGCAGATCGCAAGCACGTAAGAGGACGAGATGACGGAAGAGACCTTAAACGAAAAAGATGAGGCGCTCGACGAGGCTGCGCTGAACGAGGAAGCCAGCCGTGAGCTGGAAGCATTGGTGGCAGCGGAGTCCACCGCCGTTGAGGATGCCGATTCCGGCGAAAGCGGAGCGTACAGCATACAGAGCGACGCGGAACGCATCGCTGTTGTCGAAGCATTGATATTCGTCTCGGAAGAACCGTTGAGTGCGAAAACGATTGCGGATGTGCTTAAAGAGGACCGTGAGCTGGTGACGAAAAACTTGCAGGACTTGCAATCGGAGTTTAATAGTCGCAACGGCGGTTTGCAGTTACGCGAGGTCGCAGGCGGATGGCAGTTTGCGACACGCCCCGAATACCACGAACACGTTCGGGCTTTTCTGAAATCGAGACCGAGTGCCAAACTCTCAATCGCCTCGCTCGAAACGCTGGCAGTGATTGCGTACAAGCAGCCGGTAACTGTGCCGGAGATTTTGGAGATCCGGGGTGTGCAGTCGCCGTCCTCAATCAAGACTCTGCTGGACAAGAAATTGATTGTTGCCAAAGGCCGGAAAGAAACCGTTGGACGCCCCATGATGTACGGAACGTCAAAAGAGTTTCTGATGCAGTTTGGTTTGAAGGATCTGACCGAGCTGCCGAGCGTGGAAGACTTCCAGGATCTTTCAGGAGGAACTTAGTTCGAGGCAGTTCGTGTTGGAGTCAGTGGCAAGTCGCTTTGGGTTTTAGTTGGAATACGATCCACGAAATAACACGGACTAACACGAAAGGTCTCGGGCTTATGCAAGAGCGACTACAAAAAATCATAGCGACGGCAGGGATTGCCTCGCGGCGGCACGCGGAGCAATTGATTGCTGCCGGCGAGGTTACGGTTAACGGGAAGGTTATTACCGAACTGGGCACCAAGGCCGACCCGCAGGTGGACCACATCAAGGTGCGCGGCAAGCTCATCAATCCCGTCCTGCAAAAGGTCGAGAAGATCTACGTCCTACTGAACAAGCCGCGTGGCTATCTGTCGAGCGTCAGTGATCCTGAAAAGAGACCAACGGTTGTGGAGCTTCTGCCGGCATCGCTCGGTCGTCTTTATCCGGTCGGTCGTCTTGATTTCAACACCGAAGGCTTGCTGCTGCTTACAAACGACGGCGACTTCACCAACTTCATCACATCAGCGCGCAACAAAGTGGAGAAGGTCTATGAAGCCAAGGTGAAGGGTGTGCCGGATGAAAAGAGTATTGAACGCTTGCGTCGCGGCGTGACATTGGACGATGGCGTCCGGACGGCCCCGGCAAAGATTCGACGGACATTCGAGACTGAAACCAACAGCTGGTTTGAAATAGTGCTTCACGAAGGAAAGAACCAGCAGATCAGGAGAATGTTTGAAGTCATCGGACATTCGGTAATCAAACTGCGTCGTTCGCGGATAGGCGGGTTGAGAGACGATGAGTTAAAGCCAGGAAGCTGGCGACGGCTCTCTGAACCTGAGGTGAAATTGTTAACCAGCAAGCGCCCGCGAAACCAATCAAAAACACCAAACAAGTCGCGCGTTGCCGGTCACGGTTCGTCTCGTCAATGAGGTAGAATAACTGGACCGTATCCGAGCGAATTCTTAGGACAGGCATCTTGCCTGTGATGATTTGACAGGCTGGGATGCCTATCCTGCGTTTACGTGCGTCTAAGGGAAACGAATGGAATTTGAGTTAACAGAGGAACAACAACAGATCAAAACGAGCGTCCGCGAGTTTGCAGAAGCGGAGATCGCCCCGCATGTGATGGAGTGGGACGAAGCGCAGCATTTCCCCATTGAGCTACAACCGAAACTCGCCGAACTCGGATTGACCGGTGTCCTTTTCCCTGAGCAATACGGCGGCGCAGGCATGGGCTATGTTGAATACGCGACCATTATCGAGGAGCTGTCGCGCGTTGATGGATCCGTCGGAATCTCTGTGGCCGCGCATAATTCGCTTTGCTCAAATCACATCTATCAGTTTGGAACGGAAGCGCAGAAACAGAAATATCTAGTTCCGCTTGCGAATGGTCAACATCTGGGCGCCTGGGGACTCACAGAACCGAGCGCGGGTTCAGACGCTTCGGGCACTCGATCCACGGCCGTCCGTAAGAACGGCGGTTGGGTCGTCAACGGCTCTAAGAATTTCATCACCCATGCGATTCACGCCGATACGTGCGTGGCAGTTGCCGTCACTGATCGTTCGAAAAGAAGCAAAGGTATTTCGGCGTTCATATTTGAAAAGGGCATGGAAGGTTTTTCTCCTTCAAAAAAGGAGAATAAGCTTGGACTTCGTGCCTCAGAAACCGCGAGTGTGGTTTTCGAAGACTGCTACTTGCCGGACGAGAATCTCCTTGGTGAAGAGGGTAAAGGTTTTGTGAACGCGATGGAGATACTCGACGGCGGCCGCATTTCAATCGCCGCGCTGGCAGTCGGTATTGCACAAGGGGCGTATGAATCGGCGCTACGTTACTCCAAAGAGCGGCAGCAGTTTGGTAAACCAATTTCCGAATTCCAGGCGATTCAGTTCAAATTAGCCAACATGGCCACCCAGATTGATGCAGCGCGTTTACTGATGTATCGCGCCGCCTCGATGAAAGACGCCGGCCGAAAGACCACGAAGGAATCATCGATGGCTAAGCTCTTTTCTTCCGAGATCAGTGTCAACGTGTGCGAGGAAGCAATTCAGATTCACGGCGGTTACGGGTATACCAAAGACTATCCCGCCGAAAAGTATTGGCGCGATTCAAAACTCTGCACGATCGGTGAAGGCACTTCAGAGATTCAGCGATTAATCATCGCGCGAGAAATCCTACAGCAGGTTGTTTAGCAGTTGGCTTCCTCAAATGACAACTCGTCGTTAGTTGAACGTGTTGCTGCCGGCGACATGCGCGCGGTAGCTCGCGCCATCTCCAAAGTCGAAGACACGTCGAAGGACGCCTCACAACTAATGAAGCAGATATTTCCGCTGACTGGCCGTGGTCTGGTGATTGGCATCACCGGAGCACCGGGCGCCGGCAAATCTTCTTTAGTCGACAAGCTGGCGTTGCATTACCGGCAGCAAGGTGAACGCGTGGGCATCGTTGCAGTCGATCCGTCGAGTCCGTTTTCCGGGGCGCAATACTTGGTGACCGGATACGAATGCAGATGCTCGGTTTGGACCGCGGCGTGTTTCATCCGTTCGATGGCCACACGGGGGAACCTTGGAGGGTTGGCGCGTTCGACGGTTGACGCTGTCTCGATACTTGATGCGGCGGGTTACAACAAGATCATTATCGAGACCGTCGGCGTCGGCCAGGATGAGGTTGAGGTTGTGAAGGCTGCTGATATTTCGGTGGTGGTGCTGGTGCCGGGAATGGGCGATGACATCCAGGCTATCAAGGCCGGAATCATGGAGATTGGGGACGTTTTTGTAATCAATAAGGCTGATCGTGAGGGGGTCAATTCCACCGAAAAAGAGCTCGAGGCGCTGTTGTCTCTGGCCAGCCGGGAAGACTCGTGGGATCCGCCGATCGTTAGAACTGTGGCGACGGAAGGCACAGGGATTCAGGAACTTGCGGCTGCCATCGAGCAGTATCGGGACTTTAACCTGAAGGCTAATTCCGGAGATGGGCGGCGCCGGGCGATTGCCCGCTGGCGGATACTGGAGTTGTTGCGCGAACGCCTTGTGTTGCAAACCCTTGAGAAGAATTCGGCATCGGAGAAGCTTGACCGTTTGGCAGGTGAAGTTGCGAGTCGAGAGCGAGACCCGTATTCTGCGGTAGAAGAACTTATTGCGGTAGAGAGTTAGAAGTTTGGAATTCGGAGTTTGAAGTTTAGAGTTTGAAACTCCAGTAGCCTGACGGGCGTTCGAAATGCAAAGGGTGTCGAAGCGCCGGACTCGGAACGCGAAACTTTAAACTCGAAACTCACTGCTATGAAGGTTGATCACATCGGAATCGCCACGAACCAGCTTGACGACGCACTGGCGCTCTGGCGCGACGCCCTGGGTTTAGAGCTGGATGCCACGGAAGAAGTGACGGAGCAGGGCGTTAGGGTGGCTATGCTGGCGGTGGGAGAAACGCACATCGAGCTGCTGGAGCCGTTGAGTCCGAATTCGCCGGTAGGAAAGTTTCTTGAAAAACGCGGACCGGGAATTCATCACATCGCAATCGGTGTCCCGGATATTGCCGCAGCACTGGCCCAACTAAAACAGAAGGGAACCAGGTTGATAGATGAAACGCCCCGTGTGGGTGCGCGCGGTTGTCTGGTCGCATTTGTTCACCCGTCATCGGCGAACGGTGTATTGCTTGAATTGGTGCAGCATCAATAGGTTTTATTTAGAAAGGAATTAGTTTTGAAATCTACTACTAAAGCATGGATAGCGGCTGGTATCGCTGTCGCATTTGCACTCGGATTAATTGTTTGGCAGGTAAAGGCGAGACGCTCCGAATCTCTGAACCTCTCCGCCGAGGACATGGCATTGATCGCAGAAGATCAATCGCCGCAGTTTCGACGTACTCTGGCAACGGATGAAGCCGCGCGCAAGGAGTTTGCGAAGGACTTGAAACAACTGCTTGCCGTCGCCGAAGAGGCGCGCACCAAAGGGTCTGGCCAATAAACCGGAAATGAAACGGCAGCTCGATCTGGTTCGCTCAGTTGTTATCGCGGAGAATTATTTCAAGTCGCAGGGCGCCGGCACTGCGTCACCGAACATTTCCGAACAGGAAGTTGAGGAGCTTTTTAAACAGCCGGCGAACCAGGCAAGGTTTGATCAGTTTATTAATGACGCGAAGGCCAAGAACCCTCAACTCGCCAGTACCGAGATTCCGGAAGAACAACTCAAGCAGGTCAAGCGTCAATTGGGCCAGGTGCTGATCGGCGAGAGCCGAGGGATCGCCGCGGGAATCGATAAACAGCGACCAGTCGACCTGCAGGTAAAGCTCGAGCAGGCTCGCATACTCGCCTCCACTTATGCGCAGGAACAGTTGGCAGAGAAGATGAAAGCGACGGACGAAGAGATCGACGCCTATGTCAAACAACATCCGGAGCTCGACCTGAAGCAGCAGAAAAGCAAGGCCGAAGAAGTGTTGAAGCGGGTGCGAGCGGGCGAAGACTTCGCGAAGCTGGCGAAGGAGTTTTCAACCGATCCTGGAAGCAAGGAGAAGGGCGGCGACCTGGGATGGTTTGGCGCAGGTTCAATGGTTCCCGAGTTTGAAAAGGCAGCCTTCGCTCTCAAACCAGGCGAAGTCAGCGAACTGGTTGAAACAAAGTTTGGTTATCACATCATCAAAGTCGACGAGCGGAAGACTGAAACCAAGGATGGAAAGCCGGAAGAGCAGGTGCATGCACGGCACATTCTGATTGGGGAAGCCGCCGACGAAGCGGCAAATCCGTTTGCACCTCCGCAAAGCGGCCGCGACAAGGCCGAAGCCGCTGTCGAAAAGGAAAAGCAGGAAAAGATTCTTGATGAGATAGTTAAGCGCTCACACGTAACAGTCGCCGATAATTTTCAGGTGAAGATGCCTGAACAAGCCGCAGGAGCCGGCGCTTCCTCCGGGATTTCAGTCGGGCGATCCGCACGCTCAGCCGGTTGAACCGGGAAGCAGCGCTCCGAAGCCGGCGCCGCAGAACAAATAACCGAACGCGATGCAGTTTGGCGATTACCGCGTTGAGATAATTCCTGATACGGAGTTTCGGCTCGACGGCGGCGCAATGTTTGGTGTGGTTCCGCGTACTTTATGGTCCAGGGTGTTTCCGCCTGACGATCAAAACCGCATTCGGCTGAACATGAACTGCGTCTTCATCGAAACCGAGTCACGAACGAATTCTGATTGAAACTGGGATTGGAGAGAAGTGGTCGTCCCGGCATAAGGAGATATACGGCATAACTCGCGAGCGGAGCTTGGCCGAAAGCTGAGGACGATTGCCGGCGTTGAACCGGAACAGATAACGATCGTCATCAACACCCATCTCCATTTCGATCATGCTGGCGGAAACACAACCCTGAACGACAGCGGGTGACGTCGTGTGCCGCGTTTCCCAATGCTCGTTATTTTGTCTCGCGCGCCGAATTGGAACACGCGGACAATCCGAGCGAGAGAGATCGCGCCAGTTATTTGCCTGATAATTGGCTGCCGTTAATTGAAACGGGACAACTGGACGCCAAGCCTTCCGATTACGAGGTGGTGCCTGGCCTGCATATGGAAACTCATGCGGGCCACAATCGCTCGATGCAGTGTTGGCGTCTGGTGCATGATGGCAAAACGATTTTCGGATTTGCCGATTTGGTGCCAACGCGCGCGCACGTTTCGTTTCCGTGGATCATGGGATATGACCTCTATCCGGTGGAGACGCTGGAAGCAAAGAAGAAGCTGTTGCCGCAAGCTGCGCGCGAAGGCTGGGGCTGCTTGTTCTATCACGATCCGGAACAACCGCTTTCAAGGCTGGTTGAAGTTGAGGGGAAACTGAAAGCTATTCCATATAATTAACGGTACGCTTTCCGGTTTCATGTGAGTTCGTGGATCGTTTTTCTCGGCTTAGATAAAGACGATCCGCGATACATGAACTAACACGAATCAACCCGGAAAGTTATATAGATGAGAACCATGACAGACGTCAAGATAGGAATCATTGGCGGTAGCGGGCTTTACCAGATGCCCGAACTGCCCGACGTTAAGGAGATCGAAATTGAAACTCCTTTTGTACGCCGTCAGATGCTTGATCCTCGGCACTCTGGAAGGTGAGCGGGTCGCATTTCTGCCGCGGCACGGACGAGGACATCGCTATACGCCGACCGAGGTACCGTTTAGAGCAAACATCTATGCGATGAAGCTGCTAGGCGTCGAACGGATACTGTCGGCTTCGGCAGTCGGTTCGCTGCAGGAACAATATGCGCCGCTGGACATGGTGATTCCGGATCAGTTTTTTGATCGCACACGCGCACGGGCGCGCGAGTCGACATTCTTTGGCGATGGCATCGTGGCCCATGTGAGTTCGCGCATCCGGTCTGTGATGAACTGGGAGATGTGCTGGAGAGTCGTGCAAAGTGGCCGACGTTAATGTGCATCGTCGCGGAACCTATCTTTGTATGGAAGGGCCGCCTTTTCGACAGTTGCGGAATCAAATACTTACCGCGCGTGGGGCATGGACGTCATCGGCATGACAAACCTGCAGGAGGCCAAACTCGCACGCGAGGCCGAGATTTGTTACGCGACACTCGCTCTTGTCACCGACTACGATGTGGCATCCCGGCCAGAGCCGTAACCGTGGAAACCGTAATTGAATATCTGAACAAGAACGTTCGCAACGCTCAGCTAATCATGAAGGAGGCGGTAAAGCGACTTGAGCGGCCAAGCCCGAAAATGTAAGTGTGGGACGGCATTGAAAAATGCGATCTTTACTGCTCCGGATCTCTGGCCGGCCAAACCAAAGAAGAAGCTTAAAGCAATAATCGGAAATACTCCCCTGCGTAATTTGGCAGCGTTGAAGTCGAAAGAGGTAAGTTATGAAAAAGTATTTGATCATATTTGCGATGTTACTGGTGGCGCTGTTTTTGTCTGCTCCGGCTCATTTGGCCAGGGCGCAGCCAGAACGGTCCCGATGATCGGTAGTTCGCGATGCGGAGTTGGAAAAAGACTCGTTGCACAATCTGACTGTGGCTCGTCATTACTTCAAGTTGAAGAAGGCTTACGTTGCTGCGCTGAAGCGTTGGAAGAGATCGATGGCGCCAATCCAAATTTCGCCAGGATGGATGAAGTCTCTATATCGCCGGTCTAAGCAGCCTGAGACTGGCCGAAAGCAAGGGAAGCAGAAGTCCACAAGACGCCGGATGAGCTGCGCTTGAAGCGCGAGTTTATCTTTCGCGTCTGGTGGCGGGTTATCCCGAATAGCGAATTGGCCGAGGAAGCTCAGGACGAGTTCCCTAGGAGGCGCGATTCAACCGGAAAGCGGAAGGCGGTAGAGCGAAGGGGCAGTGGCAGTCGGCAGAAGGCAGCTGAAGTGTGCATTGCGCAT
Source organism: Blastocatellia bacterium (assembly GCA_963786645.1). Classification (GTDB taxonomy): domain Bacteria; phylum Acidobacteriota; class Blastocatellia; order Pyrinomonadales; family Pyrinomonadaceae; genus PSRF01. Next base: position 76,271 of record CAWAZW010000012.1, read on the forward strand.
TTGCAGTGGGCAGTGGAAGTTTGGGAGATTTGAATTAAGAATCTGAAATCTGAAATCCGAAATCCGAAAATTGAATGATGTCTCTACTCGTAGTTGGTTCTGTTGCGTTCGACGCGGTCGAAACGCCATTGGAAAAATTGAAAAGATGTTGGGTGGCTCGGCCTCCCATTTTTCGATCTCCGCAAGTTACTACACGGACGTTCGCGTCGTCGGCGTGGTGGGCGGGGACTTTGGCGCCGATGAACAAAAGGTCTTCGATGCCCACAACGTCAACACGACCGATCTCGAGCACGTCCCCGAGGGTGAAACATTCAGATGGTATGGCCGATACGATTACGATCTAAATGTCGCGCACACGCTGGATACCAAGCTCAACGTATTCGCCGACTTCAAGCCAAAGCTTTCGGAAGCTTCGAAAAGCGCCCGGCTGGTTTTCCTCGGCAACATTCAGCCGATCTGCAACGCGAGGTGCGACAGCAGATTTCGAACGCTGAGCTGGTCGCCCTCGACACAATGAATCTCTGGATCGAGACGACTCAACCGTCGCTCTTGAAAACAATCGAAGGCGTTGACGTCGTCATCATC
>CAWAZW010000013.1:0-140082 GCA_963786645.1 Blastocatellia bacterium
GTGTCCGAGGGCCTTCAGGCCTTCACCGCGCTCAAGGTCCGCAACCTGCCGGCCAAGTTCCTCTACTTCCCCGATGAAGGCCACTGGGTGCTGAAGCCGCAGGAATCGCCGGATTTGGTGGGACACCGTGCTCGACTGGATGGACCAATACCTCCAGCCGAAATCGACGAGTAATACCCCCTAGGGGTATCTATCACTACTTTGTCTCGGTTTCGTCACGCCGGACCGATGGCGGGTCGATTGCGGGGCTGTATCTTTCAGCATGTCGAAGAACTGTACGGCCTCCGCTGGCGCACGGGTGGGTGCATCCGGCGCGCAGCTCGCACCCCCTCCCCGCCGACCAGAATCCCGACCTCCGAGCCCCGTCGCTCTACATCAACCGGGAGCTGTCCTGGCTACAGTTCAACCGCCGGGTACTGAACGAGGCGCGTGATCCTCGCACGCCGCTGCTGGAGCGGGTCAAGTTCCTCTCCATTTTCGGCTCCAACCTCGATGAGTTTTTCCAGGTCCGGGTGGCGGGCCTGCGTCAGCAGGTGGCGGCTCACCTGAGCGAGCTCACCGCCGACGGCATGACCCCCGATGACCAGCTCAAAGCCATCGCGCAGACGGTGCGGGGAGCTGCAACGTGAACACGGGACCACGCTGACCCAGGACGTGATTCCGGCGCTCAAGGAGCGCGGGATCGAGCTGATCACCGCGTTCGAGGATCTCTCCGAGGAAGACGTCGCCGACATCCGGGAAGACCTTCACGACCAACGTATTCCCCGTGCTGACGCCGCTGGCGGTGGATCCGGCGCATCCCTTTCCCTACATCTCGAACCTCTCCCTCTCGCTGGCGGTGGTCCTCCGGCGCGATACCGGCGAGGAACGCTTTGCCCAGCGTCAAAGTGCCGAAGATCCTGGCCCGCTGGGTGCCGCTGCCCGGCGCCCATCGGTACGTGCCGCTCGAGCTGGTCATCGCCGCCAATCTCGAAGCGCTTTTTCCGGGTATCGAGATTCTGGGGTCCTACCCGTTCCGGATCACCCGGAACACCGATCTCGAGATCGACCCCGACGAGGCGGACGATCTGCTCGCGGTGATTCAGGAGGAGGTCCGTAACCGGCGATTCGCCGAGGTCGTGCGGCTCGAGGTCCACCCCCGCATGCCGGAGTCGCTCCGGCGTGCTGGTGCTGGCCGAGCTGAACGAGGATCAGGAAGCCGACGGCCTCCCGCTGACGATGGACGATGTCTACGAGGTCGACGGCCTGCTCGATGCCGCCGGACTGATGACGCTCGCCGCGCTCGAGATTCCCGACCTTCATGACCCGGGTGTCATGCCGGTGGTGCCTGCCCGGCTGGCGGTCGCGGGTCGCGAACGGTGTTCGACGCCATCCGCGAGGGCGATATCGTCGTCCATCACCCCTACGAGAGCTTTCCGCGAGCGTCGAGCGCTTCATCCAGACCGCCACCGAAGACCCCGACGTGCTGGCCATCAAGACGACGCTGTACCGAACCGGCGGCGACTCTCACATCGCCCGGATGCTGGCCAGCGCCGCCGAGCGGGGCAAGCAGGTGGCGGTGCTGATCGAGCTGCAGGCGCGGTTCGACGAGGAGAACAACATCCGCTGGGCCCAGCGGTTCGAGGATGTGGGCGTGCACGTGAGCTACGGCGTGGCCGGGCTCAAGACGCACGCCAAGGTGATTCTGGTGGTCCGCCGCGAGGGCGACCAGATCCGCCGCTACGTGCACATCGGCACCGGAAACTACGAGCCCCGGACCGCCCGGCTCTACACCGACTTCGGGTTATTCACCTGCGACCCCGACCTGGGGGCGGACCTCTCCGATCTGTTCAACGTGCTCACCGGGTTCGCCAGCCCGCAGGGCTACCGCAAGCTGGTCGTGGCGCCGACCGGAATGCGGAAGAAGCTGATCGAGATGATCCGCACGGGAGATCGAGCCGCGCCGAGGCGGGCGAGCCGGCGCGGATCATCGCCAAGATGAACGCCCTGGTGGACGCCGGACATCATCGCGCTGCTCTACGAGGCCTCCCGCGCCGGCGTGACGGTCGATCTGATCGTCCGGGGCATCTGTTGCCTCCGGCCGGGACTCCCCGGCTGAGCGAGAACATCCGGGTCGTCAGCGTCATCGGGCGGTTCCTGGAGCACTCCCGGGTCTGGTACTTCGGCAACGGCGGCGACGCCGAGGTCTACATCGGCTCGGCGGACTGGATGCCCCGGAACCTGGACCGGCGGATCGAGGCGGCGGTGCCGTTGGAGACCTGGTCCCATCGCCAGATGGTGAGGGAGCCAGCTCGAGCTGATGCTGGAAGGACAACCGGCAGGCGTGGGATCTTTCGGCCGATGGCGGCTGGACCCAACGCACGCCGGGGAGAGAAGGAGATTGCTACCCACAAGGCGCTGACCGAGTGGTACAAGGGACTGCGGATCGAATAGCCGCGCGCTAGGGCAGTGGTTGCCGTCCAGTCGCCACGGAATCAGTATCGGCGAGCCGGTGGTACCGGGTCCAGATCACGATGGCGGCGCAACCATCCCAATGGAACGGGCCCGGTATCTGACTGGCGCCCCGATATACCTCCACCATTTCGACGCCGGCCGCGGTGATCCGCGACAGTATTTCGGCGACATCCTGACCCTCGACACGCTCCTCGTTTCGCCCCGGCGGCGCCTGCGGCATCTGCAGCTGGCCATCGATCCAGACGTTCACCTTGCTACCCGCACCGCTGCACCGGACGAACCGGAGCCCCAACCGATCCGGTGTCCCCGATGGGCCACGCACGTACACGCCGGGTACTCCTCGAAGGATCTCGTGGGTGTGGATGACGTTCATCTGGGCGATTTCTTCGCGAGAGATGAACGTGCCCAGGCCGAGTTCTTGCGCTGGAAAAAGTCGTCGAACCTGGTCGTCCCGGCGTATTCCGCGGGCTTGGCATACTTCGCGTCTACGACCACGTCGGGAAGGCGAAGCGAGCCGGGCTGGAGCACGATCGTGCCGCGCCACGAGCCTTCCGACAAGTCCACCCGCAGGATCTGCGCGTCGTAGCCGAGCCGCCGGACCAGGATCACCGTCTGGCCCCGCACGGGCACGGCCAGCGTGAAGCTCCCATCGGTGCGGCTCAGCACCGACCGGCGGTCGGTTTGCCAGATGATTTCGGTTTGTGACAGGGGGGCGCCCACTGGATCGAGGATCCTTCCCTCGATGGCCACCAGGAATTGCTCAGTACCAATGTTGTGTAGAAGTTCGAATGCGCGGTAGGTTGGTTTTGGAATACCGTGAAGATTCAGCAATCCAAAGCCGCCGTGAAAAGGCGCGGAGGGAAAGTAGTTCTCCTCGAAGATGTCTGAGAAAGTCCAAAAGCTATAGCCTTCTACCAGGCTTCTGGCTTCCATGATGGTTGAGACAGCAAAGGCTGCGGCGTACGGCTCGTCATGGAGTGGATCTCTTGGATTTGAGGAAGAATTCCACTCGGTGTAATAGACAGGCTTACTCCGCGCTTGACGACGAGTATCCTGGGCCACCTCACGCATGATTCCGCGCTGACTCTTGAAAAGTTGAACCTCGGTTTCCTCGTCGCTTTCGAAACCATCAGTCGGATATTGATGGGTGGTAATGAAATCGGCTGGCACCTTGTTTCTCTCACAGAAATCAACGAAGTCGTCTATCCACTCGCTCTTGGCCGTAGCCGGGCCACCGACGCGAAGCGAAGCGTCTACACTCTTAATGGCTTCGGCAGTGTGGCGGTAGAGTCTGAAATAGTCACGTTGCGTGCCGGTCCAGAACGATTTCAAGTTGGGTTCATTCCAGACTTCGAAAAACCACTGTCGCACTTCTGCAACACCATAACGTTCGATCCAATGTGAAACGAGTTTTTGAATGAGCGTCGCCCACTGTTTGTAGTAGCGTGGCGGCGTGACGTTCGCTTTGTAACTGAAAACAGTCTTTTTGCCGGAAGCGAGCGCCGTTGGCATGAAGCTCAACTCCACGAAAGGCCTCATGCCGATCGACAGCAGAAAGTCAAACACTTTATCGGCGTTGAAGAAGGAGTAGAGGAGCTGGTTCTTCTCACGGACCAATGTGCCCATGTCGTCGGACAGCAATCCATGAAAACGAACGTATTGAAAGCCGAGTTCGTTGTGACATCGTTCTAGTTGTGATTGCCAGTCAGCTCGCAAGGCTACGGGCGCGTGATCGCTTCCAACTGTGTGTTCCCAGAAATGAAGCAACACCGTTGCTGGTTCCGCCAGGTTACAGAAGAAATCGATGCTGTTCATGCACTATTTGCTCGTGACCTTTTAAGAAGTGCACCCAAGGCGAAACCAGCAACACTCGCTCCCGCCAGCGTTAACCACTTGCGGTTCTTACTCGCCCAAAGCTGGGGACTGGATGTGCTGGCGCGATCATCGAATGTTCCGTGCGCACCATGATCGCCCGGCACTGGCTCCCACAGATTGTCACGCCTGTCCGGTTCGATGGGTTCGTCAGTCTGTTGAGCCTCGTAGCCATTTCTTGCCAGATACCAATCAGCAAAGCCTGGCGCAATCTTGTCACCGATGATCGCTTCAACTGTTGGATAACCGACGTACATCTCGCGGCGATCATGATGCGCTGCAAAGAGAACTGCGTCGGCGCCAATCTCAGGCTGATAAATCGGTGGTACAGGCTGCGGCTTACGTGGCAGCCGGCTTTTAACCCAGGAGAACTGCGGCGTGTTCATCGCCGGTAGTTGCACCATCGTCACCCGCACGTTCGACTTGTCGTGAATCAATTCGCTGCGGAGTGAATCATGGAAACCTTGAATCGCATGTTTCGCGGCGCAATAAGCGGATTGAAGTGGGATGCCGCGATACGCGAGAGCCGAGCCGACCTGAACAATGACGCCGCGATCTCGCGGCAACATTCGCTTCAAAGCTGCAAGCGTTCCATATACGACGCCAAGATATGTAACTTCCGTAACCCGTTTGTACTCTTCCGTCTTCATTTTTTTAACAGGAGAGAAAACGGAAACCATCGCGTTGTTAATCCAGACATCAATAGGCCCGAACTCACGCTCGACAGTTTCCGCTGCTTCTTCAATCGCTTCGGCATCCGCAACGTCAGCCGGAATGACCAAAGCTTTGCCGCCTAAAGTTTCAACCTCATTGCGCGCGCCTTCGAGCCCGTCGCGCCCGCGAGCCAACAGTGCGATGCGGGCACCTTCTCGCGCAAAGGCACGAACGATCGCTCGACCCAAGCCCGCAGAAGCTCCTGTAACGACGACGACTTCCGGGCGGCCAATCCTTAACGAGTTCTTTTCCGCTTGTTCGATCTCTTGACCACTTATTTTCATTCAGCCTGCCATCTTCAACAACTAAGCCCTACAGCGCTTTGCGCACCGAGCGCCGCACAAGTTCGGCCGTCAAACCATAAACGAAGTGCGATGTCAGCGCGTAGACATGTGTAGAAAGCGGATACTTAGTTGGATCCTTTGACAATCCCAGCAGTGGTACTGCGGTTTCGTCGACAACTAACCAGAAAGCGGCGCCGAAAGGCAGTCCCGCGCCCTTCGTTACTTCCGGAACAACTTCGGCTACCGCTCCGTAAAGTCCCCCGACGCCCGCTCCCAGAGAGTAATGTACCGTTGGCCCGGAAATTCTCTTTTCATTGTCAGTAAGCTTGTGATCAAAAATACCTTCAGAGATGGCTGACGCAGTTCTTACGGTCGTATCGTCTTGCTCCTTACTATCTCCGTTTGCCGATTGCGTGTCTATCGAGTGATCGTTCACGGAGAGCGTCATCCACACATCCTGAAAACGGTTCATAGTCCAGGATGCAACCAAACCCCCGACCAAACCTGCGACGAGGCCTTTCCATACGTTACCCGTTCGATTGCCCGCCATTTGGAGATTGCCGGAGAATTGCTGATTCATCGTGCCGACGAAAAATTAAGAGGGGATATTTTGTGCGATTATGTATGGGCGCACTTTGTCGCGCAAATCCCGCTTTAGTTACAAAGCGGAAACAGCGCCAAGAGGGGATTTTTTGAAGGGGAACAATATTAGGGTAAGCCCTAAGAATGAAAATGTAAAGCAATCAGATTGGTCTCGAATCTATTCAAGTTACGAACCTGCAAGTGTAGAGATTTTGTCCGGTAAATATCCGCTGTATAATCACCAGAAACTCCGGATGGAAACCAAATGAAGATCGCAATCGACAGTAAACGGGCAGCTACAAGTTTGGCGTTGATTATTCTGATCTGTTTTTTCCTGCCATGGGTACAACTTAGTTGTGGCACATCAGAAAACAGACTGAGCGGCGTCGACCTGGCGCGTGACGGTCATAGTGGTCTTTATTTAATTCCTTTCCTCATGTTGGCGGTACTTTTCCTCGGCATTGTGCGGGCCTGGAAAGATAAACGCGAAGTGTCAGCCAGCGTGACTCTAGTGGCCGGACTTATTAGCGCCTATCTGATGAATCGTGAGCGAGTGAGAGCCGAAGATACTTCAGGATTAATTGCAGTAGGATTGACAGGCTGGTTTTGGCTTGGCCTGGGCTCAACGATTGGGCTGGTAATCGTCAGTGCGCTTCGCTTTTTGAAACGCCCACGAGAGAACTGATTGCGCTGCCAAACCATTGGACTTTCGAACTACCTCGGGACGGATGTCTTGAGCTGCACTTGTAATCTGATTTTCATCTTGTTTCTTACAGTACTATTTCTTTCTAGTCGCCGCAGCCTTCTTAGCTGAACGAGAGCGCGATGCCGCAGAACGCTTGGCTGCCGCCTTATGAGCCTGACGCGATAGCGCAGTTTTAGAGGCGGCGCTCCGACCCTCACGTTTGAGCGCATTTAAGGTTGCGCGAGAACGTTTGGCTGAAGGCTTTTTCTTAGCTGCCTTCCTTCCTTTCTTTACATCCCGCTTGGCTTGTTCTCGCGTCTGCTTAGAAGTCTGGCCCTTTTTTGGTGGAGGAAGTTTCACTCCTGCCCGGCGCGCTTTCGATAGACCGATTGCGATCGCCTGTTTAGCAGAGCGCGCGCCGTGTTTGCCCTCACGGACGTGTTCGATCTCTTCGCGAACAAACTCCCCGGCCTGTGTGCTCGGTGATTTACCTTCGGCCTTGTCTTCTGCTGCACGTTTTAATGTTTCTTTTTCCGGCATCGTAGCTCCTCCTGATTTCTTCGGGAAAGATTAGTTACTCCAGCTACCAACGGTCGTTTTCGAAAGGCTCTAACCGACCACTTAGTTCACTTCCCAGCACCAGCCAGTGTGAGCACTCTAACAGTTTCATCATGTCCGCCTTCGGCTGCCAACATTAGGGCTGTCTTGCCTTCATCATTTTTGGTGTTAACGTCTGCCTTGGCCATAACCAATGCTGCCACCACCTCATCGTGTCCGAACCGCGCTGCCTCAATCAGGGATGTATTGCCGTGCTCATCAACGCCATTAACATCGACGTTGGGCGAGGCTAGTAGCGATCTAACAGTGTCGGCATTTCCCGCTCTTGCAGCGCGCAGTAAGGCGTCCGTTTCAGCACTTCGGGTGGCTCGCTTGGCAACGCTGCAGCCTTGGGTCGCGAATAGCAGTAAAGGTACCAACAATAAACTCAATAGACGTTGCATATTTTTCCTTAAAACCAGTTCTATAACATTCCTTCCCACGTGCCAGTTATGCCCTAAGCCGTTTTCACGGCGTCTAACGGAACAGGGTTTTCAACAAAAGGTGCGTTGGAAAATAAATGACGAGGGGAAACAGAGCCATCAACAACCCCACATAAAGCGGCGCGGGCATGAAACTCTGTCGCTTGTTCCTGAAGCCATACACCCAGTTGACGTTCTCGGAGGGATCGGTCAACAAATAGGACATCGGCAGAACAATCCACGCCAGCAACGTCTGCAAGCCCAGAGCGCGACCGTCATAACCAAGCTTATAGACCATCCAAAGTGAGAGGGGCGCCAAAGCAATATGAAACAAGGACATGACGCGAATTAAGACCGGGATTCGCGGATTAAACATATATCTGCTCAACCCAACTAAGGAAACTCCTGTAATTAATCTGACAGCGAAATCAATGGTCCATACGATTTCGAGCAGACCTACTGCCAAACAAATCATACTTGCCAACAACGCACTCTCAAGCCATAAAGCAGGTACTGTCAGCAGCAGTGCAACGTCTGAGAACCACAGAAAATTGCCTGGCCCATATTGAACCCAGTACACCGGGATAAGCAGGCAGACGAAAAGCGTAACTGAGACTTTTACTCCCAGCGGGATTTCATCACTAAATACCGCCCAAAGCGTATTTGTCTGCTCCATGGGATCCCCAAAGTTACCGCTATGAACTTCTGCAGCGATCCATATGGGCCAAATTTGTCACTTTTTAGCCCCGGCTTTCAACAGTAAGTCGACGATTCCTGTGTGGCCCTTTTCTTGCGCAAGCATTAGAGCTGTTTTTCCTGTCTTGATGAAATTTGCTGACACGTCAGCGCCTTTGTTCAACAAATCCCGGACACTGTCCAGGTCGCCTGAGGATGCCGCCAACATCAGCGCAGTTGATCCATCGTTAGCCCTTATATTCACATCGGCGCCATGCTCCAACAGTGTCCTCGTTGAATCAGGGTGCCTGTTGGTAACGGCAAACATCAAAGCTGTCCGACCTTCATCGTCCTTTGCGTTGACGTCAGATCCACTTTCAAGTTGAGCGCTTACCCTCTCGGTTTGCCCATCGAGTGCCGCACGCATTAATTCTGTGTGACCACCTTCTTGTTGTCCTGATTCAGTTATCTGTGCGCGTGTAGGCATTTAGTAGACGTCCGAAGGTTGTCTCGATTACGACTATGGCAGCGATTCGTTGTTGTGTTGTTTATCGAAAAAAGCACGCCATGGCAGTGGTAGTTTTGGCAATATGCGCAAAATCGCAGCGGAGGCCAGAACGAAACCAGAGCAAAAACGATCACAGCCGTGGCTGAAAGCAGATCAGTGAACCAAAGAACTCTGTCTTCAGCGGCGTGCCGGAAGGTGAACGAACTTGAGCGAAAGTTACTAACCCAACAGCCCGTCTCTTTTTTCCAGTATGTCGCGCAGCCACCACTCGTGCTTCTCGTGTATTTGCACAAACTTCGAGAACAGATCGACAGTCCCAGGATCGTCCTGTTCATCCGCTGCTCGAGCGCCGGCGCGTATTTCTTTGATAACCGTTAAAAGGTTAGTGTCCGCCTCATATATCATTTCGCGCATAGTCTGACCTCGCGCAGCTACCTGGACACTCGCCGTGCTTAACATTTCCTGAGGACTGGCGACTGGATCTTGTCCGATCATTCGCAGACGTTCAGCAAATTCGTCTAAGGTGTCGAGCACTGCCTTCGCAAATTCATCAAACATCAGATGGAGATCTCGGAACATCGGCCCGTAGGTCTGCCAATGGTAGTGTTTGTAATTCAGGTAGAGTACGAGAGCGTTGGCTACCTGTCTTTGCAGGTGTTCCACTACCCGGTTATCCGGAGAGTTCGCTCTGGATATGTCTTCTGAAACTGTTTCTCGTTTTTCGCGTTTCTGCGCCGCGGCGCTACTTTCGGTTATGTTGGCCATCTGTTCTGTTCCTTTTTATTAAATGAGTCGCCCAGAGCACAGAGTGGTCTTTAGCTACTCTTCTCAAATACGACTCCATCGACCATGTCGGCCGGTAGGGCAGAGCGGAAACGAAGTAGCGTTTTCACTTCGTCCGCCGACTCGATCTCTAACGCTGCGTTCGCTCCTTCTGATGTCTGTTCAAGCCACAAGCGAGTCGGCTTGGTGATCGTATGTGTCACATGATCTTCCGGTGTCTTCCCCAGGTTAATCGCAATTGACGGAGACTCATCATCTGTCGATGTGGCGGTAATGCCTTCCAGCGGCAGATTACGAGCCTGCTCTTGCGCCCCAATATCGGCAGCGAAAACCTCGAGCGTTGCGAGCCACCCTTCATGCTGGCGGCTAAACGTATCGAGGAATTTGTTCCATTCGTCGCGCGGAATCTCCCGTGTTGGCATCAATCAATCCTTCCTTTATAGGCCCGAAGGAAATGTTTCCGCCGGCTCGCCTACTTCTTCCATGGTCCACTCGGGCGTGCGCTCTAGCGGCTCAACAGCTCGTGTCTGATCAAAATGCAACAAGGCATCAAACTGATCGGCTAGTCGCGCGTAAAAGTAATGACTCTGTCGCTCCGTCTCCGGCCGATAGATAACTCCGATAGCCAGCTCAAGACGCGGTTCATTCAAAGCGGTACAAGTTGCTGTTGCTGCGTCGTTTGCTTTAGTAGCTCTCGGACCTCCTCGTCAGAAGTCTGCGAAAAGTTGTCATACCAAAGGCCCACTCCCCGGAAATGCTGTGGTGTTACAGCACAAACAATTTCGTCAACTTCGCTGCGGAATTCTTCACATGTTTCCGGAGACGAAACTGGGACAGCGACTACAATGCGGGCAGGTTTTTGGAGCCGTAACGATGCGGCGGCGGCGCGCATCGTCGAACCGGTAGCCAAACCATCATCAATCAGGATCACGACGCGGTCCTTGACGCCAGCCAGTGGACGGCCATCCCGGTAAGCTTGTTCGCGCCTTTCGAGCTCCCGCTGTTCAACTGCCGCGATAGAATCGATTACCTCGTCTGGTATGCCTAAGTAACTAACGAGGTCGTCATTAACAACGCGGACGCCGCCTGTCGCAATTGCTCCCATTGCGAGTTCTTCGTGGCCGGGGACGCCAAGCTTCCGCACCAGAAAAACATCAAGCTGGGGCATTAAGTGCCTTTGCTACCTCATAGGCAACAGGCACGCCGCCGCGAGGCAGCGCCAGCACTAAGACGTCCGGGCGATCCGCGTAACGTGTTAGTCGCGCTGCCAATTTTCGTCCGGCATCGGCACGATCTCTAAAGATCATAATTTCCTCCGTAAGTCTTTATCGATTTACCAATTGCCCTCAGTTGTCGTTTCGGAAATAGTCACTGCGCAGCCGCCGACGCCGCCCCTGTTGGCTCCGATACCTCTTTGACGACTTCAGCCGCAACGCTTCGCCGTGCGTGTAACGCAATGTCCGCCAGCGAGACGATGCCACAGCAACAGCCATCGGCATCGAGCACAGGCACGCGTCGGATTTTGTTTTCTTCCATGATCTTGCTGCACTCCTCGATGGACATTTCCGGAGTCACCGTCACACACGGGCTGCTCATGCAATCGGCAACCGTTAGATCAAGCGGATTAATCCCTCGCGCAACTGTGCGGCAGACGATATCGCGATCAGTAACCACACCGATCGGTATTTTTGTTTCCTTTTTCTCGACCACTGGTATCTCCCCACAGTCGTGATCGACCATCATCTGTGCGACCTCTTGCAAAGCTGTTTCTGAAACACAACATGCCGGATCGGCAGTCATAACGTCTTTCACTTGCATAGCTCTTCACCTCCAGTCTTCAAAATCAAACCTGCGCCATAAGATCGGGCCTAATCACACATTCACATACGTAACCAGATGTCGTTGAAACCATGACGCCGCCAGGTGGCAACTTGTTCCAATGTGCCTGGTTCCTCAAACAGGTGAGTTGCCCCCGGAATGAGCTTTAGTTCTCTCTCGCAACGCATTGGCGGCGCTGTTGGCAAGATGTTGCATTTTGATTGCTCCAAGTCTCTGGGCATTCGAAAACGCACTCTGTCGTACTCGCACGAAATCGGGACGCCGCCATGTGCTTTCGTACCTTTAACACACACGAACGTCTCGAGGGCCTTAGTTAACTAATCAAGCCGCTTGTATTAAAGCGGCAAAGTGCGTTCGACTATTCCCCTTTTTGTGTGCCTGATTAACGGCTGTCATATGTTCAGTAGGCAAGATACATACCGACTCAAACGTCTGAATATAGCGAATCATTTGTAAAACAACTTGATCGGCGAATTGCTACTCAGATGGCATTTCAATTGCGGCTGAATCTGTGTTGCTTTTTGTTAAATAGCCGCTTTGCGAATGGTTGGAAACGGGGAGTGAGGATAACGATATGCCACTGGAACATCTGGTCGAAAAGTTAATTGCGTTTGAACCACAACACGATCTGCCTGTCGTGAGTTTATATCTCAATGCTCAAGCGGATCAGCACGGTCGCCGAAACTTTCATCCCTTTGTGCGCAAGCAATTTTCTGAACGCGCAAAAACCTTCCCGGTTGATACACCGCAACGAGTTAGCCTGGATGCCGATTTCGTGCGAATTAATAGTTACCTCGAACAAGATGTTCGTACGACCACGCAGGGCCTGGCGATCTTTTCCTGTTCCGGCTCCAATAATTTTTTCCAGGCAGTTCAACTCGAAGCTCCCATCGACAATAACCGGCTTTTTATCTATGACCATCCACACTTGTACCCGCTGGCGCGATTGTTGGATCAGTATCAGCGATACGCTGTGGTACTGGCCGACACGAATGTAGCGAGGATTTTTGTCTTCGCTCTGGGCCGTGCCGTCAAGCGGAATGAATTGCAGAATGTGAAGACTAAGCGCACACAGGTTGGCGGCTGGTCGCAGATGCGTTTTCAACGACACGTCGAAAATTATCATTTGCATCACGCAAAGGAAGTTGTAGCGCAGCTTGAAAAACTAGTGCGCGATGAACGGATTGAGCATGTTGTCCTGGCCGGCGACGAAGAAACGATCATCCCACTCTTGCGGGAGCAAATGTCCAAAGAGCTGTCGGATAGGATCATCGATGTGCTCAGCCTCGGCATCGATACGGCGGATGAGCAACTATTACAGGAATCACTAAATGCATATCGCAGGTACAACTCTCTTAGCGACATGGAAAAAGTCGAGCACCTGCTTCATGAATACCGAGCAGATGGACTCGCGGTCGCGGGAGTGCCGCAAACCATTGCAGCGCTATCTAATGGCCAGGTTGAAGAACTGCTGATAACAGCTTCCCCGGAAACTCTTCAATTTGATAAATCGGAAGTAGAGAAGGTGTTGGCAGCTTACGGCGAGAGTGGACCAGAAACCAAAACACTTGATCAACGCACTGTGGCGGATGAACTGCTCAAGCGCGCAACTGAACTCTCGTCTGCCCGGGTGACATTTATTGAAGATGACACTGTGCTTAAGAATGTCGGCGGAGTAGGGGCGCTGCTTCGTTACCGTATTTCACTCGAAAACGCAGCACCATACGAACATGGCCAGGCTGTATCCACGTCGGAAGCGATGCTCAAAATCGATTCAACCAGGAAGGGAGGCAATGATGTCGGACAAGGATCGACAAAAGAAAGATCACGGGCGAAAGGACAAGGACAATAAAGCTATGAGGGAAGCCCAAGCCAATCCTCGCAGTCAACAGGCTTCGCCGCGCCATCAAGCGAAAGACGAATCTAATCTTACAGATACAGAGGCAGGTCCCGATTCCGCCCGAACGGGTAGCCCTTTAATCTCGGGAGGGAGAAACCGATAAACAGGAATCCGTGGTGGAGGCACGAATGAGTTTGAGTTTCACAAGGGCCCCGCGTGCTGAAGTGAAATCATTTTTGCCCAGAGGTAAGTCGCCATGATCAGAAAGTTGAAGTCCGGGAAGTACCGACTCTATTCGCGCAAAGTTGATCCCAAGACCGGCAAGCGACGAAACCTGGGCACGTTCGGCACGCGGGCAGCGGCAGAAAAACATGAACGCGCGGTGCAGTACTTCAAACGTAAAGGGTGACTGCGACAAGTTAATTGCGTCTTGGCGATAATTCCGTCCAATCGGCAATCGCGTTTACTTCACTACTAAAACTGAATTAGTAAATCCTCTCTCGTCATCCTCAGTATCCGGATTAGCCGGATCAAGAATCCAGTCGCCGTCGATGATGAATTTGTATGTGTACTTGCCGGGCGCTAAATCGATGCGACATATCCATTCATCACCCTCCTTGCCACAAAGCACTTGCGACTGATTCCAATCATTAAAGTTGCCCGCCACAGCCACCACTCTCGCATTCGGGTGACCCTTTAAACGAAACGCCGCGTTTCCCTTTAAACTCGGTGACGGCAAAGTCAGCTTCTTCGCAATAAGTGGTTTCGTAGCTGACGAAGGTGATGGCGCAATCGTCAGGCTCTGAATCAGTCCCTCTGCGTCACGATTAAATGTGATCGGGCCGTTAACGGCAGTAATCACAAAACTGTCAGCCGATTTAGCCTCCAACTGGCTTTTTGGCGAATGTGAGGGTTTGATCCAAAGCTGATCTTCCTCAACAAAGACGTCAAGGATAAAGTTTTCCACCATGCTTGGATCAGCCTGATACCGGCCAACATAATCCTGCAATTTGATCGCTCGTTTCTGCTCCTGAGTTGGCGTCTTCGTTTCTTGCTGGGTGGTCTTCTCTTGGTAGTGTTCGGCGGTTTCCCTAAATACCTCAATTTCAGGAAGGGGGCTTGTTCCGTCTGAAACCCGCGCTGAAACGCATTGACACGGTAAAATAAACAAAAGGGATATCGTGATGAATAGCAAGAATAACGAGCTTCTCATTGTAAATCCTCCCGGGAGTTAAATGTTATTTGCATCTCAAAGTCGCACGCACACGCGGTTGAACGAATCTGATTCCATAGACTCATTTCCCGGCTGAGCCCTGGCGCTCCTTTGTAAAGCTAAACAAGTTGGAGCGGTACGATAACTCCTCACCATCAATATCAAACCTTCCGGAATAAGACTCTCCGAAACCGCTGTTTTTGATCGGCGGAGCATTGGGTCTCGCAAACCATTTCGGTCTTCGTCTGAATTTGCAGCGCCTTACGATCAATTGCTGAAGTATCGTGAGCTCTGCAGAATCCACACTCAGTATGTGCGCTACCGCACAGACCACGCAATTAAAAGCCCTAATACTCCGGCTATCCATTCACAAGCGGGGACCCGCTCGGAAACGAGCAACACTGAAAGGCTTCCCCTAATGCGATCCACACAAGGACGTATCCTCTGTACTGAGGATGACGTTGATACGCGCGAAGTGATTGATTTTGTCCTCACCCAATATGGCTATGAGGTAGTCTGCTCAATAAGCAACGTTCACGCTATTGAGCTTGCCAAAACCCAAAACTTTGATCTGTATCTTGTAGATAACTGGATGCCTGGTCTTTCCGGCACGGAGCTTACGGAAAGGTTACGCCAGTTTGATCAAAACACACCCGTTCTATTCTACTCCGGCGCTGCGTATGAAGCTGACGAGAAAGCAGCCCGCGCTTCGGGTGCTCAGGGATACCTGGTTAAGCCCGCAGATGGCGACCAGTTGATAGCCGAAGTGACACGACTGATCGCAGAATCCAAAACAACCTGACCTGTTAGATCGCTGCGTAATCGCGGAGGATGGTGCTGGGCTGATAACACAAAAGCAAACAGGTACTTTCGGTTAGTCTGACAAACACTTGCCAACGTTAAGAGGAGGCGCTCTGCATTGAAGGTTATTCGGAAGGTATTTGTTTTAGGCTATTCCGCTATCATCTTACTGTTCATTTGCTGCGCCCTCTCTTTGATCATCTTTGCAGTTTTGGAGTTGTGGCACGGGATTAATCCTACTGGGAGTTTGGTCCTCAAAGAACGCTTCAACGCCATCCTTGAAAGCATCGGCTTGCTAACTATTGCGGTGGTTGCGCTTGAACTGGGACAAACGATCCTTGAAGAGGAAGTGCAACGAGAGGTGCAGGTGAGTGCGCCGACTCGGGTCCGAAGATTCTTATCGCGGTTCATGGTTGTCGTCATCGTCGCTCTTTCAATTGAAAGTCTGGTTGCTGTCTTCCAGTTTGCTCATGGTGACACGTCGCGACTTATTCAGGCGGCTGCTGTTGGGGTCGCAACCGGCGTGCTGCTCGCCGCGTGGGGACTATTCATCAAACTGAACAAGAGCGCGGAAGAGTTAGAGCCGGAGGCAATGGCAGAGGCCAAGAGGGAGGATCAGAAAGTTGAATAGGAAACTTAGAGAATGAGGACGCAGCGATAATTTTCGTGATGGAATCCGGCAACAAGTACGGAGTTGCTTACGCAAATAAGATGGCCTGAAGTCTCTGAACGGATACGCATTTCTTCTCTACCCGCCTTCGTCTTGAGCTTTATCCAACCTCGCGTTCGTCCACCAATGTAGAGACTCCTTCACCCGTGCGCCACCGCGAGGAAGGGGCGGCGCAACAGGTAGCCAATATAATAATAGGTCTCGTGAGCTAACAGACGCGCCTGGCTTCTCAGCCCCTGATATCTCGTGGTCGGTGTCGGAGACGGTTCAGCAACAAGGCCCGCATCCCTCGCCATTGCTACTGCTCTCTTCATATGCAAAGGATCGCTCACGATGAGCACCTTGCGCAGCCCATTCGCGTCTGCGATTTGTTTCGCATACAGAATGTTCTCATAGGTGGTATGTGATTTCTCTTCAATCAGGATGTCACCCGCTGGGATTCCTCGCTGCATAGCGTAACGCCGAGCGGCTGAGGATTCAGTCGGCTCATTGCTGTTACCCTGGCCGCCGGTGAAGATCAACTTTCGGACCTTGCGGTTTTGATAGAGGTCAATGCCATGATTAATGCGCTCCTTAAAAACCGGGGAGACCTGTGCGCCCCAGACGGCAGCACCAAGCACGATAGCTGCGTCGGCGGGCCCGTCAGAGCCAGCATTGCTGTAAGTGTAGATGCGTGAAGCGAGCAGCCCTACCGTAACAAGCAGGATGACAAGTATGAGTAACAGCGCCTTCGCGATTCTCTTCTTAACCATAAAATTAGGACCAGCGGCCGGATCAGCAGCTCTCCCACGAAGTAAGTAAGTTTGCCAGCCAATATCCTTATCTTGCCTGTCTTAGTATTACGACGCTACTCTACGAAGCGTTTCCATCTCTTTGGGGCAACTATATTCTGGTTCCAACTCGGAAGGTTTGGGACGGCAAACTTGAATTTCCTTCCGAAGCATCGCAAGTAACTGAAAGCCAAAAAATATTAAGCGAGCCTTCTTAACCGGTCTTACTCACACCCTCCGCTCTGCGCAATACTCTGGACATCATCCACATGAAGAGAACCGCATTTATGCTAATCGGTATCTTACGAAGCCAGTCCATCAGAATAAGCCGATCGAGTAACTGCAGTGACAATCCGCTTCGATCAAATTCCATCTGTATCGGGACTTGAGATGTAATGGAGACGATTGCAGCTACCAGAGTCAGTGCGAGCGACAGCCAGACTGCCCATCGTGGTATTGGGGATGGACGCCACCAGAGAAGAATAAAGGTCAAAACCAGAGTCAGAAAGGCCGGGACAACTAAGAAAACGACTACCCGCGGTGTGATTGCTTGATGATAAGTCTTGAATTCGGCTGCCCCGATTAAATGCCAGGTCCGATAGTTTACGAAGCCTTCTAAAAATGCTGCTCCCAGGACATAGAAAACAAGAGCAAAGGTGAACACGAAAAGCCAGTATGACTTTCGCATCTTTGATGCACTCCCTATGCTTTTGGTGTAGGTCTCGACAATCCTTGTTACGTAACCCGAGATTCACGAATCAAACGATCATGTTGGATTATTAGATTTGCATCGGCTATTGCTAGCTCCAGCAAAAAAGCAGCTTTATCGTCTGGCGAAATCATAATGAAATCCGGCTCACCATTCTTGCGATAATCGACGCGCAACCGATCCAATGACCAGGCTGGAGCACCGATTAGGTTCCTGTCACGCTCGACTCCAAGAATGGAGGCAAGCGGAATATGTTTGTTCATCAAAATCCCGCAGCGAACTATCAACTCCGAAGACGTTATTCGATAGTGGAGCGGGTAAGTGAGCCAAAGCAGGACCACTCCAATTAGTGCGCCAACAATGATCAATAAATTTCCGGTATTGCTTGTGGCGCCAGCCGAAAGTCGTAAAAGTGACCCGAGCGTAAGAGGAATCACAACAGTTGAGCATGCCGCTGTGACAAGCCACCAATCTTTCTTTGAGTAGTGGACCATACCTAATTCACGCTCTTCGTTGTTTCCCCGCTTGGCTCCAATTGGAATACTCTGCAACCTCATTTTTACCCCAAGCTCCTGAGGGATTCTGACGTGCCATTGACCCAATATCCCCGCATGACATATCTTCTGCAGAAGTTCAATATTGTGGCTGGCTTAGAAAGCCCAGAAGCATCTCTCTTCTTTGTCCAGCTAGTCAACCAACCTCTGTTGCTGTCACCGTCAATGTCAGCACCCTATCTGCAAACACTAGAGCCATGAAAACTTCTCGCCCTACACTCGCCACTCTTTTTGTAGTCTTCTTACTCTCCGGCAGAGCCTTTGCACAGACGCCGTCGCACACTCATCTGCTGAGAGACAATGCCCAGACTATAGAAACACCTCCACCTGGGAAACAGCCACCTACTTTACCTGTAATAGTGACGGCCACAGCCAGCCGCCTGAGAGTGCGCTATGTGGCTGTCGGAGAAGTCCACCAAACCCGTCTGCAGGTCTTCTCCATTGATGGCTCACAAGTGTTCGACTCTGATTTCAAATTAGGCAATCTGATTGACTGGCAGTTAGCGAGTCAACAAGGTCAACATCTATTGGATGGTCCATATCTCTTTCTCGTCAGTGTGCGAGACTTCTCTAACCATCTGACACAGAAATATGGGACAGTCATTCTCGAGCAGGAGCAAGTCTACCTCCAACAGGGTAGCTCGGATGAATTGCCGTTACCTCAAGCCACTGCACTTGAAGCCAATAAACTCTCAGAAGTTTTCTCTCCGGTAGATAGAGTCGGTGTCGCTGCGTTGAGTCGCACCTCGATGGCCTCTGGAGAAGTTGCCACACAGATCGACCCTGTTGCCTCAGGCAAGTCGACTACCGCTACTGATGCAGTTACAAATCCGGAGAACATCTCCGGGACAGGCGCACAACACAAGATAGCTAAATGGACGGATAACATTGGCACTTTGGGCAACTCCGTCCTCACAGAGAACCTTGCCAAGGTGGGTGTCAATATCGCTCCAACCGCCACGTTTCATGTGCTTGGATTACAGCCCGCATCATTGGCTACGAACGGGACAAATACTCCATTTCTCCTGCAGGTCGTTGGGGGTAAGGGTGGAAACACCACTGGCACAACCGGGCAGACGGCCGGGGCCGGTGCGAATATTTCCCTTCTGGCGGGCAACGGCGGAAACGCTCCGGCGGGCAGCAAGCCCGGCAACGGAGGCGGTATTACTTTGCAGCCAGGCTTTGCGGGGACAGGATCAGGCGCGACTGGTCTGGGTGGCAATGTGTTGATAGATCCCTCGGGCGTCGGCAAGGTCGCTATCGGGACCACCTTTCCTGAAGTTCCCGGTCTGACTATCGGTCGCAGCGTCCCGGGAGGCCAGGCCCAGCTGAGGCTCTATAATCTTAATGGGAGATACGGTGGTTTGAATCGCTGGACGAATCGTCTGGAGCTGATGAGTCTAGATGCGATCGGGCTGTCAGCAGGGGCAGTTGGTAGAGCGCATTTCTGGCTTGAGACGAATGGCAATCTCGGCATCGGCACGTTCGCCCCAGCGACCACGCTGCACGTTGCCGGCTCTTTAACGATCGACCAGGGCGCCAACGCCAGGCTGTACACAGCAACAGGCAATGCATTTCTCAACCGTTCGCTGGAAGTAAGGAACTCGAACGTAGCTCCCACGTTCTCGGGGTTGAAGGCGGGGGGCATCACGATCTCTGAAGACGACAGCTATACCGTAGTGCCGGAAAGAAACAACCTGCATGTTAGAGGCAGGGCCGTCATTGGCGAACGAAACACACTGCCTGGGGTCGGCCTCTACGTTAAGGGCCCGAGCGCGGCCATACAGGCCGAGAGCTCCGGTTATGCCGTCTTCGGTTTAGGCAACGTCGGCGTGTACGGCCAGAGCACGTCTCAAAACGGCGCCGGTATATTCGGCGACGCGCGCAATATCTCGGGCAGCATCGGCGTATACGGTAGGGCCGTATCTTTTAATGCTTCCACTTACGCCGGCGTTTTCGACGGCAAGTTGAAGGTCAACGGGACTTTCGTCAACAACAGCGACCGCTACATGAAGGCCAACATCACGCCTATTAACTCGCGCTCCATTCTCCAGAAGCTGACGACCATCCCCATTCACGCGTGGAACTACAAGAGTGAGGGCGCGAAGATCCGCCACGTCGGGCCTATGGCGCAGGACTTCCGCGCGGCCTTCGGCTTAGGCGTGGACGATAAGGGCATCAGCGGCGTAGACGCGGACGGCGTTGCTCTAGCCTCGATCCAGGCGCTCTACGGGATGATGCTGGAGAAGGACAGGCAGATCGAGCGGCAGGGCCAACGGATCGAACAACTACAAGCTCAGCTCAACCAGGTGAAGCGCACTATGAGGGGCAAACGCGCGGCGAAAAGATAAACGTGTCTTCAGTTTTCAAGCTAGCTGCGAGAAAGCGACAAGCAATCAACAAACAAACTTGACTTCAACTTTTCCGCGCCGTCAGCTGCAAGCGCATGTGGGGCGGAATACGGACAGCACGGCAAGCTTTACATGCAGCAGAATCAACACGGCAATTGACGCGGCGATAAATATATCCAAATAGCTTGCGCCGCATAAATAGACGATGTGTTCAACAGACTCGAGGTCTGAGCCCGATGCTTCCGCTAACCAGAAATAATACTGCCACCAAAAGACATAAGACATTGTCACGCCAGTTAAACCGACCACACTTAGCAATGTGTTCTTAAAGTCTTTCATCCAACTTCCCACGAAAGCCATCATCAAGAAAAACTCGATGAAGAGGCGTGAAACCTCATCTATCGACGGTCCAAACTTACAAACTATTATCCCGGACCGTTCAAACAGTTCCTGCCGTTCAACACCTTGGCGGTGCATCCTATAGAACTGGCTCACAAGGTTGCATGAACCGGCCAACAAGACCGCGATGGTTAGAATTTTGATCGATAGATGTGACAATAGTGATTCCACGGGCCAACTCCTTAGACCCTGGGAACCACTCAATTGTTCCGGTCCATCCATCTAAGCGCTCAGTCCAAGACTTCTTGAACTTGAGAAGCATTCGATGGGGGCGTAAACTTTGCCAAAACACCCGACAATCAGTTGATCTACGCTTTTTCAGGCAGAAGCGTTCCAATCTCCGTTGCCATATCTGCGCAACCGTATTCGTTCGCTGCGTTCGGTTTGGGCGTCAGCCCCCGATAAAGATTGAGAGAGGTGCAATCTGCGTTTTCGAAGAAAGGATTGAGCAGGTGAGTAAACTATTTCCAGCGACGCTGTTAACCATACTCGCTGTCGTGACGATTTCACCGTTGCTTGTCGTCGCGCAAACAGATCTTGGTGGCACGACGTGGCAACTGGTGAAATTCCAAAGTAGCGACGGCACCACGCTGACGCCAGACGACAAGTCAAAATATACGATCACCTTTGGCACAGACGGTCGTGTGAGCGCTCGAATGGACTGCAATCGCGGCTCGGGATCGTGGAGATCAATGGGACGGAATCAATTGCGATTTGGGCGGATGGCGATGACACGCGCAATGTGTCCACCCGGTTCGCTTCATGATCGCATCGTCAGAGACTGGTCGTCGGTGCGGTCATATGTGATCCGGGATGGTCACCTTTTTCTTTCGCTTATGGCGGATGGTGGAATTTATGGGTACGAGCCCGTGGATAGTTTGCCATCACCGGCAACGCCTGGAACGCTTTTCGGCAAGCAGTGGAAACTGACAGAAGTCGCAGGTTCAGCGGTGAAGACTAGCCCCGCACACATTGAGTTTGACCGTGCCGCGAACAGATTTTCCGGGAACGGTGGCTGTAATCTGATAGCCGGGAACTTTCAGGTGAATGGAACCAGCATCAGATTCTCGGAGGCCGTCAGCACTAAACGCGCCTGCATCGACCGTGAGGTACAACAAATCGAGACAGACTTTTTTGCAGCGTTGGAACAGGCTAACAGATTTGAGATCGAGCGAAACGTGCTGAAGTTGTATGCAGGCGAGCGCGAGGTGCTCACCTTCCAGACCGACGCGACAGATACAAACGATCCGGCCCCCACCCGAGTAACCGGCACAGTCAGCTACAGACAACGCATCGCATTGAGGCCGCGCGCCGTGGTCGAGGTCAAGTTGTTGGATGTCTCTCGGGCGGGCGGCCGATCAGTAACGATCGCAGAACAGAAGATCGAAGCAAGAGGACAACAAGTTCCGATTGCTTTTGACCTGCCGTATGACGCGAGCAGGATCAATCCACGTGGCCGCTATTCAGTTCGAGTGCGCATTCTGGAGGGGAACAGGCTGCGCTTCACCAGCACCAACGCCTACCAGGTGATTACAGGTGGTAATCCGAACACAGTAAATGTGATGGTTGTACCGGTGCGGAGGTAAGCAGGATCAAATATCCGGCGACATCTCCCCTTATAATACTTCCTCCGAAACGACGAGCTTTTTACAACTTTCCTGCGACTTAGGGATTGACACCGCCGGCTTGTTGCCGGAACCGTTGAATGAGTTTTTTGATCAGCTCGGTGTCTTTCGAGTCGGGTTGGATTTTCAAAAACAGCTCTAGTTCATCCGCAGCTTCCTTATATCTCTTGAGCTGGTTGAACAGCAGCGCCAGCTGCCAGTGGGCTTCGGGCGACTTCGACTCGGATAATTTGTCTGCTTTCTTCAGGTAAGTCTCTGCCTCATCCAACTTGTCTGTCTGACGCAACAACATTCCCAACCACAGATTCGCGTTAACCGATCCCTGGTTGAGAACGATCGCTCGTCTCATAGACTCGATCGCCTGAGGCAATTGCTTGAGGTTGTATTGCGCGATCGATAGCGCGTAAAGGCTGGGGTACGCGCGTCTGTTAATCTCGAGTGCTTTGGTCAACACTGGAACCGCCGGCTCATACTCCTGCTGTTTCACATACTCGGTACCTAACAGTTCAAGGGCCGCAAAATACGTTGGAAAGATCTCAATCGCTTTCTTCAGTGTCTCCATGCCTTCTTTCCGCTGCTCGGTTTTCTGCAATAGCTCGGCTCCGCGGTCATACTCCTTGCGCGCATGCTCCGGTACTTCCTGAACGAAAACTGCCCCGGGAGTGGCGCTCATTGAAGCGCTCTGTTTCGCCCCCAAAACAAAATCGACCTGTTCGAAGACGCGGGTCCGTTCCAGTTGGACCCTCTTGGTTTGTCCGAGATAGCTGGTGCCATAAGTCTGGATTCTGATTTCGAAAACTCCTGGTGCGAGTCTTCGGAATACGAACAACCCGGAACTGTCGGTTTTGGTCCTTTGAATAACCGAATCTACATCGTTCAAGAGTTCGACCTGGAGGTTGGGAATGGCGTTGCGACCGTCGGAAACGTGTCCGCCAATCGAGTAGGAAGACGCTGACTGAGGGTACGCATTCGGTCGATTAGATGCCTCGCCAAAAGGTGCGAGTATTGTTATGAAGATACCGAAGAGCAGAAGCACCAGGACCTCGTGAAAATTTGAGTTAGCTGATTATGCTCGGCGCTGGTGCTGAAAAGCAATTTCGGGCATATGTGTGTTGGCGCACGGACGCCCTCGATCTTCAGTCATATACTCAGTCAAAGACATTATCTCTGTCGGCTCTGTTTGTGTGCTCTAAGCCAAAGCTGCCTTCCACTAACATTGGCAGAATGTTCAGGACGAAACGACACTATTACGCCCTGAGCCACTGATTTGCGCCCCTGGCGAAAACGAACAAGGAATTTGATGGAAAGAAAAAACGGAAACGGTGCAATTATCCTGGTGGTGGAGGACGTCCACGAGACGCGCGACGGCATTGAAAGGCTACTAACAGCGGACGGCTACCGAATCGCGGTGGCGCGAGACGAAGCAGACGCAATAGAAAGCGCCCAATTAAGGTGGCCTGATCTGATTTTAGTGAGTTTGGCCGGACTGCCACGCGAAGTTATCGCTAGCGCGCGTCGCATTCGCGAAGATGCCGGTGTCGATGACGATGTCCCCGTTGTGGTCTTCTGCATTGAGCAGCTCGGTGAAGGTGATGAGGTCGCGATAGGAAAGAATGTGCATGTCACCCGGCCGGACAACTTCAACCAGCTGAGAGGCTTGCTCACTCGTCTGCTTGAGGCGGTTCCGCGAGCCGCTTAAACGCGTGTCCCGCCCCGCCCTTCCTTTAGAGCCGCTATACAGATTCGACTCTCGCCTGTCCCGCTAAACTTGTTCCTTTGAGGTCTTCCCTCCCTATAGCTTTGCAGAGGAAGTCCTTAACGAATAAGAAGCCTACCAGGATGAAGATTGGTTTCGTGTTAGTTCGTGGATCGTCTTTAGGTGCGACGCCAAAATCGATCCACGAACTAACACGAAACAACACGAAAGCGACTTTTCGTACAAAGCCCTTCCTTATGTGCGTTACCGCACAGATGAACAACTCGCCTCATTTTAAATTCTAGCCTTCCGCCGTAATCGCCCCAGGAAAGTTTTCGACTCCAACTACGATAGGGGGATTACGTTCATGTCTTTCAATACATACTGGGCCGACACGCACAAGAGTGTCCCACCGAATGCTGCTTTAACCTTCGTCAATCGCGTGGTCCTGACAGTTTTGGACCGTTTGGACGCACGACCTGAATTAAGGCAAGTGCTTCAACAGAATGGTTGTCGAGTGGTTGAGACCGATAACGGACGAGACGCCGCTTCCAGCGCGCGACAGACACATCCTGATCTCCTGGTGCTGGATATGGATATTCCTCTCCTTTATGAATTGGTGGCCGCGCGCCAGATCATCAAAGGGGCCCAGGTCGGGCAGATGCCCGTCGTGATCGTTACCCATGAAGGCGTCTTGGATCCGGCGCCGATGATGGAGGTTGGACCGAGTCGCGATGAGTACGTCACGCGACTTTCGGACTATCAGGAATTACAACCTCTTTTGAATTACCTGTTGCCGGTGTTGCCAACGGATTACGCCAGTGCCAGTGGAAGCGCCTTTTCTGAAACAGCGGGAATCTATTCGTCTCATACGTCGGCAGTGAGCGCGCCAGAACCGCGTCTACATCGAGAGCAACCCCTGGAGAAACGGAATACAAACCGCGTCCGATTTTGTCATCCGATTTCGAGGTAGCGGCCAACTTAGCCAGCGACTCCGCGTTTTTAGTGGTGAAGGCATTTTTTACGACGCTCAGATCTTTTATAACCATTTCTCCCATCCTAATTAAGCTAAACCTGATCTCGTCCAGTTAATATTGACTACGTGGGCTTTTTTATTCGTGGGTCAGTTCACACATAAGATTGGGCGTTCAGGGCGGGGGTATACATGCATTTCCGCTTCTAGCGCGGCTTATCTAGGCGACAGCGTATTTAGTAGGCGTTAGAAATTGTTGGATCCGTCCGAGCACGCCCTCAACGTCCGGCTTGCTCACATAGGCATTCGCTCCAGCTTCAATCCCTCTCTGCTTGTCCGCTTCATAAGCAGCGCCGGAAAAGAAAAGAATCGGCGTGTGCGGGTCCAGATCACGCAGTCGCCGGCACAACTCAAACCCATCGAGATCGGGCAAAACAGCGTCCAGCAAATACAAGTCGAAGCGTTCAGCTTGCATCAACGCTAAGGCTTGCTCAGCAGTGCCGACAGCTTTCGTTTCAATTCGCCAGAACTTCAAGAGCAGACCCAACATCTCACGAGAATCTTCATCGTCATCTACGCAGAGTACTCGGGGATAAGACTCGGTTGGCAACATGTTGCCTCCTGATTGGGGGATATTAAGGGAACGGACATAGCCTGGATCATTTGTGTGTGTCTGTCTGTGCGCTAAGACGCATACAAAAACACTGACCGCCTGAATCACAAAGAGCCGTGGAGAAGTGCGGTCTATTCTTCCGTTTCATCCTTCTCATCCTGAGGGTTTGCGTCTGTCGCGCTCGGAGCTAATCCTCATGAAAAGTGGCACGGTCGGTTCGGAGCTTTCGTCCACCGGCGTCGTTTTTACCGTTTCATCTTTCAGTGCCTGGCCCAAATCATTGCCGGCCTGCCAGTTCATTGGTGTCTTCAGTGGAATTTAGTCCCGCTTCGACTCCTTCTTTGAACTCGGTAGAACTGGTGTTCACGTGTCGTCCTGTGTCTTCGTTCATCACTGACTCCCTTAGAAGTTGTTTGCATAAGTCATCTGTCTGTGCCGCTCGATCATTCGACCATGGATTAGTAATACCCCGAGGGACTGAACGGGCGCGGCCGCAGCCACGCCCGCTTGTTACTATCTGGGTGCGCTGGCCCGAATCGTTAATTCCGTGCCACTGGGAAGTTCAAGATTGTCCTTGCCCTGCACGTAAACCGAGCCTGCTCCACCCGCGGCGCCAACAACCGCTCCGATCACTGCGCCTTTTCCGCCACCGGCAATGGCGCCGATGATGGCGCCAATGGCAGTGCCGATGCCGGCCCGCTGGACCGTCTGCGTGGTTTGGTTGTCACCTTGCGCGCTTCCTTCATTATCGACATTGACCGTGTCGCCATTCGGCACTCGGACGCTCGCGAGCGCTCCGGCAAAGCGATACGTTTTCCGTTCCGGAGGCGTATGGTGTCGAAGTTTAACGACAGGCCGGATCGACCCGTTATCCGTCCACCCTGGTCCACCGTACCAACCGTACCTTCGATTACTGCACCTTCGTATTGACCCGGCTCGCGCACGGTCATTGTGAACCTGTCGCCCTGCTTGGCTTGCTCGGTAGTCAGGTTATCGTTCAGAACTGCCACGATGGTTTCGCCGTCTCGCACTATGAAGTCGTCGTTGTTCCCATTTGTACTGCCTAATACAGGTTGCGCACTACCGTTGTAAATATTCCACTGTGCAACTTCTGAAGTGCGGTTATAGATACTATTAACAACAACAGGTTGGTTCAGTCCTTCCAAGTAAATCTGACGTCTGACACGCAACCGATTCCCATTTTCGATGGACTCAAAAGTCACCTTGAAATCATTTTCTCTATAGCCGGTTGAGCTTACGGTTAACTGATCTCCCTGCAACGTGGCCGTTACCTGGGTCGACCTGTTAGAAATGTTTTCCTGATGCGCCACGCCGTCTGCTTCAAATGTTTGCTGACGAGCGCGCGATGATGCGAGGGTGACAGTTGAGCCGCGACGGTCGATTGCCAGCATCTCAGGGGATTCCAGCCGCGCCAGCAAACGATCCGACGCACCCTGCCGCTGGTTATTGGAAAGATTTCGAGTTGCGCGTTCAGCAACATCTCTTGGATTGTCGCTGCGCGAAGGATCCAACCTGAAGGTGCCGGTTAAGTCGACTGTCTGGGTTGTATGCTTACAGGTGGCTCGTCGCTGTTTTGCCAATTGGCAGCCACGTTGTAGGAACTGGCCAGCAGACTCAGATCCCCACGCAAAGTTGACCAGTCACTCTGGGCGCGGTTCGTCAGCCGGTTATTGCGCATGTAAGTATCGATCGGTGTCGCCTGGCGAGCAAACGCTCGACATACGCGGGAACGGGTTGTCTGGAGTCGAACTGATTGCGCAATTGATCGGTCGCGTTCTTGAAGTTGCGCACATGGTCATTCATGGTGCCTTCGCTTCTGGTCTGATCGTAACGACTTTCGCCAAACGCTTCCGTCAGACTTGTTCGGAAACGTCTCACCGCCCGTGTCGATCCGGCGAATCAATTGACCGAGCTCGTCCTCGGAGAGTCGTGACGAAGGATTGGAACCGACGCAGGAGATGTTTGTGGTTCCACTGCCAGGGAATCCTGTAAGCAGTTGCCAGGGAGTTGAGATCTGTCCTGACCAGCGCCCAATCGGACTGCGCTCGTCGGTTCAATCGATTCCTGGCCATGAAACCGTTGATAAGTGATGCACTTTGAAGGACGTTCTCAACGTCAGCCGCGACCGCACGGCGTTGATTAAACTGAGTCGCTTAAGTTGCGCAGTAGCGCGTTCAAAATCAGATCTGGAACGTGTTGATGTCATTTCCAGAACGCGTTTGATCGATGCGTTGCCGGGCCAGTGCCGTATTAAGGCTGTTGCGGAACCGACTGGAGCTTCGCATCAAGTCGTTGAAGTATGACGCCCACTTGACGGTCGGTGGAACGGGACGACCGTCGCTGCGTCTGCGCGCTGATGTTGACGATTGCAAGCGCCAGCAGGATAAAAACTGAAACAATACTTTTTGAATTCTGCATTTTTCTCTTTCAGCTCCGGGAGCTATTTACCAAGGTTTCTAAAACACACATCACCACTACTGACTCTCACCAACGAATCCTGAGCTTTAATGGGGTGCTGTGGACGCGGGATTACAACTATTCCTCAACCTCCACCGAATGAAACTACAAGGCTCAGGAAGAGTTGTTGGGCGAGTACCCGACACGGAAAGTAATTTTCTTAAAATAGAGCCTAAGAGCTTATAGCAGTTGCGATTAGGAAGGGTCTGTGCGCTAACACACATAGCGCGGCCTCATAGAAGGAATGGTCTTTCGTGTAGTTCGTGTTATTTCGTGGATCGTTCTCTCCGCAACCTAAGAACTAGTTCGTCAGTTGACTCGGAGCTGCAAGGTTTCTCCATAGGACTATATGCCCAGAATTTCTTGCAATTTTTTTCGCTTGGTTGTAAATCTTCCCAATATCACTTAAGACCGCTGAGGAAAGACGCTCGGAGACCTTGGGTCCCGTACTGGAGCAGACGACTACAATGCGAATATTAGAGATAGCGATCGGTGTGATTCTGCTGGGCGGAGCAGCCTGGACCACCGTGAGAACTTATAAAGGACGGGGTACGTCGTCATTTCTCATTCTCGCCTTCGGCGTCTTTCTCGTGCCTTGGGTTTGTTTTTTCTCTTTGGCGCTTTCGGAGCATTGTTCAGGGACTTTAGGTTCGGCTCAGATTGGATCAGATGAATCTAATGTCGAAAGGATTCTCGCTTATCCAAGCAACCGATCGAAACTCATCCTTGACCACTCGGTAACACTCGCACACCGTCGCTTCCAACTTCTGGCGGTCAAGGATTGTGAATGTGACCGCGGACATAGCTGATCGCGCCGAAATCCTGCAGACGACCCGCCGCCACAGTCACGCCTTCCCGGCGCACACCCAGCATGTCCGCAATCAATTCCTGAGTCATGATCAACTCATCTGACTGGATACGGTCATGACTCAGTAACAGCCACCTGCAAAGTTGCTGCTCTACCGAATGAAGACGATTGCAAACGGCGGTCTGCGATATTTGGGTGATCAATGCCTGCGTATACCGCAGCAGCAACTGTTGAAATTTTCCGCCTCGCGCGAATTCATCCTGCAGCACCTTGGCCTTCATTCGAACAGCACCGCCCGCGCTCTGGACCACAGCCCGGTTAGGCATTGTGCCGCCGCCCATAAAGAGCGCAATCCCAACCACGCCATCATTTCCAGTCAATCCCATCTCGGCGCTGGTGCCGTTTTCCATCGTGTAGAGTAAGAGAGACGATTGAATTTGTCGGGAAAAAGACGTAATCCAGATGTCCGCCGAATTCATAAACGACTTCACCGAGGGTGAACGACACTTCCTGCAGTTGCGGAAGCAGGCGTTCATATTCTTCGCGCGGCAGCGCAGCGAGCAGCCGGTTTTGGGCTGACTCGTTTGGTGCGAGGATTCAGCGACATATGCGTGGTAACGCGACAAAAACCGATTAGCGGGGGGTGCGAGGTTCACTACCTAGCAATATTGGTTCGCCGCAAAGAATAGCATGTAATCGAGGCAAGCTAAGAAGTTCTGAAAGTGCGTTACGTGGCATATATAGTACTTGCGTGCTATATGCTCCCTTTGACATATACCTACTGAAGCGTAAGGTCGCAGCTGAACCGAGACCAGCTAACTCCATTCTCAGCTCTTCTGGACCCGCCAGATTCGTCTGAAACCTACAGCTCAATTACCAATAGTTAAGGGTGGCTTCTGCCTGGTCAGTTTGTCATCGGTGAACAGTGCACGGGTTGTCGACTCGATATCTGCGACGAATCGCGCGCTGTATCCGCAACCCTATTCTCTCGGTAGCAACCAAAAGGAGATTGAAAGAAAGTTATGACGACGAATATCCAACCACTGCACGACCGCGTGATTGTGAAACGTATCGATGAAGGCGAGCAGGTTCGTGGCGGGATCATCATTCCTGATTCGGCAAAAGAGAAACCCCAAGAGGGTGAAGTTATTGCTGTAGGTCTGGGCAAATACAAAGAGGACGGCACACGCCAGCCACTTGATGTCAAAGCCGGTGACCGGGTCTTGTTCGGCAAGTACAGCAGCTCAGACATTAAGGTCGACGGGGAAGAACTGTTGATCATGCGCGAGGACGAAATCCTTGGAATTATCCAGCGCGCAGGTGCTGCTGCCGGCGGCAAGAAGAACAAATAGATTCTGGCGTAACGCAAACTGTCAGTTTGCGTTGACTACCGAGAACGCTGGTAGACATCCAACTGGTCCGCATCGAGGATCGCAAACTAACAGTTTGCGCCACAAATTTGATTAGGAGAAAAAGACAAAGATTATGGCAAAGCAAATAGTTCATGGCGAACAGTCGCGAGCAGCAATTTTGCGCGGAGTGAATCAGCTCGCAGACACAGTGAAAATCACGCTCGGGCCGAAGGGGCGAAACGTCGTGCTCGAAAAGAAGTACGGTAGCCCGACGATCACCAAAGACGGCGTAACGGTGGCGAAAGAAATTGAGCTTAAAGACGCGACTGAGAACATGGGCGCACAGATGGTGCGCGAAGTGGCGTCGAAGACCAGCGACGTCGCCGGTGACGGCACTACGACCGCGACTGTGCTGGCTCAGGCGATTTTCCGCGAGGGCGTAAAAACTGTGGCGGCCGGTGCAAACCCTATGGCCCTTAAGCGCGGCATCGATAAAGCGGTTGAGCGCGCGGTCAAAGAGATCAAGAAGATGTCGAAGCCCGTTACCGGTGAAATGATTGCACAGGTCGGCACGATTTCAGCCAACGGCGACACAACTATCGGCGAGCTGATTGCCGAAGCGATGGACAAGGTTGGTAAGGATGGCGTTATTACTGTCGAGGAATCGAAAACAATGGAGACGGCCCTCGAGGTCGTAGAAGGAATGCAGTTTGATCGTGGTTACCTTTCACCCTACTTCGTCACTGACGCGGAAACGATGAAGGCCGTGATCGAAAATCCAGTAATCCTTCTAAGTGAGAAAAAGATTTCGTCGATGCGAGACATGCTGCCCCTTCTTGAGCAAGTCGCGAAGTTGAGTAAACCGATCCTGATCATCGCGGAGGACGTAGAAGGTGAAGCGTTGGCAACGCTCGTAGTGAATAAACTGCGTGGCACGATCAACGTTGCGGCCGTTAAGGCGCCCGGTTTTGGTGATCGTCGCAAGGCGATGCTGGAGGATATTGCGGTGCTGACCGGCGGTAAAGTTATTAGTGAAGACCTCGGTATCAAACTCGAAAACGTAAAGCTTGAAGATCTGGGCACGCGCCAGGCGGGTGACGATAGACAAGGACAACACCACGATCATCGATGGCGGCGGCGATACCAAAGATTTGCAAGCGCGTGTGAAAACACTCAAGGCCCAAATCGAAGACTCTACTTCAGATTATGATCGCGAGAAATTGCAGGAGCGGTTGGCAAAACTCGTCGGCGGCGTTGCGATAATTCGCGTTGGAGCTGCCACGGAAACTGAGCTGAAAGAGAAGAAGGCGCGCGTCGAGGATGCGATGCACGCAACACGTGCCGCGGTGGAAGAAGGAATCGTGCCGGGCGGCGGCGTGGTTTTGATTCGCGCTGCGAAGGTATTGGAGAAGTTTAAGTTGTTCGAGACGGACGAAGACGGTGAATCGATTGGCGATGAGGACGAGCAAATTGGCGTCAACATCGTCAAGCGTGCACTGGAAGAGCCCCTGCGTCAGATCGTCGCGAACGCTGGAAAAGAAGGCGCGGTGATTGTCGAGAAGGTTCGGTTGGAAAAGAATCCGAACATTGGCTACAACGCAGTGACCGAGGAGTTTGAAGACCTGGTAGCTGCGGGCGTTATCGATCCTGCGAAAGTCACGCGCTGCGCATTACAGAACGCCGCATCAATCGCGGGGTTGATGCTAACCACTGAAGCCCTTATCTCAGAATTCCCCCAGAATGAGGAACCGGGCCAGATGTCAGGCGGCATGGGCGGCGGGATGGGAATGTAATCCTGCGCAATTCGGTTCCGTGTTCGCTGGAGAGATCCCGGGTTTGAAAAACCTGCGGGATCTTTCTGCGTTTTATGGATTTAGGTTTTCCAGTCATGGGAACGAACTGCACGGCAATTGTTCGTTGCTCAACCACTCCCGATTCGTCTCGGGTAATTATCACCATTTCCTGAAACATTGAGCCGACCGGAATTACCATCTTGCCTTTCACCGCCAGTTGATCAACGAGCGTCTGAGGAATCTCATCCGGAGCGGCTGTGACTACGATGGCGTCAAATGGCGCGTGCTCTGGCCAACCCGCGTAACCGTTCCCTGTTTTAACCTGCACGTTCTTATAGCCGAGTTTGCTCAATACAGAAGTTGCGCCTTCAGCGAGCTCGGGAATGATCTCGATTGTATAAACCTCCTTCGCTAGCTCTGCGAGCACCGCAGCTTGATATCCGGAGCCTGTGCCAATCTCTAAAACTTTTTCTCCTGGCGCGATAGAAGCGGCCTCCGTCATGTAGCCAACGATAAAAGGTTGCGAAATAGTCTGATCATGTCCGATTGGCAGTGGGCGGTTTTGGTAGGCAGCGTGGCGCTGCGACGAGGGGACAAACTCATGGCGTGGCACTTTCAACATAGCATCGAGTACGGCGCCACTAGTAATTCCCTGGGACTTCAGTTGGTCCACAAGGTTCTTTCTCTGCCGCGCAAAGTCTTGACCCGCTGCCTCTTCGATCGCAGCTTGATCAGAAAGCGAATAGGACGCGCACGAAAGTAGGGGAACGAGAAGGACAACAATGAGAAGCGCCATCCGGTGGTTGGGAGCGCGGGCGGCTCGCACGCCCACGGCTAACTCGCGTGCTTCGAGAAGTCGGCTTGCGGCTAACACTTTTCGCGCTCCGTTCTGTCTCTGCTGGGCCCCCGCTCCATGAACGGTTAATTTGGCTTCGTTCCTGGCGGCGGCACCACCCAGTAAAAAACCAGATGATCTCCGGTAGAGCTCTCTACGTTTCCGTTCGGATAGGATCCCAATCGCCTAAGCCATAATTGTGCGACACGATCCTGGTCCCGGGTTTAAGTTCCTTCAAGCAGTTTCGGACGTAACTTCAGATTGATTTCCGGTAGCAGATACAACGTGACGACGGTTGCTTCGCTAAGGTCTGCCTGAAACAAATCACCTTGGACGAAACGGACGCGATCAGTCACCCCGGCAATCCGCGCGTTTTCATTTGCTTCCTTAATGCGTTGTGGATCGATGTCGTAACCCACGCCGCGCGAGCCGTACTTCTTTGCAGCAGTAATAACGATCCGGCCATCGCCACTGCCGAGATCGTAGACAACGTCGTTCCGCTTCGGCTTAGCAAGTTCCAACATTTTGGCAACCACGTTCTCAGGAGTTGGAACATATGGAACGTCGAGTTTCGGTCGAGACGCTTCCACGCTCGTGGATGGTGATGGCGAAGGAGTCACTGAAGGCGTCGGAGTGCGATTGGGTGACGGCGAGATTCTTCGATGAGGTACATCCTGCCGAACGTCGCACTAATGGCCAACGAGCAACAAAGCCCACCTACTCGGTGATTGATCTCACTTTTATTCTCCTCCAATTCTGATACTCGCGGTTGCGAGTGACGCGCAATCAGGTAGAACGGCAAGTCCCGCCAGTAGAACTGCAACGCCGGCCAACGCGCCAATGCCTGTATATAGCGACGCTGGCCTGCAGCATGTAAAGGCAGCTCGCGCAAAACGCAATCGGCAGAAGCGGATGGAACGGCGCGCGAAATGGCCGCTTGATTTGCGGATCCTTGATTCGCAGAATGATGACTGAAAGCCCCACCAGGAAAAAGAAAAACCAGAACACTGGAGCGGTATATTCAACCATCGTGGCAAAGCCTTTTCTGGTCAGTGTGCCGATCAAAATCAGCGCCAAGGCGATCGCTCCCTGGACCAGCAGAGAGTTGGTCGGAGTGTTCCGTTGTTTACGCCAGCGCCCGAGAAACTCAAACAGTCGGAAATCCCGACCGACGGCATAGTTGGTTCGTGCACCTGTGAATACGGTCGCGTTTGCGGACGTCAAAGCGGAGATAGCCACGAGCACGCTGACAAACTGCGACCCACGTTCGCCTACGCTTCGTTGCATCAAATCAGCGGCAACAGCCTCAGAACCTGCAATTCCCGGAAGACCCAGTGCACGCAAGTAGGCCCAGTTAACCAGCAGATAAAGCGCCGTGATAATTCCGATGCCCAGCAACAGCGCCCGCGCTACATCGCGTCTTCCGTTCGTCTCGGCGGAAATGTACGCAGCTTCGTTCCAACCGCCATAGGTGAGTAGAACAAAGACCATTGCCAAGTCCAATGGACGCCCCTGAGCCTGATGCTTGGGACGTCGCAGAAACAGATGCCGTCGCAGGCGAATCAATCAAAAACAATCCGCCGACGATTACTAAAAGCAGACTGAGAACCTCGACCACCGTTAACAGATTCTGTGTGCGTGTGCCATGTTGCACGCCGATAACATTTAAACCGGTCAAAGTCACAACCACGAGCGCGGCGTAAATCGAGGACGAATATTCGCCAAGTCGCAGTAACTGAGATGCATAGTCGCCGAACACGAAAGCCAGCAAAGCAAGCGAGCCTGTTTGAATTACCGAAACTCGTGACCATGCGAATAAGAAAGCGAGCGGTTTGCCATAGGCGCGCGTGAGGTAGTGATAGTCGCCTCCAGTATGAGGATAGGTGCTGGTCAGCTCTGCGTAGCACAGCGCCCCGATGAGTGAAATTGCGCCGCCTGCGACCCACAGCAACAGGAATGAAGTTTCGCTTGCTACGTTGGCTGCCACAAGCGAAGGGGTGCGAAAGATTCCCGCTCCGACGACGATGCCCACGATCATCCCTACCGCATCTTTCGACGCAAGGGTGGGTACAGGTTCAGCGAATTTGAGCGAGCTCACTGCAAGGCTTTTCACTGCCATCCGAATTGCCCTCGGTGATCTGTTTCCACAGGCGATGCTAAGTCAGTTTTTGGTCCCGGCTTTTTTTGGAATGACCCAGTAATAGATCGTCTTGCCCTCCACCTCCACTTTCTGCTCCGGCTCCCAATCGCCCATATCAAATGCATGGGAGACAACGCGGGTTCCCGGTTTGAGTTCGCTCCAAAGTTTTGGTCGAAGTCTTAGGTTGACCTCGGGTAAGCAGATAGAGTGTGACGACCGACGCTTCCTTAAGATCCGTTTTGAACAAATCCTGCTCGAGAAATTTGACGCGGTCAGCAACGCCTGCTAGCACGGCGTTGGCGTTCGCCTCCTTGATCCGCTCGGGATCTATGTCTATTCCGACACCACGCACACCATATTTTTTAGCGGCCGTGATCACGATGCGACCATCGCCGCTGCCGAGGTCGTAAACAACGTCATCCTTTGTGACCGCCGCAAGTTCAAGCATCTTGTCGACGACCGGTTGCGGGGTGGGGACATACGGAACGTCCTTAGTGATTTGTTCCTGGGCGAAAATGAAGTTCGTCCCCAGAACAATTCCGAAGACGGCCGCGCACATCCACTTGCGAGCCCTTATTGTCGGCATCTTGTTGCTCCTTATCATGTTTCTAGCTGCGCTTTAGGCATTCCGATCATTAAGACTGTTTCAATGCAGTCTCTTCGGGTGGGGGTTCGTGGGAATAATCCAAGGGGATTGGGGGAATCATAATATTGGGACGCAGCTTTTCAAACAAGTTATCGAAAGAACATGAAAATGTTAAAGCAACGTATTGGAGTAGTTTGGCAGCTTTGACGAACGCTGGGGTGCGTCAGGCGTCCAACCGCTGGTATATTGGAAGCATCAGAACCTGTTGAATTCGTTAAGAAATTCGTTAATTAAGCAGATAGTCTAATGAAAAACCTGATCTTTAAGTGCAGTGTCCGAGCTTTTGCGCTCGCGTTGTTGGCTACGATCTTTTTAGGAATTGCGTCGTCGTCAGTCGTCGCCCAAGCTGCAGGGGACGTGGTGATGGTCCTGCCATTTGAAAACACCTCCAACCGATCCGAATACAACTGGGTAGGCGAGAGCTTTGCAGACTCCCTGGCCGAGCTGCTCAACAAGCCGGGTCTGGTTGTAGTGTCCAGTGATGAACGACAACTCGCTTATCAACGTCTCCGTTTACCGGAAACGATAATTCCTTCGCGCGCTACCGCAATTAAACTGGCCCGCGAAGCGAAAGCGTCAATGATTGTGATTGGCACTTACTCGGTCATGACACCTGAAGGTGCAAAGAAAGAGGGCGATGACAAGTCTGAGGCTCCTGAAGCTTATGTTCAATTGACTGCGCGAGTAATTAAGGTAAATGAGGGTCGCACGCTTGGCGAGTTGTTTGATGGAAGCTGGGCCACGCGTCAATTCGATTTTGGTGGTCCATTGACTACGCTCCAGAACATTCAGGGCCGGCTCGCGTTTCAAATCCTCTATCAACGAGATAAAGCACTTCCCTTCTCTCAATTGCAATTGATCGACGAAGCGACCAAAGTTCCGCAGCGTGCCTTCGAAGCTTACGTCAAAGGCGTCCAGCTCCCTGAGCGGGATTCGAAACGGTCAAATTATTTAAAGAACGCCATTCACTACTACGGCGAGGCCAACGGCGGAGCGGTTTATCCGCAGGCAGCTTTTGAGTTGGGCCGCTTCTACATGCTCGAGGGCAAATGGAAAGACGCAACTGAGTATTTCACCAAACTGCAGAAGAAAGATCCCCACTATGCCGAGGCTGCTTTTTACGCCGGACTCGGTTACGCAAAGATGGAAGATTTTGGACACGCGCTCGCGGCGCTGGTTCCACTCGCCACCGACGTTCCACTGATTGGCATTTATAACAATGCCGGCGCCGTCGCTGTGGAAGCCTCGCGTGAGGAGAAGAAAGACGAGGAGCGCACTCGCCTACTAAACCAGGCCATCGCTTTCCTGGCTCGCGCGGCTGAGTCGTCTCCCGATGATCCAATGGTCCATTTCAATTATGGCTTTGCATTGTTCCTCGCGGGCAAATTCGCGGAAGCGGCAGAACAACTGAAACCAGTGATTTCGGCCAATCCTCGCGATGGTGAAGCCTATTTCCTTTACGCCAAGTCTCTTGAGAAGACCGGCAAAGTTGATATAGCGGCAGCGGCAGACGATCAGGCGCGGCGCAATCTGCCAACTTATGCGAAGTGGCAAACTGAATGGCAAAAATCTCAAGCGATAAAAGGTCTATCACCGCGCATGCGCGACGTCTTAAACCGCGTTGACTTGTCGGAGATTACGCGGCCGGCGGTGGCGGACAACGCGCCCACTGAGGATCTGTTGGTCAAAGCGCGCGATCTTTACCAGGCTGGACGCGACGATGAGGCCCTTCCTGAATTACATCGCGTAGTGATGCTGGAACCAACCAACGCCGAAGCTTACCTGTTAAGCGGACGCATCAACCAGCGACGGGGCGATCAGGAAGCGGCCATAGCCGCACTGAAGACAGCCATCTTCTGGGATCCGAAACTGATTGATGCTCATATTCTCCTCGGCAGAATTTTCCTGGAACGAGGCGATCGCGGCGAAGCTACAAAATACGCGTCGAGCGCCATTACAATCGACGCCAACAATCAGGAAGCTATTGCTCTTCAACGACAAGTAACGATGGGTAAAAACTAAGTACCGCCTTGTGATTAATCGTTAGGCTATGAGGCAATCTTCATGAAAGATTGCCTCAATTAATTTCAGGCCAATGAAGCTTCTTATTCTGATCGGCATCCTCACCCTTATTGCCGCTCTGAGTTTGGCCATCGTTGTCGCTCTCTATCGTCATAAGAAACGATCCACCGTAGGCGGCACATTGCTCGGCGAGATTGGGGCAGGTTACCTCGGATCTTATGCCCGGAGGGCACCGTACTGGTGCATGGCGAACTGTGGCGTGCACGATCTCGTAGTGGTTCTCCCGTCTTGCGTCCAAACCCGTGTCCGAGTGGTTGGAGTTGAAGGACATCTGCTGCTGGTCGATGTTTGCGAATGATTCGAACGCGCTGCGATGTAGCTCTGGCCCTGGTCTTGTCTTCCTAAGGCTAATGCCTTCGCCTTTCCAAAAAATATTTCGTTGTGGCACACGAGGTGCTCTAGAGAACGTCGGCACGCACGGACGACCCAATGTAAAGGTTGAAAGTGCCCCCGCCGCCACCATCCCTCTGAGCGCCGCCTGCCGCTGCGCCAGCCACCCGCCGAGCAACCCTTCAGTGCTTCCCCCCGAAATAGGAACCCAGTCAGAAATGACTGGGTTCTCCCGCATTTAGAGACCAATTTTTTCAGCCTTCATCATTACTTAACGATCTGCGTACTTAATTCCCTCTCCCTTCCATCCATCCTTCCCGCCTTTTAAGTGCTCGTAATCTACTGCTCAATTGCTGCGACGGAATTTGTCACTCTGACTGTGACGAATTCTGTCTTTGTGACGTGTTTACTGGTTGTTTTCTTAGTTTGAACTTCGAAGTTTGGCGCACGCGAAAAGAATTTACGATTTCCTTTGTTGGCTAATTGGATCGCAGTCGGAGCCGCAAATACTCTGGGTTTAGGTTCACGATCCTGCTTTTGGTAAACTCGCCGCGATGCAGGAAGTCGTAGCTACGTCAGTTGGGCCTACGGCGTTCACCGCCGACGCTTCGTAGCTTTTATGATCGCAGTGCGATCGGTTCTACCCTCACTCGTCGATTGTGCGCTCGCAATGTCCTCGTCAGTTCTCCTCCTATTCTCCTTTCCAAACTTCGAACTGTGGCCGGTGGCGTGGATCGCATTGATTCCGCTGTTGCTCATGGCTGCACAGCGCGATCCCTGGCCCACATTCTTTGCGGGCTGGCTCTTTGGCGCACTTTTCTTCTACTGCAGTTGCTATTGGTTAACTTACTCGATGATTAACTTCGGGAGATTTCCCACATTGCTGGCTTACGCAGCACTGGTCCCCGGCGCGCTTGTGATCGGGATATTTCCCGCCTTTTTTGCACACGTTGTGGCAAGGGTCGTTAGGAGATGGGGACTGCGCGCGATATTTTTTGCGCCAATAGCATGGGTGGCTTTTGAGTGGGCTCGGCTCCAATGCACCGGGCAGTTATGGAATGCGATCGGTTACTCTCAGGCATACCATCCACAACTTATCGGCGCGGCTCGTTGGGGCGGTGTTTACGCCGTCGGCTTCCTTGTCGTGCTGACCAACGCCGCCATCGCATTCGCTGTGCTTCAACGACGCCGGGGCGCCCTGCCCTTGGCGGCTGCGGTATTACTGCTCACGGGCGTGCTCATCTTTGCCACGGGTCGGTCGACGCAGTCGTCTACCCCAACCAACGTCGAGGCGCTCGTAATCGCGGTTCAGCCAAACGTCCCGATGAATTTGGTTAAGTCCGTCGCTGAGATGCGTCAACTCACGGAAGACCATTTCACCATCAGTGAAACCGCGTTGCGAAGTCTTCCTCAGGACGGCAAGCCGCGACTCGTAATTTGGCCCGAGTCGCCGATGTATTTCAGCTATGGATCGGACCAGCAACTCCGCGAACGCATCGCCGCTTTCGCCAAAGAGCATCGCGCTTTTGTTCTACTTAACTCGCAGGAAGTGGCCCCGAATGATGGGCTCTACAACTCCGCAGTTCTCATAAATGAAGAGGGTAGGCTCGTCACTCAATATGATAAGATTCGCCTGCTGCCGTTTGGCGAATATGTTCCGCTCCCGCGATGGTTACCGGGAGCAGGTTTGATAACAGCTGTCGTCGGAGATTTTACGCCGGGTACAGAATACCGACACATGCAGATTGGACCGATTCGCACTGGTGTTTTCATCTGCATCGAGTCGGCTTATCCGGATATCGCGCGACGGTTCGCACGTGATGGGGCGGACGTCCTGATTAACATCTCTAACGATGGCTATCTTGGCCCAACCGCAGTGATGCGGCAGCACCTGGCGAATGCGGTATTTCGCGCGGTTGAGAATGGGCGGCCGGTTTTGCGCGTCACCAATACAGGCATTACTGCCTACATTACGCCGCGCGGCGAAGTCAGGGATGCGACCCCGGCATACCGTCCAGACGTGAGAGTTTGGGGTATTGCACGTTCGCCGAGCAGCCAGACGTTTTATACGTCTTACGGAGATTGGTTCGTTGGGATTTGCGCCGCTGGTTACCTTGTTAGTTTTCATTCTTTCTACTTTTAAGACGGCGCGAGATAAAGTCGGAGGGTAAATGATCGAGACTTCATCGATTCAGGATTTAAAACGACTTACGAAGAGCTGCGCACCAAGGTCGAGCAGCTCGGGAGGTTTCTTTGATGTTGCCGCCGGCAGACAACAGTTGAGCGGCATTGAGCAGCAAGCTTCGTCTCCTGATTTTTGGAACGACCAGGAAGCCGCTCAGAAACTGTTGCAACGTCGCAGCATCCTGGAGAAGAAGATCGAACGGCAGGAACGTTTTGAATCGCAGATTGCCGATGCTGGCGTGTTGTTTGAGTTTGCTGAGGACGACGAGGAATCGCTGAAGGAACTTCGCCCGCTGGTCGAACGTCTGGAGCATGAAATCGGCGTGGCTGAAACTGAGATGCTGCTGGGTGGTGGAAATGATCAGTTAAACGCCATCTGCACGATTCATCCTGGTGCCGGCGGAACCGAATCGCAGGATTGGGCGGAGATGCTGCTTCGCATGTATCTGAAATGGGCGAGAGCAACGCGGATTCAAAACGGAGATTCATTGATTATCAGCCTGGAGAAGAAGCGGGACTTAAAGGAGTAACTTTTAGGGTGGAAGGTGAATATGCTTACGGCCTGTTGTCGGCCGAAGCCGGCGTCCACCGGTTAGTTCGCATTTCTCCCTTCGATCAAGCCGCGCGGCGACACACCTCCTTCGCTTCACTGTTTGTCTATCCGGAGATAGACGAAAACATCGAAGTAGAAATTAACGAGAAAGACCTACGCGTCGATACTTATCGCGCGACCGGCGCCGGTGGTCAGCATATCAACACCACCGATTCGGCAGTTCGCATCACTCACATTCCAACCGGCATCGTGGTCCAGTGTCAGAATCAACGTTCACAACATCAGAATCGCGCCGTAGCGATGCAGGTTTTGCGCTCTAGGCTATATGAATTGAACTGGAGAAGCGCAAAGCTGAAACTGCTGAATTAGAGGCCAACAAAGCGGACATTTCGTTTGGGTCGCAGATTCGGAGTTACGTGTTGGCGCCGTATCAACTGGTTAAAGACACGAGGACGAAGTTGGAGCGCGGCAACGTCGATGCTGTTCTCGCGGGAGACATAGACGACTTCATTAAGGCGTATTTACTGTCGAAAAAAGCGGCATAATATAGCCGCAACCGAGAGTCAACTGTTTGAATCACCTAGCAAATGGCAACTACTGAATTTGAAGAAAAGCCCCGGGTGATCACCCCTCGCAATAGTCGGATAAACGAAATCGTTGCGATCTCCCTTCTCGCGAT
Organism: Blastocatellia bacterium; assembly: GCA_963786645.1. GTDB lineage: Bacteria > Acidobacteriota > Blastocatellia > Pyrinomonadales > Pyrinomonadaceae > PSRF01. The sequence continues at coordinate 41,510 of CAWAZW010000013.1, forward strand.
TGGTTTGTTGCTGACGCTGTGCCTCGTCTCGGCGACGTTCTATCCGAACGATCCTTCATGGAACTCCGCTGGCCAGGCCGAAACTCGCAATTGGGCCGGCGCCATCGGCGCGAACGTCGCTGCGTTTCTGTTTCAGTCAATTGGTCTGGCGGCTTATCTGCTGCCAGTGCTCATGTTTGGCGCTGCATGGAGAAGGTTTAAGGCGCGCAGCATTCGCGCGCCCTTCTCGCGTTTGTTGGGACTTGTAGTCTTGACTCTCTGCGACGGCAGCGCTACTTTCAATCTCCGGCATTAAACCTATATTCGATTCCAGTGTTGAACCTGGAGGACTGATTGGAAGTGTTATCTCGCGCGGGCTGGCGAGCGGCCTAAATGCCGTCGGCGCGACGGTTTTATTAGTTGCGATCTGCCGCAACTGGTTTTCTTCTCGCCACTAATTTCTCTTTCATCGAGTTGTATCAACAGGCTTGCAGCTCTGCTTGGCGAACGATTCGGGTTCGTGAAGGAAATTCCGAACCAGTTGCGCACGTGGCGCGAAGCACGGCGCGAAAGCGCACGCGTCCGGAAGGAACAGCGTCTGGCACTGAAGGCCGAGCAGGAAGCCGCACTCGCGGCTGCATTGCGTGATGCAACGAAGGGCTGCGCAGGATTTAACGCCCTGAGGAACGCATCGCCGAAATCATGAAGGAGGACGCAGTCGGCGCCGGCAGCATACTTCGCGGCGACGCGCAACTGACTGAAACTCCCGTCGCCGCCGCAACTTAGTGCGCCCGCACGAGCGGCCGCTGCTGCAGGCGCGGGCGTGCAACCTGCTACCGTTGTTGAAGGCAGATCCGGACGGCGCTCAATCTTTCCGGGCTCTCGTGGCGGAACCGCTGTCGCCGACGAAGAGGACGAGCTCGAGGAGATGGTTAAGGGCGCGTCGGTATTACGCGCAAAAGGTGAGGCCCCAGCCACCGGCAAGCTGCCCTTTCGACGCGGATCGTGCTCGCCGCGTGTCTTATTCGGATTACTCGATGCCGCCTCTTGAGTTCCTAAACGAGGCGCCGCCCCACAGCGAGCAGGCCGATACTGAACTTTTAAGTCTGGCGACGCGATTGGCGGAGAAATGCAAAGAATTTAACGTCACTGGCCAAATCAAGCACATCTGCCCCGGTCCCGTCGTTACTACTTACGAATTCAAGCCGGATCCCGGCGTCAAGTATTCCCGCGTCGTTTCGCTGGTTGACGATCTGTGTCTCGCGTTGAAAGCCGAATCAATTCGAATCGATCGTATGCCGGGCAAACCCCATGTCGGCATCGAGGTTCCCAATCCTCGCCGCGAAACGATTTTCTTAAGGGAAGTTATCGAGTCGCGTGCTTTCCGCGAGTCTTCGTCGAAACTAACCATCGCTCTCGGCAAGACGATCGACGGTCTGAACTACGTGGCAGACCTGGCTAAGATGCCGCACTTGTTGATCGCGGGAACAACCGGGCGCCGGCAAGTCCGTGGGCGTCAATTCATTATCGTTTCGATTCTGTATCGCGCGCGGCCCGGACGAAGTTCAGTTCATTCTGATCGATCCCAAGCGCCTCGAGTTGGGACTCTACGCGGACATTCCGCATCTGAAGACGCCAATCATCACCGATCCGAAACTGGCCTCGCGTTCGCTGAAGTGGGCGGTTGCTGAAATGGAGAAGCGCTACCGCGATCTCGCCGGCTGGGGCGTGCGCAATATTGACGGTTATAACACCGAGATCATGCGGCGCAACCTCGTGAAGGACTACGATGAGCGCGGGGAGCCACACAAACCACTTCCCTACATCGTAATCATCATCGACGAGCTAGCCGACTTGATGATGACGTCCGGCCGCGAAGTGGAGGAATCGATTACTCGACTGGCGCAAATGGCGCGCGCCGTGGGCATCCATTTGGTGTTGGCGACGCAGCGGCCATCCGTCGACGTCATCACCGGCTTAATCAAGGCAAACTTCCCGTCTCGAATTGCGTTTCGCGTCGCATCAAAAGTCGACTCGCGCACCATCATTGACACCAACGGTGCGGAACACCTGCTTGGCCGCGGCGACATGTTGTTCCTGCCACCAGGAACGTCGCGCTTGATTCGCGTCCATGGAGCTTACGTTGACGAGTCGGAGATTGGACGCATCGTAAATCACTCGAAAGCCCAGGGCGTTCCGGAGTACGACGAGACGATCACACAATCCGAAGAAGAGGCGCTCGGTCTTGGAAGAAACGAATGGTGAACACGACGAGCTCTTCGAGGAAGCGCTGCGCATATGCGTGGAAATGAAGCGCGCATCGACTTCCGTCTTACAGCGCCGCCTACGGATTGGTTACGGGCGTGCGGCCGCTATCCTCGACATCATGGAGCGCGAAGGACTGATCGGCCAGGCTGATGGTTCGCGGCCACGCCCGTCCTCGGTCGCTCATATGAAATGATCGCGCAATGGGATGAAATGGGCGTCGAGGAGTAACTCAGCCCGCTACGATACCCATCATTTCTTACCCGCAATCCACTCGAGATTCCCTCGCGCAACTGAATCGAAACATTTTCCACGACCCTTGTGGAAAACTCTGTGGACAACTCGCCATAAAACATACGAAGCTTTTGAAAATATTGGACTTGTAGCAATGTGCACACGCCAGCGGCGACTTCACAAACTCCTTCACAAACACCAACTTGCACACGTGAAACAAAATCTACCAGAAGCAAAACCGATTACGCCTGTTATTTTTGCTCTCATGATTGCAGTCGTCGATCTTCGGAGTCGGATGTGTGCGGCGAGCAACGCTCGGACCAACTCGAGTCGATCAAACCCAGGTAGCTATTCAATGAAAACGCGACGCTATCGATATCAACACGGCGGCGGCTGAGGACTTAGAACGACTACCTGGGATTGGGCGGGTCATCGCTGAACGCATCGTTGAACACCGTTCCGCAACACGGGCCTTTTCGCCGGGTTGAGCATGTAATGATGGTGCGTGGCATCAGCGAGCGTAAATTCCGCGCCATGGAACCTCTGATTACAGTGCAGCATAGTCCGTAATTAAACGTTGCTTTTGCGACGTTAGTCGTTTAGGACTTACAATCATGCGAAATAAAGAGTTGAGGAGAAACAAATGCCATATTCCGAATTGATGATTCGGCCAATGCGTGAGGAATTAACCAGAATTGGTGTTGAGGAACTACGGACGCCGCAACAGGTGGATGATTTGCTGGGGAACAGCAAGGGCACGGTGATGGTAGTCGTAAATTCCATCTGTGGCTGTGCGCTGCCGGCAAGGCACGTCCGGGAATCGCGCAAGCGTTGCAACACGAAGTAAAGCCGGAGAAGGTCGCGACCGTCTTTGCGGGAGCAGATATCGAAGCGACCGAAAAAGCGCGTAGTTACTTCACGGGATATCAGCCCTCCTCCCCGTCAATTGCATTGCTAAAGGACGGCCAGCTTGTGTGGATGATGGAACGCACGTGAGATTGAGGGAAAAGGGGCGTCAGAAGTTGCTGCCGAATTGAGGCGAGCCTTCGACCAACACTGCGCTAAGACAGAAGCCACCGCCAGCTAAAAAGCCACTCGGGAGCGCGGGCATCTCGCCTGCGTTCTCAGTGCAGGCGTGGACGCCCGCACTCGCAGTCAGTGAACATCCTTCGATAGCCTCGCCGGACCCAACACTCTGGCAAACTCAGCATGGGCCAGGACCACCGCGGGTGATTCCTGCACCGACGCGTAATACTTTCTTTGAAACTCCGCACCGGCCTCGTTCGGAGTTAGTAACAACCGCGACTGCTGTATCAAGGCATTGGCGGTTGCTTCACTTGGGCGCTCGCGCGCATCCAGGGCTTCATCAATCTGCACTATCAACTCAGACAAATGTCGCAGCCACGCGAACGACGGGTTTTGCATCACGAGGTTCAGGTATTCGTAGCTATTGCTGATCTTACCGTGCGCGCGTTCGTAGGCGTCACGCTCAAGTTCCAATAACGTCTTATGAAGACGGAGTAAAGCCGTTCTTATCCCGCGCAGCTTTTCTGCCGTCGCTTCCGATAATTCGTCGCCAGAGTCCATTCAAAACCTCATTTGCGGTCGTTTAGAAAAAATTATTGTAAGGCGTCCGTTGAAAATTTCATACGCCACGCATTCGAAAGATACAAGGTTTCAAGCATCCCCGAGTGGACGAATCCCGGCGCCAAGCTGCGCTTAAACCACTGTGCTATCATCGCGGAAATGCCGGCCCCGCTAAGCCTCCTTACCCCCATCGACGACTTATATAAGTTTGGCGTTGGCCGCCTTGGACAAATCCTGTCTCACAAGCTCGCACTCGCGCTCGGGAGTCACTACAACAGGAAGGGCTCGAAAGAAACAACTGTCGAAGACCTGTTGAATTATCTGCCGATGCGTTACGAGGACAGGTCGAAACCTTCACGCATACGAGATCTTACTCCCGGTGTTGAAGCGTCGCTTGAACTGCAAGTGAAGGTTGCCGGAGGCTATCAGGTGCGCAGCCGACGGTCAGCGGGACGCTCCAAACTATTCATCTTCGAAGTCAGCGCTACGGATCCCGAGCGGACCGGCAAACCCGTGGTCGTATGGTGGTTCGTTTCAGGTACGCGCTCTTACGATATCGTCAACTATTACAAAAGGCGTCTGTCGCAAGGGTCGCGGTTCATTACGTTCGGCAAGTGGGAATGGGATGGACGCCGCGCAACTTACTCACTCCGGTTGCACAAGCCAGGCGACGAGCTTGAAATGCTGCCTTCACCACAGGCGAAGGCTGACGTCGAAGCAAGCCGCGACGACGAAGGCGAATTGGAAGAGCCTGAAACCGATCCTGTTCTGGCTGTAATCCATACCGGAAGACGCGTTCCCATTTATCGAAAGCTCGGCGAATTCAGTTCCAAACGTCTGCGGGAAATAATTCATGCTGTCCTCGCTAAGTTACCGGACTCTGCGATTCCTGAAACTCTGCCTGCTGAGCTCCGCCGCCGGCAGCAACTGATTGACCGTCCGGAGGCCCTGCGCCACATACACTTTCCTGATGTCGAGACTCCTTTGGCAATGTATGACCAGGCTCGCAGTCCTGCTCACGCGCGGCTTATTTTCGAAGACTTGTTCTGGGTGGCGCTTGGAATCAACCTCAAACGAGGGAAAAGAGTTAAAGAATCGAAGGGCGCCACCATCCGGCTCGACAGGCCAACTAAATTGAGAATAGGTAGCGTGCTGCCCTTCAAGCTTACTGAAGCGCAACGCCGAGTAGTCAAAGAGATTTTTAAGGATCTTCAATCGGCAGCGCCAATGAACCGGCTCCTACAGGGCGACGTGGGCAGCGGAAAAACCATTGTTGCTTTGATCGCGATGTTGGCGGTGATGGAGAACGGATATCAGACCGCCCTGATGGCGCCGACTGAGATCCTCGCAGAACAACATGCTCGCAACATTAAACGGCTACTCGCGAAGTCCCCTTACCGCGTAGAGCTTCTGACAGGCTCGCTGCGCGCCGCGGAGAAACGAAAATTACACGCGGATCTCGCCGCAGGGAGAGATTCATGCGGTCATCGGCACACACGCTTTGATTCAGGAGTCCGTCGTATTCAAGAACCTGGCGCTCGCGGTCGTTGATGAACAGCATCGCTTCGGTGTCATGCAGCGGGCCTCGCTGCGAACGCGAGCGATGAACCCAGACGTGTTGGTTATGACTGCTACTCCCATTCCACGTTCGCTGACCATGACTATCTATGGTGATCTCGATGTATCGGTGATTGATGAAATGCCTCCCGGCCGCACGCCCCATCGAGACGAAAGTTTTTGGTGAGGAACAGCGGTTGGAAGTGAAAAAGTTAATTGCCAGCGAAGTGCGAGCCGGCCGGCAGGTTTACGTCGTCTATCCACTCGTCGAAGAATCAGAAAAGATCGATCTGAAGGACGCAACGCAGCGCTACGAGTACTTGCGCGACAAGGTTTTTCCCAAGTTGTCGGTGGGATTGGTTCACGGAAAAATGAAGGCTGCCGAAAAAGAAGAAGTTATGCGGCGCTTCGTCGCCGGTGAAATCGATATCCTCGTCTCAACCACCGTGATCGAAGTGGGGGTTGATGTTCCCAATGCTTCACTCATGGTCGTGGAACACGCTGAACGCTTTGGTCTGTCCCAGCTGCACCAACTTCGGGGACGCGTCGGACGAGGGGCGGAGAAAAGTCATTGCATCCTCTTGACCTCTGATAAAAGGACGGCGATAGCTCGCGAAAGGCTGGGCATCATGGCCCAAACCAACGACGGATTTCTGATTGCGCAGAAGGACCTGGAGATACGCGGACCAGGGGAACTACTTGGGAACAAAACAATCTGGACTACCCGAGTTTCGGGTCGCAAACATCGTCCGTGACCAGGAGATACTGGAAAACGCACGCAAGGAAGCAGAGTTTTACCTCGGCAAAGCGGACAAATCTTCTGAGGCTGCGAAGATGATTGAACGGATTCGCAAGGACCCGCGATTTGGTTTGGCGAATGTCGGATAGAAGAGCCGCAGGCATCGAAATCAGAAATCATGCGTGTCATCGCCGGGAAATATCGTGGCCGAAACCTTAAGAGTCCGCCGTCACTTGAGGTGCGACCCACATCTGATCGACTGCGCGAAACACTCTTCAACGTGATCGCGCCACGGATTGCAGGAACGAGATTTCTTGACCTATGCGCGGGTTCAGGCGCAATCGGCATCGAGGCACTATCGCGAGGCGCCGGTTATGTCACCTTCGTCGATCGCTCTCGAAAGATGTGCGGGCTCGTAGAAGCTAACCTCGACCTGTGCAGAATTCCGGAAGACGAGACGGATGTGGTCCAGGCAGAAGCAAGCGACTTTTTGAACCGCAGCATTAGTGCCCGATCAAAGCCCTGGGATCTCGTTTTCTTCGACCCGCCTTATGCCAACGATTATCTGAAGGTCCTGAACTCAATCGGCGCACAAACACATGCCCTGTTAAACCCCGATGGATTGGTGATTGTCGAGCACCATCACAAGAAGGATCTGCCCGGTGAAATCGGGGCCCTCCATCGAACTCGCGTACTTAAGCAAGGTGACTCGGCGTTGAGTTTTTACCAGGTGACTGCCCCTTGAGATATTAGCGGTTGGTTCGCTCGCTCACCGTTTCATTGCTAAGATTTGTTTATGCTTGTTCTCGGGATTGAAACGTCATGTGACGAAACCGCTGCTGCTGTCGTTCGTGACGGTCGCGAAATAGTTTCTTCAATCATCGCGTCGCAGGTGAAAACTCACGAGCGCTGGGGCGGCGTAGTGCCCGAGATAGCGTCACGTGAACACCTGGACAAGATCGTTCCCATCGTCGAGCAAGCTCTGGCTGAGGCCAAAGTCGAAGGCAAGGATATCGATGGTATTGCCGTCACTGTTGGTCCAGGATTGGTTGGATCGTTGCTGGTGGGCGTTTCCTACGCAAAGGCGATGGCTTTCGCGTTAGGCAAGCCGCTGGTGGGTGTTAATCACATCGAAGGTCACATTTATTCAGTGGCATTCGAGAACCCCCCGATCGAATACCCGGCTTTCGCTCTAATTGTGTCCGGCGGCCATTCGAATCTTTTTTTCATCCCCGAGCCCGGACAATACAAAGTCGTGGCTCGCACGCGCGACGACGCGGCGGGTGAGGCGTTCGATAAAGTTGCGAAGATGTTGGGCCTGGGTTATCCGGGTGGGCCAATCATTGAACGTCTCGCGCGCGACGGCGATCCGAAGGCAGTCAAGTTTACCCTGCCCCGCATGGGCGATGGCTCGCCCGATTTTAGTTTCAGCGGGCTCAAAACGGCGGTAACCAAATACGTTCGCGAGACCGGACTTAAACCTGTTGAGAACGGGAGCGAAGCTTCGCAAGCAGTCAAAGATTTGGCGGCCAGCTTTCAGAGTGTGGTGGTGCGGTCACTTGTCGGAACTACAGAAAGACTGGCAGAAGAATATGGTCCGAAGACTGTAATCGTCGCCGGCGGCGTGGCGTGCAACGGAGCCCTAAGAGAGGCGTCCAGAGCGGCCGGGGAGCGGCTGGGGATTCCGGTGTACTTCCCCTCACCGCATCTGTCGACAGATAACGCTGCGATGATTGCGGCGGCGGGAACCGTGAAGCTTCAGGCTGGCGAGCGCGCCGGCTTCGATCTAAATGCCGATGTAACTCTCCGCCTGCAAAATCTCGACAATCAGGATGAAGCCCTCAGGCGCGCCGGCGTTCGATACAAGTTGTGATGCAAGCTTCGCGCTACGCAGCATGAAAATTAAAAGAGGCGGTTGTTTCCGCCTCTTCTGTTTTTCTCATCTTTGTTTTGGTCTCGGCACGCGAGACCCGGGTTGGCCTTATCAACCCTCGATGACGCTCATCGCGCTCACCGCCTTCTTCTCATAAGCAGCAATTGTTGCGATGTTGCGTTTCTCCAGTTCCGTCAGCTGGGCGTCCGTAAACTGCGTGTTCGGTTTATACCAGGCGAAACTTTCGAAGTAAGTCTGAAACCAGGGCTCTTTGGTGAACACCTTGCCACGACGCGCGTAAATCTCCTGACGCATTTTGATCGCGTCTTCAACAAACAAACCCTCCAACAAAGAGCGCGTAATGGCTTTTCGCCCGAGCTCGTCGTGAATTCTGTTTTCGTATTCAACTATAGTTTCGACATTCTGCTTATTGGCGCCCGACAGGTCCTCGTCTTTGAAGTTATCGGAAGGTTGATACCAGGCCTGACTGTAAAAGTACTGCGAAAGCCAGGGCGACTGAAACTGCCTGCCGTGACGCGCATAGATTTCGTTTCGAAGCAGACGCAACTCGTGAAGACTCAATCCACGCAGCATCTGCGGAGAAATTAGTTTGTCTTCAAACAACTCCATGTCGCCGGGCGCCAGGGCCACCTTGCGCGAACGCTTTTGAGCGAGGGAAAGCGTATCAAGGTTCTTCAACTCAATTGCGGATAACTTCTTTGGATCGTAACGATCGGAGGCTTTATACCAGTAGCGCTCGTCAAAGTATTGCTGTAACCACGGTTCCGAAAAGCGCTTCCCGTGAATCGCTTCAACTTCAGAACGCAGCACCAGCCATTCAGCGCCGCTGTGGGTTCCCAATTTCCGGACCGTCAAGGGGCGTGTTTGCCAGTAACGCATGTCGCCGGGTTGAACTGTCGCATGCTTGCTCGCTTCCGCAATACGAATCACATCCAGGTTGCGTCGCTCCGTAGCGTTGAGCATTGAGTTTTCGAAGTTCGGATTCGGTTTGTACCAATCCTGCTCTTCCAGGTACAACCGAATCTCAGCATCTTTAAAAACCCGTCCGTGACGACCAAACACGATGCCCCGCATTATTTTCAGATCGTACAGGGACACCCGGGAAAGGTCTGTAGGTCGCAGAGTGCTCTTCGCAAAATCAAAACTCTTCCAGCGTGCAAGAGTGTCCTGTGACCTCGCCTGGCTTGCAAACAGTGAGCTCACAAGCGCGACTGCGAAGGCAATGTTGCGAAGGCGAAGGATGGGGGAATTCATGGCTGCTCCGTAAAGTAGGAGGGCAGGCCGTGATGCCTGCCCATGTCTAATCAAAAAGAACACAAAGCTCGCTAAATAACTATCCGAAAATGTCTCGAACTTTATCGACCAGTCCTTTGTCTTCCAAATCTTTGTTCTCAACTACGGCGAGCTGTTCCAGCAGCTTCCGCTGTTCACGAGTCAACGATGTAGGCGTAACGACGGTAACGGAAGCAAACATGTCTCCGCGACCGCGACCACCCAGGACCGGCATACCTTTGCCTTTAACTCGAAACACTGTCCCCGTTTGCGTTCCCGAGGGCACCCTAATCTTCTCTTCGCCGTCGATCGTTCCGATGAAAACATCGGATCCCAATGCGGCTTGCGCAAAAGTAATCGGCAGCGACGCGTAAAGATTACTGCCCTGACGTTCGAACCGTTCGTGTTCAGCGATATGAATAACCACGTAAAGGTCGCCTGTTGGACCACCCTGCGTGCCCGATTCTCCTTCGCCTTGTACGCGCAGACGAGAGCCGGTTTCGACTCCAGCAGGTATCTTGACCTCCATCTGCTTCTCACGCTCGATGCGACCCGCACCGCGACAGTCCGCACATGGATTCTTTACAACGCGCCCTGCTCCACGACATGCCTGGCAGGTGCGGGCTACAGAAAAGAATCCCTGCTGATAACGAACCTGACCGGTGCCGGAGCAGTTGTTGCAGTTTTCAGGCTGCGTGCCTTCGGCGGCACCGTTGCCTTTGCACGTTTCGCAGGTTTCCAAACGCGGAATCCGCAGGTTCGCGGTCATCCCATGGAAGGCTTCCTCGAGCGAGATCTCTAGATCGTAACGAAGGTCAGCGCCGCGTTGCGCTGCTGACCGGCGGCCACCGGCGCGTGCGCCACTGAAAACGTCGCCAAAACCAAAGAGATCGCCGAGTATGTCTTCGATTCCACCAAAGCCTGGAGCGCCCCAACTTTGGCCGGCGCCACTTGAAACTCCCGCGTGACCAAACCGGTCGTAACGTTGCCGCTGATCCGTATCAGCAAGCACGCTGTACGCTTCGGCCGCTTCCTTAAATTTTTCCTCGGCTGACGCATCACCCGGGTTCTTATCCGGGTGATACTTCATCGCCAGCCGCCTATAGGCGCTCTTTATTTCCTGGTCAGTCGCAGTGCGGTTTACTTCCAGAATTTCGTAATAGTCTCTCTTAGTCATTCTTATTACTTTAAAAACCCTCTCACTTAATAGTTATGGAATTCTTTAGGTTTATTTATTTGCAGGTTCTTCGGTCGGAGCGGATTCATTAGAGGGACTCATCATGGCAGCAGTCAATTGAGCGGCCACTCGCTCCAAGTGCGGTTAGCGCTTTGTTGATAGTCTCGTTATTGTCCGACGTGGTTGCGGTCTCAGCCTCACTGAAAATGCGCTCTGCTATCTCCTGATCGTTTTGCGATAGCATTCCACCAAACTTGGCAAACGACTTCTGCGTGTTGCGCAATAACGATTCCAGTTTGTTACGCATTACAACCATTTCCTTGGCCGACTTGTCTGTTTCGGCAAATCCCTCCGCTTCTTTGATGAGCTGCTGAATCTCATCCGGAGCAAGTCCGGAGGTCGGGGTAATGCGCATCTGTTGTTCTCGACCTGTAGACTTATCTTGCGCGGAAACGGAGACAATGCCGTTGGCATCGACTTCAAACGAAACGTCGATTTGCGGCACGCCACGAGCGCTGGGAGGAATCCCGACCAGCTCAAACTTCCCGAGAGATCGGTTACCGGCTGCCACTTCGCGCTCACCCTGCAAAATGTGAATTTCTACAGATGTCTGATTGTCTACAACGGTTGTAAAGGTAAGGCTGTTACGCAACGGAATCGTGGAATTGCGATCGATAATTTTTGTAAACAAACCGCCCCGCGTTTCCAGGCCCAGGCTTAAGGGCAACACGTCCAGCAGGACAATATCTTTAACTTCACCGGTCAACACACCACCCTGGATAGCCGCGCCCATAGCGACGACCTCGTCCGGATTGATTTCCGCCGACGGCTTCTTGCCAAAGATTTTTTCAACGGTGCGTTCGACAATCGGCGAACGTGTCTGGCCGCCTACGAGGATGACCTTGCTTATGTCGCTCGGTTGCAGCTTCGCGTCTTCAAGAGCTTTGTTACACGGCTCTATCGTTTGATCGATCAAATCGACGATCAATCCCTCAAATTCGGCGCGCGTTAGAACCTTGTTGAAGTGCTTCGGGCCAGTCGCATCCGCGGCAATAAAAGGAAGGTTGATATTGGTTTCGGCCGAGGATGAAAGCTCGCATTTGGCTCTCTCGGCAACCTCTTTAAGTCTCTGAAGCGCCAGCCGATCCTTGCGCAGATCGATTCCGGTATCAGTCAGAAACTGGTCGGCCATCCAGTTCATAATTCTCTCGTCGATATCTTCGCCGCCGAGGAAGGTGTTTCCCGAGGTCGACAAAACCTCAAAAACACCGTCGCTCATTTCGAGAATCGAGATATCAAACGTGCCGCCGCCGAGATCGTAGACGGCAATGCGTTCCATGTCGGACTTGCCGATGCCATAAGCTAGCGCTGCCGCCGTTGGTTCGTTAATGATTCTTTCAACGGTTAACCCGGCTATCTTCCCGGCATCTTTGGTGGCTTGCCGTTGCGTATCATCGAAATAGGCGGGGACGGTGATGATGGCATCAGTAACCGGTTCGCCCAGGAAATCTTCCGCGGCGGCCTTCAAGCGTTGAAGAACGATCCCCGATAATTCCGGCGGACTGTAACTGCGACCTTGCACGCGAATACGTGCGTCTCCATTTGGCGAATCCACAATCTCAAACGCCGACGTCTCGCGCATGCGTTGGACTTCAGGCGAGATGAACTTGCGTCCAATCAGTCGCTTTACGGCGTAGACGGTGTTGGCCGCATTTGTTACCGCTTGTCGTTTTGCTATTTGACCAACAAGGCGCTCGCCTTTGTCGGTAAAACCCACCACGCTCGGCGTCGTGCGTCCGCCTTCCTTGTTCGGAACAATCTGAACTGCTCCGCCCTCAAGAACTGAGACGCAGCAGTTCGTTGTTCCCAAATCTATACCAATCGCTTTTCCCATATTTGATTAGTCCGTAACGATTCTGAAGCGGGGGTCACTTCTTGACTGCAACTTTAACTAAAGACGGACGGATTAGCTTATCGCCCAACCGGTAACCCCGAACGATTTCCTGCACGACTGTATCAGGCTCGTAATCATCGGTAGGTTCAGTCACGACAGCTTCGTGCAGATGCGGATTGAAGTGTTCTCCCTCCGCAAAAATCGGCTTAACACCGAGTGCGTCCAATACGCCAGCGAGTTGCTTGTGAATCAAATCCACCCCGCTCAGGAAGTGGCGAAATTCATCCGACTCACTGGCTTCAAGAGACGCTTCAGTTTCCAAAGCTCTCTTTAGATTATCGAGCACCGGCAAGAGCTTGGCTGCGATATCGGCAACGACGCGGTTGTAGGTTTCACCACGCTCGCGTTCCATTCGTTTCCGATAGTTTTCAAAATCTGCCTGTCGCCTCGCCAAAGCGTCCTTCAGGTCTTTTACTTCACCTTCCAACCGCTTCAGTTCTGCGCGAGTAGCGACCAGCTCAGCTACTTCGGGTCCGCCGGCGGCAACTGCTCCGTCCGAACCGTCTCCTGCTACAGCGGAGCGTCACTATCTGCAAAGGCATCGTCCTCCAATGGCTCATCAGTTATCTGGTCGTCTTCAGAAGAGGGAGTCATAGGTTCATCAGATAAACCATTTGTGTCATCTCCCTGTTCCTGGTCCAGGAAGTTGATGGGGATGCGGTTTGGGTTGTGTCCTTTTTCCTCAGGAGCCATCGGTCAACGTCAGGTCGAACTCAAAAAAGGGCGGTAAGGTCAAACGCGTGCTTCCTCGTTCAGGCGACGCTCAATAAGCCGCGCCATGTAGTTTACCATAGCCATGATGCGAGAATACTCAATCCTCATGGGGCCAACGACGCCTAGTGTTCCAAGATGTTCGTTCGAACCAAGACGGTAGGGTGCAGTTATTAGAGCACAGTTGCTCATGGAGGAAATCGGGTGTTCGCGGCCGATTATGACGTGGACATCACCCGCGTTTGAATAGCGTTCCTGGGAAACACATTCATTAAGGATCTTGATCAGCCGAGACTTTTCCTCAAACGTGCGGAACAACTCGCGCATGCGATCAACGTCAACGAAATCAGGCTTTGTAAGGATGTTCGAAGCGCCATCGACATACACATCGCCGCCAGTCGAATCTTCACCTTCAAGACTCATATCACACAACAGGATTGCATTTCGGAGAAGCCGATCGTAAAGGGCTTTTTCTTCCCTCATTCGCTCTAATATTTCAAGCCGGATGGCGACCAGGCTTTTCCCGCTATACTCGGTGTTTAGGTAACTAGCAGTTTGCTCCAGTTCTTCCTGAGTGATGTTGTCTTCAAGTCGAATGATCTTGTTGTGAACGATGTTTGAAGTTGTGACCAACACCACCAGGATGCGCTTGTCAGAAAGTTGGACAAACTCAATGTGGTTAAGTCGATTCTCCGCGAGTGAGGGCGAGACTACGATTCCCACATTCTCCGAAAGTTCGGACAAAGCATGGGACATTTTCTCCATGATCCGCTCCGATGAGGTTGCGGAATCCATTCCACTAGCGGTGAATACCTTATCAATGGCTCGAAGGTCGGCGCGGGACAAACGGGCTTCTTCCAAAATGTGGTCTACGTAATAGCGGTAGCCCTTATCGGTTGGTACTCGGCCTGCCGAAGTATGTGGTTGTTCAACAAGACCGGCATCTTCCAATTCGCCCATCACGTTTCTTATCGTCGCCGAACTCCAACCAGAACGACCCGCAAAACGGTCGGCCAGTACGAGCGAGCCCACGGCTTCACCGGTGACCAGGTGCTCCTTGATTACCGCAGCAAGCACAGCTTGGGCGCGGGCGTCGAGGAGATCCTGCTGAGTTGGTTGGATGGTGGAAGTGCGACGGGGCATTAAATCACGACTAAAGCCAAAAACCTGTGGATTCTGCCGAAAAAGCTACTTTTCGGTGTGGCAAATCGACCACGTTCCCGCAGTATAGTGGAATCATTCGCTGGGCTGCAAACTGTTTGAGGCGCGCCAGGGAAACGCAAAGCTGCGACGGTAATCCTCCGTCCGTCAAAGATTTACCGTAGATTCCCCGGCACCAATTCTCAGGCGCTGAACAGGGGTTTCAGAGACGTTGCTCCTGGCCTGTACGCAAATGGTTCTCGCATCGCAAAAATAGCGCGCTTTTTGGGGCTTTTTGCACCCTGTCCCAGACGAATTGACGGTTGGTCATTCTTCTCCTTAAGATTACCCGGCCTCCGAAATCCAGTAACCCAATTGCCCCTCGGGTCTCGAGTCGGAGCAAGAGTCAGCTTGTTCCCTGCCTCTTCCTGCATCGGCACTAAAACCTGACACGGATTTTCTTGAGATAAGCGCAATGACCGAAGTGAAGAAATTTTTCATGGACGCCTTTCGGCACCTCGGAAGTAGTCGAGGCGTCCCGATCATTGACGTCCGGTTCTACCCATACGCCGGTCTGCGCCACACGATAAGGATGCGGTCCGGTCAGGTTTACGTTCGCCTCTCGGATCTTTGTAAGGACTGTCCGCCTGAAGTTTTACGAGCCCTCGCGTTCGTTCTGGTGGCGAGACTGTTGGGGAAGAAAGTGCCGGAGATTCATGAACGAACTTACCGGGACTACTCACTCACGCCGGAAGTGATGCGTTCGTCGGATATTGCCCGGCGACATCGTGGTCGCAAGATGGTCTCGAGCGCGCGCGGGAACACGTACGACCTGGACAAGATGTTTTCAAAGTTAAACCGCAAATACTTTGATTCGAGCCTTGAAAAGCCAACTCTGACGTGGTCGCAACGGAAAACGCGCAGCATCCTGGGTCATCACGACCGAGTTTACGAGACGATCACGATCAGTAAATCACTTGACTCAGCGCAGGTTCCCGAGTGGTTTGTGGAATACATCCTTTACCACGAGATGTTGCACATCAGGCACGCTGCCAGAATGATCAACGGGCGCCGGTACTACCACACGGAAGCGTTCCGTCTGGATGAGCGCCGGTTTGCCAAGTACGAAGAGGCGCAACGTTGGCTGGAGCAGGTCGCTCGTCAGCGACGCGTGCCGCGGGCGCGTGCTGCGTAGATTTGGAACCTTTCAAAGGCTCGGACGTTTACACAAACGAGGTAGGTGGGCTCCTCAAAAGAAGGCGGCTAACCCGGGTTTGATTCAAATTCGGCACAGCCGCCTTTTTGCTTTCACAGGTGCTAAATCGGCCTGCACACCCATCTATGCCGACTTTCGCCGACTGGACAAGACCCTGCACCGCTCGCTAGACTACGCGTTTCCTAAACACCCCTAACGCTCAACTACGGCTCGGAGATTAAGAGAAAAACGCGATTTTTTGCGACGGAGACTGAAAGAACTTTATGGCTATATCCGCAACTCAAATCAGGCGTGGCATGTTGATCCTATTCGAAGGAGAACCGTGCAAGGTTATGGAGTTTCGCCACCACACGCCCGGTAATCTCCGTGCGATGATCCAGACGAAACTTCGGAACATCAAGACCGGTTCGTCCTTCGAGCACCGTTTCCGTTCTGTTGATACGATTGAACGCGCCACGCTTGAACAGCATGAAATGGAGTATCTCTACTCCGATGGCTCTCACCACCATTTCATGAACACTGAAAACTACGAACAGATCGCGCTGAGTGCGGAAGAGCTCGGCGATGCCGCGCCATGGTTGACGCCGGGCCTGAAGCTTCAAGCCGAATTCTTTGAGGGCGCCGCAATAGGTATTGACCTGCCGCCGTCGATGGAGTTGACCGTCACACGGACAGAACCAACAATGAAGGGCGCGACAGTGTCTAATGTGAATAAGCCGGCGACGCTGGAAAACGGAGTTACCGTCACGGTGCCTCCGTTCGTCAACGAAGGTGACCGCATACGTGTTGACCCGACCGAAGGCCGTTATATCGAGCGCGCAAAGTGAGATTTCTGTCTTCCAAAACCAGGTGTAGGCACACCGCCTTCATCTGACTAGCCGCGCCGTCGTCCCACTTCTGTCCTGATCTAAATGTTGGCGCCGCTTCCAATACAGGACACTAACAGCGACAGGTCTGCCTCCACCGATGTATTTCATCTACAGTGTCCTGCTCAGCCTCGCCTTTTTGATCCTACTGCCACGTTTTCTATTTGACGCCATTCGCCATGGGAAATACGTGGCCGGGTTTCGCGAACGTCTGGGTTTCATCACACCGATCAGCAAGCCTACCGGTCCGTTAATCTGGATCCATTCCGTGTCAGTCGGGGAAACGCAGGCGGCGCGGCCGCTGGTAAAAGAACTGAAGACGCGGTTTCCAAATCTTCTCGATTGCCGTCTCCACTACAACGCGAACCGGTCAGGAACTGGCGCGCGACGTTTTTAAGAACGACGCCGAAAGAATCTTTTACTTCCCTTTTGACTGGCGATGGACTGTCCGCCGAACTCTTAAAGCCATCCGACCGTCAGCGGTGGTGATTTTGGAAACTGAACTTTGGCCGGCGTTCCTTCGCGAATGCAGTAATCAACAAATTCCGGTAGCCATCGTAAATGGCCGGCTGTCCGGACAATCGTTCCGCCGTTACAGGTTGATTAAAAGGTTCATCTCCAGAGTTCTGGATTCCGTCACGCTGGCGATCATGCAGACTGAAACAGATGCGAATCGAGTTTGCGCGTTGGGAATGGCTCCGGAAAAGGTGAAGGTTTCCGGCAATCTCAAATTCGACTCCGGAGCAATGGACAACCTGGCGCAGGCGACTCAATACTTCCTCGAGCGGTTTAAATTGGGCAACGCGCAAGTGATCCTCGCGGCCAGCACGCATCCGCCTGAAGAGCGAATCGTTCTGGAGAGCTTCAAACAGATACTTGCGAAGTTGCCGGGCACGCGTCTGATTATCGCACCGCGTCATCCGGAACGTTTTAGTGAGGTTGCCGCACTCATTAAGAGCGGCAGGTTTAACTATTCACGCCGAAGCGAGACACCTGCGGAAACCGATGCTCAAAGCGACGTGGTTCTTCTCGACAGCATCGGTGAGCTCCAGTCTGTCTATTCGCTGGCGACAATCGTTTTCGTTGGCGGCAGTATAGCCAGCACTGGAGGGCACAATATCCTCGAACCTGCGGCCGTGGGCGCATGCGTCGTCACGGGCGCCCACACACATAATTTTCAAGCGATCGTCGAGACGTTTGTGAAGGCGGAGGCGGTGGTGCAACTCCCACACATGCCGGAAAGCGAAGCGCGCAGGAACTCGCCGTAGCCATTTCAGACTTACTTGCGAATCCAGAGCGGCGCGAAGAAATAGGCTCACGTGCGCAGAATCTGGTGAACCAGAACCGTGGCGCCACCCTTCGCACAGTGGAATTTTTAAAGCCACTTCTTTCGTTTTCGTCAACACTCGTTGAAGAAATCGCTTCTCTGCCCGCGCAGGCACAAGCCCTATGAACCCGCCTGGCTCCCTAATCATGATGCCGCTCCGCGTAGTTTATGGTGCGGTCACGCGCGCACGTCTGGCGGCATATCGCAGTGGCTTGTTTTCCGTTTCAAAACTTCCTGTGCCGGTGATCAGTGTTGGCAACATCACTACCGGCGGAACTGGAAAAACGCCCCTGGTGGAATGGGTTTGTCGCGTACTGGCCAACCAAATCAAAAAGGACGCGAAGGTGTGCGTCCTCACGCGCGGCTACGGCAGGGCCAACCCTCAAGAGCAAGTTCTGGTTTCTGATGGAACGAAGGTTTTTGCTGACGAACGAGAAGCAGGAGATGAGCCACTCCTACTCGCCAGAAATCTGCTGGGCGTAGCGGCCGTGATTGCAAACGCTGATCGCGTAGCCGCAGGGCAGTGGGCCATTGGGAGTCTTGGCGCGCAGGCCTTTGTGCTCGATGATGGCTTTCAGCATTTGCGTATCGAACGAGACCTCGACATCGTGACCATTGATGCGACTAATCCATGGGGCGATGGCGGCTTACTTCCTCACGGACGACTACGTGAAGAGGCAACGGGGTTGTCGCGAGCGGATTGCGTCGTAATCACCCGTAGCGAGCAAGTCGAGAACCTGACCTACCTCCAAGCAATCCATTCGCAAGCTGACCTCTGCGCCAGTCTTTACGTCACGCATGGTGACGTCAAAGGTGCGAACGGTGCACGGACAGACCGTCGACAAGAGCGCTTTGGCCGGCGCATCAATTGGAGCGTTTTGTGGGATCGGAAACCCTGACTCCTTCTTCAACCATCTCCAGCGGGAAGATTGCCGTTTGGTGTTTACGCAGGCATTTTCCGACCATCACGTCTACAACCAGGCAGAGCTGGACAGAGTTGTGGACAGGCAAAAGCCGCTGGAGCGACGGCCCTGGTTACAACGGCCAAGGATGCAGTAAAGCTTGGCTCCATCAACACAGGCCTGCCCTGTTACGTCCTGGAAATTCAGATTTCAGTCGACCAAGATGACCAGCTGATTGAGTTGATTCGAAACTCCGTCGCTCGAAGTTAGGGCTCGACGGGCGGTGACACTGCAGGCCGCGGCAAGACTGGCTTCGGCGCGGGCACGCTGGCCGCTGGAGACGGTTCGGGCGTCTCTGTTTCCGGAGTTGGTCGGCGAAGGAACGGGTGGCGTCTTCGTTTCGGTCTCGCTCTGGTTCGTATTCAGATTGACACTTGGCGCTTCAACGGTTGCTCGGTTGGAGAAGGCAAGCGGCAGAATTGTCGTTTGTATTATTATCTCACCGCCAGCGGGTATCCCAGTTTCACCCGCGCCGGTTGGCGGGGATGCCGCTTCAATCGGTTGGCTATTTGGATCAGCAACTAACGGCGAAGCCGACGGCGTGGCTAGGGTCCCAGGTTGCGAGTTGCGCGTGAACGCGTAGATCACGCCAAACACAACCAGCAACCCAATCATCGAAGGAATTAAAACCTTCCATGGGTTAAACGTACGATGCGGGCGGCGGTTCATGCATCCTGGACTGCGGCTTCATGCGCCGGCGGCAACGGCGGCGGAGCCATCGGCGTTGTCTGCCGTCGTCTAACAAGAGTCTCCTCATCGTCGTCATCATTGTGACCGGCGTCAGCCGTTACTGGTTTCATCTCCGGATACGACGGAGTCGGCAGGTCGATTCCGGCAGCCATGGCGAGATCCTCCACCAATTGTCCGATCGACTCATATCGATTCTCCGGCCGTTTCTCTAGTGCCCGCGAAACAACGTTAGCGACGCCGGGCGGCAAATCGGGTCGCTCATCAAGTATTGAAGCCGCCGGATGTTGCAGGTGCTTAAGCATGATGGCCGTGGGTGATTCCCCGGTGAATGGCACATGGCCCACGAACATTTCGTAAATAATGACTCCTAGCGAATAGATATCAGAACGTGCGTCGATGTCCGGCGACTGCGAGCACTGCTCCGGCGACATATATTGAGGCGTGCCTATCACCAAATCCGGGGATGTTAAACCCGGATCGTATTCGCCATCCGGCTCCTTTATCTTCGCGATGCCGAAATCAAGCACCTTCGCGTAATCAGCGCCCGGGGTACCGAGCATCATGATGTTGTCGCTTTTTAAATCGCGATGGACGACGCCCTGACCGTGGGCCTCATCAAGTGCGCCGCCTACTTGCCGCATAATCTCAACAACGCGTGGAAGTGGCATCGGCCCTTCTTTACGGATCAGTTCCTTGAGCGTCTGGCCGCCCAAAAACTCCATAACCAGGAAGACTGTTCCCTTTTCGTCTTCGCCAAAATCTGTGACGCTGATTGCATGTGGATGAAGGATTTTGGAAGCAGCGCGCGCTTCACGTGAAAAACGCGCCACAATCTTTTCGTCAGCTGCGAGTGAGGGGCGCAAGACTTTGACGGCGACAGTCTTGTCCATCAACACATGAGTCCCGCGGTAAACGGTCCCCATGCCGCCTTCGCTCAGTCGCTCGTCAATGCGGTATTTCCCCGCGAGAACTTGCCCGAGCAATGAATCGTCAGTCTTCTCGAGCGCAACTCCATCCGAAGGACACAGAGTCGTCGCGTCCGGATATTCTGCGCCACACTTCGGGCAAGCTTTCATCGTTATAAATGCCTGGTTACGTAAATTGGGGAGATGGCGACAGCCTACCATATCGACTTTGATAGCAGCAAAGATGTGACAGAAAGAAAAGATGCGAGTGCAGTAACAACTACACTCGCACCAATTCGACGCATTTCCTGTTTAGTTAAACTTTGGCGAATACCACCAGCAACGCGAACAGAACCAGCGACTCGATAAGCGCCAAGCCCAGGATCATCATTGTCTGGATCTTCGCTGCTGCACCGGGATTACGAGCGGCGCCTTCGCAAGCAGCCGCGCCGATTCGCGATTGACCGAGCGCGCCGCCAAATACAGCAATTGCGAATCCGACGCCTGCCGCAATCGCCTTGAGACCAACACCACCGTCACCTGCGTGATCGGCTGCAGCGTGGCGCCTGGGCCAAAACTGGCATCGCGCTCATCAGCACACCAACGACCGCGAAAAAAAGTAAATTGAGTTTTCTCATCTTGGTTTCTCCGCTGGGAGACTCAACCCAGCAAGTAATGGATGCTTAACGAGAATGCAATTAACCGGAACGTTTATAATTTCGCCTGAATCCGGTATCCACCGCCCCTCGAACAACGGCGCTCCTGCGAGACAGACCTGCAATGTAAATCAACGATCAATCAATTTACCGGTCGCACCAACCTTCGCATCGTGTCAACCCCTGCATGCCAACGTGTACTGACGTGTCCTCAGTATCGCTCAACATGCGTTTATAAAACTTAAGCAGCAGCCAGTGCGGCTTCATCAGTCGCCTCGTGCGCGTGGCCGGCCTCATCCTCACCATGTTCCGCGTGCTCATCGTGCGATCCGTGTGACACTTCGCTTAGATACAGCTGCGAAAGCAACACGAATACAAACGTCTGTACGAACGCGACAAAAACGCTAAGGAACATCAAAACGGCGACTGCGGGCGCGGTCCATAGATGTGAATATGGGGGGTTCAACCCTGATATCGTCTCCAACACTTTCTCGTCAGCGAAGATGTTGCCGAAGAGACGAATCCCGAGCGAGAACGGCCGAATGAGATTGCTGATGAATTCGATAGGAAAAATTAAAGGCGCAATCCACCAGATTGGACCCATTAAATGCTTGAGGTGACCGCCCAAACCGTTTTCCTTGATCCCAATGTAGTTGTAATAGAGGAACGATGAGATACCCAGCGCAAACGTCACGCTGACTGCCGCGGTCGGTGACATGAACAGCGGAAACAATCCCATCAAATTGGAAATCAGAATGAGAACCGCAAACGTCATCACCACTGGAAAATACTTCAACCCCTGCGGGCCAATGATGTCTTCAATCATGCTGCGTATGGCCAGCACGCCGAGCTCGAGTGTTTGTTGTCCGTGTCCGGGTTCCTCTTCGGAAAGTTTGCCCTTTAGAATCCAGATAACTGTCACGCTGAGTATGCAGGCAATGACAAACATCACCGTGTACCAGGGGATCGCGTTCTCAGCGGTGTATGGTCCAAAGACCGCTTCAGGGGTGGTGCCGAATTTAGCAAAGAACTTCTGCCACAAAGGATAGGTGTACTTCATCTGCAGTTCGTGAACCGGCCCGCCGAAATAGTGGTTCACCAACTGGACGATGAGCGGCGCCGGATGGCCTTCGGCTTCTGACGCTTCTGCGAAAAACATTAACTCGTTTCCTCTCGATGAATGATTGCCAGGTATGCTTCCCTGAAAGCTTCAAAAAATAGTGCTGCTACAAAACTTGATAGGCCAATTAGCGTCGCGGGTAGCGAAACAACGTCGAGCATGAACGCAACAAAGACGGTGATGGCAACCACAGCGTAACGAAGAACGTAATGCGCAAGACCAATGCTCGGTTTCGCGCCATGCGCGGCGACGCTCAATGCGGCGGAAGTAGAACTACTCAGCCAGTGAAAATTCAACAGGGCCAGAACGCCGCCCAACAGTAAACCCGTGGAAACGCGCCATTGAACAAAAGGGATTGAGACGAGTAATGCCACCGCGCTGGCACACGCCATTGAGCGGACGATCCGTCCATCAATGTTGCGAGCTGAGAACCTGCGAAAGCAGACTCTTCCCCGTATTGTCTCGGAGTTTGTTTCATTAGCAAAGCTGGGGATTTTACACAGGAAAACGGCTAATTGTCGAGAAGAGCAGTGAAAAGTGAAAGGTGAAGAGTAAAGAGTACAACCTGTTAGGCTGAGCCTTGCAGCGTATGAAAGCACGCTTAAGCTCTTTCACTCTTGACCCTTTCACTCTTCACCTTGCCTCTTAAAGGCGCGAGGTAAGCCGCACAAACTGGTAGAACCCAGCGATAGCCCCAAGGATGATCCCGCCGACCAGAAACCAGGGGCTCGTTCCGGCCCATCTATCCACCAGCCCAACCGACACCCGTTAATGCGGCCACGGACATGAAGAGCGTGAATGCTGCCGCATAGGCGATACCACTCTTCTGATTAGCACTGCCGTTGTCTGGTTCCGGCATACTGCAACTACCAGCTTTCACGAGTAATAAAGTTTTTCGGAACTTCATACAACATGGCGCTACGCGAATGACGCATCGAATCGTGTATGAAGCATACGTGCGTACACCAGCACGCCTTCCCGCCGTCAATAGCATTCAGTTCTGCAGACCGCCCGTTTGCCGACCAAAGCGCTCCGAAGTCGTAGTCGTAATCCGCCAGGGTGGCAAACTTTTCGCGCAACTCGCAGGCACGAACATCGCCGTTGTAGTCGATTACTGCCGTGGTCTCGCCGGCAGTGCACGGAAAGGGCCAGGGTGTGGGTTGTTCAAAGTTGGCGTGCTGCGTGCGGTAATGAGTGGTGATTGTGCCAACATAAGCCACGTTCTTAACGAATCGTTTCGCCGCGTCGTCCTCAACAAACATGCGATCACCATAGCGCTTCGTAAGTTTGGAGACGTAGGCATACATCTCAGGCAAAACCTCCAGCGGCACTTGCTTGATTTCGTCACCCACCAGCGTTTCACCGCGAATGATATTGAAATACTGACCATCAAGCCGGAAGTCTTGCCACATATACTCGCCGAGCTTTTCGATCTCCCGATAGTTGTCAGCACACACAACCGTGTTCACGTTAAGCCTAAAGCGATCACCAAACCGATTTTTTAGGGGATACAGGAAACGAATGCAGTCGAGCGCTTTTCCCCAATTGCCTGGAACTCCTCTAATGCGATCGTGGGTTTCACCATAACCATCCAGTGCAATGTTCAGATAAAGATCGAGTGATGGGTGACTGGAAAGCGCGTGCTCAACAATCTCGTAGACCCGAGTTTTGATAAGTCCGTTGGTAGGAATGATGACTCGGTCTACGCCGTTGTTCTTTACGAAGGTACTAATGATTTCGGGCACATCGCGACGTAAAGTGGGCTCGCCGCCCGACAGCCAAAGATCGGTGATAGCGGGCATCGTCTGAGAGATTTTTTCGATCTGCGAGAAGGTCAGGTCACCGGGCTGATTCAACTCCTCGTGATAGAAGCACGTTTTGCAGAATGCATTGCACCGTGAGGTCACAAATAAGATGACTGTGCCGAGCCGCGCCTCCCTTTTCGTGGAGCGCAGAAGTTGAACCAGTTGTACTGCTTTGTTTGGCATTGTGGGACAGACATTCCTGTCTGTCGCTTTCTATTGAAAAGGACAGGCAGGAATGCCTGTCTACTTCTCCGAATGATGACAGCTTCAGTTGCCGATTTCAATTCGTAGGTGATTCCCCGCCATCGAATCCGACGCGAACACGCTGCAGCAACTGCATTCACAAGAAAGAGCGCGGACGCCAGAGGCCATAAGAAAACGTGACGCGGGTAGGCTCGGCAAACATATGTTTGCGATACGACTTCAACGCACCACCGACAGCGCGCAGCTCGAACGTAAGACTTCATCGCACCCAGCAAATAGATGATGAACAGCAACAACAACGGAACCGCGAAACTGAGACCTTGCGGCGGCGCGTGCGATCACCAGGATCAATCCGCCAAAGAAAACGGTCGTAAAAAGGAAGCTGCCAATCAAAACGGATTTCCAAAGATGCGGAGCATAGACGCGAGTAATCTTTAGTTGGCGATTGGAGAATTCGAAAAGTTCTCGAAAGATTGCAGCCATCGAGCGAGAGGAACCAGACAATTCGGCACAAAGTGAATTGGCAATTTCGCTTCATGCAGCACACGTGTTGACTGTGAAGTCGTCGGAGACAGTGCCCCGCCATCGATCGCTGATTTGCAGTCTCTCGAACGTTGCGCGACGGATAGCCGTCGATCCGCCCCAGCAAAAATTCTTATCTCCGCGGGCGCCCAAAGCCGATGTGATCGACGCATTCCAAACCGAACGTAGATGCGATGCGAACCCGCCCTTGACCGGTATGAACCAGCGATAACCAGTGGCTGCTCCGATTCGTTCGTCTGCCAAGGGAGCAACCAGCGATTTCAACCAATCGGCGTGCGGCCGTCGCGTCAGTGTCAACGAAAACCAAAACTTGACTGCGCGCATCGACTTGAGAAACAGCGACTCTCAGGTTGTGTACTTTCTGGCCGCTGTCGATCGCGTCTCCTGCAAACACCACACGCGATGAAACCGCGCTGCTCTTACTGGCTTCTTCAATTACTGGCACCGAAGGGTCGTCGGCGTTGTCAGTGACAAATATGACTTCGTAGTCCGGATAGTTTTGCTTGAGCAGCGGCGCGATATTTTCGCGTAGTCCTTGATCAAGCCCGCGGGTGGGAGCTATCACAGACGCGAAGGGTGTGTAATCCGGCAGGGGCCGTGCAATCTCGCGTCGCACATATGAAGCGAAAGAAAAGCCGTTGCGAAGCGAGAGGATTCCCAGCCAGATTACGAGAGCAGCGGCGAAGTAGAAGACGAGCATTAACTACTCTTCCTCTGCTTTCGAAACCACCAACTCAACCGCGCGACGAAACGAAGGTGGATCAATAGCTGGGAACTTAAAGAGTTGATCCTCGATTTGGGAAAACAGTTCAATCAACTTCCCACGATCTACCAGGTTGGCTTTGATCAAATGATCGCACGTCGGACAAATCCGAATCGTGTCCTCGCTCGATCTTTGCCAGAGCTTGCGCATAAAAGTCGTAATGCAGGAACGTAAGTTTACCAACTTGCGCGATAAAGTCGCTTCTGTCCTGCCAACCTGGGACTTCAGGAATAAAATCATCCGGGGAAGCCAACTCAATATTTACGTCGAGCCGATCTTTAAAGTCCGAGAACAGCTGAAGAATTTCATCGCTGTCCGGTACGACTTTTAAATCAATATCAATTGTCGAATCACGCCAGCCAAGTAATAGTGCCGTCGCACCGCCAACCAGGAATACGCGTGCGGGTTGAGTCGCACGGTCTCCCAGCATCTTCATAAACTCCTGCAAGCGCTGAGAAGTTACTTGTTGACGCATTCGGCGGCCCGTTCGTAGCTAACCAGTTTTCTAATTAAGGAATTGTAACGCGAGTGAGCTGAGTCTTGATTGTCTTGAGCGAGCAAATCATAAAGGCGGTGTTCAGGCGTAGTGGGTAGGCCCTCGGGCAGTTGTAACCCGATCCGGCGCAGCCTGGGTGCTCCGATCGCGACGAGCAATGCGGCGATCGTCTCCCGCCCGGCGCGCAGGTCTTCGAGACCGGCCTCAATAAGATCTTCTCCAGGTAAACGGGCGTCCATCGTTGTTATTGGCAAGACTAACGTCCGAGCAAGCGCTGCACGACGTCGATCACAGGTTGGGGGTAAACGCCAATGAAGACAATGCCTACGAGTGAGGCCACGAGCGCAGTCTGCAGTGCAGGTGAAAGTGATAACGGTTGGTCGTCGGCCATTCGATCGCCGAGATACATCACTTTGATAAAGCGCACGTAGTAATAAAAAGAGACCACAGTATTAATGATGGCCCAGCCGGCCAGCCAGTAGTACCACGACTTTCCATCGGCAGTCGCCGCGCTGCCAGCAGTCCGCCAAACAGAAAGTACTTCCCGATGAATCCGCCAGTCATTGGCAACCCGCCCAGCGATAACATGAACACTGTCATCATCGCTGCCATCGCCAGGCGCTTTCTGCGCCAGGCCCGCTCATGTCGTCGACGTTGTCTCCAATGATTCCGCGCCGGCGCAGGCTGATGACGATCCCGAACGCGCCCATGTTCATCAGCGTGTACACGAGCAGATAAATCGTCAAGCCGATATAACCGTATGTATTTCCCGCCACCAGGCCTAACAATAAATAACCGGCGTTTGAGATCGACGAATACGCGAGCAGCCGTTTGGAATTTTCCTGAGTGACGGCCGCCCAGTTTCCAACCATGATGGTGATAGCAGCCACCAATCCGAGCAGCGGCGCCCAGTCAGCTCGCATACTCGGCAATGCTTCTACAAAAATGCGTGCGTAAAGTGCGAAGCTGGCCGCCTTGGAACCGGTTGACAGGAATGCCGTCACAGAAGTGGGCGCACCCTCGTACGCGTCAGGCGCCCACATGTGAAACGGCACTGCGGCAATTTTGAAAAACAGACCGGCTGCCAACGCAATCATTCCCAGCAAGAGCATCGGCCGCAGAGAGGCACTTCGCCTCCGAGGAAGCAGCTGCAATCGCAGCCAGGCTTTGCCCAATTTCGCCAAGATTGGTTGAACCCGCAATTCCATAAAGCAAAGACATGCCGTAAAGCAAAACGCCAGACGAAAACGCGCCCAGCAGGAAATACTTCATGGCCGCTTCGTTCGAACGCTTTTCGCGTTTTGTAAATGCGACCAGCACATAAAACGTCAGCGCCATCAGCTCGAGACTGATGTAAAGCACGATCAAGATCGTAGCCGCAGGCGAGGAACATCATGCCGACGGTCGCAAACAGGAGCAGTGCGTAGTATTCGCCGTGCTGCTCTCCTTCGATATCCAGGTAGCGTGTGGAAATTGCGACTGCCAGCGCTGCAGCAATGATGAAGATGGCTTTGAAGACAAGAGCGAAGCCATCGATTCGCACCGTTCCGTAGAACCCGGTGAGAGGCAGAGCGTCTCCGCTGATACCAGAACTGCACTCCCAGCGAAACTCCCGCGAGAGCGATACCGGCCAATGCAAAGTAAGCGATGAGCTTGCTCTTGCGATAAGGCAGAACCACTTCCATTACCAAAGCGAGACACGCAC
Organism: Blastocatellia bacterium; assembly: GCA_963786645.1. Taxonomy (GTDB): domain Bacteria; phylum Acidobacteriota; class Blastocatellia; order Pyrinomonadales; family Pyrinomonadaceae; genus PSRF01. The sequence continues at coordinate 69,277 of CAWAZW010000013.1, forward strand.
ACACAGTCAGGATCAGCTCGGGCGCGATCAGCTGAAGGTCAGCAACGCTGAATAGCTCGGTCGTGTTTGCCTGGAGTAGGAACATCGGTGATCAGTAGACAGTAGTCAGTAGTCAGTAGTCAGTAGTCAGCTCAGATCAGGAGTCAGTCAGTCAGTTCATGTTACTGCATTCAGGTCTCATCAGCTCAGATCAATACTCATTACTCATCACTTGTCATTCTTTACTCACTTTTCACTCATCACTCATCTACTCATCTACGTCTTCACTCGTCACTTCCATAGGCGGCACTGTCCCCGCAGGCGGTACTGTCGCCGCTTGCTGCACGACTCCAGGCGGCATTCCCGGAATCGGATACGTCGGTCGAACCTGTCGAACAATCGCATTTACCGGTTTGTGTATGTATTCAAGAAAAGGTTTGGGATAGACACCAATCCACAGCGACATAATCACAAGCGGAATCATGTAGGCCCACTCTCGCCCGCTGAGATCGATCAACTTCTCATTCTTCGGGTTCTCAATAGTGCCAAAGAACATTCTTTGGTAGAGCCAGAGCATATACCCGGCGTTCAGAATAATTCCCAAAGCGCCCCACGCGGCCCACATCGGGTTGGCTTCAAACGCGCCGCGCAGAGCCAGAAACTCCGAAATGAAAACACACAGCAGCGGCAACCCGATGGCCGTCATTACCATCGCCAGGAAAATCGCCGAGTAACCGGGCATCACATGGGACAAACCACCAAACTCGGCGACGTTGCGCGTGTGCCTTCGCTCATAGATGATGCCCACCAGAAGAAACAGCGCTGCTGAATAGATTCCGTGGTTAATCATGTGCAGCACGGCGCCGTTGATCCCGTTCGGATTAAGCGAAAACAGGCCGAGCATCACTATTCCCATTGACGAGACAGACGAATAGGCCACCAACTTCTTCACGTCGCCGTCCTTCTTGACGACGAAGTACATCGCGGCCAGCGCGCCATAAATAATTCCCACGATTGCCAGAAAGATCATTACGCTGCGCACACCGAACGAACCGAAATACGACTCGTCAGCCGAAGCTGCCGGAAACATAGGCAAGTTGAACCGGTAAAATCCGTACGTCCCCAGCTTTAGCAGAATACCGGCGAGGATAACTGAACCGGCCGTTGGCGCTTCGACGTGCGCATCCGGAAGCCACGTGTGAAACGGAAACATCGGGACTTTAATCGCGAATCCGATCGCAAACGCGAAGAAGAGCAGCACCTGCAGAGTGCCCATCGGAAGCACCGATCCCAGCGCCTGCAAATAAAGAATATTGAACGTACCTGTGCCGTTTGCGAGTGCCGCCTGGTAACTGTTGTTCACCATCGTGCTGGCCTGCGGATTTCCGGCGAGCAGATCTATAGTCGCAGGATTGATCTGGCTGGCGAGCGCCGCGTCTTGCGTTAAGAAATACACCTGCAAAACGCCAAGCAGCATGATTACCGATCCGACCAGCGTGTAAAGGAAAAACTTGATCGCGGCATACAAGCGATTCTCGCCACCCCAAATGCCGATGAGGAAGTACATCGGAACGAGCGATACCTCGAAGAACAGGTAGAACAGAAACAGATCCATCGACGTGAAGACGCCGACCACCGCCGTCTGCAACAACAGCAACAGAGCGTAATATTCCTTTTCGCGTTTTGCGATGTACTTCCACGAAGACAACGCTGCAATAACGCCCAGCAATGTTGTAAGAACAATAAGCAACACCGCCGGGCCGTCCACGCCCATCTGGTAACGCGCTCCGATAACCGGTATCCACTGGTGATCTTCCAGAAACTGCATGCCGCCGATCACGCGGTCATACTTCAGCAGCACCAGCGAGGCAATGAAGGCCAGGCCAAACCAGGCAGTCGCAAACTTCTTAATAGACTCGCCCTGGTTCTTTTTGAACAACGCCAGGATGATGATGGCGCCTATCGTGGGAAGCCACGTCACAATTGAAAGGATGTGCAGGTTGTTCATATCGCTTAGTTACCAGTTGTCAGTGGTCTATACCTCAATTACCCGGCCGCCGCCTTCCTATCTCGTCATCCCGTAACGATGGCAAAGATGCCACTGAGTGCTTTCAAAATGTCTGCGCCGAAGAACACTGCTACGGCCGCCACCAACCCCAGCACCATCACCAATGCGTAGTTCTGCGTAAATCCTGTCTGAGCCGCGCGGAATAATGGAGACATGAGCCGGACGATGAAAGCGGCAACGGCATTAACCAGCCCGTCGACGAAATATTGGTCTGTTCCTCCAGTCACGCGACTGGTCAGTCTGGTCAGCCATGCGGATCGATTCACAACGCCGTCGACTAGTTTCGAATCGATTGCGTAAACGAGTCGCGATAAGTCCATTACGCGGCGCGTGATCGCCAGGCCGTAAAGTTCGTCAACCCAGAACTTGTTATAGCTGGCTTCATAAAGCGGTTTCAGGCGTGCCGCCCAGACATCCGGCAAGCGTGGGTTCTTCACATAAAACAGCACGCCGAGACCGATCCCAAGTGCGGCTACCAAAAGTGAAATGATTATGAAAACCCACTCAGTTAACGTGTGATTGTGAATGACTGAATCCACGGCATGAGCGAGATTGAAACCTTCATTGCCATATGGCGGTGGAGGCGTCTCCGCATGCACCGGCTCTGTGGTCAACACGGCATGTGCATCAGCCGTACTCTCCAAATGCCTGCCATATGCGTCTACCGACTCATGAGTCCCAAAAGCACGCGTGTATGGGTTCCAAATGATTGGATCGAGGAAATTGACAATATTTAATTTCCCGCCGATGTGATGACCGCCGGTGAACGCTGGACTGATCCCTACGAAACCACCGATGGTCGCCAACACAGCAAGCACAGCCAGCGGAATCCACATAGACTTCGGCGACTCATGCGGGATGTGCGCGCGATGAGTAGGCGTTGGGTGCTCTTCGTTGTGAACCTCATGTTCAGGCGTATGGACGTGTAGGTCGTCCAAAAATCTTTCTTTGCCCCAGAACGTCATCGCCACCAGGCGGGTCATGTAGAACGCCGTGCAGGTAGCGGCAATTGTTCCGATTAACCAAACGACCCAACCGACTGGAACGTAGCGTGTCGATGCTGCACTCCAAAGTATCTCGTCTTTGGACCAGAAACCGCTGAATGGAATGATGCCGCAGATGGCCAGCCAGCCTGCCAGGAAGGTCAGATACGTGTAACGCATGTACTTCTTCAACGCGCCCATGCGCCGCATGTCCTGCTCGTGGTGCATCCCATGAATAACGCTGCCGGCGCCGAGAAACATCAACGCTTTGAAGAATGCGTGGGTCATGACGTGGAATATTCCGATCACGAACGCTCCCACGCCGCAGGCCATAAACATAAAGCCGAGTTGCGAGACAGTCGAATACGCCAGGACTTTCTTAATGTCGTTTTGCGTGATGCCGATGATGGCAGCAAAGATTGCCGTGGCCGCGCCGACGATGGCCACGACGGTCATCATTGTTTGCGAATGCTGGAAGATAACGTTGGTGCGCGTGACCATATAAAGTCCGGCGGTGACCATCGTCGCGGCATGGATGAGAGCAGAGACGGGTGTTGGACCAGCCATCGCGTCAGGAAGCCAGACGTGTAATGGAAGTTGGGCTGATTTGCCGCATGCTCCGACGAAAAGTCCGAGAGCAATCCACGACATCAGACCCCAAGTACCTAGTGGCTCGAGAGGAAATCCTGTCGCCTGCGAAAACACGTCGCCATACTGAGTGGTTCCAAACGTCGCGATGATTGCAAAGATGGCAAGCGCAAATCCGAAGTCGCCGATGCGATTGGTTACGAATGCTTTTCGAGAAGCGTCGGCCGCTTCCAGCTTCCCAAAGTAATAACCGATCAAAAGGTATGAGCAGAGACCGACGCCTTCCCAACCAACAAACATCATCAGGAAGTTTGAGCCCATCACCAGGATGAGCATCGAAAACATGAACAGGCCCATGTAGGCAAAGAACCTGTAAAAACCTGGATCGCCGTGCATATAACCGGTCGCGAAAACGAAAATGCACAGGCCGACGCCAGTCACGATTAACATGAAGATCGAGGACAGCGCGTCTAGCTGATAACTCCATTCGACATCGAGAACTGAGCCCTCGGCTGTGGATGCAACTGGAGCAGGCGCGTGTTCCTGCTCTGGATTAGCGCCGTGTTGATCGGGTGCGGTTTCCTGATGCTGCGCCGAGCGTTCATGTTCCCCAAGCGTGTGGCGAACCGAGCCGCCCGGTATCCAGGAATACTTAAACGCACCGTCCTGGCTTGTCACATAAGTTTGCGGGTAAAGCGCGTGACCACTGAACGCATAGGAATAAACGGCGGCGACGGTGAGTAGGAAGGAAAGCGCGATTGAGCCGACGGCAATCGCACCGATCAGCTTCTCAGAGAAACGAAACTTACGACCGAGCAGGCCGTTTATTGCGGCCCCAGCAAGTGGCAAAAGGGGAATAAGCCAAATGTACCGATGCATAACTAGTTCCGAGTTCGAAGTTTCAAGTTCCGAGTTCCGAGTTCATGAGTTTGAATTTGAATTCGTTCAGACGTTCTTGAGACTTTCGAGTACTCGAATTCTTGAAACTCGGAACTCGAACTTGGAACTTGAAACTCAAAACTTCAATCTATTTACCATTTCAAAATATCAATCTCATCGACCCAGATTGTTTCCTTATTGCGATACAGCGCAATCACAATTCCCAAACCGATAGCCGCCTCAGCAGCCGCCACCACAATTACGAAGACTGTGAAAACTTGTCCCGCCACGGCATTTACATTTCCGGTGTCCTGAAGATAGCGAGAGAAGGCGATGAAGTTTAAGTTTGCCGCGTTGAGAATCAACTCAATCGACATAAAGATAACGATGATGTTTCGCCGGGTAAGCACACCCGCCACTCCAATGATGAAGAGCAGCGCGGCAATTACCAGAAACTTCGATAGGTCCGGGTGTTGGGCCCTTTGCAGCGCGGTGGACAGAGGGCCACTGTTCGCCTCCTGGAAAACCAGTGCGAACGCGGGTGCGAATAGGTTGAAGATTAAGACTGGCATCTAGGATTCAATCACCGGGTCAACCTGAAGCTGCGCTAGCTCCGGATCGCTCGCCTTTTCTCTCTGCATCACCTCGGGTGGAACATCGTCCACTGAAGCTTCCTGCTTCAACGTGCGCGCCAACATCACCGAACCGATGATGGCCACAAGTAAAAGCACACTGGCAATTTCGAACGCTAAAGAGCCGTACCGGTACAGACTGGCTCCGACTCGTCCAGTATCGTCCGAAATTCTTGAAGAACCGGTGCCGGACACCCCCAGGTTTTGTTCTCCCGCGGTTCGCTGGCTGGCGGAGCGGGTCAACGCATTCGCGTCCCTAACCTGAAAACCTCTGTACCCTTCATTGATTGCGTAGATAAGTCCGCCGGCGAGCAACGCGCAGAAGATCACGCTGGTGGTTACCTGTCTCGGTCGATTAAAGATCTCTTCGTTGCCACGTTCTTCGGCGCCGACGTTGACCAACATGATGACGAATAGAAACAGCACCATCACGCCGCCGACGTAGACAAGGATTTGCACGCCTGCAATGAACTCCGCCTGCAGCAGAATGAAAAGTGCCGCGACAGAGACCAGCGAAGAGATTAAGAAGAGAGCGCTATGAATGGTGTTGCGAGCCATCACAGTGAGAAGACCTGCGAAGATGGCTGCGATGGAAAAAACCCAGAAGAAGACTGCTTCCCAACCGGAAAGAATCATAAGAACAGTGATGAGTGATGAGTGATGAGTGATGAGTAAAAACCGAAGGCGCGCAACTTCATGTTGTTACTCATTACTCATCACTCATCACTTAATTCTACCGCGTGTATTTAACTGTTTCTCTGCCCTGCTCCAGCATCTCTCGGTTCCAGACAAAGCCGGCGCGCGAGTATGTGGCCAGCTCGAAATCCTGGGTGAGCTCTAAGCAGGAGGTCGGACACGCTTCCTGGCAAAGCGCACAAAACATGCAACGCGATGTGTCGAAGATAAACTCATCGAGCACTTTCTTTTTGCGTGGCTTCCCTGCCACGATGATCTCAACGTCCATCGCCAGCACGTCGATGCAATCCTCCGGGCAGGCGATCGCGCACAGATTGCAGGCGATGCAGAGCGTGTCGTGCGTCTCAGGATCCATGTTTAGCCGCGGCGCGCCGTGAAAGCGCGGGGCCACGTCTGGGCGAACTTTCGGATACTGCTCAGTGTAAATCCCTTTGCCCGCAACTGAATCTCGATCAGTGATCGCTCCAAGGTTGTACTTGAGGGTCAACTGAAGACCCTTTAGCAGATCAACCATGAAAAAGCGTTTCAGCTTTTCGATGAACTTGGGCTTTGGAACTTTTACGAGCGGCATAACGGAATCTCAAATTTCAAATCTCAAATCTCAGATATCAAAATCTCAGATATCAGATCTCACTCTCTACTCTCCGCCCACCGGCGCAACTGCCGGTTTACCCTGTGGCAAATTCACTAGACGAATGTTTCGCCGTTGGGTCTTCAAGTTGAAGTCACGCGAGCGCCAGTTGATCCTCGCTAATAACAGGCCTGTGATCCCGAGTCCGGCGAGTCCCATTCCGATCATCAATGCCTTCCCGGTTGCCGTCAGGTCTAATCCGTTTGCGAGCGACTCAATCGTCCGAATCCCGCGCCAACCATTGATTGCCTGGACCACAAAAATCGATAACGCCGAGATGCCAATGTTGATCAATGCGGCTGGGATCAACCACTTCCAACCGATGTCCATCAACTGATCGTATCGGAAGCGCGGTAGCGTCCAGCGCAACCAGAAATACAAATAAAGAATTGCGCCCAACTTTATGAGAAATACCAGAAGGCTGACTATAACATAGAGGTTGTGATAACCCTTTGCTTCGGTAAGTTGATACACAAAAGGAAAATACCAACCGCCGAGATAGACGGTCACCGCTACGGCTGATACCACAACCATCGCCGCATATTCAGCCATAAAGAAGAGAGACCAGCGAAATCCTGAGTACTCGGTATGGAACCCTGCCACAAGTTCTGATTCGGCTTCAGGCAAATCAAAAGGCGCTCGATTGTTTTCCGCGATACCGCTCACCAGGAAGATCAAAAAGCCGAGTGGTTGATAGAACAGATACCAAATACTGTCGCCTGCTTGCGCATTAACCATTCCTGAGAGCGACAGTGTGCGCGCAAACATCAAGGCGCCAATCAGCGAGAGGCCCATCGCCACTTCGTACGAGACCATTTGCGCGCTCGAACGCAAAGCACCCAGCAATGCATACTTTGAATTCGACGACCATCCAGCCAGAATTAACGCCAGCACGCCAACACTCGACACAGCCAGAACAAACAACAAGCCAATATTTACATCGGTCACGACTGCCCAATCCGGGCCGAAAGGAATCACAGCAAAAACTATGAACGCCGCCGCCACTGCAATGTAAGGGGCAAAAAAGAAGATCCAGCGATCGGCTTTTTCCGGAACGAAGTCTTCTTTGGTCAGCAGCTTGATACCATCGGCGATCGGCTGCAGCAGTCCCCATGGACCAACGCGCATCGGTCCGAGTCTAGCTTGCATGAAGGCGGAGATTTTTCGTTCGAGATATGTCGCGTAGGCGACCCAACCCGCCACCAGCGTCACAATCAAGCCAATCTGAATTAAAGGCCAAACGACGTGCTGAACTGTCTCCGCGCCGAAAAAACCGCGCAGCAGATCATCCAGAAAACTGATGGGAGCAAAAAGAAACGTCATTAACGATCAATCTCACCCAGGACGATGTCCAGCGTTCCAATGATTGCGACTACATCTGCAACTAAGTGTCCTACGCAAAGTTTCTTCAGCGCTTGCAGGTTAATAAATGAAGGTGGTCTCACGCGCACACGCCACGGTTGCGCTGTTCCGTCTGAAACGAGGTAACAGCCAATCTCGCCCTTCGGTCCCTCGATTGAATGGTAATAATCGCCGATCGGCGGCTTAACGATCTTTGGCAGCTTAGCGTTGACTGGTCCATCAGGAAGTTTGTCCATCGCCTGATCGATGATGCGACGCGACTGCCGCATCTCCTCCAGTCGAACCAGATACCGATCGTAAGTGTCGCCGTTCTCACCCAGCGGTATATCGAACTCCATATCGGCGTATGCAGCGTAAGGACGCGCTTTGCGAATGTCCCAGGCGACTCCCGAACCTCGCAAGGCGGGACCGGACAATCCGATCGCAACCGCATCCTCACCTGAAATAACTCCGATGCCGACTGTGCGGCTCAACCAAATTCGATTTTCCGACAACACCGTTTCGTACTCGTCGAGCCGTTTCGGAAAGTTTCCGGTGAACTGCCGTACGTCCGCCTCAAAATCGTCGTAAGCATCGTTCGGCATTCCACCAACGCGCCATGCATGACACGTTAGACGCGCGCCAAACTGTCTCTCAAAAATTTTGAGAATCTCTTCGCGTTCGCGTAGGGCCCAAAGCAGGACTGTGACTGCGCCGATATCTAACGCATGCGTGGCCAGCCATAACAGGTGGGAAGCAATGCGGTTCAGCTCAGTCAAGATGGTGCGAATGTAGTGCGCGCGAGGTGGAACTGGGAGGCCCATCATCTGCTCTACGGTTTCAACCCAGACCAGCCCGTTGGAAACAGCCGCAATGTAATCCAGACGATCCCAGTAGGGAGCGATCATCGTGTACATGCGGTTCTCTGCAATTTTTTCCATCCCGCGATGCAGGTAACCAATGTCGCAGTCGAGATCCATTACCGTCTCGCCATCGAGCTTGAGGATCACGCGCAACACGCCATGCGTCGAAGGATGCTGCGGCCCCATGTTGAGAATCATCTCGGGGCTTTCAAGCAGCGTGTCCTGGGTTGTGGCGATTTCTACTTGATGCATTGTGACTTGTTCGTACTTTGTTCGTTACTTCGCGACTTCAAGCTGCGGCAGGTTCGGGCTCACTGGGCAGATAACAACCAGTGACGCTCCAGGGCTCAATGACCAACCCAATTTCTGCAGCCTCGCCTTGGCTGCGTTTGTTCGCCAGCTTGGTGACGATTGCCTGTGCGGCGCTGGCTTTGTTCCACACGTTTCGCGGCGCTAGCGTTTCCGTCAAGATGAAGCCCGCCACCTTCGCCGCTTCCGGCGTTTCGAACACCTTCGCTTCGTATTGAGCGGCAATCTCTTTTGGCGTCATAGCAACTGGTGAATCGTAAATAGTGAGTAGGAAATTGTGAACGCCTCTTGCTCTTCACCTTTCACTTTTCACTCTTCACTTGTCCTTCGGCATGACTTCCTTACCACCCTGGAAAATGTCGCGCATCAGGCGCTCCTCCGGTACTGATAAAAACTCCAGTCCGTAAGCGCGTCGCTGGTCCAATTGTTCGCGCTGAACGTCAGTCATCTCCGGCAGATGTTCTTCAGTCCACCGGTTCTCAACAAACTCGAGCGGATAATCTTTTCTTAATGGATGGCCTTCCCAATCGGGCGGCAACAAAATCCTCCGGAGATCGGGATGGTTACTGAATCGGACCCCGAAAAGATCGTAGACTTCTCGCTCCATCCAGTTCGCCGACGGCCACACGGCGGTAACGCTTTCCACTTCTTCACCTTCACTCAGTAAGGCCTTGAGCCGGACGCGCGCGTTACGTGGAATCGAATAAAGGTTATAGACAATCTCAAGCGAACCTTGGGTGCCCATCGGATAGTGCACGCACGTGAGATCCGAAAGATAATTGAAGCTGGCTTCGGGATCGCGGCTTAGAAAATTACAAACGTCGACTACTCGTAACGGATCGATTCGAACTGACAGCTGCCCCAAAAACTCCGTTGCTTCCAGGACCGCGCCGTCAAATTGCGCCTTCAGTTTCTTAACCAATTCATGGTTGGAAGCGTCAGTGGGTTTTGGAGCTTCTTCCTTTTTCTTGACGGGAGGTCGTGGAGCGCCCGGGGTAGCCGCAGGTGGTGCAGCTTTTTCTGCCAGGCCTTCTTTGACAGCAGCAACACGCGACTTCGCCTGCTCAACCATGGCGGCCTTCTCGGCGTCCGCGCCTGCCAGTTGACCAGCGTCAGGGATAGAAGATGGCGGGGGTGTTTCTTCGACGGATGCGTCGATTACGGCGGACGTGGGCGCGCTGTCAGTCGCGGTCTCCGGCGGCTCGGGCTGCAGTTTGTCCTTCTCGTCGGCCATCACCTTACGTTCCCCATAGAACTACATCCGCTACACTCTGACAGACTGCGACCGAACAATCGCGCCACCAGATCAAGTTAAGTGTTTAATGCTATTACTAAAGGTCGGCAGAAGTGGATTTAAACATGCGATTAGATCGCTGTCAACAGACTTGTTCCTTGCGTTTTACGTGCGTCCAATCTCGCCGAATTCCTTGTGCCGCTTGACGATACGAGCACTCAAACCATATCATGACATGTTTGAAAAACAGGCTATTTAGCTGTCTATAAGCGAGGACGAAAGAGTAATGAAACCAGGAATTCATCCGGACTATAACGAGATAACTGTCACCTGCGCATGCGGGGAAAGTTTTAAGACACACTCCACGAAAAAGGGCGATTTACACGTAGAAATCTGTTCTGCCTGCCACCCGTTTTTTACCGGCAAGCAAAAGCTGGTTGACACCGCGGGGCGCGTCGACCGGTTCAACAAACGCTACGGCAAAAAGACTGCGGAAACGACCGCAGCGTAAATACTGTCAAGAGGACCGCGTAATTGGCTTCCAAGCATTAGCAACTCTCAATAACTTAAACGCCGGCGAGCATTCGTCGGTCGCTACCAGTGCATTCGCGCTCGCGACCGACTTCCAACGCCGGCGTTAGTGTTTGTGGGACAGACATTCTTGTCTGTCCCTAATAAAGAATCGACAGGCAAGAATGCCTGTCCTACAGGGACAAAAACTTGAGCACAAACGAACGAGACCTAATAGTCGGCGGTCAGGCAGTAATTGAAGGCGTACTGATGCGCACTCCCAACGCCTACGCCATAGCGGTGCGTAAAGCTGACGGGACTATTGTTAACACGTCGGCTACGTTGCCGAAGTGGAGCGACAAATATCCATTACTGAAGCTGCCGATACTGCGCGGTGGTGCGGTCCTGGTGCAGTCAATGGGACTCGGAATCAAAGCGCTAAATTACTCCGCAAACGAAGCGTTTGCTGATGCCGAGGCGGCAGAGGAAAAAGAAGTGAAAGTGGCGCTGACTCCCGCTGTCATCGAAGGTGAAGGAGACTTTGCCGGACTAACCGGCGCTGTTCCGGGACTGTTCCCGGTGCCAACTGAAAGGCGCGCCAAAGACGAGATGAAGAAGGGCGGGACGGCTGCGGCAGCCGGTTCGATCGTGTTCGCGTTAATTTTCAACATTTTGCTTTTCGTCGCCGCTCCCCTGCTGCTGACGAACGCTCTTTTTATTGGAGCTGGCTGGGCGCCTTCGCCAGTCGCTGAGACTGCGACGCAAGCCGCGACCGGCCGCGACTGCAGACGGTGTAACAACCGACACTGCGGTCTCAAACGAAGCGTGGTACACACGCGGATGGCAGACCGTTAAGTCTTATCTTCATCCGGTGAGACCGTCGGTCGCGTTTAATCTTATCGATGGCGTGATCAGGATGAGTTTCTTCCTGATCATGATTTTTAGCTTTTCGTTACTGAAGGACATCCGGCGCGTATTCCAGTATCACGGCGCCGAACATAAGACAGTGTTCACATGGGAAGCGGGTTTGCCGTTGACTGTAGATAATGCTCGCCCACAGCCGCGTCAGCATCCGCGATGCGGAACCAGTTTTCTAATGGTGGTAATGCTGGTTTCGATTGCGGTGTTCTCAGTAATTAAGTTTGATTCGCTCGTTTTTAACTTCCTCGTGCGGCTGGCGCTGGTGCCCCTTATTGCCGGCATCTCATACGAAATCATTCGTCTTTCCGCGAAGAAAGAGAGTGGCTGGTTCTTCAAAATGATTACGCGCCCGGGCGTGTGGCTGCAAAACATCACGACGCAGGAACCTGACGATCAACAGTTGGAAGTTGCCATCGAAGCTTTGAAGGAATCGTTGAAACTGGAGCCGAAGCCTACTGAGCCGGCGCTTGCGCCGATGTCTTAAGTCTTGAGGTGTTTAGAGTACAGCCTTTGGCTGCTTTATTTGGAGTATCAGTAAGCATGTTAGATCGACTTGAACAAATTGAAGCGCGATACGAAGAGCTCTCCAACGAGCTTTCTTCTCCCGAACTGCTCGCCGACCGCGCTGCCTACACGAAGGCTACGAGGCAGCATCGCACTCTTGGCGAGATAGTCGCGAAGTATCGGACCTGGAAAACTCTAAACGAAGAATTGTCGGGAGCACGCGAGCTCGCCGACAACGCAGACGATGACGAGATGCGCGAAATGGCGCGTCTGGAAGTTGAGAGCCTGCAACAAAAGCTCGAGACCACTGATATCGAGCTTAAGCTTCTGCTGGTTCCTTCTGATCCCAACGACGAGAAGAACGTAATCCTTGAAATACGCGCGGGCACGGGAGGTGACGAAGCAACGCTATTCGCTGCCGAGATGCTCCGGCTGTACGGCCGTTACGCTGAGAGACAGGGCTGGAAGTTTGAAGTGCTCGACGCGTCAGAGTCCGGAATCGGCGGTATCAAAGAAGGCGTCGCTTTGATTGAAGGCGAGAAAGTCTATTCGAAACTCAAGCATGAATCGGGCGTTCATCGTGTTCAGCGCGTGCCGCAAACGGAAGCCAGCGGACGTATTCACACATCCGCAATCACGGTAGCAGTGCTTCCCGAAGCAGAAGAAGTTGACGTGAAGATCGATCCCAAGGATCTGCGCATCGACACGTTCTGTTCTTCGGGGCCTGGCGGCCAGTCAGTCAACACCACTTATTCAGCGGTCCGTATCACACACCTTCCCACGAACGTCGTTGTTTCGATGCAGGACGAGAAATCGCAGATCAAGAATCGCGAAAAGGCGATGCGTGTGTTGCGTGCGCGACTGCAGGAAATTGAAGAACAGAAGCAGCACGATGCCCTTGCGAGCGAGCGGCGTTCAATGGTTGGTTCCGGCGATCGTTCTGAAAAAATCCGCACCTACAACTTCAAAGAAAACCGCGTCACCGATCATCGAATCGGTCTGACAAGTCACCAGCTGGATCTCGTAATGGAAGGTAACCTCGACGAATTTATCCAGGCCCTTATCACCCACGACCAGGCAGAAAAACTGAAAAAAGACGCAGTCGCAGCGTAATCCGGTGTCGAGTTCGAGTCTGCGGTTAGAATGCTCTGAAGCCGGAAACCAGCAAGGCGAACCCATGTCTTTAACCACACACGTCCTGCTCATCCGTCACGGTCAATCGCGCGGCAACGCCGAAGGTCGATTCGGCGGACATACGGATACACCTCTATCTGCGCGTGGTCGAAGGCAAGCGGAAGCTACTGCGAAAGCGTTGGCGTCGGAAAAATTCACTGCGATTTACTCAAGTGATCTTAATCGCGCGGTGGAAACTGCAACACCACTGGCGAAGCTGACGCGTGCTCCACTTGATAACGTCGGATGCATTCCGCGAACGCAGCGTGGGCGTGATGGAAGGTCTGACGTTCGAGGAAGCCGCCGAACAGTATCCGGAACAGTACGCTGCGCTTGTTGCACCGCGACTTCGAACACGTGTTACTCGGCGGTGAGAGCTATCGGCAGACTCTCGATCGCGCTTCGGCAAAATTGGATGAGGCTATTCAGAAACACAAAGGTGGGCGGATTGCGGTATTCACTCACACTGGCGCGATCTGCATTTTGATCCTGCACCTGATGGGCGCGCTGGACTCGCCGGAGCTGAAGCCGGTTTGGATCGCCACTTCCAACTGTGGAATTTCGCGATTCGATTTGCGTGACGATGGGTTTGTTCGCGTGCTCGCTCTCAATGACACGCGCCACCTGATCGGAATTTGAAGTCTGCCAGTTATGCCAACTACAAGTCAGGGACAGACATGAATGTCTGGGCTACCGTCCTGTGCAATTCCTCGAGCAGCGTTCAACAACGATGTCGCGTACGGCTCGCCACACACCGTCGCGATCCCGCGTCAGAGTTAGCACCGAAGACAGATTCCCTTTCCCCCCAAACCGCTTCCGCATGTCATCGGTAACAAAGGGATCGTCCGAGAAGTGGTATTCATCAATCCAATACTCGGGATACCCAGGACCTGAAACGTACGCGTGAATGTGTTGGGGTTGGCGGCTGCCGGGATAAGAACCCGGCCGAATGGTGCGAAACTCGTAACGGCCCTCAGCATTCGTTCGCATTTCGCCGTGAATTCTCGTGTTGCGATTGTCGCCACCGGACGTCGTATAAACGCCGGTTGCATCCGTTTGATAGACGAAGAGCGTTATTCCCTCGAGCGGCGTGCGCCCGTCTGGAGCGTAGATAGTCCCGGAGATGACTAATGGTTCACCACGCTCACCCTCGCTAACAATCGTGGTCTTCCACGGCAGGTTCGTAGATTCGTCCGCCGGCCCGCTTCGATGAAGCGAACGCGCCTGGTTGCAACCAACTAATCCAAACGTTGGGATCGCGAGAGCGAAGATTGAAGCGTTCTTCAGAAAACTTCGACGATTGAGATCATTGGATAGCGTCATGGTGCAACCCCTTCACTTACCGTAGTCGTTCTGATTTGCTAAACGGCTTTAGACGGAGGTTAGTTCCCATGGAACACTCCATTAGATTCCAGTTCACAAGAATTAACACTGGAAACAACTCCGTGATAATTCGTGGCTCTGGATCGGAGATGGGAATACCACAGTTGTCGGTATTCTCGTTTGCTTACGAGTGATCTCAGGGAAAGAAGTTTAGATCGAGGAATGCGCTAGCGATTCAGGCGACGGCTACTCGGTCCGACTCGGGGCCACCACTGATATCTTCATCGCCATTTTCAAGTTCCTGTGTGCGATGAACTGTGCCGTCTGATTCAAAGATATATGCCGACGGAGCTTCGCGCATGATGATGTCCTGGAGACGCATCAAGCCATACAGAAGAGCTTCCGGCCGTGGTGGACAGCCTGGAATATAAACGTCAACGGGAATGCAACGATCGACGCCTTGCATGGTCGAGTAGGAATCGAATGGCCCGCCTGTTGATGCGCAGGCTCCCATCGCGATGGCCCACTTCGGTTCCGGCATCTGCTCGTACACCCGACGTACGACCGGCCCCATCTTCAGAGTGACCGTGCCGGCAATGATGATCAGATCACTTTGACGAGGGCTGGGTCGAAACACGCCGGCCCCAAAACGATCGATATCAAAGCGGCCAGCCCCGGTGGCAATCATCTCGATTGCGCAACAGGCCAGGCCAAACGTCATGGGCCACAGAGCAGACTTGCGTGCCCAGTTAACGACCGGCGCGCTAATGTCGAGCGCCTTGGCGCCCACCGTGCGCCGCACCGAGTTCATCAGCGTGTCAAATCTGGTTAGGACGAATCCCTGATCGTGTTCAGCCATAGCATTAAGGGATGAGGGCGGAGGGATGAGGGATGACCGCCCTGTCGCTGTTAACCGCCTTCTTATGTTTGATACTTTTTACCATGCTCACAAACATCGCAATTAATTCATTAGTTTCTGATTTGAGGGGATGCAACCTGGTAGCGGACACAATCTCCGCCTCTGAAAGCAACTCGAGCCAATAAAGCGTTTCGTCGAGCTCTTGCAACCCGCCTTCAATCTTGCTTATGAAATCGGCGCTAGATTTAGCTCGACAAGCTTCGCGGTAGTGGGCGCCAACTGACGTGCCGGATCTTAGAACCTGTTTGCCTAACACCTGGGCCTCAGTGGTTTTCGGTAACGAGGCATATAACTTGATAATGCGAAGCGCGAAGTCACCCGTGCGCTTTTTCAAGTCTTGCCTACTCTGACTTTCATCTCTCATCCCTCCGCCCTCATCCCTTGGCTCAGGCCCATTCCAATGCGCGTTTCCGCCATGCGTAGTAGTAACCAACCACCAGAATTCCAATAAAAACAAACATCTCGATCAATGCGAACTTCGTAAACGAGAAATCCTCGCCCATAAAGATAATTGCCCAGGGCAGAAGGAAAATCGTTTCCACATCGAAGATCAGAAACAGCATGGCCACGATGTAATAGCGAACCGTAAAGCGCGAATGCGCGTCCGTCGTCGGGTCGATGCCACACTCGTACGGCCGCATCTTTCCCTTTTCGTATTTGGCCGGTCTCAGGAATCTGCCAAGAACGATAGGCAACACCGGAAAGATGATCGCCACCATAAAAAAGATCATCACCGGCCAGTAGGCCGTAATGGGCGAACCGATGTTTGCAGTCGTAGACGTTGCCTGAAGGAACATCGTGATGCGATTCGGTGTTAAAGAAGAACTTATTGCGAATCAGGAGAACGCGAAAATCTTAAGCGTCACACAAACTAATGTCAACGGACTCAATGAAACGGAGGTCGGCTTACTGTCGCGGCTTTGCCGCATCCCGTGCGGTAAGCCTCTGCCTTACCGGAACTGGCGTTCTATTTGCGAGCGATATGCAACTGGCGAGTTTAACTGGGGGGTGCGATTAATGCAGATTGCCACCGCGATGTCCGATCAACAAGGCGATCGCATGATTCAGCACAGGCTCAATCACAGCAAAGCTTTCGCGTACGGCTTTTGGTGAACCCGGAAGATTGATAATCAACGTACCAAACCGTGTTCCGGATACTCCGCGTGAAATCATCGCCATCGGCGTCTGCTTCAACGTCTCGTTACGCATTGCTTCAGAAAGTCCGGGGGCTTCACGCTCGATCACAGCCAGCGTTGCTTCGGGTGTGTTGTCGCGCGGAGCAAAGCCAGTACCCCCTGTCGTTACAACGAGGTTGATGTCCTCGCGGTCAGCGGCTTTCCGAAGTAAGTCAGTCAATGGCTCGAGATCATCCGAAACGATCTTCTTTTCAACGATCTCGGCGCCGATGCCTTGCAAAAGTTCTTCAAGTGCCTGACCCGATGTGTCTTCACGCTCGCCCCGTGAGCAGGCATCGCTGACTGTGATTACAATTGCACGAATTTGAACCGACATTGATTTTTTGAAGGCCGCGACTAAAAGACATCCACGAATGCCACGAAATATCACGAAAAATTCTTCGTGTGGTTTCGTGGATCAAATGTTTGCTGCTTTCCGTCAGCTTGCCGTAGCGGTGGCAGCATGCATCTCCTGCAACGAACGCACGACCATCGCATCTCCATTTCCGCTCGCGGTAATTGCTTCGACGATTGCCTGCGCACCGGTCATCGTCGTGACACAGGGTACGCTGTATTGCAGCGCCGCGCGTCGAATAGCCTGTTCGTCGAAGTGAGAAACGCGACCCAAAGGCGTGTTGATGACTAAAGCAATCTCGCCACGCTTTATGTGGTCCACGATGTTGGGACGTCCTTCGTTAACCTTAAAGACCGTTTCCACATCCAGGCCGACCTCGCGCAGCCGCTCCGCCGTTCCGAGAGTCGCAATAAGTTCAAAGCCAAGGCGCACTAATTTGCGGGCCAGCACGACCGCTTGCCCCTTGTCCGAATCGTTTACGCTGATGAACGCCCTTCCCGTTTTCGGAAGCAGCAAGCCTGCACCGGCCATGGCTTTCCCGTAAGCTTCGCCGAACGTTTCACCAACCCCCATCACTTCGCCTGTGGAATGCATCTCGGGACTCAGGATTGGATCCACACCGGGGAACTTAACGAACGGAAAGACAGGCGACTTGATAAAGAAACGATTCACCGTGAGGTTCGAAGGCAGATCGAATTCCGCCAATGGGCGCCCAGCCATTACGAGGGCAGCGATGCGCGCGATCGGAACGCCCGTAGCTTTGGAAACAAAAGGAACGGTGCGCGATGCGCGCGGGTTAACTTCTAAAACATAAACGCGGTGATCCTTAATCGCGAACTGAATGTTCATCAGCCCACGCACTCCGAGAGCGGTCGCCAGTAAGCGCGTGTAGTGGCGCATGGTCTCAATGTGTTCCGGATCAATTTTGATCGGCGGCAACACACACGATGAGTCGCCCGAATGGATTCCCGCTTCTTCGATGTGCTCCTGAATCGCAGCGATGACGCATGTCTTCTCATCGGCGAGTGCGTCAACATCAAATTCCGCTGCTCGTTCCAGAAACTTATCAATCAGTACAGGCCGATCGGGTGTGAAACCGACTGCCGTTCGAACATATTTTTCCAGGGATTCTTCGTCGTAAACGATCGCCATGGCGCGTCCGCCGAGAACATAACTGGGCCGCACCAATACTGGGTAACCAATCTCCTCGGCAACAGCAATGGCCTCTGCGACACTGGCGGCCATACCGTTTTCCGGCTGCGGAATCCCCAACTCTCTCAACAGCGCGCCAAAACGTTTGCGATCTTCGGCCAGGTCAATCGAGTCAGCTGCTGTGCCGATTATCGGAACGCCCGCCTGGTGAAGTCGCATTGCCAGGTTTAACGGAGTCTGCCCGCCAAACTGAACGATTACGCCCTCCGGCTTTTCAACGTCGACGATATTCATCACGTCTTCGAATGTCAGTGGTTCAAAATACAGTCGATCCGACGTGTCGTAATCTGTTGAAACAGTTTCCGGATTGCAATTGACCATGATGGTTTCAAAACCGGCGTCGCGTAGGGCGAACGAGGCATGACAACAGCAATAGTCAAACTCAATGCCCTGCCCGATTCGGTTTGGTCCGGATCCCAAAATCATGATCTTCCGTCGCGTGGTTGGATCCGCTTCGCTCTCCGTTTCATAGGTCGAGTAGAGATAAGGGGTGAACGATTCAAACTCGGCCCCGCAAGTATCCACGCGCTTATAGACAGGAATCACGCCAAGTTGTTTGCGATACTTGCGCACCTCATCTTCTGTCGTTTCCGTCAAGTACGCGAGACGCCGATCGGAAAGCGCCACCTCCTTAAACTCACGCAGCATTTCTTCGGGAATGTCCTCAAGCTTGCGTCCCTCAATACCCTTCTGAATTTCCATTACGTCCCGAAGCTGCGCGAGAAACCAGGGATCGATACGCGACAACCGGTAGATTTCCGCAATGGTCCAACCTTGCTGCAAGGCATACGTGATATAGGAGAAGCGCTGTGAATTGGGCCGCGCGAGCTTGCGTTGGAGCTCGTCGTCAGAGACATCCTCCAATCGCAAAGGCTTAACAGCTTCGAGTGAACGCAAACCTTTGAACAGCGCTTCCTTAAACGTTCGGCCGATAGCCATGACTTCGCCAACCGACTTCATTTGCGTGCCCAGCACGTCTTCGGCCTCGCGAAACTTTTCAAAGTCCCATTTTGGAATCTTGGCCACGACATAATCGATTGTAGGTTCAAATGAAGCAGGTGTCTTTTGGGTGATGTCGTTCGGTATCTCGTCGAGCGTGTAACCGACGGCAAGCTTCGCTGCGATCTTCGCGATCGGAAACCCAGTGGCTTTGGAGGCAAGCGCCGAGGACCGTGAGACGCGCGGATTCATCTCAATGACGCGCACCTCGCCATTCTCCGGGTTAACAGCGAATTGAATGTTTGACCCGCCCGTTTCCACGCCAACCTTTCGTATCACCGTGATCGCCATGTCGCGGAGACGCTGATACTCCCAATCAGTTAGGGTCTGGGCCGGAGCAACCGTGATCGAGTCTCCAGTATGCACACCCATCGGATCGAAGTTTTCGATCGAGCAGATGATCACCACGTTGTCCGCGATGTCGCGCATAACCTCCAACTCAAATTCTTTCCAGCCGAGGATCGATTCCTCAATCAGTACTTCGTGCATCGGGGAGGCAGCCAAACCCGCAGCAACAATCTCTTCAAATTCTTCGGGGTTGTAAGCCGTGCCGCCGCCAGTCCCTCCAAGCGTGAATGACGGACGAATGATTGCGGGATAGCCGGTAATAGCAACGATGTCTTCAGCTTCTGCCTGTGACTTTGCGAAGCCGCCTTGCGGCATGGGCAGGCCGGCTTCATCCATTGCCTTCTTGAACAGCATTCTGTCCTCGGCAACGCGAATCGCTTCGCGCTTGGCGCCGATCATTTCCACGCCGCACTCTTTGAGTATTCCAGAATCGTCCAGGGCGATGGCGAGATTAAGAGCAGTTTGGCCGCCGACTGTAGGCAGGACCGCATCCGGTCGTTCTTTACGAATGATTGCGCTGACCGATTCAACGGTGAGGGGCTCAATATAAGTAACGTCAGCGGTCTCTGGATCAGTCATGATCGTCGCCGGATTGGAATTTACCAGTACGACTTCATAACCTTCCTGCCTAAGTGCTTTGCAAGCCTGCGTTCCCGAGTAGTCAAACTCACACGCCTGCCCGATAACAATGGGACCGGAACCAATTATTAAAATTTTGTGGATGTCAGTGCGCTTGGGCATTAAACCTGATTCGACGTACCGCGAAATGACCGAGGTGGAGTCGAGGCATTATACATAGACGGTCTTCTACAACTGAAACCGCTATCGGGTTAGTGTTAGGCGCACCGGTAACAAAACAGAAACTAAAAAGTTACGCGCGACAAGTTCCAGTGCTTTTGGGCGTAAGGCAGGTGGTTTAGTAAGTGGGTCAACTTATTGCTGGGCGTCTTGTCTCTTTTGGTCCAACCGCTTTCGGTAGTCTTCCCCTTCAATCATGACCTTCTTGCACATCTCGTATAAACGGCTGCGCAGCGGCGTGCCGATGCGTTCTTCAAGCGTGGTCAACTCCTGCACCCGTGACGACGCGAAGGTACGTCGCTTTGAATCAGGTTCCGGTTCGGCATTAATCGTGCGCGCTTCATCAAAGTAGTTCGTCGTGAAGATCGTAAGTTTCTTCTGGTTATAACGTGTGTTAATGATTTGGTAAAGAGTGTCGCGCACCCAGTTCGTTGGCACAGTCGCACCCAATTCATCGAGCACCAGAACTTCCGCCTGGTAGACGGGCGCGAGGACACGCATCTCCGACGTCTGTGACACGGGATTGTATGAATCCTGGATTGCCTTCAGGAGCGAACCGGATTCATAAAACAAACACGCGGCGCCTTTCTTTTCAATCAAATCTCGCAGCACCGCAATCGCGAGGTGGGTTTTACCAACACCGACCGACCCCATGAATAACAACCCACTTTCGACAGCAGGATATTCATCTGCCAGCCGGCTGGCGAAACTATGTGCGAAATACTGTGAATCATTTTTTGGGAAGTAGTTGTGAAACGAGCACTCGCGAAATCGGGGAGGTATTCGTGCAGCGTCAAGAGCGCGAGTCCCGCGATTTGTACGCCGGCAATCGCAGATAATGGCTCCCTTCGCGGGTTCGATGCGCGTTCCGGTGCCGAAACAAAGCGGGCAGATATCGTCTTCCACAGCGGCGCCAGTTTTCATTCTTACGACTTTTGTGTCTGAATTATCCGATGGCATTCGGGAATGAGTGCTTACTATGATGCGTTCGTGCGGATTATAGCATCGTAAGAAGAGCCCGCAACGAATCGGAAACATTCGTGTGTTAATTCCAACAACGCCCGAGACGTTGAATGTTGTAGGGTTAGTTCATCACCGAGAGCATCGATTTTAGCGAAACAACCGTATGGCTCGTTTCGGCAATCTAATGCTGGTTTTCAAAGCTGGTTCGAGTGGATTATTGTTATGCAGAAGGGGTTTATTCGGAACGAAATGCCGTTGTTAAGCTCATTGCTGGCCAAATTGGGTCTCAGCACTTCAAAAGTCGAGCGCCATCCCATTCGCGTTTTCCTGTTGGACGACGACGAAAGGAGACATGAGTGGTTTTCCGCCCGCTTTAAGGGCGATATGATTGACGTTGCCGACAACGTCGAGAAGGCCCAGGAATTCTTAAGCGAAAATTCTTATGACGCCATTTTTTTAGACCACGACCTTCATCCCGAACACTACCACGCCACCAGTCACGACGATGAACGCACGGGATACGCTATTGCCTGCTGGCTGGCGGCCAACCCGCAACTTCAACGTGCATCGACGATCATGGTTCATACACGCAATGCTGATGGGGCAATTCGGATGGTGGAAGAGTTGCGCCGTTCAGGGCGAACAGCTGATTACGTGCCCTTCCCTTATCTGGCGGAACGAATCAAAAACTATTGGGCAAGATAATGGCCGTACTCGTCTGTCCATGGGCATAAATCACCGCGCCGAGGCTCTACTTTTCAAAGTTTTTGGGCAGTATGGTGGCCAGGGACGGAATCGAACCGCCGACGCCGGCCTTTTCAGGGCCGCGCTCTACCAACTGAGCTACCTGGCCAACGGGGTTGGAAAGACCGCGTAGTATAGGGAGATGCAAAAAGAACTGTCAAATGAGGCCTAAAATGCGACTTCTTTTTTTCGAATCGCACTTTGTCAGATTAGTCACAAAAATTCGTTGACTCGAATGGGCGTCGGTGTATAATCCGTGCCGTTGAGGATGGGGTTGGCGCCCAAACGTCAGTCCAGTTGAAAGACGACATCCAATTCAAACTTGATAGTGCCCGCCAGTGCCAGCTCGGCCGCCGATCGCGCCCCCCGCAGTCGCTACCTTCGAGCTGGCACAGCCATTTTTAGAGGCCTTTATTTGAAGCGTGCCGCACTCAATAAGAAATTCCCGCCCGTTGAACCAATTCCCCGCTTTCCCGCACAGCCGCTGAAATTACCTCGTGCTCGTCGAGGGTGAGTAGTATTCTGTTCCTCATAAGACTCTGCCCATCAACGATAACGCTTTGCACGTCAGTCGATTGTGCGGAATAGACCAGCGCCGATACCAGATCCTTTGCATGCGGGGTTGCGTGGCTGGTATTGAGATTTACTACGATCACGTCCGCTCGTTTGCCCACTTCGAGGCTTCCTATTTCGTTGGCTTGACCCAGCGCTTTCGCCCCATCAATTGTTGCCATACGTAGAGTCTGTCGGGCTGGCACTGCTTCCGGTCCATGCAAAACTTTTTGTAACAATGCCATGCTCCGCATTTCGGTAAACATGTCGAGGCGGTTGTTACAGGCTGCACCGTCCGCGCCCAGGGAGACGGAAATTTCGCGCTCCAGCAAGGTCGTAATGGGAGCTATGCCTGAACCGAGTTTGAGGTTTGACGAAGGACAATGCGCAACATTCGTTCGGGTCCCCGCCAGAATCTCGAGTTCTTGCTCATCCAGATGAACACAGTGCGCAAACACGGCGTGTGGACCCGTTAATTGGACTGAGTCCAGATATGTAACATTACGAAAGCCCGTCGCCGTCTCAACAATAGCGCACTCGTTCCTGTTTTCGGACGCATGGGTATGGACCATGACCTGGTGCTGTTTCGCCAATTCTCCAACCTGCGTCAACAACTCCTTTGTGCAGCTCAACGCGAACCGCGGCGCGAAGCAATAGCGAATACGCCCATCTGCCTGGCCGTGCCATCGAGTCATCAAACGAAGAGACTCCTGAATGGACGCAGCAGTATCTTCAAGTAACGCGGCAGGGACATCGTCACCCTGGTCCATCATGCATTTGCCAACTGTGGCACGGAACCCGGTTTCTTCCACAACCTTAAAAACCTCCTCGGTGTGGTTAACGGTTTCCATCGTTAGGGCTGAGGTCGTTCCGCCCTGGATCAACTCAGCGATGCCCAAACGAGCCGACGCTCTGATGGACGCTGGGGTGTGTGCAGCTTCCATCGGCCAGACGCGTTTTTTCAACCAATCGAGGAGCGAAAGATCGTCCGCTGCTCCGCGAAATAGCGTCTGGCAAAGGTGAATATGGGTTTGCACGAAACCAGGCAGCACAGCACATCCGCTTGCGTCGACGACTTCATCAGCGGTTTCGCTGACATCCCCGATTGCAACGATCCTTCCATCACGGATTAGGACGTCGCCCTCAACGATCGAGTCACGCGCGTCAACGGTTACGACATTGCCTCCTTTGATAAGAATGGAATTCATAGTGAACGGATCTTACGTGTGCGAACCTGAAACGGCCCAATCTTTGTACTGGGAGCGGATTATCAATTTACAGTTGTCGGCGTGTAAAGCCTTAAATTCGACGGCACAAAGAAGCGCTCGGCTGAAGACCAGCGGCCACAGCCGAGCGCACTTTGTAGAACGAATTAACTTACTTCTTATCTGCGGTAGCGGCCTTAGCATTTGCCGCCGGAGCCGGTTGCTCCTCGGGCACAACCATTCCCAACTTAACTTTTACTTCCCGTTGAATTTTCTTCAGCAAGTCCGGATTGTCTTTCAGCGACTGTTTTGAGTTCTCACGTCCCTGTCCCAGCCGGTCGCCTTTATAGGAAAACCATGCGCCGCTCTTATCAATCACGCGTTGAACCACCGCGAGATCCAACACATCACCTTCGCGTGAAATGCCTTCCCCATACATGATGTCAAACTCGCACTCGCGGAAAGGCGGAGCAACTTTATTCTTAGCAACCTTAACTCTTGTCCGATTGCCTACGACGCGGTCGCCGTCTTTCAAGGCACCAATTCGTCTAATATCCAGGCGCATGGAACTATAAAACTTAAGCGCGCGGCCGCCGGTTGTGGTCTCCGGACTACCAAACATCACGCCGATTTTTTCGCGAATCTGGTTAATAAAGATGAAACAGGTATTCGACTGCGCAACGATCGCCGTCAGTTTGCGTAAAGCCTGCGACATAAGCCGCGCTTGCAAACCCGGTAGCGAGTCGCCCATTTCACCATCCAGTTCGGCGCGAGGCACGAGTGCGGCAACCGAGTCGACCACAATCACATCGACGCCGTTAGATCGCACCAGAGCTTCTGCAATCTCGAGCGCCTGTTCTCCTGAATCAGGCTGAGAAATGAGCAACTGGTCAATATTCACGCCCACCTTGCCGGCATAATCGGCGTCCATGGCATGTTCCGCGTCAATGTAAGCAGCCACTCCGCCGGCCTTCTGCGCTTCTGCCACGATGTGAAGGGCCAGGGTAGTCTTGCCTGAGCTCTCAGGCCCATAGATCTCAATGATGCGTCCTCGCGGTACGCCGCCAATCCCCAGAGCCACGTCCAAACTGATTGACGTGGTAGAGATGGCCGGGATGTCAGAGACTTCGCGCTCTCCCAGGCGCATGATGGAGCCTTTGCCAAACTTCTTTTCTATGTTCGACAGCGCCGCCTCAACCGCCCTGCCGCGTTCTGACGTTCGTTCTTCAGACATAACTTGCATCGCTTTCTTTGTGCTCCTTTTCTCGCAGTACGCGGCAGAAATTTCGCTGCTTGCCGCCGGTGTGCGCTGAGCATAACACAACCAACGCGAGAATGGAACACTGTTTCATGGTTGCAACAAGATTATTTACCGCCCGGAGCAAGTAGTTCTTCCAACGCCCGACCGGTCCTTTTTTCGACCTGTCCTCTTAGTGATGGAATGCCCCCAGACGGCTCATCTGCCGAGATACGTTCGACACGCCACATCGGAAGAAAAAGATCGCCCAGGCCCACAAACTCTTCTCCGTGAATCGTCGCACGCAACCATTCGTCAAAAGAATTTAGATCCAGACCACGCAAGAACACGCCTGCGCTGTTGATTTCGTCGACGATTCCCCAGCATTTCTCACGGGGACTGTGAAGCACAATGATAACTGCCGCGCCCGGTTTGACCATGTTGACCAGCTACCTCTCGAAATCTTCCTCTGCCAGCGATCAACCGGACGGAAACTGGTCGGAATCACGGCAAAGACTAGGGCAGTTATCCGGCAGCGACAATAGCAAACCGCGGGAGCCCTGTTTTATGTTTATGCAAAAACCTCAGCTACGAATTATGTCGCTAATTACTGGCTGTTGCCGGCGCAGCGCCCCCGCGCAGGTATCTGTCAAACCACTCCAGGTTGGTTTGCTTACTCTTCAAAACCATCTTCGGCTCAGTAAGACCATGCGGCATGCGTGGGAACGTGATCATGCGGACCGGCACGTTCTGAACCTTTAACGCATTGTAAAATTCGTACCCTTGTGAGATAGGCACGCGCTCATCAGCTTCTCCGTGTTGAATTAGCGTCGGCGTCGATACGCCCTTCGCATTAAACATCGCCGAATGCGTTCGATAGATCTCGAGGTTTTCCCATGGTTGTCCTCCAAAATAATCAGGGATGAAACTGGGAATATCCGCCGTGCCGATAAAACTCATTAGATTTGTAACCGCAGCTCCGACCGACGCAGCTTTGAATCGTTTCGTTTGCGTTATCGTCCAGGAAGTCATGAATCCCCCATAACTCCAACCCATGACGCCCAGCCGTTCCGGATCCGCCACGCCCATACCGATTACGTGGTCAACGCCGGTCATCAAGTCCTGATAATCGCCGCCGCCCCAGTCTTTGATATTCGCATATCGAAATTTTTGTCCGTAGCCGGACGATCCGCGCGGATTGGGACGCAAGACCGCATAGCCACGTGAGGCAAACGAGGCGATCGGATATGCGCCACGACCCGCGAGGTACGTCTGAGTAAATACGCCGGCAGGACCACCATGGATTACTAACAACAACGGAACACGCGTGCCTGTTTTGTAATCCACCGGATAGGTCAACAGCCCTTCAATGTCCTGGCCGTCCGTACTCTTCCACTTCACGACGTCAGTCTTTCCAACTGGCAATTTTGGCGAGTCCGCATTCGCACGGCTAACTTGAATGGGCGCAAATTTCTGTATGCTGGCAACGAACGCCTCAGGCGCTTTGTCGCTAGACTGCATTGTGAACCCGAGCACGTTCCCGGCCCCGTTCAATGAGACCCCAGTCAAGACGTCATTACCTTTGTTGATCTCCGTGATCGTGCCGGTGCTGACGTTGATTGTGGCGACGCGGGTAACCGTGCCATGGGTCTCTGTGAAATAGATTTGCTTACCGTCTCCTGACCAGTCGATAACTCCGGGCTGGGCATCAAACGTTTCCGCTAACAAACGCGGCGGCGCGCTGCCGTCAGCAGGCATGATCCGCAATCCTTCGATAGCCGGCCCAGCGCGGCGGGTCGTCGGATGCAATCAACGAAATCCATTTGCCATCGGGTGAAAATAGCGGGTTTGACTCGGAAGCGTTGGTAGCAGCCAATGTTTTGACAGCACCTGAACCGACGTCGACCGACAACAGGTCTGAAGTGGTCCAATAATCAGCTTTCGGCATTCTCGTGCGAGTGAAAACTATCGTTTTGCTGTCAGGCGACCAATCGAAGTCGCCTTCAACGTTTCCTTCCTTAGTAAGTATTCGAGGTTCGCGTTTGCCGTTGGCGTCTTTAGCCAGACTGATCACGTTCAGGCGGTTCACCTTGACGTTTTCATCGATCCAGCGCCAGTCGTCCTTTCCCTTATTTCCCTTCTCCTCTTCGTCGGTAGGCGCTTCGCGCATAACAAAAGCAATACGCGTCCCATCAGGCGACCACGCAAAGTTACCTACTGCACTTTTAACGTCGGTCAACTGTTCAGACTCACCACCAACCAGACGCAATACATACAGGTTTGTTTTCCCGCTTCGGCCTGACGTGAACGCCAACATCTTGCCGTCCGGTGACCATCGCGGATTGTCTGAGGTTTTCTCCGCGTAGGTTAACTGTACTGCGTCGCTGCCATCAGTGTTAGCCAACCAAATTTGACTTACATACTCGCTCTTCTCAGGCGTCATCACCGGGGCACTCACTGTGTACGCCACCTTCTTCCCGTCTGGTGAAACGCGAACCGCCCCGACTGCCTTCACCTTCATTTCCATCTCAGGCGTCCAGGCCGATTGCGAACGACATACAAGCGGCAATGTGAGTACGCAGCATAAAAGAATGGCGACTGAACACATTCTTCCAGTCGTTTGGGGGCAACTAGTTCGCATTGAGTGGTCTCCTGTTAAGAGTAGGTAGTTACTTCGAAGTCTTACGGTTTCTTTTCGGCTTCAAGCAGAAACTGCGCCATCTCTTGCCGATCATTTTTCGCAGCCCATGCCGAGGCTGTCACTCCGTCCACATCTTTGGCGCGCGGGTCGGCGCCCTTATCAAGCAGAATCTGAGCTATCTCCCGGTGCCCGAACACGCCGGCCCACATCAATGGGGTGCCGCCGAGTTTGTTCTTAATGTTTGGATCGGCGCCTTTATCAAGAAGCATGCGCACAACCTTTGTGTTCCCTTGTTGCACTGCAATATTCAGGGCCGTATCGCCGTCTGAATCCTGAAGGTTCGGATTAGCGCCGCGGTTGAGAAGATTCTCAACGGTTGCTTCGCGATCCCGCGCGGCAAATCCGATCAGAGCGGTAGCGCTGGCTTCCCCCTGTGCGTTCACGTCGAGCTCGGGGCGGGCAACCAGGACATCGGCAACGTTTTCTCGTCGATTCTGCAATGCACGCAGGAGCGCAGTAAATCCCTTTTCGTCTTTCTGGTTCACGTCTGCGCCGCCCTGCAAAAGTGCATTTGCCATTTCGAGGTCACCGCGCGTAGCGGCCGAGATCAAGGCCGATCCTCCGTTGCTTTCATCGCGCACGTTTGGATTCATCCCCGCAACCAGGAAAGCATTGACTGCGATTTCATCACTCGCAGTTGCTGCGGCCAGAAACGATTTCTCGTCGAAGTTGTAACCGCGCAGTTTTAACAAGCGCTTCGCTTGATCCGGCGAAGCCTCCTGGTTTGTCCCTTTGCACCCGGAAGCAGTGAGCGCAATACAAACGGTGATGAGTAATACAGCCGCCGAGTGATAACGATAGGATAAAGATTGATTCATGGCTTACAAGGGGAAACCACTGCGCGATTGATACGCACAGGTTTGTCCGGTTTTTCGCCTTCGCGGGGCGCTTGATTGATCGCGTCCGCGACCTCCATTCCTTTGGTCACGCGTCCGAATGCGGAAAACTTACCGTCCAGATGTTGGCCTCGTCCCACGAGAATGAAGAAATTCGTCGTGGCACTGTTTGCCTCTTCCGGTCGTGCCATCGAAACAATGCCGCGTTCATGTTTCACCAAGCCAGGCTCATCAGGTAGCTTACGAGACATTCGTTTGGACAACTCGTGTCCCCATTTTTCGCTGGTGGAAAGGTTTCCACCTTGAATAACAAAATCTTTAACCACGCGGCTGAACGTTGTTGTATCAAGAGCGCCAGTAGCCGCCAGGTTGAGAAAGCTGCGCACGCTCTCAGGCGCTACTTCAGGAATCACCTCTATCTCGATCACGCCCGCTTCCGTTTGCAGCGCTACACACTGGTCTCTCATCTTTTCGACAGGCGCTCCGTCGAACGGTTCGGGAGTATTCGCAACGACCTCTGCCGGTCGACTGTTTGCTTTCTTAACTGAATCGGGTGCCGTGTTTGGAGGTGACTCCTGTGCGCTTGCAGAACTCAACCCGGAGAGTACAGAACAACTGACAAACCAATGTGCTTGTACTTCATTCGTCTTCTACTCACGCCCTAAAATTCCGCTTAACGGTGATCACGCGAAAACATCCTCAACCTACAGAAGGCGGCTTGATAACCACTGCCCACCGTCAACGACTACCACTTCTCCATTTATGAAACTTGCAGCATCGGAACAGAGAAAGACTGCCGCTGTTTCGATATCACTGATGCGCCCGAATCGTCCAAGCGGAATATTCTGCCGCAGCTTCTCCTTAATTGGCGCCGGCACCAGCCGGCTCATGCCTTCGGTGTCTTCAATCGGTCCGGGCGCAATTCCGTTGACGCGGATGCCGTAACGCCCCCACTCCACCGCCAGATTTCGCGTCAGTGCATCGACGCCGGCTTTAGCCGCCGATACATGAAGCTGCATTGGCGTACCCAGATAATGAAGGGTCGCGCTGATGTTCAAGATGTGGCCACGGTGTTCTTTTAACTGCGCAAACGCCGCGCGGCAAACATTAAAGGTCCCCTTGAGATCGATGTCGACGACCGTCCCGAAACCGTTTGGCGAAAGGTCTTCTGCCTTACAAAGAAAGTTTCCGGCAGCTCCATTCACAACAATGTCCACTTTGCCGAACTTGACTGCCGTTGCGAGAACGGCTTCCTCGATCCTCTCATACTCACGAACATCCCCTGCAATCGCAAAAGCCTCGCCCATATTTTCATTGCTGCCGCGAGCCTTATTTATGGCAGCAGCTGCAGGCTCGAGATGTTCAATCTTCCTGCTAACCAGCGCAACGCTAGCACCTGCCTCAGCCAGGGCCCGCGCCACGCCTCCCGTTATTCCGGTGCCACCACCGGTCACTAGCGCAACGTGGCCTTTCAAGATTCCGTCAGCGAATATTTTTTGTGTCATGTTTTCGTAACGCGGACTGTTAGTGCTGCGACCGCTTAGTTTCAAAGATCTACCAAACTCATTTCATACCACCTGCGATGAAGGGCCGCGACTGGACAATATAAATCTGGCCTTTCATATACGCCCATTCGATGTCCTGATCGCGACTGCCGAAAACGCGTCGGATTGCACTGGCGGCGTTGACCAATCTACGAATCACGTCGTCAGTTAAAACCACTCGCTCACCGGTAATCGCAACTTCTTTCACCCCGCCGCGCTCGTCGAACGTTAATAAGCTGTCTTCATCAGAACGTGTTAGCACCTGAACTGCATTCGCGCGCTGGCGGAAAATAATCTGTTCCGCAACACGCTTACCTTCAACAACCTTGATTCCAAGTCCGCGCTTCGCGCTAATGTAGATCGCGCCTCTGTTTTCTCTATCAAATGGGTCGGCGGTGATCATTACACCAGAACTTTCCGAATTAATACCTTCCTGCAGCAACACCGCCATGTAAACCTTCGAGTGATCGATCACGGCGCGCTCGCGGGCTTCGTAAGCTTCGAAGTTCCAAAGTGACGCCCACACGGTTTTAACTGCGTCTATCAATTGCCGTTCGTCTTTTACGTTGGGTACGGTCGTATAGAGTCCAGCTCCACTGAACTTCGGCAGGTCTTCCGTGTTTGAGGAGCTGCGCACAAACAATCCTTTACCAGGAAATTCGCGGCGTACGCGTAGCGCAAGCTGCGTGGCCAGTTTATTGTCAAACTTGCCCTGTTGGATCCGTTCACGAAGATTTATGAGTTGTTGTTTTCGGTAAACCGGATCGTGGACAAACTTCTGGTCGTTCAACATCGAATAGATCGCGTCGTCGAGCTTGTTCGCAATTAGAAACTGGTTGTAGTAGTGAAAAGGAATCGTAAATCCATTGGGAACCACGATCCCGGGCAGTCGCGCGTTCAACACCTCGCCGAGATTTGCGGACTTGCTTCCAAACGCGATGGAAGATCGCGCGCGTTGCTGCGCCAAACTAAGTAAGCGAGTTTCAGAAAGATCGGACCGCGGCCTCATTACGTCCTGTCGCTGTGCCAAACGCTGCTGATACTCCCGCAACTGGTTGACGTCGGCACGCTGGATCACGTAACCGTCGCGCTTAGTTTCAAACGTCACCCACCAACCGTCATATTGTTTCAGCAGCGAGTGGGCATTCTTAATGTAGGCGTTGGGAATTCCCCATCCTTTCGCCAGCAAATTGATGTGGGACAGCGGCGTGGACGGGCGCGACGTGATGACCCCGGCAACCGGCGGGAGATGGACCGGCACTTCATCGAGCACGAGGATTTCGTTGAATCCAATCTCCACGTGCTCATCCAGTTTTGGAATTACATGGACACGTCCAATTCCCCTCGCCAGATTTAAGTGCCTGGTATTCCTGTTCTTTGGCGATTTCGCTTTGCAAAACCCGCTCAATCCCGGGAATTCTTCTCGACTGCTCGTCCTGCCGTACTGAATTCGGCTTGTAAGCTACGGGAACAAAAAAGCTCGCGTTAATTACCTCCGACGCGAGCTTGATTTGATCCGAGCTGATGAGGTCGCCTTCCCAGGATTCGAACGTCCAGCGTTTTACCGGAGTTTGATATGCAATCGTGCCGAGGATGAAACGGCGATTGGGATTTAGATAATTGTTTTGAAAAAACTCGTTACCACGCTCAAGCGAAAGATAGGTTCCGTTTACAAAGTCTTTGTGAAACTTATAACGCTTCGTATTCACGTAATAAATCCGGTTGCGATCTTTGCGATCAATTACGAAGAGTACGTGCGGCAAAGCATAAGGCGTGTCGGGATCATAGGTGACCGAAATTGAATTAAATTCCGCTTGTGACTTGACGGCGGACAATGATCGAGGCGAATTATCCTGCGCTGTAAACACAGCGCTGCCGGTCACAAACATGATCACCGCCAACGCCGCCGTCGCATTTCTAAACTTCATACTCAATTCGCACTTCAGCCTATTCCCCAAAACTAGCAACCTGCGTTAGAGCGCTGCCACAACCTCCCGGCCCTTTCGTTCGAGTAATTCTAACAAATCATCGATGTGGCGTTGCTCGGTCAGAAAGCTATTAATGTTAACCCGCAGCACACGTCGATCTTTTAGCACGGTGGTCGTAATCCAGGCTTCGCCACTGCGCTCGATGTGCTGCTGTAGTCGCTGTTGCAAGCGATCCTGTGCGAGTCCGTCAGCATCGATGAAGTGCGCCGGCAGAAACTTGAAACAACAGACTGCTGTTTCCACCTGGCCTACACGTTGAAAATCGTCAAGGTCGTCGAGCTTTGTCGCCAGATAATGCGTTAAGTCGATCTGACGTTCGATAATTTCAGCATAACCTTGCCGCCCCAAAAACTTCATCGCCATCCAAAGTTTCAGCGAATTGAAACGACGCGTGCCCATTTGACCGTAACGGAAAAAATCAAACTCCACGTCGGCGCCGCCGCGGTCCTCGTTCAAATACTCGGGAGTTATATCAAACGCATCTCGCAGCACGTGGCCTCCGTCCCGCACAAGCACTGCGCCACATGCGAAGGGAACAAACATCCATTTATGCGGGTCGAAAGTGATCGAGTCCGCTAAAGCCATTCCATCAACCTTATCGCGATGCTTTTCGGAGAATCTGAGCGGGCCGCCATACGCGGCGTCCACGTGGAACCAACAGTTGTTCTCGCGCGCGATTTCCGCAAGTTGCTTCAAAGGATCGATCACTCCGGTTGAAGTCGTTCCGGCGATACCAATCACGCAACAGGGCGTGAACCCGTCGCGGCGGTCTGTTTCAATTTGTTGTTTCAGTGCTTCCGGCCGGATATGGAAGGTTTCGTCTGTTTCGATTTTGCGCAGACTGCTACGCCCTAACCCAAGAATGTCCAGACTTCGCTCAACCGAAAAGTGGACCTGTTCGGAAGCATAAACCAACAGTCGCGGAAGGAGAAGATCGCAACCCGTTTTTCACCGCGTCCTGGTGCGCGCGATCCCTCGCGCACTTCAGCGCAATCAGGTTGGCCTCCGTTCCGCCGCTGGCGAGCGTGCCGAAACTCGTTGAACCATACCCGACCAGATCACATAACCAGCGAATAACACGAGCTTCAATCATCGCCGAGGTAGGACCATTGCGCCACGCACCTGCGTTTTGGTTAAGCGACGAGGTGAGCGCATCAGCCCAAACGCCAATCGGAAGAGGCGTTGGGTTGAATTGACCAAAGTATCGAGGGCTGGGGACCTGCATTGCGTGCGTAATCACATCCTGCCTGATATCGTTCAAATATTTCTTCGGCCGCGATTCCCTTTTCGGGCAATGGTTCATCAAAGAGTTTCGCAAGCGACTGAGGAGTAGCGTCGGAAGCAACGTTCCTGGAATCAAGTGTGGCCGCATACGCCGCGATAATGTCGGTTACGATACGTCCGAAGCGCTCGTGTTGTTTAGCTATGTCGTCAATCATTTCTGTTGATTGGCCGTAGTTGTGCTTAACGTAATGGAACTCGTAGAGCGTAGCGAAATCTTCAAGTTTTCGCTACGCTCACAAAATCCGGATCAACAAATGATTAACTCACAACTAACAGACTTTACTACGGCCCTGCAGGCATCAGCAGAAAGTTACGGTGTCACGCTCGACGCCGAATCACTTGCCGGCTTGTCGAGCTACTATGAACTACTCAACTCCTGGAACGCTGCGACTTCATTTAATTGCGCCAACATCGCCTCAGGAATTTGCCACGCGTCACATTCTGGAATCGCTGGTGCTTATCAGTTATTTGGATGTAAGCGCGCGCGTTGTGGATGTCGGCTCAGGCGGGGGCTGCCAATACTTCCCTGTTTGATAGTAAGGCCCGACATTACTGCTACACTGATCGAGTCGTCTAAGAAGAAGGCTCTTTTTCTCCGGGAAGCGATGAATCACTTGAAACTATCCGATCGCGCCACAGTTATCGCTGAACGGTTCGAAGATGTTGCATCACCTGACGTTGAATTTGTGACTTGTCGCGCGATTGAGCGGTTTGAGCAGGTGCTTCCGAGCTTGATTGATTGGGCGCCGCCGTCGGCCACGCTGTTAATGTTTGGAGGAGAGGGTCTGCAAACACCTCTTGCGAACTCAGGCCTAACTATCCAAGCCGATCTGTTGCCAAATTCAGAGAGGCGTTTTCTGTTCGTCGCCAGGAAACGTTAGGCTGGGGCTTATTCCATTTCCTGGAACGAGAGCGCGGTTAGTTGTTTATCTAAGCAGCGAAAAAATTAGTGCCGGCCGATTTCCCAAAAGGGACATCGACAATAACGCCCCGGAGTTGGCTTTGCCCCAAGCCAACTCACGGGGCATTTTTTGTTTACGTTTTCAGGAGCTTTACGGAACAACCTCGACCGCGATTACCTGTTGTCCCGAAATCACGAATTCAGCAGGCGGCAACTCCATTTCATAAACTGCCGAGAGCACAGTCGGAGTGTAGCCACCGGAGTTCCTGTCGCTGTTAAGCGTGGCAACCATCGATGGCGGCAGGTTGGGCATCTCGTTCGTGCCAATCACCGCGCCGGGCGTAATTCGAAACAGCTTCACATACAAACGGTCGCTCTTCTTTACTTTGTTAATCGCTCTCACTAGCTGGCCCAGATCCTGCGGAACGAAAGACCGGGCGGCCGATCCCTCTTGCAACGCTCCACCGTCTCCGACGAAAACCAACAACTGACCCGGCGTGGCGTCTTCCGGAATTTGCACCGGGATTCGTTGCACGAACAGTTTCCCTGATTCGGTTCGCACGTGCGCGTGAATCTCAATCTTTTCGCCGCGTCGAGTTTCGGTCTTGTTTAGAGCAATCCTTTCGAGCGTGCCGGCATACTTGGTGTCGGTTGAAGAGATATCAAGCGTCACGCCCTCAATCTGCACGTCGTCGAAGCCACTGCCGAGAAGCGAACTAATCGGAGCGGCTACTGAGCCTGCAGCCAGCATCGGTGAATTCATAGCCGAGAAACGACGCTCTAACGCAATCGGCTCCTGACCTTTCACGTTGATGGCGCCCTTAATCGTGATTGTTGATTCACCCAACACGCGCTCGCTTGAGCTGATGGTGTTGAAAACGGTGATGTTGAGAAGCAACGGCGTCAAGAAGGCGTCGTTCGCGATTTCATAAGAAAACGTTTCGCTGCGATCCCGACTCGTGCGCAGATTGATCTTCACCGGAATCATTTTCGGCGATTGTCCCAACTTACCAAAAACACCCGTGGCGCGGTCTTGTGAAATCGAACCCATCATGGTGCCGGGGACGGATAGCTTGAATGAGTTGTGCGTACTGGGGATGACAGTGACTACGGCCGACTCGCTCATTGGCATGTCTGCCGCACCGAGGCTCAGGAATGGATGACCGAAAGCATAAATGTGATCGCGATCTCTAAATGTCACTGTTCCTGACGCTGCTATCGAATAGTCGCCGCGGACCAGTTGCACGCTGACCGATGTGCCCGGAGTAAGAGTTTTCTCCGTGACTTTCCCCAAAGGAGTGATCGCCGCTGAGCCGCCAGCACCCGAAACGGGAAGCAACCCTTTAGCGATTAGTTGAGGAGCGAAGATCGACAGAGCTTCCTGGCTGATTCCTCCAAACACGACCGGCGTGGCGATCGGTGTCATCTGCTGGCCAAGCAAAGGAATCAGGGCCGAGTTCTCCGATACAGGCGCAATCAATGTCGCACCAGTCACTGCCTGCTTCGGAAACGTTGGCTTCCAATCAGTCGAAGCTAACTCGGTAAACGACACTGCTCTTGGCTCTTTCGGCCGGGTAGTTTGATTGGAGCCCTTCTCAAAAATTTCGATCATCTGTTTGATTGGCGTTATGCCTGCGATCGGCTCCTTGGAAAACGGAAAACTGAACGCAATGGCGCCAACCAAACGGTTATCGATGTAAACCGGTGAACCCGACATGCCACCAAACACACCGGTCTTGGCCACGTTCGGGCCGGTTAGACGGGCAATAATTGCAGACTGCCGAGCTCCTGGAAAACCCGGTAGCACTCCGAGAATTTCAACACCAAACTCCTCAGGCTCCGTACCCGAAAAAACGGTGTGCGCGGTCCCTTTCATCCCCGGCCGCAAATCCTCAAGTGGAAAGAGGTGCGCATCCTTAACGCTAATATCGGCTGCGGGCTTTTGCGCGAGAACTGAGACGCTCATCATTGTGAGCAGGGTCGCGCAAAGTAGGAGTCTGGCAAATTGCTTCATTAGTTATAACCTCATTTTCGTCGGCCGCTGGCGCCGGCCCCTGCGACTATAGCTTTCGTTTTTAGGCGGGTCAAGGTACTTGCAATTGCTGGATTACGAACAACTTCCGCGTTGCCAGCCTGGTTGCCACCGCCAGGGTTGTTAGACGCATAAAACAGTCAAAACGTTCCTCTTGCCCGAGGTTTTTTCGCGTGCTAAGTTGCCATTGAACATCGAATAAAGCATCGGCGGCATCACTCCTGTAATGCAATCAATTGACGGTTTCATTCTCATCGGCGGTCAATCCCGCCGCATGGGAAGAGACAAATCTCAACTGGTCATCGACGGGCGGACTTTTGTCGACCTAATCTCGAATGAGATGTCCGCCGTCGCTTCTTCGATAACAATCGTGGGGGGCATTTCGCCACACCCCGGCATTCGGCACGTCAGCGACGTCTACGCAGGTTGGGGCGCACTTGGGGGCGTGCACGGTGCGCTCACGAATTGTCCCGCTGAATGGGCACTGGTGGTCGCTTGTGACTTCCCTTTTGTGACGGCAGATCTTTTTCTGAGAATGGCGAGTTTGACGGTCGGGTTTGACGCGGTGGCCCCCATTCAGCAGGACTCGATCCCCCAGCCTCTTTGCACACTTTATCGAGTTCAACCTTGTCTGGACCAGGCCGAGCAGCTGATTAAATCTGACGAACGAAAGCCTGTGGCTCTGCTACAATCTGTTCGCACTCGTTGGATTTCTTTTGATGAACTAAGCGATCTCAACGGCGCAACGCATTTTTTCGACAACATCAACACTCCGGAAGATTACGCTCGGATCGTTAGTAAAGGAATTTGATTCCACGGACGCAGGTAATGAATTGAGCGCAAGTCCGGATTTAGTTTTCACAAATTCGTTCGCAACCGTTCTCACTGCTCATGCCTCGACGAAGACTCGGCAAAAAGCTTTTTAAGTCGCTACTGCCAATCTTGCTGGTCATTCTAGTTGCAGTACTTCTGGCGCTGGGTTCAATCGTTTATGGAATCACCCGCCCGACTCGCCGTTCATATCTCGTAACCCCACAATCGTTTTCACAAATCAGCGGTTCCGCACTAAAAGTAACAGACGAAACCTGGCGCAACCGCGATGGGTCAGCGGCGCGTGGCTGGTTGCTTCGAGGAACGCCGGGAGGGCCGGCGGTAATATTTCAACACAAGTATGGCGCGGATCGTTCGTGGCTATTTAACCTCGGCATCAAACTAAATGAAGCCACTAACTTCACGATCCTGTGGCCGGATCTCCGAGCACACGGCATGAACGCGCCGGTGCGTTCAACAACATTTGGAACGCGCGAAGGCGATGATCTCGTGTCCGCCATCGATTTCCTCGCGTCATTGAAAGGAGAGAGCGGAGCGCCACTGGTCGGCGGCCGGGTGGGCGTCTACGGCGTTGAACTCGGGGCTTATGCCGCGGTTCGAGCTGCACGACAAGATGCGCGCATACAGGTTCTTGTTCTCGACTCAGTTCCACGCGACGCCGACGACATCATTAATGCTGCCGTGCACGAAGACGTCGGCTTGCAAAACAAACCACTCTTCTGGCTGGCTCGTGCGGCGACGCGCGTTTATTTCTTGGGCCAATATGAAAACGTGACCACGTGTGAGTTGGCAGGCGGACTTAGGACACAGCGGGTTCTTTTGCTTGCCGGCGCCGAGGAAAATAATCTTCGGAAGTCGACAATCGCACTTCAGGAGTGCTTTTCAAACCGGGCAAACGTCGAATTGAAAACTGACCTACCCTTAACCGGCATGACATTACCTTCGGCAACCGGCGAACAAGGCGAGCGTTACGATCGCCCCGTGATTGATTTCTTTGCAACCAACCTGCGTTAGTTTTCTTACCGCGGACCCACAGCAATCAGAGCATGCCGTTCGTTGTGTCCAATAACATCCGTTCGCACAGCTTTCTGTGAAGCAAATAGGTCAGCATCCTGCTTCGGCACAAATACCAGTATCGGTTCTCCTCGCCTAAGGATTTCGTTTCCGATCTGTTCAAGTCCTATATACATCACCGGCTCGCCGTCCGGCGCGTATGCCACACGTCCGGCCGCGTAGAACTCAGGGGTTCGATCGTCGCGTTGCAAACCGTAGATGGCCGTCCGGCCATACCCTTTTGCGTCAGCCATCTGCAATAGAAACTTTGCTGAATCTCTTTGTGCGAAGGTGGGAGCGGCCAAGTGAAGTGCTGCAATCGCCACGACGAGAGTCGCAAACGCAACCAGCAACATTTGCAAAGCTGGCCGGCGAAGCGGCAACACAGCGATTGCACCCGTAATCAGCAGCGGTGCAGTTATTGCTAAAGCCAACTGGACTGGAAATTCGCCCGTGCGGGCTGCGTATATCCCTGCAGCAGCGGCGAGGATCATGCACAGCAGGCCCGTCGTTCTAACCGCCCAGCGCGTACGCGGCTCTTCTGAAAGCATCAAGGAGAGTCGCTCACCGGCAATCAGCGCCATCGCGGGCAACACTGGCAGGATGTAACCGGGTAGTTTCGAACTGGAAAAACTAAAAAAGATTATCGGGAATAGAATCCAGACTAGTGCAAAGGTCCTTATTCGAGTAAATGAATCGTCTGCCTTCCAAAGCCAGTTTCGTGCGTGGACCAGACCGTCGATGACGAATGCCGTCCACGGCAGCGCCAGCAGTATGAGAATTACCAGGTAGTAATAAATCGGCGCGGGATGGTGATAGGTGTTGGACAAATAGCGCGCGAAGTGGTGTTGGACGATGAATTCATTGAAAAAGTGAGTTCCGTGTTTGAGGAACATTGGACCATACCAGACGCTAGCTGTAACGAGACTCAGCGGCAACCCCCACAAAAGGCTGGTCCAAACCAATCGGGAAGGCGCTTTTCCGCGGACGACGAAGTAAGCACCAATCACGCCCAGTGGAACCACCAATCCGACGAGACCCTTGGCGAGTAGTGATAAACCGACGAAGAAGTAGAACCCGGCTAAAAGTCTCTTGCGCCGTTTGTCATGTGGTTCAGTTTCGGAGGCGATGAAGAGAGCCAGTGCCCACGTCGTGGTCATTGTAATGACGATGTCGAAACTCGCCGCTCTTGAGAAAGCGATAAAGCCCAGGGAGGTGGCAAGAATCAATGCGCTGCAAAAACCAGGGCCTATCTTCCGCTCGGAATCTGGCATTCGGTTTCCCATCCAAAACACGGCGAAGATGGTAAGCAGCCCGCAGATTGCCGGGCCCAGGCGTGCCGACCATTCAGACACGCCAAATATTTGGTAACTGCCGATCATCAACCAATACAGCAGGGCGGGCTTCTCAAACCATAGATGGCCTCCCAGTGTCGGCGTGATGAGATCGTCTCGAAGAAACATCTCGCGCGCCACTTGTGCATAACGCGCCTCATCCGGCCCAACGAATGGAAGATGGCCCAATCCGTAAACATAAAAGACGATGATGGCAAGAAAGAGTAAGAGATTGGCCGGCTTGGCAAGGGTTGAAAATTGCAAGTATATTGTCGGCTCCGAATGAACTAGGCATTAAAGCAGTAAGCAGAAGGCGGAGTTACACTTCTGGTCTTGCTGCCTTCTGCTTTCTGCCTGCTGTTTTTGCGAGATTAAGCTAAACCAAAAAGAGATATCAGTAAACCGTGACATTACGAACCGCAGTAGTCGGCGTAGGCCACCTGGGAAAACAACACGCCCGCATTCATGCTGCGTTGGCCGCCGAAGGTTTGGCTGACTTCAAGCTAGTTTGCGATCTAAACGAAACCACGGCGCGCGAGATTGCTACCGAACGCAATGTCGAATGGACCAGGGATTGGCGCGATCTCGTTGGCAAGGTCGACGCGGTCAGTCTGGTAGTCCCAACCGAATCACATTCCAGGATTGCGTGTGCTCTTCTCGAAAATGGAATACACGTGCTGGTGGAAAAACCGATCTCGCGCACGCTCGATGAAGCTGACGAAATGATTCGCGCGGCCGAGAAGGGCCGAGCACTTTTGCAGGTCGGGCATCTCGAGCGATTCAACCCCGCGCTCGTTGCTCTCCGTCCCCATGTGCGGAATCCCGTCTACTTTGAAATCCATCGCGTAGGAGAGTTCACCGCCCGGTCGTTGGACATCGATGTTGTCCTCGATCTCATGATCCACGATCTTGATATCGTTCAGTGGCTGGTGGGTGAGAACGTCGAAGTGACGGAGTTGCACGCCGTCGGCATTCCGATACTCACCAACAAGGTCGATGCAGCCAACGCACGACTGGAGTTTTCTACCGGAGCAGTGGCGAACATTACCGCGTCGCGGGTCGGAACCGAGAAAATTCGCAAGATGCGCTTCTTCCAGCCTCACGACTATGTGGCGGTCGATTACTCCACCAGGCACGCATCGATTAGCAGTCTGGCGCCTCCGACTGCAACCGGCGCGTGGCCCGGTGTCCATGTCAGGAATTTAGACGTTGTCGATGTTGAACCGCTGCGTGCTGAAATCGTCGCATTTGTCGAAGCTGCGCGTGATGGTCTCCCCTCACCGGTCTCGGGCATCGAGGGTAGAAATGCCCTGGCACTCGCCACCAGGGCGCTTGAGCGGATCGAACAACACGCATCACATCCCGGCGTCAGCGCGCTCGGCAAAACTACTTAGAGCATCGCGCCTTCCAACGGAATGTCACAGCCAAATAAAGAACCTCAAATCTCGTCGTTTCTCGCTGAACGCATCTCCGCGGGCGACTTCCCTTCCGCCCTCTATCTCGTCGCCGAACAGGGTGACCCGATTTTTTCAGACGCGCTCGGAAACGCTGTGGTCCAACCGCAGGCAATTCCGGCAACACTCAATACGATTTACGATCTGGCCTCACTTACCAAGCCGCTGATCACCGGACTGCTCTGTGCAAGACTGATTGAGCGCGGCGAGCTCACAATCGACAGCTCGGTTTCGCACTACCTGCTGGAATTCGACCGCGCAGACAAGCAAGCCATCACCATTCGGCAACTATTGACGCACACCGCCGGATTTGCCGCTTGGAAACCACTCTACATTCTGGCCCAGGGAGAACCCGAGAGCGTGGCCGGCGTAATCGCCGGTCTGGATCTGGAGTACGAACCAGGGACGCGCGTCGTTTATAGCGACCTGGGATTCATCACGCTCGGTTTATTGTTGGAACGGTTGACCGGTAAGAAGATCGTCGAGTTAGCGCAAAGTGAAATCTTTAAACCGCTAAACCTTGAACACACCTTTTTCAATCCCGAGATGGCCATGCAGACCGGAATCGCCGCATGCGAAATCGGCAACGCTTATGAGAAGGAGACGTGCCGGGAAACAGAGGCCGGCGAGTACCAAAACTGGCGGCAGGAATTAATCTGGGGACAGGTACATGATGGGAATGCGTATTTTCTCGGCGGGGCAGCGGGTCACGCCGGATTGTTTTCTACGGCACCGGACACTTTGATTCTGGCCAACCAGTTTTTGCCTGGTCGAAGCCAGTTACTGAAATGGCAGACCTGTGAACTGTTCTATACGAATATGACAGAAGGATTGAACGAAGCGCGTTCATTGGCCTGGCAGCTAGCCGCAACAAAAGATTCGACCGCCGGTCCAGCGTTACCTCCTGACAGCTTCGGTCATAACGGGTTCACCGGCACTAGTTGCTGGATCGATCCGAATACAGAACGGGTGTTCTTACTTCTTACAAATCGAACGCACGCTCACGCTCTACCGTTTACCAATATCAACAGCATTCGTCGACAATTCCACAGTCTTGCAGTTGATGCTTTGGAAACGCGCTAACGGCCCGGAATTAAGCTCAGTTTAGTGAGGAGATGTTGTAGGAAGAATTGTGAACGTCGTCAGCCCTATGACCACTCGATCGCCTAATCCGCAATGGTGAGGAGAGAGCAATCGGCTTCGGTCGTGTCGCAATGATTGGTTTGGCGGTGGGCCGTTCAGGTGTTTCAGTCGTTAAGAGGTAGGAGGACAACGAATCACCAGGCTCACATGCTGCGGTGCCGCCCGGATCCATCCGCAGACCGCACGCGCTCATACGCACCCACGAAACTCGTCTCCTCAACCACTGCGCCCGACAGACACGCATCGCTGTTCAGGCTCTCCTGAGTCTTACTGAGTACCACGTCCTCCGGCCTAAAGATCAGTTTTAGCCGTTGACCTTCTTTGAACCGCTCAGCGCGATTCCGCAATGGAATTCGGATGTTGCCGATTTCCAGCTCGTTATTACGAAGCGTGCCTTCAAGGATGTTTGCGGCGCCCAGAAACGTCGCGACATACTCAGTTGCGGGATTGTTATAAACCTCAGCGGGCGTGCCAATTTGTTCAATGTTGCCGACATTGATCACAGCGATCCGATCGCCCAGCTCAAGGGCTTCTTCCTGATCGTGGGTAATGAAGATCGCCGGCACGTTAACCTTCCGCAGCAACGCACGTATCTCGCGTCGTAAGTGAACGCGTGTCTGCGCGTCCAGCGCGCCGAACGGTTCATCGAACAACAGCACTTCGGGCTTATAGGCAAGCGTACGCGCGATCGCCACTCGCTGTTGCTGGCCGCCTGAAAGTTGCGACGGATATTTCCTGCGGTGCTCCTCGAGTTGAACGAGAGACAGAAGGTCGTTCACCGTCTGCTTTATTTCTTTTCGCTTGCGCTTCCTGATCATCAGGCCGTAACCGATGTTCTTCTCTACAGTCATCTTCGGGAAAAGCGCATACGCCTGAAAGATCACGCCTACTCCTCGCTCACGCGCTGGAAGCTCGGTCACATCTTTGCCGTGGAGGATCACTTTGCCTGTATACGGTTGCTCAAGTCCGGCAATGATTCGGAGGATGGTGGTCTTTCCACTTCCGGACGCGCCCAACAAGACCAATGCTTCACCCTCGGCAACATCAAACGAAATATTCTGAAGCACACTCGTCTTGCCAAAGTATTTGCTTACGCCAACCACGCTCGCCGCGGGTTGAGACGGAGGGCTACCTGAATTAGGTTGAACCGGCTTCTCCATAACTCTAGCTACCTGGGCCATTCGTAAGTCGCCTCAAATCGTCGTTATGTCGGGTTTATTGGTACTAGTTTACCCAAAACTTCGCCTCTTACGCTGAATTAATAATCAATCCGCTAAAATGCGGAGGTCTTAATCCACATCCAGCCAGTCGCGCGCGAAGAACAACACGCTAAAGATCAAGAAAGAAAAGAGGGCCAGCACGATCGCTATCGCGTTAGCAGCTTCAATCTGCCCCTCGTTGAATTTTGCAAAAATGTAGAGCGGTGCGGTTTGCGTTCGGCCGGCGAGATTGCCTGAAACCAGGATTGTTGAACCAAACTCGCCCACCGCCCGGGCAAACGTTAAAAGCGCTCCGGAGACTATTGCGCCGCGAAGGGACGGGAGCGTCACATGCCAAAACGTTTGCCAGCGCGTGGCGCCGATAGTTGCCGACGCTTCTTCCAGCGATCGGCTCATCGTATCGAACACCGGTTTGATTACGCCGAATGCGAGGGGGAAAGTGACAAAGATATTTGCCAGAATTATGGCCGCAGCAGTGAACATGATTTGAATTCCATGTGGCTGCAGAAAACGGCCAAGTGTTCCGTAGGGTCCCCAGAGTAGCAACAATGCAAACCCGGCTACTGCGGTGGGAATTGCAGTGGGCAGAGAGATAGTTACGATGAGTGCATTACGGCCCCAGAAGTTGTGACGAGATAAGACGTAGGCTGCAAACAAACCGAAAACTACATTGAATATCGTTGCCCAGAAACTGGTAACCACGGAAAGCTTCAAAGCAAAAATCGCTTCGGGTTGCATTAGAGCCATCCAGAAATTACCCAACCCGTTGCTTGTGCCGAAAATGAAAATTGAAGCTAGAGGCAAGAACACCAGCGGCAACATCATGAAGATGAGCATGCCGATGCTGAGCGGGCGAGCGGCGTCAAAACCGCGCACATGTCGCATCGTTGGAGTAGTTGTGCTCATCGCTACTTAATCAACGCCGGGCCGCCCAAACTATTTGGCCCGTTGCACTCTGTCACGAAAGATGCGTTCAATTATTTCAGGATAAGCTTTATCCCACCCGCCGAAGTAATCGATGGTGAATGGGAATTCGATGTGACCAAACGCGTTGTTAGCCGCGTCAAAAGTTTCATTGGTTGCGGAACGATAGTGAAACTTTACAAATGTTTGTTGTGCTTCATCACTCCAAAGGTATTGCATAAAAGCATCAACTGCGGGGCGCTTGTTTGCCGGC
This sequence comes from Blastocatellia bacterium, assembly GCA_963786645.1. GTDB lineage: Bacteria > Acidobacteriota > Blastocatellia > Pyrinomonadales > Pyrinomonadaceae > PSRF01. Next base: position 113,916 of record CAWAZW010000013.1, read on the forward strand.
ACGTTCTTGTCAATTACGACTGCAGGATGTTCGCTAAAAATTGTGGACTTAGGGATGACGACATCGATCGGCGTCTTATTGGCTTGCTTCATCAACAATCCTTCGAGCTCATAAGTTATGAGCGCGTCGCCGAAGCCGGTTTCGAATTGCGTTCGTGCCTCGCGTGCAGAACCGGGGGTTGATTTAACGTTACGCCAGATCGCCTGCAGCGCTCGCAGCGCGCGAGCCGAGTCTGGCTCTCCTGTTTCCTTCTCCGACTTCACCAGCTCCGAGCCGTAAATAGCCAGGATTGACCACTGAGCGCCTCCCGAACTAACCGGATCTGGATGAATCACCCCCACTCCGGGTTTCGCGAGGTCTGCGAAGTCATGGATCCCCTTTGGATTTCCCTTCCGCACAAGAATTACGAAGGGGGTCTTGTTGACGATGCTTTTGTGCGGATGTGCCCGCCAGTCGCCGGTTACAAAACCGCCGTCCTTCAAACGGTTGACATCGCGCTCGATTGAGAGAATCGCAATGTCGGCGTTAACACCCTGTAGTATTTGATTGGTAATTGTTTCGGAGCCGGCGTATGAGGACGTGAAGCGCAGGTCTTGTCCGTGCGATTGTTTCCATTTGGCTGCGAACCCCGGATAAATCCCATTCTCCAGCGCCTCCTTCATGATGGAGAAGCCATAGACGGTGATGTTGACGTCACCAGTTTCCGACGGGGGCTTGGGAAGGCAACTGACGATGAGAGAAACGAAGACGGCGCCGCTGAGAAAAAGCAACGCACTTCTCGATGTGGTTTTCCGCATGGGGAGAGTCTCAGCTTTAACTTGCGAAACGACCTCTTAATTTTTTGCGGGGGTCTTAGGGTCTATACCATACCTTCCCCTTTTCTGGAAAGAAATTCAGGGTACGCATAATATGGCGTCCATGCCACCGCTTCCGCAGTCAAGAGTTTCCCGTTTCGATCGCGATTTGCAAGCCTTGCTGTTGGCCATACTTTTGTTACCAATCGCAAGTTGCCAGAGACATTACACGTCAGAATCCTCGCGCGAGCCCAAGCCTCCGGAGATCCTAATCGCTGCTGCTGCCAATCTTACTGAGGCGGCGGGTGAGATTGGACAACGCTTCACTGAAAAGACCGGCATTCGTGTGGTCTTTACTTTCGGCGCGACGACGGATCTCGCAAAGCAAATCGAAAACGGCGCACCTTTCGACGTGTACGTCGCGGCCGATGTCACTAACGTTGATCGACTTCAAAAGCTCGGATTGCTGATTCCCGGTACTCGTGCAATTTATGCGCAAGGCAGGCTGGTCCTTTGGATTCCGCCAAAAAGTAACCTAAGAGTTCAACGGGTTGAGGACATAACAGCTAAAGAGTTTGAACGGATCGCGATTGCAAAACCCGATATTGCGCCTTATGGACAGGCCACGGTTGAAAGCCTGCACGCGTTAGGAGTCTGGGAACAGATCGAGCCGAAAGTCGTTTACGCGCAGAATGTGGCGCAAGCAAAACAGTTTGCGGCGACTGGCAATGTCGAAGCGGCGTTCATTCCCCTGGCGCTTGTTAAGCCCGGAGAAGGAGCGTATTTAGAAGTTGATCGGAATTTACATCGCCCTATAGACCAGGCCTTAGGCATTGTCAAAGAGACTCCAAACCCGCATCCGGCCCGGCAGTTCGTCGATTTTATTTTGAGTGAGGAAGGGCAACAGATTCTGGAAGCGCGAGGATACCGCCGCTATCAATAACAGGCTCGGTAGTGTCCTAATTTGTGCGAACCCAAACGAATTCGACTGAGTTCAAATTAGGACACTACCACAGGCTCTCTCCTATGTACGTTAGCCCGCATAACTGATATGCTGCTCCGGCATTAGCGTCCGTATTTCGTGCGAATCCGAGGTTCCCCTTACTTTCGCCCTTGTTATTCGGTTTCAAGCTGCACTGAGAGTTGTTCGATTTATCAACCCCGCTCGCGCAGCATCATAGGAAAAACAGATATGAAAATCTTGCTCTATAACCCTGACAACGGGGTTACTCATAACTTCATGCCGCATCTTTGGATGTTTCTCCTGAAGTCGCTCACACCCGCGGGCCATGAAGTTCTCCTCATTGACGGAAACGCCAAGCCTATGGATGAGGAACAGCTGGTCCAATTCGTCAAAGATCAGGAAATCGGGCTGGTGGGCATAGGCGCCATGACGCGAATGATCGCGCGCGCCTACAGGATGGCTGACGCCATACGAGCCGTCGGTGTTCCGGTTGTGATGGGTGGACCACACGTTACAGAAGTCCCAGATGAAGCCCTGGGAAAAGATGGCGGCAAACGTCACGCTGACGCCGTAGCGCTCGGTGAAGCCGATGAGACGTGGCCCTTAATAGTTGAAGACGCCGCGAACGGACGACTCAGGGACATTTACGCTCCGCTTGATGAAACGGGCAAAGAGAAAAAGCCGACGCTGCAGGATTATCCGGAGATTCCGTGGGACAAAATGGATCTGGATCAGTTTGACATGATCCCGAAGATCGCGAAGCCATTGCTCAACCGTTATGGCTCGGGTTGGAAGGGTGTTCATATCCTGCCGATAGAATCCGGTCGTGGTTGTCCCTACGGTTGCGAGTTTTGCACAGTCACAGGGTTCTTTGGGGACTCCATCAGGTTTCGCACAAACGAAAGCGTCGTCGCCGAGATGCTGCGATTGAAACACTTCGCACGGGCAAATCGTCAACAGGTATTTGTCTTTTTCATCGACGACAACTTCGCAATCAACATCAAGCGGACTAAGTCGCTTTTGAGAGACATTATCGCGGCCGGCGCCGAGCTCCCGTGGATGGCCCAAATCAGCGCTAATCTGCTGCGCGATGAGGAACTGGTGGATCTGATTGCTGCATCAGGAGGCCGTTGGGTTTTCATCGGCATGGAATCCATTGATACCGCAAATCTCAAGGACGTCAATAAAAGCTTCAACAAGCCCGCCGAATATGCCGGCGTTCTCGACCGCCTGGCCAAAAGAAATATTTACGCCGTCACTTCTTTCATCGTGGGTCTGGACAATGACACACCCGGCGTCGCCGACCGCACTATTGAGCAGATAAAAACCTGGCCGCCAGGGCTGCCTGTGTTCGGCATGCTTACCCCATTCCCGTCAACGCCGCTTTACAAACGATTGATGGAAGCCGGAAGGCTCACTCGACCAAAACACTGGTTGGAGTACACGCCATACAAGATGGCCCACAACCCACTAAAGATGTCGATCGCTGAAACTCAGCGAGAGTTAGACCACGCCTGGGAACTATCCTATAGTCCGGAGAGAAATCTGGAGGCGATGGAAGCACTCGCCGACCAACATCTCTCGTACCGCATTACGCATCTCGTTATGCGTTTGTTGTTCCGCGGTATTTATTTCCCGCAAATGAACAAACGGGCTTTCATGAAGGTTCTACTGCAAAACCGGGCTCCGATCCTCGCGCTGACAAAAGATGGATTCAGTAAGCTTTTCTCATCCCGGAAAACTCGCAAGCGCGTTCACGGACAGCCCGCAGAAGTGATGAACGAAAGACGGGCTGCTTGAGGTAACCTCGCGGTGAATTTCCAGTGCGCTGGTCCATGGTGCGACTCGAAGCGCTGAGTTGTTGTCATGGATCAGCCAGCCAGCCCTGCTGTAAGACTCGCCGATTACTTCAGTCTCGAACGAAACGTCACCATAGCTTCAGCGGCCGTGTTCCTGATCGGACTCGGTGAAGAACTCTGGAAGAAATTCCTACCCAAGTATCTTGAAGCCCTGGGCGCGAGTGCCCCGATCATCGGCCTCTTCGGCACTGCGGAGACATTCTTTGACGCCATCTACCAGTATCCCGGCGGGTGGCTCGCCGATCGTTTCGGACGTCGCCGGGCCTTCCTGGTTTTCGTAATCCTCGCCTCCGCCGGCTACCTCATTTACTTGTTCAGTACCTCCTGGCCACTGATCTTTTTGGGCTTAGCGTTTGCAATGGCCTGGCAGAGCATGGCTTCGCCAGCCATCTTCGCGCTGATCGGCGACGCGTTGCCCCCTGAACGGCGCGCGATGGGGTTTACTCTCCAGTCGATTCTAAAGCGCGTGCCCATCATCGTGGCACCAATGATTGGCGGAGCGCTGATAGCCAGGACCGGCATTACACGCGGAATCCACATCGGTCTGATTGTTACGCTGTGTCTCGCGGCGATCACAGTACTACTGATCCAACAAATCAACATTGAAGTAAAAGTCGCTGACGTAACAGACATTCGAGGCGTGTGGCGTTCGTTTCATACAGCGCTGAAGCGCCTGCTTGTCTCAGACATCATCATTCGCGCGTGTGAAGGATTGACAGGAGTGCTGACGATTCTCTACGTGATTAACGTGCACGGGCTAAGCGCCGCACGTTACGGGACGCTCGTCGCAGTTCAAATGACAACGTCAATACTGGTGTACATTCCAGCCGGCAAACTTGCGGACCGCCTGGGGCGGAAGCCTTTTGTAATCGTCACCTTTTTAAGCTTCGCGCTCTTTCCTATCGCCGTCATTCTTGCGCCTAACTTCGGATTGTTGGTCGTCGCTTTTATGATTGGCGGACTTCGGGAAATTGGGGAACCGGCACGTAAAGCAATGATTGTTGACTTTGCGCAGGAAAACCTTCGCGCCAGATCGGTAGGCCTTTATTACCTCGTGCGCAGCCTCTCAATCACGCCGGCAGCCGCAATCGGAGGTTTGCTATGGATTGTCAATCCGCGAGCGCCATTTATCGCAGCAGCTGTAATGGGACTGATCGGCACAATTGTATTTGCGGCAACAGTTGAAGAACGCTTTGCGAGTTAGTTGACGTTGCGAAACGGACATCTCTATCTGTCGAAGCTGTAAGATGTCTATCTACGAACAGCGAAGACCGAACAATGAACAAAAACCTTCTCCTAATCAGCAACTCCACGCTTTTCGGAAGCGGCTTCCTCGATCATGCCGAAAACGAAATCCGCGACTTTCTCGGAAGCGTTGAGCGCGTTCTGTTCGTGCCGTTTGCGCTTCACGATCAGGATGGTTACGCCGCGAAGGTAACGGAACGCTTGGGACTCATGGAGTACCAGGTTCAATCAATTCACACGGCGACTGATAAGCAGGACGTTGTTCGTAATGCGGAAGCTATCTTCATCGGTGGAGGAAATACCTTCCGTTTGCTGAAGTCGCTTTACGACTTTGAACTGTTGATCCTGATCCGCGATCGCGTCAACGAAGGAATGCTGTACATGGGATCAAGCGCAGGTTCCAACGTTGCCGGCCCTACAATCAGGACCACGAACGACATGCCCATCGTCGAACCTCCATCCCTCGACGCGCTCGGTCTTGTCTCCTTTCAAATCAATCCTCATTACCTCGATCCCGATCCGGACTCTAAACATATGGGCGAGACTCGCGAAGAAAGAATTGTGCAATTCCTCGAAGACAACCCAACTCCGGTTGTCGGCTTACGCGAAGGAGCAATGCTGAGAATTGAGCAAGGCACGACCGTCTTGAAAGGTTCCACCGGGGCGCGCATCTTCCGAAGAGGTCGGACGCCGGTTGAGGTTCATCCTGTAGCAGTTCTTGACGAATTCGTTTCGTGAGAGCTTGGCACAAAAAAGTAGGCAACCCTATACGTCTGGTTTCGTGACTTTTTGTGCAAAGCTTTTCCTGAGCTTGAGACACGAACGATGGAGAACCGCTCGCTACCGTGAGCGTTTCTGCAATCCACGAGCGCTCAGTGGAGATTAAAGCTGATCCCATTCTAATCAGTTGTAGTACTATGACCGCGCGGAACAGCCCCCAAACTAATCCGCGAAGGGTTTTGTAATGCATGATCTGCTCGCGCGAACCATAATCGCGCTCCTGCTTCTCTCCCAACTCGCAACTCCAATTTCAGTTCTAGCTCAGGGAGACGTGCGTCCGCGTCGCTCCGCGGATTCACAACCCGGAACGCCTATTACTCAGGAGCAGTGGAAACCTCCTGTTAGCGAGGCCGAAACCATCACCAGCCGCCTCGCTGTCAGTGGCGTAAACGAGCCAAAGATCCGTGTCGCGCTGGCGACTGACGTTCGTTCAGCCACAATTTCAACTACCGGCCAACTGATGAATGCGACGGATGCCGCTACGACGCTGGTCGCGCTTGACGTTCAGCGCGTGAGATTAGAACCACGTTTGCTTTCGCCGATGCCGGTTATTGACGCTGAACCAACCTTTCAACTGCAAATCACTGGGCTGGCGTCGCGGGCCGAAGCCGCACAGAAATCAGAAGCGTTAGAGGAATCGGGCGGACAAGATTCGCAGATCACTAATGATACGGTTACCAACACCTGGGGTTTGATAGTTGGAGGGAAACGCAATCGTGAAGACGCGGAGTTAGAGCGAGCGAAATTGGAAGATGCCGGACATGCGGTCGCAGTTGTGCCGTCTGCCGGTTCGGCTTCCTCGCAAGCTTCGGCCGTACCGTCACAGTCCCAGGCGTCAAGCGGCACCCCGACTATGAGAACCACGGGTCCTCGTCCAGTTTCGCGTTTGAGTTTGCCGTCACGCGAGGTCGTCGCCTTTGCGTCAAACGCCGGTCGCCTGTTCAGCTCCAGCGCCCCGGTTACATTCGCCGCGAGCGATGTGTCTGCCCCAGTGCGTTTCAATGACCGGCCCTTTCGGGGACACATCGAAGTGTTTGCAAATGCGCGCGGCGCTTTGACGGTGGTTAACGTCCTCGGACTCGAGGACTACGTTAAGGGCGTCGTGCCGAATGAACTTTCGCCCGGGGGGTTCCCTTCGCTTGAAGCGCAAAAGGCCCAGGCGATCGCGGCGCGGACCTACGCCCTGCGCAATCTCGGCCAATACATGTCCCAGGGCTTCGACATATTGCCGACGACTCGGTCGCAGGTTTACCGGGGTCTCGCTTCAGAACACTCGCTTTCGTCTCGCGCCGTGGACGATACGCGCGGAATCATCGCGACCTTCGACGGTCAACCAATAAACGCGCTCTATACGTCGACCTGCGGCGGTCGGACGGAAGATTCTCAAAATATTTTCATTGACGCAGTCTCTTATTTGAAAGGACGCGAATGCTCAGCCGAGGGCCGGGCAATGCTCGGTTCGTTCACCATCACCACCACGCGTGAACCGGCGGATCTCAAGGAGCAGAACCTTGCGCTTGCTCGCGACGTCGCGCTGTTAAGCCTTCACAACTTCGGCTTTCTGCGACCCAAAGTTGGCGACTCGTGGCTCGAGGATGATTCGGAAGTGGACGAGGTCCGTAGCTGGCTGGCGTCAGTTGCCAGACTGGCTCGACAGGTCGCGCCAACAGTCACGGAAACAGTTCATCATCCACCGGCGTTTGCCACTGCCCTAACGACTGCAGTTTTTGCCGAAAGCCGTGGCAGCACATTGCTGAACAACGCGGACATTCAATACTTTCTGGCGGTGAAGGATGCCAACGAAATTCCTGAAGGCAATCGTGCCGACGTCGCATTTCTGATTCGAGAGGGCTATCTCTCAGCTCTCCCCGATGCGACTCTGCATCCACGCGAACCACTGTCGCGCGGCCGGGCGCTGCACTCTATTGCCCGCATCCTGGATGCGCGCAATCTGTTGCAACTTCAAAAAGCCACAGCTCGCCCAACTACAGACGGTTCACTGGTACTGCGAAGTACAAGAGGTAAGGACCAGGTTGTTAAAGTCAGCGCCGACGCTTATCTGTTTCGCCAAATCGGTGAACGAATGTATCCGGTGAGTTCTGTTGTCGTCGTCGGTGGCGAACCTGTCGTGTTTCATGTGAACGCGCGGGCCAGGTTGATTACCTGGAGGTTCGGCCCGCTTCAAACGGAGCGGCTGCGGATCGATCTTCACCGTTTGCGAACTGGACCAGCGAACTGTCTGTAGGACAAGTGCAGGCGCGCCTGGGGCGATACATGGGTGGGACCGGACCGCTTGTGGATCTGCGTGTGGTGGCTCGCGGAAGTTCGCGAAGGGCCATCGATCTTGAATTAGTTGGAACTAATGGAACCAGCCATGTACGCGGTGGTCGAATCCGATCGGCCCTTGGGTCTGCGCGAGCAGCTCTTTGTGATCGAACGTAAGCTCGACGACAACGGTCGCGTTACAGGATTCACTTTTCACGGACGCGGTTGGGGACATGGTGTGGGCCTTTGCCAGGTTGGCGCTTACGGTCTCGCGCGCCAGGGCTACACGCACGAACAGATTCTCAAAGCCTATTACACCGGCATCGACCTCACTCGGCTTTACTAGAGATCCAGGAAACGAAGCTAAATTATCCTCGTAGAGATTCCGGTATTTTTTTATCAATCGGGTCTGAACTTCGAATGCGCTTCTCTCGCAATCAACTAATCGGTGGCCTCATCCTATTGATGGTCGTCTGGATGGTTATCTTCTACCGCATGCTATTCTCAGGCGCGTGAGTGCCGGCACAAATCCTAAACCAATCATCGTAATCGTGGGCCCGACCGCTTCCGGCAAAAGCACGCTTGGAATCGAAGTTGCTCTCGACCTGAACGGTGAAATTATCAACTGCGACTCTGTTCAGGTTTACCAGGGAATCGAGATCGCAACGGCAAAAGTACCAGTTAATGAGCAACGGGGCGTTCCTCATCATTTGATTGATTTCGTTCCGCCTGAAATCAACTACACAGCCGGCGAGTGGGCACGCGAGGCCATCGCTAAAATTGAAGAGATTGAGAGCAGGGGTCGTATCCCTATCCTCGTCGGCGGCACCGGCCTCTACCTCCGAGCGCTTCGCACGCCTTTTTTTTCAAGTCCGCAAACTGACGTTGAACTAAGGCGTCGCATCAATCTCATTCGGGAAACTCGTGGGCCGGAATACCTGCATCGAGTCCTGCAGCGACTGGATCCTGAAAGCGCAACGGAACTCTACCCGCGAGATTGGCCGCGAGTGCAACGCGCAATTGAAGTCCGTTTACAAACAGGCCAACCTATGTCCAGTCAAAAAGCCGACCGTCCTGAGCCACACGAAAGCGCACGTAGGCTGCGTATAGTCGTTCTCAACCCACCGCGCGCCGAGCTATATCAGGCTCATCAATGAGCGAACCGAGAAACACTTCGCAGCCGGTTTGGTCGAAGAGGTTACGGCACTATTGGCCCAGGGCGTACCGGCCGATTCGAACGCGCTTGGCGCTCACGGCTACCGCCGGGTTGTCGAATATCTGCAGGGTACACGCAACCTGGCGAGCGCTGTCGAGCAAACCAAACAGGACGTGAGAAACTACGCTAAACGCCAATTAACCTGGTTCCGGCGCGAAACAGGCGCCGTTTGGTTCGACGGGTTCGGTAACGACGGGGTGGCAAAACGGGCCGTATTCGCCGCATTGAAGCACCCGCCTAACGATAAAACGTAACGTTTGTTTCACAAACGCAATAAATCTTGTATCCCGCAATCAGTTAGTTGTAACCTGAGTCTTTCCCCCCACCCCGGTTTCGTTTCCACACAGGTGAATCACCATGGCAGACGGAAAACCTGCTCCGCAGAATATTCAGGACGCGTTTCTTAATACTGTCCGGCGCGAGAAGACGACGGTAATAATTTACCTTGTGAATGGCGCGAAGCTGACCGGTCGCATCCGCAGCTTTGACAAATTTTCTGTCCTGCTTGAGTCGGGGTCACACGACCAGTTAATCTTCAAACACGCTATCTCCACCATCTCTCAAACTCGACGAGCAAGCGGCGATTTGCGTGAGCCAGCGGCTTCCGAATTACCCGCCGAAGACACCGCAAACTGAAAGCAGAAGACTGAAAACGAAAGCAGAATACAGAATACAGAAGACAGAAGACAGCTTCCTGCCCAGACTTCTGTATTCTGACTTCTGTATTCTGCCTTCTGCCTTCTGTATTCTGCCTCCTGCCTTCTGTATTCTGACTTCTGCATTCTGTATTCTGTCTTCGTCTTCTATGTTCTACAGTAAAGAGAACCTGTGCCTGGAACATTTATTACATTTGAAGGCATCGACGGCAGCGGTAAATCTACGCAGTTGCGTCTTTTAGCCAACTTTCTCGCGTCGAACAACTGCGAGGTCCTGTTGACGCGCGAACCCGGCGGCACGCCGGTCGGCAATAAACTACGCGCGGCACTGCTGGACGCTCATGAGGAGGTGGATCCACTGGCGGAGCTACTTGTGTTCGCAGCGGATCGCGCGCAACACGTCCGCCGCGTTTTGCGCCCCGCGCTCGACGCCGGGCGCGTGGTTTTCTCAGATCGCTACGCGGATGCCACCGCGGCGTACCAGGGTGCAGGACGCGGGTTTTCTCAAACCTTGATTGCGGAAATCATCGAGCTCGCTACTGAGGGATTAAAACCGGATTTGACGGTGCTTTTTGACCTGCCGGTTGAAGAATCAAACTCGCGCACCCGACGCAGATCCGATGGGAAACGTAAAACCGACCGGTTAGATGGCGAGACCAGCGACTTTCACACGCGTGTCCGTGACGAATATTTGCGTATTGCGCGCAACGATCTTAAACGCGTTAAGGTGGTAGAAACCAATCGGCCGGTAGACGAGACCCACGAACGAGTGAAAGAGATCGTGATTCCCTTTCTGATCAGCCGCGGACATCTATCTGCTGATGTGCTGAGCCAAACTGTGACCGCTTCAAATTCGGGAGAATAGTGACTGCATGTTCGATCAGCTGATTGGAAATGATCGTATCAAGAAGTTGTTAATTCGAACTCTGGAGTCGGGGCGGCTACCCGGTGCTTTGCTGTTCACTGGTGAAGAAGGCGTAGGCAAGAAGTTGTTCGCGCTGGAGATTTCGAAAGCTCTGAATTGCAGATCGCCTAAAGGCGTCGAAGCCTGCGGCGCTTGCCCGTCGTGCCAGCGTATTTCCAAATTCAATTATCCGCAGAGCGCAGAGTCTGACGATTGGAAAGGGATCATCTGGAGCGACCATCCCGATGTGGGCATGGTGGTCGCACCGAAGCGTCTGTTACGAGTTGAACAGATGCGGGACATCGAACGCGAGGCAAACTTTCGTCCGTTTGAAGGAAAGGCCCGTGTCTTCCTGATCGAGGATGCAGACAAACTGAATGATTCATCAGCGAATGCGCTATTAAAAGTTTTAGAAGAACCGCCCCATACGTCGTACATTGTCCTTCTTACTTCACGCCCGGCGATGTTGTTGCCGACGATCCTCTCTCGCTGTCAGATGATCCGTTTTGCTCCTGTGGCGACGGCGGAAATTGAGAACTATCTAATTCAGAACAAGTTGGCGAGTCCGTCGGAAGCGCGCGTACGTGCGCGCGTTGCCAGAGGCAGCCTGGGCCGGGCTATTGAACAGGATTTTGAACTCTTCACTTCGCAGCGACAGGCAATGCTGCGACTGCTCGAGGCGCTCGCTGTCAGCCACGATCCCATCGAGCTTATGAAATCGTCGGAAGACTTGAATTCAGCTCAACAAAGAGAAGAATACGAACCTAGCCTGGATATCCTGGAAACCTTGATTCGCGATGTATGGATGCTGTCTCTCGATGCGCCCGTTGAAAGCGTTGTTAACGCGGATCTGATGCCGCAACTAACCAAAATCGCCAGGCAGTTGGAAAGTTGGCGGCCTGCACGTTGGATTTCTCAAATCGAGGAGTTGCGCGAGCAGCTTGTGGTTAACATAAACCGCAAGTCGGCAACTGATGCTTTGTTCCTCACGATGGCGGCAGCGACACAACCTGCGCCAAAAAGACGCTTCCTGATTAAGTAAGACGCAGGATCAGTAGGCAGTGGCAGTGGGCAGTGGGCAGTGGGCAGTGGGCAGTGGGCAGTGGGCAGTGGGCAGAAGATATCTGTTTCGTGTGCGTTCGTGTAATTTCGTGGATCGCTTTTCGTTCGACGACTAGGAAAAAACAATCCACGAATTACACGAAAATGCCTACTGCCTACTGACCTACTGATCTTTGGGCTTCACCCGCAAACAACAATTTAAGAAACGGCGGCGCGATTAATGTCGTGGCGACAGCCATGAACAATACGACACCGAATAGCGATTCGTTTATTACCGCTAGACTCAAACCAATCTGCGCCACCACGATGCCGACTTCGCCACGCGGCACCATGCCCACACCAACTTGTCCCGCTCGCTTCCAACCGAGATGAATAGCTCCTGCCCCGCACCCAACGAGTTTAGTTACTACCGCGACGATCGTCATTAGAACCGTCAAGATGATCGTAGATCTGTCGCGGAATACTCCCAGCTGCAGCTGCATTCCGATGTTGACAAGGAAGAACGGCGCCAAAAACTCCGTCACACCGTTCATCTGTTTGTGCACCGTATGCCCTTCAGTTCCCTCGGCCAACGCCATGCCGGCCAGAAAGGAGCCGACGATCGCTGCGACACCGATGTATGTCGCAGCCGCCGACAAGCCCAGACATAACAGCAATGCGAATGCGAATAGAGATTCGTTCAGTCTGAGGTTTTCAATCCGCGGAGTCATACGGGTGACCACGGGCGCTCCGATCACCGCAACAAATATCGTAAAGAGAATTGCCAGCGACGCGGTGATAGCGATTTGCAGGTAGTTGATCTGGCCCGCGGACGCGCTGGAAACAACTGCCAGAATAAGTAAGCCGAGAATGTCGTCAATTACCGCGGCGCCGAGAATGATTCGGCTAGTGATTACGTTTAGCAGGCCCATCCCGGCGAGCACGCGGGCCGTGATTCCCACTGAAGTCGCAACCAATGCGGTACCGATGAACAGGGCTTCGACGTTTGTCGAGCCCCAGGCGCGCATCAGGATGTATCCAGCGACAAAAGGCAGAACGATGCCCAGCACGGCGACAGTCATTGCTGTGCGTCCAACTTGGAAAATATCCCTGGGCTTAGTTTCCAAGCCGATGGTAAACAGCATGAAGATCACGCCGATCTCCGCCAACGTGGTTGTCATGTCGGAAGGAGAGACGAGGCCGAGCACACTTTGGCCGATGATTACACCGGCAAGTATTTCGCCAACCACAGCCGGTTGGCGCAAGCGTTCAAATATCTCCGCCATCAACTTCGCAGCCGCCATCATGATGAAAAGCGTCAGTAGCGTTTCGAACACGTGATTTGTAGCGAAGGCAAGGGCCATTGTGATCGGCTTCCTCGGCCAAACTGTAGGCACTACAATTTGCGACTTACTCTGTCAGAAGTTTTCTGTATCGTGGACGTTCGTGTTATTGCGTGAATACTTCTCCAGTGGTAGACCATGAAGCAGTCCACGAAGATACGAAATACACGAACGCAAGTCCGCTTTCGCAGGTCGGCAAAACTTTGGTAAGACTAAAGGTTTGGTAAGACTAAAGGAAGGGTTATTTGATGGTAACCAGTTCAGGCGTTTCGGCAGATTTCTTTGCTGCCAGCTCTTCCAGGAGTTTTTCGGTTTCCATCACGAAGGCGTCGACGATGTTTTCACCCGCCACTTTCCGCATTGGAATGCCGTCCTTGAAGATCATGCCCACGCCACGGCCGAAGGTGACGCCCAATTGCGAATCGTGAGCTTCGCCTGGTCCATTCACCGCGCAACCCATAATCGACAAGTGCAGGGGTTCTTCCACGTGTGCGAGGCGTCGTTCAATCTCGGTGACAATTTCGACGAAGTTATCAACATCTAAACGGCCGCACGTCGGACATGCGACTACCGTAACTCCGCGCGTGCGCAGCCCAAGCGACTTCACGATCTCCCAGGCGACGCGGACTTCTTCCTGAGGCTCCGCTGCCAGCGAGACTCGAATCGTGTCACCGATACCTTCATGCAGGAGTATGCCCAGCCCAATTGAAGACTTGATCGTTCCCCCGAATGCCGTGCCTGCCTCGGTTACGCCAAGATGAAATGGGTAGTCGACCTTTTCTGCTAACAAACGATAGGCTCCCACCGTGCGGTGAACGTCAGACGCTTTCAGGGAAATTATCGTGTCGGTAAACCCAAGGTCCTCCAGGATCTGAATATGTCGCAGGCAGATTCGACCATGGCCTCGGGTGTCGCGGTGCCGTATTTCTTCAACAGATCCTTTTCCAGCGAACCACCGTTTACGCCAATGCGGATAGGAACCTTTTGAGCCTGTGCCGCGCGGACAACCTCCCGGACGCGTTCGTGTTTGCCGATATTGCCCGGATTCAAACGAAGTTTGTCGATGCCGGCATCGAGCGACATCAAGGCAAGTTTGTAATGGAAGTGAATGTCTGCGACCAGTGGGACATCTGGAACTCGTTTCCGGATTTCTTTCAGCGCGATGGCCGCATCGTTATCAGGTACGGCCAGGCGAACAACTTCGCAGCCTGCCCTCACCATGTCTTCAATCTGCGCAACCGTCGCGCCGACATCTGCCGTGTCAGTCTTGGTCATAGACTGGACCACGACCGGCGCGCCGCCGCCGATTTGTACGTTCTTGATTTGTACTGGCCTGGATTTTCTCATTTACTTCGCGGGCGTTGATGCTGCCGGCGGACTTTCACTGCCCCGCCACAGCGATGCCTGCTTGAGGATGTCGTTGGTAATTACAAACACCATCAGCAGAATTACCATTACAAAACCAACCTGCTGAATCCTCTCTCTCACACGAATTGACAGCGACAGACCTACCATGGCCAAAGCGCTTTCTATCAACAGCAGGAATATCGCGCCGCCGTCGAGCACAGGAATCGGCAACAGGTTGAAGATGCCGAGATTTAAACTGAGGAACGCGAGCGTGGTAAAGAATCCGCCCCAACCAAACCGCTCGACTGACGAAGCTGCCGCCTTGTAGATACCGACTGGTCCGGAAAGCGTATTGCGCGCCGAACGTTGTCCGGTGAAAAACTGTCCAAGCGCCTTACCTGTCAAACGAAGAATTTGAAGATTGGCCTTGACCGCATATCGCGCTGCAATCGCCACGGTTGGCCTCTGCAAAGGAAAGCTGTCATGCGATGTAATGCCCAGCCGTTCTGTACCATCGGCCATACGGCGAGGCGTCGCCGTTATGTCAAACCTCTGGCCGTTGCGATCCAGAGTCAGCGTGATCGGTTGCGACCGATGCTCACGAATGAAGGCGTAAATGTGTTCAGCGCTGCGCACCTGTTGGCGGTTGATTGCCAGGATTCGGTCGCCCGGCTGAATGCCCGCATCGAACGCAGCTGATTCCGTTGAGACATCACGAATCACTACTGGATAGCCTCCGTTATCCGGAACAAACTCCAGGATTCCGAAAGTTTCACCTTCTTCCGTCACCGCGGTGGGGGTGATTGTCAGCGGCACGCGCTGGCCATTTCGTTCAACCACTATCGGCAACGGTTGGTCAGGCGACAAGAGCGCATCACCGCGGATCGTGTCCCAGTCCGGGCTTTCTGTTCCTGCAAACGCAACTATGCGATCGCCTTGTTGTAATCCCGCTTTTTGTGCTGCACCGCCTGACGGTGCATAACTAACCACCGGAGCGGGTGTCATTGGGACGCCGTACATCAAAGCGCCTGCAAAAGGAATCGCGAGAGCCGTCAGAATATTCATGATCGGGCCAGCTACCGCCACGAGAATTCTCTGCCAGCGCGGCCTCAGATTGAACTGTTCTTCGGGTGGAATGTCGGCCGCACCTGCTCCTTCAAGAGGCGCATTCGATTCGTCCCCTCCCAGCTTTACGTAACCCCCCAGCGGAATCAGGGAAACTCGATAGTCTGTGTGCCCCCACTTCTTTCCGAATAACCTGGGGCCGAAGCCGACCGAGAAAGTCTCAACCCGAATCTTGAACAACTTCGCTACTATGAAGTGACCAAACTCGTGGATGACAACGGCTGCGCCAAGGATTCCGATAAAGGCTAATATTCCCAAAACAACACTCATAAGGTTCTCTTTCCTACTTACCCTAAATGCTCAATTCGTCAACCGATTTAGACTCGGGAACTCCAAATCAGGTTGCCGTTCATCGAGTTTACGCGGCAGGTTCCTGCCCGTCAAACGGTGTTTTCTCCGCGATAACTGCACGCAATGCTGACGTGTCGGCACAGGTACGTCTCCATCGGTCGCCACTCACAGCTTCTCATTAACACCGTGGCTTCAGGCCGGTTAGTAAACGAGTGTTCCGACATTGCTTGACCGTTTTAACGATTTCCCTCGCACAGAAAACCGTTGAAAACGGTGGGGCATCCTAACCAGTAGCCTGGTCACCGGGCTAAAGCCGCAGTGTTAATGGGAACGCTCCGCGTAAGCCGAACTTTTTTCAAAGGTGAACGCACAAATCGCTCCAAATAAGAATGAAACTCCGGGAGTAGTGGGATTTTTACGAGACTACTTTTTCCGCGGTTAGACGTGAGGGTTTTGCGAGCTGTTCTATTTCGTGTCGCGCCAGGAGACGTGCCGATCCGTCAGCTTGAAGCACGGTTGCGAGATCAGAGACGGGTTCTGTGTGGTGTTTATCCATCACTGCCTCGATCACGCGCGGGATATCCGTCAGGCAGATTCGCTCTTCGATAAATGCCTCAACCGCTTCTTCATTGGCCGCGTTCATTGCCGCCGGTAGCGTCCCACCTTCGCGGAGTGCGCGGTATGCCAAAGCAATACAGGGAAAGCGTTCGAGGTCGGGCGGCTCGAAATGTAGTGCCGACAAAGAAGTCAGATCCAGCGGTGGAAGTTCGCAAGTATGCCGGTCGGGGAAGGTTAACGCGTACTGAATTGCGTGACGCATATCTGTTACGCCCATCTGTGCGATTACGGAACCATCGACCAACTCGATCATTGAGTGCACGATGGATTCGGGATGGACGACGATACCGATTTGGTCTGGTTCAAAACCAAATAGCCAATGCGCCTCGATTACCTCGAGGCCCTTATTCATCAAGGTCGCGGAATCGATGGTGACCTTCGCGCCCATACTCCATGTCGGATGGCGTAGCGCCTCTGACACTGTAGATTGCTGCATCTGGGTTTTGGTTTTCGTTCGAAATGGACCACCGGATGCGGTCAGTACAATGCGGCGCACTTCCGAACGCTTCTCTCCACGTAAACACTGATGCAGCGCATTGTGTTCGGAATCGACGGGCAATAATTCTGCCTGAGAGGCTCGCGCCGCACGCGTCATCAACTCGCCCGCCATCACCAGCGTCTCTTTGTTTGCTAATGCGACTCGCTTCCCTGCCTCAAGCGCGCGTAGTGTCGGAACGAACCCGACGGCGCCAACTGTCGCTGAAACGACGCAATCCGCCTGCGGATGCGTGGCCACTTCAACCAGACCGGCTTCTCCAACAATGATGCGTGGCAGATCAACATCGCGCTCGAACAGTTGTGCGCGCAGGTCATGGGCTGCTTCTTCGGTTTCGACGGAAACGAGTTCCGGCAGATGTTTCGCAATCTGATCGGCCAACAGGGAAACGTTATGACCGGCGCCTAAGGCGACAACACGGAAGTGCTCGGATCCAAACGATTCAATTACGCGGAGAGTATTCGTGCCGATCGAGCCTGTTGAGCCGAGAATCGCCACACCTTTCGGGTTTGCTTTTGAACTCATTTTAGGCCGCAACCTTCAAAGCGCGGATTAGGGTTTGATAAGGATCGAGAAGTTGTACCGTCTCACCTGCATCGTTGCGGTAGGAGGCCGCGACAACTCGCCATGGACGACCGCTGCGGTAAATCAAATCGACGCTCGCATTGACAGTTTTACGCTCACCGTAGACCTTGACGTTGATCGTGGCGTTGCCGTCATTGTTCTGAATATTCACGTTGCCGGTCACAAAGCTTCCGAAGTCTTTCACTTCCCCGATGTCCTGCTTCAACTGTTCATTATTGCGCAGGAAAGTTTTTGCTGTTTCTCCTGCCTCGCTATTACCGATGGTGTAGAACGCGATTCCGACAATGGCGCCGACAAAAATGGCGACCAGCAGGCCAAGGCCGAGCACAATGGAAAGTACCAGAATTACAATTTTCTTCGTCGTCAAGGCTCAAGCACCAACAAAGTAAATGCGTGCAAAATAGTAGAGGAGCGGCGCGTTGAAGAGCAAGCTATCCAGCCGATCCAGCATCCCGCCATGTCCCGGCAGGATTTTGGCGGCATCCTTCGCGCCTGCTCCACGTTTCAATGCGCTCTCAGTCAGGTCTCCAAGAATACCCAACGCAGCTCATCACCGCCGCTAACGGCAAGGCCCACTTCAGCGGCAGTTCACGGAAAAACCAGAAGTGGGCAACGGCTGCCAACGCCAGGGCCGCGATCAGCCCACCGAACAGGCCTTCCCACGTTTTTCCAGGGCTGATTGTCGGGGCGAGTTTGTGTTTGCCGATAGCGCGTCCAACGTAGTACGCACCGATATCGGCTCCCATTAGAATCAGAAAGAAGAATGACAGCAGGTCCGAGGAGAGTGAGTGTTGGAAACCATTGCGCACGGCTACGAGATGCGAGCCGAGAAATACTACGTAAAGCACGCCGAGAATGGTTGCGCCAGATGACGCAATCATTTTGTCGTACGGCGCTCCGCGAAGTGTGGCCGCGATTAAGGTGCCGATGACCAAAAGGAGAATGACAAAAATGATCGTCTGCACGTCCAGTCGATCCGGTGCGGCGTAAGGACTGGCGAAGTAGAAGATCGTGAATAGCCCAGCTCCGCCAAGATATCCGGCGACGATGTCAGGCTTCATATCTTTCTTTCTGGCGAGTAGGTAAAACTCGTAAAGGCCGAGGACCATTGCTGCCGCGGCCATCGCGACGAAGAGTGGCTGCAACCAGGAGATTAAAATTGAAGCTATGAGGAATGGGAGGACAATGACAGCGGTGATTATGCGTGACATTAAGTATGGAGGTTAGATTCTAGATGCTAGATACTGGATCTGAAACTCAATCCGCACTCCGCAATCAGCAATCAGCAATCGGGTCATGCCAGCAATTCCGAGAAAGTCTCGCCTGAACCGAAATCTAAGATTACTCTTCAAAACTCCTGCGATGAAGAACAGTATTCCTTGCAACACGAAGAATGCGGCGAAGATCAGGGCGGCTTTGTTGATGACGCTAAAGAACCATAAGTGATAGACCAACCCCATCCATATCCACAATGCCGACAAGGATAATGCTAACAACCTTACTGAATTCTGCCTTTCGTTGGAGAGCCATGCAGATGGCAAGTATTCCCACCGCGTAGAGAAATAACTGCGCCGGCCAAACGGCGCTGTTATATCGCTCAAACACTTCGAGGAATTGATCAGCGGTAAACGGGATCATGATGTGACGCTTACACGATAATCGTCATTGACTTTCAGAAATCAACTTCACACTGCCGCCAATTGCTTCCGCTCTCTGCTTGATACCCAGCATCATCTTTCGTTCCATGATGAAATGTGCCGGCTCAAAGACGCCCCGCCAGAAAACAAAATTGAGTAAGGCGTTCTTAAGATTGGGATTGAACTCACCGCGCCCGCGAATGATCAAGCGCGTCCTATGTTCATCGATGGGGCGCAGAAAAAAGGTCCAGGAATTTCGAGCACGATCGCGCGTCCTGGTTCAATTGCTAATACCTTTAAAGGCGGAGCCTTCGGGTGCAGCCAGACCTCGTCACCAACTTTGAGGTCTTGCCACTCCGGAACGATTTGATCAGCATTCCGCATGTCGCAGCCGACAAGATTTTCCAGCCACGTGTAACTATAGAAGCCGCCACGTTTTTGTCCGATCTGCACTAGCCAGGGCCAAACATCCTGAACCGCTGCGTTAATCGTAATTGCGTGCGTTGCATTTAGCTTAGGATGTTCGACCAATCCGTCGCCGGGAAGCGACATCTTTAGCTCTTCTTCCGTCGCTCCCCATCTTAAATGCCAGGGGCGAACAAATAATGCGTACGCCGCAAGCGCTGCAGCCCCGCCTATCGCAGCCGTTGCCAAAACCTTAGTGTCTATGTTGTTCCTTTTCATTTTCTTCCTCTCTTAATTCCGCGTTACACCTAGATAAGGTGCAAAGCTTGTGCCGACTCTTATGGCGTGATGGTCCAACAAACATCAGATGTGACTATCGCTAGGGTTGGCAGGCAGACAACGGAGCGAGTTTCCTCGCAGGAGAGTGTGGAACTTTCCCCAAAGGATTTGGTCCCGCAATCGAGTCCTACGCGAATCTATTAGTAACCGAGGCGGCACATGCGTTGCACTCCTGACTCGACGTGAAGCAAGGCAGGCGGCGGTCAGGGCGGGGGCGCCGGTGCCTGTGCCTAATGTTGGAATCAGCGCGATGGAGGTTGCTATGAAGGTAAAAGAAATCATGACGCCAGATCCAAAAGCGATTTGGCTAACCGAGAGTTTGGCTGACGCAGCGCAGTTGATGTGGGAAAACGATTGCGGAGTTTTGCCGATCATCAAAGACGGCCGAAAAGTAGTTGGTCTAATTACCGACCGCGACATCTGCATGGCAACCGCAATGAAGCAGGCTAATCCTTCCGGGATTTCTGTCGAAGAAGTGATGACGGGTCAGGTCTACTCGGTGAACTCCGAGGACGACGTTGCTCAGGCTTTGCAGGCGATGCAGGAACACAAGATACGGCGCTTGCCGGTCGTCACTTCAGAGGGCGAGCTGGAAGGCATCTTGTCGATGAACGACATCGTTCTCAAAGCGAGCGAGGCCAATGGCGAGACGTCGCAAATCGATTACGGGGACGTCGTTCGGACTTACCAGGCGATTTGTCGACATCCCTGTACCCGCTACATCAGCGACGGCCGTTCCAAACTAGGATTCTTCGAGCGGTTTGATTCAATCCGAAGTAGCAAGGGACTGAGAGCAGGCCTTCGGAGGTACTTATGTTCAAGAAAAGAAGCGACACAGAGCTCGCGCAAGGAATAACGCGCGAATTGAAATGGGACTCACGCATTAACTCGGCCAAAATCAAGGCGGACGTTAAGGACGGAGTCGCAACTTTAACCGGTGCTGTGCCCACTTACATGCAGAAGTTAGAGGCACAAAAGGCCGCCCATCGCGTTCTTGGGGTTCTGGATGTTGCAAATGACATCGAGGTCAAACCAGTAGATCGCTTTGCTCGGACAGATACCGAAATCGCCGGCGCAGTCCGGAACGCACTGGAGTGGGACGCCTTGGTTCCGAATGAGCTAATTCAGTCCTCGGTTTCAGATGGCTGGGTGACGCTGGAAGGTGAAGTGGACTACTGGCGTGAACGTGGTGATGCGGAGGAGGCAATCCGACGGTTGTCCGGCGTCGTCGGTGTCACGAACAGGATCACAGTCCGCAAACAGGCAATCGATTCAGAAGATCTTCGCGATGAGATCGAGTTGGCGTTGGAGCGTCGCGCGGACCGCGAGGCGGAGCGATTACGAGTGGAGGTCAACGACGGCGCGGTTGACCTGTTTGGCCGGGTGCATTCATGGCAAGAAAGACGCGCCGTGGTCGGATCAATTAGCCACGCGCCCGGCGTGATCCAGGTAAGGGACCATCTGCGGATCGATCCCTATTTCTAGCCTGATCTACTTTTTGGCTAGCACTTTTTGAAGGAGAAATCATGAACAACAAAAACGAGTCATTGGAGTCAGCTCGAAAGAGCCCCGAGGCGACCAATCCGTTTGGAATGATGCGTCGCTTCACAAGAGACATGGAACGTCTATTCGAAGATTTTGAGGGGTTTCGCTTTCCATCTCTCTTCAATTCAGAGACGTCGCCGTTTCGTACGGAGTTCGGCGAAATGGAGTGGATGCCCCAGGTGGAAGTACTCCAGAACAACGGACAATTCACCGTGCGCGCAGACCTGCCCGGTCTGACGAAAGACGACATCAAGGTCGAAATGGCTGAAAACATGCTGACGATCTCGGGCGAGCGCAAAGAGGAGAAGGAAGAGAAGCGCGAAGGCTTTTATCGCAGCGAGCGCAGCTATGGAGCCTTTTATCGCCAACTTCCATTGCCGGAAGGGGCGATGACTGAAAAAGCCGAGGCGACGTTCACGAACGGCGTACTCGAGGTAACCATCCCGGCGCCGAAGTCCAGCCGGCGACTCGCAAGCTGGAAGTTAAAGATGCGCCTGCTGAAAAGGGCCAGTCGAAGGCGGCTGCATAAACGGTCAATGCTGGATGACTGTCCGGATTCGCAGCTTAGCCTCTGTAGCTGGACAGTCACTCGGCGATCGGGAGTTATCGATGTTGGGCACGGCAATTACATGTAAGAACCATAAAGCCTGCGACAACTGCGCGCTCAACCGATGCTGCCCGGTGAAGTTGGAGGTGCGGCTTCAAGCGCGTGAGGCTAAGGCGAGAGAGTCCCGTAGGTGGCCCGGGTGGTTGCTCGTTGACATTCTTGGTTTTGATTCAGATCGACAGCGACAGCCAACCACAACTTAGGGAAGGACTAATAGTCATGATCAGCAAAAACAAATTGGGAATCGTTTTCGGTTCTTTGCTTGGTGTTTGGCATTTGACTTGGGCCATCCTTGTCGCAACTGGACTGGCTCAATGGTTAATGGATTGGGTTTTTCGACTCCACTTCATTCACCCGCCATACACTGTGACTGCATTCAAGCCTATTTACGCAATCGGGCTGATCGTCGTCACGTCATCGTTGGGATACATAATGGGTTGGGGAGGTGGCGCCCTTTGGAACTGGGTCCACAACGAGACGATCGACTCCGTTGTTAATTCGAAAAGCACGTATTTGCCGACGCGAGCTCCGATTTGAGACCCCAGTCTAACGAGGAAGTATGTCTGTTAACAAAAACGGTGAGCGCGCCGTTAAGCAAGCGCTGCATCGGAGTGCACGAGTCTCAAGTCTGATGAGTACGATCTTGGTCTTGCTGATTTTCATTGGGGCTCGATTTGAGATTTTGCAGATCGCCGCCCGAGAAGGTTTTGGACTCCTGTTGTTTCCCCTTGTCGTCATCATTGGATTTGGAGTCGCCTGGTGGCACGAAGGTTTGGGCGGGGGCATATCGACTATCAGCCTGCTGGGGTTTTATATCGTTTACGGCTTGCTGATGAGAGGAAATATCAATCAAGGCTGGGGATTCATCGTTTTCGCGTCGCCTGGTTTGCTGTTTCTGCTTTCGTGGCTGTGTTCACGCTCCAGGAATTCCGCGCTACTTCAAACTTAATGTCCATGAGGATGTTGTGAATCTTGTCAATTGGAGAAAGAACTTCCACTTGAAACGCACACGGCAGATTGCCGGTGTGCTAGTCAATCACGGGTGGGATTACTTCACGAACAACGGCCATGCCTCAACCGATGGTTCCTTATTTCGTCGCCAGGAAAAAGTAAAGACCAAGCCCGAACATTTGCGCGTAGCTTTTGAAGAGCTGGGAACAACCTTTATAAAGCTCGGTCAAATTCTTTCGACGCGCGCAGACCTCCTGCCACCGGATTACCTTGCGGAGCTTACGAAACTGCAGGATGCAGCGTCTCCGGTTCCTTTTGAGGCGATTCGAGAAGCTCTCGTAGCAGAGTTGGGACAACCCATTGAGGATGTCTTTGCGGAATTCGATCCTGAGCCGCTTGCCGCAGCCTCGATCGGACAAGCTCACGCAGCCACGTTGCCCGACGGCACCGAAGTCGTGGTCAAGATTCGCAGGCCAGGTGTAGTTGAACAAGTGAATGAGGATCTCGAAATTCTCAAGGAGCTTGCGGCCACAGCTTGCCGGCATTGGGAATTCGCCGATCGGTACGACCTCATTGGCTTGGTTGAAGAGTTTTCGCAAACGCTAAGATCTGAACTTGACTACGTTCGCGAAGGTCACAGCGCTGAGCGTTTCGCGGAGAATTTCGCCAACGATCCTGAGGATCCATGTTCCGCGTGTTTTTTGGGAAACCACGACATCCCGTGTGTTAACCCTGGAGCGCATTCGTGGAATCAAAATTAATGACTTGGCTGGGCTTGATGAACAGGGTACCGATCGTCGCTTGCTCGCGAAGTACGCTACCAACGTCGTGTTGAAGATGGTATGCGAGGATGGTTTCTTTCATGCCGATCCTCACCCGGGCAACTTCTTTATCGAGCCAAACGGTGTAATAGGTTTAATTGACTTTGGCATGGTAGGTGTCCTCGATGAACGGACACAGGAACGTTTGGCCGACCTGCTTATTGGCATTGACCATCAGGACGCCGATCGCCTTGTGGATGTTTTCGTCGGTCTTGGAGTAACCAGAAAACGAATCGATCGCGTCTCAGTGCGCCGAGATGTAGAACACTTGCTATCGACTTACTGGGGTCTACCACTCGGAGAGTTGAAGATTACGGACTTGCTGAATGATGTCTTTTCGGCCACGCGCCGGCATCACATGCATTTGCCATCAAACCTTGCTTTGTTGTTTAAGACCGTGATTATGGTGGAAGGACTGGGTGTGATTCTGGACCCGGAATTTCACCTAACTGTTGTTTTGGGGCCTTATGCCGAAAGACTCGTCGAACGCGAATACTCGCCGTTTCGATTGGCTCGAAGCCTCGGTCGGGCGAGCCTTGATTTTGCGAGACTCGGCGTGGAAATGCCGCAACAACTCCGGCGAATCGTGAGCGCAGCCGACGATGGAAACTTCCAAATCCTAATGCGCCCTGAAGGTTTTGATCCCATCGTCAATCGCGTTGAGAGAATAGCGAACCGGATCGTACTCGGCGTCATCGCCGCGGCGTTCATCAACGGTTTGGCGGTTCTTGTGTCCGTGTATCATCCTCCCGGATGGGAGAGTTGGGCGTGGGTTGTGTTTGCCTTCGGATTTGTTTGTGCACTCTTATTAGGGACTTATTTGGCGTGGACCATTCTGCGACCTAAGCACACTTGAATTCAGTTTTCAGCTGATCGTTCGAGGCCTCGGTTCCCTCGAGAATATTTCTGGTACTCAGCGGTTCACGTGTTTTCGGTTCACTAGCAGCGGCATCAAGGCGAAGAGAATGAGGCTTAGGTAGTAAACGATTCCGGAGATTGGGTCGCGCGTCTGAAAGTACTCGGTCAACGTAAGGCCTCTAAGCTTCAGGACTAGAGCGAATTCAAAAAGAATGCCCAGTGCGAATGCGATAAGGCCCACTTCGAGTCTGCAGATCACGTCAAATGGTAGTTGAAATCTTTTAACGATCCACTTCGCCGCTAGAATTATGACAGCCAGCATCAACGGAGCTTCAAGCAGTTCAGCCATTCGCTCGCCCAAACGCGGAACGACAAACAGAATTCGAATGGGACCAAGCAAAAAGCCGGCAGCAAACACAAGAGCGAAGTAAGCAAGCGCAGCCTTCAGAACAGTGCTTGATCGAGTCGGTCCAGAAACTCGGTTGTTTAACTGATTTGGTGCGCCTAGGGAATTAACGGCGGCTGCGGTGGCGGTCTCACGATCATCGGAATTTGCACGGTGGCCAGTCATTTGGTCAATCTGAATCCGGTAGAAGATTGGCTCGAGAGAATGCGGCTGCTCTCGGTGCTGCTGCGAGATATATGCCGGCTCCCACCACATGGCTCGTTTCTTAAGAAACGAATGAGCCCGTGTTCGTGCTATTTCATACTCAGCTTTATCGGTCAACTCCTCATATCGACCGGACGCAACGATACTTGACCATTGGTTTTGATCAGTCACCTCATCCACTTCCAAACACACCAGTGGATTGGAACGCATCCATTCGACCTTTTGCCCAAGCGTAGTGAATCCGTAGAAGTAGCGGCCATCGAAAGCAAAGTTGATGGGCACAACATAAGGTCGGTTCTCATGTGCGCAAGCGAGTCGACCAACGTTCGTGCGCGCTAACACGTCATAGCATTCGGCTAAAGACATTTCATGAATGAACATGACGACAGTCTCCTGGTCCAAAACAGCAAGAAATCTACTAAACGCTGGTCGCAAGAAGCGTTCCAACTGAAATGTTTTGAGAATTCCATTGGCCCTCTCCAAACGCTGTGTATTTCGTGTCCCTGCTTGCGAAAACCTCCACAGATCTTGCGCAAAACTACGCTGAGGAATTCAACTACCCCGCGCTGCTTCTCTCTATGAACCAGCTTTCTGCGATCTAGTTAGCGTCCATCGCAGGGCACATCCATTGCTACTCGTGATCGCAGGGAGCTTAGTTATGCGCGGCAATAAGAAATTTACAAACACCACTTTTACCAAACGTATCGATCACGAGGCTGGCCGCCATCGTCCTGCTCGGGCCAGGAAAAGAGCCCGCAGTTTGTACGGTCTGCAGTGCTGTTTATGCCAACCGTCGGTGGACTGCGCCTAATAGTGATGCAACCGCCGGGAAACACAGGCACTGGCGGCCTTCGAACAAGACTGT
>CAWAZW010000014.1:0-284868 GCA_963786645.1 Blastocatellia bacterium
AGACCGCGTCATAGACGACAGCGTCGCCACCATGGTCATCACCGGCGACGGCGTCGCCAACGCCCCCGCCCCCATCGGCTCCAAAGTCGAGATCCGCCTCCTCCACGTCTTCGAGATGCGCGCCGGCAAAATCTCCCGTGAACTCGTCTTCGAAAACTGGCGCATCATCCAACCCGCCGCCTACGAACTGACCGCCCCCGCCATCAACTCCGCGCACCCCGCGCACTAACCCGGCGGCGCGATTGTTACAGTCACCAGTCCGCGCAGTCGGCGCTTATTGCGGCAGGTTCGCGAGGACTTGGTTGATGTAGTCGAGGAGGCTTTGGGCTTGTGCCTCGTCTTAGCGGCGCGGCCTTGGTAGTGCTGGAAGTCGCGCAAGGCGGCCTCGGCATAAGCCCGCGCGCGGAGCAGAATGGCGCGCTGCTGGGACGGCTGCTTTTCCCGTCCTACCGCCCGGGCATACATGAGGGCCATGTTGAAGCGCGTTTGGCCGGCACCGAAATAATTGCCAGCCTTCTCCTCATACTGTGCGCTTTGCTCGAAGTGTTCGCGGGCGCTATCGAGCTGGCCGACCTCGTGATAGAGATTGCCGAGTTCGTTGTGCAACGGCGCGAGGTCGGTCAAGGCGTCCTTCGGGCACAGCCGCAGCCCTTCAAGGTAATGCGCTTCCGCCGCCTGGGCATGGCGCAGCAGCGTCTCCGCCGGCTCTTTGCGTCGGCGGGCCTCGTTGAAGCGCTCGTGATGCACCATGCCGATCTGATGGATGCATCTGGAGCGGCCCAAGGCGTCGTTCGGATTGCACAAATTCAAGCTGCGCTGATAGGCCGCCTCCGCGGCGTCAAGATCGCGGATAGCGGGGAGTGCTATGTAAGCATGGCCGAGGTTGAATTCAGCAATGGCCTCGTCTGTCTTGTCGCCGATGCGTTGGGCATGGCTGATGGCTTCCAGATAGTGCTGCACGCATTCTGCGTCGCCCTGTTCGCTAGAATTTGACCCAACGTAAACACAGTGACACGCGAGCGTCCGCAGCCGGTTGCGCTGCTCGTCGTCGAGCGGAGCGTCCGCAGGCAGGGCTAGGAGGGAGGCTGCTTG
This sequence comes from Blastocatellia bacterium, assembly GCA_963786645.1. Classification (GTDB taxonomy): domain Bacteria; phylum Acidobacteriota; class Blastocatellia; order Pyrinomonadales; family Pyrinomonadaceae; genus PSRF01. Next base: position 1,093 of record CAWAZW010000014.1, read on the forward strand.
TTGGCGATGCAATTCGACCAGCTTCTCCTGAAGCGCGGCGGCTTTGGCGAGGTCGCGCTCGTAGTTCTGCGCCAGATCGACACGATATTCCATAACCAGACTATATTCGTCTTCGCGGCCTGAGATGGGTTGGTCGTCGTCGGTGCAGTAGTCGGGGCGGATTTCCTCGACCAGCCTGGCCCATTCCGCCGTGCGGCCTTGGTAGTCGTAAAGGACGCGCAAGCCCTGCATGCAGGAAATGACCCGCGCCCACCATTGGTTCCGGCGGGCGAGGCGGCGGGCGTGGAGGAGGTTGGCTTCCTCCAGTTCCAGCAAGTCAATCACGCGCCGATTTCCTTCGTTGAACTGCTCGATGGTAATAGTCGCCCAATGCGCCAACCGCCTCGACCCAGGCGCGGAGGGCGGCGAGGGAGGTGGAGTGGCCGGCCTGGCCGTCGTAGTGGCGGGCGAAGAGCTGGCGGAGGAACCAGGGCAGCGCGGGATGGATGGTGAACCAGGTCGCGCCGAGATGGGTGAGCAGGCCGGTGTCTTTGGCGCGTTCGAGCAGGCCGGTGAGATGCTCCTTGCTCCTGCCCTTCAGTTCCGGCAGGGCGTGCTCGCCGGCTTCGCCCATCAAGCGCAGGGCATTGACATCCACCGTCCCTTGGAAGAGATGAAGGAGGGCGATGATGGGGAGTTCGTCGTCTTTGAAGGCGTGGCGGAAGCCGTAGTCGAGGGAGGCCCCGAGGGATTTGTCGCGTCCCTGCTTTTCGTCGGCGTCCTCGATCTGCTGCTCGCCGCTGCGGATGGCTTCCACGAAGTCCCCGATTTGCTGCCGCCCTCGCAAGCCCGCCCTGACCGCCTGGCCCACGAGCACGCGCAGCGTGAGCGGGTTGCCGGCGCAGTAGTCTAGCAGCGGCTGCCAGTCGGCGATCTCCGAGCGCCTGAGATTCCTCTCTTCGCCCAGCTTGAGGGCGAGGCGTGCGGCGTCGGAGTTCCTCATGCGGGGCATGGGAATGCGGTGCGGGATGCCGCCGAGCCAGGAGTGTTCGTCCCGGCGCGAGGTGAGCAGGATTTTGGCCTGGCTGGCGTTGTCGAGCTTGAGCTGTTTGAGGAAGTCGCGCAGGTCGTTCTGCTCGGCGTCAGTCCACTGCGACTCCGTGCCTTCAGGGAAGCCGGCGACCGGCTCGACGTTGTCCCAAATCCAGAGGACGGGGACGAGGCGGAGGATTTGGAGGACGAGTTGCCGGCGCTGGTCGGGTTCGTTAATCGCGCTCCAGTCTATTTCCTGCGCCGCGAGCACCTGCGAGAAGGTCTGGCCTATCTGGTTCAGCAGGTCGTCCAGGTCTGTGTGGCTCTCGAAGGAGGCGAGCAGGACGAGCGGCGGCGCGCCGAGCCCGCCGGTGACGGAGTACCAGCGGGCGAACTCGACGGCCGTTGAGCTTTTCCCCTGCCCGGCGTAGGCGTGCAGGAGGACGACGCGGTGATCGTCGAAAGCGCGGTCCAGCGCGAGGAGCGTCTCGTCTCGTCCGACGAAGCCTTCCTCGGGGACGTAACGCAGCAGCAGATGATTGAGTTGGACGGGGTCGAGTTCGGGCTGCTCCCCCAGCGCCGCGGTATGCCCGGCGGTGCAGAGTTCTATGGGCGCGGCTTCGTAGGCGACGGGGACGAACCAGTCCTGAAGCGGCCGCGGCTGGAGTCCGACCCAGCGCTCGGGATTGAGGTGCAGATGCTTGCGCCCCGCGGTGGCGGCCTCGCCGAAGCTGCGTCCGCCGGCCAGCGCGGCGTAGAGCTGCCCGATGTATTGCGCGGCGGTGACGACGTAGACGCTGTAACGCATCCCCAGGACGGCTGGGATGCCCTGGTCAACGACCGCCTGCGCGAGCGAGCCGATGGCGCGGACCTCGTCGTGAACGTCCCCGGCCGTCTTCGGCGCGGCGGCGGCCTCGTGCATCGCGGACTGGCAGGCGTTGAGCACGAGGACAGGCACGCCGTTGTCGTGTAGCAGCTGCCCGAGTGTCTGGCCGTCCACGGGGCGCACCTTGTCTTCGCCCGGGTGCTCGAAGAGTAGATAACCGTGCTTGCCGGTTTTCCCGCTGCCGAGCGTGACGCTGGATAGTGCGCCGAGCCAGTCTGCGAGCTCCGACTCACTCAAGTCGGCGTAGACGCCGTGGCCGTCGAAGTGGACGATGTGATACGGGCGGCCGGTCGCTTTGGCGTCGGCGAGTTCTTTCTGCAATCGCTCGAACGTGGGCGGGCGCAGCGCCTTGATGTCGAAGCGGGCGCGTTCCGAGCCGAGGTCTTGCAGGAGGCGGTTGGCGACGGCTCGCAGCTCGACATCCTGCGAGCCGCTCGGGCGGCACGCGACGTAGAGGAGCCGTATGCGCCCGTCCGGCGTCGGCGGGACGGGGATGAAATCGATGTTGGGCTTCGACTCGACGCGGACGAACGCTTTGACACGCAGGGAAATGGGCGAGTCCATTTTCGGGTCGCGCATCAATTCCCACGGAATCGAAGCGGCCTCGGCCACGCCGGCGGTGATTTCGACGCGCAGGTCGGCGAGGCCGTTGCGAATGGAGAACCAGAGGTTCTGCGTGTCTCCGTTGGCGGCGAGCACCTTCGTGTAAAGCTCTTCGCCGCGTGCCCTCATACGCCCCTCGACCTGCTCGACGGTGACGGCTTCGATCACGTCAGGGTGCTGTAGGTAGTCTTCCAGATACCAGCGGATGTCATCCTGCTCCTGCTCTGTGAGGGCGAACTCGATGCTCGCCTCGGCTTCCAGGTCGGGCTGGCCGTGCCGCTTCAAAGTGAGGCGCACGGGGTAGTGACCATCTTTCGGGGCGTCCTGGCGAATGTGAAGTGTGGTCATGCTAGGGGCCTTCCTTACCCGCATAATACCCTCATCCGCCGACAGCGTACAGACCCGCTCGGGAGGAGTAACACTGATAAGGCAAGGTTGTTGGCTTCGGCGCGCCCGTCTCCTTCCTGCGACTTTTCCGGCGCTTCGGTTATAATCTTCTATCCCGAATTTCAATCGCACTAAATTTAGAGGAGCAGTAGTTGATGACCGCCGAGAAGATTGAGAAGCGCCCGGATCGCATCAGGTTCGAGGGGCACGTCCTTTTCCTGACCGAAGACACCAGCCTCGTCCGCCGCCAGTTGGAGGCCGGGGAGGACTTGGAGTACGACCCCGAACGGCCTCTGATGAACAACATCTCGACGGACGAGATCACGCCCGGGTGGGTCTGCTTCTACTACGACGAGACGCTGGGCCAGTACGTCTACGTCGGGATGCGTGAGCAGGCCGTGAGGAAGGATGAAGTTAAAAACGGCGGCTTCGCGGTCGTCGTCTCCGGCCTCTCGAAGGGCTGCGGCTCGTCGCGCGAGACCGCGCCCTACGCGGAGAAGGCCGCGGGCCTCCAACTCGTCATCGCCAAAACCATCGAGAAGATTTACGGACAGAACGCGCAGAACATAGGGCTCCTCACCTCGACCGACTTCGGCCTGATCGAGCGCGTCCGCCGCAATGAAGAGATTCCGCTCGCCGAGTTCACGCGCGGCCTCGACCCCATCTCGCAGTCAATCGTCGAGTACGGCGGCCTCTTCAACTACAACAAGGCGCGTCTCGGTGGGGGCGTGCGTCCGCCGCGGCTGGAGACGCCGAAGCGCCCGATGAACATCGTGGAGAAGATCATCGCGCGCCACGCCTTCGTCGGCGCGGGCGAGGTCGGCGTGGAGGCCGTCAAGCCCGGCGACGCGCTCTTCGCCGTCGCTGACGTGCGCTTCTCGCACGAGTACGTCACGCCCATGGCCGAGAGCCTCTTCAAGCAGGCGCTCGGCAAAGAAGCGCGCGTCACGGAGCCCGAATCCGTCTACGCCTTCCGCGACCACCTGACCTTCCTCGGCCGCGTGATGTCGGAAGAGAAGCGCAAGATGGGGCTGCTTGAGCGCGCCGACGGCCTCGCCGTCACGCAGGCCAATTTCACCGAAGAGCAGGGCATACGCCTCTACGGCGGGACCGAAGAGCGCGGCTCCGAGGCCATCTGCCACAACGCCGTGGTCGAGGACATCGCGCTCCCCGGCCAGTTGGTTATTGGCACAGATTCGCACACCTGCATGGCGGGCGTGCTCGGCTGCTTCGCCTTCGGCGTCGGCTCGACCGACATGGCGAACGCCTGGTACACCAAGGACATTCGCGTCCGCGTCCCCGAAACCGTGCGCTTCGTCCTCACGGGCGAGCGCCGCGACGACGTGACGGCCAAGGACGTGATGCTCTACATCCTCGCCACGGACTACATGAAAGAGGGCAAGGGCATCGGGCAGGTGTTGGAGTTCGCGGGCGAGGGCCTGAAAGAGATGCCCCTGGACGAGCGCGCGACGCTGACGAACATGGCGGTCGAGGCCGGCGGCACCACCGGCATCATCGAGCCCGACGAGGTGACGCTCGACTACCTCGTCCGCACGCGCGGCCTCGACGCCGAAGAGGTGCGCAAGGGGTTTCTCAAGAGTGACGAGGACGCGGAGTACGCCGCCACGTTCGAGATTGACCTGGGCCAGATTCGCCCGATGGTGGCGACGCCGGGCGACCCGCGCAACGGCGTCAACATAGAAGACCTGCCCGCGGAGGTGAAGATCGACGCGGCCTACGGCGGCTCCTGCACGGGCGGCAAGATGGCCGACATGGACATGTACGCGGCCGTCCTCCGCCGCGCCGTCGAGCGCGGGCAGAGGGTCGCGCCCGGCGTCCGGCTCTACCTGCAATTCGGCTCGCAGAAGATCAAGGAGTACGCGCGCCGCCAGGGCTACATCGAGATTTTCGAGCGGGCCGGGGCCGAGCTGATTGACCCCAGTTGCGGCGCGTGCATCAACGCGGGCCCCGGCGCGTCGCCCTCGGCGGAGACCGTCACCGTCAGCGCGCAGAACCGCAACTTCCCCGGCCGCAGCGGACCAGGGCGACTCTACCTCGCCAGCCCCTACGTCGTCGCCGCCTCGGCCATCGCCGGTCGCATCGTCGAGCCGCACGAATTCTTGCGCGAGCGCGAGGAAGAGTTGGTCGGGGCGTAATGGATTTCGGGAAATACGCGCGGACGGAGCGCGAGCGAAAGTTTCTGCTGAAAGAATTGCCGGAGCCGCTGACGCGCGCCAGCGAGCACGTGCAAATCTGGGACAACTACATCACGAACACGCGGCTCAGGCTAAGGCGTATCCGCGTGCCGAAGACGAAAGAGTACGTCCTCAAGCTGACGCAGAAGTTCGCGCCCAGCCCCGGCGACTTCTCGCGCACGACGATCACGAACATCTACCTCTCGGCGGCCGAGTACGAAGTCCTCTCGGTCTTCGAGGGCAACGAGATTCGCAAGAACCGCTACCCCTTCGAGCACGAGGGGCGCAGGTACTCGATTGACGTCTTCCTCGGCGGGCTCTGGGGCCTGATCCTCGCCGAGACGGACTTCGAGACGGACGAGGAGATGGACGCCTTCCCGCTCCCCCCGTTCGCCTTCATGGATGTCACCGACGACGAGCTGTTCACCGGCGGCAAACTCGTCAACCTCACTTTCGACGAAGTACGGGAGAAGCTAACGCGGAACGATGAGTGATGAGTGATGAATAAAAAACAGTTTGTCTTTTATTCATCATTCATCATTCCGCATTTCGTTATGTCTGTCGTCTACACCATCGGCCACGGCCGTCACCCGTTCGAGGACTTCGTGGCCTTACTGCGTCAGCACGAGATTAACCTGGTGTGCGACGTGCGGAGCATCGCGCGGTCGCGCTGGCCGCAGTACAACGGGCGCGTGCTCGAAGAGCTGCTGCGCGACGAGGGAATCGGCTACGAGCACTTGCCCGAGTGCGGCGGCAAGGTGGTCGCGCCGACGCCCGAGCTTGAGCGCGGACTGGACCGCATCATGGAGCTTGGCCTCTGAGACGCGCGTCGCCATCATGTGCTCCGAGTCGCAGCCGCTGACGAAGCATGCGCGCCCGCGCGCCAACTGCCACCGCGTCGGCCTGCTCTCCACCCCTTTGCGCGAGCGCGGCGCGACCGTCAAACACATCCTCCCCGACGGCGAACTGCTGGAGCTGGACGAATCCGCGCTCCCCTCCATCTGGTAAAAATAGGACTTGACTCGCGCCCGCCCCATTGGCAGAAGCAACGGGGCCGCGGAATTTCCAGGACTCCTCTTCTCGGCGGAAGGTTGAAGAGAGTTGCGCCCACTCAGAAGTCCATGCAGCCTGGCCCTCGTCCTCGCGCTCGCGTGTCAGCACGCGCCCCCCCGCGGAACAATTAAAAACAGAGTTACGGAGCGTGGCCTCCTGGGCCGCGACGGCGCGCATGGCCGGCGAAAAGTGGCTCGAAGGCTCCGTGCCGCGCGCCTACGCCGCGCAACAATGTTCCGCGCCGCCGAGGAGACGCTTCAGGAGGAGGCGCTGGCGGCCGAGGGGCAGGGGGCGGGAGGGGCCGCCGGGCTGGCGCGCGCCGCCGGCACGACAATCGCGCAGATGCGCGCGGCCGTCGAGGGCGGCGACAAACAGGCGCTGGCCCGATGACTCGAACAACTCAAGGCCGAGGAGCAGACGGCCAGGTTCTGCGGGAGGTGCGCGGCCTTGAGGAAGGTGCTGCAGATCACCCTCGGCATCCTGACGAGCATCGGCGGCTTTCTGGACGTGGGCGCGATCGCGACGGCGCGAGGCGGGGCGTCTTCAGGCCTCGGCTCTATGCGGGCGCTCGCGTTCGCCACAATCTGCGTCATCTTCCTCGTCGAGATGGCGGGCCGGCTCGCGGCGGTCTCGCCGCCACACGCTCGCGACGCGCTGCGCGAACGGTTCGGGTTCGCGCTTCTACCTCGTCCCCTTCCTGCGAGCTGGTCGTCGATCTGCTCGTGCTCGCCGCCGAGATCGGCGGCGTCTCATCGCGCTGCAATTCGTACCGGCGTCGCCTTCCGCTGGTGGGGCTTCCCGGTCGCCTGCGGTTGGCTCTGCTCTGGGTAGGAACGTTCACCGTCGTCGAGCAGGCGACGGCCTGCTCGGCCTCGTCACGCTGTCTTCATCGTCGCGGCTTCGACGATGCGCCCGCCTGGCACGAGGTCCCGGCCGGCTTCAACCCGTCGCTGCCGCCGAAGGACCGTGCCATACTGGTTACGGCGGTCGCTGAGCATCCTCGGCGCGATCATCAGCCCGTATCTCATTTACTTCTATTCGTCAGGCGCCGATCGAGGACAAATGGACGGAGAAGGATTTGGGGGTGAACCGCGGCGTGGGGCGTTGGGATGGCTTGGCAGCTTCGTCGCGATCGGACGTGATGGATCGCGGCGGCGAACCCGTGCTCTTCCCGCCGGGATAGAGCTCGATCGCTACGAACAGGCGGCGTTGGTCTGACGGAGTCCCTCGGCATACATGGGGCTTCTATCTCTTCGCGGCCTCGCTCGGCATCGCCTGCCTCGGCGCGGCGTCGAAGTCGCGCTGAGCAGTCGCCTATCGTCGCGGCGCAGGCCCTCGGGTGGAACTGGGGCGAGAACCATCACCCCGCGGAGGACGCGCGCTTCGCGGCACGTCTACACCGTCTTCATCCTCTCGCGGCGGCCTCCTTGGTCGCGGGGCATCGACCCGCTGAAACTGACGATCTTCTCGATGGCGCTGACGGTCGGTCGTCCTGCCGCTGCTCTCCTGCCGACTTCGTGCTGATGAACGACGAGCAATATCCTCGGCAAGCATCGCAACGGCGTCGTGAGCAACGCCGTGGTCGTCGTCATCATCCTGCTGACCTTCGTGATGGCCGTCGTCGCCATCCCGCTTCAGATCATGGGAGGCTAAGTCTGTGGACAAGGTGCACCTCATCCGCGACGTGCTGGACAACCAGTTGAGGGACCGCGAGGAGTGCCCGATGGGGAAAGTTGACGGCATCGTCCTCGTCCTGCGCGAGGGCAAGCCGCCGCGCCTCGCGTACCTCGAAGTGGGCACGAGCACGCTGGCGCACCGCCTTTCGACGCGGCTGGGAAAATTCGCGGAGCGGATGGGGCGCAAGTGGGGCGTGCGCGGCGGCGAGCCGTACCGCATCCCGTGGAAATACAAAGGTGCGCGGCGTCGGGATAGACGTGGAGGTAGACTTGGATGCTAACGAGACGCCCGTGATGGAGTGGGAGAAGTGGCTGAACGAACACGTCGTCGGCCGCATTCCGGGGGAGGGTGATGGCGAGCCGCGAAGTCCACCTCGAACGGCTGCTGGGCCATAAAGTGTTCGACTCGGAAGGCGAGATGGTCGGGCGCATCGAAGAGGTCGTCGCCCGCCGGCACGAGGGCGAATGGGTCGTCCTGGAATACTGGGTCGGCAGCGGCGCTTTGCTCCACCGCCTCTCGGTCAGGGGCGCGGCCCGCGCGCTCTTGAGCCTCTTCGTCTCGAAAGAGCAAGCGCCCGGCTACCGCGTCCCCTGGCACAAGCTGGACCTCACGCGCCCGAAGCGCCTGCGTTTGGACTGTGCCCGCGGCGAGCTAAAAGAACTATCGGGGGCCGCACCCGGCGGGCGGAAGCGCCGGACGAAAGTTAAAAAGCGATGAGAGTTGATTCAGCGCCCTGACCCTGAAAGGGTCTAACAAGGGTGATTATATACTTGACTCACCATGAACATTGTGCTATATCTAGCACATGAAGAACGAAGCCAACTTCCCCAAGACGCTCCAGGAGGCAATTAAGTACTTTTCTGACCTCGACACCTGCAACACGTTCATGGCTCAACTGCGCTGGCCCGAAGGCGTCGACTTGTCCCCATTGCGATGGCAAGGCCGTATCCTACCTCTCGACGCGCCGCATGTGGAAGTGCATGAACAAGGGTGCCACAAGCAGTTCTCCGTGAAGGTCGGAACCATCATGGAAGATTCGCCCATCGGCCTTGATAAGTGGCTCGCCGCCATCTGGCTGATTGCTAACTGCGAAGAACGGCATTAGTTCTTACGAGATTCACCGCGCGCTCGGCATCACTCAGAAAGTCGCGTGGTTCCTCTTCACCGTATCCGCCTCGCCATGCAGACCGGCACATTCGAGAAGCTGAGCGGCAGGTTGAAGCGGACGAGACATTCATCGGCGGGCTGGCTCACAACATGCACAGAGCACGAGCGGAGCGCGAAGATTAAGGGGCACGGGTGGCGCGGCAAGGTCGACCGTGATGGGCCTGCTAGAGCGTCAGACGGCAGAGTCAGGGCGAGAGTAATCATTGACGCTACGCAGCGAGACGCTTCACGAAGAGGTTAGAAGCCATGTTGAACCGGGCACGGAATGTTCACGGACGGCACCGGTCTATATCGGCCTTAATGCTGATTACGTTCATCAGTTGATTGACCACGCGGAGAAGTACGTTGACGGCAACGTCCACACGAACGGCGATTGAGAACTTTTGGAGTCTCTTGAAGCGCAGCATCAAAGGGACGTATGTGAGCGTCGAGCCGTTTCACCTGTTCCGCTACTTGACGAGCAGGCTTTCAGGTTCAACGAGCGGAAGGGGAAGGATGCCCGTCTCGCTGTAGTTAGCTTGATACAAGGCAAGCGACTAGAGTATAAGCAACTCATCGGGCAGCCCTCGCACTGAGGGCACGCCCCGCAGGCGTGCAGAAGAAAACGAAAGTGAAAAGGGAAAGGCCGTGCTTAACTCACGGCCTCTCAAATACGATTGCTCCAAGCCTGCTCTCCGTCTGCTCAGTGTTACCAGCACTGAGCGGTCGCACATTAGTCGTGTGCCTCCCGAGATTATAACATTGGGGGTGCACCATGCCTAGAAAACGGAAGGTGATTTTAGAGAATATCGTTTTACGATAGACGCATATTCCCCGGGGAGATGATGCCGCTCGGAAGGCTCGCCGAATACTTGGCTGACTTGGCTATTTTATTCGGTGAGGACAAGAGCGTTCACTTGGTTGAACTAAAAAAGGGTAGCACGGTTCTCGTGAACCTTGTTGAGAGAAGAGGCCGAACCAAAAGTCCTTGAGAATATTGATGAAGTAGTACGGAAAGAGGCCCCGCCTGAGCGAATGAAAGCGGCTGAGCGGCTTGACGAAAGATTGCGAAAGGATGACGCAGTAGGCAGGGTGGTAAGCCCTGAGGGTAGCAACGTCATCGCCTTTCCGGGCCGTGAACTTGTACTACCGCCTACTTACGGGCCACTCAACCAGCCGGGCGCGTTCGTTGGAGTCCCCATCATGGTTGGCGGTAAGAATCACCCTGGCGCTCGTTGACATCGAAGACAAGCAGGGCGTGATTTACGACTGCGTAGCAAGACGGCATGTGGCGCGCGAAATAGCACCCTTTTTATTCGAGGCCGTTATCAAAGCCGAAGGCATAGGCAGGTGGGTGGAACACGACGAACGGGCGAATGGGAGATGAAGAAGTTTACGATTCACCATATCAAACCAATAAACGATTTGCCGCTGCGCGAGAGTGTGCATAAGTTACGCGCAGTACCGGGCAAATGGAAGGAAATGGACGACCCTCTGGGCGAGTTAGAACGTATCCGACACGGAACGGATGGATGATGAATGGTTCTGTTCGATAATACATTCCTCACTCTTGTGCTTCACCCGACGCTGAAGAAGCCACCGCTTGACCCCTCGACTGGCAGGGTAGTTGAAGATGTACCTGAGCGTATTGAGTTGCTTCTTGAGACATTAGAGCAGGACCGCGAAACAATCATCATTCCCACACCTGTATTAACGGAGTTCTTAACCCTTGCTGGTGATGATGGCCCGCGTATTCTAACTCAGCTTGAAGAAGACCGAAACTATAGCATCGAACCGTTCGACAAAATGGCGGCGGTAGAGCTTGCAGTAATGAATCAATCTATTAGAGCCAAAGGCGGCGGCAGGAGGGGAGACCAAGAAGGTACTTATGCCAAAGGTAATGTTTGACCGTCAGATAGTGGCTATCGCTAAAGCAAACAAGGTTACGACTACTCACCCCGATGATGATGGCGTGAAAAAGTTTGCAGAAAAGAACGGCCTTACTGTCGTAAGAACGTGGGAACTACCTTTACGGGCCCTGAGAAGCATCTCTTTTCAAGGGCGTGCTTGACGGGCAAGTTGAAAGTGAGAACAAAGATGAAGAAAGAGCACAAGCCGGGAACGGAGCAAGAGAGGGAGAAACAGCCATCGCCCGAATTTCAGAAGTTCCGAGACCTGAGCGCGCCAGTTGGTCTCAGTCCCGAAGAAGGAAGTGGACGAGCAGGAGGTGAAGCGGGTGAGAATAGTAAGCGCAAGGTAGCGTAAGGTATTATTTGAATATGGGGCTGTAGCTCAATCTGCAGAGCAGCGGATTGAATCTGAGAGCGGCTTACATTACTCCGAAGGTTGCGGGTTCGAGTCCCGTCAGCTCCACAAAATAAGTTTAAGAGCCGCTCTTGCAATGCCCGTCTAGTAAGGCGGGCATTTGCTTACCTATTCCTCGCTCCTCTCGCCTCTAAGGAGTCCCGTTATGCTCACTTGGATTCGTAACCTCTTAGGCATCCGTAAAGATGTAATAGATACCAATAAAGCCAAGATAGATACCTTAAAGGCTGAGTTAGAAGTGGACAAACTAGAGGACGAGGAGCATCGCGCCGGAAATATCCGGAGTTGGAGACGTGGGTGAAAAAGGTGAAATGCCTGTTATTCTCGACTCGTTCCGCTTTGGTAGTAATAAGAACTAAATGCCCCACAACAAAACCGAACCTCAGCAAACTTTATGGACGCCCGCTCGTCTGGCCTTCTCAATTGTAGTGCTATCTTTGTTCGCCGCCTTTGGAGTCTCCAGTTGTAACTCTAACGACGAACCGCGCGACACGCCGGGCCAGGGCGTTGCTCGCACAGCGACTCCTAACCCGCCGGAAATAAATGTCGTGCCGAAGCCAAATGCTCCCGCGGCTCCAGCGGTGCTGACAATACTGCCACCGGTTGTTCTTGATACTGAATTAAAAGCTCTTAACGGAGCGCCGATTAAGCTCTCCAACTACGCCGGAAAAGCGTTGGTCGTTAACCTGTGGGCCACGTGGTGCGGACCCTGCCGAATTGAGACTCCGGAACTGGTTAAGCTTTATAAGGAGAATCGTTCGCGCGGCCTCGAAGTGGTAGGACTGTCTACTGAGAACCCGGACGAATCTGAAGAGAAAGTCAGAAAATTCGCGCAGGATTTTGAGGTGAACTATCGCATCGGCTGGGCCACGCCAGAGGTCGCGATAACGCTGATGCAGGGTCGCGACGCGATTCCCCAAAGCTTTGTCATAGGGCGCGACGGCCGCGTGATAAAGCGATTTATCGGCTACAACCCCACGTCGACGCCGCCGCTCTTGAAGGAAGCCATTGAGCATGCCCTCAATGGAAAGGCTACTGCCGATTAAGCAACTCTTACGAGTCTCTCGCTTTATCCAGTTCCCGTTCGCCTTCTTGTATTAATCTTTCGCCCTCCCGGGCCAGCTTTTCATCCGATAGTCCGTCGGCGACCTGCTTTTTCGCTTCGCCTTCCAACTTCTTCATCTCCGCCTCCACGCGATCTTCTACCTGATCAATGGGCGCAGGTTCGTTTAGTTCATCCTGGGTAACTATTTTCTCTTTGTCGAGATCCATTCTTTTCTCCAAGGCCTGATATTCTGAAAACCAAAATTAGAAATGCTACGTTACACTAACATCGCGCTCTGAGTGGCGCACTTTGAGAAGCGCAAGAAAAAAGTAACGAATTGCCTTTGGATGCCCAGGTCGAGCTTCACCGCCGCCCAGCGGGAACTCGACAAAATAAGCAGGAACTGGATAAACTCGCCCGCAGATGACGATCTTCCCCCTCCTGAATTTGGCTGGCAAGGTAAGTGTCTTAGCGCTCAGTTTGTGGCTAGCCGGGGCGGGGTGTTTGTTGGGCTGCGGCAGCATGGTGACCGCAGTCGTCGGGCAAGATCTCAACGCTTCTACGTCTTCACACCACGAGTCGACGATCGTTTCGGACGACAACGCATGCTCCTCGAGTGAGGGTCATGGTTGTTGTAAAAAGAAGATCTCGCAATCGAGGTCCACAACGGATGTACACGTTAAAAGGCGGCCTATTCAAAGCGCACCGAACGCGGCCGCCCAAACATCGAACGAGAACCGGCTGGCAGGGTCATCAACGAGTGGCATAACGTCTTGTCCCTTCGCTGTCTCGCGAGCGCTGGCTGTTTCCAAAATTCATGATGGAAAAACGAATGCGACCGCGGCGGTTTCCCCCGCAATAACCTACGCGATGGTTCGCGAGCAACGCTTAGCTTTATCGACACTCTCGCCAATGCCGAACCGCGGGCATACCTACCTGCGATGCTGTGTCTTCCTGATTTAAAGTTGTAGAAAGCGGACGGATCCTGTCCGTCCAGGTTCTCGTGCCAGATAACATCTGACATTTTGGGGCACCAGTGTATCCGCTGGTGTCGAATGTCTACGCACTAATTCATTCATCGGAGATTAATATGAAAAACGTAAGATCATTCGCGCTGGGCTTCGTGCTGGCGCTTGGCCTCGCGGTCGCGGGCGCTGGTTTTGCCCAAAGCACGACGCAAGGGGATCAAGACAAGAAGCACGAGTCGTGCTGCGCAATGGAGTCGTGTTGTTGTAAGGGCGAATCATGCTCAATGAACCACGGCGACAAGCCACACGCGCAAAAGGAAGACGGCAAAGGGCATTCACATAAAGATGGATGTTGCTGCTGTAGCGGTGATTCCTGCCAGATGAAAATGAAAGACCAAGGGAAATAAGGGTAACGAGTAAAGGGTCGCGGGAGCGCAGAGTTGCGCTCCCGCAAGCGGTCACGACAACACGAAGAATTGAGGTGAAATAAAATGAAGAGCAGGTTGTTGTTTGGTGTTATTGGCGTGCTGGCGCTAGGCGCCGGGTTAATACTGCTGATGTATTCGCCATCTGAATCTCAACGCGCGGTTAACAGCCGCACGGCAAAGGCGACTTCAGCTTCACATGATGAAGCATCGCATCAAGCGTCGCGTCCCCGCGCGCGCGTGCCGGCGTATCAGGATGAATCGCAAATCCGCAAACTGTCTCCCACGCTCCCGGCATCTAACTTTTTCGGCAAAGCCCGCGAAGCCTACACGGTGGCGAAGGAAATTCCGGAGACGCTGGCGCAACTTCCTTGTTATTGCCATTGCGACCAATCGTTCGGACACAAGAGTCTCCATAGCTGCTTCATCGATGATCATGCGTCGCAGTGCGCAGTTTGCGTCGACGAGGCCTTGCTGGCCTATCGCCTACAGACAGAAGAGAGAATGACGCCTGAACAAGTACGCCAGATCATTGTCGAGAAATACTCAGCAGCCAATTAAGGCGATGTTTCGTGTAATTGGTGTCGAACTTCAAGACGTCCACGAATTAACACGAAATACACAAAACCAGACGTCATCCTGAGTCGACCTCTACTCGTTAGAGTGACTTTTTGGTGCAAAGCTGAGCGGAATCCTTAGTTACTAGAGACAAAACCAGAATGAAACTCGTGATACTTACAAATCTTTGGCGGCCGGTGTTCTTTGGTGTTGTTTTCCTGATGTTGTCAGCCGCGCAGTCGGTCGCCCAAAAAGTCACAGAGCAAACAGTGACGCTCGAGGGACAGTTCGTCTGTTCTGTTTGTTGGTTTGAAGCTGATCGGAAAACGACGGTCTACGGAACAGCGGCAGACATGGACTGCGCTCGGGATTGTGCAGAAGCGAGTGTGCCGCCGGCAATCGCTATCAAAGAGAACAGTGATTACCGATTGGTCATAGTTGAAGAAGGGAAGCTCAAAAAGCCGCCTGAGAAGTGGCTGGAGTACATGGGCAAACAGGTGCGGGTAGTCGGTCGTGTGCGTTCGTCAGAGGGCAAACAATTCATCGCACTTGATGAGTTGGCTCTAACTGCGAACGCCGCGGCAGTTGCTCAGGATTCTCCCGCGCTGGGAACACAACCAGACTTAGCGCTCAAGGATCTCTTTGGCGTCGAGCAACGGCTAGGCGCATACCGCGGCAAAGTAGTGGTGCTTAATTTCTGGGCCACCTGGTGCATTCCGTGTCGCAAAGAAATGCCAGACTTGGCGGCGATACAGAATGAGTATGCCGCACTAGGCGTACAGGTTGTTGGTGCTTCGGCCGACTCGCTTACAAATCGTCAGAAGGTAGTGACGTTTATAAAAGATACGGGCATCAATTTTCCTGTTTGGCTTGGCGCGACCACTGATGACATGAAGCGGTTTGGACTCGGTCCGGCCTTGCCGGGAACGGTAGTAATTGGACGTGACGGCAAACTACTGGCGGTCAAGAATGGCGTTGTCACGCAAAGCTACCTCAGAAAGCAGATCGATACGTTGCTGGCCCCCGACGCGAAGACAATAAAAGATGAGATCGCTTTATCGCGTCCCGCGAAAGTTGCAGCTTCGTCCGTTCCCAGTTGACCGCTTTGACCTGGCGAGGGCCGCGCCGTGAGCGGGGCAGGACATGACATCAAATACAGATGGACGCTGGGCGTTCGGCTCTTAACCAACCAGATCCCGCGAGCCGCAGTTCGCACTACCCTTACTTACAAGTTCCACCCGCGAGTTCAGGCCGGCATTGAATACAATCCGCGCGCCGGTGAACTTGCGCCGCTGGCAAACATTTTGATTCTGACGGAGACCGAAATCCGACCGGCGCTGATGATTGGCACGAGCACCGATCGAATCGGCACGCCTTCCGGGCAATCGTTTTATGCAACTCTTAGCAAGAATCTACACCGCGAGACTAGCTTACCGATTGCGCCGTATATTGGATTGACGTACGGAACCTATGAGGATCGTCTTCGGCCAATCGGAGGTTTGAGTATCACTCTCAACGAGAATTTCTCGCTTCTGGCAACGTTCAATGGCGTGAATGTGCATCCGCTTCTCAATTTCACGCACGGCCGGCACGCCCTTTCACTAATCATGGTGAAGGGTCGTGATCCGGGAATCAGCTACAGCGTGGCGTTTTAGAGTGGAAACGAAAGCTTGTTTATTCTTGAGGGACGGCTGAGTTCAGTCGCCGTTCTCCCGCGCCTGCTTCAATCCTGCTCCGACCATCACGCCCACTGCTCCAATGAGCGGGTTCATCAACGCTACCCAGCCGGGCGTCCGCGCCTTTTGCATGGCTTCCATGTTGGGGACATCACCGCTGCGCGTATTCGGCCTGGCGTCGGTTGACCTTAACGCGGGAATCGCTACCAGAATTCCAAGCACCACCACAATGCCGGCCAAAACTTGTGCGGCCCGTTTGGTCTTTGCGATCACGGCGCACGTGTAACCTCCAACCAGCGCGGCGATGAAAGAGAGAAAGAAGCTGACCACGATCCACCGCAGGGAAGGGTCAAAGGTCCCGGTTTTAAATGCGCCGCTCGCGCCCATGGCGAGGTATGTCACCGAGAAGGTTAGGAAAACCAGGACTGCCATTACCACATAACCTACTATTACGCCGACGATTCCTCTCACCATATTGATCCTCCCAACTCAATCTTAAGGACTTTTAGCTACGAGTTTCTGGCACCGAACTATACGTCATGGGCCTGGCTTCGAAAAGTGCGTTAGCCGGGACACAACTTTCGTGTCGTTTCGTGGATCAATTCCTTTACGAGCGAAAAACACGATCCACAAACACACGAACAAACCAGGAACGCTTATCCCTTGCCATGTTCCTCGCACAGCGAGTGATCCAGTTTCGGAACACTCTTACAACTCACAGCGGGCACTCAAATCCAAAACCTGAAACTTCCAGAAGTTAATATCCAAATCCATGAAGCTCCTCCGAAGAAGTCATGGGGTCACGTAGCGATCACGCTTACGAGTGTCGCATTGCGAACACGCGGGCATGGCTGTTGCGCTTTCCATTGCAGAGACGCGTGCCCTACTTCCCCAGTGTTCCTTATTTGGAACAGTTCGCAAGCGTCGCGAGTCGGTCGACGGTTCGTTAATGGGCCGGCTCGCAATCGCAACCGATTAAAAATTAGGAGGAGCTCATCATGAAAAAACCTCGACCGAGGTTAACGTTATTTCTCGCGACACTGGTAGCGTGCGCGACTCTCGCCATGGGCCAGGGAACTACCGGCTCATTGACGGGTACCGTAAGCGACCCAAGCGGTGTCGTGCCTCAGGCTACGGTGACTGTCACCGGTGGGGCGGGAATAGAACTTACAACTCAAACCAGTGACAACGGCACCTTCAGCGTGCCCTCTCTTAGCGCTGGTACTTACACGGTAAACGTCACGGCGCCGAACTATAAGAGGGCTGTGATTACCGAAGTTAAGATAGACGTCGGCAAGCCATCCAGTATCAATGTGCAACTTGAAATTGGCACACAGGAACAAACGGTAACTGTCGTGGCAGCCGGTGCGGAATTATTGAACAGTCAGAACGCGACTGTCGGCTCAACTATTGTTGGCCGGCAAATCGTTGACCAACCACAGGCTTCGCGTGACGCTCTCGACCTGGTGACGTTATTGCCTGGCGTCCAGACTACCGGCCGGCCGCGAACTTCAACCGTGAACGGCTTGCCGAAAGGGGCGCTCAATATAACGATCGACGGCACGGACGTTCAGGATCAACTCATCAGTTCAAACGACGGCTTTTTCACTTTCGTGCGTCCGCGTATTGATGCGATCGACGAAGTGACCGTATCGACTGCAACTCCGGGAGCGGAAAGCTCGGGCGACGGTGCAGTGCAAATCAAATTTGTGACGCGCAGTGGCACGAACGATTTTCACGGCAGCTTGTACTGGTATCATCGCGAGCCAACCCTTACTGCGAACTATTTCTTCAACAACCAAAACCTGGCGGAGGACCCGGGCACCGGGAAAGCGCCAATCAATCGCATACTCCTGAATCAACAGGGTGGCCGCGTCGGTGGGCCAATCTGGATACCGAAAGTTTTTAACGGACGCGACAGAGCGTTCTTCTTCGTAAACTACGAAGACTTTCGCCTGCCTGAGCAGCAACTGCGTCAGCGAGTGATTTTGAGTCCACTCGCGCAGACTGGTGTATTCCGTTATCGAGCGCCCGGGGGAATTCAGAGTGTGAATCTTCTCTCGTTAGCCGCAGCTAATGGTTTACCTTCAACCGTTGATCCGACAATTGGACCACTGCTCGCTGCGATTCGAGCCTCGACCAGCCAGGGTGCAGTACAAACCAGGGCAGACGATCTGAATCGCGATGACTTTAACTTTGTCGGCATTGGCGGACAGCAACGCGATTTCACAGCGGTACGCCTGGATTTCAAGCTTACCGACAATCACCATTTGGAAAACATCTGGAACTATCAGGAGTTTGGCGGCAAGCCAGTAGACTTCCTCAATCAAACTGATCCGGCATTCCCAGGGTTTCCAAATTCCGCAGGTCAGGACTCGCAACGTTGGAGCAATACCACAGCGTTGCGCTCGACGTTGACCTCCAACATTACCAATGAAGCACGCTTCGGCATGCTCGGTGGTATCTCAATTTTCGGCGGCACAATTACGACTGCCCAATTTGAGAACCAGGGAGGCTTCGACCTTAACCTGTTTGACCTCGGAATAACTGATGCGTCCGCAGTGGCTGCCTTCCCACAGCGATTCTTACGTTTGTTCGGCCTCGGGCCGAGCCGGCGAAACACACCCAGCTTTCACTTCTCAGATACAGTCACCTGGGTGAAGGGATCGCATACCTTCAATTTTGGTGGCAGCTATTCACTGGTGAAGCCCTGGTCGCAGGACATTGATTACATCGTTCCCAGAATCAACCTGGGAATCGCCGAAGGCGATCCAGCGGAAAACGTGTTCTTCGACCCAGCCAACTTTCCCGGCGCTTCAGGGGGAGATATTGCGCTAGCGGCGCAGCTCTATGCGACGCTCACTGGAAGAATCACGTCGATCGATCGGAACGCGAATCTAACCAGCGGTACTTTTGAAACGCCTGGTCTGCTGGTTGCTCGTTTTCGTCAACGTCAGTATGCGTTTTTTGCGCAAGATGCGTGGCGGCTTCGTCCCAACCTGACACTAAATTTTGGCCTGCGTTGGGAGCCACAGGAAGCGGCAACTTCCGACACCGCTGACTACGCGAGAGTTAGTTACGCGGGACTCTTTGGGGTTTCAGGTGAAGGCAATCTCTTCAGGCCGGGGACGCTTACTGGACAGCCGACCCAGTTCACGCAGTTGGGAATCGGCGAGAAGTTGTTCAAGACGGATTACAAAAACTTCGCGCCCAGCGTAGGTTTCGCGTGGAGTCCAAACTGGCAGAGTGGTGTTCTCGGTCGTCTCTTTGGAAGTGGCGGTCAAAGTGTAATTCGTGGCGGCTATTCCATGGCTTTCGTTCGTGAAGGTCTTGCCAACGTGGTCAGCACTATCCAGAGCAATCCCGGCGGTTTTCTGACCATCAACAAAGACACTGCAGACGGCACCTTGCCGCTCGGCACTCTATTTAGAGACCGTGCCGCACTCGCGCCACCGTCTTTCCCAAGCACTCCGACATTTCCGTTGGAAGCAGATATTTTCGATGCTGCCTTTGGATTTGACCCGAACCTGAAGACGGGTGTGGTCCATTCATGGAGCTTCGGTCTACAACGGGAAATCTCCAAAGACACTGTCGTCGAGGCCCGCTATGTCGGTACTCGCGGCAAGGATCTATGGAGACGGTACAACCTGAACGAAGTCAATATGGTCGAAAACGGATTTTTGAATGAGTTCAGATTGGCCCAGGCCAACCTCGCGGCCAATCAGGCTGCGGGTAGAGGGAACAACTTCCGATACTTTGGGCCAGGCACCGGGACCTCGCCTTTGCCAAGCATACTCGGGTTCTTCACCGGCTTGCCGGCTTCTGCAGCAAACGATCCCGCCAGCTACCTGGCTGCAGGCGGTGCAAACTTTGCCAGTGCCGCCCGTGTTGCCAACTTGAACCCGAACTTCGCTCAACCGCTTGGGTTCGCGAACGCGATCGTCAACAACCCCGGACTGTTTGCGGGAAATGCAGCAGCGGCAGGGTTGCCGGCGAACTTCTTCGTCGTGAATCCAGGCAAACTCGGCGGAGCTTCGCTTACCACTAACGATGTGGACACATGGTACGACGCCCTGCAATTGGAAGTACGACGCCGCTTCTCCGGCGGACTGTTGTTACAGGCAAACTACACGTGGTCCAAATCACTTTCCAACTTCTTCGCTTCAAGTCAGACCGTACTAAGTCAGCCGTTAACGCTTAGGGCGGAGAACGAAGCGTTGGAGAAGTTCCGTGCGCCGCAGGACCTGGAGCACACGTTCAAGGTCAACTGGATTTATGAGTTGCCCTTTGGCCGTGGCCGCACGTTATTTACCGATGCCAACGGCTTAACCGATCGTCTTATCGGCGGTTGGGAGATCCACGGCACAGGTCGAATCCAAAGCGGCAGGCCATTCGCGCTGGGGAACGTGCAATTGGTGGGCATGACCGTAGACGAGCTGCAAGAGGCGGTTGATGCTCGGCGGCTACCAAACCGCAGGGTCAACTGGTTACCAGACGACATCCTGCTTAACACGCAACGCGCGTTTAGCGTCGTGACAAGGGGCCCGGCTACTGCCGCGAACCCGAATGCGCCATTAGGCTATTCGGCGCTCGGCGTACCCCAGGGTCGATACATAGCTCCCAACAACAGCCACGGATGCTTGCAGGCTTTTTCGGGTCAGTGCGGATTCTCCAATCTGATTCTCGAGGGGCCGCGATTCGTACGTTTCGACATGAGTGTGGTGAAGAAGATTCGCTTCACTGAAGGCACTAATCTCGAGCTGCGTGTGGAATTCCTGAATGCTCTCAACAATATCAATTTCCTGGTTGGCGGTAGTTCTGCCGTTGATCAGGCGTTTGTTGGAGCCAATGGAACCACGGCGTTGTTAAACCCCAACTTTAGCCCAGCTGCCGTGCCTAACTTTGGCAGGGTAACGCAGGCCTACCAGGATATCTCCACCACCAATGATCCAGGTGGACGTCCGATTCAATTTGTACTGAGGTTTAACTTCTAAACCTCATTTTCAGGAGAGGAGTGCGGAGCCCGCACTCCTCTTCTTTGTTTACATTTCTCCCGCCGCCTGGCTTTACACCAGAAGTCTAATCGCCGTTGGCGCGAAGCCATCTCATTAACACCGGGCTTCAGCCCGGTGATAAGGGACCTGTTTCAATTCTTTGAACCGTTTAACGGTTTACCAGCACGGTTGAATCGGTAGATATTTTTTCCGGTTCGCATTTCGCATGGGGCTGAAGCTTAGTGTTAATGAGACGGTTATGAAATCTCAAAGTGCAGTTCTATTTCTAATCCTCGTGTCCTGGCCACTTTCGATAAGTGCTCAGAAGCATGAAAAACCATGGAACGAGTGGTCGAAGCAGGAGACCGAAAAAATGCTTAACGATTCTCCATGGGCACAGACCCAAACGGAGACCGACATTTCCGAAATGTTCTTCCGTCTTCCGAAAGCGTCTGACGCACGAGGAGGGGGGAGCAATCCCGAGGTAGCACCGGATGATCGCGCGGGCGCAACCAACCAGGCTACGAGCGTTAAATACCGCATTCGATTCCTGTCGGCGAAACCTGTCCGGCAAGCGATTGCTAACTCAATCGCGTCGCGACAGTCCGCTGACGATGTCGTCAAGGTCCGGGCCTATATGGAAGATTTCGTAGGGCGAAACTTTGACCGTTGGATTGCGGTGACAGTAACGGTTGAATCCCAGGATCAGCGTTATCTTGGACGGGCCACTCAAGCGTTTGGCAGCGCAGTGGCTGAAGTCCTCAAGAATAAATCCTATTTAGAGCGCAAAGACGGTAAGCGTATTTTTCTGCAGGTGTATCAGCCGCCGTCCCCTGATGGTCTGGGCGCTAAGTTTATTTTTCCTCGCGAGGTCGACGGCGCACCGTTTCTTAATACCAGAAGCGGCGAAGTGAGATTCGTTGCTGAGATTTCAAACAAGCTTACTCTCGACAAGCGCTTCAAAGTTGCTGACATGATTTACGACGGATATCTCGAGTATTAAGCGACTTCCGAGCTGCAGCTATTCCAAAGCCTGCCGTCTGGCTCTGGCCACCGATTCCTGTGTGGCTCTCTGTCGAGCCTGAATTCTCTCGCGCAAGTCTTTAAAGCGAGGGTCAGATCGCACCGGGTCGAGCTTATGACCGTGGTGAAAGTCCGTGGCGATTATTGCGCGCGATTCGAATGCGCGGTCCAACCATTCGAAGGCCTTCTCCTGTTCACCCAAAGCGATGTAGGCAAGAGCGATCTGATGCGCCGTCGTGTGAGGGGCTTTCCGCTCGTTATGAGCTTTCTCCAGCTCAGCAATAAGAGCACGCGATTCATTGAGTCTACCGGTTACGGCGTAAAGATATGCCAGTTGCTGTTTGGCAATCATGACGCGACCCTCCTGCTCCAGCTTCTTGTATTCAGCTTCGGCTTCCTGGTAAAGGCCCTTTGCCTCCAAACCTTCGCCCAAATTTAGTCGCGCTTGCCAGACCTCCGGCTCTAACTCCAATGCCATCCGCGCGTACTTCATACTTAGATCCCAATTTTGTTTTAATCCATAGTAAGCACTCAAATTTACGTCGATGGTTGAAGATAGCGGATCCAGCTCATGGGCGCGCTGCATTTGTTGGATACCCTCGTCCAGCTGTCCCACATGCACGAGAAGGTAGCCATATCGAAGACGCGCAGTGGCGAGATTCGGATTTAGCTCGATCGCCCTCTGATAGAGTTTCATCGCGTATGGGTAGTCACCCTCCAACGCATTGACAACCGCCATCGCGGCCTGTGCTTCAGCCAAATTGGGATCCAACTCAAATGCGCGGACGGCCGCGGCCTTCACCTTTGGCAATACGTCTCGCGTCGTGACATTGCCGTAACGATAATGACCAACGAGCATATGAGAGTCTGACAAGCTGGCATATGCAACGGCGAAATTCGGGTCCTTTTCGATGGCTCGATTAAAGTAATCAATAGCCTTTTTCAGTCCTTCTTCGCTTCGCTTGTTCCAAAAGTACAGACCGAGCGTGTACAACTCGTACGCTTCCGCGTTTTGCGTCTGGGGTTTTCTAAGCTTGAGGTCAGGTTTAGTTATCGTAACAGTCAAAGCGTGGGCCAACTGTTCGGAAACTGCATCTTGCACTACGAAAATATCAGTTACTTGTTGGTCGAATGTTCCTGTCCAAAGAGTTGCGCCGTCCCCGACCCGTATGAGGTGGGCGGTAACGCGCAGGCGTTCTCCAGAGCGCTGGATCGTTCCATCCAAAACTGCATCGACTCCCAACTGCCGTCCAATAGACCGGGCATCAGCGTCGGGCTTCGTATACTTAAAAATCGAGCTGGTGGGAAGCACCAGCAATTGATTCTGCCGGGCGAGTCGCAAGATAAGCGCGTCGGCCATGCCCAGACCGGTGGATTCGTTCTCCGAATCGAGGTTCTTGAACGGCAGGATGGCAATCGACCTTGGCGTCGTGGGAGGCTGGTTTCTATTCCAGCGAGTCTGAACTAGATAAACGGCGGCGGCGAGCGCAAGAACGCAGAAGCCGGCTACAGCATAGAATTGTGGCTTGGAGAACCCACGGCCTGCAGTCGAAGGTTTGGTCGAACTAGCCTGAAGAGCAATGACGCTCTCGGTTACCTCCTCCTCCTCCTGTTCTTCAATTACGAATTCGGCATTCTCAACACGATGCAGTAAAAACGCTCCATCGTGCTTATGCACCTCTTTCACTTCAGCCACGAAACGATATCCGCGCTTCGGTAACGTCTCGATGTATTGGCGGCCGCCGTGCTCTTCCCCGAACGCCTTGCGCAGGAGCGAGATGTTTTGCGCCAGGCTGCTCTCCTCGACAAATGTGTCCGGCCAAAGCGCAGTCATCAACGCGTTCTTCTGCAGAAGCTGCCCGCGGTGCTCAATCAACACCAGGAGGGTCTCCACCACCTTGGGAGTTAAAGGGACGATTTCCTGGCCTCGAAATAAGAGACGCTCCTCCGCGTCGAGTCGGAAGGGGCCAAATTCATAGAAGTGAATCGATTTTTTACGGATTGCAGACATCACAACACCCCTTTTAGAAATCTTTCAAGAAGCCATCAAGGTTCTTTCAAGACTTTTCGTTCCACTCAACTTAGAGTGGCGCCGAGGTGAGCAGAGGCTGATAGTGTTTGATGTCGGTGGAACTGATAGAGAATGCTATTGGTGAAGCTCACCTCCAGCCATAGCCGCTCTTATGAAGTAAACGCGGGTCGGTTGGTTGCTTAAAGAGTGAAATCCAAAAAAATGGAAACTCGGTTGATGCGACACGTGACCCGAAGACGACGGCGGACCCTGAAGGTCTCGATTTCCAGAACGCTGGTCATTCAATCTATGGAGTCTCAGCGCCCGACATGGTGCGGCGAGTGTGGAGCAGAAGTTTCAATGATTCCCCCCGAGGAGGCCGCTTTAATTGAGTCACGCTCTCTGCTCCAGATTTACAAGGGCATTGGAACCGGCAAACTACACTCAGCAGAACAAGTCAGCGGATCAGTGTTGGTTTGCCTCAATTCATTGACGCTGGACAGGTAAGAACAGCCGTTGCCCTGTTTGTTTCGGTAAGTGCTTACAAACTAGGAGGTCATTGTCCCGTGATGAGTAATAACGCCGTAAATGCGCCGCAGCTAAAAGGAGCCGACCGTAACTTAATCAGCCTGCGAGTTTTGAGGGAGCTCTCCGAGGCTATTTCCGGCGCACTGGAAGCAGTCGATACCTTTCGGCCTCCCGACGTTAAGGATGGAATCAGCTTTTATGATGAGGTGCGGCGTTTTGAAATTGATTTGATCCGCCGCGCCCTCAAACTATCGGCGGGAAGTCAGACCCGTGCCGCGAGACTCTTGCGGCTGAAGGCTTCAACCTTAAATAGCAAAATCAAGTACTACAACATCGAGTGGCGAAACGGTTTCTCTGCTTCGGCAACTGATCCCAATGAAACACACCGTAACCAATCAGAGGGCTGAGCAATGCCAGAACCTGCTTTAACTAGTCACAGCGACGGCCCGATATTCAGGCCTATCGAGCGTTTCATCGAACACGACGGCGACGCCGCTCTGGTTAACCGGATTGAAGCGTTGCGAATGCTCGTGGTTGCAATTCTCAGTGAGATTGATGCCATTCGGGAGTCGCCGACGTTCGATAATGCGGCTGAGTTTAATCTGCGCAGCGAGGTTCACCGTTTTGAAGCCGAGAACATCAGATATGCCCTCATACGCACTCGAGGCCGCCAGCGTAGAGCAGCGAAGCTACTGAATATGAAAGTGGCCACCCTCAACGCGAAGATCAAGCGGTACCATTTAGACGAAGATGAACTAATCAACAATGCAGCCGGCCTGCGCTAACGTGGCGCGGTCGGTCATCCCTTTCGCACTGTCTCATCCTTTAGATCCTCACCTGAACGTCAGTTAGAATCGCGGCTCACTATTTACGAGCCTCGAATGCAGCCAAACGACACTTCAAAAAGTGCATCGGATCAAACGTCCGCGCAATTCATTGATCCTGTGTGTGGGATGACCGTTAAGCCGCAGTCCGCGGCCGGTTCTTTTGAGCACAACTACACCACCTATTACTTTTGCAGCAAGAGCTGTTTACAAAAATTTCGGGAAGATCCCGAGCGTTTTCTTCATAAGCCAGCTCCGCAGCTTATTCAACCACTCCGAATCATTCGCGCAGAAAACATCGCTGCTCAGTCTGGTTCCACCGCAGAGTCTGGCTCCGGTTCTGACCTTCCTGTCTTTACCTGTCCGATGCATCCCGAGGTTCGTCAAAGCAAACCCGGGCCGTGTCCGAAGTGCGGAATGTCCCTGGAGCCTTTAACGATTGTTCCAGCGAAATCGAAAACTGAATACACATGCCCAATGCATCCCGAGATTGTCCGGGATGCACCCGGCAGTTGTCCCATCTGCGGAATGGCGCTCGAGCCGCGCACAGTTTCGCTCGACGATGAAGACAATCACGAGTTGATCGACATGCGGCGTCGTTTCTGGGTAAGTGTGGTTCTAACACTGCCGGTTTTCGCCGCCGGCATGAGCGACTTAATCCCCGGTCAACCTCTTCAACAACGTATCTCCGGCCAAGGACTCGCCTGGTTTCAACTATTACTAGCCTCGCCAGTTGTGTTGTGGGGTGGCTGGCCGTTTTTTGTCCGCGGCTGGCAGTCCCTGGTGAATCGTAGTTTGAACATGTTCACGCTGATCGCCCTGGGCGTGACCGTGTCCTACGTCTTTAGTGTCGTCGCAACACTGTTCCCGAATATTTTCCCGCATTCATTTCGCGGCCACGGTGGGAGCGTGCCTGTTTACTTCGAAGCAGCTTCCGTCATCACGACTCTCGTCTTGCTGGGCCAGGTGCTGGAACTGAAAGCGCGCGGACGCACAGGCGCCGCAATCAAGGCCCTCTTAGGACTCGCGCCGAAAACCGCGCGACGCCTGCGCAAGGGCCACGAGGAAGAGGTTCCGCTTGATGACGTCGTCGTGGGAGATCTATTGCGTGTTAGACCCGGCGAGAAAATTCCGGTGGACGGAATCGTAACTGAAGGATCCAGCGCGGTGGATGAGTCGATGATTAGCGGCGAACCGATGCCGGTGTTGAAGCGTCCCGGCGATCGTGTGATCGGTGGGACCGTAAATGGAAATGGCGTGTTGGTCATGCGTGCCGAGCGCGTCGGTTCCGAAACACTACTGGCGCAGATTGTGCAGATGGTTGCCGAGGCGCAACGTAGCCGCGCTCCCATTCAAAGGTTGGCGGACAAGGTTGCGGCATATTTTGTCCCGACAGTAATTTTGGTTGCGATCATCACGTTCATTGTGTGGGCTATGTTCGGCCCTGAACCGCGTATGGCGTACGCCTTAATTAACGCGGTCGCGGTTTTGATCATCGCGTGCCCGTGCGCGCTCGGGCTTGCCACGCCGATGTCGATCATGGTGGCGACGGGGAAGGGCGCACAGTTAGGAGTGTTATTCAAGGATGCGCAAGCGATCGAGGTGCTGGGGGATGTTGATACGCTGGTAGTGGACAAAACCGGAACGCTCACGGAGGGAAAACCAAAACTGGTGACGATCTTACCTATTCCGGGCCGAACTGAACTCGAAGTGCTGGAGCTCGCCGGAAGTCTGGAACAAAACAGCGAGCACCCGCTGGCGGCAGCCATCGTTGCTGCAGCCCGCGAACGCGGCGTCAAATTGCAGAGCGCTGAAGAATTTGAATCGTTAACAGGTAAAGGGGTAACCGCGCGGATAGGCCACTACCAAGTCGCGCTTGGCAACGAGGCAATGCTCGAGGATTTGCACGTTGACGTCAGCGATTTGGCTCAACGCGCGGAAGAGTTGCGAGGCGAAGGGCAAACGGTGATGTTCGTCAGTGTCGATGGGCAGCTTGCCGGCATTCTCGGTGTTGCCGATCCAATCAAGGAGTCAACACCCGAAGCAATTCTGCAGCTACATGAACTCGGGCTGAGAATCGTGATGGTTACGGGTGATAGCGCTACCACCGCGAAGGCTGTCGCGCGCAAGCTGGGTCTCGACGATGTCATTGCCGAAGTGTTGCCAGGTCGAAAGGCTGAAATCGTTAAAAGATTTCAAAGCGAGGGCAGAAGAGTAGCGATGGCCGGTGATGGAATCAATGACGCGCCCGCGCTGGCCCAAGCGGACGTGGGAATTGCAATGGGCACAGGTACTGACGTTGCAATGGAGAGTGCGTCTGTCACGCTCGTCCGCGGAGACCTGCGCGGCATCGTACGTGCGATTCGTTTGAGTCGTGCGACCATGAGGAACATTAAGCAGAATCTGTTCTTTGCATTCGTTTATAACGTTCTCGGTGTACCGATCGCTGCCGGTGTGCTGTATCCATTCTTCGGAGTATTGCTGAGTCCGATGATCGCGGCAGCCGCAATGAGTTTCAGTTCGGTTTCAGTTATTGCAAATGCTCTGCGCTTGAATCGTGTAAGTATTTGAATCCCGGAGTCGTTATTCGTTCACCCTAAGCAATCCCGCCTGAATCCTCTCAATCCTGTTGTTGCCTGTTTGTGAAGAATTCCTTGCTTTGCGCTCAAACACGTACTTTGGATTTCTAATTGCATTTGCATAAGCTGAGGTACAAAAGTGTCTCGTTTCGTTTCGGCTGCTTTGGTGAAGTAATTTTGTTGGAGTAATAAATAATGATTGGTAACGACAGAAACATAACGGCATCAGCGAGTGGTTCAGACCTTCAGACTCCGCAATTTGATGAACACGCCAGCGCGAAGGCCCAACCCGTCAGACCGATTCCAAAAAGCCGAGTGACGATCCTTGTCGAGAGGACGGGTCAGCTATTCGCGAATAGTTCTCGATCGCTGGTATTGGTTGTCGCGCTGGGAATTGCCACAGGTGCGTTAGTCGGAATGGCCCTCGTACAACAGCCACAAGCTTCACTGGTGAGCGCAGATGAGCAGGCTTCAGTTTTACGAGCTGAGGAGACTCCTGAAGATTTGCAATTGCAAGAAGCGGCGGAGGTAGGTGTTTACGGAATTCAAAACTCTGCAATAAGACGGCGAGTAACCAGACGTTCGCGCGTGCAAAGTAATGGACAGCCCAAGTCGTATCGTTTCGCCGTAATCCGGTAAAGACGCGTTTGCACCCCCTTTTGCTGTTCGTCGTAGTTTCTAGTATTACTCTCCCCAGTAAAAATTCATCCCGGTCGGAGGCATTAATGACTACTTCGTTTTATCGCGCAATTACCTCTTTATTCGCTATTTCGCTGCTTTTATTCGCTTTTGCGGTACCAACCCCAGCGCAGAAAAATTCCAGACTACAAGATGCGACCAAGCGTTCCGGCGAGGCGGCCGCAGACGTTCACTGAAATCATGAATATTCGTGAAAAGGCTATTCCGCAAGAGTTGCTGGACAAAGCCGAAGCCATCGCCGTGTTCCCTGGCGTCATAAAAGCGGCTTTTATATTTGGCGGCAGGGGCGGCAAAGGCGTTATCAGCAGGCGAGTGAGCGGCGGTTGGACGGCGCCTGCATTTTTCAATCTCGGCGGCGGAAGTTTCGGTGCTCAAATTGGTGCGCAGAAGAATGATTACATTTTTCTGATCATGAATGAAGATGGCGTAAAGGGCTTGTTGGAAGACAAGTTTGAAATGGGTGGCGAAGCTGGAGTAGTAGCTGGGCCAATTGGTCGAGAGATCGCGGCTTCTACGAATACAACACTTGATGCAGGAATCCTTTCATACTCGCGTAGCAAAGGTGCTTTCATCGGTGCAGCACTGAAAGGCGTGGTAATCAGTCCCGATAACGATTTAAATGAAGCGGTCTATGGCAAGAAAGGCAAAGAGGTCTTGCTTAGCACTCCGATACCGCTCGCTCAAATGCCTGCCGGCGTTCGTATCTTTCCACGTACACTTTCGCGCTATTCAGTAAAGCGATAGTTCGCGCAAACTCGAGATCGTTGCTCGCAACTTACTATGCGAGACGGTTCACTTGCGCAATAACGCTTGACGCCTTCATAAGCGCGCCATAAAATGCGTCGTCATCTCAAAGGGTCGTCTCGCTTCTCAATCGCCGTATCCGTCAGTTCGAACTTATGCTCCCGCGCACGCAACGACAGAAAGACGTTCTCGATTACATCATTCGCTTCTCTGAGCGGCACGGCCATTCAGCTTCATACGCACAGATAGCCAGACACTTCGGAGTTAAGTCACGCGCGACGATTGCGAAACATATTGCCGCGCTCGAACGACTCGGTCTGGTCGAACGCATTCGCGAAGGTGGTTCATTCAGTCTTAGAGTTAAACCTCAGATGGTTAACTCTGATCCGGATGCGTTGTGCGAAGTGAAACTGCTCGGGCGGATCGCCGCGGGTGCGCCGCTTGATGTAGTTGAATGCGATGAGAGTATTGCGGTGCCTCGGTTCCTGCTGGGCCGGGTCAATCCAAGCAGAGTGTATGCGCTGAGAGTGAAGGGTGAGTCGATGATCGACGAGCACATCTGCGACGGCGACATTGCCCTAATTGAAAACCGAACCGAAGCTCATGATGGCGAGATTGTGGTGGCTCGGCTGATTGACGAAGATCGCGCTACGTTGAAGAAACTATACCGGCGTGGATCAGATGTAGAACTTCGTCCGGCCAACTCTCAACATGAGCCGCTCACTCTCCCAGCTCACCAGGTAGCGATTCAGGGCATCTTCCGCGGACTCCTTCGGGGAACCACCTAACTCCTGCTATTTCTTTACTTAGCCCTCGACTTAGCCCAACACTTAATCAAAACCAGGCTTGACACAGAAGCGACTCTTCGTGTTGTTTCGTGCAGTGATCGATTTTGGCGTAGAACTTAAAGACGATCCACGAATTACCGAACTAACACGAACTCAGACGTTGACCTCTTACTTGTTAAAGGACTTCTTGTGCAAGGCTTCAAAACCGCGTAGCGGATTATTGATCGGACGCTGTAGCCAGTTGTTTTCAGGATAGAACACGTTGCCGCTGATCACATGAAGCGTGTATGCGTGTCGTGAACGCGCAGATCTGTTTGCCAGACTCTTATGAGGCAACAGGCCATGAAGAATGATCAAGCTGCCTTTCTTAACTTCGAGTGGGACAAGTTTCTCTTCGGGCCACGGTTGCGTGTCAAAGACATCGAACTTCATCCCCCATTGCCGTCGCGTATCCAGCGAGACTTCAATCCCAATTTATGTCCCCCGGGTATGGCCCACAAGCACCCATTCTCAAAGTTGAGTCTTCGAATGCGAACCAAATCCAGCGATATCAAACGGCTCGGTGTAAAGAAAGGTGCTGTCCTGATGACAACTGACTTCACCGCCTATTCGCGGCTGCTTGAAGATATACATGGACTGGAGAAGCAGTGGGTTCTTGATTGCGAGGTCGTCAACCAACTCTCGAATACGCGGCGAGCGCGAGAACGAACTGAACTCAGCGATCGAGTTCGTGAAGCGCGTGACCGATCTTATTAATGGAACGTTCTTTCGATTGCTTTAGTGTTCCATCTGGTCGGAACGCGTCCTCCTCAAAGAAGAAGCGAATCTTGTCGCCGGATTCCAGAAAGTAGTCATCGGTAAGACGATTCTGCTCTCGAGTCGAGAAGATCGAAGCAACCGTCTTCCGGCTTCGAAGTCCTGCGACCAGTTCCAGCGGCTCGACCCGCAACGGTCACAAGCCTCGTGACTAACGAAGTCTTGCAAGCACGAGATATCCGTCGGCTCGTAACGATCAATTTGATCAGGGCGTGAGTCGCATCAGGCGCAACGTTAACACAAGTGAGTTGAGCTTGGCTGAAAGCAAACGATCGGTCTGCAATGCTAGACCGCGCTCACCAATTCAGATGATTTTGGTTATGCTAATGTGAGAACTAATAGGAGAGACTGGAGCCGGCTGCCGGAATTGAACCGGCGACCTTCTAATTACGAATCAGACGCTCTACCAACTGAGCTAAGCCGGCTTTCAAAGAATCGTTCGGAGAAGTTGCAATATACGAACGCAAACTTTGCAGTGTCAAGCATGCGACATCGAACAGAAAGGGAAAGGGTGATGCCAAAGGATCCAACCAAAAAATCTTTCAGTACAAGATACGCGGCGGCCACTTAAACGAGTTTGAGTTTCAACAAAATCAGGGGCAGGTAACGGAGCAACACGACCGTCCCTGGGAGAAAGAAAACTTCGACCCTAACGCCGAGCTGCCCGGCCACAGAGTCGGAATCGGCAGCCCGAAAGCCGGAAAAGGAGCCGCGACTGGTAAAACAACGGCGAAATCAGCGAACTCATCCACCAGGAAAACAACCTGCGAAAGTCGCCAAGAAGGCGCCTAAGAAGGCCGCTAAGAAGAAATCCGCAAAAACAACCAGGAAGTCTGCGGCAAAGAAATCCACTAGTCGGAAGGCCAGCATACTCACCGCGCACGTGCGAAGAAAGCTTCAACAACCAGGCGGAGCGCAAAGAAATGACAGCGCCGCCCCTCTTTATCCTCAGAGACCGGGACGCTGGTGAGCGGTACGAGCGCAAGCGTCAAATTTGGTCGTCAAAAACGATGCTCCTACTTTTGTGTCTATTGGTCTTCGCGAGCGCGGCGCCATTGGTGTGCGCGCAGGATAAAGTCGCGCCGAGGAAGTTACCTTCAGCAGAAAAAGTTGTGAATGGTTATCTGAAAGCCATCGGTGGCAAGAAGCGCGTCCGGGCCATTAAAGATGCGACCTATGAATGGACTGTTTGGGCCAACAATAAACAGGCAGGAGCTGCGAAAACGCAGGTACTTGTTCCGTCTTCGGCTCGCGCGGACCTTGCTCTCGAAGACGGCCGGCTGTTGTTCGTAGTAAATGACAGATCTGCCTGGATGCTGGGACAGGACGGAAAGTTTCAGACCTTACCGACGCGGAATTAAATGCCGCCAGACTCCAGGCGATCCTTGATGCGAATCATTTACTCGATTTCAAAAAGAGGAATGTCCTGGCTCGCGTTATTTCTTACAAGGACACTGAATCTTTCGGTCCGGCCTACGTCGTGGAGTTTTATCTCCGGACTGGAGCCCGGCGGAAGTATTGGTTCCACACCGTCAGCAAATTGCTAATGAGGATTGACGACGAAGATCTCCGAACGATCACCAGAATGGAAGACTATCGAAAGGAGAAACTGATCCTCGAGCCGCACCGGGTTGTGATTAACAACGGCGGCGTCAGCTGATCTCATCTTTATTCTTAAATCAGCTAGCTTACAACATTGGACTTCCGCAATGGATTTTTGAGCCACCGCGCCCTGTGGGGCTGTAAATCGCAAACCGGTGATGAAGATTAGCGAAAACGGCGTGTGCCTGTTGGGCTCGGCAGGTAGATGATCAGGATGTGTTCGATGAACATGATCAACGTGATTGGTGGCGGTCTCGCTGGAGTTGAGGCTGCGTGGCAAGCCGCGCGAGCCGGCGCGCATGTGCGTCTGTTTGAAATGAGGCCGGTGACGAAAACGCCGGCCCATCGCACGGACAAGCTGGCGGAGATCGTCTGTTCAAATTCTCTAAAGTCAGACGAGCCAGGAAGCGCTTCTTATCTGTTGAAGGAAGAGCTGCGACGCGCGCAGTCGCTTGTGATGGAAGTCGCGGCGGCGACGCGCGTGCCGGCTGGCGCCGCGCTTGCCGTCGACCGTCACAAGTTTGCGGAGTTGATTACACGAACGTATCGAAAGTCATCCGCAGATTGAATTGGTGCGCGAGGAAGTGCGAACAATTCCCGAGGACGAAATCAC
Organism: Blastocatellia bacterium; assembly: GCA_963786645.1. Lineage (GTDB taxonomy): Bacteria > Acidobacteriota > Blastocatellia > Pyrinomonadales > Pyrinomonadaceae > PSRF01. The sequence continues at coordinate 34,269 of CAWAZW010000014.1, forward strand.
GATCATCGCTACCGGGCCGTTGTCATCTGATGCGTTGACGGCCGAGATAATGAAGATCACCGGCAGCGATCAACTCTATTTCTATGACGCGATCGCTCCGATTGTCGCCGCTGATTCGATTGACCGTTCGATTGCTTTTCCCGCGGCGCGTTACGGTAAGGGCGGCGACGACTACCTGAATTGTCCGTTTAACGAAGAAGAGTACGCTCGTTTTTACAACGCGCTGATCGAAGCGCAAGAGTGTTCCGCTTCAGCGTTTCGAAGAGACGCGTTGGTTTGAAGCGTGTTTGCCGATTGAAGAACTGGCGCGGCGCGGAGTGGACACGCTGCGGTTCGGCCCGATGAAACCGGTCGGGCTCAGCGGATCCACGAACCGGCCGCGAGCCTTATGCTGCAGTCCAATTGCGGCAGGAAAATTTAATGGCCGACGCGTACAGCCTTGTTGGGCTTTCAGAATCATCTACGTTACGGCGAACAGGCGCGGGTGCTGCGACTGATTCCAGGTATGGAACAAGCGGAGTTTCTGCAGTTTGGACAGATTCATCGCAATACCTATATCTGCTCACCGCGCGTGTTGTCCGCGACGATGCAGATGCGGGACCGGCCAAACATTTTTTTTGCCGGGTCAGATCACCGGCGTCGAAGGTTACGTTGAGTCGGTGGCGATGGGTTGGTTGGCCGGACACAACGCGGCCCGGCTGGCGAATGGGCAGGAGCTGATTAGTGCCCCGCCTTCAAGCGCCACGGGCTCATTGGCGCGATACGTCGCGCAAGACGGAAACGAAAAACTTTCAGCCGGTGAACATTACGTTTGCCCTGCTGGAACCATTAAGCGAACAAGATCGCAAGCGGGTACGTGGAAAACGCGACCGGCATCAACTTCAAATCGAACTCGCTCTCAAGGAATGGGACACTTGGCTTCACGAAACTTTCGACGCGCAACCGGCCGCAACGGCCAGTCGCATGAACCGCTTGCGATTAATCGTCGCTTGCTTTGCGCTCGTTCTGCATTTCTGGGTCTCTCGGCTTCACCACGGCTTACTGCTCAATCAGGCCGAATTAAAGAGAAGAATCCGAAGTCACCCACGGCCGACGTCACGCCCAGGACAAGACTCCGAACGCAGCACGACTCCGGCGAGATCGAAGCCTTCAGCCAACCGACAGCGCCACAAAAACCAAAGACTGAGCGACGAAGTTGACGAGCATGACATCGTGCGGTTTCGTTCGAACCTGGTTCCTATTCCGGCTTCGGTTGTCGACGCCGGAGGAAACGCCATAACCGGGCTGAAGTTGGAAGACTTCGAGTTGCGTGTTGACGGTCAGCTTAGACCGATCAGCGAGATGACGCGCGCCGATACCAGCGTCAAGTTGGTGATGTTGTTTGATAACAGCGGCAGCGTTTCTTTATCTCGCGAGTTTGAGAAACAGGCCGCCAAACGGTTCTTTCGCAAAGTACTGCGGCCATCGGACGAAGCGGCAATTTATTCGATCGAGTCCGACAGTTATCTGGCCCAACCGCTCACCAAAGATCTTGCGAAGACTCGAATATACGATTGATAGTTTCGGTCAGCCCGCCGGGTCCACTTCGTTGTTCGACGCGATTGTTGATGCTGCGGCGTATCTGCGGCCTTACCAAGGTCGCCGGATACTGGTGATCGTTTCGGATGGAATTGAAACTACCAGCCGAAACGATTTTGACAGCTACGTTGAAACAAGTGCTGGCCGACGATTGCCAGATTTTTGTGGTCCAAACCGGGCTTTACGATGACGCCAACTTGCGCGCGTTAGCTGCTGAGCGACGCATGGAACAATTGAGCGGGCCAAACGGGCGGCGCAGTTTACATTCCGAGAAGTACTGCCCGAGCTGGAGTCGGCCTTTCAAAACATTGCCGCCGACCTGGCACAACAATATGTGTTCAGCTATTACCCGGGCACCGAGACGCCGCGACGGAAGCTTTCATGTAATCGATCTGCGGATCAAGGCGCGAAAAGATCTACGCGTCCGGGCGCGCAGAGGTTATTATTCGCCGAATCGGCGAACGTGGCCGCGAGTGATTGGTAACCACTTGATGGAGCAACTGCTTACTCAGTTTCTCGAACACCTGCGTTACGAACGCAACGTCAGCGAACACACCTTACGCAACTACCAAAGTGACCTCGAACAGTTTGTAGATCACCTGGCTCCCGCACATCCAAAAAGCGGAAAAAGAAATCTTCCGGCCCTTACGGACATCGATCACATAACCATCCGCGAGTGGCTGGCGACACTTCATACCGCACAAAAAAAGAAAAGCTCGATCGCGCGAAAGCTCGCTGCACTGCGCACCTTTTTTCAGTTTCTGGTGCGCGAGGGAGTGTTGGAACAAAATCCGGCCAAGCTCGTTTCCACGCCCCGACTCGAGAAGAAGCTTCCCAAACATCTGTCGATCGAAGACGCCATCAAGTTTATTGAAACACCCGACACCGAAACGGACCTGGGAAAACGGGATCGCGCGATGTTGGAACTGATGTATGCGACGGGAGTGCGCGTGGCGGAGTTAACCAAACTAAATCTTGGTCACATCGATTTCAGAAACCGTTTGATTCGGGTGACAGGGAAGCGGCGGAAGGAGCGCATAGTTCCTTTTGGAGAACCGGCGCTTGACGCGATGAAGAGCTTATCTGGATGTCCGCGATGGGTCTTCTTAACAACGCACCGATCTCGGAGCGCGAACCGGAAGCGCTGTTTTTGAATTACCAGGGAACGCGGATCACGACGCGATCGGTGGGCCGGATGGTGGATAAAGTACATTCGGCGTGTGCGCCGGCAAGTATGACATCAGCCCGCACGCGTTGCGACATTCATTCGCCACGCATTTGCTGGACAGCGGCGCAGACTTGCGCGACATCCAGGAGCTGTTGGGCCACGCGCGCCTCTCGAGCACGCAAATCTACACGCATGTTTCGATGGAGAAATTGATTCAGGTTTACGATAAGGCGCACCCGAAGGCCTAAGTGGTACGAGGTGAAAGTGAAAAGTGAAGAGTGAAAAGCAAAGCCGCCGGTGGTTTGCTTTTACACATCTTCACTTTTTACTTTTCACTATTTCTTTTACAGCGTGGGCGGCGGTCTCGTCACCGTTGGCGCGTTCGATTTCAGCCTGACACGCGGCGTCATATCGAGCAGTGGGTAACGCCTCCAGCCGTCGTTCATCGATCAACTTACCGCAACGCGCACAAACTCCGTACGAACCTTCCTTGATCCTCAACAGCGCTTGATCGATGTCTGCGACCATCTGAGATTCGCGCTCGCCGAGTTGCAACGCCAGCTCTTTATTGTGATCCATCAAGGACAAGTCGGCGGGATCCATTCACGCCATCATCGGACAATTCCAAGGCAGCCGCCTGATCATCGCGCACATGTTCGGAATGTTCGCGCAGTTGCGCGAGGAGAATGGTTTCGAAGTGAGCTAGTTTTTCGCCTGCATATATTCGTCTTTAATCCCTCGTTTGTTTAGGGGAGGGAATTATAACTTAGACGGCATGCATTACGGTAATCGCCCATTCCATCGAATTCCTCAGAAGCGCCAATTCAAAGCAACTCGAACAGCGCGTGGTGCTCCCGGTGAAATGTTGTCGTTGGTGTGAGCGTTGACAAAGTATTCGGTGTCGAACAGGTTTTCAAAGTTTGTCTGGAGCGAAACGCTTTCGGTGGCATTGAATAGACAGGGCCGCATCGGCGCGCGTGTAGCCGGGGAGCACCACCCGGTTATCGATCGCAGCAAACATGTCTGAACGATGAATGATTCCAAGTCCCCCGCCAAACTTTGAAGAGAAGCGATAATTGTTCCACAACGAAAAAGTGTTTCGAGGAACTTGAGCCACCCGGGCGCCGCGTGCCGCAGACGCCGTTGCACTTGTCACATAAGCATCCTGATATGAATACCCTCCCAGGATCTTCCAATCGCGTGTGATGGTCCCGTTTAAGCTTAGTTCGAAGCCGTTGGTGCGATGGCTTCCGGTCTGAACGATACGAGAAGGATCGTTTGGATCGATAGACCTCGCATTAGTTAGATTCAATCGGTAAGCAGCAGCAGTTAAAGACAGCGAATCGCGAATGTCCCACTTGGCGCCAACCTCGTAGTTACTGAATTTCTCAGGTTTAAGCGTTTCCGTTACCGACGTCAGAGAAGAGAACTGATCGCCGGAGCTAGGCAAATAAGAAACGCTGTAACTTCCATAGACCGATAGCGCTGTAATCGGCTTGAAGACGAGCCCCGCACGCGGTGAGACAAGATTATCTATGCGGCCCAGTTCCTGGTTGTTTCTGTTGTTATGAAACAACAGATCAAACCGATCGAACCGAACACCTAATAACACCTCGACTTTTCGCGATAACTCGATTTGATCCTGCACATACCCTGCGGCGACGATTGCGCGCACGCGATTGTCCGCATCGGTGGCGTTCTGTCGAAATGTGACCGGAATGTCAATAGTTGGATTTGAAAGATCGGCAAGAACGCTGGTCGTCGTGTTATTGAAAAAGCCAGTTCGTCGAAAATTAGTGGACGTCTGACGCCCGAATTCAGCGCCTGTCAAAAACGTGTGCCGAATCGTCCCGGTCTTTGCTGTGAACGAAAGATCAGTTTGGTTAAAGAGATTCCGGCGATGACCCGTGTTGTTGTAAGCAGAAATACTTACCCTGGTTGCGTCAGCGTTGACTGCGCCCGGCACGAAGTTTTGATAGAACTTATCGTAATCACCTAACAAAGTTCGGTTGCGAATGTTTAGTCGCCCGATTTGATGTTCAAAGGAGCCTGATAAGAGATCAACGCGGGCACGCGACGGGCTTTCGTTTGGGTTGCCGAAGAACGTGGACCTTTCGATGTCCAGGGGTCTGCCGCGAAACGACGGGATACCTCTATCGGCGGTACGCTTGTCTTGAAAATGTTCGTAACCAACTCTGAAAGTCGTATCTTTCCCCGCGATCAGAGTTGCGGTGGGATTCAGACCAAATCTTTCCAGGTCTACCTGATCGCGAAAGCTGCCCGAGTTTTCGTAAACGCCATTGAAACGGAATGCCACGCGATCATTAAGCACGCGCCCAAAATCACCGAGCGCACGTTTGTGGTTCTGTGAACCACCCTGCAACGTAATGTCACCGAATGAGGCGAACCCCGCTTGCTTGGTTACCCGGTTAATTACGCCCCCACCGCCGCCGCGACCAAAGATCATCGCGTTCGGGCCCTTCAACGCTTCAAAGCGATCGACGTTATATAAATCTCGAAAGTACTGAGCGTCATCTCGCACGCCATCAACAAAAAAGTCCGCTGTCGAGTTATTCCCCCGGATCACAATCTGGTCCCGATTGCTTTCGCCTTGAACAGCGGTAACGCCGGGAACATAACGGACGACGTCAGCGATGCTTTGCATGCTCAGTTCTTTGATTGAGTCGCGTGTGACCACTGTCACGGACTGCGGAACATCTCGCAAAGGTGTGAGCGTCCGAGTGGCACTGCTAACAGGCATCGCGTTGTAACCTGCCATGTCGGTGACAGTGACGCTACCGGTGAGCCCCTCCACCTGAAGAATGATTTCGAGGGGTTCAAAGTTAGTTGGTTTCGATTTGATCGACTGAGTAACGTCTGCGAAACCGGGCGCGGAAATCTTAAGAAGATACTCACCGGGTTCGAGCAATAGTGAAAAATCGCCCTCAGCGTTCGTTACCGTCGAAGCCACTTCAACTGCGTGTCGCATAGCTACCACACGAGCGCCCACAACTGCAGCTCGATTCAGGTCGAGTGCGCGGCCGCGAAGCTCGGCTTGGACCGCTAGTTCGCCGGCTTGAACGGAAAGTATTGGTAACAGGATTAGCAGTATGAGCAGACTTATAATAGTTCCACGGAACACGCGACGCATGATGGCTAACATCGGGAAAGACCTTTCAAATTAGTGGTGATGGGAGGCTGAAATTGAAATCCGTTTTCAACTAGCGCGGGCAGAGTATCTGACTTGATTCAGGCAAGTCAAGTGGACTTGCATGTTTTGGAGCCTAGGTCTCAGAGATGATTAAGTGAGCCGCCAGCAGGGGAATTGTTAATTCGTGATGGCCTGTAATTGAATAGCCCTGGCCGGCGCCGTTAGCTGTGGGTCGTCGAACTACATTGGTTAGCGGCCGGTAGGATTGAATGAAGTCAAAATTTGCGGTCGTGATGTTGGTCAGTTCATGTCCAAGGTTGCGCACCAGGGTTACTGCTTTCAGGAAAACTTCTGGCAGAGTCACAGCCGATCCAATGTTTAGGTAGACCCCGCCGCCATCCATTCTTCGAACCAACTCTGCCAACAAACGAAAGTCTGTATGTGTGGTAAGGCCGAGCGCCGCGCCATCAGCATCGGGATGAAAGTGGCAGATGTCGCCGCCAATTGTCACGTGGGCCGTAAATGGCGCGCGTGATTGATAAGCAGCACATAACAGCGATTGTGCAGAGTGTCTCGGATTAAGACCCACGAGTGCACGACCAGTCGCTTCACCCAATCCGATACCATCCTTTGCGCCTTCCTCTGCAGCCCGGTTCAGCAGCTTTCCAGTTTCATCGGCGCCACCAAATATTCCTTCACCCAGGGTTGCATCCACGTCTTCGGAGGTAGAACCAACCATAGCGATTTCGGCGTCATGGACCAGTACCGAGCCGTTTGCCGCAATCGCCGTCACAGAAACCTCGGTTCATGAGATCTATAATGACAGGAGCAAGTCCTGTCTTAATAACGTGACCACCAATGCCCCAAATTATCGGTTTGTTTGTGTCGCGGGCCCTTCGGATTCGCGCGGCGAGTTCTCTCAAATTTTGAACGGCGAGAATGTTTGGCAGGCTGGCGAGATAATCTTTGAGAGACGCATCTCCATTGATTGGAGATGCGAAATCATCAAGCGAAACTTTGCTTACACGCGATGATAACGGATACGTGCTGACGCCTTCGAGACTTAGTGGTTTTAAATCGTTGTCGTATTCGGACGGCAAGGTCTACTCCGCGTTTTCATAGATGATCCAAGTCTGCAAGATCCTGCTTGCGACCCACGGCTGCCTTATTGCGTCTCAGCAAATCCTTCGAAATATACTGGACGGGAACACCATCCAGATCACCTTCTTCGCGCGAGCGCCAGGCTTCGTCAAAGGTAACGTCTGATATTGACGTCATGATGTCGATGCGATTAGGGTCGACGCCCAGCTGCACGACTTGATCGGCGGCCGTAAAGTCAGCCGGTGCGAGACCAATGTTCACGAGTCCGAACTCTTCTAGTACTTGACTGATTCGCAGGGCATTGTCAGATGACGAATCCACAAAAAAGTCGATGTCCCCCGTGTAACGGGGGCGACCATGAAAAGCTAAAGCATACGCACCAACTACGACATAGCGTACCTCACGGGCGTTTAATAACTCGATAAACTCTCTCAAGTCCGGTTCGAGTTTCATTCTGTTCAGCTTTCTTGTGTCGGGCGACAAGCGTCAGCAGGATGTCTAGCCGTTCGCGGGAAGTCAAGGATCTATAAAACTCCCGATCGGCCTTTTCTGCTTCAGCGTGGGAATGAAAGACTTTAACGATCTTCTGCATTGGATGACATTATAAATCGATCATGACCTAGTATCACGCGATTCGCTTGTCTTCGCGCCGGCCGTTTCCGTTTCCGTTTCGTGCCAAACGGCCGTTAAGCAATGGACGTAGAACCTGGCCCGTGTGTGAACGGCGCGAACGCGCCACGTCTTCAGGTGTCCCTGCAACCACCACCCGACCGCCGTGTTCACCGCCCTCTGGTCCAAGATCGATTATGTAATCCGCGCTCTTTATAACGTCGAGGTTGTGTTCGATTACCAGAACAGTGTTTCCCCTCGAAACTATTCGTTGAAGAACATCCAGCAGCTTATGAACGTCGGCGAAATGAAGCCCGGTGGTTGGTTCGTCCAACATATAGACAGTTCTACCGGTGGCGCGCTTGGACAATTCTTTCGCAAGCTTGATGCGCTGAGCTTCGCCGCCCGAAAGCGTTGTGGCTGATTGACCAAGTTTGAGGTATCCGAGACCGACATCCAGCAGCGTCTGTAGTTTTTGCTGAATTTGAGGAACGTTCTCCAGGAGAGGCAGTGCCTCTTCAACCGTAGTGTCCAACAACTCCGCAATCGACTTTCCTTTGTATTTAACCGAAAGCGTTTCCCGGTTATAACGAGCGCCGCGGCACACATCGCACAATACATAAACGTCTGGCAGGAAGTTCATCTCGATACGCTTCATGCCATCGCCTTCACACCCTTCACAGCGCCCGCCTTTTACGTTGAACGAAAAACGTCCTGGCTTGTACCCGCGTTCGCGTGATTCCGGAAGCATCGCATAGAGCTCACGCAACGGAGTAAATAGTCCGGTATAAGTTGCAGGATTGGAACGAGGGGTCCGGCCGATAGGGGACTGATCGATCTCAATGACTTTGTCGATGTGTTCAAGACCTTCGATACTGGCGCAGGCCCCTGGTTCAGCCAGCGAACCATAGAGATGGCGCGCGAGAGCCGGATAAAGAATGTCACCGACCAGCGTCGATTTGCCGGAGCCTGAAACGCCTGTTACCACGGTCAAGAGTCCAAGCGGAATTGAAACGTCGATGTCTCTGAGGTTGTTGGCCCGAGCGCCGCGCACTGTTAAGATACTTTCCGTTAGCCAAACGACGCTCTGGCGGAACTTCTATTTTCAACAGACCGCGCACGTATAGCCCGGTAATTGAACGCGGGTTATTGGCTACATCTTCCGGAGTACCGCTGGCGACGACTTCTCCGCCGTGCGCTCCAGCACCTGGGCCAAGATCAACTACGTAATCTGCGCGCCGAATAGTTTCTTCGTCATGTTCAACGACGAGCACAGTGTTTCCCAGATCGCGCAGCGCCGAAAGGGTGTCCAGTAACTTTTGATTGTCTCTCGGATGAAGACCGATGGAAGGCTCATCCAGCACGTACAGCACACCGCGGAGCTGTGATCCGATTTGAGTGGCCAGGCGAATTCGTTGGCCTTCTCCGCCGGATAGAGTTGCGGAGGAACGGTCGAGCGTCAGGTAGCCGAGACCGACACTCTCCAGGAACCGCAGGCGATTCCTAATCTCCCGCAGGATCTGACCGGCTATCTGTTCTTCACGAGCGTTTAGCTTAATAACTTCAAATGCTTGCACTGCGTCTTCGATTGGCAGAGCCGTGTACTCGGAAATTCCTTTCCCTCCAAGTCGAACCGAAAGCGAATCAGCGCGCAAGCGGCGCCCTTTGCAGTCAGGACAAACGGTTGGTGAAACCAATTCTTCTAATGCCTTCTCCACTTTTTCCGAAGGCGCCTCGTTAAGTCGATCGCGTAGCCAACGCAAAGCGCCCTTCCATGGACTTTGGTATGAATAAAGTCCCTGGCGGAAAGTTAACTGGCCGGTAACTCCGTGCAGAAAACCGTCAGTTACTTCTTTAGGTTGATTGCAGTAGGGTAGTTTCGGATCTGAGTTGAAGTGTTTGGCGACTGCCGTCAAGGCGCTTTTCAAATATGCGGTTCCCTGACGATCAACGGTTCCCATGAAAGACAATTTGTCAGCCGGTTCAGCGCTGTCAGGAATTAACTTGGACGGGTCGACCTCGAGCACTGTGCCGAGTCCGTGACAACGTTTGCACGCGCCGTAAGCGGAGTTGAACGAGAATGAACGTGGCTCGAGCGGCGGGACGTTGATTCCGCAAATCACACACGCCATGCGTTCTGAGTAAAGTTTCTCTTCGCCGTCAACGACCGACACGAGCACGGCGCCGCCGGTCAACTTCAAGGCTGTTTGTACTGATTGCGCAAGTCGTTCCCGAATCCCCGGCTTAATCAAAAGTCGATCGACCACAGCTTCGATCGTGTGGTTGCGCCGTTTGTCCAAACGGATTTCTTCATCCAGAGACAGCAGCTCGCCATCGACTCGTGCGCGCAGAAATCCGTCCTTCGCAAGCTTCTCCAGCTCTTTCTTGAACTCACCTTTCCGGCCACGGACGATTGGCGCCAGAATCATGACGCGTTCGCCTTCCGGCAATGCCAGAACGTTTTGAACGATCTGGTCCACACTCTGCCGCGTGATTGCCGCCCCGCAAACATGACAATGTGGCTGCCCAATGGACGAGAAGAGCAGCCGCATGTAGTCGTAAATCTCGGTTACGGTGCCGACTGTAGATCGCGGACTACGTGAAACGGTTTTTTGTTCAATTGAGATAGCTGGAGAAAGTCCGTCCACCGAATCGACGTCGGGTTTTTCGAGTTGATCAAGGAACTGGCGCGCGTAAGCTGACAACGACTCCACGTAGCGGCGCTGCCCTTCCGCGTAAATCGTATCGAATGCCAGAGAAGACTTGCCTGAACCCGAAAGGCCGGTAATCACCGTGAAGCGATCGCGAGGTATGTCGACATTAATATTCTTGAGGTTGTGTTGGCGGGCGCCTCTAACTGTGATTTGGTCGATAGCCATGGAATACAAAGTGCGCCGCCAAGGATGCGAATATCGAGGTGCAGCGAACCAACAATCTTAGCCCAGTGATGTAGAGGCGGCAAGTTCACTTTCGATCGGCTAATGATGCAGTTTGTGTTTAGGCAAGCCTTGGTCGGGAGCGCGGCCGTCTCGTCCGCAACGCGCGGCAGACGCGCAATTGTGAGGCAGTCTTACAAAACCTGGTGGCGCTCTGCGTTCGATGCGGTCGGGACGCCCCGCTCCCAGTGGTTCTTGACACTATTTTTGAGCGAGTCCTACACTGCAACTACCGTCGTCTTTAAAGCTTCAGGAAACCCGTGTGAACCTTCCCAACTTCTTAACGCTCCTGCGCATATTCATTGTCCCGCTGCTGGTTGTTGTTTTATTGACACCCTTTTCTGAAAACTGGTTGGGATTTCCGCGACACATCCTGGGTGTCGGTCTCTTTCTCGGTGCAGCTCTCACGGATTACCTGGATGGCCACTTAGCTCGACGTCGAGATCAGGTGACGCGGTTGGGCCAACTTCTGGATCCGATCGCAGATAAGCTTCTAATTTCCGCAGCCTTGATTTCTCTTGTTGAGAATCAGTTGGCGCCAGCGTGGGCCGTAGTGATCATCATTGGTCGCGAGTTCGCGGTGACAGGACTGCGTTCTATTGCAGCGGTGGACGGCGTTGTGATCTCTGCGTCACGAATGGGGAAGTTTAAGATGCTGCTTCAGGTGCTCACCGTCGCACTCCTTATTGTCTCGAGCGTTGCTGGTAAACCCCCGGTAGCTAACTTCGGTTTGCCGTTTCCGGCGATAAAGTTTTGGACTGTTCCCGAGTTGAGAACCGCATGGGAACATCTTGCCGGGCCTGGTGCGACAACCGGCAGCGACTGGCAAGTACTCCTTTATACAGCCGGCCGCGCGTTGCTTTGGTTGGTAGTGATTTCGGCTGTTCTTTCCATGTATGGATATTTCCGCTCCTTTTATAGATCGGTCGTAACCATGCATGAGTCGAACTTCAGAACGAGCGAATCAGGAATCACTACTGTGCGCGAGTAGTTCACTTTTTCTGATGGGTCGGCGAAAGCACAGCTTTGAAGGAAAAGTCACTTCGTGTTGGATAGTCTTTGGCGTGGGACTGAAAGACGATCCACGGAACACGAACCAACACGAAACCAGGCGTCACCATGGGTTTGACTTCTTACTCGTTAAGTGACGTTTGTGCAAAGCTTGCATTGACCCTCCACGCCGCGTGAGCAATCCAGTCGCTTCCACTCATTATTTCCACTCATAGTCATTGATGAATGAGGCTAAAAATTTATCTGTCTAAGTCTTTTTTGGTCCTTGTCCGGACAGGTAATTTGTAGTGTGAGTGTTAAGATATCTGCAATCCTGAGTGCGACTTGCGTTTTCGAATGCGTATTGTTAGTATCCGCATTTTGTCGGAATGCGCTATTTGCACACTATAGCGGGCCGGCGTAGCTCAGTTGGTAGAGCATCTGATTTGTAATCAGAGGGTCGGGGGTTCAAGTCCCTTCGCCGGCTCCACTAAGCACTTGACAGGGTATGCAGGGGTGGTCGAGTGGTTAATGGCACCGGGCTGTAAACCCGGCGGGCTAACGCCTTACGCAGGTTCGAATCCTGCCCCCTGCACCAGGTGAATTTGGTCGGATTTCGGATTTCGAATTGCGGATTTGAATTGAACGCGACTCCGCAATCCCAAATCCGAAATCTGCAATCGTTGATGGGCGGGTGTAGCTCAGTTGGTAGAGCATCAGCCTTCCAAGCTGAGGGTCGCGAGTTCGAATCTCGTCGCCCGCTCCAAAAGCAAGGCTCAAGGATGAAGTAGGAAGGATGAAGATAAATGCAGCGGACACTTTCATCCTTCATCCTTCTGCCTTCATCCTTGCGCTAGCCCGCGTAGCTCAGGGGTAGAGCGCCTCCTTGGTAAGGAGGAGGTCATGAGTTCAAATCTCATCGCGGGCTCCACAGTTTCAGTTCGCGCGAGCAGTTTTGATTATTGATTTTTTGAAGAGGCCAAAATAGATGTCAAAGGAAAAATTTGATCGCAGTAAGCCACACGTGAACATCGGGACAATCGGGCACGTGGACCACGGGAAGACGACGTTGACGGCAGCGATCACGAAGGTGTTGGGGAAGAACAACCCGAAGGTGCAGTTCATCGCTTTCGATCAGATCGACAAGGCGCCGGAAGAGAAAGCACGAGGTATCACGATCGCGACGGCGCACGTGGAGTACGAGACGAAGAATCGTCACTACGCGCACGTCGACTGTCCCGGCCACGCGGACTACGTGAAGAACATGATCACGGGCGCGGCGCAGATGGACGGCGCGATTCTGGTGGTGGCTGCTACTGACGGTCCGATGCCGCAGACGCGCGAGCACATTCTGCTGGCCAGACAGGTAGGAGTGCCGGCGATGGTGGTGTTCATGAACAAGGCGGACGCGGTAGACGATGCGGAGTTGCTGGAACTGGTGGAGCTGGAAGTCAGAGAGCTGTTGAGCGCTTACGAGTTTCCGGGCGATGAGATCCCGGTGATCAAGGGTTCAGCGTTGAAGGCTCTGGAAGGCGATCCGGAATGGGAGAAGACGGTCGAAGAGCTGATGGAGGCGGTGGACAGTTACATTCCCGACCCCGGCGCGCGACATTGAGAAGCCGTTTTTGATGCCGGTGGAAGACATTTTCACGATTCAGGGACGCGGGCACGGTGGCCACGGGCCGAGTTGAACGCGGGGTGGTGAAGGTGAACGAGACGGTCGAGGTTGTAGGGATCAGACCGACGATAAAGACGGTAGTCACCGGCGTGGAGATGTTTAAGAAGCTTTTGGACGAAGGCACGGCGGGAGACAACGTGGGGTTGTTGCTGCGCGGAGTTGAGCGCAAGGACATTGAGCGTGGGCAGGTAATCGCCGAAGCCAGGCTCGATCACGCCGCACACGAAGTTCAAGGCAGAAGCGTACGTGCTGACGAAGGAAGAAGGCGGACGCCACACGCCGTTCTTCACGGGTATAGGCCACAGTTTTACTTCCGGACCACGGACGTGACGGGAGTGGCGAGTTTGCCGGCGGGAGTGGAGATGGTGATGCCGGGAGACAACGTGGCGATGGAGATCGAGTTGATCGCGCCCATCGCGATGGAGAAGGGACTACGCTTCGCCATTCGAGAAGGCGGTCGCACGGTCGGCGCCGGCACCGTTTCTGAAGTCGTGGAATAAGGACATTGCGGATTTCCAATCGCCGATTGCCGATTGGAAAGATGCACTGAGTTCGTCAACTGAATTTGATCGGAAAGGGCAATCGGAAACCGGAAATACCAGTATGCCGCGCGATAATATTGTTCTTCAGTGTAACGTGTGTAAGAGCCGTAATTACGTAACGACCAAGAATAAAAAGACCACGCCTGATCGGCTTGAGTTCAGCAAGTTCTGTCGCCGTTGCCGCAAACACACTGATCATAAAGAAACGAAGTGAAGGATGAAGGATGAAGGCGGAAGGATGAAATTACTGTTTCATCCTTCGAGGCCGACTGCTATTGGTTTTCATCCTTCATCCTTCCGCCTTCATCCTTTAGTGGAGGGGTATAGTGTCAACGGTTAGCACGTCGGTCTCCAAAACCGAAAGTCCGGGTTCGAATCCTGGTACCCCTGCCAGCGAAATTAGGGAACGGCAGCAACGAGATTGGTAGATCATGGCTGATATAGAAAATCCAAGCGCACCGCCGCCGCCGCGTGCAGCCCGTTTTGGTGAGGGCGCCGAGGGACGAGGCGAACGGCGCGAACGCGGATTGACGGGCAGACGGGCGGGACCGCTGGAACGAATGTCGCAGTTTTTGCGCGATGTGCGTGCGGAACTGCGCCGGGTATCGTGGCCGACTGCGACTGAGGTCAAAAACACCACCATCATTACGCTGGTGGCCGTTGTGTTCTTCGCAATTTACCTGTTTGCAGTCGATAAGATTTGGGCGTTTTTATTGATCCAGCTCAGCAATTTGCTGAAATGGTTAACGGGAGCTTGATCGGCAAGGAAGCACTCTTAAATGCAGCAGTGGTTCATACTACATACGTATTCAGGACACGAGAAGAAGGTCCGCGATAGTCTCGAGGCCCGCATCCGTGACATGGAGCTACAGGAGCAAATCACTAAAGTGCTGGTTCCTACAGAGACGGTCGTGGAAATGCGCGGCAACAAGCGAATCGAGTCTGCCCGGATGTTCTATCCGGGATACGTGCTGGTCCAAATTGACTGTGATGAGCGCGGCCATATTCCTGACCATGTGTTTCATCTGATTAAGTCGACGCCTAAGGTGACCGGCTTCGTTGGCGGACACAGTCCGACGCCGCTAACTCCTCAGGAAGTGGATCAAATTGTTAACCAGCAAGCGGAAGCTGCCGAAAAGCCGAAGCCGAAGTTCTCATATGCGGCCGGCGAAACAGTTCGTATCAAGTCCGGTCCGTTCCAGAGTTTTACAGGCAAGGTTGAAGAAGTTAACGAAGATAAGTCGACACTGAAAGTGACCGTTACCATCTTCGGAAGATCGACCCCGGTTGAATTGAACTTTCTCGACGTAGAGAAGGTGACGTTCGCGGAAGATGAATGAAAGGCGGTAAATAGTGAATGGTAAATAGTAAATAGGCGCCCGCGTCTTTCTATTTACGATTCACTATTTACTATTCACGAGTTATGGCAAAGAAGATTACGGGATACATAAAACTGCAGGTTCCCGCCGGTAAAGCGAATCCGGCGCCGCCAATTGGCCCGGCGCTCGGTCAGCACGGCGTTAACATCATGGAATTCTGCAAAGCGTTTAATGCCAAGACGGCACAGATGGATCCGGACCTGAAAATTCCGGTGGTCATTACGGTTTACGCTGACCGCTCGTTTACATTTGAAACGAAGACGCCGCCAGCCGCTGACCTTCTGAAGAAGGCTGCTGGAATTGGGAAAGGCTCCGGTAAACCTAATAAGGAAAAAGTAGGCACAGTCTCCCGGGCCACAATCGAGGAGATCGCGAAGACGAAGCTACAGGACTTGAACACAACCAGTTTGGAGTCTGCTATCAAAACCATCGCGGGCACAGCCCGGCAGATGGGGCTCACCATCGAAGGATGAAGGCGGAAGGATGAAGGATGAAATTGTCCTTCATTCCTGAGAGAGAGGGAGGCGCGAAAGCACCGTTTGAACCTCGGAGTTAGAAATGAAGAAGCACGGAAAGAAATACAATGCCGCGGCTGAGAAAATCGAGCCGGGCAAGAAGTACAACCTCGACGAAGCTGTTTCCAAAGTAAAAGAGATAGCTTTCGCAAAGTTTGACGAAACAGTCGAACTCACCGTCTGGCTGGGAGTAGATCCTCGCAAAGCAGATCAACTTGTGCGCGGCACAATCGTGTTGCCTCACGGTCTAGGCAAGTCAAAAAAAGTTCTCGTTATTGCCCAGGGTGACAAGATCAAAGAAGCAGAAGAAGCCGGTGCTGATTATGTTGGCGGCGAGGACATGGTCAACAAGATCAAAGAGGGTTGGCTCGATTTTGATGCCGTCGTGTCGACGCCGGACATGATGCGTCTCGTGGGTGGACTGGGTAAAGTGCTTGGTCCCCGCGGATTGATGCCGAACCCTAAGACAGGGACGGTGACCTTCGACGTTAAGACGGCGGTGAAAGAAACGAAGGCCGGCAAAGTTGAATACCGCGTTGATAAAACCGGCGTGATACACGTTCCCGTTGGCAAAGTTTCATTCGATGCTGACAAGCTACGCGATAACGCGAAGATGCTGCTCGAAGCTGTGGTCAAAGCAAAACCGTCAACTGCCAAGGGGAAATATGTAAAGAAGGTGAACCTTGCACCGACGATGGGCCCCGGGGTTTTGCTGGACGAAGCTGCTTATGTCAAATAGGAACGGAGAGCTAAAGCGATGAAAACAAGAGCACAAAAGCAAAAGGATTTGGAAGCTCTCACTGAGCAGTTTCAAAAGGCGAAGGCAGCAATGCTGGTCGGCTTCAAGGGAATGACGGTGCCCAAGGACCAGGAGCTGCGCAATCAACTGCGGGAAGCGGGCGTCAGTTATGAGGTCGTGAAGAACACGCTCGCGCGCAAAGCTGCTGAAGGGACTCCGTTTGAGCAAGCAGCAGACCAGTTCAAAGGCGTGACCGCGATTGCCCTTAGTGGTGAGGATCCGGTCGGACTGTCGAAGGCGATCACGAAGTTCACCAAGGCGAACCCCGACATTTTCAAGTTCAAGGTCGGTATTGTTGAAGGCAAGGTAGTAGAGCTCCGCGATGTGGAAGCGATCGCCAGCCTGCCTTCCAAGGAAGAATTGATTTCCAAGTTTATGTTCCTCGTCAACGCACAGGCGCAGCGGCTGGCAACGGTGACCAGCGCGGTTGCACGAAACCTGGCGATTGTCGTGGATCAAATACGCGCTCAGAAGGAAGAAGCTCAGGGCGCGCAGTAGTTTTAGTATTAATTAACGACCGCGTGGTGAATGTCAGTGAAGCGGTCAGGCGGCGAGCGACGTTCGAGATGCAACCGGACAAGCAAGCCACGAACAGGCGGTGGTTATAGCTGCCGGCAACTTTTTCAGGAGTAAATAAGAAGGCCATGTCAACAGATAAGATTCAATCGATTGTCGATCAAGTTAAAGAGCTGTCGTTGCTGGAAGCGTCGCAGCTAGTCAAAGCGCTGGAAGAAACATTTGGTGTCTCGGCAGCAGCGGCGGCAGTTGCCGCACCTGCAGCTGGCGGCGGCGCAGCTGAAGCTGCCGCCCCAGCAGAAGAGAAGACAGAGTTTGACGTCGTGCTACAAGCTATCGGCGGCAACAAGATCAATGTGATCAAAGTCGTCCGTGAAGTAACAGCGCTTGGCCTTAAAGAAGCCAAGGACCTGGTCGAGGCGGCCCCGAAACCAGTGAAAGAAGGCGTTTCGAAGGAAGAGGCTGAGACGATCAAGCAGAAATTAACGGACGCAGGCGCAACTGTCGAAGTTAAGTAAGTCCAACGTCTAGAGTCCAAAGTCCGGGCATCGCCGCAGGACTTTGGACATCAGGCTTGTCGACGATGCACCGTGGCGTCGCTTGACACTGTTCGTTTTGCTCGGTAAGTTACAAGAGTATTGAGGCGCTGGCGTTACTCCGAAAAAATTTGACTAAAGATCAACCGCTTTTTCGCGATTAAGCGGTCGGGGCATTGTGCGCCCTGACCGCGTCTTGGCGTCTCTGGGAAATTGCAGAATGCGGATTTCAGATTGCGGCCCTGGGCGCTTTATGAATCCGCAGTCCGAAATCTGCATTCACAAATCGAATTAAGGAACCTCTCATGTCTGCAAATCTGCTTCAACAAGTAAATACAGGGTTAGGAAAACGTACCAGCCAGGCGCCTGAGCGAGTCGACTTTTCGAAGATTTCGACAGCAGTTCGCATTCCGAATCTGATCGAGATTCAACGTGAGTCGTACAACCGATTTCTGCAGATGGATTTTCTGCCTGAGGAGCGCGAGAACACTGGACTGCAGGCAGTTTTCCAGTCAGTGTTTCCCATCTCGGATTTCCGTGGCACCGCGACGCTCGACTTCGTCGAATATCAAATTGGCAACTGGCAATGTAAGTGTGGCCGCCTCGAAGGTCTGAACTATCTGAGAGCGAACTGTAAGCATTGCGGATCCACCATCAAAGTCAATCCGCTGGCCGCAGGGGAGACGCTTTGTCATAAGTGTGGAACGTTCAATTCGGTTCGGCCGCAACTCTGCGAAAACTGCGGTGAGCCCGTTGGATTGAAGCACAAGCATGACCAACAGGAGTGTCAGGAGCGCGGTATGAGCTACAGCGTTCCACTCAAGGTCAAGATTCGCCTCACCGTTTACGACAAGGATCCGGAAACGGAAGCGCTTTCCATCCGCGACATTAAAGAAGAGGAAGTGTTCTTCGGCGAGATTCCGTTGATGACAGACAACGGTACCTTCATCATTAACGGTACCGAGCGAGTCATCGTTTCACAGTTGCATCGTAGTCCCGGAGTGTTTTTCAAACGCGGTGCAGTTTACATCGCCAAGATTATTCCCTACCGCGGTTCGTGGGTTGAGTTTGAATACGATCAGAAGAACCTGCTGTACGTGCGAGTGGGCAAGCGGAAGTTTCTGTCTTCGATTTTCCTGCGCGCTCTTGGTCTGTGGTTCAACCGGGAGTCAGATGGAAAACTCGTCAAGAGCGATTCAATCCTTGAAGAGCGTGTGAAGACAGCCTCGTTTGGCGATGAGGACATTCTGCGCGCGCTTTATGTGACCGATGAGATAGCCATTGAAGAAGGCCGTCTCATGATCCAGGTGCCGCCTGAGGGCCCGACAAATCTGGTCGGAATGAAAGTCGATTTCGACATCAAGGGACGTGGACCAGAACCCATCGTTCGATCGGGCAAGAGGGTGACGCACACCGCTCTGGAAGGCCTGCGCAAGGCAAAGCTCGAAGAAGTTGAAATCGAAAGCGCACAGCTCGAAGGCGCATATGCCGTTGCCGACATCGTCAATAAGGAGAGCGGAGAGGTAATCCTCGAAGCGAACAACGAGATTACGCCTGCCAAAGTGCAGGAAATTGCCGAAGGCGGCATCGATAGTTTTTCGGTGTTCTTCCCAGAGCGCGACGATATCGGACCAATCCTTTCGCAGACACTGAAGAAAGACGTCATCACCAAGCCGGTCGACGCCTTGCTCGAGATTTACCGCAAGATGCGTCCAGGCGATCCGCCGACAGTCCAGACCGCTTACAAGCTGCTCGAGGCGATGTTCTTCGATCCGCGCAAGTTTGATTTCTCGCGTGTCGGTCGTTTGAAGTTCAACATCAAGATGGGCAAGCCGGAGCGTGACCGTATTAACGATCCGCTTCTCTCCGCCGAAGATTTCTATGAAGTTGTTTCTTACCTGCTGAAAATGCGTAAGAACCCTTCGGAGTATCAGGCGGACGACATCGATCACCTCGGGAACCGCCGCGTACGCGCGGTGGGTGAGCTGCTGGAAAACCAGTTTCGCATCGGCCTTGAACGCATGGAACGTGCGATCAAGGAGAAGATGTCGATCCATCAGGAAATGCAGACCACGATGCCGCGTGATCTTATCAATGCGAAGCCCGTGACTGCCGCAGTCCGCGAGTTTTTTGGTTCCAGCCAGCTTTCTCAGTTCATGGACCAGACAAACCCGCTGTCGGAAATCACGCACAAGCGCCGCTTGTCAGCGTTGGGACCGGGCGGTTTGTCACGCGAGCGCGCGGGTTTCGAAGTCCGCGACGTTCACCCGACTCACTACGGTCGCATTTGCCCGATTGAGACGCCTGAAGGTCCGAACATCGGACTTATCTCGAGCCTTTCCTGTTTTGCGCGCATTAATGAATTTGGTTTTATCGAGGCGCCATATCGGAAAGTCAGCGATGGCAGCGTCGTGGAATACGTGCGCGTGCTGAATGGTGGCGACACGAAACTCAAGCACGGCGAGCACATACCTCTCGAAGACATTGAGAAGGCCAACAAGCGTGTGGCAGCAGACGGGCGAAAGGCCGAGTTTGAGCCGTGGCCGTTTTATCTAACCGCGTGGGAAGAAGATAAGCATGTGGTTGGCCAGGCGAACATTGAGCTGGATGAAAATGGCTACATCGTCAACGAACGCAATGCGGCGCGCAAAGCCGGCGAGTTCATACTTGCCCTTCGCAAAGACATTGAATACGTCGACGTGTCGCCGAAGCAGCTTGTTTCAGTTGCCGCTTCGCTAATTCCGTTCCTGGAAAATGACGACGCCAACCGCGCGCTGATGGGTTCAAACATGCAACGTCAATCAGTTCCGCTGCTGCGTGCCGAAGCTCCATACATCGGCACCGGAATGGAACAGACGACAGCGCGTGACTCAGGCGCAGTGGTGGTCGCCAAGCGCGACGGAGTTGTCGATTACGTCGACTCGGAACGCTTGATCATTAAGGCCGACCATAACGTTGACGGCACGATTTCGCGTGAAGTTACCGCGGACATCTATACGTTGATTAAGTTCAAACGGTCTAACCAGAACACTTGTATTAACCAGCGTCCCATCGTTCACGTTGGCGAACGAGTAAATAAAGGACAGGTCATCGCTGACGGTCCCTGCACCGACCGCGGTGAACTGGCTTTGGGTAGAAACGTGCTGGTGGCTTTCATGCCATGGCGCGGCTACAACTTTGAAGACGCGATCCTCGTGTCAGAACGCCTCGTAAAAGAGGACTACTACACCTCGATTCACATTGAGGAGCTCGAGATTGAAGCCCGCGATACCAAGCTGGGGCCTGAAGAAATCACGCGCGACATTCCAAACGTTGGCGAGAACATGCTTCGTGATCTCGACGAAAGCGGAATCATTCGCATCGGCGCACAGGTAAAGCCCGGTTCGATCCTCGTCGGGAAAGTTACGCCGAAAGGCGAAACGCAGCTAACCGCCGAAGAAAAACTTTTGCGCGCCATCTTCGGTGAAAAAGCAGGCGACGTGAAAGACGCTTCGCTGGTTTCACCGCCCGGAATTGATGGCACCGTAGTTGACGTCCAGGTCTTCACCCGCAAGGGGCAGGAGAAAGATCAACGATCGCTTGCGATTGAGCAGGAAGAGGAAGACCGCCTGCGACGCGACCTTGAGGACGAGATACGCATCCTGCGTGAACAGCGCGACCAGCGCATTCGCGAGTTGCTCGAAGGGCGAAAGCTCTCGACTGACTTAACTGTAAATCGCGAGATCGCGATCCCGAAGAACACTCCGATCACGCGCGAGATGCTGGAAGGCATCGAGGCCAAGAACCTGCGAAAAGTGCAGATGGCTTCGTCGCGCGTCGACGTCGGCTCTGAAATCAAGGAATACGAAGATCGCACCGAGCGTCAGATCAAGATCCTTTCCGACATCTACGAAGAGAAGATCGCGAAGCTGCGACAGGGAGATGAGCTGGCGCCGGGCGTGATCAAGATGGTCAAGGTTTTCATCGCCATGAAGCGCAAGCTTTCAGTCGGCGACAAGATGGCCGGCCGTCACGGAAATAAGGGCGTTATTGCCCGCATACTTCCGGAAGAAGACATGCCGTACCTGCCGGATGGAACACCAGTCGAGATTGTTCTGAATCCGCTGGGCGTGCCGTCACGCATGAACGTCGGTCAGATTTTGGAGACACACCTTGGCTGGGCCGCACGCGTGCTTGGCCTCTATTTCGCTACGCCGGTTTTCGACGGCGCTACGGAAAAAGAGATCAAGGAGAAACTGCAGATAGCCGGTGAGCGTGCGAACGAGCTTGGCCTTCCGGAAATCGTAAACGAGTCAGGCAAGGCCATCTTGTACGACGGGTTGTCAGGCGATCCCTTCGAGCAGAAGGTGACCGTGGGCTATATCTACATGCTCAAGCTTTCGCACCTGGTCGACGACAAGATTCACGCACGCTCTATTGGGCCGTACAGCCTCATTACCCAGCAACCGCTGGGCGGCAAGGCGCAGTTCGGTGGTCAACGATTTGGAGAGATGGAAGTGTGGGCGCTCGAAGCATACGGCGCCGCGCACATTCTGCAGGAACTGTTGACGGCGAAGTCAGACGACGTTGCCGGGCGATCTAAGATTTATGAAGCGATCGTTAAGGGCGAAGCTGATTTCGATCCAGGTTTGCCTGAATCCTTCAACGTGCTGGTGCGCGAACTTCAGTCGTTGTGCCTGGACGTTGAACTGATCAACAAGAAGGTTGCGGGTAATGGCGCTGGTGAAGAAGAAGGCGTAGGCGAAGCGCTGATAACCAGCGGAGTAGAAGGTTAGCGTTGTCCAAAGGCCCAAGGTCCAAGAGTCCAAAGTCAAAACGGCTTAGCGGACATTGGACCATTGGACATTGGCACCTTGGACTTTTTATCGGAGAAAAAATGTTTCGATTTCAACAAGAGAAGACGCAATTAGCTCCTGATTTTGAGGCCATAAGAATCTCGTTGGCATCGCCGGACAAAATCCGGCAATGGTCACACGGTGAGGTTACGAAGCCGGAGACTATCAACTACCGCACGTTTAAGCCTGAACGCGACGGGCTTTTCTGCGCGCGGATTTTTGGTCCGGTAGCCGATTGGGAGTGCCTCTGCGGAAAATACAAACGCATGAAGCACCGCGGCGTGATCTGCGACAAGTGTGGTGTGGAAGTCACGCAGGCCAAGGTGCGTCGTGAGCGGCTGGGCCATATTGATCTCGCCAGTCCGTGTTCGCACGTTTGGTTCTTTAAGGGACTGCCTTCGCGCATCGGCCACTTGCTCGATATTCCGCTGCGTGAGCTGGAGAAGGTGCTTTACTTTGAATCCTATATCGTCATCGATCCAGGTGACGCGCCTGGGATCAAGGAGCGCGAGTTGTTGTCCGACGAGCGCTATCGCGAGCTGGTGCGTGATTATCCGGCACAGTTCGTCGCCAAGATGGGCGCCGAAGCGATCAAAGAGCTGCTCTCGATGGTCAAGGTAGAAGAGCTTGCGATCGAGCTTCGCAAACGTATGCGCGAAGAAACTTCGCAGCAAAAGAAGCTCAAGTATTCCAAGAGACTAAAGGTTGCGACTAGTTTTCTAAAGTCAGGCAATCGTCCCGAGTGGATGATTCTGGACGTTATTCCGGTTATTCCACCCGAGCTGCGGCCTTTGGTGCCACTCGATGGCGGACGTTTCGCTACGTCTGACCTGAACGATCTCTATCGCCGCGTAATCAATCGGAATAATCGTCTGAAGAAACTGATGGAGCTGCGTGCTCCTGAAGTCATCGTGCGTAATGAAAAGCGCATGCTTCAGGAAGCAGTTGACGCTTTGTTTGATAACGGACGACGCGGGCGCGTTCTTCGCGGTGTTAACAACCGGCCGCTGAAGTCTCTGAGCGGAACGCTCAAAGGTAAACAAGGTCGGTTCCGGCAGAACCTGCTCGGCAAGCGTGTCGACTATTCCGGCCGTTCAGTGATTGTGGTTGGTCCGGAGCTGAAGCTGCACCAGTGTGGACTTCCGAAGAAGATGGCGCTCGAGCTGTTTAAGCCGTTCATTTACAACCAACTGGAAAAGCAGGGGCATGCGGCAACGATCAAGCAAGCGCGCGAGATGGTTGAGCGGCAGGAGCCCGTTGTCTGGGACATTCTCGAAGAGGTTATTCGCGAGCATCCCGTTCTCCTAAACCGCGCTCCAACGCTTCACCGCCTTGGTATCCAGGCGTTTGAACCGGTGCTCGTTGAAGGCAAAGCGATCAAGATTCACCCACTCGTTTGCACGGCATTCAACGCTGACTTCGACGGTGACCAGATGGCCGTGCACATTCCGTTGTCGGCCGAAGCGCAGATCGAGGCGGCGGTGTTGATGCTCTCCAGCAACAACATTCTGAGCCCGGCCAGCGGTCAGCCGATCGCCGTACCCTCGCAGGATATCGTGCTGGGGATTTACTACCTGACCCGCGACAAGCCGGGCGCAAAGGGTGAAGGCCGCGTATTCGCTTCACTTGAAGAAGTGTTGCTCGCGCTGGATGCGAAAGAAGTTACCACGCAGACGCCAATCAAGTTGCGTATCCAGGGCGACTTGATCGACCTGACCCAGGAACACGATCCGCAGGACATTCTCCGGGCGGCAGTGCAGGAAAATGTGCGACGCGTAATCGATACCACGGTCGGGCGAGTCATCTTCAATGATTCGATTCCGCCAGGTCTGCCGTTCTTCAACGGCACACTAAAGAAGAAAGGCCTTCAGTCGTTGGTCAACTATTCGCACATTCGCCTCGGTCACGAGATGACTGTGAAGATGTTGGACGATCTGAAGAACCTTGGATTCCTTTACGCTACCAAGGCCGGTATCTCCATCGGTATTGACGACCTCGTTACGCCTGACGCCAAGAAGCCGCTGGTGGACAAAGCGGAGAAGGATGTTATTGCCGTTGAGCAACAGTATCTCGATGGTGTGATCACGTCCGGCGAACGCTACAACAAGGTCATCGCCGTTTGGTCGGAGGTGACTGATAAAGTCGCTAAGGAAATGTTCAAATCGATGGACGAGCGCGAGAAGTCGTCCGGCGAGTTGAATCCAATTCTTGTTATGAGCGATTCCGGCGCTCGCGGCAGCGCGCAGCAGATTCGGCAGCTTGCCGGCATGCGCGGTCTGATGGCCAAGCCTTCGGGCGAAATCATCGAGACGCCAATCAAGGCAAACTTCCGCGAAGGCCTCGACGTGTTGCAGTACTTCATTTCCACGCACGGTGCGCGCAAAGGTCTCGCCGATACCGCGCTTAAGACAGCCGACTCGGGTTATCTGACCCGGCGTCTGGTCGACGTCGCGCAGGATGTCATCATCAGTGAACCCGATTGCGGCACGTTACGAGGTATCTCCGCCAGCGCCATCGTTGAAGGCGGCGAGGAGATCGAGTCGTTGCGTGATCGTATCGTCGGCCGCATCGCTCTGGAAGATGTTATCGATCCGGTTGAAGGTCGCGTAATCGTCGCCTCCAACTTGGAAATCGACGAAGATCTTTCATCTGAGATTCAGCGTTCCGGTGTGCAGCGAGTGCGTATTCGTTCGGTATTGACGTGCGAATCTCGTCGTGGCTGCTGCATTAAGTGCTACGGACGCAACCTCGCAACCGGACGGCCGGTGGAAATCGGCGAGGCTGTGGGCGTGATTGCTGCTCAGTCGATTGGTGAACCCGGCACACAGTTAACGATGCGTACGTTCCACATCGGTGGTACCGCGCGTTTGGAAGAGTCTTCGAAGCACGAGGCTCGCCAGGATGGAACAATAAAGTATCTTGACCTGCAAACGGTAAAGAGCCGCAAAGGCGAGCGCATCGCCATGAATCGCAATGGTTCGTTGACCATCATCGACGACCGTGGTCGCGAAGCCGCGCGTTATCAGATCGTTTATGGCGCGCACATTCTCGTCGAAGACGGCGAGCGCGTAACTCAGGATCAGCTACTCGCGACATGGGATCCATTCACGTTCGCGATTCTGACTGAAGTTGCCGGTCACGTTAAGTATCAGGATCTTAAGGAAGGCGTCACCTTTGATGAAGAGGTGGACGAAGTCACCGGTCAGTCGCGAATGGTTGTGAAAGACTCGCCCGACGAGAAGAAGCAACCGCGTATGGAAGTCCGCAGCGCCAGCAACAAGGTGCTGAAGACTTACCAGATGCCGGTCCGCGCCAACTTGATGGTGGCCGACGGTGAAAACGTGGAACCCGGCGACATCATCGCCAAGATTCCTCGTGAGACCACCAAGACCAAAGACATCACCGGCGGTCTGCCGCGCGTCGTGGAGTTGTTTGAAGCTCGACGTCCGGCCGAGACGGCAGTCATGTCTGAAATTGACGGCACGGTTGCACTTGGTCCGATCGCCAAGGGCAAACGCAAGCTGATTATTACCGGCGACGATGGTGAGGAGCGCGAGTATGACATTCCGCGCGGCACGCACATTAACGTGCAGGAAGGTGACCGCGTCCGCGCCGGCGAAGCATTAATGGATGGCCCGCTCAATCCGCACGACATCTTGCGCGTGTTGGGTATGCAGCGACTCCAGGAGTATCTGGTTAACGAGATCCAGGAGGTCTATCGTCTGCAGGGCGTAAACATCAACGACAAGCATATTGAAGTTATCGTGCGTCAGATGCTGCGCTGGGTGAAGATCAAGGAAGTCGGCGATACAGACTTCCTGCTCGAGGAGCAGGTCGATCGGTTCCGCTTCACGGACGAAAACGAGCGCGTAGTTGAGAACGATGGCGAAGTGGCACAGGCTGAGCCGTTGTTGTTGGGAATTACGAAAGCGTCGTTGTCGACTGATTCGTTTATCTCTGCGGCGTCGTTCCAGGAGACCACGCGCGTCTTAACCGAGGCGGCGATTTCAGGCCGCATCGATTACCTGCGCGGCCTGAAGGAAAACGTGATCATGGGACGGTTGATTCCGGCCGGCACCGGCATGGAGTACTACCGCAACGTGGACATCGACCGCGACGAGACGATCGATCAGGCTCGCGAGCGCGAACTTGAAGAGTTTCCGGACATCGTCGGTGGACACGACGTCCCCGTTCCACCGGTGCGCGAACCGTTGGTAGCAGCGGCCGGCGGCGATGGCGAACCGGAGGAGACGGTGGAGTAGGACAGGCATTCCTGCCTGTCTAGTTCGATTACAAAAAGGGGCACGGTTTCGACCGCGCCCCTTTTTTATTGTGTAAACCCACAGCAGAAGATCCACGAATTCACGAAATCTCATCGTCCGATTCGTGTTTTGGTTTTCCGTCTTGCTAACCTAAAAACGAGCTGTTTAGTAAGCGAGGTTTAGTTCTTCACAGCAACTCCGGGTGACAGATTCGCCAGCGCATTAACTCTTGTACGAACGGCGCCCGCCAGTAGATCCACCTCCGCTGGCGAGTAATTCGCCGCGCGAAATGCGTCTTTGATCTGCTCATCGCTAAGACGTGCAAACAAACCTGCCAACCACTTAGCGTCATCAACCGTGACATTCTCAAACAGCTTTTGGTTCTTGCCGCCGTAGTTGAAATCAATCTTGTTGCCGTTGACAGCTTTTACAAACTCGGCTTTCACGTAGTCATCCGGCTCGTTGCGCGTTCGCGCGAAGAAGCCGCCGGTCTTTCCGAAACTTCCTCCCAGGTCGCTGATGATAAACCGTCGCTCCGATGACGCGTCGCCTCTCACTGCGAGAATCGCGTTGTTGTCGTCTTTCAAGTCCCAGTTGTTGATCAACGCCATGAAAACCTTAAGGCCTTGAAACTCGGGCTTGCCGAGAAATGGATTGTCTGCCCACATCCAGTTTCCGATTCGATCTACCACCTTTGGTCGCGCTTCAAATCGCACATTTTCAAAGCTACCCTTGCCTTCGATGGTGACCTTCGGGACCAGATATGCGATCTCGGGTTCATATCCGATGGCCCAGATCAGGCGATTCGCCGCCGTATCAGGTTGGGCTTCCTTGCCCAGCTTGGCGACCCATTCGTTTCCGGACGCATCTCGAACGCGATATTTTTTGGAGTACCCACCGGTCTTGTCTTCGAGGAAGGTGACGCGCGCGAGATTTGGCTTCATTGCTTCACCGCCCGCGCCCAGCAGGAGATTACGCTTCGCGATGTCCGCTGGGGCGCGCCACAATACCGGCGCCCCGTTGTAAACTACCTTTGGCTTTTTAGTTTTGTCCTTGTCCTTTTGTGCGTGCGCGGGCAAAACTGCCGCCGATAGCAGAATCAATGAAAGAATTGCAACCAGATTCATCTTCAATTTCGACATACGGGCCTCCTCCTGAAATACTTGTGTGCGTTATTTAAACGTCAAAATTGTTTGAGTTCAAGTGGCAGAAAGCGTGGACCGCGGATAAACGCGGATTAATGGCCACTGATTTTCGCCGACAAACACGAATGCTGACTTGATCAAAGCTGATTTGGTTCGTTCTAAATTGTTTCTTCTGATCCGCGTTTACCGCGTGAATCCGCGGCTAAATCAATTTTCCGATCCGTGCCTATCTGTGAAAACTGTGGCTAATTATCCGCCTTTGACATGACTCGCATCGATCCAAAGAAAATCACCGGGGCACGAAAGGCTGCAATGCCGGACTTCCTGCCACCACAGCTCGCGACTCTCGCCAAAGAACCGCCGTCTGGCGACGGCTGGCTACACGAGCTTAAGTTTGATGGTTATCGCATGCTTTGCCATCTGAATAAAGGGAAAGCACGATTTTGGAGCCGCAACGGTAAAGACTGGACTGAACGGTTTCTCGAGTTTAGAGAAACCGCTTGAGAAACTCCCTGCGACGACCGCAATACTCGACGGCGAGATCGTGGTCGTGGATCCAAAAGGACGCAGCAGTTTTCAAAGACTCCAGCAGTCGATGGGCTCGGGTGCGGCGCTCGTCTTCCAGGTTTTTGACGTGGTCTATCTGGACGGCTTCCTGCTGACTCGCACGCCACTGCGGGAACGAAAGGCTGTGCTGGAACAACTACTGTCTAAATCGTCCTCGACTGGCCCAGTGCGCTACAGTGATCACATCGAGGGCAGCGGCGCGCAGTTTTTTAAGCAAGCATGCGAGTTTGGAATTGAAGGCATTGTGTCCAAGCAGGCCGACTCTTATTACGAGTCGACGCGCAACAAGAATTGGCTGAAGGTTAAGTGCAATAAACGCCAGGAGTTCATCGTGGTCGGTTACACACCTTCCAAGAAAGGTTTCCCCGGCTTTGGTTCACTGGTACTTGGTGTTTATGGCACCGGGAAGGACAAAGGCAAGCTTCTTTATGCCGGCCGAGTGGGAACGGGGTTCAGCATTAAGAAGCGTTTGGAGTTGCAGAAAATGCTCGACGCCATTGCCCAACCGAAAATGCCGTTTGCAGCGAAACCCAAAGATCCGGGTTTACGAGATGCACATTGGGCGAAACCAAAATTGATTGCGGAAGTAGAATTCACCGAGTGGACCGATGATGGTTCCATCCGTCACCCGTCATTTCAGGGACTGCGCGAGGACAAAAAGGCTGGTGATGTAATTCGCGAAGAACCTTCCGCCTGATATCCGCAGATTACCCGGATTACGCGGCTTGACGCCAGCTAATTTGGTCGGCGCCAGGCTCGACGGCGCCAATTTATTAAAGGCTGGACAGGTCGCAGTCAGTGAAAGCTGCCGATAGGTCGGTGCATCCAAGGAGTACACGCTTCTACTCCAGGTCTTCTTTCAAAAGCTCTTTGTTGATTGCCACGGCTGCTTGCGCGCCTTCAGCCGCGGCCACGATTACAAACTGCACCATCCGGGAAGCGTCACCGGCAACGTAAAGCCCCCGAACATTAGTTGCCTCATACTCGCCTGTATCCACACATCCTTCTTCTGTAAACCGGCAACCCAGGGTTTTCGCAAGGTCAGAATGCTGCTGCCAACCCGTACTGAAGAAGACGGCCCGGCGCGCCAGCTGGAAGCCGTTCTCGAAAACGATATTCTCCAACACCCCGTCATTACCTTCGAGACGCGCTATTCGTTCCTCTCGCACCGGGATCTGGTATTGAGCCAGGCGTTCCAACTGTTGTTTGGTCAACTCCGATGGACCGTCCGAGCAAAGTACGAGGTCGCGGCTCCACAACGTCAACTCCAACGACAGACCTGAACCGCTTTCGCCGCGGCCATAGACGGCGATCGGCTGATCACGCATCTCCCAGCCATCGCAGTAGGGGCAATGAAAAACACTGCGGCCGTAGAACTGGTCCAACGCGTCGATTTTCGGCAGTTCATCAACTACGCCGGTGGCGAGCAGCAGTTTTCGTGTCGACAGCTTCTGGCCATTTTCCAAAGTCAGCTCAAAACCCTCACCAGTGCGAGCAGCGGTAGCAGCTTTAGCGTCCCGAACTTCTACCGTGTCGTATTGTCTGAGCTGCTCCCTTCCTATGCGTAGGAACTCCTGGGGCTCTATTCCGTCGCGTGTGACAAAACCATGAAGGCCGTGCGAGGCGGCGTTTCGAGGCTTACCGGAATCGCACACAAGCACACGGCGGCGGCAGCGACCGAGCACCAAAGCTGCGCTAAGTCCGGCGGGCCCGGCGCCAACAATAATCACATCAAACATAGAACCAGTGTCCAATGTCCAATGTTGAATGTCCAATTGTCTGTTCAGCGGAGATTGTGGCGGTTTGGATATGTCACTGACAGCTCATGTTTTTCTATTGAAGTGGCGATTTAAAAGCGGACTTGGACCACTGGGCACGTGACTTCTTGCAGAAAAAGACCGGCGGGAGTTGTGACGCTCCAGCCGGTCCATTTATCGAACAAACCCGGTAATTTGAGCTAACGAAGCGTGGGTGGTCTTGCGCCCTGCGGGCAAAGCCAGAGTTCGACTAACAGCACGTCCCTGGGTGGTCCAACGAGAGTGACGATGCGGTTTCCACTGATGCCTCGAGAATTCACGAGGTAGTCGACGGCCCGAGTCGTGCGCCTTTGCACGTCGGATGCTCGTCCACGCGATCCGGGATAGACGATGATGTAGGCGGTAGCAGTCGGATCGTTTTGTAATTCGATCGCATAGTTATCCAACCGTGCCTTTTCGTCGTTGTAGGCGATGTCGCTGTACTCGTCAAACTTTCGGCATTCCACCGGAACAGGGAAACTGACCGAACAAGTTGCAGAGCAATCGAGCGTATAGCCGCCCATCGAAAGAGATGCGGTCACAGTTTGGCCGCCGGAGAGGCCGGTTGTATCCACACGAATGGTCGGTGTGCCCTGGCCTTCGATGATTTGTCCGGCCGAGACAGTCCAGTTGTAAATACCTGCGATGCCGGGAGTCCCGCCAGTTACGTTTGAACTGAAGGTAAGTACCTGGCCCAGCTCAGCGCGCTCAGGACAGATAATGGAAACGTTAGGACAGACAGGAGGTGTTGGCGGGCAACGGTTAACAAGCACAGTGGTTGATGCAAACGCCTGGCATGCTTCGTCGCCACTGCCGGTATCGATGTCAACGTATGCGCGGTACCGGCCCGGTGCGACTCCGGACAGGTCCCAATTAACTGTTTCGGCGTCTCCTTCGAGGCGACCCACATTGGCCGACCAGCGATAACGAATGGGATAGTCGGAAGTAGCGCGAGCATTTAACCGAACGACTGCGGGCCCAGCGCCTTCGCAAACGGTGATAAGTTGCGGGTCGGCGCCCACGCTCAAATTAGGAGGCGTGAACGCGCGCGTTTCCACTCGCACCTTCTGCGCGGAGGCTGACGTAGCCAGCGAAAGCATTCCTGCCAGGGCAATTGGCAGAAACAAACCAATAAGTCTTCGATCGTATCTCAACATTTCCACTCCTTTTGCACGTACGTTTCGATCTGGCTCAGGCCATCGGGGCCCGGGGATAACTCTTAGAGAAGCAGCAGTTGATAACGAAAAAGGGGGAATAGCGGGTCATTTCCACAACTTTACAGCGCTTACGAATAGCTTCCGTCCCTCGGCCGGGAAGAAATGAATGTCCCGCCGTTTCGGGAATGCTATTGCCGTGGGTGGTTTGACTCACTGCCCAAATTCCAGTAGATAGGGTGAGCACAAACATCTCCCAACCTAATCCATTGGTAAAAGAATGAAGCTGGCTCTGCTTATCGTCATCTCTTCGCTCTTGTTTGGTCAAGCCGCGTGTTCCAGGAAGTCGTCGACCGATCCGAATGCGAATGCGTCAGCAGCAGGAACCAATGTGAGTGATGGCGATCGCTCACTTGCTCTGGCTCAACTCCAGCGCGGAAAAGAGCTGTATCACGACGACCAGGACGAGCAGGCGCTGGAGGCGTTTAAGCAGGCACTGCAGATGGATCCTGAGCTTGCGGAAGCTCACTTTCGTTTAGGACTGACATACGATGCGTTGGGCCAAAGTCAGGAAGCCGAAGACGCTTACAAAAAGGCGGTTGAAAAATATAAGAAGCATCTGGCGAAGAACGACGACGACGCGGAAGCACATTACAACCTGGGCCAAACGTATGCGGGGTTAAGTTTGTATTCAGAAGCCGTTGGGGAATACAGGAAGGCCACTCGGCTTAAGACCGACGATACGGATATCTATTACGACCTCGGGGAAGCTCTTTCAAAGCTCGCACGGTATGACGAGGCGGTGGCTGCATTTTCCAAGGCGCTGGAAATAGATCCGGAAAACTATCGAGCCGAAGAATCGTTGGAAGAAGCGCGTGAAGGCGTCAAACGCATCCGCGCCGGGAAGAAGCACCAGGAAACTCTGCTGAAGAAAAAGAAAGAGGAAGAGCTGAAGAAGCTTGAAGGCGACACCAACACCAATACTAAATCAACCGGTTCAACAGCGAAACCGAATGCCGACGAGAATCGGTGGCTTTAGAACCAGTCTAATGTCCAATGTCCAAGGTCCGATTAACTCATCGGACGCGTTACTTTCGAGTTAGCCACTACGATTCAACTTACCAAAGACAGACATTGGACATTGGACATTGGACTTTGAACCTTGACTTGCTTCAAAACTTGTACTCTGAACATCTCGTCACGTAAGGATTTTAAAATGGCAACATACACACCACCACCATATTTTCCACAAGGCTCGCTGGCGCCGCCCGATAAGAACCGTTACAAGAAGTTCAAGGTGATCGTGGCCGCCGTCATTGTCTTGATACTTCTAATACTCGGCGCCGTGATTTGGGGGCTTTGGTCGCTGATCGCCTCCTAGCCATGTCCGATAAGATTCAGCTTGTCGTGGCACCGCGACAAGGCTTCTCGTGGCGGCGACAAACTGTCAAGTTTATCGGACACTTCAGAACCCATCCCCGCTTGACACTTATTCCCCGGTTCATTATAGTCTCCCGTTTCGGACTCACAGTCTGAAGTCAACAATGCAACGTCCAGTAGGTTCTGTCGGTGTGGAGGCGTTGCCCGGCTGTTAATTTGTGCAGCTGGTTTGACAAATATTGTGGCGTAGTTGCCTGCGTCGCGAAGTTAAATACTTCGTTCCAACGCAGTCACGCTTCGATCCCGATCTAGTCGGGACTCGTCCCAATGCGACGCCACAGAAAAGTCGGCTTAAGGGGAGCCAACATCCACACCCGCTAACAGCGATTCAGAACATCCCTGAAACTATTTTTAACAGGGCAGCTTGCCTGCGCTGACTGCCGGACTGGTTCCGGAAAGAGGCAGGTGATGCCTTTTTGCGCGCTGTAGTACAGCCGGACTTAATAAAGAGGACCCGAAGTGCCGACCATTAATCAGTTAGTTCGCAAGGGACGCCAGGCTGTTAAGTACAAAACTGCCAGCCCTGCGTTGCAGAGTTCGCCGCAAAAGCGCGGTGTTTGCACGCGCGTGTACACGCAAACGCCAAAGAAACCTAACTCAGCGCTGCGAAAAGTTGCGCGCGTTAGGTTGACCAACGGCATCGAGGTCACCACCTACATTCCGGGCGTCGGACACAATCTGCAGGAACACTCGATTGTTTTGATTCGCGGCGGTCGTGTGAAGGACTTACCGGGCGTGCGCTATCACGTCATTCGCGGCACGTTGGATTCTGTCGGCGTGGCCGATCGGAAGCAGGGACGTTCGAAGTACGGAGCCAAGCGACCCAAGGCTGCGGGTAAATAGGATTCCGTATTGCGGTTTGAAATCCGCAATCCGAAATCCGCAATCCGAAATTTTGTTGAGGAACTATGCCTAGAAGAAGAGTTGCAGAACGACGAGAGGTGCTTCCGGATCCGGTCTACAACAGCCCGCTGGTGACGAAGTTTATTAGCGGCATCATGTGGGGCGGTAAGAAGTCGGTGGCAGAAGGCATCTTTTACACCGCCATGAGCCAGGTTGGCGATAAGACGGGTGAAGAGCCGTTGAAGGTTTTCAAGCGCGCGATTGATAACGTGAAGCCGACCGTTGAAGTTAAGTCTCGTCGCGTTGGCGGCTCAACCTATCAGGTGCCGATTGAAGTCCACGCTGAAAGGCGTGGCGCACTCGCGATTCGTTGGATTGTTTCTTACGCGCGCGGGCGCGGTGAAAAAACGATGACGGACCGCCTGGCCGGCGAGATTCTCGACGCGGCCAACAATCGCGGCAACTCGGTGAAGAAGAAGGAAGACACGCACCGCATGGCGGACGCAAACAAGGCGTTTGCGCATTACAAATTTTAAAGGCAGTGAAGAGTGAAAAGTAAATAGTGAAAAGCAAGACGAGCCGTCACTGCCCATGCTTGCTTTTCACTTTTCACTCTTCACTTTTCACTGAAGTTTATGGCTAAGCACGATCTAAGTAAATTCCGGAATATCGGCATCATGGCCCACATCGATGCCGGTAAGACCACCACCACGGAACGTATCCTTTATTACACGGGCATCACGCACAAAATTGGCGAGGTGCACGAGGGTACGGCGACCATGGACTGGATGGAGCAGGAACAGGAACGCGGTATCACGATTACCAGCGCGGCCACGACCTGTTTCTGGGAGCGGAATGGTGTCGACCACCGCATCAACATTATCGACACTCCCGGCCACGTGGATTTCACGATGGAAGTCGAACGTTCGCTGCGTGTGCTCGATGGCGCGGTGGCTGTGTTTGATGGCGTCGCCGGTGTTGAGCCGCAGTCGGAAACTGTTTGGCGTCAGGCCGACAAGTATGGCGTCCCTCGAATTTGTTTCATCAACAAACTCGATCGCGCCGGCGCTTCGTTTGACCGCTCGTTTGAATCAATTATTACCCGCCTCGGAGCCAACCCAGTTGCAATTCAAATCCCCATCGGCCTGGAAGATCAATTAAAGGGCGTCGTCGATCTGGTAGCGATGAAGGGATTGATTTGGAACGACGAAAGCAAGGGCGCCGAATATGTAACGGCGGAAATCCCCGAAGATCTCAAAGAAGCAGCCGCAGCGGCGCGCGAGAAATTGATCGAAGCCGTAGCCAGCGTCGACGATGGCTTGATGCACAAGTACATCGAAGGTGAAACGATCACCGAAGAAGAGATTCGAAAAGCCCTGCGTAAAGGCACTATTGAGATCAAGCTCGTCCCGGTCGTTACCGGCTCGGCCTTTAAGAATAAGGGCGTGCAGACGTTGCTTGACGCGGTAGTTGATTACCTGCCGTCGCCGCTTGATGTTCCGCCAGTCGAAGGTATCAATCCGAAAACCGGAGAAATTGAAGCCCGTCCACCAGAGTCCAGCGCACCTTTCGCCGGGTTGGTTTTCAAGATCATGGCTGACAAGCACCTCGGCCAGTTGTCGTTTGTGCGCGTTTACAGTGGCACCATCAAAGCTGGTTCATACGCCTACAACCCGCTGAAGGAAACGAGAGAGCGCGTCGGCCGCTTAATGCGAATGCACGCAAACAAGCGCGAAGATATTGAGGACGCGAGCGCCGGTGAGATCGTCGCCATTGGCGGCATGAAGCAGGTGACCACGGGCGACACCGTGTGCGACGAGAACAAGCCAGTCATCCTTGAAAAGATGGAGTTTCCGGCGCCTGTTATTCGAGTTGCCGTTGAACCGAAGACTCGTCAGGACCAGGACAAACTCGGTGTTGCCTTAAATCGGCTCGCGCAGGAAGACCCTTCTTTCAACGTTTCGACCGACCAGGAAACGGGCCAGACGATCATCGCCGGCATGGGCGAGCTTCACCTCGAGATCATTGTCGATCGCATGAAGCGAGAGTTTGGTGTGGAAGCGAATGTCGGCAAACCGCAGGTCGCTTACCGCGAAACGATTACTGCGCCGGCGCCTGGTAAAGAAATTTATAAGAAGCAGACCGGTGGTCGTGGTCAGTTTGGACACGTCGAGATCGAGGTCGAGCCGGCTCCCGGAGAAGGTTTCGTATTCGAAAACAAGATCACGGGCGGTGCGATTCCCAAGGAATACATCAAGCCTGTTGAAAGTGGAATTAAAGACGCGATGGCGCGAGGCTTCCTCGCCGGTTATGAGTTGGTCGACATTCGTGTGCGCCTGGTGTTTGGAAACTACCACGAGGTCGATTCGGATGAGCGCTCGTTCCATATTGCCGGTTCGCTGGCATTTCAGGATGCGGTGCGAAAAGCCAAGCCGGTGTTGCTCGAACCCATCATGCGTATTGAAGTAGTAACCCCGGACGAATACATGGGCGCTGTGAACGGTGACCTGATGCGCCGGCGCGGCCAGATTGAGAAAACCGAGCCACGACCGGGCGGCGCGCAGGTGATTACTTCATTCGTACCGCTTTCCGAAATGTTCGGGTACACGACCGACTTGCGTTCGGCCACACAGGGTCGCGCTACTTCCACGATGCACTTTGAGCGTTACGACCAGGCGCCCAAGAACGTTGCTGAAGAGGTGATCGCGAAGGTCCAGGGAGTGGCCAAGTGAAGGATGAAGGATGAGGGAAGACATTTTGGCTGTCCATCGAGCGAGACGAAGGTTTCATCGTAATGCCTCCGTCCTTCATCCATTTGAGAAGGAGCATAGATGTCAAAGGAAAAATTTGATCGCAGTAAGCCACACGTGAACATCGGGACAATCGGGCACGTGGACCACGGGAAGACGACGTTGACGGCAGCGATAACGAAGGTGCTGGGGAAGAACAATCCGAAGGTGCAGTTTATCGCTTTCGATCAGATCGACAAGGCGCCGGAAGAGAAAGCACGAGGTATCACGATCGCGACGGCGCACGTGGAGTACGAGACGGAGAATCGTCACTATGCGCACGTTGACTGTCCGGGCCACGCCGACTACGTGAAGAACATGATCACGGGCGCGGCGCAGATGGACGGCGCGATTCTGGTGGTGGCTGCTACGGACGGTCCGATGCCGCAGACGCGTGAGCACATTCTGCTGGCCAGACAGGTAGGCGTGCCGGCGATGGTGGTGTTCATGAACAAGGCGGATGCGGTGGACGATGCGGAGTTGCTGGAACTGGTGGAGCTGGAAGTCAGAGAGCTGTTGAGTGCTTACGAGTTTCCGGGCGATGAGATCCCGGTGATCAAAGGTTCAGCGTTGAAGGCTCTGGAAGGCGATCCGGAGTGGGAGAAGACGGTCGAAGAGCTGATGGAGGCAGTCGACAGTTACATTCCCACCCCGGCGCGCGACATTGAGAAGCCGTTTTTGATGCCGGTGGAAGACATTTTCACGATTCAGGGACGGGGCACGGTGGCCACGGGCCGAGTTGAACGCGGGGTGGTGAAGGTGAACGAGACGGTCGAGGTTGTAGGGATCAGACCGACGATAAAGACGGTAGTCACCGGCGTCGAGATGTTTAAGAAGCTTTTGGACGAAGGCACGGCGGGAGACAACGTGGGGTTGTTGCTGCGCGGAGTTGAGCGCAAGGACATTGAGCGTGGGCAGGTAATCGCGAAGCCAGGCTCGATCACGCCGCACACGAAGTTCAAGGCAGAAGCGTATGTGCTGACGAAAGAAGAAGGCGGACGCCACACGCCGTTTTTCACCGGGTATCGGCCGCAGTTTTACTTCCGGACCACGGACGTGACGGGAGTGGCGAGTTTGCCGGCGGGAGTGGAGATGGTGATGCCGGGAGACAACGTGGCGATGGAGATCGAGTTGATCGCGCCCATCGCGATGGAGAAGGGACTACGCTTCGCCATTCGAGAAGGCGGTCGCACGGTCGGCGCCGGCACCGTTTCTGAAGTCGTGGAGTAACTCTGAGATCTGAAATTTCAGATTTGAGATTTGAAAATTAAGCACGGACAAAACAAATGCTGAATGAAAAGATCCGAATCAGGCTGAAAGCTTACGATCACCGCGTGCTCGACCAGTCGACCGCAGAGATCGTGGAGACTGCGAAGCGAACCGGAGCGCGCGTGGCAGGGCCAATCCCTTTGCCAACAGTGAAGAACAAGTGGACCGTGCTTCGCTCGCCACACGTCGATAAGAAATCGCGCGAGCAGTTTGAAATCAGAACGCACAAGCGCCTGATGGATATTCTCGACCCGACGCCGCAGACAGTAGACGCGCTTATGAAGCTCGATCTACCGGCGGGCGTGGACGTGGAGATTAAGGCGTTCGGTCGTCAGTGAGCTGGAGTTAAAGAAGTTCAGAGTACAAGCTTTAGCTTGCCTCTGTCCCGAATCGGCAACCTAAAGGTTGTACTCTGAACCGATTGATCGGGAATCGACAATGATTAACGGAATCATCGGAAGAAAAATTGGCATGACGCAGATCTTCGCCGCCGACGGCGTGGTGACGCCGGTCACGGTTATCAAGGCTGGTCCATGCGTCGTGGTGCAAAAGAAATCCGCCGCGGGTGCCGACGGTTACGACGCGGTGCAGCTGGGCCTGGTCGACGAGAGACCGCCGAAACTCAAGAACGTGACCAAGCCCATGCGTGGTCATTTTGAAAAAACGGGCGCGGGTATTCCGCCGACGCGGATTCTCAAGGAGTTTCGACTGGACGGGTCGGCCGGCGATATGAACGTGGGCGACAAGATCCTGGTCGATCAGTTTTCTGACGGCGACCAGGTTGAAGTTGTTGGCCGTTCAAAGGGCCGCGGTTTCGCCGGGACGATCAAACGGCATCACTTCAATCGTGGGCCGGAGTCGCACGGTTCGATGAACGTGCGCGCGCCAGGTTCGATCGGCGCTTCTGCATATCCCTCGCGCGTCGTTAAGGGGATGCGTTCATCCGGTCATATGGGCGACGCTCGTATTACGACAAAGGGTCTGACGGTTGCGAGGGTTGATGCCGAAAACAATCTGTTAATGATTCGTGGCGCGGTGCCCGGCGCGAATGGAAGCGTTGTGGTGGTTAGGAAGGCTGTTAAGCACGCGAGGAAGACGAAGTAAAAAGTAAAAAGTGAAAAGTGAAGAGTGAAAAGCCAGAACTTAAACGAGTTTTGAATACACACTCAACGGATTTGCTTTTCACCTTTCACTTTTCACTATTCACTGGAGTTAAAGATGCCTACGGTTAAGGTGCGCAACTTAAAAAACGAAGAAGTTCGCGAAGTCGAATTGTCCGACGCGGTGTTTGGCGCCCCGCTAAATGAGGGGTTGATTCACGCGGCGGTGCGCAACTTCATGGCGAACGCGCGGCAGGGTACGTCGGCTACCAAAACCCGTGGCGATGTATCAGGCGCCGGCCGCAAGCTTTGGAAACAGAAGGGCACTGGGCGAGCACGCATTGCGTCGCTGCGATCACCGCTGTGGAAGGGCGGCGGTAACGTCCATGGCCCACAACCGCGAGACTGGTCGTACCAGATGCCGAAGAAAATGCGTTATGGAGCTTTACGCTCAGCGCTTTCGGAGCGAGTTCGTGAGGGCAAGGTTACATTGATCGACGGTTGGGCATTGGATAAACCGAAGACGAGCGAGTTTGTTGGCGCGCTACGCCAACTGGGCCATGAAGGCAAGACGTTGATCGTCGATTCGTTTGATAACGAAAACTTGTTGCTGTCCACGCGAAATGTTCAAAGCGCGAAAGTAGTCAACAGTTTTGGTTTGAATATCTACGACCTGCTCTACCACGAGCAGTTGATCATTTCGGAAGCCGCGGCCAAGGAGCTGGAGCAGTTGCTGGGGCCGAAAAAAGAGAATGGTGCTGAGACGTCCACTGAGGAAGAAAAGGTAGAAGCAGCGCCTGCCGCAGAAGTTAAGCCAAGCGCACCCGCAAGCCTGCGGAGAAGCCGGCAAAGAAACCAGCGAAAGCCGCACCCCGGCGTAAGAAGGAGGCGGCGTAAGATGCGAACGGTTTGGGACATTATTAAGTCGCCTGTGATCACGGAAAAGGCTTTAGTTGCGAAAGAAGAATCGCAGGACACCGGGCAGTTGTTGACGTTCCGTGTGGACCGGCGTGCGACGAAGCCAGAGATTAAGTCGGCAGTGGAATCGATTTTCCAAGTCAAAGTCGATCAGGTACGCACGATTAATTTCATGGGCAAGACGGCGCGTCGAGGACGCTTCGAAGGGCGCAAGCCATCGTGGAAGAAAGCGTACGTCACTTTGAAGCAGGGCGAGAAGCCAGTGGATTACGGCGAAGCAATTTAAGTTTTGAGTTTCGAGTTTCCAGTTTCGAGTCCAAACCTCGAACTCTAAACTCGAAACTGGAAACCTGGAACTGAGAATCATGGGAATCAAGAAACTTACCCCAACGTCTCCGGCGCGGCGATATCAGACTTATCTCACGCGAGATGAGTTGACCGTCGGCGCAGAACCGGAGAAGTCGCTGCTGGAACCGAAGAAGCGCATTTCAGGTCGCAACAACGACGGACGCATTACCGTTCGCCGGCGTGGCGGCGGTCACAAGCGCTTTTACCGGATCGTTGATTTCAAGCGGGACAAGGAGGGCGTGCCGGGACGGATCACGCAAATTGAGTATGACCCGAACCGTTCGGCCCATATCGCGCTCGTGACTTATCTCGATGGCGAGAAGCGCTACATCATTGCTCCGACCGGCATTGAAGTCGGAAAGACAATCATGAGCGGCGCCGAGGCCGACATTCTTCCCGGCAACACCTTGCCGCTGATCAATATTCCCCTGGGCACGCAGATTCACAACATCGAGCTGCGACCGGGAAAAGGCGGACAGATGGCACGTTCAGCCGGCGCGTTCGCGCAGCTGGTTGCCAAGGAAGGCGACTACGCGCAATTGCGTATGCCGTCCGGCGAAGTGCGACGCGTTCCGCTTGTTTGCAAAGCGACGATAGGTCAGGTCGGCAACATCGAGCATGAAAACGTTTCGTACGGTAAAGCCGGCCGCTCGCGTTGGAAGGGTATTCGCCCGCACGTGCGTGGCGTTGCGATGAACCCTGTGGACCACCCGCACGGTGGTGGTGAAGGAAAGACTTCCGGTGGCCGCAATCCAGTAACGCCGTGGGGCCAACCGACACGTGGTTACAAGACGAGAAGTAACAAGCGTACGCAAAGAATGATTTTGAAGGACCGGAGAACTAAGTAGGGTGTTGGGGTTAGGGTTTAGGGTGTCATTACACCCAACACCCTACCCCCTAAACCCACGACGGAGCGAAGCGAGAAAATATGGCACGTTCAGTTAAAAAGGGACCGTATATCGATAAGAGTGTTCAGAAGGCCGTGGACAAGGTTCGTTCCGGCGGACAGCGGCCACCGGTAATCAAGACCTGGTCGCGGCGTTCCACGATCACTCCCGACATGGTCGGATTGACGTTCGGAGTGCACAACGGCAAACGCCACCTGCCGATTTACGTTACTGAAAACATGGTGGGCCATAAGCTCGGTGAGTTTGCTCCGACCCGCACGTTTAAGGGGCATTCGGGTACAAAGGTAGAGAAGACGGCGAAATTATCGCCCGCAGCAGCGCCTGCGAAATGAGTTTCGAGTTTCGAGTTCGGGGTTTCG
Source organism: Blastocatellia bacterium (assembly GCA_963786645.1). Classification (GTDB taxonomy): domain Bacteria; phylum Acidobacteriota; class Blastocatellia; order Pyrinomonadales; family Pyrinomonadaceae; genus PSRF01. The sequence goes on from CAWAZW010000014.1 coordinate 75,500, forward strand.
CGTTAAGGCTTGTAACCTCGGAACTCGGAACTCGGAACTCGAAACTTGAAAAAGAGGTAGAGATGGAAGCGACAGCGAGTGCGAGATATCTGCGAGGGTCAGCGCAAAAAGCGCGGCTGGTTGTGGATATGATTCGCGGTAAAGACGTCAATAGGGCACTGGCCATCCTGCGCTACTCGAGCAAACGCGCTTCGAATTTGATCGAGAAGTGCGTGCGCTCAGCGATTGCCAACGCGAATGAAGCCGCTGAGAAGGCGAATGTGGCAATCGATCCGGATGAGCTGTGGGTGAAAACCGCGTTCGTCGATCGCGGGCCAACCAAGAACCGTCGCCGCGTACGACCCGCCCCGCAAGGGCGAGCCTATCGCGAGCAAAGACATTTCTGTCACGTGACCATCTTGCTTTCCAACGATGCGCGGCCTGAGCGCGGAGTGAAAGGTCGTGCGGCGGCTGACGCGGATGCGAAGCCGGCCAAGCTGGCGGAGAGCAAGGGACGCAGACGCGGTGGAGCAGTGGCCGCTCCGAGAGCCAAGCGCGTAGCACCGAAGACTGAGTCGAGCGGCGCGGAAGCTGCTCCGAAGAAGGAAGCTGGCGCAAAGAAAACGGGCGCGAAGAAGGCGACCAAGCGCGGCTCGAAGAAGGCTGCGAAGACGGACGAATAACGAACCTGAAATCTGAGATCTGAAATTTGAAATTTGAGATCTGAGACTGAGAAAGACTGGAGAAGATTGTGGGTCAGAAAGTTCATCCATACGGATTTCGTCTTGGTTACAACAAAGACTGGCACTCGCACTGGTTTGCGAAGAAGCAATACGGCGAGTTCCTGCTTGAGGACCTGAGACTGAAACGCGTTCTGAAGCAACGCTTCGCAGGCGCGGGCGTTTCGCACGTGGACGTTGAGCGCGCCGCTAATCGGCTCAAAATCGTCATCTACACCTCGCGTCCGGGAATCATCATCGGCCGCAAGGGCGCTGAGATCGACAAGCTGAAGAGCGATCTCTCAGCCAAGACCGGAAGAGAAGTGCTCGTCTCGATTCAGGAGATTCACAAGCCCGAGCTAAACGCGCAACTGCAGGCTGAGAAGATTGCGGCGCAACTCGAAAAGCGAATTGCTTTTCGACGGGCCATGCGCAAGGCCGTCGAGGAGTCACTGCGTTTCGGCGCGCAGGGAATCAAGGTCAAAGTTAGTGGGCGTTTGAACGGCGCCGAGATCGCGCGCAGTGAGTGGCATCTCCAGGGCCAGCTTCCGCTGCACACGTTGCGTGCGGATATCGACTACGGCCTGGCTGAGGCGAAGACAACATTTGGTCAAATCGGCGTCAAGGTTTGGATCTATCGCGGTGAAATCCTCGACGCGAAAGCTGCCATGGCGCGAGGCACAGGCTCGGATCCGATCAACGAGACGCGCATGGGAGAACGCGAACGGCGTCCGCGAACTAGACGCGAACGTGAGGGCGGAGGCGGTTCGGACGGAAGACGTCCACGAGGCGAAGGCAGTCAATAGACTTCTGATTGGCAATTGCCGATTGCCGGTTGAAAAAAATGAGTACGCGATCTGCCAATTGGCAATTGGCAATCGACAATTGGAAATGGTGAAACAGTTATGTTGATGCCGAAGAAAGTTAAGCACCGGAAGCAGATGCGGGGGCGCATGACCGGCGTCGCCCATCGTGGCAGCGAGATCAGCTTCGGTGAATACGGGCTCAAGTGTTTGGAGCCGGCGTGGATTACGGATCGTCAGATTGAAGCCGCTCGTATTGCGATGACTCGTCACATCAAACGTGGCGGAAAAATCTGGATTCGGATGTTTCCTGACAAGCCGGTGACCAAGAAGCCGGCAGAAACCCGTATGGGCAAGGGCAAGGGAGCGCCGGAATATTGGGTAGCGGTAGTTAAGCCCGGCAGGATTCTTTACGAGATTGAGGGAGTTGACGAGAAGACAGCGCGCGACGCGATGCGTTTGGCCGCGCAGAAGCTTCCTATCAAGACGAAGTTCGTTACCCGCGCAGATCAAGAGGGAGGCGCGCTTTAGTTATGAAACGACGCGATGAGCTGACGAGATACGAAGACTTTTCTGCAGACGAGTTGGGGGCGGAGATCGCGCGCCTGAAGGAGTCGCTGTTTCGGCTGAAGTTCAAACTGGCGCTGGGCGAAGTCGACGCAGTTAAACGGATACGCCAGGAGAAAAAGTCGCTTGCGCGGCTGCAGACAATTTCAAAGCAACGCGAGATGCAGGCCAGCCAGGTGGCGTAAGTCGCCGGCCCTGGCCGATGTAGTGAGTAAAGATAATGGCAGAAGAAAACAAAGAAGAAAGTAACGCGGGCGGCAGTGATGTGAGCTCTGAAGTCTCAGACCTCAAATCGAACGCGGCGACAGCGGGCAACGGCAAGTCCGGCGATACCAAGCGCCCGCATCGTTCGCAGAAGGTCGGTGTTATCACCTCCGACAAGATGCAAAAGACGGTGGTGGTGCGGGTCGACCGGCTTGTTCGCCACACGAAATATCGTCGCTATGTAAGACGCACGTCCAAGTTCATGGCCCATGACGAATTGGGGGCCACCATCGGCGACAAGGTCCGCATTGTGGAGACGCGGCCGTTGTCGGCCAGGAAGCGTTGGCGTGTAGTTGAGATAGTGCAGAAGGCAGCAAAGTAACCGTGATAGTGAAAAGTGAAAAGTGAAAAGTAAGTTCTTGCTCATCACTCATCACTCATCACTCATCACTCATCACTGGAACGGAGTGAGCAATGATTCAGATGCAGACCTCTCTGGAGGTCGCCGACAATTCAGGTGCCAGACGAGTTGAGATGATCATGCCCATTGGCGGGTCAACCGGCAAAATTGCAAGCCTGGGTGATCGGATCAAGGTGACTGTTAAGGAAGCTTCCCCTGACGGCACGATCAAAAAGGGAACCGTTCAGGATGCGGTCATCGTCCGCACGCGCAAAGAAGTGCGGCGCAAGGACGGCACCTATATCCGCTTCGATCAGAATGCAGCGGTGCTGATTAAAGAAGACGGAACGCCAATCGGCACGCGCGTATTTGGGCCGGTGGCGCGTGAGTTGCGCGACAAGAACTTTATGAAGATTGTTTCACTCGCGCCGGAGGTTATTTAGTAATTATGCCGGGAACAAAGCGGGCCAAAATAAAAAAGAACGATCAAGTGGTGGTCATTGCCGGACGCGACAAAGGCAAGCGTGGCCGTGTGCTGGAAGTTGCGCCAACGGATGGCAAGGTCAAGATCGAAGGCGTGGGCATGATCAAGCGTCATCAGAAAGCTAACCCGCAAAGCAATCGCAGTGGCGGAATTATTGAAAAGGAAGCTTTCATAAACATCTCCAACGTTCAACTGATCGACCCGCAAACAGGGAAGCCGACGCGGGTGAAGTATCTGATCGAGAACGACGGCTCAAAGACGCGTCTGGCTACTGGAAGTGGCCATTCGGTGGAGAAGTAAAAGCGGGTAAATGGTAAATCGTAAATGGTAAATGGACGCAGATAGCGACACTTACTATTTACTATTCACTATTCACCATTTACGAGGTTTCGAAATGGCAGCAAGGTTAAAAGAGCGTTATCAAAAAGAAGTTGCTCCGGCGATTGCGAAAGAGTTCGGAATCAAGAACCCGATGGCAATCCCGCGCGTGCAAAAGGTTGTGCTCAACATGGGCATGGGCGAGGCAATTGCGAACGCCAAGATTTTGGACACTGCCGCGGAGGAGTTGCGCACGATCACCGGCCAAAAGCCCGTGATCACGAAGGCCAAGAAATCGATCGCGTCATTCAAACTACGCCAGGGCATGCCCATCGGAGTGATGGTGACGCTGCGTGGGGACCGTATGTACGAGTTCCTCGATCGGTTCGTGTCAATTGCGCTTCCGCGCGTGAGAGACTTCCGCGGAGTTTCGCCCAAGGCCTTTGATGGTCGCGGGAACTACACGATTGGAGTGCGAGAGCAATTGATTTTTCCCGAGATTGACTTCAACAAAGTCGACAAACTTCGGGGCATGAACATCACGATTATTACGAGCGCTCGAAACGATGAACAGGCGCGCGCTCTTTTGAAAGGTTTGGGAATGCCGCTTCAGGATCTAGAGGCTCTGACCTCTGATCCTGACTTCTGACATCTGGAAAGTTATGGCAAAGAAATCATTAATCGCGAAGGCGGAACGAAAGCCGAAATTTGCTGTGCGCGCTTACACGCGCTGTAAGCGGTGCGGGAGAGCGCGCGGCTATCTGCGCAAGTTCAATTTGTGCCGCATCTGTTTTCGCCAGTTGGCGCTCGAAGGACAAATCCCGGGCGTCGTTAAGTCGAGTTGGTAATTACGCAGATGCTAGACGTTAGATGATAGATGCTGGAAAGCGAGCTTCTAACATCCAGTATCTAACATCTGAGCATCTTCGGAGTACGATATGACTGATCCTATCGCCGATATGTTGACGCGAATCCGCAATGCGATTGCGGCCAAGCACTCACGCGCAGATATTCCGGCCTCGAAACTGAAACTCGAGATTGCCCGGATTCTGAAAGAAGAAGGCTACATCAACAATTTTGTGTTAAAGGGCGAAGGCCTGAAACGCACTATTCGCATCTTCCTTCGCTACGACGCGAGGGGCACTTCTTCGATTACGCACCTGCAGCGAGTGTCGCGTCCTGGGCGACGCGTTTACGTTGGTTCGCAAGAGATTCCGAAAGTTCTTAATGGATACGGTGTGAACATCGTTTCAACTTCGAAGGGCTTAATGAGCGGTAAAGCCGCGCGCAAAGAAAACATGGGCGGCGAGTTGTTGGCGCAGATTTATTAAAAGGATGTTAGATATCAGATGCCAGGTGCTAGTGAGAGGCCAAAACCCAGCATCTACCATCCAGCATCTTTAACCGAAGGTTAACATTATGTCGCGTATTGGAAAAAAACCAATCACTCTACCAAAGGGAGTCACCGTCACGATTCACGACGATTCTCTCGAAGTGAAGGGTCCGAAAGGTAACCTGAAGACGCCGATTCCTTCTGGCATCAGTTTTAAGCTGGAGGGGGAGGAGCTGCGCGCTGAGCGCACGTCTGACGATGTGGCGCCGTTGCATGGCCTCGCTCGTGCGCTCGCCAACAATGCCATTGTCGGCGTGACTGAAGGTTTTACCAGGCAGATGGATGTGGTCGGGGTTGGTTACAAGGCGGACGTCCAGAGCAAGAAAATTGTGTTCTCGCTGGGATATTCACATCCGATTGAGTTTCCCCTTCCCGAAGGCGTGGAAGCCAAGGCAGAACGTCTAACGACCAAGGGAAGTATTCAGCAGTATCAGACTACGTTGACGTTGAGCAGTATCGACAAGCAGAAGCTGGGGCAGGTCGCGGCTGAAATGCACAAGCTGCGCAAGCCTGACGCCTACAAAGGCAAGGGCATTCGCTACGCTGATGTGCCGATTAAGTTGAAACCTGGCAAGACAGGCAAATAAGTAAATGGTAAATCGTAAATGGTAAATGGTGTTCCTCTATTCACCATTGACCATTTACCATTCACAAGATTATGGCAAACACGAGCAGAGCAGAAGTTAGAGAAGCAATTCACCGACGCATTCGCCGAAAAGTTAAGGGAAGCAGTGAGCGGCCGAGGCTGGCCCTGTACCGCAGTCTCAACCATATCTACGCGCAAGTGGTTGATGACATTTCCGGGCAAACAATCGTGTCGGCATCGACCACCGAAAAAGATCTGCGTGGAACGACCGGCGGCAACATCGAAGCGGCCCGGCGTGTTGGCAAAGCTATCGCCGAGCGCGCGCTCGATAAAGGCATTGAGAGCGTCGTCTTCGATCGTGGTGGCTATCTATATCACGGTCGCGTGAAAGCGTTGACTGACGCGGCTCGCGAGGCCGGTTTGAACAAAGACGAGCTGGCGAAACGCGCCCAGGAAGCAGAGCAGGAAGCTGCGGAACCAGCGGTGGTCGAGGAGAAGCCGCGCAAGAAGAGTAAAGAAAAGAAATGAGACAACCAAAGCAACGAATTCCGTCCCAGGGTCTCGATCTAAAGGATCAGGTGATCTCCATCAATCGTGTCACGAAGGTTGTAAAGGGCGGTAAGAACATGTCCTTTGCGGCGCTGGTCGTAGTTGGTGACGAAGGTGGTCATGTGGGCTTTGGCACGGGCAAGGCGCGCGAAGTACCCCTGGCTATAAAGAAGGCAGTCGAGTCTGCGAAGAAAAACCTAATCCGGGTACCTTTGATTAACAATACGCTGCCACATCAGTTGATCGGAAAGTTTGGCGCGGGGCGAGTTTTGGTTAAGCCGGCGTCTGAAGGAACTGGAGTCATTGCCGGGGGCGCCGTGCGCGCGGTCATGCAGGCTGTCGGTGTGCACGACGTGCGTACCAAGGTGCTTGGCTCAACTAATCCCCACAACGTCGTACGCGCGACGTTTGATGCGCTGCTAAGGATGAAGGATCCGATGGAGCTGGCGCGGTTGCGCGGTAAACAGGTAGACGAAATCTAAGAAGCAGTGAAGAGTGAAGAGTAAAAAGTGAAAAGCAACACAAGAGCAGGTTTGCATGCCTGTGTTCCTGCTTCTCACCTTTCACCTTTCACTTTTCACATTTCACTAGATTGAGGTTGTATGGCGGAGAAGCGAACAAAAAAGACTGAAGCAGCCGGTAGTGGCAAGATTCGTATTCAGTATTACCGTAGTTTCATAGCTACACCGAAAACTCATAAGCAGATGGTTCGCAGTCTGGGACTGACCAAGCTCAACCAGATCGTTGAGCGTCCGGACAACGCTTCCATGCGAGGGGCAGTGGCAAAGATTCCGCACCTGTTGCGAATAGTTGATTAATTACTTTGGCGCGCCGCAGACGTTAAATGCGCGCGGCTAAAGGCAGGATCGAGAGCAGACAATCATGGCGTTAAGACTTAATAACTTGAGGCCCACAAAGGGTTCGGTTCATAAAAAGAAACGTGTTGGTCGCGGGCCCGGGTCGGGTATGGGCAAGACATCGTCGCGCGGTGAAAAGGGGCAGAAATCGCGCTCCGGTTATTCCGCGAAGATCGGCTTCGAAGGCGGCCAGATGCCTTTGCATCGTCGGTTGCCGAAGCGCGGATTCACCAATATCTTCAAGAAGCGTTGGCTTGAGGTGAGTCTGGCGGCACTCGAACGCGGGTTCCAGGCGGATGAGGAAGTCACGCCGGAGTTGTTGCACGACCGTGGAATAATCAAGAAGGCGAAACACGACGTTGTAGTTCTCGGCAACGGCGAACTGTCGAAGCCTCTCCGCATCTCCGCGCATCGCTTCACGAAGAGCGCTCGCGAAAAGATTGAGAAGGCCGGGGGCGCTGTAACCGTGGTTGGATCGAAGTAGAGGTTGTAGGGAAACACAGACGTAGCGTCTGTGTTACGCGGGAAAAAATATGGACAAGTTTTTTGCGGCTGTTCGCAATATGTTCAGTGTGCCGGAACTTCGCCGGCGCATTTTGTTTACGCTGGGCATGCTCGCTGTCTACCGGCTGGGGGCGCACATCAGTGCCCCGGGTATTAACCGGGACCGGCTGGAGCAAGTCTGGAACGAAGTTGCCGGTACGCTACTTGGCGTGCTCGACCTGTTCTCCGGCGGCAACTTCCGCACTATCTCCGTTTTCGCTCTCGGCGTCACGCCGTACATTACCGCCTCGATCATCCTTCAGTTGATGACTGTCGTTTCGCCGCAGTTGAAAAAACTGCAAGAAGAAGGCGAGATGGGCCGGAAGAAGATTAACCAGTGGACCCGGTACCTAACTGTGCTGCTCGCCGCGATTCAGACCAGCTTTGTCGCACACTGGCTGCAAGTTAACGGCGTTGGCGACCCCTCCTGGGGATTTCTCCTAACAACCGTACTAACGCTAACTACCGGCACGATCTTCGTCATGTGGCTGGGTGAACAAATTACTGAGCGCGGTGTGGGTAACGGAATCTCGCTACTGATTTTTGCCGGTATCGTAATTGGGCTTCCCAACGGCGTGGAGCAGGTCTTTAATCGCGTCCGCGGTGGCGACACGCTCGAGACGATTGGCGTGATCGGTTTGCTCGTCGCCGTAGTTTTAATCATCGCTTTCATTGTCTTTGTTGAGGCTGCCAGACGTAAGGTTCCGATTAGCTATGCCAAGCGCCACGTGGGCAGGCAGGTCGTGGGCGGGCAGCAAACGACCATGCCTCTCAAGATCAATATGGGCGGCGTTATTCCGGTAATTTTCGCCTCATCGGTGTTGTCGATGCCGCAGAGCTTGTTCGCAGCGTTTCCCCCTGACCCGAGTCAGACCAATACCACCTGGGCCAAGATTTACACGTTCTTCCAAACGTTCCATGCCAGTGATCCATATTACGAGTTGATCTTTCTCTCGTTGATTATCTTCTTCACGTTTTTCTACGTTTCGATTGTGTTTAACGTCGAAGAAGTCGCCGACAATCTTCGGAAGCACGGCGGATTCATGCCTGGCATTCGCCCCGGCAGAGCGACGGCGGAATATCTCAACACAATACTGACTCGCCTGACGATCGTAGGAGCCCTCTATCTGGCACTTGTTTCTTTCTTCCCGCAGTTTATGTTGAGCGGATTTAAAGTCGCGCGTTTGCCGTTAATTGGAACGTGGCTCGACACTTTTGTGAGCGGCACGCCAGGTCTAACGTGGATTCCTACTGGTATGAATTATCAGTTCTACTTTGGCGGCACGTCCCTGCTGATCCTGGTAGGCGTCGCCATGGACACAGTTGCGCAGATTGAGGCTCAACTCGTAATGCGAAACTATGAGGGCTTCCTGGGCGGCGGAAGCCGCTTGCGAGGACGAAGAGCCTAAAACCCCACGCGGATGCCGAAGATCATTGTGCTCATGGGTGCGCCTGGTGCCGGAAAGGGTACGCAGGCGCGTTTGCTTCAGGAGCGCTTGCATTTGCCACAGATTTCGACGGGCGACATGTTTCGCGCGCTGAAGGACGAGCAAACGCCGCTGGCGAACGAAGTCCGCGCCATCATGGAAGCAGGCAAACTTGTACCGGACGAAGTGACAATTCGGGTGGTGCAAGAGAGAACATCACGTGAAGATTGCAGGGATGGTTATATTCTGGACGGTTTCCCGCGCACGCCGGCGCAGGCAGCAATGTTGGACCAATTGGCTGCCGAGCAGGGAAAAAAGATTCAGGCTTTCGTGGTTGAAGTCCCGCGCGAGCTGCTTGAGAAGCGCATGATAGGCCGTCGAAGCTGTCCGGTATGCGGTGAAATTTACAACGTTTATTTTAAGCCGCCTAAAGTGGATAATGTTTGCGATCGGCACCCCGACACGCAGCTTGATTCACAGGTCAGATGACAACCCGGAGACTGTGACAGCCCGGCTGGCTACCTACGAGCAACAAACGCGTCCGTTGATCGATTATTATCAGTCAAGAAATCTCTTGCACGTGGTGGATGGCGCCAGGGATCCTGAAGTAATTTACCGCGACATCGAAAAGATCGTGACGAGTGATGAGTAATGAGTTACCAGTACAAGCTTTAGCTTGTCGCCTTCAGAAGGCAGCAAGCTAAAGCTTGTACTCTGAATTGAGCGCAAAGTTAAGTAGATGATTATCGGCAAGTCGAAAAAGGAACTGGAAAAGATGCGTGCCGCCGGCCGGCTCGTGGGCCAGGTGCTGCAGGAATTGCGCACGATGGCGAGGCCCGGTATCGCGACCATAGAAATAGACCGGGCGGCGGAAAAAATGATTCGCGACGCCGGCGCACTGCCGACGTTCAAGGGCTATCACGGCTTCCCCTATTCGATCTGCGCGTCCGTCAATGAACAGGTGGTCCACGGTTTCCCGTCTGATTATCTTTTAAAAGACGGCGATATTTTTTCGATTGATTGCGGTGTCACGCTCGACGGGTTTGTCGGGGACACGGCCACAACGGTTCCCATCGGTACCGTGAGCGAGGAACGGCTGAAACTGATCAGCGTCACCGAGGAGTGCCTGGAGCGTGCTATCGAGCAGTGCCGCCCCGGCCGGCACCTGGGCGACATCGGTGATGCCGTGCAGCAACACGCTGAAGCCCATGGATATTCGGTGGTTCGAGACTATGTCGGCCACGGCATCGGGCGCCGGATGCATGAGGACCCCCAGATTCCGAACTACGGAAAACCCGGGCACGGCCCGAAAATCCGCGCCGGCTACGTGTTTGCGGTCGAGCCCATGATCAATTTGGGCACCCATTACACCAAGGTTTTGGCTGATGGATGGACGGTCGTGACCCTCGACGGCAATCCCAGCGCACATTCCGAACACACTATTGCCATCACTGAAGAGGGGCCTGAAGTATTGACCAGAATAGGGTCCCAAACGCCCTCGGAGCAGGTGCTGGCGACGTCTGTTTGAGGCCGTAAGTTCAACGCTCACCGCTGCTTGGCAAAGCCAAATGAGCGTGTTAGTATTTGCAGTTTGTCGGTACAGACAAAATTCGCGCTGAGAGGATATGGCGAAGGAAGAAGCTATAGAAGTTATGGCTAAGGTCCTTGAGACCTTGCCTAATGCAATGTTCCGGGTAGAGTTGGAAGACAACCAACATCAGGTGTTAGCGCACATCTCCGGCAAAATGCGAAAGCACTTCATCCGCATCCTTCCTGGTGATCGAGTATTGGTCGAATTATCGCCTTACGACCTAAACCGCGGCAGAATTACTTACCGCTACAAGTAGAAAGTTTGAGTTGAGAGTTGCGAAATGAAAGTCCGTGCTTCAGTAAAAAAGATGTGCGACAAGTGCAAGGTCATCCACCGCAAAGGCGTGGTGCGAGTGATTTGCGTCAATCCGAAACACAAACAGCGACAGGGATAAACCTGAATATCTTCGTTAGAACCTGGAGAGTGATTTAGAAATATGGCACGTGTAGCGGGAGTCGATCTTCCACCCAACAAACGAGCCGAAGTCGGGCTGACCTACATCTATGGCATTGGCCGTTCGCGCTCGACCTCAATCTTAAACGAGGCTGCCGTCAACCTTAATACTCGCATTGCTGACCTGAGTGAAGACGAGTTGGGCCGGATCAGAGCCGTGCTCGAAGCGCAGGGTGAGATTGAAGGCGATCTGCGCAAGCGTATTCAGATGGACATCAAACGTCTGATGGACATCGGGTGCTATCGCGGACTGCGACACCGGCGTGGCCTGCCCGTGAGAGGACAGAGAACGCACACCAACGCTCGCACTCGTAAGGGACCACGACGCGCGACCATCGCCAAGAAGAAGGCGCCAGGCAAGAAATAGTTGATTAGCGGAGTCTGAATCCGGAAATTTGATATGGCAAAAGCTACTGGAAAGAAAAAGGTTTTTCGCAAAAAAGAAAAGAAGAATGTCCCCGTGGGGATTGCACACGTTGCCGCTTCTTTCAACAACACGATGATCTCGATCACCGACCTTGATGGAAACTTGATCGCTCAATCGTCGGCTGGAGCTCGCGGTTTTCGTGGGTCGCGCAAAGGAACCCCGTTCGCTGCGCAGCAGGCTGCGTATGAGGCCGCCAAGAAGGCGCACGAAGCCGGCATGCAACAGTGTGAGGTGCGCGTAAAAGGGCCAGGCGGTGGACGAGAGTCGGCTATTCGCGCAATTGCCAATGCGGGAATCAGAGTTACGACTATCCGGGACACCACGCCAATTCCGCACAACGGATGTCGACCGCCGAAACGGCGCAGAGTTTAACGATTTCTGAATGCGGATTTCGGATCGCGGAATCGCTCTGGATAATCCGCGAATTAGTTTGTTGGAAAGTTAAATAACCTAAAGGATGAAGGGCCAGCCGAATGCGGAATGCTGATTGGCGATTGCGGATAAAGCAATCAGAAATCCGAAATCAGCAATCTGCAATCGAAAGGGCCTGTAAACTTTTCCGTCGAAATTAGACTGGAGGCAGAAAACAGTTGGCTAGGTATAGAGACGCGGTGTGCCGTTTGTGCCGCCGTGAAGGTGCAAAGCTTTTTCTTAAGGGTGACAGATGTTACAAGCCTGCTTGTCCGATTGAAAAGCGCGGTACGCAACCGCCCGGACAACACGGCAACTCAATGCGCCGCGGTAAGGCGCTGGTTGGCTACGGCCAGCAGTTGCGTGAGAAGCAGAAGGTCAAACGCATTTATTTCATCCTTGAAGGACAATTCCGTAACTATTTTGAACGCGCTGCGCGTATGAAGGGAATCACAGGTGAGAACCTGTTGTTTCTGCTTGAGCGGCGTCTGGATAACTCGGCTTACCGCGCAGGATTTTCTACTTCTCGCCGGCAGGCCCGGCAACTGGTGAATCATGGCCATGTCATGGTCAACGATCGCAAGGTAGACATTCCTTCGTTTCAGGTGAAAGTCGGCGACGTTATCAGTATCAAAGAAGGAAGCCGCAAGAACGCGCACATCGAGGGCGCCTGGCAGACAGCGTCTGGCCGTGGTCGACCGTCCTGGATTTCTCAGGATGGCGCTGACATGTCCGCGCGCATTGCGAGCTTACCTACGCGCGATGATATCGACCGCTCAATTAACGAACAGCTTATCGTTGAGCTTTATAGCAAGTAGTTCTTGCGCCGCGGGCTGCAACAGTTTTGCAGCTCCGCGGATAACAGTTTTCTGAATCGGGACTTTAAATACTATGGCTATGGATCAAAATAATCTCTGGACCGGTTTTCAGATGCCACGCCGGCTGGCAGCAGACTCTGAGACACTCACCGAACGTTATGGCCGTTTCTCCGCCCAACCCTTCGAGCGCGGCTTCGGCACGACTGTAGGTAATTCACTTCGGCGAGCGCTGCTTTCTTCGATTGAAGGCGCAGCGGTTACCGCGGTGAAAATCGAAGGTGTTGAGCATGAGTTTTCTTCTATCAAAGGCGTCGTAGAAGACGCGACAGACGTCATCCTGAACCTGAAGCAAGTACCGTTTATGCTTCATGGTAACGAAGCCAAGACGCTGAGAATTTCCAAAGAGACTGCCGGAGAAGTGACTGCCGCTGATATTGAAACCGACGCTGACGTTGAAGTGTTAGATGATTCAGTCCACATCGCCACCGTCAGTGAAGGTGGCTCGTTGAAGATCGAAATGCGTCTCAAGCGCGGCCGTGGTTACGTTTCCGCCGACCGCAACTTTGACGAAGATCTTTCGCTGGGTTACATCCCGATTGATTCGGTGCACACACCGGTCAAGAAGGTTAACTACACGGTCGAGGCAGCTCGTCTTGGACAAAACACCGAGTTTGACAAACTGACCATCGACGTTTGGACCGACGGTTCCGTCAAGCCGGAGGACGCCATCGGACTCGCCGCGAAGCTGATCAAAGACCACATGTCGATCTTCATCAACTTCGAAGAGGATACGGACGATTTCGCTTATTCGAAGATCGAGCGTCCGCCACTTCCTCGGAACGACCAGTTGGATCGTTCGGTTGACGAGCTGGAGCTGTCAGTTCGCTCTTACAACTGCCTGAAGAATGCGGATATCAGGACTATTCGCGACCTGGTCCAACGCAGCGAACGCGAGATGCTGGCGACCAAGAACTTCGGCAAGAAGTCGCTGAATGAGATCAAAGAGATCCTAAACGGGATGGGTCTGGACTTCGGAATGGAGTTTGACGAACAGGGCAATCCGATTCCCGGCACGGGTGGACGTGACGGCGCGGACCTGAGCGACTTCGAGGGCGAGGAAGATTAACTTACGGCGTGCGCGCCAATAACCTTAGCGGACGAGTTTTAGAGCCATGCGGCACCAGAAAGCACATCGCAAACTTGGCAGGACCAGCGAGCATCGCATGTCGATGCTTCGCAACCTCGCCGTTTCACTTATCAACGCGCGCGACGAACGCATTGTCACCACGCTGCCGAAAGCCAAGGAGTTGAGGCCGTTTGTCGAACGAGCTATCACCCTTTCGCGGAAGGCCAACAATCTGGAGGGCGACGACACTGGTCCGCGCGCGCTCCATCTTCGTCGCCAGGCCGCCGGGTTTTTTCATGCCGGCAACATGCAAGCAACGTCGTTGACCGGAAAACGTGGTCAGGCGCGGCCGCCGCGCACCGCCGGCATGGCAGCGCTCAAACGTTTGTTTGATGAACTAGGCGAACGCTACAAAGATCGACCGGGTGGTTACACTCGAATACTGAAGCTGGGCCACCGTTCCGGTGATAATGCAGAGCTGGCGATAATCGAATTGGTAGGCAATCAGGCCGAGCGCGAAGCACTGGAAGCCGCACAAAAACGGAAGACGGCGCCCAAGAAGAAAGTCGAAAGCAAAGGAATACTCGGTCGCCGTAAGGGTTCTAAGAAGGAAGCCGCTGCAACATCCGGTGAAACCGAAACTGCGGCCGACAAAGCCCCAGTGGAAACATCCGCTTCCGAAGAGGAGTCTGAGGCAGCGGAAGAGAAATAGATCCAAACCTGTGTTAACGCGGGCGCTGTTTCAGCGCTCGACGGATTTGCCCCAACTGACCATGGCATTGCCCACCCGAGTCTTTTGGGGCTAAACACTTTGATGGAGCAAAGCTTTGTCAAAACCAGGAACCGCCAAGAAAATGAACGATCAAGAGAACCAAAGAGTTGGTGACGAAGTGCAACCCGAGATCGAGGTTTCACTTGACGAGGGCTCGGCTGAACGACAGACGCGTCAGGCGTCGTCGCACGGCTCGACCGGAAATTCCGGTTAACATGGATGAGTTGCGCGAACTGATTGAACTGATTCGCGAAAACGAGTTCACCGAATTTGAGTTGGAGCGCGAAGGGTTCCGCGTGCGATTTCGCCGTGGTGCGGAAACTACTGAATCGAGCAGTGGAAGTCAGACTGCTTCGCCCGTAGCAGCTTCCGGCTCCGAAACAGTCTCCACAGCCAGTGAAAGCAGGGCCGCAGCAGCAGCAGTCCCGTCCCATCCCGGCGCCAAGGCTGAAACAGAAGCCTCTGAAGATCAAGGTCTGCATATTATTTCGTCTCCAATTGTCGGCACCTTCTACCGATCGCCGTCGCCGAACGCCGACTCGTTCGTAAAAATTGGCAGCGCCGTTGAGCCTGACTCGGTGGTTTGTATTATCGAAGCGATGAAGCTCATGAATGAAATTCAGGCTGAGACGAGCGGAGAAGTAGCAAAGATTTATGTAGAGAACGGACAGCCTGTGGAATACGGTCAGCCGCTGTTCGGAATCAAACAGTAAGTCCAAAGTCCAATGTCCAAAGTCTAATGTCCGCTGGGACAAACCGACTGTGGGATTGGACTTTGAACTTTGGACAAAACATGACGCCGGAGCTCAGAAAATTTAAAAAGATCCTGATCGCAAATCGCGGCGAGATTGCGTGCCGGATTATCTGGACGTGCAAGGAAATGGGAATCCGCACGGTTGCGGTCCATAGCGACGTCGATCGCGACTCGCTGCACGTGCGTTACGCAGATGAGGCTGCCTGTATTGGTCCCGCGCCTTCTGCTCAAAGTTATCTGAATATTCCCGCCATCATCAGCACGGCTGAGATCTTCAACGTCGACGCCATCCATCCCGGCTATGGATTCCTTGCCGAGTCGTCTTACTTCGCGGAGATCTGTGCCGCGTGCAACATAAAGTTTATTGGACCACCTGCCGACATCATTAGTTTGATGGGAGATAAAGTTCGGGCCCGAGCCTCGATGGCCGCAGCCGGTTTGCCGGTGCTCCCAGGCAGTCCTGATCCGGTTACTTCAGAAGCCGATTGTTTGGCGCTCGCTCGCGAAATCGGCTTTCCTGTAATCGTTAAGGCTTCTGCCGGCGGCGGCGGACGCGGAATGAGAATAGTTCAGATCTGAGGGTGAGCTGGGAAAGGCACTCGAAGCCGCGTCGACTGAAGCAGCAGCAGCGTTTAAGGATGGCAGCGTTTATATCGAACGCTACGTTAAGGATCCTCGCCATATCGAAATTCAAGTGCTGGCAGATGAATACGGAGACTGCATTCATCTTGGCGAGCGCGAATGTTCCATACAGCGACGGCACCAAAAACTTCTGGAAGAAGCGCCGTCCGTTGTGCTGTCACCGGAACTGCGCAACGAAATGGGGGCCGCCGCTGTTGCCGCTTGTAAGAAGTTGGGTTATGCCAGCGCGGGTACGGTTGAGTTTCTACTCGACCAGGACAACAAGTACTACTTCATGGAAATGAACACCCGCATTCAGGTCGAGCATGCGGTCACGGAGATGGTGACGCTGGCTGACATTGTGCGCAACCAGATTCGTATCGCCGAAGGCGAGCGGCTGGGGTACACACAAGACGACCTGCTGATTGTGGGACACGCCATCGAATGTCGCATCAACGCTGAAAACCCAGAGACGTTTGCTCCGTCTCCCGGAATGATCACGGCTTTCAATTTACCTGGGGGGCCGGGTGTGCGTGTCGACACCTATGTGTATGCGGGTTATCGAGTACCGCCTTTCTACGATTCCATGATCGCGAAAGTAATTACGCATGCCCGCACTCGAGATTTGGCTATCGCGCGTATGCGGCGCGCGCTGGAGGCAATGGTCATCGAGGGAATCAAAACGACCATCCCGTTGCACCTGAAGATAATGGATGATCCGAAGTTCAGGGCGGGCGAGGTTTCAACCAGCTTTATGGAGTATTTTCTGGCGCAAAATGGCACAAAAGCCGCGCGAAACCAGAGCGGCGCAGGGCGCCCGGCAGGTAGCGCTGTGCGTTTGCCGTTTAGTGTTCCGATGCCTATAATAATCGACTTTTCTGTGGCGAGTGGGCTCGTCTGAAGGGGTAAAGAGATGCCATACGCAGTTATTAAAACAGGCGGCAAACAATTTGTGGTGGAGAAGGGAACTACCATCCGGATTCCCTCCATCGACGCCGAAGCCGGTAAGTCCATCGAGATCGATGCCCTGCTGACGGCGGGTGAGGGTGACAAGTCGGAAGGCCCGGTGGTCGGAGCGACAACGGTTTCCGCAACTGTAGTTGATCATGGGCGTGGTGCGAAAATAGTCGTCTTCAAAAAGAAGCGTCGCAAACACTACAAACGCAAACAAGGTCATCGGCAGGGATACACGACGATCACGATAGATTCGATTGGATAGTGAAAAGTGAATGGTGAAGAGTGAATAGAAGTAAGAATGAATGAGATGATGAGTCATGAGCATCCATGCATCTTCACTTTTCACTTTTCACGGAGTTACTAAGATGGCACACAAAAAGGGAGTTGGATCATCTCGCAACGGTCGCGACTCGCAGTCGCAGCGCTTAGGCTTGAAAAAGTTTGGCGGCGAGAACGTTAAGGGTGGAAACATCCTGGCGCGGCAGCGCGGCACGAAATGGAAGCCCGGCAAGAACGTCGGTCGTGGCAAAGACGACACGTTGTTCGCACTTATCAGCGGCGTAGTGAAATTTGAGGACAAGGGACGCACGGGGAAGTACATCAGCGTCTACCCCCAGGAGCAGGCGTCTTCTGCCTAAGCCGTGCAAAAGCAACACGCTATTAGGCGACGCCTGAGCCAAGTCAAAGACTTTGCGCCGGGCGTCGCTTTCGATTTAGATGTTTATTGATCGCGCGAAGATTCGGATACAGGGCGGCAGAGGTGGCAACGGCGTCACGGCGTTTCGCCGGGAGAAATTCGTTCCGCGGGGTGGTCCATCGGGAGGCGATGGCGGACGCGGAGGAGACGTTTGGATCGTCGCGGACAATTCTCTAAACACGCTGCTTCACCTGCGTTATAACCCGGAGCACGTGGCCGACCGGGGCCGGCATGGTGAAGGTTCGAATTGTTCCGGACGTGAAGGTGAAGACCTGACAGTCAGGGTGCCGGTTGGCACTCAGATCTTTGACAGCACTTCGGGTGAGCTTTTGCAGGATCTGGCCACCGACGACGCTCGTTGGCTGGCGGCAAAAGGTGGACGTGGTGGTTTTGGTAATTCCCACTTCGCGACCTCGACCAATCGCGCGCCGCGCTATCACCAAAGTGGCAGCGAAGGCGAAGAACGCGAGCTTCAGTTGGAGCTGAAGCTGTTGGCAGACGTTGGCCTGGTTGGGTTTCCGAACGCCGGCAAGTCGACTCTTATCTCGACCGTCTCAGCGGCTAAACCAAAGATTGCCGATTACCCGTTCACCACGCTCGAACCCCATCTCGGTGTGGTTGACCTGGGGGACTTTCGCACGTTCGTTATGGCGGATATTCCTGGCCTGATCGAAGGCGCGCATGAGGGCGCAGGTCTCGGCGATCGTTTTCTGCGTCACATTGAGCGCACCAGGCTGCTTCTTCATCTGGTGGACGTTTCATCTGTTTCGGGACGTGATCCGGTCAGCGACTATCGGACGGTTAACAAGGAGCTGCGCTCCTACAACGCGGACCTGGCTGAGCGGCCGCAGATAGTTGTCGCCACGAAAATTGATGCTCTGGACGAGCCGGAACGTTTGGAGGAGTTGCGAACTCAGGCAGAAAAAGACGGTGTGCCGTTTTACGCAATTTCGTCGGCGACGAATAAGGGAACCAGGGAACTGGTGGCTGCGATTGCGGCGAAGCTTGACGAACTGAAGGAGTTGAACCGCCGGGACGACACCATTCAACTGGCGTTTTAGGAAGTAGGACAGACATTCTTGTCTGTCCACTGGCGGCTGTACGGAGAGAATGAAGGACAGACAAGAATGTTTGTCCTACCGCAGATGGACCAGCGAAAGCGTATAGCAATTTACGGTGGCACGTTTGACCCGGTCCACGTGGGCCACTTGGAAATCGGCAAACGCATCTCGCAGCTCTTTGCAATAGATCAGTTTTTGTTTGTTCCGGCCCGGCAGGCTCCGCACAAGCAAGACCGTGACGTTTCGTCCGGCTTTCATAGGTACGCGATGCTGGCGCTGGCTACTCAAAACGATCCCGCGCTTTGCATTTCAACTTTTGAGTTGGACGGACCGGGACGCCAATACACGGTCGATACGTTGGCCCATTTTCGGAGTCGCTTTGGGGACTCCGCGGAATTGTTCTTTGTTATGGGGGCCGACTCGTGGGCAGAAATAACCACGTGGCGTGACTGGGAAAAGCTGACGACGCTGGCCAGCCTGATCGTGGTAACACGGCCTGGTTTCGAACTCGAAGCGCTCCGAGCAGGAGCCTGGCGTGAAACAGGTCTTTATTAGTGACGCTGTCATGATCGATGTCTCGGCGACGGAGGTGAGGCAGGCAGCGCGCGAAGGGAATGAGAAGACGCTTAACAAACTTGTGCCACCGGAAGTGGCGAACTACATAAGAAAGTACGGACTTTATAGAAATACGAATGAAGCATAATTCAAGTGTAAAGGAACAATCCTTACATCCAACAAATCCAGGAGTAGCGCCGGCACGACCCGCGCAGAAAGAAACGCAGGCAGCAGAAGAGATCGACGAGCGAGTGCTCATGGCGCTTCGTTCTGCGGCAGAAAAAAAAGCCAACGACAGCGTGGTTCTTGATTTACGCGAGATCGCGAGCTTTACCGATTTCTTTGTCATCACCAGCGGGTCGAATGAACGACAGGTGCAGGCGATTTCCGACGAAGTCGTTGAGACGCTTAAGAAGAACGGCTCCAGCGTTGCGCGCGTCGAGGGATACAAGACAGCAGAATGGATACTGCTCGACTATGGCGATTTCGTGGTCCACGTGTTTGATGAAAAGGCGCGCAAGTTTTATGACCTTGAGCGGCTGTGGAGAGAGTCGAAGCGAGTGGAATTGCCCGCCGAACTGGGTGAGGCTGATAGTAGTTCTTTGAGAAATGAATCGTGATCGAGATCGTTGCGCGTTCGGAAGCCATGCGCGAGGCGGTTCGTCTCGCTGAGCGGGTTGCTGAAACTGACGCAAACGTATTGATCACCGGTGAATCAGGCGTTGGCAAAGATGCCCTCGCTTTCTACATTCACTCGAAGTCGAATCGGGCCACACACTCGTTCGTCAAAATCGACTGTGCGACGCTTCCTCCGGCGCTGTTGGAAGCGGAGCTCTTTGGTTATGAACGAGGCGCGTTTACCGGCGCCACCGAAGAGAAGCCCGGTCGGCTGGAGGCTGCGCATCGCGGCAGTCTGGTGCTCGATGAAATCGCGCACCTGTCGTTGGAGTCGCAAGCTAAGCTGTTGCGTGTGATTGAGACGAGAGAGTTTGAGCGTCTTGGTGGTCGCCGCACTATAAAAGTCGATGCCCGTCTGATTGCACTGACGAACGTCGATTTGGCCGACGCGGTCAAACGCGGCCTGTTTCGCGAGGACCTCTATTACCGGCTCAACGTGGTGCACATTGTCGTACCGACTTTGCGTGAACGCAGCGACGACTTGCCCGATCTGGCGCAATCGTTTGTCGGAACGTACGCGGCAAAGCACGGGAGACCGGTAAGAGACTTTTCTGATACTGCTTTGTCGTTGTTGGGTCAGTATGACTTTCCCGGCAATGTGCGAGAGCTGGCAAACACGATTGAAAGGGCGGTGATTGTTTCCACCGGCAAGCAGATCAAGGTTGACGATTTGCCGGAATCGATTCGAGTTGCCGTCAGCGTAAGACAACGTCGCAACCAGCCACCGGCGCTGGCTGAAGTGGAAGCAGAATACGTGCAGCAGGTGCTTGAAGGAGCAAAAGGCAATAAGACAGAAGCGGCGCGCATTTTGGGAATCAGCCGCAAGAACCTTTACGAGAAGTTGGCGCGGATAAAGAAGCAGGAAGGCGTAGGAAGGATGAAGGATGAAGGGGATGAAGGAGGAAGGATGAAAGTGCATTGCGTTAACATCGCCTTTCACAGTCGTAGAGGTGGAGCGGACAGCCGAATCAGTCAATCGTTTCATCCTTCATCCTTCATCCTTCAGCCTTCATCCTTTCGTGACCATGCGGTTGCGAGTCGTTTGGACGGGGAAGACGAAAGACGCTCACTTGCGAGCGTTGATTGATGATTATTTGAAAAGGCTTTCTCACTTCGCGAAGTGTGAAGTCTCAGAACTTCGAGAAAGCAGCGGTTCTGAGAAGCAGGCAGGCATCGATAAGGATTCCAAGCGCATCTCAGACGGGCTGCGTCAGGGCGCTATCAACGTTTTGCTGGATCCGGATGGGACCGAATGGAGCTCCCACGACCTGGCAAATGAACTGCAACGTTGGCAGGACGGCGGGACGAAGGAAGTGACGTTTATCGTCGGTGGGCCAGCTGGAGTTTCGGAAGAGCTTTCGAAACAAGTTACCAGGCGCTGGAGTCTTTCACGTTTGACCTTGACGCATGAAATGGCGCGGCTGGTGTTAATTGAGCAGTTATACCGAGCTTATACAATCATTCACGGACTGCCGTATCAAAAGATGAGCAGCCCGAGGAATCAAGTAGGGTGGAGGGAATGAACTCATAATGGATAAGAGAAGAGTCAGAGTTTTTCGCGATAAGTTACTGGACCGGCGAGAGAGCCTGGTGGGCCAGGTCCAACAAGCGGAGATGTATAGCCGCGAGCGGGATTCGGAAGCAACACAGGATCCGGCGGACATGGCGGCCAATGCCTACACCAAAGAGCTGTTGGTCTCGATGTCGGACAACGATCGCCAGTTGCTTAACCTGATCGATGAAGCACTGGAGCGCATGGACGATAGCGGCTACGGCAAGTGTGTTCGTTGCGGTCAGGTTCTTCCGGAAAAGAGACTTGATGCGGTGCCCTGGGCGCGCCACTGCGTGCAGTGTCAGGAGATGCACGAGCGCGGTCTGCTGACGGAAGACGAAGAATAGAACCAGCGATTATCGAACGCGATTTTAACGGCCTCCATGGTATCAGCGTGGAGGCCGTTGCTTTTAGTGATCTACATTGCCGCTTTGCACAAAAAGTCAGCTTCGTGTTGTTTCGGGTAATTTCATGGATAGACTTTAGCGCTGGACTCTAAAAGCGACCCACGAATTAATGCGAACTAACACGAAACGGACGTTGCCTTGTTGACCTCCTACTCGAGCCGACCTATATCTGCGCTGGCTTGATAAGAACCCTCGACTCATCCTGGGGTCAGCTATTGTTCGCGCCGTAGCGTTAGGCTCGATGCCAAAGATTTTGTATGAGCTGAATAATGGCGAGGCCGATCTATATTTTGGTCATTTGGTGTTAGCTGTAAAAATGCGTGCTCGGTCAGCCAATGACCCTCAAGACGCGCAGCAACTCCTGTTACGATTCCTTACTTGCGATCTTCTATCCGCAGTCATGTGAAGTTTGCGGCGACAATGTTGAATCTCGACGTTTTGGTGTTGCGTGTGAACGTTGCTGGCGGCAAACACATATCTTCTCCACCCAAGATACGGTGTGCTGGAAATGCGGATTACCATCGTCCGGCAAGGTTGCAGACGACAAGCGCCAACAGGTCCGTTGCCGACGCTGTGATGACGACGCTTTCAGCGTGGCGCGCGCTTGCGGGGTTTACGAAGGCGCGTTGCGCGCTTCGATTCTTGCTCTCAAGCGCGAGCCGCACGTGTGCGGGCATCTGATAAAGCTGCTGAGTAAAGCCCAACAGCAGTATCCCTTAAATCGTGCAACGCGAATTGTGCCCGTGCCGCTACATCCTGAGCGGCAAAAGTCGCGCGGCTTCAATCAGGCGGCGTTGATCGCTGCAGCGTTGTCTCGCGCTACTTCGATCGTTGTTGATGAAGTGAGCCTGGTGCGAACGTCGCACACCGAACAACATCGTGCCGGCATGGACGCTCGCGATCGACGAAGAACTGTTGAAAGTGCCTTCACAGTTCGTTATCCCGCCTTAGTATCAGGTGAGCACGTGTTGTTGATTGATGATGTCTTCACAACCGGAGCCACAGTCTCCTTCTGTGCCCGGGCGCTTCTCGACGCGGGCGCGGATGACGTTTATGTTTTGACCCTTGCGCGACCGGTAAGTTATTAGCTAAGAAGAACTCTGGAAGGCCAGTGCTTGACGCCGCTTTGGTCCGCACCGGCTGTATTTTGACTCTTTTATAAGGCCCGAATTGCCGGCAGTCATTTAATTCTACTGCCGGCCCTTCGGGCCTCGGCTATTCGTTTGACGTTTAAACCACGCCCTCACGGGCGTGGCTACTAACTGTCGGCCCTTCGGGCCTAAGCAGCTGTATGCGGTAGCCGAATTGTCGCTTCACTTCGTATTATGCGCATATGAAAAGTTTATATCCGCCGATTGAACCCTTTGACACGGGGCGGCTCAAGGTATCAGCCCTTCACGAGCTTTACTACGAACAAGTCGGTAAGCGGAATGGGAAGCCGGCCGTGTTTCTGCACGGTGGTCCGGGCGGCGGTCTTACGCTCGACTATCGACGCTACTTCAATCCCGATGTCTATCGCGTGGTACTTTTCGATCAGCGCGGTTCGGGCAAGAGCACACCACACGCGAGCATCGAAGAAAACACTACCTGGGATCTGGTGGCGGATATCGAACGGTTGCGCGAACACCTGGGCATCGATCGTTGGTTGGTGTTTGGAGGTTCATGGGGCAGCACCCTGGCGCTGGCTTACGCTGAAACTCATCCCGACCGTGTTACCGAGTTGGTGCTGCGCGGGATTTTTCTTTGCCGGCCGAAAGAAATCCAGTGGTTCTATCAGGAAGGTGCGAGTTGGATTTTTGCCGATGTTTGGGAACAGTTTCTGAATGTTATCCCGGAAGAAGAACGCGTTGATATGGTCGGCGCCTACTACCGACGACTAACCAGTGAGGACAAGGAAATACGGATGGAAGCCGCGCGCGCGTGGAGCATCTGGGAAGGTAGCACCTCGAAACTGTTGTTTGATTACAAATCGATCGAGCGTTTTGCCGATCCTCAGTTTGCTGAAGCGTTTGCCCGTATCGAGTGTCATTACTTCATGAACAACTGCTTCTTTGAAACTGATGACTATCTGGTGGAAAACGTGGGAAAGGTCCGTCACATTCCCGCCTTCATCGCTCAGGGTCGTTACGACGTGGTCTGCCCAATGACCAGCGCCTGGGACCTGCACCGGGCGTGGCCCGAGTCGGATCTCCGAATAATTCCCGATGCCGGCCATTCAATCACCGAACCTGGAATCATTGGGGCGCTGGTAGACGCTACGGATAAGTTTGGGAACCAAAGCTGAACGCGAAACCTACAACCACATGAAGTTGGCTTCGTGAGACGTAAACGACTGTTCAGCCTCTCATTAGTGCCGGGCTCTAGCTCGGTGAACCGACTGTCGTTTCAAGATGGAAACCGTTTAAACGGTTCCCGTCTTTAAGAGGCTTTCTTTCACCGGGCTGAAGCCCGGTGTCAATGAGAAGTTAAGCCCTGAACCGCCCAGATTTTGACACCCTTGGAGGCGCTCGCGTAATATCGGGCTCTGTATGACCGGCCGAGTCTTAGTCCTGAATGCCTCGTTTGAGCCAATCAATGTGTGCAACGAAAGGCGCGCAGTGGTGATGATCTTTAAGGGTGTCGCCCGCGTTGAAGAGCACAATGGCCACATGCTGCATTCGGAAAAACTGACGATTCATGCGCCTTCCGTAATCAGGTTGACCGAGTACATCCATATCCCGTTTGAGCGACGCTCTTTGTCTCGCAAGAATATTCTTCTGCGCGACCACTCAACCTGTCAGTATTGCGGCCGTCAGCACGCGCCCTCGGAGTTGACCCTGGACCATGTACAGCCGCGCTCGCGCGGTGGCGAGTCGTCGTGGGACAATCTGGTAGCGTGTTGCAAACGATGTAATCATCGCAAAGGGAACAGAACGCCCGAAGAGTCTGGCATGCACCTGTTGCGGCGACCGCGCGGTTTTTCTTTGCATGTGAACCGCCAGATTATGCGCTACCTGGGCCGCGCAGATGAGACGTGGAGAAAGTATCTCTTCTACGAATCCAACAACGGCGAATGACCCCTGTAGAGTTCGTCGTCTTTCAACCTAGATTAGAAAAGAGGAAGTTATGAACGAGATTGTCCTGGCAATCGGAGGCTTGGGAACTCCGGAGTTGCTCGTGATAGCGGTAGTGATTTTCCTTCTGTTTGGCGCCACTCGGCTGCCGCAGTTGGCGAAGTCGCTCGGACAGAGCAAGCGCGCTTTCAAAGAAGGACTAGATGAAAGCGAGAAGGAAGCGCAGAAGGAAATCAAAGAGAAGCACACGTAAAATTCTGGACGGGAGTCCTCACTGATTAAGCGCCTTTCTGCCCACCACCAGGGTGGCTTTAACTGAAAGTGCAAACTCGGCCTCGTGTCTGTCCTCATTGATCAAACGTCCGATCTCAGCCACTACTTCTTCATGAGATTGCGGCGGAAGTTGTTTCAGCCAGTTCTTCATCAGAAAGTCGGTAATCAGCGGCGAGTTCAGAAACTGCTCACCTGATTCGTAGTCAAATTCTTCGATACGCGTCCAACTCTCGATTTCTTCGAGACCTGCCTGCTCGGCCATTTCTTCGACAGCGGAAATGGAAGGAAGCCTTGAAATCAGACTCTCCACGTCAGCTTCGTGGTCCATTAATCCAAGGTTGTGCAACGCTTCCCAGTAGATTGAAAAGAATTCGCCGAAACTGGAAAAAGTAGGAAGCGTGAACGCGACTGTTGCGCCTGGTGCCGCGACGCGTACCATTTCTTTGAGCATTTCCTGGGCGCGAAGCGTTTCTACCAGCGACCCGTCGCCAATCACGACGTTGAATTGGTTATCCGGAAGACTTAGCTTATCGACTGTGTCCTGTCGAAACTCCGCTACATCTTTTAGTACCGTCGCCTTTGCCCGGGCCAGTTCGAGACATTCTTCATTCTCATCGATGCAGAGGAACTTTAAATCGTTAGCAGATTGTTCCTGCAGGGCAATAGCGTGACCGCCAGTCCCCGCGGCGAGATATAGGACGCGACCTTCCTTCGGCAGCTTAACGTGCTCATCCACCAATTCGGCGAATCGTTCGCCCCAATCCGTGGCGACAAACAACTCATGTATAAACGCCAACTCCTTGTCGGTTTTCGCTGTCATCTGCGTGTGGACAGGCATCACTGCTGTCTTCTTTCTCGTCTGAGGACCGAGGTGTTTACGAGACAGGATGTCTAGTCCTACTCCTCGTCGAAATATTTGCGGCCGCGCAACGACTCCGGCAAACACGGCATTTCGTCCTTTGCTTTCGGGTCGTTGTGCACGTACCGGTAGCCCTGACCATACCCGACGTGCTTCATTAGCGGCGTCACTGCATTACGCAAGTGTAGGGGGACAGGTTCGCGAGCAGTTTCTGCGGCGTCGGCCACCGCCGCGTGGTAAGCATTCTTAACCGCGTTGGACTTGGGAGCACGCGCCAGATAGATCGTGGCTTGCGAAAGCGGAAACAACCCCTCAGGCAAACCGATAAGCTGAACGATATCCGCGGCGGCCGCCGCCTGAACCATCGCCTGCGGGTCGGCCATACCAATGTCTTCAGATGCAAGTATGCACAACCGCCGGGCTATGAAAATTGGATCAGCGCCGCCTTCGATCATGCGCGCCAGCCAGTAAAGCGATGCATCGACGTCGGAGTTGCGAAGCGATTTAATCAACGCAGACGCAAGGTTGTAATGGTCTTCGCCTCCTTTGTCGTATGCATAATGCGCACGACCCATCGCCTCAATGACAGTCTCCGTTGTTACCTCCCTAACGCCTGCCTCGTTGGGAGTAGTCGATTCCACCGCTGCTTCCAGCGCCGCGAGCGCCACTCGCGCGTCGCCGGCCGATGAATTCGATATCCGTTTAAGTAGGGTATCCGGAACCGACGGTTTGAGTTCCGCTAATCCGCGCTCTGCATTGCTCAACGCGCGCTCGAGTATGGTTTTAACTTCGTCCTCGTTAAGTGGGTTTAAGACGAGCACGCGGGATCGCGAAAGCAAGGCGCCAGTCACTTCAAACGATGGGTTTTCTGTAGTGGCGCCGATCAGTGTGACCGTGCCGTTCTCAACTGCATGAAGGAGTGCGTCCTGTTGTCCTTTATTAAAGCGATGTATCTCATCGATGAAGAGAATTGTGCGCTTCCCAAACTTGCGTTCCTGCTTCGCCTCGGCGATGGCCGCACGCAAGTCTTTCACGCCGGAGAAAACCGCAGACAGCGCTATGAAACGAGCGTCGGATTTTTCGGCAAGCAATCGAGCCAGCGTAGTCTTGCCCGTTCCGGGAGCACCCCAAAGAATTAGCGACGGTAAGTTTCCGGCACCCTCGAGCAGTTTGCGTAAGATCCTGTTTTCTCCAACCAGATGGTCCTGGCCTACAAACTCTTCGAGCGAGCGTGGGCGCATGCGGTCCGCAAGGGGCGCAGACTCGTCCGCGTTTGCGGGCGCCGAAGATTGACTAAAAAGATTTCCGGTCGTTGAATACGTCATGTTCGGATTTACGTATGATTATCGCTGAAACCGTTTCCAAGAGCGAACAGCCATAACCCTTGGAAAATCGATGAAAATTTGCCGAATCATAAAGGGAACGCCGGCCGCGGGATTATCGTATAGTTAGCCGACAGAGAAACGTTACTAGACGCTAATAGGCGCGATAAGGATTTAAGAAAATGAGGACCGCAGAAATGAAGGACGCCACGGATGTCATCAGAATAATTGGAATGATCCTGCTTGCGATTTTCGTAATCGCGGTGGGCATTCCCATCGTGTTGACCGCCGCCGGCATAACCCTCGGAATCATCAAGATATTGTTTGGCATCGCGGTGATGGTTATTAAACTCGCAATCGTAATCGCCGTTGGCTACCTAATCCTCGTCGGCATCCGCGCGCTTTTGCGTTGACACCTGACTCAGCGGCTCTGCCGCATCCTTTGCGGAAAGGCTTTGCCTTTCCGTCCGCTCCCTTAATCAACTCTGCGGCGAGGCTCGGCCTCGCCGCTTTTTCATTGAAACGCTTGCAACCAAAAAACGATCCACGAAACACACGAAATTTCACGAACAGGGGTTCGCGACTATTCGTGTATTTCGTGGATCATTCTTTTGTTTCTCATTAAGTGCCCTTACCTGGGAACCCTTGACTTGGATGCCTTAAGCCGCCGCACTCAAGAAGTTGTCTCATACGTTGAATCGAAAGTGGACCACATCGCCTTCCTGCATGATGTAGTCTTTGCCTTCCAGTCTCATCAGACCCTGCTCACGCGCAACCACGTTTGACCCTGCGCGGATCAAGTCGTCGTAACTCACGATCTCAGCCCGGATGAAACCGCGTTCAATGTCAGAGTGAATTGTGCCTGCTGCTTCCTGCGCTCTGGTGCCCTGCGGTATGGTCCACGCACGCACTTCTTTTTCTCCCGCGGTGAGAAACGACATCAAGCCCAGCAAGTGATACGCGCTCTTGATCAGCCGATCGACGCCGCTGCCTGAAACTCCCAGACTCTTCAGGTATTCGTCGCGCTCCTCGGGCGACAAGGAAACCAGCTCTGCTTCGAGGTGTGCGCAGATGACTATCGACTCCGCTGATTCCTCCGCGGCAATCTTCTTAACGGCCTGCACTCCGGCATTCGCGTCCGGGTCAGCTAACGTTCCCTCGTCCACGTTCGCCGCGTAAATCGTCGGCTTCATGGTAAGCAAGAAGAAATCGCGAGCTACGGAACGCTCGTCATCGGTTAACTGAACCGTCCGCGCCGACTTTCCCAGCTCCAGCACCGGCAGTAGCTTCTCCAGTACAGCCAATTCGGCGCGCGCTTGCTTGTCGCCGCCCTTGATGTTTTTTTGTGCCTTCTCACGCCGACGCTCGGCCGTCGCCAGATCAGCCAGCGCAAGTTCAATCTGAATCGTTTCAATGTCGCGACTCGGATCAACCGATCCTTCGACGTGAATTACACTATCATCCTCGAAGCAGCGAACTACCTGGACCACAGTATCAGTCTCCCGAATGTTGGCGAGAAACTGATTGCCGAGTCCTTCACCTTTCGAGGCGCCTCGCACAAGGCCCGCTATGTCGAGAAACTCCACCGTGGCAGGAACGATTACATCCGTCTTTACCAACTTTGCCAGTGGTTCAAGACGATCGTCGGGCACGGGAACTACGCCGACGTTCGGTTCGATCGTCGCGAATGGGTAGTTGGCGGCTAGTGCCGCGCTTTGCGCAGTCAGGGCATTAAAAAGCGTAGACTTGCCCACGTTCGGCAAGCCGACGATACCAGCTCGTAACATTGTTTACCTCTCGACTTTTGAAACTAACCGATAACTTTGCGCGGCGCAAACGCGCGCGAAAACGACCGAACCAACATTTTGCGTTTCAAATGATCGCTTCGCGTATAATCTCGCGCCGACGCGTTGCTCTTGTGCATAAGAAAGAAAAGGACAGACGGGCCAGCGTTCACACTAGTTTGCCGTCACTCACCGCGTGATCATTTCGCTTGTGTTGGTTTTGTTCGCCACAGCCTGCGGGACGGTGGCGACGTATCTCTACGATCAGAGTGTATCATTGGCAGCGCGGATCTGTGCCGGTGCTTGCGTGGGTATGGCCTCGCTCGGCCTGGTTTGTTTTATTTTTGCGTCGCTACTGGGGCTGGATGCGCCGGCAATAATTTTGTCAACCCTCGTTCTCTCTTTCCCGCTTATTGCGTTGCACAACCCGAATCGAAGGGAAGTAGTGAAGCACGACGTGGTCACAGCCTGGCGAGCCGTCCATGGATCGCTTTTACATCCAACCCGGATTCCTTTTGGCTACGTCGCTTTTTACCTGATCACAGCCACGTCTTATGGTTTTGCTTTCAGCGGGCGATGATTGAATTACCGGAAGGAATCTACACCGGCCTGCTGAACAACTTTGGTGACCTGCCGTTTCACATCAGCGTGGTTACCAGCTTTGCACACGGAAATAATTACCCGCCTCAGGATCCTACCTACGCCTGGGTCAAGTTTACATATCCCTTTCTGACAGACTTCATTTCAGCCATCTTCGTCAGATGTGGCGCGACCATTCGGCAGGCGATGTTTCTTGAGAACTTCGTCGTGGCCGTTGCTTTCGTAGGCCTGTTACATCGGTGGGCCTTTGTGTTATTGCGCAATCGGCTCGCGGCTGTGATCACTCCATTGCTCGTGATTCTCAATGGCGGCTTTGGTTGGGTGATGTTTGTTGGTGCGGCCATGATGGACCACGAGGGATGGATTGGATTTCTCAAAAGTCTTCCAGTTTCCTTTACGATAATTCCGGAAACTACCTGGCGTTGGGGCAATGCTGTATCTACGCTGTTGATTCCTCAACGAGGCTTTTTGCTCGGATTGCCTCTTGCTGTAATTGTTTTTACTCAGTGGTGGCTGGCAACGAATATGGAACCTGCCGAAGCTGAAGAGCCGGACTCAAGGGGGGCTCGAAAAGGACACAAACCGAAGCGCGTCCAGGCGAAACGTGGCGCGCACTCCGGATCTGAAATTTCAGATCTGAAATCTCAAAGATCGGTCAGGATCCGCACTTCTGCGCATCTCTCCCACTCATCAGATGGTCGCGGCAGGCGTAATCGCGGGCTTGCTGCCGTTAGTACACGCGCACAGCTTTGTGACCGTCATGGTTGTAGGGGCGGGAATCGCATTGCTCCAGAGGCAATGGCGCAATTGGTTTGTTTTCTTCCTGACCGCCTCGCTGATTGCTTTGCCGCAAATGTTGTGGTCCACCTACGGGAGCGCCGTTGATTCCACGAAGTTTTTCGAATGGCACCTTGGCTGGGACCGCGGAAAAGAAAACCCGGTGTGGTTCTGGTTCAAGAATACCGGGCTGTTTATTCCGTTAACTATTGCTGCATTACTGTGGCGCGACACGCAGAGGTTGGTTTCGCGCAAGCTACTCATTTTCTTTCTGCCGTTCACAGTGTGTTTCATCGTTCCCAACGTTTTGAAAATGGCGCCCTGGATTTGGGATAACATAAAGGTGCTGTATTACTGGTGGCTCGCATCGGCACCGTTAGTCGCACTCTTACTGGCTCGTCTATGGCAACAGGGCGGAGTTAAAAGGGTGGCTGCAGTTTCATTGTTCGTTGTGCTCATCGCAGCCGGCGCTTTGGACGTTGCGTCAATACTGTTACGGCCAACAAAGCATCAGATCTTTGGTCGGGCAGGGATTCAGTTCGCTGAAGCAATGAAGAAGCAAACGGCCCCGAGGTCGCTGGTGATGCACGCTCCCGTTCATAATCACCCAGTGTTTCTGACGGGACGGCGATCGCTGATGGGATATCCCGGACACATCTGGACTCACGGACTCGACTTCAGTGCAACGAGAATCGGAAATTAAAAGGGTGTACTCCGGCACGTCTGACGCAACGGGAATTTTGCGACGGTACGGTGTGGACTACGTTGTGGTTGGTCCACATGAACGGAACATCATGAATGTGAACGAGCAGTTTTTCTCAAACTTTCAGCTAATGGGAGATGTCGGTGGGTACCGCCTCTACAAAGTCGCGCAACCGTAGCCAGCGTACGGATCGGGAAACGGTTGCGACTCCTTCAATTCGCAATCCAGCCGAGATGGCGGAAGTGGCAGATGCAATCGACTTGTCTCGGCGTACCTGGATAATAGCGATCGTTGTGATTCTTGCGATCGCGGCATTTCTTCGTTTTTATGACCTGGATCTTGTTCCTCTTCACCACGACGAAGGTGTGAATGGAAACTTCCTCAACCGTTTAGTTCGGGACGGAAATTACGATTACAACCCCGAGAACTACCACGGCCCAACGCTTTATTATTTTGCCGCGCTGTTCCCGCGGGTTCTGCGTCTATTCTTTGGCGTACAAGCTCAGAACAGCTATGGCCTAACCACAACCGCAATCAGGGTCATTCCAGCGTTATTCGGGCTCGCCACCGTCTGGCTAATATTCAGCTTGCGCCGAAATCTTGGAACTATCGGCACACTCGCCGCCGCCTTTTTGTTGGCGATCTCACCTGGCGCCGTTTACTTGTCGCGCTATTTCATTCACGAAACACCTTTCGTCTTCTTCACTTTCGCAATCGTGGTTGCTCTGGTGAAGTATTACGAACAGGCGTATCCGGGTTACTTGATTGCGGCCGCCGCTGCTGCGGCTCTCTTATTCGCGACCAAAGAGACGGCGATAATTTCAGTCGCTGTCTTAGCGCTCGCGTATCTGGTAACGAGAATCTACTGGCGCATTTGGATGCCAAACAATGCGGCGCCGAGAACGAAAAAACAGAAGCGGCAAGGTAACGATCTCAAGTTTTACGGCGCGCGCCGGTGGCCCAGGCAGACTGGTTGTTTGGTTCACGTTGGCCATCGCTGTTTTCATTGCCATCAACGTGATCTTTTACTCGTCGTTCTTTTCAAACTGGAAAGGTGTAGGCGATGCGATCCGGACGTTTGAATACTGGACCAAGACCGGAAGAAAAGATCACGTTCACCCATTTATGACTTACATCTGGTGGCTTTTACTCCAGGAATCGCCACTGCTCGTTCTTGGGGCGCTCGGCGCTATGGTGTCTTTGATAAAGCCAACCAGCCGGTTCGCACTGTTCTGCGGGGCATGGGCCTTCGGGCTCATTGCCGCGTACTCGCTAATCAAATATAAAACGCCATGGCTCTCGTTGAATTTTATTGTCCCCCTCGCGCTCAGCAGCGGAGCGGCTTTTGAATGGTTGTACCGAGAACTGCGCGATTGGGAACTGGGAAAGCGCGCGCGTCTGTACGCGCTGTCAGCGCTGCTGTTAATCGCAACCGGAGTATTACCGGGCACGGTAAGGGCCTTTACGCAGAAAAAGCTTCACAGGAAAACCTTCATTCCCGCATACCAAACAATCGATCTCAATTTCTATAACTACGATAACGACGACCGCTATTTCGTTTATGTTTATGCGCACACCCGGCGTGAAACATTAAAACTTGTGGACGAAATAAATCGCATTGCGCAGCGAACGCATCAGGGAGCGCAAACGGGCATCACGATCGTCGCTCCCGAATACTGGCCGTTGCCGTGGTATTTGCGCGATTACAATCGAGTCGGTTATTTCGGGAGGATGGTCGCTTCGAATGAGCCGATTATCATCGCCACCCAAGGGCAGGCGGATGAAGTAATAACCACCTTCGGCGATCGCTATCAACAGGTGCATTCAGGGCTCAATCTCGCAGGCAGCTATCCTTTGAGGCCCGGTGTCGATTTACTCCTATTCACCAGGCGCGAGTTAGCTCGCTGATCATGGGACAAACGATGGAGAAACAAAAAGCGCTCCTTATTATCGTCGTCGTTGTCGTCGTGGCATTGGTTGGCGCTGGGTTGTTACTCAAGTCGCAGCGCAGTGGCGATCTGATCGATGACGAAGAAACAGAACCGGTAGGTGAAACTGAGGAAGCCGATCCCGCAGCGAACGTCGTCGTAACGCTTGAGGAGTTTGCGGATTATCAATCTCCCTCTTGTGCCGAGCTTCATCCCACGCTTAAGAAGCTGAAGGAAGAATATGATGCGAATCTCAACGTGGTGTTTAGAAACCTACCGGTGACCACCCTCCACAAAAATGCCTTGGCGGCTGCCCAAGCGGGTGAAGCAGCGAGAATGCAAAACCGTTTTTGGGAGATGCATGACCTGCTCTACGAGAAGCAAAACGAATGGAAAGACGAGGAAGACCCTCGGCCGAAGTTTTCAAAGTTTGCCGAGGATCTCGGCTTGGATTTAGTTCGTTTCAAACGAGATCTGGACGGGGAACAAGTTCAATTCCGTATCGAAGCTGATAAAGATGCGGCAGTCGCTCTAGGTATTCAGGAGACACCGGCCATCCTCATTAATGGCCGCCGATTGAAGACCGAGGCCATGACCGCCGAAGGTATCCGGGAGGGTATCGAACTCATGTTGACGCGTGGCAGCGAAGAATCTTCGGCTAGCCCGCTCCAGCCCTCCGAACCCCCGCCTTAAGCACCTTCCGCTAACCTTGCTTGCTGCATCACTTAAAGTTATGTGACCTCAAGTTTTGGTTGACATTCTAAGCAGGTCGCAATTATATTGTCACACCCTCGCGGACCTTCCCGAACGATTCGGTTTTTGAGCGAGGCGTGGGACAATTCGGACAGACTCTCGCATGTTCAAACTGAAACGCCTCGAAATAACCGGTTTCAAATCCTTTGCGGACTACACGGAAATTCTTTTCACCGGTGAAGGTATCACTGCCATCGTCGGGCCAAACGGATGCGGCAAAAGTAACGTTGCGGACGCGATAGCCTGGGTCTTAGGCGAGCAACGCGTCAAACATCTGCGCGGCGGCGAGATGAAAGATGTCATCTTTCAGGGTTCGCGCAATCGTGCTCCGAGCGGAATGGCCGAGGTCGTTTTGCACATGGTGCGAGACGACGTAATTGAGCATGAGCCGGACATCGAAGACATCGATTCGACGCTGGAACAGATCGACGAGCAGATCGTCGAGTTTGATGCGATCTCTCCTGACGACTCCAACTCAGCTCCAGGAGCCTGCCGCTGAAAATGCCGCCGAACCGGTACCAGGTAACTTTGAAACAGCACTAGAACCCGCCGGAAAGCCCGCCAGACATCATCAACATAAGCGACACTGGCGGCGCAGAAATCTCGCGTTGGAATTTGCTCCGGGCGAGTCAGTGTCGGTTACGCGGCGACTGTTCCGCTCAGGTGAGAGTGAATATCTGCTGAACGACAAGCTCTGTCGCCTGCGCGATATTCAGGATCTCTTTTCGGGTACCGGCCTTGCAGGCGGCCACTACGCCATCATCGAGCAGGGTCGCATTGGCCAAATTCTTTCCGCCAAGCCAATGGACCGCCGCACCATCATCGAAGAGGCGGCAGGCATAACCAAGTTTCGTGTTCGCCAGCGCGCTGCCGAGGGTCGACTGGAATCTGCGCGCGGTAATCTGTCGCGCATTTCGGACATCATCTCTGAAATAGATCGACAGGTGAACAGTCTGCGGCGCCAGGCCGCGAAGGCGCGACGTTATCGCGTCTTTCGTGAAGAGCTGCGTGAGTTGTTGCGTCACGTTTACGTTGCGGAAGATCGAAAGCTAACTGCGTTGCTCGATGAAACCGAGCTGAAGCTGCAGCAGGCGAGCGCAATGGAACGCAGTGTCGCGGAAGATTTGGCGAAGCAGGAAGAAGATGCAAGGGACGCCACGCAACAAGCGCGTAAAACGGAGGACGACCTCGCTGCAACTCGCGCGGCCGCTGCCGAGGCCGTACTGCATCGTGATCGCCAAACGCGCGAGCGTGCTTACCAGGAAGAGCAGGTCGTGACCTTTGAGAAGCGCAAGCATGAAGTTGCCGCTGAAATTGAGGCTCTTTCGGAGCGCCTGGTCCTGGTCGAAGTTGAATGTAAGCGGTTGCAGGAAGACGACGCGCGACTGCGAAGCGAAGCCGAGCTGAGTGCGGCCAGCCTCAGAAACGCTGAGGAATCCTACGCCGGAAAGATCGAACTGGCGTCGACGGCTGAGATCGAGATTGAGAACGCGCGCGCCGAGTTACTCAAACACACGGCCGTCGCCGAGAGACTGCGCGAGATCGCGCGACAGCTTGAAGGCACCTTGGAGCGTCTGGCCGTTCAGGCCGACGGGCTTGCTCGCGAAGGGGAACGGGCGGCAGCGCAACATGCCGAGCGGCAATCCGAAGCTGAGTCATTCAACAGTGAGATGAACTCGGCGAGAGAACATATCTCGAAACTGAATTCGGAACGCGAGCGCGCTGTCGATGCAGTGGTGCAGGGACATGAGGCGGTCAGCGATACTGAGGCTGACTTAACACGTGTCCGCGATGACTACTCGCGCACGAAGCATCGCCTGGAAAGTCTGAAAGAGCTGGACGATCGTCGCGCCTACTATTCGTCGGCGGTGCAAATGCTTTTTTCCGGCGACAGCGCCCCGCGGGATTTTCATTTCCTCGGCACGCTGGCTGATGCATTGAACGTCGAAGCGAAATGGGAGCGGGCCGTCGAAGGAGTGTTTGGCTCTTCGCTGCAGTCGATCGTTGTTCCTACGCCTGATGACGCGGCCCGAGCTGCGCAATGGCTGCGAGAAAACAACGGCGGTCGTGCCAGCTTCCTGGTCGCGGGCCTCCATGGCGGCAGTGACGAAAGCAACGCACTAGCGTGCAAGATTGAAGAACGGCCGGCGCTCTCGATTTCTTTTGACAACGAACCTATCCCTGTCGACCTCAAGGTGTCCGATCTGCTCGGCGCTCCACGCGAATTGTTGTCGGTGCTGAACCGCACGCTTCCGGAAAAGATGAATGCCCGGTTGGCGTCAAACCTTGACGACGCCATGCAAAGATCGCTGTCTACAGGCGAAGTATACGTGACGCTTAACGGCGACTGGGTCGCGAGCGGGCAATTTGTGAGTGCCGGCGACGCGCGCGCGTTGGAAGAAGGAGCCGGACTGCTCACCTTCAAACGCGAACTTCGTGAGCTTGAAGCACGCGCAGAAGTTTTGATAAGCGAATCGCAGTCGGCTGAGGCAGCCGTTGCGCAGGCGCGCTCGCGCCTGGTTGGTCTTGAAGACGCGGTCGTGATTCTGAATGAGGCTATCGGGCGTGAAGAGCGAGAAGCGATGGCCCGTGAGTTGACCGCCAGTGGGCTTGCACATGAGATAGAACGCGCTGAGCGTCACCTTAGAGTTGTTGCTGATGACGCGGCGCGAGTTGAACAGGAAAGGCTGGAAGTCGAACGCCGGCGTGTCGCCGCCATCACGGATGCCGAAGAAGCTGAGGCAGCGCGCCTGGCGGCAACCGAGACCGTAAGTGCCGCCACATTATTGCTGGCGGAAGCGCGACGTGCCGCCGAATCGGAGAGTGAAGGGCTTGCGGGACAGCGGGCCACAGCCGCCGCCGCAACCGAACGACGACGAAGCACAGCCGCGGAACTTCGCCGGATGGAAGGCGAATACGCTGATCTTGCCGGCCGGGTCGAACGTCACAGGCTCGAGCTGATCGAGATGACCGAGCGGATCGCGACGCTCCATACCTCAATCGCGGATCTCGAGTATAAGGCGAGCACCGTCGCGGAAGAGCGTGCACGCGAGGAGCAGGAAATTGCCGCGTTGACGGCGCAACTCGAAGCAGCTCGTCAAACTGCGGACACGCTTGCCAATCGCTTGTCTGAATTGAACCGTCATGCTGCTGAAGTGAGAGACGGACGTGCGGCAATTGAAGTGCAGCGGGCCGAAGCGCAAGCGCGGTTAACGTTTGTGCGGGAAAATTGTGCGGCTGAACTCAACCAGTCACTCGAAGAACTTGCGCGAGAGCAAGCAATAGATGAGCAGTTTGATCTCGATGCGGCGCACGCGCGCGTGGACGAGCTGCGCACGCGCATCGAAGGTTTCGGCGCAGTCAACATGATGGCCCTCGAAGAACTGGCCGAAGCCGAAGAACGATTGCTGTTTCTTTCCACACAGCGGCAAGACATCGTCGAAAGTATTGCGTCTACCGAGGAAGCCTTACGCGAAATCAAGCGACGTTCGCGTGAACGGTTCCGTCATGCCTTTGAGCAAATCAATAAGAACTTCAGCGAGTTGTTCCAGGAACTGTTTGGCGGTGGACGAGGCGAGATGAGCTTGATTGAAGCTGACGACGTGCTCGAGTCTGGCATCGACGTCATCGCGCAGCCTCCCGGCAAACGTTTGCAAAACGTGCTTCTGCTTTCCGGCGGCGAGAAAGCGATGGCTGCGTTGGCGCTTGTTCTGGGGATCTTCCACTATCGCCCGTCGCCCTTCTGTCTGCTGGACGAAGTAGACGCGCCACTTGATGAAGCGAACGTAGGAAGGTTTACAGACAAGGTGGTTCAGATGTCGGCCGACACGCAATTCATTGTCATCACGCACAACAAGCGGACGATGGAAACCGCGCGCGCACTTTACGGCGTAACCATGGAAGACGTCGGTGTTTCGAAGCTCGTGTCCGTGAAGTTTGATTAACCTGCCCCTCTGTAACAAGTTCCATCCAGGAAACCACACAACGAAACGCTAGGTCTTTTCGTGTCGTTTCGTGCTATTTCGTGGATCGTTTTTGATTGAAAGACTGAAGTATTCCGGGTTGCCGGCGTATTGATAACGTTAGGAAACCGGAGCGGCTTTCGCTTAGAATACGCGACGCACAAAGCTCGATGCTGGAGATTTTCAAAATTCGCATGCTGCTCCCCGCCGCGTTCGCAATCATAAGCGCGGCGGTTTTTGGTGCTGCGCAACAACCTGCCCCAAACAAACACAACATCCGTCCTGACCCGCCGGCGGCGTCCGTGGCTCAACCAAAAGAGACTGTTAAGGACTCGACGCGTTACTCGTACGAGTTTACGCAGCCTGAGTTCCTCATAAAGCACATCGTTATCGAACATGACGTGAGTGGTCATGGCCAAATCCGTTTCGTCCAAAGAACTGAAGAAACGCATGTAGAAGAGCCTCTGCAGCTTTCCCCAGCGGCAATGGGTCGCATCCTGGCATTGTGGGAGGCGCTGCGGTTTCTCGACTCAACGGAGAGTTACCAGACGGACCGGCAATACGCGCACCTCGGAACCATGCGTCTGAAGATGGAACGTGATACGCGCCAGCGGACGGCCGAGTTTAACTGGACAAACGACACAAACGCTTCGGCATTGGTTAACGAATATCGCCGCGCTGCCGATCAAGCGATCCTGGTTTTCGACTTGTCAGTTGCGCGGGAAAGCCTGCGCGCTAAATACACCGAAATTGATGGAGCAACTGGAGATTTTGTTGAAGCGAAATGGTCTGTCGGATCCAGAGCAGATGTTGCCACTATTGAAAGATCTCAGTACGGACGATCACATCCCACTCATCGCCCGCAATCACGCCCTTCGATTAATAAAAAAGATCGAGAAATAGCGCGCGAAAATCAAAATCCACGAATTACACGAATTTTCACGAACATTCCCGTGACTTCGTGTGATTTCGTGGATCGGTTTTATTCCGCAGTAAGACAGGACACACTCAGAAAGGATTGGTCTTCCCCAACGTGAATCACAGGGTCTCATTGGCGACGTTGCAGAATTCAACCACGCGGTTTTCCGCCCAGAAGAGGTCAGGATCTTCCGCGGCATCCGCCGATAGAAACGCGACGTGCCCTCCGCGTTCGGGACCTATCAGAAGAATGTAAGGGTTGTTGGTGATCGCCGGATCCCGCATGGGCGTGAACGGTATGAAGGGGTCGTCCTGAGCGTGAATTATCACCGTGGGAATACGTATCCGATCGATCACCCGGATGGAGCTTGCCCTGTAGTAATAATCTTCGGCGTCGGCGAAACCATGGGCCTTGGCCGTAAATTGATTATCGAACTCTCGTAGCGTCCGCACCGCGGCGAGCCCGCTAATATCGTAGCGTTCAGGGAAGAGTTTATGTTTGGTCCGGATCCGCTGTTTCAAGCGATAAACGAAGTCGCGATGATAGAGCCAGTTTGATCGTTTCAAGATCAACTCGGCGCTGGCATTAAGATCGATAGAAGGGGAAACGGCGCACACCCCCAGCACTTCTTCAGGAGGATCATCTGCATACTCGCCTGAAAGCTTCAGGACCATATTGCCGCCGAGGGAGAAGCCGACCAGAAAGATTTTTGAAAGGCCATCGTCGTCGATCAACTGACGCACGACTTCGCGAAGGTCGTCGGTGAGCCCTCCATGGTAGACAGTAGAAGTGAGATGGTCCGTCCCGCCACAGGTTCGCAGGTTCATTCGAATCACGTTAAAACCCGCAGCGAATGCCTTTTCGGCCGTTCCCAGCATGTAGGTTGACGCGCTCGAGCCTTCGATACCGTGCCACATAACGATGGTCGGATGCTGCTTCGCATTTTCCTGCCAGCGGCAATGACCGAGAACCTTCACCTCGGGCGCAGTATCAAAAATCCGCGCTTGATCTTTTAGCGACCTATAACGATGACTGCGAGGCCAGCCATACGCGGCCAGCGTCTGCGCGTGCCCGCCCCGGAACCAGGAGTGAGGTTGAAAGGGTTGATTAAGGAAGATGTGCTCGACGCGCGAGAGAAGGGCGCGGGCGTGTTCGAGTTTTGAGGTCGGGTCGCGTAATACGGTTTCCATCTGAACTTTGCGCCCTTCCTACCGGTCGAGCGACATCCACCTGGGTGCTGCCCTTGATCGAGAAGTTATTCCTTAAAATCCAACGTAACGTCAGCCGTCAGCGACTGCTGGTTCGTCTTAATCGACTGTTCAACGCGCGGAGGCGCTTTGCCAGTTTCCTGCCACTTATAGATATGCGGCGCATCGTCTCGCGGCCATCAACAGCCAGGAAATGATTGATGTACGTCGCATTGAAAACTTCGCTGCGCCTAAGTTTCCAGGCTTCCTGTACATATCGCGCGCTCGCTTCGTCGAGGCCTTTTACGATCAGATCTCCCATCGTGTATCGAGGTCCTTCGTTGACCTCAAACTTGAAAGAGGCTCGGCCGGCTGCATCATTAAAAGCGGGAACGACCTTCGTTGCCGCTTCAAGACGGCCGATGCGACTGTAGGCTTGTTTAATCGCAACCAGGCCTTTGTCAAACTTTGATCCTTGAAGTACTTCGCCCGTCCTCATGCCCATAGCTTCGTCCAGGGCTGACGCCGAAAGCGCTTCGTTGCCGCTCCACTCCGCCTTGTCCCACAAGTAGATTGGCCCTTCATCAACCGGAATCGTCAGGCCCACTCCGCCTTTGCAGCTTTCGCTATCTTCGAGTTTCACTTTCGGCTCACCAAACTTTGCGCGCCACTGGCCCGCCTCGCGATACAGCGGATAAAGAACGAAGCCGCCAAAAGCAACCGCCGACTTATGCGAATAGTCTGCCTCAATCAGTTGCCGGGAACTCTTCACCAGAGTTTCTTCGGAGACATTTTTCGCGCCCGGAAAGTTCAATTTGCAGATCGGAATTGGTAATCCCAGTGACACTGAACACGTGCTCCTGCTTCGCACTGTTCACACCCGTTTGCCAGGCCGCGTATTCGACCGTGCCCTTGATTTGTTTTTGATCAAGAAGATTCTGCAACGCCAGTTTGATGCTGTCAGTCATCGTCCCGGCGTCCGGGGCCGTGCCACTGAACGAAGGAACTTCGCGTTTGATAGCAATATAGAGCTCCTCGTCTGTGAACCATACAAAATTGTCGAAGAGCACAGGTGACTGGCTGCTCTTGGCCTCTTCTACCTGAAAAATGACCGTCACCTGATTACCGTTC
Organism: Blastocatellia bacterium; assembly: GCA_963786645.1. Classification (GTDB taxonomy): domain Bacteria; phylum Acidobacteriota; class Blastocatellia; order Pyrinomonadales; family Pyrinomonadaceae; genus PSRF01. The sequence continues at coordinate 116,460 of CAWAZW010000014.1, forward strand.
GTGCGCGTTTGATAACCAACTTTCGTGAATAGCCCGGTATCGATTAGACGTTGGCCAGCGGCGTCGACTTCAGTAACTGAGAACACGGTGTCCGGTTTGAGTTGGGTGGCAGCGATGACTTCGTCTGTAGGCAGGCGTTGCAGGCCCTGGACTTCTATGCGTGCGATTTTCCGGTCAGCCTGTTGGGCATGACCAGCAGTGGCAGCGATAATGACCGCCGTCAGTAATAGCGCCACTCGAGAGAGCAACCGTGAAGATGCGCCGGTAGTTTCAATCATGATCCGTGAGCTTAGTCTACAGTTGTTTCACACTTTCACCCAGAAATCGAAAGTGAGAGCCAACGGCTTTGCCGACCGATGTGCGGTGGTGGCTAAGCTCCACCGGTCGGTTGTCGTAACTCGATTTGGGGGCTGCGCCCCCGGAAAGGGCGTAGCCCCAAGCGGTTAACGGCTGAAACGGAGAGGGCAAAGCCCTTCCGCACATCGGACGGCGAAGCCGTTGGCTGTCTATCCAGGTTTGGATGCAGAGAACTGCTCCTGTGAACCGAAATGAGTGACACGAAAACTTGGAAATCCGGCAACAAGCAGGAGTTGATTCTGGAAGTGTGGGAAGCGCTCGACTGTGAATCTGTGGGCAGCCGCGAACTAGAGCAAATTCAGGAAGTCCTTCAAGAAAGGTTTGGAGAAGGCGGGCAGGAAAGTCCGGCCGCGATCGCGAGAGTGGTCGCGGATGAAGGGGCCGTTCTCCGGCACCCTGAAGTTTTCGAGTTTGACAAAAGTTGGAGACAGCGGCGGCTCAGTGCTCAGGTGTACGAGCAGGAACTGGATTTCTCGGATTTAGCCAAAGCCGTAGCGTCGTTTGGCTTATTGGATAAAACACAACGTGAAGCTTCCAGTCAGGACGGTGCTGCGGTAAAGCGCTTGCGCAACGTCGTCACAAATGCGCGGCTTAATGCCATCATGGTGTCGCGCAGTAAGATCCTTGGCGCAGAAGAGCGCGAGCGAGCAAAAGAAATATCGCAGTGGCTCACGGTATGGCTGCAATCGCCTCAGCTTTTCGCGGACTGGCTGGAATTGCGACTCCGCTCCGCCGAATTCAGGAACAAGTTTCCGAATTATCCGTGAAGGAGATAGGACCACAAGTTCCATTAGCATCCGAGAGTGTGCGCACAGACCAAATCCCATTAACACCCGGCTTCAGCCCGTTGATCACAGTCTTGAGCTCCTTGGGAACCGTTTTAACGGTTTCCGGAAGTCGACTAGTAAACCGTTGAAACGGTTTCCTGTTTTTTCCCGAATGCGAACACGCAAGCCCGGTGTTAATGAGAGTCCGCTTATTCTGGCCCCTAAAGCCCGGTTGAGATCAAACTAATGGAACTATCCGCACGGCTCCCGCTAATTACTTCTGACGGCACATTGAGCGGGATGAGAGCCTTGGAAAACTCCTCTGACAACGAGCTGCTCCGGTTGCTGAAGAACGGAGACGAGGATGCTTTTGTCTTGCTCTATCGCAGGTTTCACGCCGGAATTTATCGTTTTTTGCTCCAGATGTGTGGTTCCACCGCGCTGGCCGAGGATGTTACCCAGGAAGTGTTCCTGGTTTTGATACGGCGGCACTGAATCGTTCGATCCTGCCCGCGGTTCTTTGAATTCGTTCCTCTATGGAGTGGCCCGCAATCAGATTCTGTCTCGCTTACGTCGAGAGCGCTTTTATGTGCCGATGGAAGTAGATGAGACGCCGGAGCAACAGTCCGGTTCCAAACCGCTGGAGGAACTCACCAGGACGGAAATGGTTGACTCGGTTCGCAGGGCAGTCTTGAGTCTGCCGGAGCGTTATCGTGAAGTTGTGGTGCTTTGTGACTTGGAAGAATTGAGTTACGTGGAGTCAGCGCAGATTCTAGGCTGCGCCGTCGGGACCGTGCGGTCCAGGTTGCATCGCGCGCGTTCGCTATTGCTCGAAAAGTTGCAGCCACAAAGGGAAGAGAACGTTGCGACTGAAGTGAAAACCGCGAGGTGTTTTGCATGAACTGTGAAACCTTTGGAAATTTTGTAGTTGAACTGGCGCGGTCGCAACCGTTGGAAGCCGGAGTTCGCGACGAAGCGTTAGCGCATTGTTCTGATTGCCAGTGCTGCTCGCAACGGTTGGAAGACGAGAAGATGCTTTCTGCTGGACTGCAGGCGTTGGCGGTGGAAATGAAGGCGGGGACCGCGCCGGATCGTCTTGAGCAGAATTTGATTATGGCTTTACGTCAGCAAAGATTCGTGCCGCAAGCAGCGCATGCGTCGCATCGTTGGAACTACCTCGCCATTGCTGCTGCCGTGATTATCGCGGTGATGCTGGCGATCGCTGGATTCCGAATGCGTGAGTCGAAATCTGAATCCCATGCGCAAGCAGTGCCGCCTATTGAAACGCCGACGACTAACATGCCGACCGGGGACGCGACACCTACATCTGACGAGCCTGCTATCGTAATTCCTGAGCTAAAGCGTGCTGCCAACAAGAAGACGACTCCGCACGTAGCCACAAACCCTCCTGCAAGGAAGCGCCGCAACAGCGTCACGATAAGTCCGACCTTCGTGTCGGTGGTTGTCGGCGCGTTGACCGACTCTGATTCGTCCGAAGTAGTATCACCTTTTATGCCTTTGGGTTACACCAACGACGCCAACCTTCAAGAGGGGGCTCAAGTGATGCGGGTCGAATTACCGAGATATGCGATGGCCCGGTTCGGTTTACCGGTGAACATGGAGCGCTACGACGAGAGGGTTAAGGCGGACGTTTGGGTTGGGGCTGACGGACTGGCGCGTGCTATTCGTTTTGTGCAGTAACTAATTATTCCGAAATAGATTACGGGGTTAACGCCCACAGAAGAGGATGACGATCATGGAAAGAGGATTGCGAAGCATGAAAAGAGAATTGAGAAGTTTCGGTAGCATAACTTTGGTCATTTTGCTTGGGGCCGGCGCGATGCCGTCGATGGGCCAACAAAAACAGAACCCTGACCAGGACCGAGTAATTATCGAACGAAAGCACTTGATCGAGGGCGAAGGGCACACATTGCTTACGGCCCCGGATCACGGGACGTTTGAGCGGCACGTGATGTTTCAGGAACCGGCACATCAAGGCGACTTTGTTTTCCTGGCAACAGAGATGAGCCTCGGCGGCAAGTTAGTCAAAGGCGCTCCATATTCAGCCCAGGCGGTCACCGAAAGCACGCAGGTCCTAAGCGACGGCAACCGTATCGTTAATAAATCGGTAGCGTCGGTCTACAGAGACAGTGAAGGCCGCACCAGACGGGAACAAACAATTAAGGCGATTGGTCCGATTGGCTCGCGGTGGCGACCCGATGCAAACGATTTTTGTCAGCGATCCTGTCGCGGGCACGAGTTACTCGATCGATCCCAAAACACAGATCGCTCGTAAACTGCCGCCCATGCGCTTCAAGATTAACGGTGCGGTTGGTGCGGACCAGGCTGTGAGATTAGAGGACCCAAAAGTTGCAGCGGCTGGTCATCGCAGTAATGTCAGGCAAGTGATCGTCGAGCACGGGAACGATGAAAACTTCCGGATTGCGCCCGAAGCGGATGGCGCCCCGGTTCGACATCGGCTGGAATCCGGCGTCGCTCTCGGATGGCTTAATAAGCGAAATCCTTCAGCCAAAAGCGAGCCCCTTGGAAAGCAGAACATTAACGGCGTTGAAGCCGAAGGTACCAGAACGACGGTAACTATCGCTGCGGGTGAGATTGGCAACGAAAAAGCGATCGAAATCGTGAGTGAACGTTGGTTCTCTCCTGAGCTGCAAGTGATCGTTATGACGCGTCATAGCGATCCGCGCTTTGGAGAAAACAGCTACCAACTTGTGGACATCAATCGCACGGAGCCCGCGCGGGAATTGTTTGAAGTTCCTGCCGGCTACAAAATTGAGGAAAGCCATTCATTGTATGGAGTGGGCAGGGGCATCGGCTCAGGAACGACGAACATAAGGGGCGGCGGCCTTAACGGAAAGGCGATCAGCATCCCAACTCCTGAGTATCCCGCGAATGCGAGACAGGCACAGGCGTCTGGGCCGGTGACGGTGCAGGTGACGGTCGATGAGGAGGGAAATGTGGTTTCCGCTCAGGCAGTTTCAGGCCATCCGCTCTTGAGGCCGGCCGCAGTGTCGGCTGCCCAGAAGGCGAAGTTTTCAGCAACAAAGGTAAACGGCGAGGCGGTAAAGGTTTCGGGCGTGCTTACCTATTTCTTCACGCTTTAATAAGAAGTTGGCCGCGGATTAGCGCGGAAAGACGCGGATCAGGAAAACACTTTCCAGCGTCAACGATGCGCTGTCATTTTTCGGTAATCCGACGTTTATCTCACGTTCATCCGCGGCTAATTCCTAATCTTCTTCCTCGCCGCCGCGGATCCTGCCTTCCGCCCTCGATTGCTCGATCACTTTCTGCGCCAGGTTTCCCGGCACCGGATCGTAATGCGAAAACTGCATGTGAAACGATCCGCGCGCCGCAGTGATCGAGTTCAAAGTCGACTGGTAGTTCAGCATCTCAGCCATTGGCACCTGTGCTTTGATCACTTGTTGCTTGCCGCTGGTTTCCATTCCCTGCACGCGACCGCGTCGTGAGTTGAGGTCTCCCATGATGTCGCCGCTATTCTCCTGAGGCGCAGAGATCTCGACGTCCATGATCGGTTCCAGAATGGATGGCTTCACTTTCTCCATCGCAGCGCGAAACGCCTTGCGACCCGCCGCCCGGAAAGAGTGTTCGTCAGAGTCGACGTTGTGATACGAACCGTCGATTAGTTGGACTTTGAAATCGACCAGCGGGTAACCGGCAACTGCACCGGATTGTGCAGCCTCGAGAATGCCTTTCTCGATGGCGGGACGAAACTGCTGCGGGACAGAGCCGCCGAAAATCTTGTCTTCGAAGACAAACCCGCCTCCGCGCGGCAACGGTTCAAACACGACCTTGCAATCGCCAAACTGGCCCCGGCCGCCTGTCTGCTTCTTGTGACGGCCCTGAACCTCCGCGCGCTGAGTGATCGTTTCCTTGTATGGCACTTTCGGGGGATGAAGGGTCACTTCGACTCCAAACCGCTTCTTCAGTTTCTCTACCACCGTCTCAACGTGGAGTTGGCCCGAACCCGACAACAGAAACTCTTTTGTCTGCGCGTCGCGGGTGAAATGGAGCGCCGGATCTTCTTCCAGAATCTTGTGCAGGGCGACGCTGATTTTCTCTTCGTCCTGCCGCGACTTCGGTTCGATCGCGAATGCTATCGCTGCTTCCGGGTATTCCACCGGCTCGTAAACAATAGGCGACTGCTTGTCGCAGAGCGTGTCGCCCGTCTGCGTTTCTTTCAACTTCACACACGCAATGATGTCGCCCGAGTGCGCTTCCGTAATTTTGTCCAGTTGTTTCCCCTGGACTGTATGCAGCACGCCCAGTCTCTCCATCGTCCCGTGAGTTGAATTGAAAACCGTAGCGTCAGTTTGAAGTTTGCCGCTGATTACTTTCATCACATTGATGCGGCCGGCAAAAGGATCTGCAATGGTGCGGAAACAGTAGGCAGAGAACGGTTCGCTATCACTGTACTTCCGGGCGAGCCGTTCGGCATTTGGGCCGGCATCGACCGGCTTACCATACTCAGCTTCGTGATGCGCGGGATCAGGGGCATAGTCGACGATGCCATTAAGCAGGGCACGCAGCCCGACCAGTGTCTCGGCGGACACGGCAAACACCGGGCACAGCTTGCTCGCAGCAATAGCTTTACTAATGTTCGGTAAAATGTCGGCTTCGTCTAAAGTTCCATTCTCAAAATACTTTTCCATCAAGGCGTCATCGGATTCGGCAACAAGTTCCACCAGTCGCTCACGTGTCTTGTCAACAAACTCACGACCTTCCGCAGGGATCTCTATTTCTTTCGCCTTTCCATCGGGACCCAACTCGTACGCTTTCATGTGGACCACGTCCACCACACCACGAAAGTCCTTCTCTTTTCCAATCGGCAGTGTAAAAGGAATGATTGCCCGGCTAAACGTTTTCTGCGCGCTCTCGACGGCCGCTCCGAAGTCCGAGTGTTCTTTATCCAGTTTCGTCACCGCCATTATGCGAGGGACCATAAATTCGTTTGCATAAGCCCATGTCTTTTCAGTCTGCACCTCAACGCCTTTTACTCCATCAACTACAGCCAGCGCGCAATCGGCGACTCTTAAAGCCGGGCGCGCGTGAGCAACGAATGCGGCGTAGCCGGGCGTGTCTATTAGATTGATCTTTGTGTCTTGATGCTCCAGATGGGCGAGCCCGTTATTGAGGGTGATCTTGCGTGCAATCGAATCTTCGTCGTGATCGGTGACTGTCGTGCCGTCCTGGACCTTACCCCAGCGTGGTGTTGCTCCGGCGACGTAGAGAAGAGAACTGAGCAACTGCGTCTTCCCTGCGTCGCCGTGTCCAATGACCGCAAGGTTGCGAATTGACTCAGTAGCGAAGGCTTTCATAACGATAAGTTCCTTTCAGAAATGCGAAAGTAGGACAGAAACTCCGCCTGTCTCATCTGAATAGAAATCAGGCGGAAGGCCTGTCGAAACGAGGTTGCGGAATGGGAGTAATTTATCTGAGCGGGAAGGCGAATAGCAAGCAGCCCCAAAGGAAACTAAGCCATCTTTTTCGCAGGTTTTAGCATCAAAAGTGGTACCAAAATTATGATATTCAATGGAGCAAGAGTCATGTTTTACCGAAGATTAATTACGTTTGCCGCCTCGCTCGCTTTGATGCTTTCTGCGTCAGTTGCGGGTCTGGCGGTCGAAACAAATGACAAAACAAGCAGGGTTTATGAACCCGTGAATCTGGCCATCCTGATTCAGGACGACGTGACGTCGCAGGTTAGTAACGAGATTGCGATTACTCGCGACTTCATACGTTCGCTTCCGAGCGGTTCGAAAGTCATGGTGGGTTATGTGACTTCCGGAAGTTTGCAGGTAGCGCAAACGTTTACGACAGACCTGGAGTCGGCAGCTCGTTCTTTGCGAATACCGAGATCGAGCACGGCAGCATCGCCGTACAATCCTTATGTTGGTGTAGTGGAAGCCTTGCGTAAGTTTGACAGCAATGCACAAGGCCGGAATGCCGTGTTGCTCATCTCGGATGGACTCGACACCTCACACGGTTTCGACTTCACGAGTGCGGGTCACACGATAGATCTGGAGCGGGCCATCAGACATGCGAACGACCGAAATGTCGCGGTCTATGCCTTCTATGCGCCCACGGTTGGATTGACGAGCCGCAGCCGGCTGGCCGCGTCATATGGTCAGAGTTCGTTGAATCGACTCGCAAACGACACAGGCGGAAAAGCGTTCTTTCAAGGAACGACGGGCTTCGTGAGCTTCGACTCTCACTTCAGAGGCCTGACTCGCAGGTTGAATGAACAGTCAGCCCGGATTTCATAAATTCGATCAATAATCGAGAGTACTCTTCACCACCCGAAGCCGCCGGAATTCGTTCCTGGCGGCTTTGTTTTTTTGTCTTCGTTCGGTGAGTTCTTGTTAATTCGTGGATCGCTGGTTATGTTTCAACGCTAAAAACTATCCACGAATTGACACGAACTCACACGAAAATGCGGTGGCAGGGCACCTTCAAAGAGTCGCCCCGGTCCATATTTTTCTTGGATTGGGAAGAACCGGAGTGATAAATTATTTGCGAAGATGATTCAACACATCCGGGAAGCTTTAAATATCCACAAATTCCTCCGTGAGGCTCACGTCTAACTGGCTGGTAACGTGCGCGAATATTGTCTAATCGTCGAGGGGGCGTATCTTTCGGAATCCGAAGCCGAACATGCCCTGCGTGATCCATTCATCGAGGACTGGGTCGAGCAAACCGGGCGATTCAAAATCCACAACATGAACGAGATTCAGATCACTTCCGGGGTCACGCTCGGATCACTCGGCGTTGTTATGCTGGACGATCGTATGTTTGAGATCGCCAGCACGGATGTGAATCATCCATTGACAGAGCTAAAGGCTAAAGGCGTGGCTGATGCTTTGCGCCGGCAGGACATGTTTGATGAGATCGAAATCAAACCGCGTGATGAAGTAGACGAAGTGACATAGCGTCGCTTGTTTTTGACCTGACCTTCCTTCAATGAAGAGGTGGCCCAAGATAGTGATTCTTGTCCTCACGCTACTACCGTGGCTCAATATGGTCATCACCATGGTGTTTGCCGCGAAAATGATGCTTTCTCCGGCTCCCAGGGATCTGGGGTCGCTGAACTTTCCGCTCGAGCGTGAATTGACGATTTCATGGTTAGTTGTAATGTCAACGTATTACCTTATACACATCTTCACGAAGAGTCGCTTGTCCAAACAGCTCAGGATAACTTGGGCCTTCCTCGTGGTCCTTTTCAATATGTTCACTATGCCGCTTTACTGGTGTATTTATATTTGGCCGGAGAAGCCGGCACCTCGCGAAATAACCTCCGCGGCTTCATAGGCCATTCACCGCCTTCAAACACGTGGCAGATAACCAGCAAATATTTCTCGCGGGCCGCGTCGTAGTTACCACCGGCGACATTACGGTAGAGAAGGTTGACGCCATTGTTAACGCAGCGAATTCCTCACTAATGGGTGGCGGCGGTGTGGACGGCGCGATTCACCGCGCGGGTGGGCCCGCGATTCTTGAAGAGTGTAAGGAGATTCGCCGGACGCAGTTTCCCGATGGCCTGCCAACCGGAGAAGCGGTCGTTACTACTGCAGGCGATCTTCCCTCGAAGTTTGTAATTCACACTGTCGGCCCAGTGTATGGTCAGCACGGCGGTAGCGAAGCGGATCTGCTGGCGGCCTGCTACAGAAACTCACTTGAGCTTGCCGCTAAACATGCGCTGTTCTCTATCGCATTTCCAGCCATCTCAACTGGCGTCTACGGATATCCCCTGCACGAAGCCGCGGCAGTTTCATCCGAAGCCATAAAGAAGTTTTTATCGTCCAAAAGTGGGATTGATGAAGTGCGGCTGGTGTTCTTTCGCGAAGCTGACGCGGAGACCTTCGTGGGTCATCAGGTGTTTTCTAGTTAGCGCCGGGCTTTGGCCCGGTGTTAATGAGAGCAGAGCAACTAATTCTGTTCGTGTGTTTCGTGTAATTTCGTGGATCGTTTTCGCTGTCGGACAATAAAAGCGATCCACTAATTAACACGAACTAACACGAAATTGCGCCTTCGGCGCGTTTGCGGGCGGACGCCCGCGCTCCCCTTAAATTCCGCCGCAAATTTAACTAATCACTCCGCTGTGTTATAAGAACCGCTTTGTTTTCATCTCGATCTGGAATCAGGGGTCTACCCATCTGTATTTGCAATGATTGAAACTATTGAGCAACCGGCCAACCAATTGACTAAAAATCGAAAGCTACCGTTTCCGCTGCAAGCGCTGGAGCGACTCTCCTGGAACTACTGGTGGAGCTGGTCGCGAGATGGTGCCAGTCTTTTCCGAGACCTCGACTCGGAGGCGTGGGACGAGTGTGAACACAATCCACGATTGCTGCTGGAAAAGGTCTCTGAGTATCGCCTGGCCCAGATGGCCACCGATCCCAGTTATCTCGAGTCGCTCAATCGGCTGCTCGTCGAGTTTCGATCGGTACATGAACGGCGCGCCTAAATCAACAGCGGCCATTCGTCGCGACCATCCAGTTGCATATTTCTGTGCCGAATATGGCATACACAATTCATTGCCTTTGTATTCCGGCGGGCTGGGCGTGCTGGCGGGCGACCATCTGAAGTCTGCCAGCGATTTGCAAATTCCCCTCGTCGCTGTTGGGCTGTTGTATCACTTCGGTTACTTTCGCCAGCACCTGACACGCGAAGGTTGGCAGGAAGAACGTTATGGCGAGACCGACCCCACAAAGCTTCCGCTAACGCTGGTGCAACAGGACGGCTCGCCGTTGCTGATTGACCTGCGAATTCGTGAACGCAATGTCCACGCTCAGGTCTGGCGAGCCGATGTTGGCAAAGTTGCCCTTTATCTGCTCGATACAAACATCGACCAGAATGGGGAAACCGATCGATGGGTAACAGGCCATCTCTACGGGGGCGACCGCGAAACGCGAATCGTTCAGGAAATGCTCTTAGGAATCGGCGGCGTGCGATTGTTGCGCAAGCTGGGAATCGAACCAAGCGTATTCCATTTGAATGAAGGCCACTCAGCTTTTCTGACTCTCGAGCTGGCGAGGGAGTTAGTCCAGGCGGAAGGTTTGAGCTTTGCCCAAGCCGCGGAGAAGGTGAAGGCGCGATGTGTGTTTACCACGCACACACCCATCGCGGCAGGCAACGATGAATTTGCGGTGGACCTCGTCAAGCGATCGTTTGGACCAGGTTATGAAAAGGACTTGGGGTTGACGCATGAGGAGTTCATCGCACTCGGCCGTGTCGATCCTAAAAATGCGCAGGAAGCATACGGCCTGACTCCGCTGGCAATCCGAATGTGCCGTTCGACGAATGGTGTAAGCCGTAAACATGGTGAGGTTTCGCGCTCGTTGTGGCACAAGCTCTTTCCGGAACGGAAGGTGGACGAGGTTCCCATCTCGTCAGTTACAAATGGTGTTCACGCGCCCACATGGACCGCCCCTCTGATTCAGGCGCTTTACGAAAAATATATCGACATTAACTGGACAGACGTGTTGCGCGATCCGCAGCAGTGGGAGCAGGGAATGGCGCGAATTTCGGACGAAGAACTGTGGCTGGCCCATTCTCTTTTAAAAGAGCGGCTGGTTGCGTTCATCCGCCAGCGCGCGTTTCAGTCTCGCGTTAATCGCGCGGAAACGCAGGAATATATCGACGCCGCACGCGAGATGTTTGACCCGAGCGCGTTGACAATCGGATTTGCTCGGCGGGTCGCCGGTTACAAACGCTGGAACTTGTTGTTGAAAGACACGAATCGTCTGTTGAAGCTTATTAACGACGAACAACGCCCGGTGCAGTTCGTTTTCGCCGGAAAAGCGCACCCACAGGACAGCGAATCGAAGGTGGTGCTGCAACAGGTTGCTCTGTGGAAATATGATCCACGCGTACGCAATCGAGCAGTATTTCTCGAAGACTACGATCACGAAATTGCGCGTCAACTGGTCCAATCCGTTGATGTGTGGATGAACGTTCCGCGGCGGCCGCTCGAGGCTTCCGGAACGAGTGGCGAGAAAGTGGCAATGAACGGTGGACTCAATCTGTCGGTGCTCGATGGTTGGTGGCTTGAAGGTTATGACGGTACGAATGGGTTTGCCATCGGCGACAACGTGAGCGCAACAGAACCGGCTGAGATGGACGCTGCTGATGCTGAATCGCTCTACCAGGTACTCGAGCAGGAAGTTGTGCCTGCGTATTACGAGCGAGACGAAAATGGCGTGCCTCGCAAATGGCTGGCGATGATGAAGCGCTCGATTACGACGCTGGCGCCTGAATTCAACAGCGACCGAATGGTCGAGGAATACGCGCGGCGGATTTATTCGGGCTCGTAGTTCAGAGTACAACCTTTAGGTTGCTGTGTTGCGGAAGAATCAAGCTAAAGCTTGTAATCTGAACAGCAAGCTAAAGCTTGTACTCTGAACTCCGCCCACTCCATGCCTGATCGCCCTCTATGTTAAACTACACCTTCCGGACGCCTTAAAAAGCGAACTCCTCAGGGAATAAACCTCGTTGAGACTGCGTTTTTTGTTGTGCCGCTTCGGAAGTAGCCCTTAATGAAATACTGCACAATTTGTAAAGCCAAGTACGAAGACGGCGTAAGCTTTTGCCCGACGGACGGCGAAGTTCTGGAAGACGACCCGTCTTCGCTGGTTGGTACTGTCCTCGATGGTCAGTACAAAATCGAGAATTTGCTCGGCAAAGGCGGCATGGGCGCCGTGTATCTCGGGCGTCACATCCTGCTCGGCGATCGCGTCGCCATAAAGATCCTGCCGCGGGAAGTTCAGAATAACGCTGAATGGTTGCGTCGCTTTCGTCGTGAAGGTCAGGCAGCACGTCGCTTTCGTCACGCGAACGCAGTCACAGTCTACGACCTCAGAACTGCGTCCGATGGCACCATCTACATGGTGATGGAGTATGTTGAGGGTCAAACTCTCGACGCGGAGTTAAAACAACGCGTGCGGTTCACGCCGGCTGAGGCTCTTGAAGTTCTCGAACCAATCATGAGCGTTTTGAACACGGCCCACGCGATGGGTGTGGTCCATCGAGACTTGAAGCCCGAAAACATCATGATGGGAACAGGCGGGAGCGGGAGTGAGTCAACTGTAAAGCTTCTCGATCTTGGCATCGCCAAGATGCGCGAGATTGCCGGGGTTGAAAGCAGCGGCACGACTGAGTTGACCATGGCCGGACAGGTTTTAGGTACTCCTTACTACATGTCGCCCGAACAATGGGGCGAGCTTTCACGTGACGGCAATTTTGAAATTGATGGCCGCGCCGATATCTATAGTCTCGGTCTCGTCGCGTATCAAATGATCAGCGGCAAACGTGTCTATGCCGCGAATACGTTGCATGAGCTCCGGCGCGAGCACCTGTATGCCAAGCCGCCCGCTTTATCTGAAGTAGTTCCAGGAGTCTCGCCGGCTTTCAGCAATGCTATTGACCGCGCGATCTCAAAAGACCGCGTCGACCGTCAGGAAACTGCGGGTCAGCTTGCAGAAGAATTGCGTGCGGCGATCCGCCAACCCATTCCGGCATTAGAAAACCGAACACTTCCAGCGATTCCACGCGGTGAAGATGACTCAGCGCCCACCCAGGCAGCCAAGGAGGCAGTTAACACGCAGTCCGATGTAAACGCGCCAACACTAGTTGGTGCAGATGTGGTGCAGACAGCGCCTCCTGGTCCCGCTTTACCACGAAAGCCCGCTCCTGCACAGTTCGTCGGCGCCGCGGGCGCGGCAGCAGCAGGTTCACCGGCTGGTTTGGCAGCCGTCGAAGATTTGCCTTCAGAGGTAACTATCCAGCGACAGCCGAAGGCGGCTTCGGCGACGGCACCACCGAGCTCACGTGGAAAATCGCTGGCTTTGGTGGCCGGGATTGTTCTGGTTGTGCTGCTTGCGGTTTCGGGAATCAGCGGTTTCTTTGCGTACAACTGGTGGAAGGGAAAGACCGAAGTCGCAGCTAATGGAAGCACGGGCTCCAACGGGACCACTGGTAAAGGAAATTCCAAGGCAAATACAGGAGCGAACACCGCGGCTGCGGAGTTTGGAAGATACTGGCTTGAGGTGTTACCGCCGGGCTTAATTGCTGAGCCGATGCGCGTTGCGGGGGCCGTGCCGCTCACTTCGGGTCAGGCCTTCAAGTTTCATTTTGAATTGGAGCAGGACGGCTATCTCTACATTGTTGGACCAGGCAAGAATAGCAAACCCACGGCGTTCCTGACTGAGAAGCCGGCCTCGATATCGGGCCTCGAAAGCAATCAGGTCAGCAAAGGAATCGACTTCAGCTTTCCGACCGGAATCGAGAAATGGTTAGAGCTGGATAGGAAGCCTGGCACCGAGGATTACACGATAATCTTTAGCCCAGTGAGATTGGTTTCACCGACCTTCTTTGCGGAACAGGCAACTGGGGAGCCGCTCAGCGAAACAGAACAGGCGGAATTTGAAACGTTTGTCAGTCAGTATAAGACGACTGAACCCGTGACGGAGTTAAACGACAAGAACGCTTCGTCCCCGTTTGTCACCATCAAGGTGCCGGGAGCGCGCGATGCCGAATCGCCTGTAATCTTCGGTGTGCGAATTCAACACAAATAGATCGTGTGTTTTGTAGCTGTGAAGGAGAACTTCGTAATGAAAACGAAAGCAATCTTGTCGGGGTTGTTGCTGACGTTGGTCGGCATCCCCGGACCGGCGATAGCTGTTGCGCAGGACGACGAAGTCCGCGGCGCATTTCTTACTACGCGTCCAAAAGCGTCGGCTAAGCCAAAAGCAAGTGCGACGCAAAAGCCGAATCGACGACGCCCCAAGCCCGTTGTAACCAAACCCACTCCTGGAAACGACGCGGCGCCAAAGGTCGTAACCGATACAACACCTGCGGGCAAAGTAATGACACCGCGCATGGGTCTCGGAATGACGCTCTTCATGCGCGACTCCAACGGGATGGCTGTGCGTACCGATCCTTCGCGCGAGTTCAAGCAAGGCGATCGCGTTCGCGTGCTGCTTGAAACCAATGCTGACGGCTATCTCTACATTTTCAACACGACCAATGGCGGTGAGCCGGTAATGATCTACCCAGATCCTGAGCTGGATGAAGCAGGTAATTACATCCAGGCCCACGTGCCTTTCGAGATTCCGTCGAGCGTCGCCGCGGAGGAACGGCTGCGTTGGTTCGCGTTTGATCAAAACGCCGGGACCGAGAAGCTCTATTTCGTTTTCACACGCGAGCCGCTGTCGGGAGTTCCGATGGAAGACGATCTGATCGGCTTTTGCAGGGACAACAAAACCAGATGTCCATGGCGGCCAGCGGCTGAAGTTTGGAGCGCGATTCAAGCTGAGGTAAAGGAACCGTCGCAGGTGTCCAAAGCTGCAAGCACCGGAAAAAGCCAAACTGACGTCGAGGTTCAGGCTGCAACGCGCGGTATTGGTTTGAACCGGGACGATCCGGAGCCGTCGTTGATCATGTTGACCTCGTCAACAGACAAGAAACTGCTCGTGGCCTCTTTGGATTTGATTCATATTGCCGTCGCTGATAAGGGCGGTGAGTGATCGGTCGAAAGTTTAGATACAACCTTTAGGTTGCAACGTAGCAGGTAAAGCAAGCTAAAGCTTGTACTCTAAACCCACTTAACAAAGGTACTTATGAAGTTAATAAATATCGTACTGATCGCGAGTTTAGTGGTTGGTCTGGCTTCTGTTACGACCGGCCGCAGTGTTGAGACTGTTCAGGGGGATACGGCGTCGACAGCCCTCAAGGAAGGACGGCGACTGCTCAAAAGCGGTAAAGCCGACCAGGCGCTCGGGCACCTTCAAAAAGCCTTGAGCCTCTACACCGCGGCGAAGAATAGACGAGGCATCGCGTCAGCGCACAATGAGCTCGGTGACCTGTACCTGCGTCAGGGACAGGCCAGGACGGCGCTGGGCCACTTTGAGACTGCGTACGAGACGCTGAGCGGCGCCCTGGACTCTGAACAGAAGAGCGCGGCCGCAGCGACCGATGCGGTAAGCAGGGCCGATTCGCAAGCCGCAATGCTCACTGAGACAGCCGCCGGCGCCGTCGATACCGGATTTAACGCTCAACTACTTCTCGCGAAGATCGGCGACACCAATTATCGCCTGGGCCAGATGGGCCCTGCCGCCGCGGCTTTCTCGCGCATGACTGTGAAGAAGCCGGAGAGCGCCGCAAAGAAAGCCGGAGGAATCTTCGGCCGAATCGCGCCGTCGATTGCTTTAGGCAACGCAACCGACAGCGCTACGCTCGGTTCAGCGGCAGGCGCGGTTGGCAGTGCGCTGGTGGCCAAGAACGAGTTGGACCAGTATCGAACTTCCATCATCTACATGACCTACCATCTCGGAATGGGCCGCATCGCTTTTGCCGGCAATGATCTCGACTCAGCGCGGACGCATTTTCAGGAAGCTGTTGACGCTGGCAAAGGCGCCTTGCCGATGATCGCCAACCTCGGCCAGACACGCCGGTTTCGTGCCGCTGCATTGACTAGCCTGGGAGACGTGGTCGCGAAGCAGGGAAAGTTCAAAGACGCGTCGAAGTTTTATGAGCAGGCAGTTAAGGGTGCGAAAGACGATAAGCGACTCGACTTGATCTGGCCTGCACAGCGAGGGCTTGGCCGGAGTCTGTGGCTGCAGGCGCAACAGGAGAGAGACGCAAAGAAATCGATGATCGCCAGAGAGTCTGCGTTAAGGAACTATCGCGAGTCGATTCAAACCATTGAGTCGCTACGTTCGGGAAGTTTGCGTGCAGATGAGGCGCGAACTAGTTTTCTTGCGACAACCAAGGATGTCTTCGACGAGACGGCCGCCGCTTTTGCTGAGATGGCAATCCTATCGGCGACAGCGCCTGACGCGGCATTGTCCGGCAAATCGCTTGAATACGCGGCGGAAGGTTTCAAGGTTGTCGAACAGTCGCGAGCCAGATCGTTGCTCGACCTCTTGAACGAAACCGGTGCGTCAATTACGGAAGGTATCCCGCCCGCACTGCTGCAGCGCAAACAGGAAAACCTCGATCGTCAGCAGGTGATTGCCGAGGAGTTGATGGGCATAAGCCTGGCGGCCGACGATGAGAAAAAAAGGAAGCCTTCTGATCTCGAGGCAGAGCTGGAGAAACTACAAGTCGAGTTTGACAACATCGAGAATGAAATCAGGACCGCCAGTCCGCGATACGCCAGCTTGACTGCGGGTCAACCGCTATCGCTGGCGGAGGTCCAACAGAAGGTGCTGGATGATCAGACCGTCTTGCTTGAGTATTCGCTGGGACCGGAAGCCTCGTATGTTTGGGCCGTTAGTAAAACGGACGCGACGCTGCGCAAGCTTCCGGCGAGGCCCGCACTCGATAAACTTGCGACCGAGCTACGTGCTCAACTGATCCCGACGAAACTTCAGCGCCGAATCGTAGGCATCGATGTTGTCTCGGATTCGCAGCGTGGACTTGGCGTAAGCGCAACGCCGTTTGCCGAAGACGCGGCCGCTTTCGTTACGGCATCATCGGCTCTGTACAAAGCGGTCGTTGAACCAGTCGCAAGCATGGTTGGCGAGAAACGATTGCTGATCGCGGCCGACGGCGCGCTCAACTACATTCCCTTCGAAGCGCTGGTGAAATCTGCCGAAAGCGGCGACTACACGTCAGTCGCCTATCTCATCAAGTCGAATGAAATAGTTTATGCGCCGTCAGCGTCAGTAGTTGGCGCGATCAGGCAACAACAACGACCCCAGCTGGGAAATGCAGTTCTCGTATTGGCCGATCCTGTTTTCAATTCCGCAGACACGCGCGCACGCGGCGCCGCAGTTTCTGCAAGCGCAACCGCTGACACGCGTGGACTGGGAATTCAAAGTGCATTGACTGACGTTTCGGGACAGGAAACCCCAGTGGTAGATGCAACAAAGATGCAGGGGCTGCCGCTGGCGCGCCTCGCGGGAACAAGATCTGAAGCGGAGCAAATCGTTCAATTGACAAAAACGTCGGGTGGCCAGGCAGACGTCTGGTTGGACCTTGATGCCAGCGAAGACAATCTCGAAGCCAGGGACGTGCGGAAGTATAGAGTTGTTCACATTGCGACCCACGGGTTGTTGAATGCGGAGCGTCCGCAGTTTACAGGTCTGGTGTTGTCGCTGGTTGGTAACAAGACTGAAGACGGATTCCTGCGAACGGACGAGGTCTTTAACCTGAAGCTGGGTTCTCCGCTAGTGATCCTTTCCGCATGTGAGACGGGATTGGGTAAGGAGAAACGCGGCGAAGGCGTGATGGGATTAACGCGTGCGTTTATGTATGCAGGTGCGCCCACGGTCGGCGTGAGTTTGTGGTCCGTCGCCGACAAATCAACGGCTGAGCTTATGACGGACTTCTACAAACGTCTTCTCACTAGTGGCGCGACTCCGGTGCGGCCTTCTGCAGCAATGCGCGAAGCGCAACTTGCAATGATCGCCGGTAAGAAATACAGCGCACCGTTTTACTGGGCGCCGTTCGTGCTGGTTGGCGACTGGCAGTAATCCGCAGATTACACAGATTAGATGGAGTGATTTTGGAACCAAGGCGCGAAGCGCCGGCAGATAATAGCCACGCGCGTTAGCGCGTGGTCCATAGGTGACCAACTTCAGGAGGTCCGAAGGACCGGCAGTGATAATGAGCAGCCACTGCCGCTTTCCGGCCTCCATTTTTTCTCGGTTTCGCGCTGGTCGCATTCCTGGTCCGTGTTGGCCTCAACAAGTGTCTGTGTGCAGGGCAATGATGCACCTATGCGGGCCCAGTACATACCTAATCGTGCATAGCGGGTCAATTTGAACTTGCAGTGGCTCTTTCTAAAGCCTTTAGCATCGCGTTGCTATGGCACACTGATTGTTACTCCTCATACGTAGCATTGCTCGAACGCTGAATGTGATCGAGCTTTTTGAGAAAGAGGAGAACAAACTATGAACATCAAGAGACAAGGTTTCTTAACAAGCGCTTTCATGATTGTATTAGCGGCAGTTTTTGCAATGCCAACGGTTGGTTTAGCGCAGGGCAAAGGTAAGGGCCGAGGTAAGCCCACCGAAGTTTTCGTTAACGGACACGATGCCCGCGATGGACGTTGGGATAAGGATAATAATAACCGTAGGCGCCGAAGCCGGAATAACGACAACGACTGGCGCGACGATAACTGGCGCAACGATCGCAATGGCGGCCGTAGGACAAACGATGGTTATGGTAACTACGGTGGCTCATTCGACCTTCGACAGACTGCGCTGAACGCAGGCTTCAACAACGGTGCTAAAGAAGGACGACGTGATCGTGAGCGTGGTGAACGTCTTGACTGGCGCGATGAAAGCAAGTTTCAGAGCGCGACTGAAGACTACAGCTCGAGATTAGGTGACCGCGAGTTGTACCGGAATTACTTCCGTCAGGCCTTTCAGAACGGTTATAGGGACGGCTACGCTGGGTACTAAGCGTCCTGGTCGCGAGATGTGAGGGAACAGGCGGGGTGGAAAGAGATAATCTTCCACCCCGTTTTTATTGCGCGTGAATAATGCGTCAGTTCGATCTCATTAACACCGGGCTAAAGCCCGGTGCTACCAGACGATTACGGCCCACCCAGGCCTTCTTTGAATGAATCCTACCGATAAGCTACTATCGAATCACACCGTACTCGGGCAGGGCATACTATGGAAAATCATCTGGTTAAAGTTACCGATACCAACGCTCTTGAAGACCTGGTCCAGAGCTCAAAGCAGAAGCCCGTGGTCATCTTCAAACACAGTTTGACGTGTCCTATTAGCGCCAATGCGCTTGAGCAAATGAAGGGCTATGAAGGGGAGATTGCGCTGGTAGAAGTGCAACGCGCGCGAGAGTTATCAAGTGCGATAGAAAAGCGGCTGGGCATCAGGCACGAATCGCCTCAGATTATCGTGGTGCGTAACGGCCAGGTCGTGTGGGACGCCTCGCATTTTAAGATTACTGCGGACGCAGTATTCGATGCTGTAACTAAGGCACAATCAGAAAAGCAGGAAGCGACCAGCGGTGGGGCGAGCGACTAGGAGAGCCAGTGGTTGAGACTACCGAAAGACGGGGAGCGGAGATCGAACCGCGTGAAATCAAGCAGGAAGGCGATACGGGCCTGCGCATCACCTGGGCCGACGGTAATGTGTCGGGCTATACGGCGGCTGAACTGAGACGCGTCTGCCCTTGCGCTCAATGTGTAAACGAGTGGACCGGTCAACGGGTGCTGAAGCCCGAGAATGTCTCTGAGGAACTGAGCATTGCCGATGTAAGTATTGTCGGGCGTTACGCGCTTAACTTTCGTTGGAGCGATGGCCACGAGACTGGGATTTACAGTTTTCGTTATCTGCGCGAGCTAAAGGACTAAACAAAGGCTAACTTTGAAATGAACGAACAGGATTTTTTCAACGAAAAGCAGGAACTTAAAAAAGCAACGTTTAGCTGTCCGCATTGCCGCGAACGCATGGAATATGAGGTGCGTTGGCTGAAACGAACCAAAAAGCAGGCGCCTCCTCGCGGCGCGAATGAACAGGATCGAATGCGTTATCAGAAGTCCCGCGATTACATGGTCCGAATCGACGACATGCTGGCCTGTAAGAATTGCCGCCGCCGCTTTGAAATTCCCAGCTCGCAGTCAGTTGTATTTATTTAGTGAGACCTTTTTCGTGTTGTTTCGTGGATCGATCTGTTTTCCCGAACAGAAAGCGATCCCACGAATTACACGAAAAGGCACGAACAACTCCCCGAACCGCTCTGTCGCATAAATCAGTCGCCTGAAAGAAAGCTCCACTCCGACAGTCGTGAGCCGCTGCTAAAGTCAACCAGATGCGCTGCTTTCGCTGGTTTTACAAGTGGCCTGGACTTTGCTCAAGGCTCTGTAGACCGAAGGGACGGATTCAATTCAAGATGGAAACACAACAATTCGCAGGGGCCGATAAGGTCAATAATTCATTTCTTTCGCCACTCGAACGACGCTTGACGCCGCTGGTTCTGCCCAGAATCCCGCTGTGGCTGGAGACCTATCACCTGACCATGTTAACGCTCTTATGGTCAGCGCTGATTCTGGTGTTTAGTTATTTGGCGGCCGGGAATATCAGATGGCTGTGGGCAGTCTCGGCAATGATCGCGCTGCAGTGGGTGACTGACTACTACGATGGCAAAGTCGGCAAATACCGAAACACCGGGCTGGTCAGGTGGGGCTACTACATGGACCACTTATTGGACTACTTCTTTCTAACCTCGATCATCATCGGCTATTCGTTTATTCTGCCGGAGCAGTCACGGTTCCAACTCTTGGTAATGCTGGCATTGTTTGCGGCCTACGATTTCAGCACCTTCCTGGCGTTTTCAGCGATGGACAAGCTGAAGATCAGCTATCTGAAATTTGGCCCTACCGAATTCCGGCTGGCACTGATCATCATTAATGGGCTCCTGATTGTCTTCGGTATCAAGCATATGGTGAACGGCCTGAAATGGGTCAATGCCGGCGCCGCCGTCGGACTGTGCTTCCTCGTCTATACCACTCAGAAGAAGATTTGGCGCATCGACATGGAAGGGAAGCAGCAAGAAGCTGGTCGTCGCTGGGTCGGAAATAAACCGGCAGCGAAAGCGGAGTTGGTCTTAGAAAAACCGTACGTGCCGGTTGAAGAGTGTACGTATTGATGACGTGGCAGCGTCACTGATACAAATCCCTGCTGGATTACGCGTTAAATATAGGCGGGAATTCAGCAGCGGCTTGTGGCAGGGATTTGGCTTGGTCTTTGCAGGTGAACTGGCACCCCGTGATTAAGCGCCGGTTCTAGTGGGTTAGCAGAATCTGGGAACTCTCCTCGGTGAAAATCGTTTTAAGTTAAGTAATTATTAGTAAAGAGGGCCTTAGAACATAAGGTTGTTGGAAATGTCAGAAAAGAAAACTATCAAAATCATCAAGAAAAGCGAACGGACGCGGAAGCAAAAGCCCGCGCCCAAGGAACACACTACCGCGCAAACAGCGCGTGAAATGGTTCAAACTGTGACCAATTGGGTTAACGAGCTCCAGCAGAAACGCCGCGCGGAAACTACCCAGGCCATCAAGTCATTGCTTCCAAAGAACCCGCGCCCCAGCGAGGTTTAAGCTTCTCCGATTGAATTTTAAAGGTTCGATGTCATTCGCTGCTTCTTGAAGCACGACTGACATCGAACTGTGTCTGTCGCTAAGAGCATTGACACGTTTCAGGGCCGGCGATAGCATTCGTTCAATCCACGCTATTAGCCTTCCGGAACGCTTCACCAGAGGTGGCGCCGAATGTCGAAAAAATCTTCTCCGACGAGAAAATCAAAGAAGAAGGAAACTCGCGCGCTTTTTGAAGGAATCAGAAAGCCGCTGGCGCCTCCCGGGCATCCGATGAGCCACGCAAAGCCGGAAGAAAAGGCGCGGCCGTCGCTGCGAAAAGCGAAGCACAAACGTAAACCGGAAACGGGCGAACTTGAAGGCGACGCGTAAGCGTGTTTAGAGTACAACCTTTAGGTTGCTGTTTATTAGAGATCGCAAGCTAAAGCTTGTACTCTCAACTAACCGAAGATGACCGCTGAGTTGCATATCGCCAATGCGTTCGTAGACGCGGCCCGCGTTTTCCTTCGAGACGAGTACTTACCCAAGATAGAGCGCTGCCTCGAGCAACTTACAGACGCACAGATATGGTGGCGTTCCAACGAGGATTCAAACAGTATCGGAAATCTTCTGTTGCACCTTTCAGGCAACGCGCGCCAGTGGATCGTCGGCGGCCTCGGCGGAGAAACTGATCAACGTGAGCGGCAGGCGGAGTTTGACGAGCGTCGCGTGATAACTCGCGCCGAACTTCTAACGCGGATCAAAACAACCCTCAGGCAGGTAGATGAAACACTCGCCGGGTTTGATCAGTCGCGTCTGCTGGATACGTTTCAAATTCAGGGAACGAACGTGACGGCGTTAGACGCGATCTTTCACGTTACCGAACACTTCTCGATGCACACCGGACAAATCATCCTGCTGACAAAGATGCTGGCAGGCGTCAATCTTGAGTTCTACGATTTTTCTACCGGCAAGCCCGTTCATACGTGGCATGGCGAGGACTAGAATGTCCGCATTCTCTGCATTTCGCTCACAGCGGGGACAAGCGTCTCTTCCTGACCATGAGACATTCCATCTTGAATAAGTTTCTCTTCTTTCAAAAGCCCACCATTCGTGCTTAATATAGTCACTATGCTTTCGTAGAAGACAGACAGCAATGTCTGTTTACTTTTAGGAGGTCACATCTGAATGACGTACGTCGTCGCAGAACCTTGTGTGAACTGTCGGTATACTGATTGCGCCCTTGTTTGTCCGGTCGAGGCTTTTCATCTCGACGATGATATGCTGGTGATTAATCCGGAAACCTGTATTGATTGTGATGCCTGCGTGCCCGAATGCCCTGTCGAGGCGGTGTTCGCCGAAGCTAATGTTCCCGCTGAATGGGCGCAGTTTACGCAAATCAACGCAGACCGGTCTTTAAGTGGACTCCCCACAATCACCGCGCGAATGGATCCGCTTTGTGAAGTGGTAAGCCACTAGACTGTAAATGAAAAAAAAAACAAAGCGTGTGCTCGGCGCGACCGCCCTGGCAGCTGGAGTATTAGGAGCAGCCGGCGCTTACCTTAGAAAGAAAAAAAGACAAATGGGAACCCACCAACAACGAGCATACGAGAAGGATAGAAACATCTGGGCGCGTCCGGGGATGACGGTGACGTTTAGGGCCGAACTCATGCCTGGACGCGACCGAGAGCAGCGGACAGCCAGGATTAAGGCTCTGCTTCCCAGCGGCCGGGTTACCTTACATGAGATCGCCGGTGAGCATGCCCAGAATGAGTTTGAGACGCATTAGGAAGTCCAAGGTGCAATGTCCAACGTCGAATGTCCGCTATCCAAGTTTGAGTGTGCTCTTCGAATGCATCTTCTGTAGCAGTTCCCTTCGAGGTCGGGTATCGGACATTGGACATTGGACTCTTGGACACGGGGTTTACCATTCATACGTCCTACCGGGTTCCATCACACCTAAACCGGCGATATTCAACGCCGCAAGCTCCTCAATAATCATTTCACGGTAGGCGGGCTTAATGTGGACCGCCAGAATATCCAAACCGTTGTGATTGAGTTTGCCCAGCTCGCGCTGCAGTGACGCCGGCGTAAAGTGCCGAGATACTTCCGCGAGTTTGGCCATCGAGTCCGGGAACGACGTCTCAATCAGTAACGCGTTCAGCACCGGCGCTCGATTGATCATGTCCCAAAACTCAACCGTCTCCGCTGTGTCTGAACTGAAAGCCACAGTGCTTTTGCCGTCAGAAACCATAAGACCGACCGTCGGCACGATGTGGTTTACTGGGACGGCAGTGACCGTGAGGTGCGCTACCTGAAACTTCTCTCCAACCGGCACAGGCACATACTCCATCACCGGGCCGTAGTCGTTCTTCAGTTCCGAAAACCTTGGATAAACATTCCAATTGAAGATGTCTCGTTCCAAAAGGTCCACCACTACCTGCGTAGCGTAAATCCGAATTGGACGTTGCAGTGTTGGATACAGATCGTCAATAAAAATCGGGAGGCTGGCGATGTGGTCCATGTGAGGGTGAGTAATGATGATGTCGCGTACGTTCTCGCGTTGTTCCGCTGATAGCGCAAGGGCGATGCTGCCGGCATCCACCGCGACGGCTTCGTCGATCAGAAAACAAGTCAACCGTTGTTCGGGGGTGGCGTGACCTTGCTTATCGAAAGTGCTTGGTAGGAGTTGAATTCTCACAGGTCAGTTCTGAGATAGCACAAAGCCCAGTTTACTTGCCGGTGGCGCGCAGCTGTTTTAACAAATCCGCTACAGCCTGACGATATTCTGCCTCTCGTTCATGCGCGTCACTCGCCCGTATGCCCCGGGCCACTCTGCTGCGGTGAAATGCGAGTTCGCTGGCCATTTGATTAAGTTGCCGGCACGCTTGCCAGTGTCGAAATCCTCCTCGAGAGAAAGCATTGTAGGCTGAACCCATGCGGCCCCTAATGGTCCCAAGTTGATCATACTCCTGCTGCGTCAACAGGCCGCCATGGTAATCAGCTATCAAATGCTCGCGAATAATCTGTCCCTCCCGACGCAGCGCAAGGGCAATCACGACAAACATGATGAAGAACGCCGGAACCATTAAGAAGATGTACGTCAGGAGAAAACCGGGCCCGCCGAATAAGACTGCAGAACCGTTCCAGATGGCATGCAACGCAATCGCCGTCGCCAATCCGAGCAACGGTGTTATGAACTTAACTGCCAGGTTCGTTGATTGTCGGGCAAGGCCGAGACCTATTCCGGTCATGCCCGTAAACAGCGGATGAGAAAACGGGGCAAGAAAACCCCGCAGTATAAAGACGAACGTCAAAGTTTCCCCGCCGCCTTCAGTAACGGCGCGACCGTAGTATTGAATGTTCTCAGTCATCGCAAAACCAAGGCCAGCCATGGCGGCATAGACAATGCCATCAATAACGCCGTCGAATTCATCTTTCTTCCAGAAGAAAAATATAAACAGAATCAGGGCCTTGGCAGTCTCTTCCACGATAGGCGCTGAGACAACGGCGCCAAAAGCCTCACCAGCCCTGGCGTCTTCTGCCATTAACGCCACCGCAATGACGCTTGCGGTGTTTAGTATGAAGGCAAAGAACACCGCCACCAGAGCGCCCCAGAAGAATGCTGTGGCAAGCATCCAGTAGGGTTCCGCTTCGTAGCGATCAATCCACAGGACCAGCAGCAAATAAATGGGAACGGGAAGAGTTGCTGAAACCAGGCCGATCAGCAAAGCGACTGGGCCAGTCTCCACTCCAATTAAAAAGAGAACCAAAAGTCCGAGCAGTATTGCCGCCAGAATCGCGATGATACCGAGAATGATTTTGATGGCACTACGATTGGCCGGACGCCGTGCGAGGGGAGGCGGCGGAGGCGAAATATGGCGAGGCGCGGCGTTAGCCAGCGGATCATTCCTCATCTCTGATCCACCTTTGGGTTGAAGCTGTAAGTCGGGATGACCATGAGTCGGCGCGGGAGAGTATATAGTACAGCGTGTTTGTTGAGCGAGTTTTCGATTCTAACGCGCACACGTCTGAGCGCGGCCCCCGTCGATGGAGTACGTTGCTCCCGTTATCCAGGAGGCGCGTTCAGATGCCAGGAAGAGGATCAGCTCCGCAATTTCCCCAGCTTCGCCGACCCTGCCGAGCGGGTGCGTTGCTTGTGAGTGCGTCAAAAAAGCTTGATAGCTCTCCTCCGTCATCCCTCCCCGTTTATGGATTTCAGTAACTACGACGCCGGGATTAACAGCGTTGACTCGCACACCTTTCGCGGCCAGTTCCAGCGCCGAGCAGCGGGTCAACTGATCCAAGCCTGCCTTGGACACACAGTAAGCCAATACGCCGGGAAACGCGCGTAGGCCAGTCACACTGGAAACATTGACTACGTTGCCGCGCCGTTCAATCAATGACGGCAACGCCTTCTGCATTAATACAAACACCGCGCGCAGATTGATATTGAGCATGGCATCCCATGCCTCAAGCGTCGTGTTTTCCACCGTCCCGTTTGAAATATGACCGGCAGCATTTACCAGGACATCCACGCCACCATAACGGTTGATTACCTTCGCAACGCACACTCCGGCAGCTTCCGGCTGTGCAAGATCGGCTTGGATGGTCAGACATTCAGCACCAAGACCCGCGATCTCCTTTTTCAGTGCATCTAATGCAGGTTCACTACGGCCAACCGCGGCCACGTTTGCGCCCGATTCTGCAAAACGCAAAGCCGTTGCCTTGCCAATGCCCGAAGTTGCGCCTGTAACCAGCAGAGTCTTGGAAGCAAAATCTCTTTCCATTCCTGTTTTTCCTTGTCTTGGGGTTTTGACTTGAATATTAGCCCGTAATCATATATTTGACAGTAGAAGACTAAAAAGCTGACTATTGTCTCCTACTGACTGGACGCTTGGTCGCGTCCCGTACTATCTCCTGACGTAAATAAGATTTGGTCTCCTGAGAAAATATACTTGGGCAACCACTCAGCAAATGAATTCTTCCCGCGGACCGCGCGACACCCGCACAACTCCGGCACGCACCGCCGTGCTTCGCGCGCCAGAACGCCGACCAGCGCCGGCTATGTTCTCGGCGCTTTCGCGATCGCGATAGGATTGTTTCTCGCACTTTGGTGGATGCTGGTCAGCGGCGGCGACGAGGCTCCGTGGATTCCGGCGGGATTAGCGGCAAGTGTGGTGCTGCTGGTAGCGTTATCGGCCCGTGAAGTTGTGATGCGTCGAGCATACACGCGTTATTTGCTCGAGCAGGGCAGCGATGCGCCTTCATCTACTCGCAGGGGTAACGAAAAGAAACAGACCAGCGGCAGATCGCAATCAAGCTCCTTACTGACAGCAGCATGGCGAGCCATTCAGAAACAATCGGAGGAAGCCGAAGCCGCCACGACTCCGGAGTCACATTTCGACGTCTTCAGTCTTTGCCAGGACTACCTGGCATCCACCGACGAGGCCTTGCGATCAAATGCGTTGCCACCGGAAAAGAGAATTGCTATCAAGGCTGGCCAGGAGCGGGTGCGAGCCCTTCAGAAACACCATTTGCTCACCTGGGCCCGGGATTCGTCGCGTTCGTTAACTTACGAGGCTCAACAAAAAGCACGAATTTCAGATAAGATAGAGGCCGCAAACCGCGCACTTCATTGTCTGGAATCGGCAGGGAAGTATTACCCTGACGAGATCGAATTGCAGGAATCCTCGATTGCGATTCATGAATTCATCGCTTCAGTTAAAGTCGCACATTGGGTCGAGCTGGCTGAGCGCTCGGCGTTTAAAGGGCATTACCGCCGCGCCATAGAACGTTACAAGGACGCTCTGTTTTACCTCGATCGTGAGACTGTGAAGGATGAAATTAGAGGGCCGGGAACTGAACGCATCAGGGGCGAGATCGAATCACTGCGGTCGCGTATCCGTGAGCAGAAGAGTCAACCGGTGGATGTGTCCAGTGGAAATCACAATGCATAAGTCAGGGGGGTTCAAGATGATCTCTCAGAAGTGTCCTAAGTGCCGTAGCTCGCGCATCCGCAGGGGTTACAAGCCGACTCCTCTGGTTATGCGTATGGTTGGCATCTACCACCTTTTGTGCAATCATTGCAACTTGCTTTTCACAGGTTTCGCGGTACCGGGAACTGTTGGCAAATCCGGTAAGGGAAGGGTCCGAAGAGGTAAAGATAAGCAAGACCAGTCCTCGGTCGGAGAGTTTTCACGGTTGAATGACTTTAGTTAACTTTCTTTGTCCTCCCAGGGCATCTAACACGTTCCTCCGCACATCTTTCAAGTTTGGAATATTTGGTGTTTTTTGAGGTTTTCATGAGAAAAGGTCTGTTCATCGCGCTGCTCGCACTGTTGGCAACTCCCACGTTGGTCAGGAGCCAGGAAACCCAGGCTCCCGCTTCTCCTCAAGGGCCGTTCGTGTCGGGGTCTTCTTCGGTGGACAACCAGGGAATCAGAGACTACCTGCTCGGGCCGGGAGACATGTTGGACGTGCGCGTGTTTGGTCAGCCTGACCTGAACGCACTGGTCGAGGTAGATAGCGACGGCAACATCAGCTCGCTGCCGTTTCTGGAGGCTCCAATACCCGCGAGGTGTCGCAATGAAAAAGACGTTCAGAAGGCGATTGCCACCGCCTACGAAAAATATCTGAAGAAGGCGCAAGTTAGCGTGCGCATCACAGAACGAAAGAGCCGGCCGCCCGCAACAGTGTTTGGCGCCGTCCGCCAAGCGACGCGTGTGCAGATGCAACGCAAGGTGAGACTGAACGAACTAATGGCGGTCTCCGGAGGATTCACGGAGCGTGCCTCGGGAACAATTCAGATCATTCATACCGAGCCGCTCATGTGCCCCGGCCCGGGTGAAGAGAAGGAAGCTCAAGCGATAGATTGGACCAACAATCCTCTTCAGGTAATCAAAATTTCAGACTTGAGCAGGAATAAAGTAGAGGCTAATCCTTTGATACGCCCGGGCGACTATATCCTGGTAACGGAAGCTGAGCCGATTTACATCACCGGAAGTGTTGTTTCACCGCAGGGCGTTTTCATGAAAGAACATCTAACACTGAGCCGCGCGCTGGCGATGGTTGGAGGGCCCAGGAAGGAAGCGAAGACTTCTGACGTAAGGATCTATCGTCTCAATCCTGAGACGGGAAAACAGGACACGCTGATTGCGGACCTCGGAGCCATCAAGAAAAACCTTAAGCCGGACGTCCCCTTGCAAGCCTTCGACATCATCGATGTTCCCGAAGCAGGCTTGTTTTCGGGGCCTCGTTTAGCCCAGACATTAATGAGTACCATTACAGGCGCGATTACCTCCAGCGGCGCGTTGTTACCCACGCGGGTACTTTACTAAAGCAAATGGCTTCCAAAAAGACTCTGGCCGGCAATCGCCGCCGCCGAAAACTAATTACCGCACTGTGGTTTGGCGCTATTTCCATTCTTACGATTGTTCTGATTTATTGGGAGCAGACTGCGGTGCTCTACATCCTGGCAACGCTCGGGGTGACTGGTCTGCTCGCCGTTGTAGCTTTCTCTGATCTCGGCGCTGCGCACAGTGCTCCCGACGAAATCGAGCGCGTCAATGATTCTGCTGCGCTCGGAAGCGGGATCTCATCTACGTTTGGAAATAAGTAATTTTTGATGCACTCATAAGCCTTTGTTAAGTATCGCTCGCAGCGACTTTCCACAGCTTTTTTCTCGATCGTCTCACCTCATTTCAACACGATTACAGCACGGATCATGCGGTTGAAAGTTTAATCGCAGTGTTGCATAATCCGCCTGCGTTCACCTCCCCGGTGGACGAAGTGGTCGCGTGGGGTGAGGACACGTGGCCTTTGGGCGGGGGCTGTGGGAGGTCCCCGCCCGCTTTATTTTCGACACTCTTTAATGTTGAAAATCACAAACGTAGTAGTGCAATGCTCTTGACGGAAAGTTGAATCAGCGTAGAATTTCTCGACTAAATCTCAAGGGGAGAAAAGACCAGAGTCTCGTACCCGGTGCGCCTGGTCCAAATGATGGTCCTTTCCGAACGAACCAGGCGAAGATTCAAACTCTGGTTATTCAGAGGCCAAAAAGAAGGCGGATCGCAGCAACCCAGCAGCGCCGCCACACATAAGCAGTATTCCTGGTGGCAAGTGATGTGTCTGACCGGCGTCGATTATTTCTCGACGCTTGGTTACCAGCCCGGCATCGCTTTCCTCGCGGCAAATCTTCTCTCTCCCATCGCAACCCTGATACTGGTCTTACTGACGCTCTTTGGCGCTCTACCGATGTACCGTCGCGTTGCCGAGGAGAGTCCATACGGCGACGGCTCCATCTCAATGCTGGAGAACCTGCTTTCGCGCTGGAAGGGGAAGTTGTTTGTTCTGGCGTTGTTGGGCTTTGCCGCCACCAGCTTCATCATTACGATCACACTTTCAGCAGCAGATGCCACCGCCCACATAATCGAGAACCCATTCGTCATTGACCACCTGCATTTTCTGCATCACAAAATTATCGTAACCATCGTTTTGATCGCGGCGCTCGGAGCAATATTTCTTAAAGGATTTAAAGAGGCGGTTGGTATAGCCGTCATACTGGTGGCGGTTTTCCTGTTACTAAACCTGGCCGTCATCTCAACTGCGTTTTATGAGGTCGTAACCCGTCCAGAAGTCTTGGCGAATTGGAGGCAAGGGCTCTTTCAAAACTACGGGAACCCGTTAACGATGATTGGGTTGTCGTTAATCGTGTTCCCCAAACTAGCTCTTGGTCTCTCCGGATTCGAGACCGGCGTCGTAGTAATGCCCCTGGTGCGAGGCAATGGCGCACTCAGCAAAGGCGAGTTGGAGGAGATTCATACAACTCGCAGTGCCAGATCGGAACCAGACGCGAGCGCGAAACGTCTTCTTGAGGGACGAATAAGAAACACCAAAAAGTTGCTGACCACTGCGGCTTT
Source organism: Blastocatellia bacterium (assembly GCA_963786645.1). GTDB lineage: Bacteria > Acidobacteriota > Blastocatellia > Pyrinomonadales > Pyrinomonadaceae > PSRF01. The sequence goes on from CAWAZW010000014.1 coordinate 146,591, forward strand.
GATAATGAGTTTCTTACTGCTCGCCAGCAGTTTTGCCACAACCTTACTCATACCCCCACATGAGTTCCTTCCGGAAACGGCGACCCAGGAAGCGGGTAAAGCCAATGGACGCGCTCTCGCATATCTGGCGCATTTTTATCTGGGCGATGTATTTGGTACTGCTTACGATCTAAGCACCATTTCAATCCTGTGGTTTGCCGGCTCCTCCGCGTTAGCGGGATTGTTAAATATCGTGCCGCGCTACCTGCCGCGCTACGGAATGGCTCCGGAATGGGCCAGAGCTACACGTCCATTGGTCGTAGTGTTTACCATCGCCTGTTTCCTCGTCACGATCCTTTTTCGGGCAGACGTCAATGCGCAGGGAGGCGCCTACGCTACTGGCGTGTTGGCTCTCATGACATCGGCTGCGATTGCTGTAACGCTCTCCGCTCGACGCCGTGGTGAAAGGAAAATGTGGGCTTTTATGCTCATATCGCTGATCTTCGGTTATACGACGATCGTAAACATTATCGAGCAGCCGGAGGGTTTGAGGATCGCAACTATATTCATCGTTGTGATCGTCGCCAGCTCACTATTTTCACGTGTGTGGCGCTCCACCGAGCTGCGCGTCGAAAGGGTGGAACTTGATGACCGTGCCCGCGAGTTTGTTCGCCAAGCCGCGCGAGGAACTATTCGAATCATTACTAACCGCTGCGACGCTGGCACAGCCCTCGAGTATCAAACGAAGGAAAGAGAGAAGCGGGACGACAATCACATCCCGCCAGCCGAGCCTATTCTTTTCTTCGAAGTGACCCCCGGTGACGCGTCTGAGTTTTCAGGAATACTCAGAATCCGCGGCGAAAGCGTAGATGGTTTTAAAATCCTGCGCACTGAATCTCCGGCCGTGCCCAACGCGATTGCAGCTTTCCTACTTTATCTGAGGAATGAAACCGGCAAGCTTCCGCATGTCTATTTCGGATGGAGTGAGGGCAATCCCGTCAGCTATTTACTGAAGTACATTGCGTTTGGCGAAGGGGATACGGCGCCTGTTACCCACGAGGTTTTGCGCCAGGCCGAGAAGAATCCCGAACGCCGGCCGGTGGTCCATGTTGGTGGATGAGGAGTTGTCCCAAAGTAACGTTTCGACAGACATGCTCGCATAACTTACTTAGTTTGCACCTAAATGGCTCCGCTCCCGCGGAGCATTACCACGCCAAAAAGCGACCCAGCGGAGAACTGACAACACCCTAAGGCGAAGCACACTTGCTTGGAACACGGTTCGAGTCGGGGTTGACGTCGGTCTTTGAGTTGAGAGTGAGAGAAATACTGAAGCGCGGATTAAGCGGCTTAGGCGAGGTGTTGAGCGTAGTGGACCTTAGGCGAGCTTACTGAGGTCCATTTAGGCGTTGGCGGCGTCGTTTGTTTCAGGAGTGCGTCCGGCCAGAAAACAGGAACGACAATAAACCGGGCGGCCTTGCGAAGGATAAAACGGCACGGTAGTTTGTTGCCCGCACTGTGCGCATTGAACTGAGACTTCAATGCGCTGACGAACTCCAGAAGTTTGCGCGGCCGTGATTGCGGCCAGCCTTTCATTCTTTGCCTGCTTGCATGGCTTGCAACGCTTGGGTTCGTTCTTTAATCCTTTGTCGTGAAAAAATGCCTGCTCTCCAGAGGTCCAAATAAAATTCTCGCTACAATCTACGCATTTGATGGTTCGATCCGGATGTTGGGTTTCTGAGTCTGAACCTAACTCAAGAGTCTGTTCCCTTTCTGACATAATTAATCTCCCAGGGTCGATCTACCATGATCTGTTGGCGGGGCCACTCGGAAGCGGTTCTGCCGTTGTCCTCAAAAAGGAGCCGCTGAATTCCTGGCGAGTTTGTCGGGGTGAGCGTTTGCTGCCCTCGATCAGGCGAAGCGGATGGGCAAAAGTATAACTATGGCAAAATTGTGTCAAGGTTAAATGAGGATTATCCTACAGCGAATCACGAAGGCCGTTACGATTGGACGACAAATGGCATGAAAGTGTTGGTTTTAGGGTCTGGCGGGCGAGAACACGCAATCCTGTGGGCGTTGAAGCGGACTGCCGCGTCACCCCTGGATCTCTACTCCGCGCCGGGCAATGGCGGAATTTCCGACATCGCTCAATGTGTGCCGATTGCTGCGGATGATTCCAATAAGCTAATAACTTTTGCGCGGCGGAACGCGATTGATATGACCGTAGTCGGTCCCGAGGCGCCGCTCGCAGCCGGCATCGTCGATGAGTTTGAGCGGGCCGGTCTGAAGATCATGGGACCGGTCGGCGCGGCTGCGCGACTGGAATCAAGCAAATCCTTTGCGAAGGACTTTATGCGGCGCCATCTGATTCCCACCGCGGACTATTCCATCGCGGATTCAGCCGAACGTGGATTAGCCGAACTGCGAAGCGGTAGATTTGGTTCACCCGATCGTCCTGTAGTAATCAAGGCAGACGGACTGGCGGCAGGCAAGGGTGTAATCGTTGCTTCATCTCGAGCCGAAGCTGAGGCGGCGGTGCAGGAATTGACAAGTGGTAACCTCGTTTCGTCTGCAGCTGCAGAAAAACTAATTATTGAAAAAGCGCTTGTCGGAACAGAAGTTTCCGTTCTCTTGTTTTCCGATGGGCACAACTATGCATTGATGCCGCCGGCGCGCGATCACAAACGCGTTGGCGAAAACGATACTGGTCCAAACACCGGCGGAATGGGAGCAATCACCGATCCGTCGGTCGTCGACCAGCAAACATTGCAGCGCATCGTGAAAGAGGTTGTTGAGCCGACGCTCAAAGGCGCAGAGGCGGAAGGATTTACTTTTCGCGGGATTCTGTTCATCGGCTTGATGTTGACGCCCGATGGACCGAAGGTGCTCGAGTACAACGTGCGATTCGGCGACCCAGAGACGCAAGCCATCATGGTCAGACTGAAATCCGATCTCTTTCAAATCTTCCAGGCGACGATAGAGGGAACGCTCAACAATATAGATGTCGAGTGGAGTCAGGAATCCTCAGCTTGCGTAGTGTTGGCAAGCGGCGGCTACCCTGCAGCTTACAGAACTGGTATCTCGATTAATGGATTGGAAACAGCTGCGACTGAAAACGGCGTCCAGGTTTTCCATGCGGGCACTTCGAGGTCCGACGAAGGCGGTTACGTGACAGCCGGCGGCCGCGTGTTGGGAGTGACGGCGACGGCGGACACTCTCGACCAGGCGCTCAAGCTTTGTTACGGCGCGGCGGAAAAGATCAGTTGGGAAGGAATCCAATACAGGCGCGATATCGGGCGTTTCAGAGCAGTTCAAGGTTTAGAGTTTCGAGTTTCGAGTTCAGAATTATAAGGCTGCCCAGCACGGCGGCAGCCTGGCCCGGCGGGCCGTTGGAATTGCCATTGAGATCCCCAAACTCAGGACTCGAAACTCGAAACTCCCAACTCGAAACTGACCATCGCTGCTGTTATACTCCGTTTCATCGACATATACGGGATTTTGAACCCTTCGAGCTTATCCATCGTACAAGTCATATGCGGGCGGGCATAAGTTAGGAGTAGCCGGTGTTTTACACGCTCTAACCAACAAACCGCTGGAGGATTGAGGCAAAAATGGGACTCTGGTCGAGAATAAAACGCTCTATGCGCGCGGCTTTTGGCGGGATAGTTGAATCCACCGAAAACCCTGAACTCATTCTGCAGCAAACTATTCGAGACATGCGCGACCGTGTGCCGGAGCTGAATAACTCTGTGGCGCAGGTGATGGCGACCGAAAAGTTGCTGGCAAAAAACAAAGAGCGGTTGGAGTCTCAAGTTGTAGACATCGATTCCAAGATCCGTGCGTCGGTGAAGTTGGGCCGGGACGATATTGCCACCGCCTACATTGGCCAACTTCAGCAAGCGCAAATTGATCTACTGAAAACCGGCCAACAGCTCGAGCACGCGACGCTCGCATCAAAGCAAGCGCTGAAAGCGCGCGACAATTATGTGCTGCAAATGCAGAGGCGAACGGCCGAAGCTATGCAGCTAATCAATCAGTCGAAGCAGGCCAAGTTGCAGGAACAGCTGGCCCAAACGATGGAATCGTTCCAGCTGGGTGATGACGCTTCAACGTTCAATGAGATGCGCGACAAGATTGACCGGCGTGCTGCGGCTGCCGAAGCGAAGATGCAACTCGGCGCCGCGTCAGTCGACAATCAAATGCAGGACATCGAACGCGAAGCGATGGACATGCAACTGCAGGATAAGTTGTTGTCGTATAAACGCGACATGGGCCTTCTACCGGCGGCCAGCGAGAGCGCAGCTCCCCAGGCGCTCCCGGCACAGGGTGAAACAAGTGAGCAGGGCGGAAATCGACACTGACAACGCGCTGCGGCTAATAGCATCTAATTCGAAAATGCGTAATCTCAGTTCTTCAAGTTTATGGCAGAGTTCTCTAAGTTTGAATCGAAGTACCTCAAAGAGGCTTTCAAAGAACCTTTAAATTTTTGGGGATTGGCTACCTTTGGAATCGGCGCCGCCTTTTTTCAGGACATTACGTTTCTTGGAGCGGCGCTGGCCGCAGAAGCAGTTTATTTAACCACTGTGCCTGTTAGTTCATTCTATCGAAGGCTCGTACAACGCCGTGAGAAGGAGCGTCAGCTCAAGCTCCGCGATCAGCAACGGGAAGCCGCCATCAAGTTGTTTGATCCGCGTGAACGCGAAGCAGTCGAGTATCTGCGTTGGATGAAGAACCAGATTTACTCAAACTATAAAAAGTTCACGAACACCAAACAGGTTCCTTCAAACATTCAAAGCCTGGACCAACGCTGGGAAGATTTCGTTGACCTGCTCGATGTTTACCGGCGCCGGAAGCACCACCTGCGATCGATTAACCGGCAGGCGGTCCAGAATCAACTGGTGCAGGCCGAGCGGGCCGTTGAACATTCGAAAGACGATCGTGAGAAAAGAGTTCAACAGGCGAACGTTGAAATTCTGCGGCGGCGTGTTGCAGCGTTTATGGATATTGAGCGTTCGGTGAAACTCGTCGAAGGGCAGTTGCAGTCAATTGAGAACTTCTTCGGTTTGGTTAACGATCAGGTAGTCACCTTACCGACTCCGGAGCGAGTGTCCGCGCTTGATTTCGAACAACTCAGCGACTCGATTGCAATGACGAAGCAAATGTTGGAAGAAACTTCCGATACCTTTGCCGCGCTCGACAGCCACAATCGCGGCATCGGCAATTACGAGCTGCTACTCAACAGCTCGTCTTCGAAATAACGAATGCGTATCCGCAGATTACACAGATTCCGCAGATTTCGATGAGCAAACCCAGTTGAGCGACGGTTTTTAAACGGCGTAGGCTCAGCTGAAAGGAAGTAATAATACTGGACCTGTTTTGCTCTCTTTGAAATCTGTGTAATCTGCGTAATCAGCGGAAGGGTAACGTACAAAAACGCACCGAAACTCACCTTTTATCAGTAGTTTAGTTCTTCATGTGAAACCTCAATAAACACAGTATAATGCATTGAAAAAAAAGATGACCACAAGATATTGACATTGGGGGTTAAAGGGTTTATATTGCGCTCCGCTTGGAAACGAGGCGGGTTGACTTGGAGCAGCGGCAGGCCCCCTGTACGGCTCTCCACAGAGTTTTTTTTCGCTTCGACAAAAGCCAACCGAAGTATCCGCTAAACATCAAACGATATGGTTGCGTCTACGATAACGTAGCCGTACCCTCGTCTTTGAAACTCGCAGAACTCACTCGTGCAGCTCCCTAGGCACGAGAAAGGCAGAGGACATGAGCGCAGCGCTTGGAAAAAACACCCCCGACGCAAAGGTATCTTCAACGGCCACCACAACCGCGCCTGCGACACGGCGCAAAACGCAGCCGCTTGGCCTGAATGCTAAGCGTGTGATCAGCAAACGATACTCGTTAAAAGATGCCAAGGGGCGCGCCCTGGAAGAATGGCCTGATATCGTGAGGCGGGTCGTTGGTCATGTCTCCGCTGCCGAAAAAGATCCTCAAAAACGCGACGCGTTTTTCGCTTCGATGAGCGAGATTATGCTGGCGCGCGAGTTCGTACCCAACACGCCGTGCCTTGTGAACGCAGGCAAAACGAACGGACAGCTTGCGGCGTGTTTTGTGCTCGATGTGCCTGATTCCATTACCGGAATCATGGATCATGCGAAGGCGGCCGCGACGATTCATCAAACCGGCGGCGGCACGGGCATGACCTATGAATTTCTGCGACCTTCGGGGGCGCTAGTGGGTTCAACCCGCGGCGTCGCTTCGGGTCCGGTGTCGTTCATGAACATCGTCAATCAGGTGACTGACGTTGTGAAGCAGGGTGGTGTGCGTCGCGGCGCCAACATGGGAATGATGCGCGTCACACATCCGGACGTGCTTCGTTTTATTCACGCCAAGAACGATCAGCACTCGCTGACGAACTTCAATATCTCCGTCAACGTCACTGACAAGTTCTTGAAAGCAGTTGATGATAATGAGTGGTTCCAGCTCGAGTTTGATGGAGAACCCTGGACCGATCCTATTTTCGATCCCGTCCGCAATGACGATTACCTCGTCTACCGGCGTCCCGACGGATCGACCGTGACTTTTCCTGACAAGCAATCGTTTGTGACTGCCGATCTTTCTAACTGCATGATTGAAGAGCCGCCGCGGCCAGGTATGGTGTACGCGCCGGACATCTGGAACCGCATTGTCGCCAGCGCGCACAAATATGCCGAACCGGGTATCGCTTTCATCGATGAAGTGAATCGTCACAACCACATGATGAAGTCGATGGGGCCGATCTATTCGTGCAACCCATGTGGCGAGCAGTTTCTGCATTTTTCCAACTCGTGTAATTTGGGCTCGATCGACCTCGCGAAGTTTTACGATCCGGAAAAGCGCGTCGATTGGGACCGTCTGCGGGAAGTAACGCATCTTTGCACACGCTTCCTCGACAACGTTATCGACACCTGCGCCTGGCCGTTGCCGGAGATTAACGATGTGGTCACCCGCACGCGTCCAGTCGGGCTCGGGATAATGGGTTTTGCGGATCTGTGTCTCAACCTGAAAGTGACTTATGGATCTGCGGCATCTATCGATCTGATGGACGAGATGATGGGCTTTATTCGCCGCGAATCGTGGAACGCAAGCATCAAACTCGGCGCCGAGAAGGGTGTGTTCCCCGAGTTTGAGCCTAATCGCGAAGCCTACGAAGACTTTCTCTATAACCAGATTGGTATTTCGCGCGATGTGCCTTTGACGCCGCGCAATTACGAAGTGACGACTATCGCGCCGACCGGAACGATCTCGCTGGTTGCCGAGACGTCTTCAGGCATCGAGCCAAACTTCTCCTGGGCCTATGTCCGAAAGGATACGTTAGGCACGCGGACGTACGTGCATACGCTGGCGGCGCAGGCACTGGGCGTTGACGTTGAGCAGACGGAACAGGAGTCGATCGATAAAGCGGCCGATTACGTTGTCGAACATGAGAATGAACTGCCGCAGTATTTCATTTCGGCGATGAACATCTCGGCCGAGCAGCATGTTCACGTGCTGGCAGCGGCACAGCGAAACGTCGATAACAGTGTTTCGAAGACCTGCAATGGTGCGGTCAACGATACGGTCGAGTCAGTGGATAATCTTTACAGGTTGGGACGACAGCTTGGTTGCAAGGCGGTTAGTTATTATCGCGATGGCTCGCGTGACAATCAGGTTCTGACGTCGATGAAATCGTCTGACACCGAAACGAAGGGCGAGATCGCGTGCAACCCTGAAGCGCAGGTCGAAGTGCTCGACGAGCCGCCGGCAAGTCATGCAGACGCCGCGCACGTTGCTCCTGTCAGCACTGACTCCGAAGTATTAGCACGCCAACAGATTCAGGCAGACACGGCTGCTTCAACTGAACTTGAAGCGATGCAGCGGCACTCGTACAGGGCGCAGGAACCCGACCGTCAGCGAGGGCGCAGACGCAGGCTCAGATTGACGCGATTCGCATTGAGCGTCCACGCGAGTTGCGCGGAGCTACCTGGCAGATTCCGTTCGATGGCCAGAATCTATACGTCACCGTCAATCACGACGGCAAGATGATTCAGGAAGTGTTTGCCACCGGTCCAATCAGCGGCGGCGTGGGTCTGTTGGCGTCGAAGATGCTGCGTGGTGGATTTGACGCGGCGGAAGTTGCCTACAGTTTGAACAAGGTTACCGGCACACACGCTGTCTGGTTCAACGAGCGCCTGTTGACTTCGCCGGAACAGGCCGTAGCCGAGTGCATCATGATCACTAACCGCCGCGTTCAGGATCTTCCTGACTCCGCGCGGGCGTTGGCGAAACAGCAACAGAGCGGCGTGGCCTCAAATCCCGCCACGGCCGGCGTAACAGGCGCGATCATGTCGAACATGATTGGCATCTGCCCCGAATGCCACGGCCAACTGGAACATGCCAGCGGCTGTGACTTCTGTAGAGATTGTGGTTACAGCAAGTGTAAGTAGAGCTATGAAGCGGCTCCCTGGGAGCCGAATGTAGAGTCGAAGTGGTGGAAAACATTGGCGCGGGTCGAAACGATAAGTCGTTCCGACCCGCGCTATTTTTGACTGGGGCGTAGCCCCAAGTCACTTTTCGCCCGAGCCGGAAGCCCGAAGGCCTTGCGCACATCAGGCGGCGGAGCCGCCGTCATCGCCCTACCCGCGCTAACCCTTTATCTGCCAAGACTCTCTCGGTTGTTAGAATAGCGCTCTGCGCCGTCTCGCCCTGAAACAACTCACCTCCTGAAAAAAGCGTCTAAAGGACATAATTAGGGAGGTTTTTAATATATGAAAGGAAGATATTTAAAGAGGATTGGTGGGTTTCTCCTCGCGGCAATTATGCTTTCGGGAATTGCGTTTACGGCTGCCACCACGGCCGAGGCGCAGCGACGTCAGGGAAGACGGCGAGTCGTAATCGTTAACCCGTATCGCTACTACAACCGGTATGACGTCTTTGGTTACGACCGCTGGGGTTATGACCGGTGGGGCTACGACCGCTGGCGCAACCAACGTTTCGGCTATGACCCCTGGTCGCCATATGGCAGCCGCTATCGTCACTACGTCTTCGACAACAGCGAGAAGGCGTCTAATCAGGCATACAAGGACGGTTTCAAAACTGGAAAGGACGATGGCAAGAAAGCGAAGACCTACAACCCGCAACGCTCTCACTTCTACAAAGAGGCCGGCTTCGGCAACTTTGCCGAAGTGTATCGTTCGGGTTTCTTCAGGGGTTACCGGGATGGTTTCCAGACCGGCAGCGGTGAGCGTAACTTGAAAGAGAGTTAACCCCTAAACCCGGCTCCGTCAGGAGCCTGATGTTTATAGAATTTGGTGAGACCAAAATATTAGCGCCGTTCGGAACGACATTGTTCCGAACGGCGCTTGATCATTTGGGAGGGTAAACATTTCGCGCCCACGACGCGAGCCGCGACGTCAGGCTCGCGTACAGAGTACAACCTTTAGGTTGCTGCTTATGAGCAAGGGCAAGCTAAAGCTTGTACTCTAAACTGAAAAGGCAAGCTAAAGCTCGTACTCTAAACCGAAGTTCAACGGCCGAGCAGCAGGTGGTAATAGCCAGTCACGCCATTCAGAACGTACTGAACGGCAAGCGCGGCGAGGACGATGCCCATCACGCGCGTGGCGATGTGCACGCCACCTTCACCTACCAGCCGGATCAAACGCGCACCCAGAGACAACGATATAAACGAAACCAGAAAGACGAAAGCGATGGCAACGCCGATCGCAATTAGTCTTCTCACGTCGCCGCCTGCCTGAGACGTCAGCAAGAGAATCGTAGCGATCGTTCCCGGGCCCGAGAGTAGCGGCATCGCGAGGGGAAAGATTGAGATGTCTTCGCCACCCTGTTCTTTCGGCTCGGGCGCCTGCAACCCGCCGCGCCGTCCAAATAACATCGGCATGGCGGCGACGAATAGCAGTATTCCACCGCTGATTGAGAATGCGTGGACCGTCACGCCCAGGTATGAAAGCACGGCGCGCCCGGCGACGAGGAAGAAGAGCGCCACGCCAAACGCCACCAGCACGGCACGGATCAGGATCGCCCTCCGCCGCGCCGGTTTCTCATCTTTGGTGAGCCCGACGAAAATAGGCACGACGCCGGGCGGGTCAACGACGACGAGGAGGGTAACAAACGCCGCCAGCCCGAATCGTAGGAAGTCTTGATCCATATCATCCGCAGATTACACAGATTAAGCTGAAAACACGACCGGCGACCGCATAACGACCGAGGACGGACGACCGGCGACCGAGACGGACGACCGGCGACCGATGACGGAGCGCGGGCTGACGCCGACTGACCTGCGACGAAGATTGCCTCGTGCCCTGACCGAGGTTCCGTTAATATTGAACGTGAATGAGACTAAACTCGTATTTCTGACTACTGACTACTGACTACTGACTACTGACTACTGACTACTGACTACTGACTACTGACTACTGACTACTGACTACTGACTACTGACTACTGACTACTGACTACTGACTACTGACTCTGACTATGTACTGTCCTCAATGTGGAACCGAATCATCGACTGGCTTGCAGTATTGCCGTCAGTGTGGCGCTAACCTGAAGGTAATCGGCAAGGCGGTAACGCTCAGCGAAGCTATTGCCCGCACCGATCGCGGGCCTCTGCCGAAGCTCAAAGAAGTGATGAAGAAGCTCAACATGGACCAAGTCACTGACGAGATCTCGTCTGCGTTGGACCAGATGCATCAGGAGATGGTCAAAGACTCCGGTTCGCTGGCTACGGTAAAACCGTGGGACCGAAAAAAAGAATCGCAAACTGCGCGGTCACGAAGAGAGAAGCATATCGTTCACGGCTTAATTTCACTGTTTAGCGGCGTGGGGCTAATGATTTTTCTTTATTACCTTTCGAGCGCGCTCGTTCTGAAACTGCCTGAACATATTCTTGCCCAGGCGCCTTTCGAAATAGATCCTGTGGTGCGAATTATCTGGCTGGTTGGGCTGGTTCCTGCGCTCACCGGGTTGGGACGTATTCTTGCCGGACTCTCAATCAGACCGGACCCAGCGTCGTTGGAACAGTCTTTCAATCAGTCTTCAGCAACAAACGAGCTGCCGCCGCATTACGAGCATGCAAGTGTTACTGAGCGCACGACAAATATCCTCAACCGCGACGTGAAATCCTGACAAAGTTCCCGCATCCAAAATATATCCTGCATTTGACATATAACCGACATTAACGTAAGGTGATATCCGAATCGAGTCCAGCTTAACTCCCTTCTCAGTTCCTTTTGGCTTCTCGCCGATTAATCTGAATTTCAAAGCTACCCCAGTTAGAAAGCCAAGGCTTCTCTCTTTCTGGTCAGTGAAACCTTGGCAATTGGGAAGCTGTGGAAGCTTCTGTTAATCCCGCAGGGGAAAGGTAAAGAAAACAATGTCTATGAAACTATATGTCGGTAATCTCGCGTTTGAAACGTCCAGCAACGATCTGCAAACACTGTTTGCGCAGGCAGGCACGGTCGAAAGCGTATCGTTGATCGAAGACCGTGAAACCGGTCGCTCGCGCGGCTTCGGCTTCGTCGAAATGTCGACGAAAGAAGAAGGCGACGCAGCGGTAGCCCAGTTCAACGGTAAAGACCTCGGTGGTCGAACGCTGAAGGTTAACGAAGCGAAACCCCGCGAGAATCGCGGCGGCGGCAATGGTGGCTCACGCTACTAATCCGCAGGTTACGGTTTCTCACAGTCCCCGGCGTGTTTAATCCGCCGGGGGCTTTTTTTGTGTTAATGGAGCGTACACACCGAAATCCTGTCGCGGTGGGTCGGCAAATGCAGACCCCTCGCGGTAGCGAGCGATGAAGCAGTCAACTGAATGTTCAGGAAGACTCTTCACAATGCATTATGAGATGCCGTTGCATCCGCTCGCTAGCGAGCGGTTCTGCATTGCCGACCCACTGCGGTATTCTAATCAGCGGTTATTCATCATGAACAGGCGTTTGCTTATTTCACTCGGCGGTCGCGTTCGGCGCTGTTGTAATTGTTACGGCGCTGCCGCTGCGCTTCTCGCAATCGCAAGATGGAGGCAGCAAGCGTCCTGCGACATCAAAACTAAATGGAGTAAAGAAAGTGACTAAGACGGACGCTGAATGGAAACAGATTCTGACGCCGGAGCAATACAAGGTGATGCGCGAGAAGGGAACTGAAAGGCCCTTCACCAGCCCGCTTAATGAAAAGAAGGATGACGGTACATTTATTTGTGCCGCCTGTGGTCTGCCCTTGTTTAGCTCCGAAGCAAAGTTTGATTCCGGAACTGGTTGGCCCAGTTTTACGAAACCAATCAACGGAGAGAATGTGCGGGAGGAAGTGGACAAAAGTCTTTGGCAAACGCGCACCGAAGTCTTATGCGCACAGTGCGATGCCCACCTGGGTCATGTCTTCCCCGATGGGCCAAAACCTACAGGGTTGCGCTACTGCATGAACGGTGTGGCGCTTAAGTTTGCACCTCAGGAAGAGAAGTGACGGACACCGCCCCAGATGGACACGGATAAACGCGGATCATGCTGATGTTCGATAAGCTTTAGCTTGTCGAGCCGCGACAAACTGAAGTTTATCGGACATCGAATTTATTGTTCGGTTTCTGCGAGGTTGGCGATCGCTGCGATCAATTCATCGGGTTGAACAGGTTTCGCAACGAACATGTTGAAACCCGCTGATAAAGCGCGCGCGCGATCTTCGACTCGCACGTAAGAAGTCAAAGCCACTGCGGGAATTTGCGGATTGTCGATTTCCGAATCCCGCAACTTTCTGATCAGCGCATAGCCGTCTTCACCCGGCATGGCCAGATCTGAAACCAGCACATCCGGCTGAAACCACTCGAGCGCCGCCAGTCCTTCGGCGACTGAAGTTGCAGTGTGAACCTGCGCTTTACACTCGGTAAGTAGGACAGCGAGTATCTGCAGCGTATCGACATCGTCATCGACCAATAACACTTTTACATCGGCAAGCGACACCGGAGTGTGGGCACTCGGTTGAGGAACCTCTTCAATGGGTAGACCCGCAGCGCTAGCGCGTACAACCTTGCGTTGCGTCGGCGGCGCGAGCGGCAACTCAATGGTGAACGTGCATCCTAAGCCCTCACCCGGGCTCACCGCTTGAATCGACCCACCATGCAGCTCTACCAATTGACGAACGATCGCGAGGCCGAGACCTAAGCCCGCCATGTAGACGCGTGGTCGTCCCGTCAGCCTGGCGGAAGTGTTCAAAAATGTATGGAAGAAAAGCCGGACTGATGCCCTGGCCCGAATCGCTTACACAAATCTGAAGATTAGAGCCGGCACGGTTGACTCTTCACTTCAATGCTTCCACCCGAAGGTGTGAATTTGATCGCGTTTGCCAGTAGATTCCAAACCACCTGTTGTAGACGGCTACTGTCACCCACCGTATGCCGCGCTGAAGGATCCAAAGTGACGTTGAGCCGTATGTCCTTCGAATCAATCGCCAACTGCACCGAGTCAATTGCCGCATTAATTACGGAAGCGATGTCAACCAACTCTTTATTCAAACGCATCTTGCCGGTAATCATGCGCGAGACGTCGAGAATGTCCTCGATTAACTGCGCCTGCGTTTTTGCGTTGCGATCGATGGTTTCGAGCGCGCGCTCGGAGGTAACGTGATCGAGATTTCCGCTCTTCAGCAGGTGTGACCAACCGATAATGGCATTCAGCGGTGTGCGCAGCTCATGAGAGACGGTCGCGAGGAACTGGTCCTTCATGCGATTTGCCGTCTCCGCCTCCCCGCGTGCCATCTGTTCCCCCACCAGCGCTCGTCGAAGGCGTTCTTCTATTTCCTTGCGTTCCTGGACTTCCGCCTCAAGTGCACGGGCCTTCTGTTGTAACCGCGCAATCTCACGCAAGCGTTCGTCGTAGTTCTGTAGACCTGCGTAACTCTCAGCCGGCAGTACTCGTGAGTGAACCGTGCAGACACCGTCGTGTGGCTCGGCAAATCTTTCGCCGCCAAAACCGTTCATTGGATAGGCGCAGAAGAGCGAGAAGGAATGTGCTTTTTGTAAGTCGTTCCAGAGTTCCTCAAGGCGAATCGCGCCCGCATGATTTCCCTCGGCCCATAACAAAGCGACCATCTCTCCGAAAGCCCGCACTCGCGTACGACCATCAGTGATACTCGACATTACACCGCCGAGCACTTCTTTAAATCGTCGGGGTTCCGGAACACCGTCGATCATGAACTTCGAAAGCGTTTCGGCAGCATCAAGAGAAAGGTACTTGCCGGATGCCATCGCGTTGGTTACATCGAGACCATTCGCGAGCATCAGCTCATTTAGACCATCACGATGGGCCTTTGTCGCCACGACAACGGCGGGCGCGCCATTATTAATTGCCGTCCCAATAAATCCACTCAGCGAGTTAAGAAGAAAACCATCCGACTCGTAAAACTGTACAAAGTGATCGTCGTCACTCATGTCCGCCCAGTTCGAGCGCGGCGCCATATGCGGTTCGACGTCTCTGGAGTCGAGATGAATTGATTTATTAGCTCTGCCGTTGACTTCCTGGTTACTCATACTCCTCCCGTTCGTACCCTACGCTTGATAAGCAGATTTCGCCCACCACCTGAGATATAAACTAGCCTGACTGGATAAACTCAATCAGGACATTTTAACCTAGAATTCACATTGTTTAGAGCCCAATCGGCCTACTGAACTATGACGTTTCTGTGTCGTCTTTGCGGTCGAAATTCGAGGGAAACGGGCAGCGTAGACTACCTCGGTTATCACGAATCCTTACGTAACTATTACCGACATTGTCCGTTTGTTGGACTACCATGGAGAATCCCGGCAACAGCTTTTACCAGCCCGACATGTCCCGCTGTCCCTGCAGCTTAAGGAGAACGCGATGAAAGTCCTTATGGTGAACCCCGAATTCCCCGACACGTATTGGAGCTTTCGGCACGCACTACCTTTCGAACGTAAAAGTTGTGCCTTTCCGCCGCTCGGATTGCTGACCGTTTCCGCACTTTTGCCAAAATCCTGGGAGCGGCGCCTGGTTGATCTAAACGTACGGGCAATCAAGAATTCCGAAATCGAATGGGCAGACATGGTGTTTGTCACGGGCATGTTGGTGCAGAAGGACTCGCTGCATCAGGTTGTGCGTAAATGCAAAGCCCTCGGCAAGCGAGTGGTGCTTGGAGGCCCGTATGTGACGACGACCATCGAAAACCTTCCGGATGCCGACCACGTGTTCATTGGTGAAGCTGAAACGACCCTGCCGGAGTTTGTAGCCGACCTTGAAACGGGCAACACGAAGCGCACATATCAGGCGGCTGAGCGTCCACCGCTTTCAACGACGCCGGTTCCTGACTTCAAGCTGGCCGATCTCAAACACTACAGCTCGATGTCGGTGCAGTACTCGCGCGGCTGTCCGTTCAATTGCGAGTTCTGCGACATCATCGAAATCTACGGACGAGTGCCGCGAACAAAGAGTATTCAGCAAATGCTCGCTGAGCTCGATACATTGCTTGCGCTCGGTTGGCGAGGCACAGTGTTTATCGTTGATGACAACTTCATCGGCAACAAAAAGAACGTCAGGAAATTCATGCCGGCGCTTGCCGATTGGCAAGAAGCGCACGGGCAGCCTTTCTCATTGTTGACTGAGGCGAGCGTAAATCTTGCGGACGACGACAGCTTGCTGAGCGAAATGCGTCGCGCAGGTTTTCGTAAAGTATTTCTAGGCATTGAGACGCCCGTGGAAGAGAGTCTCAAGGAAGCGCAAAAATCACAGAACCGCGGCGACTTGCTTGCTTCAGTGAAGAAGATTCAGGGTTACGGCATGGAAGTCATGGCCGGATTCATAGTCGGATTCGATAACGATCCTGACAACATCTTTCAGCTCCAGATTGACTTTATTCGTGAGAGCGCAATTCCACTGGCAATGGTTGGATTGCTCACCGCCTTACCCGACACGCAACTTTGGAGACGGCTGGCAAAAGAGGGTCGCCTACTCGGTGAGAGCACCGGCAACAATACGAATACGGCTTTGAACTTCGTGCCCCGGATGGATCCGACGCGCTTAGTAGAAGGTTACAAGTCGATCATGCGGACGATTTACAATCCTCAGGAGTTCTACCAACGTGCCCTCGACTCGCTTAGACGAACGCCACAACTGATGTCCGAGCCGCTGCGTTACAACCTGATTACGGGTGTTACGGCGTTTACGCGGATACTAATTAAGCTTGGGGTTGTAGATCGTGAGCGCAAGGAGTTTTGGCGTTTCTTTGCTCGGGCTGCAGGTGATCGTCGCAAGTTTGTGGAAGCCATGCGACTGGCTGCTCTCGGATACCATTTCCGGAAATTGAACGAGGCGTACGGGGAGTAGAGCGTAGGTTATAGGCGGTTCGACTGAGCTAACGCGGCCATAGCCTGAACTTTCTTTAGTTCCGGCCCCTTCATCCCGAAGTAAACGGCCATCTGCACCAGTTGTTTCGGATCTACGAAGTCATTCGGATTCGAACAAAAACGGTCCAGCGTCGGTCCGAACTCACGACAACTCATTCGCTTTGGCAGCTTCAAACCCAGCCGGCACTTACCGCCTGTCTCAAACTCCAAACAGAAATCGCAGATACTCAAGCTCGATAACTCCTTCGCACATAACAAACGCGCTCAGTGTCCCACCGGAATCCTCTGAAAGCATGTTTTACCACCCGGCTCCTGCCACGAGATATCCAGTACGTAAGGTTTAACCGCGCCGTTTGACGGTTTTAGTCGTGACATCTGATCCCGTTCGGTGCTGGCTGGTTTGCCTTCGATCCAGGTCTTGTGAGAGATAACCACATTCTCCTGTGGGTGCACGGTAGTGACAGGGTCAAATCTGATATGAGCTTGCGAAGGGCCGCCGGGGGTCGCATCGTCTTTAAGAAACACCGTCAGGATTTCCACTGACCGAAGTGTATTGGCGGTTGCATTTCTTAGTTGCAGAACTACATTGGGCCCCGAATCCACAAATGTACAATCAAAAGTCTTCATGATTTCTTGCCTCGCGCTTTAGTCCCTTTTTTCGGCCGGTGTGTTGTTTGTAACCTTCAACACGTCTCCCGGTTCACACTTAAGCGCATGGCAAACCTTTTCAAGAGTATCGAAATTGATCCCCAGTGCTTTGTCCTTCTTCAAACGCCAGAGGGTGGTATGGCTAATACCAGTCTCCTTAGCCAACCAATAAAAGGTTCGCTCCCGCTCTTTTAGTAACTCGTCTAATCTAATAATAATCATAAGAAGTCAGCCTCGTGCATTTGCATATTTATCACATACGGCAAATATTGTCCATATGCCATATATCCTGTATTTGACATATAGTCTCCACTGCCGTAAAGTCTAACAGTGATAAATCTCTACATTAACGAACGCCGCGTCGGAGACGTGACGATCCTTGATCTCAAGGGCCGGCCCCGAGTGGGCGGAACCACTGTAGCCCTGCATCGTTCGATTCACACTCTCCTTAAAGAAGAGAAAACGCTAATACTTTTGAACCTCAGCGGCGTGACTTACATCGACTCAGCGGGTTTGGGCGAACTTGTCGCCAGCTTCGTTACCGCGCGCGCAAGAGGCGGTGATATCAAGCTGTTGAAGGTTACAGAAACGCTTCGTGAGTTAATGTCAATCACAAACCTTTTGACGGTCTTTGATGTTTATGAAAACGAGCCGGAAGCGCTGGCCAGTTTCGCGAACCACGTCCTAACAGTAAAGAAGCCTCAACTCTTCTTTGTCTAAGCCACACGGCTAATGAAAGTGGAGAAGAGGCAAGTAAATGAAAACAACCCTACTGCTGGCGACGATCGAGCTTCTGATGGTCGCCTCACTGTTTTTTCTCTGGTATTTCACACGCCATCGTTCGGAAACGCACTCATTAATCAAAGCGAAAGCCACTAGCTCGCCTTCTATAACCCGCCTCAACGACCGCGACACTTCGCGCTGGTCTTTTATAAACGCCTGGCAGGTCGCGCCTCAGCGAGACGATCGAACGCCGAGCCTCGTGATGCCACTGCACTTGAGTGGCTCCGCTTCGGCCGATCGGTCCACCGCCCGGCGCAGTCATCAAAGAATGTACAGACGATGGTCGGCGGACCGGCACGAATAGAATCGTCCACAACTCTCGCGGACAACTTCCGCAGGGGAAATCGGTAAACAACTTATGAGCTATGCCGGAAGAAACGTTAAGAATTTGTACATGTCCATCGCGGGCGTGATTGTGCTGGCCGCGATTGGTATCTGGCAGTTCTATCAGTTCGTGAATTTCAAAGACGCGCGTGGCATCGCAGACCTTCAGGGTGGCAGCGTCCATCTCTGGTGGGCCATCGCCATGGCGGTGTTCGCTTGCATCGCCGGTGTACTGGTGTTCTCGGTTTTTCTACGTTACGACACGGAAGACGAGCTGCATATCACCGCGCCGCCGCGCGCAGAGACTTGGATCGTGAAGGAATGAAAAACCTATTTGCGATGAGGCGAGCTAACGGCGACTGGTTCGCGCTGGACGATAAAGGAAGTTTCCGAGTTCCGGTTTTCCACAGTAGCGGCGCTGCAATGACTGCGCGCATGCAGGATTCAGGAATGGAATGTTTTCGGCCGGTAATAATCGATGACGCTGCCTTCAGGAATCTGACAACGACCGATGACGGTAAGGCGTCTTTTTGGCTCATCGCTGATCCATTGATGAAGCTTAGCCGCGGTCGCGCTCTCGATCATCGGGAACTTGAAGCAGTAATGAACGAGCGGGAAGGGAACCAGGTCTAAGTGCTTCCAAAATATGTTTGGTACTGCCACCACTGTGGAACTGTCCTGCGATTGTGGGCAGTGCGCTGTCCTAACTGCCGCAAGTCGGCGATGAGCTGGCTGCAGTTTGGGGTGATAGGAATCATGGCGTTGCCCGTTCTCTTTTACCTGGTGAACGGCTTTTAAGACGCCGGAAGCTCTTAACGAAAGGCAATTACTTATGACAAAGCAGAATAAAAGCAACGGACACGGACCAGCCGGCGCGGCTTACGAAGGCACGTGGCCGGGCATCGATTCACGCTTTCGGCTGATCATCGTTGCGAGCTTACGAAGCAAACAACTTGTGCGGGGTTCTAAGCCGCGGATAGAAGTCGATAAAGCGAGGCGCAGGCACACAAGCATTGCGTTGGAAGAGGTAAAGCGTGGTCTGGTGGCCTTCACTAATGGAAAACCCACACCTAACGACAAGATCAGTAAAGTTCAGGGACCCGCGTGAACGGCCTACGCATGTACATACCGGCTCCCTCCCCGACGCGTTCAGACGGCGGAAAACTCTTTTACAGTCGTCGAGGGAACGGACCGTACTATTGCTGGCTATTTGAAGAAATCCAATCAGAGATGGAATGTCTCCCGCGTCATCTCACATGACTTCGTTTCGGAGCCGCTCTCCCTGGCGACCTGGAAGACCGTTCCATCGGCACTTCAGTCACGTCTCGGCGAACACTACATGGATTAGTGAAGACTACACCAGTGCGCCGATGTCGGCGCTTTAGTAGGCCGCGACTTGTCGCGGCCTTTTAATTAAATGGCGCCTAGCGGCGCCACCAAAGCGGCTCAAGCCGCCGCACTCCAAAGAGTTGTGCCACTCCCACAGCTCACTGCTACACTGCATTACCGATGTCAGAAGGCTGGCAATTTAGAGACACTGCCACTCATCAGGACCACGTGATTGCGCATGTGGTTGGCGCAACCGTGCTCGGCTATTGGGTACTGGACGAGGTGCTTTACCTCCTGCTGGATATTGGATTCGTCTGGATCGTTTTTCTGGACGGACAGATGACCTTGTTACCTCATCCCGTAGCTGTTGGTGAGTTGGAGATAGCGGACGAGGACAGGAACCAAATCAAAGCTGACATCGATCTGTTGTTGGGTGATAATACTTCCGTCGAGACACTTTCACGGCTTAAACCTCCGCCACTGAGTTGTCGGAGTGACGCGTGCCAGATCACGCGAGTAGACTTCTTTGACTGGGATGATCGCAGGCGGTTAGTGGTCCACGGCCAGCGCGCCAGTTTTAGTATCGAAACATCGTTGTCGACCGCGGAGATCCGAGTATATGAGTACCGAGGATGAAAAAGTTGCCGATGAATCCGGACTCGAACAAGTGGCTGAGACCGAACACGAGTATCTTCATGAGCGACTCAGACAGGAACTTGGCCGCGAGCCTAGTGAAGAAGAGTTAGACGAGTGGCTGCGGCAGCACACGGAAGGGTACTGAGAGCAGAAGGAGACAGGAGACAGGAGACAGCAAACGGCAAATCGGTAAGGGATGATTGGCAGTTGGCAAAAAGATATAGCGCCGCGTACTGAACGCGGCGCTTTTTCTTTGCTGTCTGCTGTCTGCTGTTTACTGTTTGCTGTCTACTGCTTTTAGCCCATGGCGACGATCTGATTGTCCACTTGCTTTACGCCACTGATAGCTCTAATCATTCGTTCGACTTGTGATTTCAAGCCTTCGGTTTGCACTGTGCCGGTAAGCGTCACTTTGCCATCGAGAACTGTGGCTGTGATACCCAGCGCTGAGAAGGTTGGATCATCTGCAATCCTCTTATCAATCGCGGCCTGAATCGATCCATCCTGCGAAACCGCAGGCGCTGTACCCCCGCTGGGTGCTTGTTGTATCACCACGGGCGGCTGCCCGACTGGAGCCGGTTGGTTAATTATCACAGGCGGTTGCTGTGCAGGTTGCTGCTGAACGATCACCGGCGGCTGTTGTGTCGCTGGTTGAGTTTCAGCCAGGTTTGCATTAGTTGTGTCTGTTGGTTGATTCATTAAAAACAAAACAACGATTGTTATCAAAGCGATCGCGACCACAACGATTACACCAACCGTGGCGCCGGAGATTCCTCCGCGATCATTATGAACAGCCTCCGTGTGTGTAACTTCTCGTCTGGCAGTGGGTGTTTCAACCACCACGCGGCTTCTTCGAGCCTGTTCATCATCGTGAGCCATAATTTTCCTCCTGATATTAGATCGAGTAGACAATAGAGGTTCGCAGTGAACTTCAAAGGTCTCAGGAGCAACTGCCATACCCTAGAAGAGACTGATCGTTAGCGAGGCTTGCAGTGCCAAACTTCGCAGAAAACGGGAGGTATTTTTATCAGGGAAGTACCGTTGTCCAAATGACCGTATGCTTTTAATTCTGGCGGCGCGGCTTCGCGATGAGATTGAGACAGTGATTGGGAAGGTCAGATGTCCAGAGGGTAGTCCAATGTCCAAGGTCCAAAAGGCAGTCCAATGTCAAAGTCCAAAAGGTTAGTCCAATGTCTCAATGTCAATGTCTGTCTAACCGTAGGCGAACTCTCTTACTTTTCCGCTAGCGTCCAGTGCGAGGAATTGAGTACTGCACGCTGACCAGACATTGCGACATTGGACATTGGACTACTCTTTGGACATTGGACTACCTTCTGGTACTGCTGGTTTACTGTTTGCGCTCTTATGACAACCGCGATCATTCATCATCCCGTTTTTCAGGAACACGACACTGGACCCGGGCATCCGGAATCGCCATCCCGATACAGTGTCGTCATGTCAGCGCTTAAACAGGACGAGGAACTCTGGTCACAACTACTCGAAGTGCAGGCGAGGGAAGCGCCCCGCGGTGACATTCAAGCGTGTCACACTCCGCAGCTATACAAACAAGTCGAACGAGTAGTCAGCGAAGGCACAGGCTACCTTGATCAGGATACGGTAGTCTCGATGAGGTCTATGGACGCCGCGCTGCGCGCTTCAGGAGGAGCTTGCCAGGCAATAGACTTAATCATGGGTGGCCAGGCTGCCAACGCGTTCGTGCCAGTTCGTCCGCCTGGTCATCATGCAACGCCCGAACGTGCGATGGGTTTTTGTCTCTTCAACAATGTCGCTGTGGCGGCGCGCTATGCGCAAAATCATTATGCGGAAATTGAACGCGTGGCCATCGTCGATTGGGACGTCCATCACGGCAACGGCACCCAGGGGGTTTTTTATGACGACCCTTCGGTGTTCTTCTTTTCCACTCATCAGTATCCGTGGTATCCGGGCACTGGTTCGCGCGGTGAAAACGGGGTTGCGCGCGGAACCGGCTACACACTGAATGTTCCTTTGCGCGCGCACACGCCGGCGAAGGAACACATCCGAATGTTTGAAGCCGCCATCGCTGATATTGCCGGGAAATTCAAACCTGACTTGATAATCGTGTCCGCGGGTTTTGACTCTCACAACGGCGATCCCCTGGGACAGTTACTTCTGGAAGACGAAGACTTCGTTGCGATGACTCGCACTTTGAAGCAGTGGGCCGACGAGGCGTGTGCCGGCCGGCTTGTGTCATGTCTCGAGGGCGGCTACAACCTGAACACTCTCGGCGAGACAGTGCGCGCTCATGTCACAGAGCTTACGAAGTGAGCGGCTGAGTGGCAGGGTAAAGCAATTTGTCATCGGTCATTTCACATTTGTCATTTGTCATCGTATTTTGACGTTTCGTGGTAATTCGTCGATCGATTTGTTGGTCATATGAAATAGCGATCCACGAAATACACGAACAGTTCGAGTGGTTCTCAGGTTGCGCGTGCAATCGGCGAATTCTAATGACAAATGACAAATGTGAAATGACCAATGCCTTTGCTGTTCCAACCAAATTGCCTTTGAACCCAGCCTGACGGTGGAGTACACTCCGCCCAACACAATTGTTCGGACGCGGGCTCCGTCGGCGGTTGGTTTGAGCGCCAGCTCTTTCCAATTGTTTTATGGTATTAGCCAGCAGAAGCGGATTCGTTCGCTGCGTTCGAAGAGCAAGGAGGGCGAGATACCTCAATCCCTCTCCTGGGAGATCAGCGACATGCCAGATATCGAGATAACGTGCGCGGAATGTGGCAACACCTTTCCTTTCACCGAACGCGAGCAGGAGTATTACCAGGAACGCAACCTGACTCATCCTAAACGATGTAAGCCTTGCCGGGACGCCCGCCGTTCAAACTTTGGTGGACCAAAAGGAGGAGGCGAACGGCAGAGATTCGAGATTACCTGCGATCAATGCGGCAAGAATGATACGGTTCCATTCAAGCCTTCGAGTGGCCGGCCAGTTCTCTGTGGCGAATGTTTTAGCGCCAACCGTGCTACGCAACCGCGAACCTGACACGGCTGACAGGAACGACCCGAACTAACGGCTGTTCAACCGACAATCAAGATAAAAGACGACGGGCCTCGAACGCCTTGCCGAAATAAGAGTGCGTCCAGAATTAGAGATGACTTTCGAAACGATCCAACTCGAGATGCATGGCGCAGTTGCCGTGATCACGCTTAACCGTCCTGCGTCGTTAAATGCTTTGAACACGCAGGTCGCGCAGGAATTTCAGTCCGCTGTTAATGAACTGACCAAAAACGGTGCGCGTGCTGTGGTTTTGACAGGCGCCGGGCGCGCCTTTTCTGCCGGAGGCGACCTTCGCGAGATGCAGAGGATCGCTGAACACGATGGACGAGTCGAAGCGTTCTTTGATGAGCCTCTTCGCATGCTCAACGACTGCATTCTTCTCATTCGAAACACGCCTTTGCCTTTTATTGCCGCAGTAAACGGCGCAGCATCGGGAGGCGGTTGTAATCTGGCGCTCGCCTGCGACATCGTGATTGCCGGGGAAGGCGCTCGTTTCAATCAGGCGTTTATAAAGATAGGACTGGTTCCGGATTGCGGCGGCACCTTCATTCTTCCGAGACTGGTAGGTTGGAAACGCGCCACTGAACTGCTGATGACGGGCGACGTCGTTAACGCTCGCAGTGCGCTGGAAATGGGGATGATCAACGCAGTGGTTCCGGACGAACAGCTCATGGCCCAGGCGATGGCGATGGCGGAACGATTGGCCCAGGCGCCGACTGTCGCGATCGGCCATATCAAACGATTGTTGGAGGCGAGTGCCAAGAACGATTATGGCGGGCAGCTGGAACTGGAAAGGACAACACAGATCGAAGCAGGTAAGACTAAGGATTTCAGGGAAGGCGTCGCCGCCTTTATCGAAAAGAGACCAGCGAAGTTTGTAGGCGGATAGACTTCTAGAAGAACTAAAGGTTGCGAGCCGCCTGATGTTTACTGGCGGCTTTTTTTTATAGGGCGTTGGGTGTAGGGATTTGGGTGATAGGGAGACCATCACACCCCAGACCCTACCCCCGACACCCAAACGCAAATGGATTCCCTAACTTATCTTCAGCTTCTCCGCAGCAATCGGTCTTTCAGGCGATTGTGGTGGGGACAGGTTATTTCGGAGCTTGGCAATTGGTTTAACTTCATGGCCGGACTCGGGCTAGTTCGTGTGATCTCGAACGGCGATCCGGAAGTTACCACCATTATGTTGCTGGCGCGCCTGGTGCCGTTTACCGTGTTCGCACCACTGGCCGGCGCGTTTGTGGATCGCTGGTCGCGCCGCATGGTGATGATAGTGAGTGACCTCGCACGCGTAGCCGTCGCATTCGGGTTCCTGCTGGTCCACACAGCTGATGATCTCTGGATCGCCTATCTCTGCACAGCCCTCCTTTCGTTCTTTCACGTTTTCTTCGAAGCAGCGAAGAACGCAGCGGTCCCAAACATCACCGGTGAACGAGACCTTCTGGCCGGCAACGCGCTTATGTTTTCTTCACGCTTTTTGCTGATGTCCTTCGGAGCAGCGCTGGGGGGATGGACTGCGGCTACCGTCGGTTACCGTGCGGCATTTATCGTCAATGCGCTTTCGTTTTTTGGCTCAGCCATTTCTGTGTGGCTAATTTCCGACCGTGAAACACGACAACCAACTCACGTGCCGGTAGCGGGCGAAACAGAAACGAAGCGGCCCAGTTACTGGTCAGACATTCGGGAAGGCTGGGCTTACGTCATCACTCATGCCCCGGTTGCGGCGATCATATTCATCAATATTCTTTGGGCGAGTGGGGGCGGCGCCAGCAACCTGATAGTCGATCGTCTGGGAGGAATTGTCTTCGCGGGGCAGTGGGGAATTAGCGGAGACTCGGCGGTTGCATGGTTCTTTTTTGTTGCCGGCCTGGGCCTCTTCATCGGCATGATGGTGGCGCGCCGCGTAGGTACCTATTTTCAGATGACGGGACACACGATAGGTTTCATGGGCTGGAGCTTAATTCTCCAGGGAGTACTGTTTGCCCTGATCGGCCTTATGCCTAACCTGTGGCTGGCATGCCTTCTCCTATTCGTTGGTCGAATACTTCTGGGCGCGGAGTTCGCGGTTCAGGAAACTCTATTGATGCGTCTGGTCCCGGATCACCTGCGCGGGCGTATCGGGACGACTGATCGAGCGGCCGAATTTCTGGTCTGGAGTTTCT
Organism: Blastocatellia bacterium; assembly: GCA_963786645.1. Taxonomy (GTDB): domain Bacteria; phylum Acidobacteriota; class Blastocatellia; order Pyrinomonadales; family Pyrinomonadaceae; genus PSRF01. The sequence goes on from CAWAZW010000014.1 coordinate 171,894, forward strand.
CGACCGCCATCGCTGGATGGTCGTTACAAGTGATCAGCCCGCGTACACTGACTATTATCTGCGGTCTGCTCTCGGCGTCTTCGGGAGCGGTGTGGCTCGTTCTGTTTGCCACCGGTCGAGTGAGGTTACCCAAGCGGCTCAGTGGAACAGGCGAAAGTCACTTTAAGCGAGTTAGAGGCCAATCAGGATGACGCCTGGTTTCGTCAGTTCGTTTTAATTCGTGGATCGTCTTAAGCGCGCGCCAAAATCTCTATCGAAATTACACGAAACGACACGAAAAGTAGCGATTTCCAATAAAAAAGGCGCACCGTCTAGAGTGCGCCTTCTTCATTTTGTTGAAAACTAACTTATGCGTCCGAACGCGAGTGGATCAACCGTCGCATGCGATCGGCAAACAAGACGTCAATCTTCCGTGGTTCAATCAGGGCCGTCACTTCGCCGGCTCCCCAGATCGGATGGCTCATCGTTTGGCCCGTCCGGTAGGTGCGTTTCATGTCGTAGGGTTCGCTGTTTTCTGACTTTGATCGGGTGCGGGTGATCTTAGCGCCGTTTGAAAAAGATCCGCGCGTTCCACACTTCGGACACGTCACTCGCGAAACCAATCCTCTCTTGGTAATCGACGCGACTACATGTCCTCGCTCTTCCTGACAAACCGCGCAGAGTTTTTCGACTCGGTCTCCGATCGCGTAAATTGGTTTTGCCACAGTCTGCTTTTCCATAAATCCCTTTCAGTAATGGTAAATCGCTAATTGTAAATGGTTAAAAAATCTGTCCTGACTAACTAAGCTGCTTGAAAGTATTGCGTCGTGTTGGTGAATGGTACCTGGTTATGGGCACCATTCACCATCACTTAGAACTACCAGCGAGGGGTGCGGTCGTTACGTCCGCCGCCACCGCCACCGCCATATCCGCCACCGCCTCGACCACCGCCGCCACCACGGTTGCCGCCAAAGCCGCCTCGACCGCCGCCGCCACCACCGCGGTTACCGCGATCTTCTCGTGGCCGTGCTTCGTTGACAGTGAGATTGCGTCCGTTCAAATCCGTGCCGTTGAATTGTTGAATCGCTTTCTCGCCCTCTTCCTTTGAGGCCATCTCCACGAAACCAAATCCGCGCGAACGTCCGGTGTCCCGGTCTTCTACAACTGTTGCTGATTCAACCGTGCCCGCCTGGGCAAACAACTGCTGCAGCTCCTCGCTGGAAGTTTGAAACGAGAGGTTCCCAACATAGAGTTTCATAGCCATAACTTTTAGTGTTTTCCTTGCTCGCGTGGAGCATTAAGAGAAGCTTCGAATCAAAGGTAGCTTCGGAGTAACGGTCGCAGCGAAGGCTCGCGTTCGGGCGCTCAGTGGAGCAGCTTCTTCAGTGTTTTCATTGCCCGCTCTCGTACCATCCAGAACGCCGAAGCCGATACAAAGGCGTGGCGCATCACCGTTGATGCAGGAGAGAAGGATTAACACAGTAATAATGCCTTATTGAAGCCCTGCTTGCAAGTTGCGACGAATCGGCTTGGCCCATTAGACACAGCATTTTCGAGCAATTCCAATTACATAACTATTACAGCTTCCTACACTGCATTACACAACTCTTACAGGGCACGTCCTCGGTAATTGTTAGGATGACATCTGAGTAAAGGGAGATTCTCGAGGAGTACGATGACAAGTAAATTGATGACAAAAATTGGCAATCCTAACAAGCGTGGTGCTATCAGTTGGAACACCGCGATATTCATGATTCTTTTTCACGCAGGCGCTATCGCGTCTCTGTTTATGTTGAGCTGGAGCGTAGTGCCTGTAACGCTATTGCTGTGGTGGATCTCCGGGAGCTTGGGCGTCGGAATGGGTTTTCATCGTTTACTAACTCACCGTGGCTACAAAACACCAAAAGTGATCGAATACTTTTTGACCTTCTGCGGTTTGCTCGCGCTCGAAGGCGGCGCGATTAATTGGGTAGTCACCCATCGTATTCATCATGCCAATACAGACTCGGCGGGCGATCCACATACACCTCGCGACGGTGGTTGGTGGGCTCACATGGGTTGGATCCTGCGTGGCACCGGCCAGCAGCATGAAGAACATGTAATGCAGCGCTACGCTCCGGACTTGATGAAAGACCCGGTACACATCTGGTTAAACAGATTGTATTTCGTTCCGCTGATCGTCTCCGGAATCGTGCTGCTCGCAATTGGTGGTTGGCCCATGATGTTTGTTGGAGTCTTTCTCCGCGTAACTATCGGTTTGCATTTTACCTGGCTGGTAAACTCGGCAACCCACATGTGGGGCAAACGCCGTTTCGAAACAACCGACGATTCAACCAACAGTTGGTGGGTGGCTTTACTTACATTTGGTGAAGGCTGGCACAACAACCACCATGCGCATCCGCGCGCCGCCAAGCATGGCTTGCACTGGTATGAGATTGACGTCAACTGGTATGGCATCAGGGCTCTGCAGTTAATGGGATTGGCCAGGGGAATCAGATTGATAGCTGATGACAAGATACCCGGGCGGCAGGCATATGAAGAGTTGCGGAAAGCCGCCTAATTGCCGCGACCGTTGATGCGACAAACATTTGATTGAGTTTTAAAGAAAAGGCCGCACGCGCGTGCGGCCTTCTTCGTACACAGTTCATCCTTTAGAATCGCTACATGGCTGTTAGTGCTCGCAGCGGCTCAATTGCTTTCTTCATCACGCTCGGCGCTTGCCTGGTCGCCTTGGCCATCGCGCTAAACGTCGGTTGGATTCTGCTCAATTGGCGCGAAGTGGCATTGCTGGTTTTCGGAATCATCTTTTTCCTCTTAATCATCGTGGGCATGGTACTGAACACTACCTTCCTCATCCGCGAAATACGCCGCAACGATCAGCACGATGCTTTTATCAATGCTGTCACCCACGAACTAAAAACCCCGCTGGCATCGATTCGGCTTTATCTGGAGACGTTGAAGAAGCGGGAGCTGGACGAAGCGCAGCGACAGGAGTTTTACAATGTGATGCTTGCCGATAGCGACCGCTTACTGCACACCGTCGAGCAGGTATTGCGGGCAGGACGCGCTGGGCACCGGAAGCGACATATGAACATCACCGTCGTCGATGTCAGCGAGATCGTTGGCGAATGCCTCAATGTTGCGCGAACTCGCTATAACCTGGGTCCGGAATCACTGAGTTACACGGAGTCACTCGGTGGACAACCAGCGCGAGTCGCCGGCGACGCAGATGAGTTGCGCGGCGCCGTTTCAAATTTGCTTGGATAACGCCGTCAAGTATTCTGACAAAAAGGTCCATCTTTCGGTAGAGGTGGCGGCGCTCGATCCTAAGAAGCATCGCAGTGCGCATCGCCGATCAAGGGATGGGAATTCCAGCCACACAACTAAAACGTATTTTCAAACGGTTCTATCGCGCGCCGGGCCGAGTGATGACGCGGATAAAAGGAACTGGACTTGGCCTGTTTATCGTGCGTTCAGTTATCGAAAAGCACGGCGGTCGCGTGTTCGCCGAGAGTCCTGGGCCAGGACAGGGCAGCACTTTTACAATTCAACTTCCGAGAGCCTGAATAAACATGTCCATTGTCGGCATTACTCAAGCGTTTAGAGTACAACCTTTAGGTTGGCCGGCTGCGATAGACCACAAGCTAAAGCTTGTACTCTAAACATAAGAACATGAGTGCAGTACTCGTAGTAGAAGACGAACAACATCTCGCCGACGGATTGCGGTTTAATCTCGAAGCGGAAGGCTATACGGTGAACACCGTCGGCGACGGAGAGTCGGCGTTGTCACTACTGGTTGAAGAGAAGCGCCGTTACGACGTGCTCGTTTTGGACGTTATGTTACCGGGCAAGGACGGTTTCACTGTTGCGTCCGAACTCCGTGCGGCTGATCAGTTTGTTCCAATCCTGATGTTGACGGCTCGCGGGCGTCCGGAAGACGTGCTGCGAGGCTTTGAAGCCGGCGCGGACGATTATCTGGCCAAGCCATTCGAACTGACTGTGCTGCTGGCGCGCCTCAACGCTCTCCTGCGGCGTCGTGAATGGTTCAATCGTGACCAGTCAAGCGATGTCGAACGAGCGCCGATAGAACGCGAGAAACAAATCGATGAGTATAGTTTCGAGGGACGCGTGATCGATTTCACGAACCTTGAACTCCGCACGGCCGGTGAAACCATCCGATTAACTCTGATGGAGATGGAACTGCTGCGCTACTTGATTATGCACAAGGGAAAAGTCGTTTCCCGCAAGGCGATTCTGGAAGATGTGTGGGGCCTAAATGAAGAGACGGATACGCGGGCAATTGATAACTTCATCGTCCGTTTGCGTAAGTACATCGAAAATGATCCCGCAAAACCTCAGCGTTTATTGACGGTACGCGGCGTTGGCTACAGGTTTGTCGCGGACGATTAACTCACCGCGCTGATGATCGAAGCGCGGACACCCAATAAATCCGAAAAGTCTTTCGAGTAAATCGCGTCAATCTTTCGAACGCGACTGACCATCTCTGTCAACTCCTCGTTCGAAATGAAACCATTTTCAGTGTGCGCGATGGCCCATGCCGGAATATGGGCGGCGGTGTGAAGCAGGTCTTCAACGAAGCCGAGATATTGCTTCTTACTTTGTACACCTGAGCCCAGTTTGCCCGCTCGCGTCTTTTCCAGGTCCTGCCAAAACTCATCCCCGCCAAGCATCCATTCTTCTCGCCAGGCAAATGGCGTTTGCCGCGGCACCATCGGCTGCGCCGGTGTGGGCAACCGGAGGAACAGCAACTCTGTGTGACGTCTTTCCGCGACAAACGCCCGTACGTCCTGGCGAGTGGCTTTACTGCGGAGATTGTTGTCCAGCGGGAGGGGCAACGATTCCGCAAAATGACGAAACACGCTAGACAACGAAAGAGGTTCTCGCAAATGCCTGCTGGCTTCACCAAACGAGAGCACGTAATCGCCCACCATCATGCCGAGTGTTAAAGCCGTCGCCCTCTTGTACGGAGATTCGAGCCGTTCCGCGTTGAAGCGAACGTTGTCAAACCACCATGCGTCAGTCTCGTTAAACCATTTCGACAATGCTGGATTGTCCAGACGATCCCGCGGCACGTAGGCGTCTTCGACGAGTGCGTTAATGTCTTCGTCAGTCAGCCTTTCAGAATTGTTTTCAATCAGGGCCGTGGCTTTCGTGAAGGCCCAGGTCATAAAGTCGTTTGCTGCCACCCGAATTTGCCAACGCTTCAACTGCAAGGACAAATCCGGCTCGCCTGTGAATGGAAGTGCCACAGAAGAGAACTTCAAACGTCTCAGCACGCTAAGTTCGAAGTTGAGCCAGCCGTTTGGAAAAGTTAATGGGGCCACTTACGCACGCTCCGAATCCACTGTTTCGTTAACTCATGAAAGAGGAGAAGAGTTTTACTTCTTTCTCGGGTTCTGTTTCGGTTACCGGGGACTGCTCATCCGTCGCATATGAGGCCAACTCTTCAACGTCGTGCAGCGAGAGCAAGACAGTAACTACGTCAGGATCAAATTCTATCCCGGCGCCTTCGATGACTTGTTCCCTGGCCTGGTCCTCAGTCATCGCGTTCCTGTAGGGCCTGTTGTCAGTCATCGCCGCGTAGGAATCCGCTATCCGCAAAATGCGTGCACCCAAAGGGATCTCGGTTTGTCTTAATGCGTCGGGATACCCGCTGCCATTCCACCACTCGTGATGCCAACGTACTAAAAGTTGAACGGCGCGGTCGGCGCTGGCGCGCGCTGCTTCCTGTTCACCAATGACTGGATGCCGCGCCAAATCGATCCGCTCCTCATCAGTTAACGGACCAGCACGCTGAATGTATTCGCGCTCCATTGCTACCTCACCCAGGTCGTGCATACGGGCGGCATTACGAAGCGAGCGTCGATCCTGGGGCGCCATGTGCAATGCTTCGGCTATTCGATCGGCGATGGTTGATATTCGCGCCGCATGCGGATGCGCATAGCGCTCAAACTCGTCAGCCGCAGCCGACAATTGAAGGTACGCCTCGCGCGCAACGCGGTCTCTTTCGCTATCAAGTGAAAGTGCAGACATTAATATTCAGGATTCCCGATTAAGTTGAAACTGTGAAACACTCAACGCTTCTGCGAACGGTCGATTTTCCTCTGAAGTAAAACTGCGCTGGCGTGGTTCGGATCAAGCTCCAGCGCGCGATTCAGTTCAGTTTGCGCCCGCTTATGAAACTTCAAATCAAAGTACAACTCGGCCAGCATTGTCCGGTAAACGACACTTGCAGGTTCAATCTTCACCGCTGCCTGGATTTCATTCTCGGCAAGTCTACGCGTTCGCTCGTCTGCTGCAAGCGCCCGGCCGTAATAAGCACGATAGCGAGCATCACCAGGTGTTAATCTGGCGGCTGCGGCGAGATGGTTTAAAGCAACGTTGAGGCGGCCCTGTTGCAGCGCGCCAAACCCTTCGCGAAAATTATATTCAGCTTGATCTAATTCACTGTCGGGTCTGTCGACGTCTTCGTCGAACCCTTCTTCCTCACTTGACTGAACCGTGGGCTTAGGCGGAGCCGAGTTCGCGAATTGCCGCTTGCGCTCGAGCGTAGCGTCATAAGTTGAACGACTTGAGGGATCACTCAAGGTTTCGTACGCCTGGGTAACTTGGGCGAACGCTGAACTCAGTCTCGAGTGCATAGAAGTTCCGTACTTTAAGTGAAACCGATCCGGATGATAACGCCGGGCCATGCTGTAATAAACGTCTTTAATTTGATCGGCTTCGGCGTTCGGGGTGAGATCCATAATGTCGTAATGATCGGCGGCGTTTTCGATCCTTTGCAGGAACTGCTCAAGCTCGGCATCGCGATTGTCCAGAGTCCAGGCGACATCAGTCGGAGGTTCAGCGGCAGGTATCTCTTCCGCCTCGGTTGGCGCTGCGGCTTTGACGGCTTCCCGGAAGGCAGGTTGCCAGAATTGACGCTTGATAACACCGGTCAGCGCGAGTCCATAAATTGTTCTGACCGCATCCAGTTCTCGGAGACCACTAACGGCAACTAATTCTCCCAACGGCGTTGGGGCATCAAGGCGAGAGAGTATGAAACTCTCTGCCGGCAAAAATGACTGGTCATTCGCCATGTGCGGCGCGCGCGACAATGTCTCACCCGGATTTCGAAAGCGCAGTCCGACAAATCTTAACGGCATTCTGTGCGCGGCTTCTCGCATGAGGGTAGCGATGTCTATATTGATTCGCACGTTTTCACCGAGGTGCGTCCGTTCGTCAAACTCCCAGTTGCCGTCAGTCCACAAAAGCGCCACGCGCAAAACGTCCGCAACCAGACTTGCCAACAACCCGTCGGCTTGCGTTTGGGTCAGAGCTCCATTTGCGCTTAGCGCGTTCGCGAGTGCAATGTCCGACCCGTTCTCTCCGAACGAGCTCAACTCTTTTTTGGAAACCAGCTTGTTTTTCGAGAGGTACTCCCGTAACCGAAGAGTTCGCAGGTTGGAGGCAGCGAACACGAGAACCCCGCGCTCGAAGTAGATGGCGGTACGGGCGCGATCGTGATCAAGCCTGAGCGTGCCGGATAAACCCTTGGTGGAGATTTCGCGAATAAGCTCCGCTAGCGGATGGTCGGTGAGTTTTCCCCTCATGAATGTTCAACTCTAAAACTGCCGTAAGAAGGAGGCCACGCCTTCAGGTCTGCATGATAACGCACGATTTAGTTAAAAAAGAAGCAAGGCTTTGACACTCTCTTGACGCAGTCTTATATTGAAGTCACCGAAACAATTCAGGGACGTTCGTTGGGGAAGCTTCTTTAGCTTTTGGCGCCTAACGATCCATCGATTCTCATGGTTGAGAAAACAGTCCGCGAAACAGTAATCAGTACCCAGAAGTCGGACGCGGAGCCGGTGGAGGACGAACGTGTAGCGCACTTGATCGAGCAGCTGAAGCAGCGCAAGGTCGAATTGGAAGCGGCCAACCGTGAGCTGCAACACGTCTCACGATACCGTTCCCTTTTCCTCGCTCGCATGTCGCATGAGTTGCGAACTCCTTTGACCTCGATACTCGGTTTCACTGAGATACTTCTCGATCAGGAAAAACTGACCGATGCCCAGCGACGGTTCTGTCAAAAGATCCAAAACTCCGGTCAGCAGCTGTTAACCAGCCTTAACCAGCTGGTCGATCTGTCACGCTTGGAAGTGGGTCCCGCGGAACTATTTCTTCACGAGTTTTCGTTGCGCGATACGATGCGTGAAGCCTGTGCCGCCGTCGATCGAGTTGCGCACAAGCAGGAAGTGAAAGTGGAGTACGATTTGGATCCGGAGATAACGACGATCGTTTCAGATCAGGGGCGTTTGCGCCAGGTGCTTTACACGTTTCTGGCGTGGGCCGTCAGTCGCAGCAGGGAAGGTCAGGCCGTTGCAGCTTACGCCCAGTTTCATAACGGCGGCGGTCTGCTGGTGCAAATAGATGACGAGGGAGAGCCGGTTCCCGACATGGCCCGCGTATTTGAGCCGGACGAATCGTCACACGCCGGTAAGACCGATCTTAATGAGATGGGAATTATCATTGGCAGGCGCTTGCTGGAAGTAATGAAAGGCACTGTCACTTTGCAGAATCGACCAGCGGGCGGATTGCGCACGATGATTCAGATTCCAGCCGGCCAGCCAAAGTCATAAGTACTGCCGGAGGCCAGAGAACGGGTTATAGCCGAACACAGAGCCTACCGCGTCCGGAATTCTTATCCGAAGTTACAGTCTAAATTCGTAGCTGGCGCGGGGACCCCCAACCTGATGGATGAAATCGTAATCCGCGAATGTACTTCGGTTGAGGAATTGAACCATTGCATTCTCCTGCAACGCGAGGTCTTTGGTCTCCCCGATCTTGAAATTTCGCCTCGCCGGCATTTGATCGTATCGCGTGAGGCAGGTGGATGGACACTCGGCGCCTTTGCCGGCGACCGGTTGGTGGGTTTTGTTCACCACCTCACGGGAGTGCGAAACGGTAATGAAGTGTTTGGCTATTCTCACATGATGGCGGTTGATCGTGAGTATCAGAACAAGGGAGTCGGGGCGCAGTTAAAGTGGAGTCAACGCGCCCGCGCGTTGGAAGAAGGCCGAGACTTTATCAAATGGACATGGGACCCGATGCAGGCGCGCAACGCGCATTTCAATTTGAACCGGCTTGGGGTGACGGTTAATAGTTACGCTGAAAATTTTTATGGCACGGATTACCCGACCAGTCCTGGTTTGCAGGGCGCAGAACCGGCGGGAATTGATAGCGATCGTTTGTTCGCAAATTGGAACATACGGTCTGGTCGCGTCCAGCGTTTGGCGGAGCGCGACAACGCGCCGATTGAGGCCAGCCCGGAAGCGAAGGTCAAGATTCCATCCGATTGGACCAGTTTGATGAAACAGGATCCGCGTCGCGCGAAGGAACAACTTCTACGCACTCGAGGCGAGTTTCAGGAAAACTTCGACAAAGGACTAATCTGCGCTGGTTTTGAACGCGCCGATGAGCCTCATTACCTGTTATACCGGCCCGACGTCGTCAAGGAATGAAGGAACGAAACGGGAGATGACTGCCCCAACACCAGAAGCTATGCCGTTTGCGAGGTTCGATCGCTATGTCGATCGACACGCGCGCAATTTCGTAGAACGGCTCCAGTCGCTGTGTCGCATGCCATCGGTAGCGGCGCGAGGCACCGGGATGCGTGCGATTGCGGAGACGGTTGAGCAGTTGATGCAGCGCGTCGGTGTGGGCACGAAATCTTTTCGGGTCGGCAATGGTTATCCGATCATCTATGGCGAATGTGGCGACGGTCCTCAAAGTTATTTGGTCTACGGTCACTACGACGTTCAGCCGGTCGGTCATTTGAGTGAGTGGTCGGTAGGTCCGTTTTCAGCCACGATTATAGACGGGAAGCTGTACGCACGCGGCGCTTCAAACAGCAAGGGCGATCTGATGGCGCGCCTGGCTGCAATCGAAGCATACCAAAAGACCTTCGGAAAACTTCCGGTTTCACTGCGCTTCTTTGTGGAGGGCGAAGACGGACTGGGCAGTCCCAGTCTTTATCGCTTCGCGGCGGAACATGCGGATCTGATGACCGCGGAGGGTTGTCTTTGGGACGAGGGTTACAAAGACACCAAGGAACGGCCGGTCATCAGTCTTGGGTTCAAAGGAATTCAGTTTGTTGAACTGCGTGCACACGGCGCCCGGTCGGATCTTCACTCAAAGTGGGGCGCCATCGTTCCGAATCCCGCGTGGCGGCTGGTGCAAGCATTGGCCACTGTCACATCGCCCAAAGGCGTAATTACCATCGACGGGTTCTCGTCGCGGATTGCTCCCATCAGCGAAGAAGATACCGAGGCCCTGAAAACGATTGAGCTTGATGAAGCCGGGTTAAAAAAGGAGTTTCGAATCGCCGGATGGGTTCGTTCCATGAAGGGATCGTTGCTGGTAAAAGAACATATCTTTGGCCCAACCTGCACGATTTGTGGAATTACAACTGGTCACACTGAGGCGGGGATCAAAACAGTATTGCCTAGCGTTGCCATAGCCCGTCTCGACTTCCGGTTGGTCCCTGATTTAACGCCGGCGCTGGTGGTTGAGTTACTGCGTGAACATCTTGACGTTCGAGGTTTCAAGGACATCGAGATTATCGAGCTGGGTAACGCGCCGCTGGCCAAGTCGTCTGCCAGCTCCGGAGTCGCGCGGGCCGTCATAGATGCTGCCGGCGAAGTTTATGGAATGACACCGCTCGTCTACCCGATGGATCCTTCAAGTGGACCAGTCGGAGCTGTATGCGGAGCTTCGACTCCGGCGATTCCTTTGGCATCCTTTGGCATCAGTTACTCCGGATCAAATCCGCATGGACCTGACGAAAACATTCGCATCGACGATTTCCTTCAGAGCATCAAGTTCATCGGTCGAGTAATCCACCGTCTTGGGAGTGGGAAGCCGAAGACAAGAACCAGCGGAATCCGGGAACCAAAGACCACCGTCTCACGCGGTTGAAATTCTTGGAGGGGTAAAGTTTGGCTAAAGCGGCAGCAGTTGGACGAGAAATTGAGAAACTACGAGACGAGATTCGCCGGCATGAAGAACTCTATTACGTCCAGGACAATCCCGAGATCTCAGATGTTGAATACGATCGCCTGCTCGAGCGTTTACAGGAGTTAGAGTCAAAACATCCCGCGCACCTCACCGCAGACAGTCCCACACAACGAGTTGGCGGTAGACCTGCTGAAGGTTTTGCTGAAGTAGTCCATCGCCGGCCAATGCTTTCTCTCGACAATAGTTACAACATCGACGAGCTGCGCGCCTTCGATCAGCGTTGCAGAAAGCTTGCGGACGGCCGCTCGCCGGATTACGTGGCGGAGCTCAAGATTGATGGTCTCTCCATCTCGGTTCTTTACGAGAATCAGGTCCTCGTGCGCGGCGTTACTCGTGGCGACGGGCGCATCGGCGAGGAGGTAACTCAAAACGTCCGCACGATTCGCAGCGTGCCGTTGAAACTAAACGCGAAACCCGTGGCGAGCGAGCTGGAAGTTAGAGGAGAAGTTTTTATTCCGCGGAAGGTGTTTGAACGCACGAACGCCGAACGCGAAGAACAAGGCGTACCGGTGTTTGCCAACCCGCGCAACGCGGCGGCGGGTGCGATACGCCAGCTCGATTCGAAAATCGTCGCGTCTCGTAAGTTAGATATGTTTGCGTACGACCTGCTTGCTGGCGAACGAAAGCCTTTTGCCACTCACTGGGAATCTCTGAACTGGATGGAGAAGGCGGGACTGAGAATCAACCCACATCGAGCACTTTGTGAGTCCATCGAGGAAGTAATCGATTTCGCGTCGAAGATGGAAGCACAACGTGACGAGCTCGATTACGAAATCGATGGGCTGGTCGTCAAAGTGAATTCAACGGCGCTTCAGGAAGAGTTTGGAACTACCAACAAAGCGCCTCGTTGGGCCGTTGCTTATAAATACGCTGCCAGACAAGCGACGACACAGGTGCTTTCAATCAGTGTGCAGGTGGGCCGGACGGGAGCCTTGACACCGGTGGCTAACCTGGAGCCGGTCAGCCTCGCAGGCACGACTGTGGCGCGCGCGACATTGCACAACCCGGACGAGTTGAAACGGCTTGGTATTCGCATCGGCGACTGGGTGTTAATTGAAAAGGGCGGGGACGTAATTCCCAAGGTGCTCAAAGTTATTGAGTCGAAGCGCACCGGGAATGAGAAAGCGTTCCGCATGCCGAAGAAGTGTCCGGTCTGTGGAGGCGAGGTTTCGCGACCGGAAGGCGAGGTTGTTTCCCGCTGCGTTGCAGCCGACTGTTCCGCACAGCTCAAGGGAAGACTGTTGCACTTTGCTTCACGTCGAGCGATGCGAATTGAAGGGTTAGGTGAGTCGCTGGCCGACCAGTTTGTCGCGAGTGGCAGGCTGCGTGATGCAGGCGACTTGTACAGTCTGACTCTCGAAGACATTACGAGTCTCGAACGAATGGCAACCAAGTCTGCTTCTAATCTCCTGGCGCAGATCGAGGCCAGCAAGCAGCGAGACCTTTCGAATTTGATCTACGCGCTGGGCATGCGGCACGTGGGCGATCGGACGGCCACGACCCTGGCCCTTCACTTCGGTTCACTCGAAGCGCTCAGCAAAGCTACGGTCGAGGAGTTGGATGACGTTCCTGAGATTGGTTTGACTGTGGCACAAAGTGTTCGCGATTGGTTTGACGACGAAGGTAATCAGGCATTGTGTAGCCGTCTTCAAGCGGCCGGCGTGCGCACCAGGATCGAAAAGAAAGCGGCGGCGGGCGACGATAGGTTTGCAGGAAAGTTGTTTGTCTTGACGGGAACACTTGAAAGCTTCAGCCGCGATGAGGCGCGTGCTGCCATTGAAGCGGGCGGTGGACGGGTAACGTCTTCCGTGAGCAAGAAGACGGATTATGTAGTGGCTGGAACAGAAGCAGGTTCCAAACTTGATAAAGCGACGTCGCTCGGTGTTACAGTAGTCGACGAAGAAACATTCAAAAGGATGCTGAAGTAGAGCGCCGAAGCAGTAGTTAGTAGTCAGTAGGCAGTAGACAGTATGCGATGGTAAGGCCGGTGAGAGGGTTACATTTATGACTGCAGAAAACAAAAATCCTGAACTCGAACTTTTATATACATTATTCTGCGATGACGTTCGCCTCGAAGCCGGCAACAAACTTTCTTTCATGGGTGTGTTTCAGAACATCATGGTGCAGCAGGTTCCGGTGTCATTAATTAAGTTTGCTGTAGTCAATCACTGGCGAGGCGAGGGAACGCACTTATCTGAGGTGAGAATTCTAACTCCGGATCGGCAACACCCGGTGGTCGTCTCGCAGCCTACCAGCTTCGAAGTCGCACCGGGCGGTTTCGCCGACAACATCAGCTTTTTTGTGAATGTAACGTTTCCCGCGGCAGGGACTTACTGGGTGCAGACGCTCGTCAATTCCAGCCTCTTCGACGAACAGCAACTGATCGTCTCGGACGGACGTGAGGCGATGGCCGACGACGCTTCCCAGGCGGTCAACTAAACAACCCGCGCTGGTCCTAGTATTCGATTCCGTACTGCTTGATTTTGGTGTTCAGGGTGGTCGGCTTGATGTTTAGCAGTTTCGCCGCTCGCGCCTGATGGCCACTGGTCTGGGCCAGGGCCAACTTGATCAAGCTAATCTCAAACTGTTTCATCTCACCAAAGAAATCAATACCCTCGGAAATATTCAGCGCCTGCAAGCGGTTCGACTCATCCACGAAAGCCTTTTCACCCACCAGCATCTCCGCCTCCCTGAGAAGCGAATGCGTCAGATCAATAAGTCGCTGGATTCGGTGTCGCTCTGGTGGCTTGGCAATTCTGAATGGAAGAGACGGCCCGGCATTCAAGGGTTCCTGTGGTTGTTCCAATGACTCGATGGCTTCAGCTCGGTCAGCGCTCATGTTTACCCCCAACAATGCAGCTTTCAGTTTGGATGGATGCAGGAACATCTGGGGAATGTTCACCAGGAGACGTCTTCAAATACGCTCCGCGCCGTCCGTTGTTCCAAAATTTAATCGCTGGAAAAAAAACGAGCCCGTGAATGGGGCTCGCATTATTCTTTGTTCGCTAATGGGATTAGAAAAGAAGTGGTGCGGATGAGAGGACTTGAACCTCCACGATGTCGCCATCACAGGCTTCTGAGACCTGCGCGTCTGCCAGTTCCGCCACATCCGCGAATGAATTCATTATGCGAACGCAGTTAGAGGGTGTCAAGAAACCATAAGTTGCTTAACACCCTCAATATGTTGAGACGATTCGCGTCCCGTAAATGGGACAAACTTATCGCCAGCGATCCCGATATTGAACTCGACGAGTGAAGCGATCGCGCCGATCGTTGTTACGGAAGCGAGCGTCTCGCCAGCGATTGTCATCCCAGCGATCCCGCCAGTAGGAGTCTCCGGAGTGATTGTTCCGGAAGCGGTCCCACCAACTAGTGTCTCGCGACCGGTGATCGCGCCAGCGATCTCTTCGCCAATTGTCGTTGTCTCGCCAGTTGTCTCGCCAGTTCCATCTCGAGAAATTTCGTCTTGGTCCGCGTCCGTCCCAACGACCATCGCGAGCGTCATGGCAGTTTCTAAACTTGGCACACTTGCGGTCGTCGTTACCACCGCGTCCGCGCCGTCCGCGATCTTTTCCAAAAGACGTGGCGGGCACTGCGATCACCAACAACAGAACCACAGTCAGGATTGAAAGGAAATTTCCTTTACCCAGGGAATGCGTCATACAAACTCCTCCTCCTTCTTTTAAACGCTAGTTGTCTTCGAGGAGAGTCATTACCAAAAGTAACAAGCGACGTGCCATTCGCGATTGAACAAGCGCGCCCTAACGGGAGAGGTTTCAGGCCCAGGTAAGTCTTAAAAGGTCGGAAACAGTTCCCGCAGGTTATTACAATGCAACAGTAGAATCAATCTGATAATGTAATTGGCGCTTATAAGCAAGCGCCATTTTCTTAGCGTTTTGTTGCAATTCAATTGCCGAGCCGCATGGAAGCGAAATCATTCGCATTACAGAGCATAAGCGAACGATTCGAGAACGTTCGTCGAAGGATCAGCGAGGCAGCTCAGCGGTCTAATCGAGCTGCTGACGACATCAGTTTGATCGCGATTAGCAAGACGCATCCAGCACCTTTATTGCGGACTGCGATTGACGCAGGCGTTACTGATCTCGGTGAGAACCGAGTTCAGGAAGCGGACGGTAAGATTGCTGACATTGGTCGCGAAGCAGCACGCTGGCATCTGGTGGGCCACCTCCAGGCAAACAAAGCGCGTCGGGCTGTGGAGTTATTCGACGTAATACATTCCCTCGATTCAGTCTCACTAACCCAACGACTGGAAAGACTCTGCATAGAAACCGGCCGAGAAGAGCTTCCGGTTCTTATTCAAGTGGATCTTGCGGGTGAACAAAACAAATCCGGAATTGAGTCCACATCGCTTCCGCAGTTGCTCAGCGAGATCAAACTGTGTCAGAGAGTGCGCCTCGTTGGTTTAATGACTTTGCCGCCATTTTTTGAAGACCCCGAGTGCACACGTCCGTTCTTCAAGGCGCTGCGAGATTTGCGCGACGAGTTAAGAGCGCAGAAACATTTCAACGATGGACCGGGAGAATTGTCGATGGGTATGAGCCACGACTTTGAGGTAGCCATTGAGGAGGGCGCGACGATGGTCCGGGTGGGTACTGCAATCTTCGGAGAGCGCGGTTAGATTTCACGCAGCCATACTATGACCGTCATCGAACGCATCTACTGGTTTACGAGTTGGGTCGTAATCACTGGCATTGTCGCCATCATAGTTTTGATGGTCATGCGATTGATTGCCAATCAACTTGATTTGAATCCCTTCAGTTGGAGTTCGTTAACTATTCGACGGCTCACTGATCCGTTCATCGTACCAGTGCGCCGGGTTTTGATGGGCTTCGGAGTTGATGCGAAGTACGCACCGCTCATAGTTATTCTGCTGACGATCCTGCTGGGATGGTTTTCACTTCAACTCCTGAATGGCCTGGCAAACACAATCGCTGGAATCGTGTTCGGATTAACACACGGTGCGGTTGTTCCACTGTTGGGTTATATCCTCTACGGACTTGTCAGCATTTACATCATGCTCGTTTTCATCAGGATCATTTTTTCGTACGGAATGGTTGGGTATGGCAATCGCGTGATGCGTTTTTTGATCAATGTGACTGAGCCGATGCTTGGGCCACTGCGGAGAAGGGTGCCGCTCGTAGGAATGTTTGATATTTCACCGCTCATTGCCTTTATTATTCTTTGGATCCTGCAGGCAGCTATCGCCGGCACTTTACTTCGTGGCATGCCGCTTCAGTTTTTTGGTTGAGGTTTTCTCATTAGCTTCAGCCCGCTGTTAATGAGATTAGGTTTCCAAGCCGGTGTGGGTTCCGATGATCCACTACACCCGGAAGAACGACTCATTAGTGTTCCCCGTATTGGCCGCGCCTCGTGCGTCGCGAAGCGAGATCGCCGGTGAACACGATGGCGCTTTGCGCGTGAGATTGAAGGCTGCACCGGTTGACGGCGCCGCGAACGAAGAGCTCATCCGCATCCTTGCGAAAGAGTTTGGTGTGCCTCGCAGTGACATCCAAATCGCTTCAGGCCATTCATCGAAGCGAAAGAATGTGAGCATCACCGGGCGCGGCCAAGACCTCGTGGAAACCCTGAAGTACCTGGCGATACAGAAATGAGAAAAAGGGGAAAAAAGTTGACAGGTATATTGAGGGAAAGCAGTATTTGCGGGTATTGGCTGGTATTTCTCGTCACCTTCGATAGGAATGGCGCGCGCGGTTGATCATGGAAGTCTCTAAAATCTCCCATTACCGAATACTGGAAAAGCTTGGCGCCGGAGGCATGGGGGAAGTCTACCTGGCCGAGGATATGAAGCTTGGGCGCAAGGTTGCTATCAAGATTCTGGCTGAGGAATACACTACCAATCGCGATCGACTGAATCGTTTTGAACAGGAAGCCTGCGCCGCTTCAGCACTGAACCACCCGAACATCCTCACAATTTACGAAGTGGGTAACGATAGCGGCCGGCACTTCATCGCCACCGAGTACATCGACGGAAACACTCTTCGCAGAAAACTTGGTCATTCAACTGTTGACACTCACCAGATCCTGGACATCTCCGTGCAGGTCGCCGGCGCGCTGGAAGAAGCTCATGCCGCCGGAATTGTTCATCGTGACATAAAACCCGACAACATCATGATTCGCCGGAACGGGTATGTGAAGGTACTCGACTTTGGGCTGGCGAAACTTACCGAGAGTTCTACCGATAAAAGTCCATCAGACGGCGAAGCCTCGACCAGAGTGTTGGTCCACACCGACGCCGGCGTAGTAATGGGCACCTCTCACTACATGTCGCCGGAACAAACACGTGGTAAAGCGGTCGACGCTCGCAGCGACATTTGGAGTTTGGGCGTGGTGATGTACGAAATGGTCGCGGGTCGAACGCCGTTTGACGGCGAAACCTCGACCGACGTCATTGTCGCGATAAACCAGAAGGAAGCGCCGCCGCTGGCGCGCTTCGCTCCAAATGTTCCGCCTGAGCTCGAGTGGATTATTACTAAAGCTCTGCGCAAAGACCGGGACGAGCGCTACCAGACGGTGAAGGAGTTACTGACTGACCTGCGGCGGCTCAAACAGAAAGTTGAGTTTGAGGCTGAACTCGAGCGCTCAGTGTCACCTGACAGCGTCACCGGTTCTACAATTAGCGCTGCGCCCGCGCCGCCAACAATTTCGGGTCGGGTCTCTCCTACGTCCCCTGAAACAACAGCCCACGCGCCGTCCAGCGCTGAATACATTGTCAGCGAGATTAAGCGCCATAAAACGGGGGCGGGAATTATCGGCATCGCCTTTGTGTTGCTCGTGGGCGCAGCGGTGTTCTTCTACTTTAATCGCGCACAAGCGCTCACAGAGAAAGACACGATCCTCATTGCTGACTTCGTTAACACGACCGGTGACAGTGTCTTTGACGGAACGCTCAAACAGGCGCTCGCGGTACAGTTGGGCCAGTCGCCTTTTCTAAACATTTATACTGACGAAAGAGTCCGAGAAGCACTCCGCTTTATGGGACGCTCGCCTGATGAACGGATTACCAAAGACATAGCGCGAGAGATCTGTCAGCGGCAGGGTTTGAAGGCAATGCTTGCGGGATCTATTTCGAGCCTCGGAAATAATTATGTAATTACGCTCGAAGCAATGAACGCGCAAACAGGAGAATCGATCGCTCGTCAACAAGTAGAAGCCGCCAGTAAAGAGCAAGTGTTGTCGTCGCTGGGTCAGGCGGCAGTGGAATTACGAGAACAGCTAGGGGAATCTCTCAGTTCAATCAAGAAGCATGATGTTCCAATCGATCAGGCAACTACCTCCTCGCTGGAAGCTCTTAAAGCATTTGCGATGGGGAACGAAGAGCGCACCAAGGGGAATCCGGATGCAGCGGTGATCTTGTATAAACGAGCGATCGAATTAGATCCGAATTTCGCGATGGCATACGCACGGATAGCCGTTTTTCATGGCAATCGCGACGAACGGGAAGAGGCGCAAGTCTATGCACAGAAAGCATTCGATCTCCGCGACCGGGTCAGCGAAAGGGAACGTCTCTACATTTCGGAGAAATACTATAACTATGTTGTCGGCGATTCTGACAAAGCCGTGGAAGTGCTGCAAACGTGGGCTCGCCTGTATCCAAACGACTTCACACCTCATAACAATTTGGCGCTGCGGTACATGGAGATAGCTCGATATGAGGATGCTCTGAAGGAAGCATTGGAAGCTGTCCGATTAAGCCCTAACAACACCAGCGCGAGAGACAATCTAATAGGTAGTTTCATGGCCCTGGGGCGCTTTGATGAAGCCAGCCAGGCTCAGGAGGATCTTCGAAAGTTGTATCCGGAAGGTGCGTCGGTCCACTTCAACGACTATCTGCTGGCATTCGTGCGTGGCGACCATGCTGCAATGGACCGAGCCGCAAAATGGGCCGAGGGCAAACCTTTTCATGGTGAGTTTCTTGGCATGCAAGGATCAGCAGCGGCTGCCCTCGGCCAGTTAAAGAAAGCGGAAGACTTTAGGCGGCGTTCGTCGGATGTTTTCAAGAGCCAGAATCGCGATGACAATGCCGGGCAGGTTTTAATAGGACTTGCGTTTCGACAAGCAGCTTTCGGGAAGTGTGAAGAGGCTAAGGCGAATGCGGCGACTGCTCTGGCCCTTTACCGAGGTAGAATCAATATTAATGGCGCTGCCACTATCTACGCCGATTGCGCAGCGTCGACTGAAGCCCTTTCTTTGTTAGCCGAGGCTTTGAAGCTTTATCCGAATGATACGGCAACCGTGGCAATGTTTGCCCCAGTCGTCCGCGCACAAGTTGAGCGGAATCGCGGCAACGCGGCTCAGGCGCTTGAAATTCTCGAATCCGTCCGTCGTTACGACCTGGGCTTAATGGTTGGACCATACAACAACTATCTGAGGGGTCTGACGTTTTTAGATCTTGCGACGCGGAAATGAGGCAGCAGCAGAATTTCAAAAGATAATTGATCACCGTGGCGTCGACATTCTTTCCGAGCTTCGTCCCCTGACACACCTTGGCTTGGCGCGTGCGCTGGCAATAAGTGGTGATGTAGGGAAGAGCAGAACGGCATATCAGAACTTCTTTGCGCTCTGGAAAGATGCGGACGCGGATTTGCCGGTCTTGATCCAGGCGAAGAAGGAATATGAAGCGCTGAAGTAAAAGTGAAAAGTGAAAAGTGAAGAGTGAAAAGCAAGCCCGCTTAGGGTCACTGTCTGGAGTGCGGCGACCGGTCTGCGATTTGTTTGAGGTGGGACGACATGAGCTGTGAGGCCCGAATTGGCCGACAGTTCTCGCCGACCCGTCGGGCCTCGACTTAGTTGCCCACCGTCCGAGGCCCCAAGGGCGCGGCTATTGTGCCGGCCCTTCGGGCCTTGCCAAGCCGCGCAAGCCCGGCCCCTAAGGAGTTCCGCCAATTCCTGTGATATATTTTGCCTTCAAAAATATCCGCTAGATCAATTCCAGAAGGACCAACGCTCAAATGTCCGGACACTCTAAGTGGCATAGTATTAAGCACAAAAAAGGCGCGCTCGATGCCAAGCGCGGCAAGCTATTCACAAAGTTTATTAAAGAGATAACTGTGGCAGCGCGTACCGGCGGCGGCGACCCGGACGGTAACGCGCGACTTCGGAAGGCGGTGCTGGATGCGAAAGCCGGCAATATGCCCAACGAGACAATCGAGCGGGCAATTCGCCGTGGCACCGGCGAAGAAGAAGGCGTGACCTACGAAGAGATCACCTATGAGGGCTATGGACCAGGCGGCGTGGCGTTGTTAATCGAGTCGATGACAGACAACCGCAATCGGACAGTGGCTGAGATACGGCACATCTTTTCCAAGAACGGCGGCAACCTGGCCGCGGCCGGGGCCGTGGCCTGGATGTTTGAGAAGAAGGGCTACATTGTCGTCCCTCAGGCAGCCAAGACTGAAGACGAATTGTTTGAAATCGTCACTGACGCGGGCGCGGAAGACTTGCGCTCCGACGAAGACAACTTCGAGATCATCACAACACCAACCGACTTCGATGGGGTACTTGAGGCAGTGAAAAAATCTGGTGTCGAACCGCAGGTCGCGGAAGTTGAAATGGTCCCCAAGGAATATAAGAAGTTGGAAGGAAGCGAAGCAAAGCAGATGCTGAAGCTGATGGAAGCTCTCGAGGACCACGACGACGTGCAGAAGGTTTCGGCCAACTTCGACATCAGTGAGGCCGATATGGCTGCGGCCGGGTAAAGAGTGAAAAGTGAAAAGTGAAAAGTCAAGAGTCAACCGAGTTTAGAGTACAAGCTTTAGCTTGCTTTCTTTCCACGCAGTGCAACCTAAAGGTTCTAATCTGAACTTTTCACCTCACTCCACTTTTCACGTGCGCGCGGGCTTTGCACAAAAATTGCTTTCGTGTTGTTGCTGTGTAATTTCGTGGATCGATTTTGGCGTCGTATCAAGACGATCCACGAATTAACACGAACTAACACGAAACCGTAACTGGATTTTAGGCAGCGCTAATTTGGTGGGCTTCCGCATTCGTGCTGCGCCTTCCGGTTCGGTGTTGGTCAATTTCGCTTCATGCTTCTGACGTTGCCTTTCAGTCGGCTCCACCTGTTCGCGTGCATTCACCGCCTCACGCATGCGTTGGTTCTTTTTGTCTTTGCGCTCTCCGTCTTTTTTACTCCGGTCTTTATCTGACATGATTAGTGCTCCTTCAATTTAGTGAAAAGTGAAAGTAAAATGCAAGACTCTGCACTCATCACTCTTCACTTTTCACTTTTCATCCGTTGATCGGTTCCAAATCGCTATTCGCCGGTCCTTGTGTGACGTGGCCATACGCGTCGTAGCGCGAACCGTGACACGGACAATCCCAACTCTTCTCCAGTGAATTCCAGTTCACGATGCAGCCGAGGTGTCTGCACACCGCGGACCGTTCATGAATTACTCCCTCAGGATCGCGATAAACTGCCACTTTCTGCAGCCCCCGCGACATGACGGCGCCCGAATTCGGCTTGATTTTGTCGAGCGAATCAACGTCACCCGCTAACACCACATCCGTATACTGCATGGCGACATTAAGATTTTCTTTGGCAAATTCAGTAAGCGAACGCAGAGAGATGCGCGACGGTTCGTAGAGTTTCTCCCATTCGTTTTTCCGGCCGAGGATCATGTCCGTCAGCAAGATTCCAGCAATCGTTCCGTGCGTCATCCCGTTGCCTGAATCACCCGTCGCGATGAAAACGTTATCGCTGTCCATCGGGTTACGACCTATAAACGCCAGTCCATCAACCGGCTCCATAACCTCACCGGACCAGCGATACTCAATCCCCTCCATCATTGGAAATCGATGACGTGTCCACCGTTCAAGCGCGGCGAAACGACGTCCGGCATCGTCCTTCTGTCCCGTTTTATGATCTTCGCCACCGACAATCAGGACGTCGTACGCCTTCGCGCCTTTCCCCACGGTCTCGATGCGAACATAGTGGTAGGGATCGGGCGTGTCCCAAAAAAGTCCCCGCGTTACCGAACCAAGCGGAATGCGCACGCCAATCACGTAAGTTTGGTAAGGCGCCTGCTTAGTATGAATCGCGATCAAATCGTTAACCGGCGTGTTGGTGGCAACGACGATCGCGTCAGAGGTGACCACACCCCCGCCCGTCGTCTCAACGCGAGCGCTGCGTCCGCCTTCAATATCTTTCGCATGACTATCGGTGTAGATCCGGCCGCCTTTCTTCTTGATGGCGTCAGTTAATCCGGCCAGGTACTTCAGCGGATGAAACTGCGCCTGGCGTGGGAATCGCAACGCGGGCCCAGTATCAAAAGAGTCCCACGGAACCCGATCGACCTTCTCGATGTCTACCAGCCCGGCACGGTGCACCGCCTCGAGTTCATCGTCAAGAATCTTTTTTGAATCACGCGGCGGCACAAAGAGGTAACCGTCGAGTCGCTCGAATTCACAATCAATACCTTCTTCGTTGCAAATCGCTTCCACTCGATCGATGGCTGCTGTATGGCTTTGTGCGGCGTGGCGGGCGCCTTCCTCACCGTGGAGTCGCTCCAACTCAAAGTAGCGATCGTCTAACGCGTTGACCAGATGGGCCGTGGTCCTGCCGGTCATGCCGCCGCCTATTGGCCCATCATCTAAAACCACGACTGATTTTCCCTCGCTCGCCAGCATGTATGCGGCCGACATGCCCGCGATCCCTGCGCCGACAATGCAGACGTCGGCGCTTGTGCGTTCGCGCAACGGCGTTTCGCGTAGAAGTTCAGCAGTATTCATCCAGATGGATTCGGTCTCTTCGCGATGTTCGTGATTTTCTTCCGGGATGGGTTTACTCATATTGTCCTTTATTTATGGGCACGCGGTGATGTAGCCATACGGTACGCAGAGAGCAGACACCTATGTCTGCTTTGCGCACCGCAACTCCTGAATTCTTTGGCTAACTATTGCTGTAGATGTCAGTGAGCAAAACCAATGCCCCACGCCGCCACTGGTTGACAAGTAAAAAACATCAGGCGTACTGTGCTCTCCAGTGATGACCACACAGCTGTACACGGTTTACTCCTATTACTGGCTTTCCATGAAGGGAAGGCGCGGGGAGACGTGTTAGCCAGGCGAGACTAGCAAGCAAACACAAGAATCAACGAACCGGCCATTCCCTTTGCGGGGGGTGGCCGGTTTTTTTGTGCATACAGAAAGGCATTTCATATGTTGATACAAACTGACCAACTACCGATGGCAGATCATACGGACCTTCGACTGGCGACTCCGGAAGGTGTCGGCAGTTCAGATCGAAATCACATTGTCGTGTTGGATCCGGACCACCCTGGATTCAGCGATCAGCAATATCGCGTTCGCAGGAACCAGATTGCCCAGCTGTCGCTCGGGTACCAACCGGGCGAACCAATTCCTGAAGCCCCGTACACTGCCGAAGAACATAACGTTTGGCAGGCAGTGTGGCAGGCGTTAACCCCAGCGCACGAAGCACATGCCTGTGCGGAGTATCTTAGTTGCGTGAAGAAGTTGGATTTCCCGCGGGATCGTATTCCGCAACTTGGCGAGGTGAACCAAAGAGTCGAGGCGCTCAGCGGTTTTCATCTGGAGCCAGTAGCCGGCCTGGTTGAGCCGAGGACGTTTCTCGACGCCCTCGCATCCGGGACGTTCCTCTGTACTCAATATATCCGGCATCATTCGACGCCGTTTTACACGCCGGAGCCGGATGTAATTCATGAACTTGCGGGACACGCTGTAACGCTCGCCAGCCAGCGTCTTGCAGAACTGAACCGCTCATTCGGAAGAGCAGTCAAACGTACGACGTCCCCAGAAGCTTTTGATCGGTTGTCACGCGTGTACTGGTTCACGATTGAGTTTGGCGTGCTACTTGAAGAAGGTAAGCTCAAGGCTTATGGAGCTGGTTTGTTGTCGTCGGCGGGCGAGTTGGCGGCCATGTCCAATGCAGAATTGCGGCGCTTGAATCCAGAGGCGGCTTCGGCCCAGGGTTACGACCCGACCCAGTATCAGAAGGTATTGTTCTGCGCAGAGTCTTTTGATTCTATGTTTGAGACAATCGAAGAATATCTCGCCGCCTGGTGAAGTCCGTGCCGTCGCTCTTAGAGGTCAGCTGGGTTCTCGCACCCAGTTCTGTACTTTAACGATCACTCTTGAACGGCATCCCACAGCTTCAAATGAAATACATCTTTTTAGCTTTGGTTCTCGTAATAGTCTTAGCGGGAGGCGTTGCGCTTCTAATATAAATAAAACGGAACTAGTGACCCACAAAAAGGAATCTACATTCATGAGGTTCGAAGCCAGAGATTTTCCTGAACACGGCGTTTCACTTATCGTGCCTTCAGACCCTTCCTTTGGCAATCTTCAAGCTAAAAGTAAATCTACATCAATTCACGATCCCTATTCGGTACTTCTTAAGAATACCGGTACTCGGGCAGTGGTCGGATATTCCTTTAAATGGCAATGCTTCGATGACAGGGGGGAGACCTCTGATAGGAATCTCTCTAATGATAGGAATCTCAATAAAATGGTTTCGTGGGTTTTCTTGCATGGGGAAGAATCTGACCGCAAAGAGGCTTTAGACCGGTCGGAAGAGATTGTGAAGCCGCATTCAATCTGGCTCATCTCTTCTGAGGGTGAGGCTCGCTCCACAGCGTGGAGCGGTGATGCAGTGGCCTCCAGTAAGACACAACTCGATGAAAGTAGCGAGGTTAAGACTATCCCCGGCTGCGTAAGCATAAGGGTCACAGTCGATGGTATTTTCTTCGAAGACGGTACATTTATCGGGTCTGATACCAACGGTCTTTTCGCCTCAGTAGAAAGTGAAATGGCTGCCCGATATGAAATATTACGAGGAATACAGAATGACCTGAAGTCGGGTAAAAAGGCCGACGAAATTTTCAAAGAGTTAGAGAAAATCCGTGATGGCGAGGACATTAGACTTGGAGCACTTCCGACAGCAGATCAACGCCGCGCTTTCTTCAGAAACCTATTTGCTAAGGACGTTTTAGGAAAGAAAGAATTCTGGGGAGCTGACAAGGCGATTGATGACGTTAAACTGCAATTGAGCAAGCCATGGGTAAACCTCCGAAAGGTGAAAAAAGACATCCGCTAGTAAGCTATGTGCTTTAAAAAAATTGACACTGCTCCGTGGGTCGGATATAAGAACCGCCAATCATGAGAGTCTCGTTTCACGCAACTCGATCGGCCTACTGGTACTGGCGCACCTGCAAAAAGGTGGCGGGAGTCGCTTTCTGGGGGGCTATGGCAACAGACTAAGAGAAAGCACAAGCAAACGTTTTTCAGCGACCCGCTGCCGAGATTCCGGTAGTGGGTTTTTTATTTGCTCAACGCGGATCCGATGGACACGAAACTTTATCCTGAGACGTTCGAGGAGTTTGAGCAGCAAGCTCAAGCGGGCGAGGTTGTGCCAGTGATCAGGACCATATCGGCCCATCCCTTTAATCCCGTCGATGCATTCAAGATGCTTTCCAGGACCGCGCCTTATGCATTTCTTTTTGAATCGGTCGAAGGTGAACAGCACGTGGCGCAATACTCTTTCGTCGGGGCGGACCCGCACATGATCGTACGAGGTCGTGGGAATCAAACAATCGTAGAGCGTGGCAGTTCGCGGGAGACTCGCCCTATTTGCGCGAGCGATTACCTTAAGCAGCATTTTCGTCAACGACAGCTCGCTGCGACTGATGATCAAGTACCGCTTGCGGGCGGTGCCGTAGGCTACTTCGGTTACAACGCTGCAGGCTGGTTTGAGCCGGCTATCAGCACCAATGGCGCGAGTGTGGGCCAACCTGACGATGCCGTTTTGATGTTTTGTCGATCTCTTATTGCGTTCGACCATCGCAGCGCGGAGGTCAAGCTGGTATCTGTTGTTTTCAAGGAGGAAACTAACAATAATTCCGCAACTCTGCGGAGTCTTTACGAGGCGGCTGTCGCGCAAACTCAACGGCTCTCCGATATCTTGCAAGACTCGTCTGCGTCCCCGGCGATAAGCTCACCCGGAAGTTCGCCTCCTGAGAAGCATGTACATTCGAATTGGACCAGAAGCGATTTCGAGAACGCCGTCAATCAGGTGAAGGAACACATCCTGGCCGGGGATTGCTATCAAGTAGTCCTGTCACAGCGGTTCAGCAGGGAAGTCTCCGCCGACCCCGTTGCAATCTATCAAGCCCTGCGGCAGAGCAATCCTTCGCCGTACATGTACTTTCTAAAGCTGGACAGCGACTCGATTATCGGCGCATCCCCCGAGATGCTTGTGCGCTGCAGGGGTGAACGCATTGAGTATCGCCCGATCGCCGGTACCCGGCCGCGTGGCACTAATGAAACTGAGGATCGAAAACTCTCAGAGGAAATGAAAGCCGACGAGAAAGAGATCGCGGAGCACGTAATGCTCGTCGATCTGGGTCGCAACGATGTGGGACGGGTCGCCCGCTTTGGCACAGTGCGCGTCGACGAATTGATGTCGGTGGAGCGCTATTCGAAAGTTCAACATCTGGTCTCCAAATTAAGCGCACAGCTGCGTCCCGGTTGTGATCGCTTCGATGCTCTTGCCGTTTGTTTCCCGGCAGGCACCGTGACCGGAGCACCAAAGGTTAAGGCGATGGAAATTATCAAAGCATTGGAGCCGGAACGTCGAAACGTATACGCAGGCGCAATCTTCTACGTTGACTACGCCGGTAATTTCGACTCCTGCATCGCTATTAGGACTATCGAATTGAGAGATGGGGAGGCTTCGGTTCAAGCCGGCGCCGGAATCGTTGCGGATTCGATCCCAGAACGTGAATATGCGGAAACCGTCGCGAAGGCTGATGCGCTGTGGCGTGCAATTGAAATGGCGGAGCACGGTTAACTAACGAGATGCCGGATAACACCAGATGATACTAGTGATCGATAACTACGATTCGTTTACATACAACCTCGTTCAATACCTGGGCGAGCTTGGTCAGGATCCGCTCGTGCGACGCAATGACGAGATATCACTGGAAGAAGTTGAGTCATTACAACCGGAGCGCATTGTTATCTCACCTGGTCCAGGTCGACCGGCCGACGCCGGCATTTCGTTGTTACTACTTCAAAGATTCGCTGATCGCCTTCCTGTCCTGGGTGTGTGTTTGGGACACCAGGCAATTGCGCAGGCGTTTGGCGCGTCGATTGTTCGTGCGAAGGAGGTCGTGCATGGGAAACGCTCAGAAGTGTTTCATGATGGCAGCACGATTTTTCAAGGTATCGAGTCACCGTTCGCGGCGGGACGTTACCACTCTCTGGTAGTTGATCCTGCGAGCATGCCCGAGTGCCTGGAAGTGTCTGCCGAAAGCAGGGACGGAGTAATCATGGGGGTTCGGCATCGCGAGAAGAAGCTTGAGGGAGTGCAGTTTCATCCGGAATCGATTCTGACGCCTGCCGGCAAGAGACTGCTAACGAACTTTCTAAATTTATGACGACTGCAAAAGATATCGAGCAGACCGCGCCGGCACAGACGAACGCTGAACTGCGCCAATTTACCTCGCGCTTAACGCGAGGCGAGGACTTATCGTGCGAAGAAGCTTCAAACTTTTTGAGCTATCTGCTGGCCGAATCAACTACCGACATTCAAATTGGGGCGGCCCTCATGGCTTTGGCAAACAAAGGCGAAACGGTCGACGAACTTGTTGGCTGCGCGACTGCAATGAGATCGCGTGCCGTGCGCATTAACGCGGTACATGAATCCTTTGTCGATACTGCGGGCACCGGATCGAGCACGGCGAAGACTTTCAACGTATCGACTGCCGCAGCCTTTGTTATTGCCGGCGCAGGTGTCGCAGTTGCCAAACATGGAAACCGGGGTGTCACAAGCCGGACGGGAAGCTCTGACGTGCTTGGTGCTCTTGGCGTTCGCGTTGACGTCGCACCGGAAACTACTGAAAGGTGTTTGAACGAACTCGGCATCTGTTTCATGTTTGCTCCTCTTTATCACGGAACGACAAAGCGCGTAGCGGCAATCAGACGCGAGTTGGGCGTTCGCACAATCTTCAACTTGCTTGGACCATTGACTAACCCGGCAGGCGCGCCATTTCAAATCGTAGGCGTGTCGCAGGCCGCCCACGTTGAGCCACTAGCGCGGGCCCTTTTGGCATTGGGCACAAAGCGAGCATGGGTAGTGCATGGACTCGATGGACTGGACGAGGTAACACTTGCTGAAAATACTTTGGTCGCCGAAGCCTCCGGGGAAGGCGTCCGAACTTTCGAGCTTAGCCCGGAAGATTTTGGACTGTCGCGGACTTCACTCGATGGGATGGCTGCACCTGATTCCGAAACGAGTGCTCATTTCATTCGCCAAGTTTTGTCCGGGAAGCTCCGTGGGGTCGCCAGAGACTTAATTATTGCCAACGCGGCAGCAGCTTTGGTTGTAGCTGGCCCCGCCGCCAGCCTGACTGAAGCCTCGCGTCTTGCTGCAACATCAATCGACACTGGAGCTGCCGCCCGGAAACTAGACGACCTGGTGCGCGGAACCAACTCATGAAAGCGACTTCTGATTTCCTCGTTACAGTTGTTGAAAGCAAGCGCTCGCGGCTGGCGGACGCTATGTCGTCGAAGCCAATGGACCAGGTGCGAGCGGATGCGTACCAGAGGCGAAGTGGTGCACCAATGCACGCGCTTCGTAAGGTGCTGGCAAACGACCGGGCAATTAATGTGATTGCCGAGATAAAAAGGACCTCGCCGTCAAAAGGCGATTTGCGTCCCGATGACATAAGCCCGGCAGACATCGCGTGTGCTTACGAACGCGGAGGCGCGGTAGCTGTCTCCGTATTGACCGAACAGGATCACTTTCGCGGTTCCCTCAGTGATCTGGCAGAGGTGCGCGATGCTGTTTCGCTACCTGTGTTGCGGAAGGATTTCGTGATTGACGAGTATCAGCTGTACGAATCGGCTGCGGCAGGCGCCGATGCCGTCCTGTTGATTACTTCACTGTTGAATGATTCTCAACTGAGGAAATTGAGAACGATTACCGAAGATGAGCTTGGAATGGACGCCTTAGTGGAAGTCCATGACTCAAACGAAATGGCTCAGGCAGAGGCTTCAGGAGCAAGTCTAATTGGCGTCAACAACCGCAATCTCCAAACGTTCGAAGTCTCACTGGAGGTGTCGTTTGAGCTCGCGCAGATGAAACCACAGAATGCAATTCTCATCAGTGAAAGCGGCCTCAGCACCGCCGAACAGCTCCAAAGTTTGCACGCTGTTGGATACCGAGGTTTTCTGATCGGTGAAACATTAATGCGCTCAAAAGATTCAGAAGCCTGCCTGCGAAGGCTGCTTACAAACGCAGGGAGTTAGGACAGACATGGTTGCAGTCAAAGTCTGCGGCATCACAAACCTGAAAGACGCGCGCGCAAGCGTGGAGGCCGGGGCCAATGCGTTGGGGTTCAATTTCTATTCGCAGAGCCCGCGCTACATCTCGCCTTTAGACGCGGCACGAATCATTCAACAACTGCCGGAATCTGTGTTGGCAGTTGGTGTGTTCGTTAACGAACTTGATGATGAGGCAATACAAACTGTGGCTAAGACCACGGGAATCCGGGCAGTGCAATTGCACGGGGACGAGTCGCCGTCGTTTTGCAAGAGTTTGAATGGTCTCTTCGTTATCAAGGCATTGCGAGTGGGCGATGGGTTCGATCCCGCGGAGGCGGCAAAGTTTAAGACGGACGCAATTTTGTTGGATGCTTTCAGCGCAGGAGTCTATGGCGGATCCGGAAAGCTTTTTGATTGGACAATCGCCGCGCGCACAAAGGAGTTCGTGAACAAACTTTTCCTCGCAGGAGGCTTGAACGCGAGCAATGTGGGGCAGGCTATCCAAACAGTGCAGCCGTACGCAGTTGATGTTTGCAGTGGTGTTGAGAGTGCTCCCGGACGCAAGGATCCAATAAAACTTTCCGCGTTTATGGACGCGATACAAAGGGCCGGTAAATGAAAGTCGACTATCCAGACGCGAGCGGACATTGGGGCCCGTACGGAGGACGCTTTGTTCCCGAAACACTCGTGGCTCCGCTTGACGAACTGCTTCACAACTACAGCGAGGCGCGCATCGATGAGCAGTTTCAACGTGAATTAGCCGGCTTGCAACGCACATATTCAGGGCGTCCCACTCCGCTTTTCTTCGCGCGGCGCCTAACCGAATTTTCAGGGGGCGCACGGATATATTTGAAAAGGGAAGACCTTTGCCACACCGGTTCTCACAAAATCAACAACGCGTTGGGTCAGGCGTTACTCGCGCGACGGATGGGCAAGCGTCGTGTGATTGCCGAAACTGGTGCAGGGCAACATGGCGTGGCGACCGCTACGGTCTGCGCTTTGTTTGGTCTCGAATGTGTCATCTACATGGGCGCGGAAGACGCAAGCAGGCAGAAACTAAATTTGTTTCGCATGCGCTTGCTGAACGCTGAGGTTCGAATAGTTGAAAGTGGCTCTCGCACTCTCAAAGACGCAATCAATGAAGCGATGCGCGACTGGACGGCCTCACCTCAGACGACACATTACCTTCTCGGCAGCGCACTTGGTCCACATCCTTATCCGATGATGGTGCGCGATTTCCAAAGTGTAATTGGCAGTGAGACTCGCAATCAGATCCTGGAGACCGAGGGACGTCTGCCCGACGTTCTGATCGCGTGTGTCGGTGGCGGCTCAAATTCGATCGGATTGTTTTATCCATTTCTGGAAGACGCTACGGTTCGGATGGTGGGGGTTGAGGCTGGTGGTACGAGCAGCACTTTGGGAGAGCACGCAGCGCGGTTTAACAGTGCCGGCGGAGGAAGTCCCGGCGTCTTACACGGCACTCTGAGCTACGTGCTTCAGGACGCGCATGGACAAATAGCTTCAACTCACTCAATTTCTGCCGGACTCGATTATCCGTCGATCGGACCCGAACACGCCTACCTCCACGATCAGAAACGAGTTGAATATGCCACGGCTTCTGATGATGAGGCATTGGAGGCGTTCCAGTTATTAGCGCGCACGGAAGGCATTGTGTGCGCGCTGGAATCAGCACATGCGATCGCTCATGCCATCAAGCTGGGGCCGCAGTTGAACGATCAAATCATGATCGTGAATCTTTCAGGCCGTGGCGACAAAGACGTCGATTTGGTGTCGCAACGGTTGGATGGAGAGATGTTTTGAGTCGTATTGCCGACACCTTTAAGCGCTTGAAAGTGGAGGGCCGGAGAGGGTTAATTCCCTTTGTCACGGCGGGCCATCCGGACCTTCCTACGACTCGTTCTCTGTTGCCTGCCCTACAGAGAGCAGGTGCAGACCTAATCGAGCTGGGCATCCCTTTCAGTGATCCCATCGCGGATGGACCGGTGATCCAACGCTCGTCGCAGCGCGCTCTCACCAATGGCGTAACTCTCCGAGACGTTCTATCGCTGATTGCTGACGTGAGATCGGAACTCCACGTCCCGCTGGTACTGTTCAGTTATGTCAATCCAGTGCTTCAGTTTGGATTAGATAAATTTGCGCGTGAGGCGGCGAATGTCGGCGTTGATGGGGTGTTGCTGTCGGACTTGTCTTTGGAAGAGTCAGTCCAGTTCAGGGAGAAGCTGTCGGCGAATTTGATCGATTTGATTCTGCTCGCTGCACCAACTTCAACTGAAGAGAGACTCCGAAGGATTGCTGAGAGTGCCAGCGGCTTTATCTATGCGGTCTCCCGGACCGGCGTCACTGGAGCCAGAGATGATTTGAGTGATGAGGCCGAAGAGTTGGTGCGGCGCTTGCGACAATTTACCTCTTTACCCGTGGGCGTCGGATTTGGAATCTCAACGGCTGAACAAGTTGCACAGGTCTGGAAGTATGCGGAAGCGGCCGTGGTCGGGTCAGCCATTGTGAAGGAGATCGAAGCAAACGCAGGCCGGCCCGATCTGGTGGAACAGGTGGAAGAATTTGTCCGTTCATTGGCGCCCGCCGTGGGACGGCCAGCTAAAGAAGGAGTTAATAGATGTTAATCGTAATGAGGACTGATGCGACGCGATCGCAAATCGACGACGTCGTAAAGGTGATCGCTGAACTGGGGTTTCGTGGACATCCTTTGCCGGGCGCGCACCGCACTGCCATCGGCATCACCGGGAATCAAGGCGCAGTCGAAGCAACGCGTTTTGAGAACATGGCGGGCGTTGCCGAGGTGATCCGCGTCACGAAGCCTTACAAACTGATTACTCTCGATCTCCGTCCCGAGAAAACAATCGTTCGGGTTGGTGATGCCACCATTGGCGGAGACGAGCTGGCTCTTATCGCTGGCCCATGCGCAGTGGAGAGTCGCGAGCAGACGTTTGCGATTGCAGAAACTGTAAAAAAGAGTGGCGCGAGGTTTTTTCGCGGCGGCGCGTTCAAACCGCGTACGTCTCCATATTCGTTTCAGGGTCTCGGTGAGCAAGGATTGCAGATATTGGCTGAGGTTCGTGAAACATTCGGTCTGAGAATAGTTACTGAAGCTCTCGACGAGAGTGGCGTGGACTTGGTTGAACGATACGCAGACATGATCCAAATCGGAGCCCGCAACATGCAGAATTTTTCGCTACTGCGACGAGCTGGCCGTTCGCATCTGCCGGTGCTTCTCAAACGAGGTTTGGCGGCGACGCTTGAAGAATGGTTACTGGCGGCCGAATACATTATGTCGGAAGGAAACTACAACATTGTCTTGTGCGAACGCGGAGTTCGGACCTTTGTACAGCACACGCGCAACACTTTGGATCTGGCAGCCGTGCCCGCAGTACGACGCATTTCACATTTGCCTGTCATCGTGGATCCCTCGCACGGCACCGGGAAAAATCATTTGGTAAGTCCGCTCGCCAGGGCCGCTGTGGCGGTTGGCGCCGATGGCTTGATGGTGGAAGTCCACAATCAGCCCGAGCTGGCGCTTTCGGACAGCGCGCAATCGCTTACACTTGAACAATACTTGCAATTAATTGAAGAAGCTCAGACGATTCGCGCAGTTGTTCACCCGCCGCATGTGCTTGTTTAAAGACTAGTTCTCCGTCGTCCTCCAGCTCTTTCGTGTTAATTCGTGATACTTCGTGGATGGTCTTTGCCGCCGATTACAAAACGATCCACGAAACAACACGAACGGACACGAAAGGAGCGATCGTTGCCCCTGTCGACCCGCGCTGTGATCACTTGGTAATCTCTTCCGCATGACGCTGCCAATCAAACCACCTTTCGCGCCGATGGAAGCTTTGTTGGTCAAGGAAATTCCGGCCGGCAAGGAGTGGGAATACGAACCCAAGTGGGATGGCTTTCGATGTCTCGCATTTCGCGATGGCGACAAAGTTCAACTCCAATCGAAATCGGGCCAACCGTTGGAGCGGTACTTTCCCGAGGTCGTAGAGTTTTTGTTAAAACTAAAACCGACCAGGTTTGTTCTGGACGGCGAGCTCGTCATACCGGTGAAGGGCGGCCTTTCCTTTGATGATCTTCTACAAAGAATTCATCCCGCTGCGAGCCGTGTATTGAAACTCTCGCGCGAAACGCCGGCCCACTTCGTTGTCTTCGATCTTCTTGTCGATGATGCGGGCAAAGCTGTTTACAACCTCAAACTCGCAGAGCGCCGCAACAAGCTTGAGAGCTTCGCCAAAAAGTATCTGACAAAAAACAAGAACATTGAGCTCTCGCCTTCAACCGACGACATAGCCCTCGCGCGGAAATGGCTCTCGACATCCGGATTGAAACTTGACGGCGTGATTGCTAAGCGCCTGGATTTGTCATACCGATCAGGCGAGCGCGACGGCATGCAAAAAGTAAAGAAGATGCGCACAGTGGATTGTGTGGTGGGTGGCTTCAGGTACGCGTCAAAAGGAAAAGTTGTGGGTTCGTTGTTGCTGGGCCTATACGACGAGGAGGGATTGCTTCACCACTGTGGGTTCACGTCGAGTTTTAACGAAGCGCAGAAAAAAGAGCTGACCGCGAAACTCGAACCGTTAATCGCGCCGCCCGGCTTCACCGGTAACGCGCCCGGCGGCCCGAGCCGTTGGAGCACTGAACGAAGTGGTGAGTGGCAACCACTAAAAACCAAACTAGTAGTTGAAGTTCAATATGATCACTTTACGGGTGGCAGGTTTCGTCACGGTACAAGATTCCTGCGCTGGCGACCTGACAAGAAGCCGCGGCAATGTAGTTTCAAGCAAGTAGACGGGAAGTAAGGCAAAAGGCAGGAGATAGGAGACAGAACACAGGAGACAGGAGTCGGAAGTTCAGAGTTTGGAGTTTAAAGTTCAAGCTTTAGCTTGCTTCTCTCTCGGCACAGCAACCTGAAGGTTGGACTCTAAACTCCAAACTCTGAATCTGAACTTCCGACTCCTCTCCTGTGTTCTGTCTCCTGTCTCCTGCCTTTTGCCTGCCTTGGTACAGCGGTTGACATGTAACACCACGGCGGAGCCGGAAAGATCAGCGAGCGCAACGTGAAAAGCTAAGAATTCGTCAATACCCCACGCTTCTTCCTCTGAGCACTCGCGGCTTTTGGCTCAGGCAGTTCCCGCCCATTTGTACCGGCATAGACCGTACGCATGTCCCAAATGCATGCGAGTTGTGGTCGAGGTCCATCTCAATTCAAAGGGGCGGGGGAGCAAGCGGCGATGATGGCGCAGCCATTACAACAAGCGCGCTGGGGAACCAAGCCTTCAGCACACGCAAGACTCTTCGGCACAGGCGAGTTCAACCCCGCTGCGAAATGCACCGTGATTGTGGCTCACCCTGCAGACGAAATAGTCGGTGCGGGCTGCCTTATCTCCAAACTGGTTGACGTCACGGTCGTGCATGTTACCGACGGCGCACGAGATCTTCGTGAGGCGAACGCCGCCGGATTCGACGACGTGGCCTCGTATGCTGAAGCGCGCAAGCGAGAATGCCTGGAAGCTTTGGCCGTCGCTAAGGTTCCCGAAGATCGGGTAGTTGAGTTTTCCGTTCACGACACTGCCGCATGTGAATGTCTTCCGGATTTAACTAAACGAATAGCATCCTTCTTACAAGAGGCGGGGACAGATATTGTCGTAACGCATCCTTATGAAGGCGGGCACCCCGATCACGACGCGACTGCCTTCGCCACGCACGCGGCTCTCGTCTTATGGAGCTGAACGGATTGAAACCACCTACGCTATTTGAGATGGCATTGCATCCGGGCAACGATGAGATCTCGAAGCTGCCGGAATTTTTGCCCGGCGCCGAAGGAGAGACCACCACCCTGGTCCTGGACGAGAGAGCGACAGAACTGAAGCGACAGATGTTCGAATGTCTTCAGTCGCAACGCCGAAGTATGCAGGTCGTCGCCAGTAGGGTTGGAAAGATTTCGGCAACCGCCCGAGTATGACTTCAGCGTTCCTCCGCAAGAGGGACAGCTTCACTATGAAAAGTTCGATTGGGCGCCACGAAGTAGTGAGTGGCAATTGCGTGCACGCAAAGCTCTGAAGACCTATTTCCGGCGCGCAATTCTGCCTCTGAGGTCGATGCAAAATCTCTTGTAAGAACATCAACCGACAGCTCTAAGAAAAGTCCTTGGCCGTACTTGGCTGTGTAGTATACTGCCGCCGTCCAGCGTTAAATTTTGAAACAACGCGGCCGCTTATCCTCATGGTTCTATGCGTATCCTAGGTATTGACCCAGGCAGCGATACGACGGGATGGGGCGTCATCGAAAGCGATGGCGCCCGTTGCCGTATGTTGGAGTGCGGAACAATTCGCGCCTCGACCGGCCAAAAATTTCCGGCGCGTCTCCTGAGAATCTCAAACGCGTTGGAAGAAATTATCCAGCGTCATCGATCCGCAAGCCTGTGCGATTGAAGACGGATTCCTCGCAACCAACGTAAAAGTCACACTCAAACTCGGACAGGTGCGCGGCGTTGCGATGCTGGCTGCGGAACGCGCTGCGCTGGAGATTTTTGAATATTCGCCGAGACTTGTTAAGCAGACAGTGGTTGGGTACGGGAACGCCGAAAAGTTTCAGGTGCAGCAGATGGTAAAGACGCTGCTGTCATTGGCGACCATTCCCGAGCCGCACGATGCTGCCGATGCGTTGGCCGTGGCAATTTGTCATTTTCATCATGCATCCTTTACACACCGAGTTTCCGCCTCTCATCCCGGCGCAAAACTTACTGTCGCAGATTTAACTCGTCGCCGCGCCGCCCGCTGAACAAATACGACGCGCACGAAAACTTCACCCTTGTTCGACCTCAAACTCAGAGGAGGCCAAGTCGTGAAGAATTGCCTGCCAAAACTCTCCATCATCTTCTTGACTGCCGTTCTGTTCGTCGGAACAGCGGAGGCTAAGAAACGTCAACCGCCGGGCGGCCGGCTTGGTATCGTTGTCGATGAACGACTGTCGGCACTAAGAGCTACACCAGAACTGTCGGGCGTTTTATTAAGACGCATGAGCCGCGGCGGTCTGGTGGCAATCACCGCGGCGAAAGCGACCCGAGAAGGACTTGTTTATTACAGGGTTAACGTTAGCAGACGTGTGAGCGGTTGGGTGCAGCGAGATGCCGTTGTTGCTCCGTCACGCATCGGCGACGATGGCAGACTGCTTCGCTTGATCAAAGCGTCAGAGGATTTTGATCTAGTTGCGCGTGCCCGAATCTTTCTTGACTACTTCAGACTGTCGGCTTTACGGCCCGAAGTCTTGATGATCTATTCATTGGCGGCCGAGGAAGTTGCCGATCGACTCTCACACGACGCAAAGCGTCGACTCGATGAGGCTGAGATGACGGCCGGCGGCGCTCCAGTGTTTAGTTACTTCTTAAACTACAGCGGTCTGGATCGTTACAACCGGCAGGGCGTAACGTTTGTTTTTGACAGAGCGCAGAAGAGATTTCGGTATGACGGCGAAGGGTGGCGCGAGCTGGTTCATCGCTATCCAAACAGTCCTCAGTCAACGGAAGCACGTAGGCGGCTGGCAGGGTCTGCTTTGGGCCGTTGATGGGATTTTAGATCGTTCTCTTTTTGAGTTTTATCTTTCATTTGTGTAAAGGGCCACTCACGAAAGACCATCAACTAATTGCCAGGAGCGACACCGAGCTTTTCTGTGTGGTCGCACTTCTAAAATCTTCCCAAGACTCAATCCGTACGTTATTCTTTCTGCCATCAGTTTTTCAGGGTACTCCTTAACTCCGTGACCAATACCATCGCGGACTTCGAGCGGAGACCTTCATGGCTCAATCAAGAACTGGGAGCGGGTTTGGGAAAACCATGCGCCGCGATGCGTGGTGGCTCGAACTCGTGCCGGTAGTCATTGTGCTGGGCGGGTTTGGTATTTACGCCACGTGGCGGGCCTTCGAGAATCAATACTACGAATGGGGTCCCTACCTTTCGCCTTTCTATTCCCCGTTAATCAAAACGAGCTGGTGGCCACTCTCGCCGGCCCTACTCATTCTCTGGGCGCCACTCGGCTTTCGCGCCACCTGCTACTACTACCGTAAAGCCTATTATCGGGCCTTCTTTCTCGATCCTCCGGCCTGCGCCGTCAGTGAATCAAGACACAAATACCGTGGTGAAACCGGCTTTCCTTTTCTCCTGCAAAACCTCCACCGTTACTTTCTCTACGTCGCACTCATCTTTTTGATCATTCTTTGGTACGACGCTATTCATGCTTTTTGGTTCAACGGAACCTTCGGTATCGGACTCGGCTCGCTCGTGCTGTTGGCCAACATCATTCTCCTTACGCTTTATACGTTTTCCTGTCATTCATTACGCCACATCATCGGCGGAAAAGTTGATTGCTTTTCCTGCGTGACCGCTGGTGGTCCGCGCCATGCAGCCTGGCGGGGTACAAGCTTTCTCAACGAGCACCACATGCTGTTTGCCTGGATGAGTCTGTTCTCGGTTGGGTTGGCGGACCTGTACATCAGACTGGTGGCCAGCGGAACGATCCAGGACCTGAGATTGCTGTGAACGAAAAGTTTGAAACTCACGACCACGATGTATTGATCATCGGCGCCGGTGGCGCCGGACTGCGCGCGGCGATTGCGGCGTTGGGCCAGGGTGCCAGGGTCGGAGTTGTTTGCAAGTCGCTACTCGGCAAAGCGCACACGGTGATGGCCGAGGGTGGAATCGCGGCCGCGATGGCGAATGTCGATCAGGCAGACGATTGGCGCACCCACTTTCGCGACACCATGCGGGGCGGGAAGTTTCTGAACAACTGGCGCATGGCGCAAATCCACGCGCGGGAGTCACCCGAGCGCGTTCGAGAGCTGGAGCAGTGGGGCGCGCTGTTTGATCGCACCAGCGACGGAGACATCTTGCAGCGAGCGTTCGGCGGACATACGTTCAAGCGCCTCTGCCACGTAGGCGATCGTACCGGACTCGAGATGATTCGCACCTTGCAGGATCGCGGCGTTCATCTGGGCATTGACGTTTACATGGAATGTGCTGTCACGCGGCTGCTCAAAGATGGGGAACGCGTCTGCGGCGCCCTGGCTTATTGGCGGGAGACGGGACGGTTCGCGGTTTTCAAAGCAAAGTCGATCGTGATCGCGACTGGCGGCATCGGCAAGGCCTGGCGCATTACGTCGAACTCCTGGGAATACACGGGCGACGGAATGGCTCTCGCGTACGAAGCGGGGGCTGAATTAATGGATATGGAGTTTGTACAGTTTCATCCGACAGGAATGGTCTGGCCTCCGGGCGTGCAGGGCATTCTGGTAACCGAAGCTGTCAGAGGGGAAGGTGGCGTGCTCCGGAACAAGGATGGCGAACGATTCATGCAGCGTTACGATCCGGAAAAAATGGAGCTTTCGACGCGCGATGTGGTGGCCCGCGCGATTTACACTGAAGCCAGGGAAGGCCGTGGCACTGAGCATGGTGGTGCGTATCTCGACATTTCGCATAAGCCTGCCGAGTACGTGAAACGAAAATTGCCGAGCATGTATCACCAGTTTCGCGAGCTGGCGGACGTCGATATCACACAGGGACCAATGGAAGTTGGTCCAACCTGTCACTACATGATGGGTGGCATTCGTGTCGAAGCTGAGACGGCGCAAACGACGCTTCCCGGCCTTTTTGCTGCTGGTGAGGCGGCTGCGGGACTGCATGGTGCAAATCGACTGGGTGGTAACTCGCTTTCCGATCTGCTGGTTTTTGGACGGCGTGCTGGGCAGTCGGCAACCGAGTACGCGAAACAGGCTGGTCCAGTAAACATTGAAGCGGATCAGGTCGAGGAAGGCTCACGCGCTATGCTGGAGCCTTTCGAGCGGCCGGCCGGCGAGAGTCCTTACGATGTTCATCGCGACTTGCAAGAGACAATGCAGAACTACGTGGGCATTTTTCGCAATGAATCCGACTTGCGTACGGGCCTTTCAGAACTGCAAAAGTTGAAGGAACGAGCGGGACGAGTAAGAGTGGAGGGTTCGCGACTATTTAACCCGGGCTGGCACCTCGCTCAGGACTTGAGATCGATGCTGACTGTTTCCGAGGCTGTGGCTCTGAGTGCTCTGGAGCGGAAGGAGAGTCGGGGCGCGCACAGCCGGATTGATTATCCCAACTATGATGGAAGATGGGGAAAGCAAAACAACATCGTCGAGCGCGACGGCGATCAGATGCAGCTGAAGCAGTCGCCGATAACTGAAGTGCCTCCGGATCTCAAAGAAATTTTGGATCAAAAATAGGAAATTCACCACGATACACCGCGAACCCGTAGAACACACGGAGAATAAGAGTCCAGGGAGTGTATTAGATAGTCGATTGGATTTTTCCCTCCTGTTTCGTGCCTTATGGTGAAGTAATTTTCGTTTATGACCGACGCAAGGTTCAAAGTCTTTCGTGGGGATCGCCTTGGCGGTGAGCTGGTCGAGTATCTGGTACCTTCCGCACCCGGAATGGTAGTGCTCGACGCGCTCCATTACATCCAGGCGCACCACGCGCCTGACCTCGCCGTGCGCTGGAACTGTAAAGCCGGAAAGTGTGGTTCGTGCTCCGCGGAAGTTAATGGGAGGCCGCGGCTCACGTGCAAGACGCGCGTGGACGCTTTACCCCTTGATTCGCCTGTCACCGTGCAGCCCATGCGAACCTTTCCGGTGATCAAAGATCTGGTTACTGATGTCTCATGGAATTATGCAGTTAACCGCAAGATACCGCCTTTCACCCCGGCGCCGAATGTCGTGTGGAAGATGGACCAGCGCGACGTGGATCGCGTGCAGGAGTTTCGCAAATGCATCGAGTGTTTCCTTTGTCAGAATGTTTGCCACGTCTTGCGCGATCACGAGATGACCGCTGAGTTTGGCGGGCCGCGCTTCTTCGTTCGCATAGCAGGCCTGGAGATGCACCCCCTGGACAGCATTTCGCGAGTTCATCTATTGAAAGACGAACTCGGGATTGGCCTCTGCAATATCACGAAGTGCTGCACTGAAGTTTGCCCCGAAGACATTCACATAACAGACAACGCGATTATTCCGCTTAAGGAGAGAGTGGTCGACCAGTATTACGATCCGGTGCAGTGGTTTCTGCGCAAAATAAGAAAAAAGCGAGCGGTTAAGTAAGCGGTTCGGGCAATACTTATTAGGGGAGGCATTATGGAACTCCAGTTAAAGCCAATGTCGAAAGGCGGTATTCCGGCGGCGCTTTCGAAGGTTGAGGTCTATCGTTATCTAAATGAACCGGGAGAAGCGGAGTCGATCTGTAGGGACGTTCTGGCGATTGAGCCCGACAACCAGGAAGGCTTGCGCCTGCTCGGTTTGGCAATAACCGATCAGTTCACTGGCGACGTTTCTGACCGCTTCGTCGAGGCTCGTAACGTCTTTCAGAGTCTTAGCGATCCTTATCAGATGGTTTATCACCTGGGTCTTCTCGATGAACGAAAAGCCAAGGCACAACTGAAAGCTGGTCGTTCACCACACACTCTGTTGCCAATCCTCGAGGAAGCGATGAATCACTTCGAAGAAGCCGCGCGAATCAGGCCCGCAGACAACGACGACGCCATTCTGCGCTGGAATCGTTGTGTCAGACTCTTGCAGAGCCGCCTGGGATCACAGTGGCAGAAGGAAGCAGAGGAGTTTGACGCCAGCGAAGGCCCGCCGGTCTAGCAAAGATACGGCCGCTGACGAGGAAAGATTGGGATAAGTGCTTTTTCAGATGTGACGCTTGCATGCTTAAATACTGGAGGACCGGTTAATACAAGAGCGGGGGCAGGCCCCCCTTCCTTACCTGCGAATTGTTGAAGATTGAATGTGCCATCTTGCGTGCCTGCCAGCGCAACCACGGCGAAGATCCGAGCGGCGTTGTCCTAAAGCAGTTCCCCCCACTACCCTTAAAATCCTGCAGAATAGCGGTTAAACTGCCCAAATTCGTTTATTCCTGCTATAGCCTTGTTAATAAATCTGGCGGGCGCTCGTTTGTAACAGTGGAAACGCTTTTTAGGAGGCCACTGTGCAGGCAGCCGTTAAAACCTTGAGATTAGTGACAGAACCCCCCAGCGAGGTCGAGCAACTCTTTCGAGCGCATCACGAGCGTGTTTTCCGCACGGCCCACCGTATTACTGGAAGTCCGGCGGATGCGGAAGATGTGTTGCAGACAGTCTTTCTGCGATTGGTGAAAAGCGAAGAGGGCTACGACTTATCTGAAAACCCCGAGGGTTATCTTTCCCGCGCGGCAATCAACGCTTCACTCGACTTACTGCGGAGCCGCAGTCGAACCAGGCCGGTTGACCTGGACAAAATGGAAATTGAAGCGCTTCCGAGCCGGACGCAAAGTCCCGAAGCCGCCCACGCCGATCGCGAATTGCACAAGCTGATTCGCGACGCAGTTGCGGGACTGGGCAAGACGGCGGGTGAAATGTTTGTCTTGCGTTACTACGAGGGCTACGACAATCAGGAAATCGCGAAGATGCTTTCCACTTCGCCGATGGTCGTAGGAGTTGTGTTACACCGGGCGCGAACGAAACTACGTAAAGAGATTGGGCACTATCTGGAGAAACATCATGAATAGTAATAATGACTTTGACGCAATCCTCGACAAGGCAACCGGCGAAATCCGGAATGAGCAAGTCGATCCGGCCGTAGTCAGTGAAGCAGCCGAGCGTGTTTGGGCACGCCTGGCTGTTGAACCGGCAGGCGAAATTCAGAAAGGCGGCGCCGTCCGAATCGATGGTTGTGCCGACTTTCAATCATTGATCCCCGCATATTTGAGCGGGAGCCTTTCCGAGGCCCGTGCGCTGCTTTTGGTGGACCACACGCACGAGTGCATTCCTTGTCGTAAAGCGATGAAGGACGTGCGCTCGCGCACCATGCGTCCAGCTAAAACGGCGACTGCTACACGACGTTACAGCATCAGTCCGGTTGTGCTGCGCTGGGGTGTTGCCGCCGTATTGGTTATCGGCCTGGGACTCGTGGCGCTGCCGTTGATTCAACGCTGGACACCCGGCGGACAGTTGGAAGCAACGGTGCAGGCAGCCGAAGGCCAGGTTTTCCAAATCGCTGATACGCGCAGCAAGGCCCTCAATTCCGGCGACCGCCTGGAAAAGGGTGAACGCATTCGTACAGCGAAAGACTCCCGCGCGTTTGTTCGTTTGGGCGATGGCTCGGTCATCGAGATGAAAGACCGTTCCGAGTTTTACATCACGAACAACGGGCAGGGAACGACGATCCATTTGAACCGTGGCGCCATCCTGGTGGAGGCTGCAAAACAAGGCAAGAAACAGCTTTTCGTCGACACCGGCGATTCGCGCGTCTCAGTGACAGGCACCACGTTTTCAGTCAACAGCGGTACCAAGGGTTCGCGCGTGTCGGTGATCGAAGGCGAGGTCCGCATGGACCATGGCGGCAATGAGCGCGTGCTGCAGGCAGGGGATCAGGCCGCCACCAATGCCGCGATCGCCAGGATTCCGGTCAAAGACGAAGTCGCGTGGAGCCGCAACGCTGCGCGTTACGCAGAAACGCTGGCTGCCTTTAACTCGCTTAATAAAGAACTTCAAGCCGTCACATATCCCGGTGTTCGGAAATCTACGCATCTGCTCGACTTGATGCCTGAGAACACGATCGTCTACGCGGCACTTCCCAATTTGACGTCTACGCTGGTCGAGTCGCACCGCATTATGCAGGAACGCATCAGTCAGAATGCGGCCCTCAAACAATGGTGGGACAAGGAGCGATCGGGCAAAGGTCCGAACGTCGACCAGGTGATTGGCACCATCAAGGAATTCGGTGATTACCTCGGCGAAGAAATTGCCGTCTCTGTTTCAATGGATGAGAAAGGCGAGCCGGTGTCGCCGCTGGTGTTGGCCGAGTTGAAGAACTCAGCCGGCTTCCAGCAGTTTATCGAACAGCAAGTGGCAAAGTTTAATCAGCAGGGTCGCCCTTCTGTGAAGTTCGTCGGCGATCCTTTAACAGCCACCGCAACCA
Organism: Blastocatellia bacterium; assembly: GCA_963786645.1. Lineage (GTDB taxonomy): Bacteria > Acidobacteriota > Blastocatellia > Pyrinomonadales > Pyrinomonadaceae > PSRF01. The sequence goes on from CAWAZW010000014.1 coordinate 215,299, forward strand.
CACCTGAACCGGGGAAGAAATCCGAAGAGTTGTTTGTCTGGATTCAAAATGATCTTTTCGCTGCCAGTCCAAAGCTGAATCAACTTCAGGATCTGGTCCGAGTGGTCCAGGGCGGCGGTCATAGTAGTTTTACTTCGACACCATTCCACGCGCACGTAGCTCAGTTGTACCAACAGGGCGCTGGTCTCGTGGTCGCTGCCAACCTGGAGAAATTGATCCAAAAGGCTAAACCAGAACTCTTGAAGGAAGGTGGCGCCTCTGCAGCGCAACGTGAAAGCGCCCTTCAGCAACTCGGCATCTTGAACCTGAAATACTTCGTGCTTGATCAGAAGAGTAGTCAGGGCAAGACGCATACACAGGCAACATTGTCCTTCAGCGAAGCACAGCGCGGTATTCCTTCGTGGCTGGCGTCCCCTGCGGCGATGGGTTCGTTGGAATACATCTCGCCGGACGCAAACGTGGTGGCCGGATTCGTCGTCAAAGACCCAGTGAAATTGGTTGACGATCTGCTCGGCGTGATTGAAACCGTCTCTCCGGATCTCCGTAAGACGCTCGATAAGCAGCAGGCGGAACGCGGACTCGACATTCGCAAGGACATCGCAACTCCGCTGGGTGGCGAGTTTGCCTTCGCGATTGACGGTCCAATTCTCCCGACGCCTTCCTGGAAGATGGTGTTCCAGGTTGACGACCCCCAGCACTTGCAACAGACGCTTGAGCGCATTGTCGGTGAAGTAAACAAAGAGGCGGCCAGATTTGGTAAGACAGGTCTTACCTGGGAGCTGGCCGACATCTCGGGCCGTCAGTACTACACACTGAAGTCAGCTGATTTCGGCGTCGAGGTCAACTACACCTACGTCAATGGCTATGCGGTAATGGGACCAAGCCGCGCAATGGTCGAGCGTTCGGTGCGTTCGCAGGAGGCGGGATACACGCTGCTCAGGTCGTCGCGGTTCCTGGCCGGTCTTCCCGCTGATGGTAACGCAAACTTCTCGGCGGTCTTCTACCACAACCTCGCGCCGCTGGTGCAGCCGTTCGCAGATCGAATTGCCAGCACCGCGAGCAATTTGCCGCAGGAACAGCAACAGGCAATCAAGGCGATGGCTGCAGACATGCCGCCAACACTTGCTTACGCCTACGCAAAGGGTGACAGCATAACCTTTGCAGCCAACACGGAAGGTGGTCCATTCGGATTAAGTCCGGCGACCCTCCTGGGAGTGCCAAACGCACTTGAAATTCAACACGTGTTGCGGCAGGGAATGAAGAAGTAGGGACAGGTAGGGTGTAGGGGGTAGGGTAGAGGGTGTAGTGAACTCAACACTCTACACCCTACACCCTACACCCAACACCCATTCAATTGGAGGGAGCTATGATGATCAGTCTTCTTAAAAGGTCGCAGATAATCAGTGTTGTGAGTCTTGGTCTACTGCTTTTTGTAACGGGATGTTCCGTTCAGAAACACCTCCAGGTAGGTTCGCACAAAGTGACCGTGTCCACGGCACGGCTTTGAGAAGAAACTTACGTCAGACGAGAAACTCGGCACCTTTGAATATGAAGGCGTTAGCACTGCTGGAACGCGTCTCCAGGTCACGATCGCTGGCGACAAGGTGAAGGTCAACGGTCTTGATTACGGATTCCTGCGTCCAGGTGATTCTGTCTTCATTGGCGACGAGGCGTCGCTGTGAACTCGCTCGACTATGGTGAGTCGGAAAAATATCTGCGGGCAAACGGTCCTAAGCAGGCGGACGCCACGCGGAACTGAAATTGGGGTGTAGGGTGTAGGGTGGAAAAGAGGGTGTTGGGTGTGGGGGCAAGGGTGTTAAAACACCCAACCAGCGACACGCAACACCCAACACCAACACCCAACACCCAACACCCAACACCCTCTTCAACACCCAACACCCTTCTCAAGTATGAAGCTCATCTCCATCTCATTAGGTTCATGGCTGATTGGGTTGGCGGTCATTCTTTTAACCTTTGGTGTGGTTGAAGGCGTTAACCTAAGCCCAGCCGATATCAAAGGTGCAACTGTCAACTCCCTCATTATTGCATCACTGCTTTTCTCACTCGCGTACGCTCCATCTCTTTTCTGGCTACGAAAACGCCTCGGAGGCTGCCGGCCCGCGGCAGTTTTCCCGTTCGCTTCTGCATTCGTGCTCAACATTCCGGTTTTTTTGATCGGAATGTTCGCCATCGGTAGAACTTTGGGGACCGGAGAAGCGTTTGCATTCATCAGTGCATTCATACTGATGGGCGCGGCTTTCGGCGTCGGTTTTGTTTGGAATTATCAGAACAGAGATATAAAGTCTGCACGATGGCAGTAGCTGAAAAGATTCACGAAGAGACAAGTCTTCCCGATCCGTCGCGTTTTGCTCCAGTTATAGATCTTAACGACTTGAGCGTAACGTTTGGCGGGCGTCCCATCCTGCAAAACTTGCGCGGCGAGTTGCGTGGGCGCGCCATTGGATTGCTTGGTCCAAACGGCGCCGGCAAAACTACTCTCATTCACACGCTGCTGGGTTTTCATCCTCCGTCCTCCGGCACTGCCCATATCTTTGGTCGTGACATCACGACCGACGCCATAGACATACGCTCGTTAATCGGCTACATGCCGGAGCGCGATTCTTTCATTGCCAAGATGAGCGCCGTCCGCTTCGTGCGCTTGATGGCTGAACTGTCGGGATTACCTGAGGAGGCAGCACTCGAGCGCGCGCACGAGGCATTGTTTTATGTGGGTCTCGGCGAGGCGCGCTATCGCAGCCTCGACACCTATTCGCTGGGGATGAAGCAGCTCGCAAAACTGGCCCAGGCGATAGTTCATGGACCGAAGCTGATCTTTCTCGATGAGCCCACCAACGGTCTGGATCCGCCCGCGCGCGCGCGCATGATCAAACTCGTGCGCGAGATTCGTGACAGTGGGAAGGCGAATATAGTGTTGTCGTCACACCTGCTGCGCGATGTGGAAGAGTGTTGTGAAGAAATCCTTATCCTGAAAGACGGCCGGCTGGTGACCTACTGCAACCTGGAAGCAGAACGCAGATCCAATCGCAGGTTTTTGTTGCTGGAAACACGCGGCGATCAAACCGGCTTCGTCGACGCGGTCGGTAATCTGGGTTGTGAATATGCGATTACTGGTGACCATCGCATAAAGATAGTGCTTCAGGACGACGTGGAAGTGCGTGACCTTTACCGCATTGCAGGGGACCATAACGTGCAGATCAGGCGGCTCAGCTACAAGCGCGATTCGTTGGAAGACATTTTCCTGAAAGCGATGGAGAACGGTAATGGCGGTATATGAAGTCACTTACAAGCCGTATCTGGGAAAACTAACTCCCGAGTGGAGCCGTTTCCTGGTCTTGCCGCGACACGCGTTGAAGGACGTGTTCAAGTCGAAGCTGTTTACGGCGTTCTTTGTGCTGTGTTTTCTGCCGCTCTTGATCGAAGCGATTCTGATCTACCTGCATCACAATGTAACCGCCCTTGCGATCCTGCAAGTAAACGTTCGTGAGCTGCTTCCGATTGATAATTCTTTCTTCCAAACCTTCGTGAACTTGCAAGGCGGCTTTGCTTTCTTCGTCGCCCTTTTGGTTGGTCCACCGCTGGTCGCGCGTGACTTAAGAAACAACGCGTTACCGCTCTACTTGTGCCGGCCGTTTACGCGTGCAGAGTATGTTTTGGGAAAGATGTCAGTGTTGCTGATCCTGCTTTCCCTTATGACCTGGGTGCCGCAGTTACTCTTGTTCGGATTTCAATCGTATCTGGAGGGCGCCACCTGGTTTGTCGACAACCTTTGGATTGCCGGCGCGATATTTATCAGCAGCATCGTATGGATTTTGCTGCTCGCCTTACTGTCACAGGCGATATCGGCCCTGGTGAAATGGCGTGTTATAGCGAGCGCGGCTTTGCTCGGCCTGTTTTTTATTCCTTCGGTGTTCGGTGAGGTCGTTAATCAACTCTTCCGCACGCGCTATGCCAGCATAATCAGCATCAACGCAAACATCAGAAACGTTACTGCCGGTTTGTTTGGAACCTTTGAACGAGTGACCACTTTTGTGACTGACTTCGATGGCGATCTCGCCTCGCGAGTAAGCCTGACAGAACCGCCGCTATGGATTTCCTGGCTTGTTCTGTTTCTGATCTGCGCCTCTTGTTTGGCGCTGCTTTCGTGGAAGGTTAAAGCTTATGAGGTGGTCAGGTGAATTGCGGATTGAGGAATGCGGAATGCGGTAATCGAATAGATGAACGGACCCGCGGTTTGTTTATAAAGAGATGAGCGAAGCAGAATCAAAAAGTACAGCTGGTTTGGACGCAATCCGCAGTCCGGAATCCGCGATCCGCCATCGGGAGATGATCGTCTTTAATGATGTCTCCAAGTTTTATGGAGAAATCCTCGGGGTCAATCGGGTTAATCTTCAGATCGCTCCCGGCATCACCAGCCTCGTTGGACCCAACGGAGCAGGGAAGTCGACGTTGATGAATTTGATGACCGGCTTACTGCGTCCCAGTCGCGGTCGCATCACGATTCTTGGGATTCCCACTGATCAACCCGAACAACTATTTCGCAAGCTCGGTTATTGCACCCAGTTTGATTCTTTTCCACGTGGACTGACGGGCCGCGAATTTGTGCGATCGTTTTTACTGGTCCACGGTATGGAGCGGAAGAAAGCTGACGATCTGACTGTGACGGCACTTGAAAGAGTAAGCTTGCTCGATGCGGCGGAGCGGAAAGTTGCCGCCTACAGCAAGGGCATGCGGCAACGCATCCGCCTGGCGCAGGCCATTGCACATCAACCTGATGTTTTGATTCTAGATGAACCTTTGAACGGTCTGGATCCGATGGTCCGTGCCGAAACCATTGCGCTGTTTCGGAAACTTGCGGCAGAGGGTCTGCACCTGATTATTTCCAGTCACATCCTGCACGAGGTCGACACGATGTCTGACCGGGTAATTCTGCTGAACAACGGCTACGTGGTGGCGGAAGGAAATATTCATGGCGTGCGCGATGAGATGGAAGAGCATCCGATGCAAATTCTGATTCGTTGCGATAAACCGTCACGTCTGGCAGCGCAAGTATTTGATCAGGACCACGTCGTTGAAGCGCGTCTGCATGACGATCGGTTGGGTTTGTTTGTTAAGACACGCGATGCCGATCGCTTTTACCTGTTGCTGAACCGCGTGGTCGCTGAGGGGGAAATCAATATAGAGTCTGTTGCGCCGATCGATGACGATCTGAGTGCGGTCTACCAATACTTGATCGGCTCAGGAGGGGGCACGTCTTGAGATGAGGGAATTAGTTCAGAGTACAACCCGCAGGTAGCGTTCAGAGTACAACCTTTAGGTTGCTGCTTTGGGAACCAATCCAAGCTAAAGCTTGTACTCAAAACCAGGAATTTTTATGAGCACTTCAACTGCCGACATCACGCCTAAACCGGAAAAGCAGCCGCTTCCGTGGTCATTATGGCTGCGACAAATCCGCGCGATTTTCCGGCTGGAAATCGAGAAGAACTTTCTCGGACGCCGTTCAATATTGCTCTACCTGCTGGCGCTGCTCCCGATCGTCCCACTGGCTTTACTCGCACCATTCACACCTCCGGGCCGCGAATGGCAGGACTTCACGCAGTACAACATGATTTTCGCTGTCTATTATGGCGGACTAATTTTGCGTACCGTGGTGTTCTTCGGTTGTGCCTGGATCTTCATGAACTTATTTAGAGGTGACATCATAGATAGAAGTTTGCACTTCTATTTCCTCAGTCCGGTGCGACGCGAAGTTCTGGTGATTGGTAAATATTTTTCGGGGCTGGTTACGTCGATCATTCTCTTTACCGGCATGACGATCATTTGCATGCTGTTGCTTTACTTACCTCACTTCCCGTCGGAAAGCACGCGTTTCTTTCTCGATGGACCGGGAATGACGCAGTTACTCACCTACGCTGGAATAACGATCCTGGCGTGCATCGGATATGGGGCCTTCTTTTTAGTGGTGGGACTGTTTTTCCGGAATCCGATTATTCCCGCAATCGTGCTGTATGGTTGGGAGTGGCTTAACTTCCTGTTGCCGCCGCTACTGAAAAAGGTCAGCGTGATTCACTATCTGAACTCGTTAGCGCCGGTGCCTGTTTCGGAAGGGCCATTCGCCGTTGTGGCGGAGCCGACGCCGGCATGGATCGCCATTCCAAGTCTGATTGTTGTTACCGCGCTGGTGCTCTTTATCGCCAGCCATCGAATCCGCCACATGGAAATCCGCTACGGCAGCGATTAGAAAAGTCCAATGTCCAATGTCCAATGTCTGGGCATTTGACGTACTTATCCGACATATACAAATGTAGTTAATCCCACCCTGTATGCGGAATGAATCAATCAGCGAAAGACAGACATTGGACATTGGACATTGGACTGCTTTGGGGACATTGGACATTGGACTTTTTTGGGGACATTGGACATTGGACTGTTTTTGGATGTTGGACTTATTTCTGAAGCTCCCGCAGCAGTTCCTCTCTGAAATATCCCGCCGGTATTGTGCCTTGCTTCATGAACAACAGATGGAACGTCTTTGGCGAGAACCGTTCGCCCAACGCCACACTCGCTTCCTTCCGCAAGGCAAAAATCTCATCTTTGGCTAGCCGGTACGTAATAGCCTGCGTGGGCCACTTTGAATAACGAAAGATTGCTCGTTCTGAAGAATCGCAGCTTGCCTTCTTCGCTTCACTCTTAGTCGAAGTGTCACTGCACTTGCCTGGCAGAAAGTCGACTATCTCCGAAAACAGATCTACCGCTTCCGCATAACTCATGCGATTTGTATGGATGCCGGTATCAATTCGCACTCGCAAGTCACGATATAGCTTTCCACGAAGCTGATATATCCGTTCCTCGGGCGTATAGAAACCATCGGGTGCACCGGGTTGCGGATCCGCCAGGAGCGCTTCCGAATAGAGCGCCCAACCCTCGATCGCCATCGAGTCTTCCCACATCGACGACGAATCTTCGACCGAGCCCGGCGTTAGCCAGCGAACCGGGGCGATGTTATCGCGATATTGCTGCATCACCTTTGAAGTGCCAGTCGTGTCCGGGAAAACCTTCGTGCGCCGCCAGATCTGCCAACGCCGCGCGGTTGTGCTCCTGCTGAAGTGCGGCTGTGTCGTTACCCGTCGGCGTTACGTAGAAGCGACCCACACCAGTATTTTTAAAAGGAGGAGCCGGGTAATAAACAGCGCCATCGACCGAAGCACGCAACGGGGGTGGCGTCTCAATCACTTCGAGTTGGTAATCGTTAGGGACGTCGAACAGGCCGGTTCGTCTGGCGTAAGCGACAAGCCTGGCGGCAGCCTCCTTGTACCACTGAATCATCTCCGCATCTGACTTGGGGTAATCTTTGGACAACTCATCGAAAACTGCTCGCACTGCTGCCGGCCCTTCGGCAGGCAACGTCAGACCGCGTTTCTCACCAATCTTCCGTGCCAATTCAAACATCTCGTTCCGAGTCGCTTCGACGATCGGCATGGCTTCATCGTAAAGCTGCGTCGCAGTCTTATTCACCCGCAGGTTGTTTTTTACGGCCCAGTTGTACTCTTCCTCTCCAGGCGCATAGCGATCAGCTCGGAACTGAGGTTTCAGGCCTGCGTTGTCTTTCTTCGTTGGATCGTCAAAGAAGCTCGTGGCCATGAAGTTGTGAAGGTCACGATAAGCGTCCGCTGCCAGCTTCGTTGAGTCGCGCAGCTCCGCGAGAATCTGGTCGCGCTGTGCCGGCGCCAACTTTTCCGTGCAGTCGTGAGCAAAGTTTCCTGAAAGTAGTTTTCATTCGCTACAGAGGCTTCAAGGCCGTTGCGAATCAACATGCGCCAGTCAGGAGTGTTGTTTGACTTGATTCCGGCGCTGAGTTGCTCCTTCGCCACGTTGAGATAAGCGGGAACGGCTTTAACGCGGCGAAGACCATGTCCCACTCTTCAGGAGTGCCGTAGGTCTTTTCTCCGGTTTGCGACATCGCCAGCAACTGCCAATCGACGGCGCGAAACGGTTCTTCAACATAGGTGTCGACCGCGCGTTCCTGATGACGTCGCACCTGATGTTGATGCAGGAGGAAGTTAATTTGCGCCAGCGCTACGTCGCGGTTGATGCGGTTAGCCGCGGAGAGCGACGTTGGATTGATTGCTTCCAGCGCCTTTTGTGTGTCACTCAACCAGCGGTCTTCCTGCTGCAGGGCTGACGCTGAATGGTCTCGCAGTTTCCCATCGACGTCTTTCAGTGATGGATCCAGACCGGCGCCACCCAGATAGGTGTTCACCGTAGGATTGCGTCGCAAAAATTCAACGACATACTGCATCGTGGAGTTTTCTTGAAGTCCTGCGTCGCCGGACTGCTGGGTGGTAGTTGTGGGTTGTTGAGTGCAACCGGTCAGAAGCAAAGCAATGTCACAAGGTTAAGTAGTGCGTTTCATAATTTTAGTTTTCCTATTAAGACGTTCCGTAAGACACGATCCACGAAATTACACGAAAACACACGAAGAAGACTTCGTGCTATTTCGTGTATTTAGTGGATTAGTTTTTTCGTGCATTAATCAGCTCTCCCGCGCGGCGTCTTGCTGACATATGGATTATCTTTGAATCCAAAATCGCCACGGCTTGTCTATCCATTCTTCTGCGTAATCGATACCAATTCGTGGACCAGACACAATGCTGGATCGCTGGCACTGTGCGACCTTCCTCAAGCCATACGCGATTGCCCAGCAGGTCCGCGGCGTCGAGTTTGCGATCGATGCCCATCGCGATACACAACTTACCTGGTCCATTCGTCAGATTGTGATCCCCGTGCCGCTGACGCCGCTTGCGCATCAGCTCAATTCCTTCCACAGGTTCCAAAGCTCGAATAAGAACTGCATGCGGCACATCTCTCCTCATTGGTTACCACGTTAAATTGGTTGTACATCCCGTAAACAAAGAACACGTACGCGGTGCCGCCGATCCCATACATCGTCTCCGTTCTTTTGGTGCGCCTTCCGCCGTATGAGTGTGCAGCGCGGTCCTGAGGTCCACGGTATGCTTCGGCTTCAACGATCAGCCCTGACACGCGCGTGCCATTCCGGGCAGGCACTACCAAAAGCTTTCCCAGCAGATCACGCGCAACAGCCAGCACGTTCGGGCGCGTATAGAATTCCCGTGGAAGCTTGGCATGGGACAGCTTCATTGCCATAGCTGCCAGATCATTACAAACGTAATCACGAAACCAATTGCGACGATGGCGCGCCGGATTACAAGTTGGCCCACTCGGACAGCCACTTTTGCTCCGACATAGCCTCCAATCAGTGCCGCGCCGGCCATGATGACTGCCACAGGCCAGACCACCAGGCCGGAAATCGCAAAGCTCACCACGGCAATACTATTAATGCAGATCCCCAGAAAGTTTTTGATGCCGTTGGCGCGGTTCAAATCGTGAAGTCCGAGCAGACCCATCGCTGCCAGCATCAGGATGCCATTGCCGGCGCCAAAATATCCGCCATAGATTGAAGAGAAAAATTGAAAGATGATCGCACCCAACCACCATGAGGCCCTGGGCTGATCGACAATAGATTGCAGCCGCAGCCTTCGGGTGATTGCGCCCTGGGCCATGAAGAGAATTGTGGCGAAGAGAATTAAGAAGGGAACCAGACGCGCGAAAGTTGGCGAAGGTGTCCAGATAAGCAGCCAGGCGCCTATTGCTCCACCGATGACGCTGATGGCGCCCAGCCGGAGCAGTATCGCAGAACTATTTTCCAACTCATTGCGATAGCCAAATAAACCGCCGAACAGGCCCGGCCAGAGGGCAACGGTGCTGGTTGCATTTGCGATCTTCGGATCCAGCCCCAACCAAATGAGAATCGGGAAAGTAATGAGTGTGCCGCCACCGGCAATTGAATTGATGGCTCCCGCCGCAAATGCCGCCGCGATCATCAGGGCGATATTGGCGAGAGTCATGGATAGATGTCAGAGGTCAGAAGTCAGAACTCAGAACTCAGAACTCAGAACTCAGAAGTCAGAGGTCAAAACTCTGATAAAAGAATACTCAGTGGGTCGACAAATGCAGAACCGGGAGCGAAGCGACCGGGTTGCGTTGAGTAAACTCATTCCAGCTGATCGCTAACCAATAAAACTGCCTTAGAACGCGACCCGGTCGCCAACCTATCACTGCCTTTGTCCACCACGCCGGAAAACTCCGAACTCAAAACTCCGAACTCGAAACTCCGTACTCGAAACTTCAATTTGAAACTCGTTCACTCCGCCGCTTGGTTCTTCATCGCTCCGCGAATATTGAGAATGGCCAGAGCCACTTGCAGGACGATGAGAGCGTAGGCGCTATCGTGCCAGCCCCAAACAATCCATAGCACGTTGCTCGCTAGAAACAACCAGAATCCCCAGTTGCGCTTAAACTTCTTCTGCGAGGCAACCAACCATGCGGCAACCACCGTTACCAACATCGCTGGCCATTGAATCGCGTCTACCCAATCCATGCACTGTAACCAGGCGCGCCTCGACTATTCCACCGTATCCGCAAGATTCGATTTGTATTTCGTAGTGGTCTGCCGATCTGTCATTTGAATATACACCCAACTTGGCGGGATAACGTCTCTTTCGATTGCGAACCAAATTTCGTTAAGGTTGCTCGCTTTACCGAGTGCGCAGAAGCCGTAAAGCCGCTTGCCATGTTGGTCGAAGAAATCAACCCATGTGCGTGAAGAGTTTGTATTTGTGCCACATGGAGGAAGGGCCGGCGCCGCAGCGAAAAGTGCATCGGGGTAAGCTTGAAAATTATCGACACCAAACTTATACCGCGTCCAATCTTTCCCGCCGGTTGAATAATGTTCCGCACCCATGAAATACAACACGGGGTTCGGCAAGGGGGGACCCGAAATAGTTTGCGCCGTACTTTCGTTGACTACCATCATTAACGTCAAACTCGCCAACACCATAAGCCTCGCCAATATCATAACTATCGTCTTCTGGTGATTCATTTTCTGGGGAATCCTTTCATTGGAGGACTGAGAAAATTCGTTAGATTGCTAAGCTGCTGGAAGAACGGTGAGCTTTCTTATGCCAAAAATTCATGTCGTGTCAACACGTTTTCTTTTCACCCAACTCTGTTCTGTAGCGAAATACGTCCATGCGAGAACCAGGAGTTGAAAGGGCACCCGCACCAAAAGATAGATAGGCCCTGATTCGTGCCCTCCGAACTCAACGTGATTTAACGCGGAATAAATGTTAGCAGGTAAGACTGCCACCAACATAAGTATCAGGCAGATGCCAGTAATCTTCATGAGCTGTGGAAGCCAAACACCGATGGCGCCCAGTAGTTCCAGTACACCGGTAATGTAGATCAGTTCAACACGATAGTGAACTGACGGTGGCAACATGACCGCCATTTCCTCAGTTCGGATGAAATGGCCGATAGCTGTGAACGCAAAGAAGACTGATAGACCTACTCTCGCCCTAACGGGCGTTCGCATGTTAATGCGAGGATTGACGTAACCGAGCAACGTGATGATCAGAAACGGTCCAACCAATAGGAGCAGAAGAAAGATTAGCTGCATAGACTAATGGGAGCGCGGGCGTCCCGCCCGCAAAGGCGAAGCACACGAAACATTCTTTGACAGATTTCAAAGGGGGCCCTTCAGTGAGTTCCTTGCGGGACGCCTACGCTCGAGTAACTGAATTACTCCTTTGCTCTGAAGCTTTGCAGCAATTCCGGGTGACGCAGGTAACCGGTGACCCAAATAATTAACAGAAATATTGACGTCACGATATAAGGCTCATCGTTTTGCATGTGCGTGACAATAGCGCCGCCCATGTATGCAGACAGAAGCAACACACCCAGCGAATGTGTTCGCGGAATAAAAAACAGCAGGGCGCTGACGAGCTCACCCGCTCCGATTAAAAAAAGTTCATCTTTCAGGTTCCATTTCTCAACCGTGGCAACCACTTCCGCAGGCCTCAGAAACTTCATAACGGAGCTGACAACCAAGAGCAGCGTTATAAGGCTGGTTAAGACCCATGCGGCGATCCGACGCGCTTTACTTTGGGAGGCCATTGTTTGCTCCTTTCGAACCGGTCATTGAATGCGTGCGGCATTCTATGTCCGGCCGAAGTAAGATTTTGTTTCCGGTTTAATCCAATGGATCAGCAACGGTACTGTTACGGGCAGGCAGCACACGCTTGTCAGCCCCAGACAAATCAATACCAAACCAAACACCCATGCCCCCGGTTTTCGCGGCAGGAATGGACCAATGGCAAACGGCACCGCCAACACTAGCCCCATCCCAATAAAGACCATTCCCATCACCCGTGCTTCGTCCGCGGACATATCGCGTCCTGTTGGTTCGGTCGCGACAAACACGATACCCACGACGAAGCAGAACAAATACAAAAGGGTCATGAATACGCAGTACGCCACAAACCACGTCATCACGGGCGGTTTTGGCTGGTAAATATTCAGCAGGGAAGCCCCGCAACGTTTACAAATCGTCGCATCCGGCCAATTAATCAGGCCGCAACTGATGCACTTAACGTTTGACATGAATGATTATAAAGGTTGGGGCAACCACGTATGTTGCTTTTAAGTTTAGCGTCCGGTGAACAGGGTGTTTTGGTCTACGAAGCAAAGACCATTGCCCCAGGGATCCTGAACATAGAACGAGCGTTCACCCCACGGCCTGACGACGATGTCACCAGAGGCAGCTCCGTGCACGTCTTCTTTTGCAAGACAGCCTAATTCGGTGGCCCGAGCGTGAATGTCTTCCAGATTCCCGACGGCGAAATAGATGTAGTCCGGAAGCGGTTTCGCCTGCTCACCATCAACCGACGGATCGACAAGCGCGAGAATCACCGGACCAACATCAATGTAATGTCTCGATGCATACGGTATCCGTCGACCTCTATCGCCGAGCAGTTTTCCGTAAAACTCTTCGGCCTGGTCCAGGTTTGGTACCTGCAGAATGATTCTGAACAGAACGGGGGTTTCTGCCATTCATTTGTCCTCCAGGTTTCGATTCAGAGATTACCAGGCGAGACTACCAAGCAATGGCATATCGTCCTCGTCGTGGATCCGCACCCGCCGAAGATACTCCGGTGCGGGCGTCATATACGATTACCGTAGGCGCGCTGAGCGTGCCGAATGCCGCCTGGACCGTAACCTTATGACCGCGCGCTTTTAGGTCATTGATAGTCTTCTCGTCAACGCGAGATTCAATATTCAAGGAGCCGGGCAGAAATTCGTGGTCGTCAAACGAGCTGACGTAGTGCTGGGTGTCAAAACGTGGAGCTTCCACTGCTTCCTGCGGATTCATGCCAAACTCAATAATGTTTAGCAAAACCTGCAGTAGCGCCTGATCCTGATTGTCGCCGCCGGGCGTACTCAAAATCATAAAAGGCTGACCGTCTTTCAGTACGACGGTGGGCGTGAGTGTAATGCGCGGGCGCTTGCCTGGCGCGACGACGTTAGGGCTGTTTTCGTCAGTAAGAGCAGACTGCAGACGCTGGCCCATCAATACGCCCGTGTCACCAGCAACGACTGCCGGCAGCCATGCGCCGCTGGGCGTAGCGCTGAAAACGTTTCCATCCTTGTCGATCACGTTTACGCACGTCGTGTCGTTGGCTCGCTCGTTTGCATGTACTTCAGAGACGCGACCTGTTGTTATTGAGGCCGCGAGGACAGCTTTCATCTTCAATGGATCGCCTGGCTGTTGCGCCAGCGAAGCGCGCTCCTTTTCAATAAGCGCTCGCCGCACGTTCGCGTAGTTTTTTGAGAGAAGCTCCTGTGCTGGAACCTTTACGAAGTTTGGATCACCGTAATAACGATCACGGTCGGCGAGGGCAAGCTTGAGCGCTTCGATAACAGTGTGAACATAATCAGGCGAGTTGTGACCCAGGGCTTTGAGGTCGAAGGGCTCGAGCAGATTGAGCGCCTGGACCATTGCCGGACCAGCGGTCCAGAACCCGGCCTTGTAGACTTGATAGCCGCGATAGTCGGCCATGACAGGGACACCGACGCCGGCTTTGAACCGGGCCATGTCCTGAGCGGAGAGCAAGCCCCCGTTGTTCTGCATGTAGGCGCCGATTCGGTCCGCTACTGGGCCACGATAGAAGTAGTCACGCGCAGCCATCAGAGCCGGGTGTCGTCCTTTTCGAGTCGCTGCTTTTTCTGCCGCAACGATTGATCGTAACGTGCGCGCGAGATCCGTCTGAACGAAGATTTGCCCAACCTGCGGAACTTCGTCATTGGGCATGAAGATTCGCTTCGCGTCCGGCCATTGCGAGAACACCGAACCTCGCGTCTTTATGTATTGCACGCGCAGTTCATCGATCGGGAAGCCGTCAGCCAGTTCGATGGCCGGCTGCATAACGTCAGCGAGCGACTTTGTTCCGAACTGGTCCAGTGCGGTGACACAAGCGTCGAGAACCGCGGGCACGGTGGCGGGAAGCGGGCCAGTAGACGGTATCGCGCCGGACTTGGCGCCCGCCATTGTGGCCATTCCCGCAGTTTCACTTTTGGCCCGATTGATGAAGAACTCGCGCGTGGCTTTCATGGGAGCCGGGCCCATCCCTTCCACCACTACCACTGGTTTTCCCTTGAGCTTGATAAGGATTGGGACTTCGCCGCCAAAAGAGAAGTGAGAAAACTCAATCACCGATCCGGCCAGGATAGTCGCAACCCCTGCATCCACAGCGTTGCCGCCCTGTTGCAGAATTCGCATTCCTGCTTCGACAGCCAGCGGATGGCCCCCGGCCACGACTCCGCGACGCCCGCGCACCACGGGTCGGAATGTTTGTGCTGTAACGGCCGAAAGGGGAATGATGCTGGAAAACCAGACGATGCTTAGCAGGAGAACCAGGACTCGCCGCATGGAGGACGCACCTCACGCAAAGGCTTAAAATTCGCGCGAATTGTGATTCGGTTTTGAATTGGAGTCAATCGAAACCAACGCACCAGGGCCGGTGGAGCCTTGCACAAGAAGTCAACATAACGAGTTGAGGTCAACCGAGGATGATGCCTCGTTTCGTGTTAGTTCGTGTTAATTCGTGGATCGCCTTAAGTACGACGCCAAAATCATCCACGAAATACACGAAACAACACGAAAGGCACTCTTTGTGCCCGCAGGCCGGTGGTTTTAAACCTCAACTAGTTATCTGTGGAATAGAGAGCGCAGGCAGGACAAAAAAGACGATGGGCGCCGACCTCCCCCAAGACCGACGCCCTTGCCTTTATCTCAGTTCTCCCATGGAGAATTAACGATGCGGGATGTTAAGCCGACCCAGTTGGTCCGTGGTTGCAGTATTCTTGCAAAGACTTCACAAGGTCGTAACAAAATCTTGGCAAAGGTTTCCCGCGTGCCGCAATGGTGTAGGTTGGCAAACTTGTGGGCCAAGAAGTAACTTCAGAAAGTCGCAAAATATTGGGTAAAGTAAAGAGAGTTGAGACTCCTCAATGCCTGGACCTCGCATGGCGCCTTACGGTTCCTGGAAATCACCTATCACGTCCGATTTGATTGTGGGCGGCTCAATTGGGCTGACCCAGCCGCTAATCGATCGCGACGACATCTACTGGATTGAAATGCGGCCGACCGAAGGCGGGCGCAACGTTATCGTCAAACACGACTCGGGTGGCGCGGTACATGACCTCACTCCCAAGGGTTTCAACGCGCGCACGCGTGTACACGAGTATGGCGGTGGCGATTATGCAGAAAGCAACGGCCGCGTTTACTTTTCCAACTTCGCGGACCAACGACTGTACGTGCAAAAGCAGGGGGGCGAGCCGAAACCAATAACACCAGACGTTGCAATGCGGTATGCCGATACGGTCGTCGACGAAAGTCGCGGACGATTAATCTGCGTTCGCGAGGATCACACGACGCCAGACCGTGAGGCAGTCAACACGCTGGTAAGTTTGGAACTGACCGGCAACCTTGACTCCGGGCGCGTGCTGGTCTCTGGAAATGACTTCTACTCGTCACCGAAAATTAGTTCCGACGGCTCCCGGCTGGCGTGGTTAACGTGGAACCATCCAAACATGCCCTGGGACGGCTGCGAACTATGGACCGCAAACTTTGGTGAAGACGGTTCTCTTCAAGACGCTGCGAAGGTGGCGGGCGGCGTGGACGAATCCATATTCCAACCCGAATGGTCGCCTGATGGCTCCCTTTATTTTGTTTCCGACCGGAGTGGCTGGTGGAACCTTTACCGGCAATCGGTTGAAGGTCTTACTGAGGCCATTCATGAGCGCAATGCGGAGTTTGGCATGCCGCAATGGGGCTTTGGTATGTCAGCCTACAGCTTTGAGTCAGAGGAGAGAATTGTTTGCGCCTACATCGAGCGGGGCATCTTTCGATTGGCGCTCATCAACACTCGAACGAAGAACTTTGAGCCACTGGAGACGCCTTACACCGACATTAGGTATGTGCGCGTCTCGCAAGGCCAGGCAGTAATGCGCGTTGCGTCTCCCACCGAGCCCGCGGCGATTGTGCGGCTCGACCTGGAAAACAGAACCATTGAAGTGTTGAAGCGTTCGAACGACCTCAACATCGACGAGGGTTACTTTTCCACTCCGCAGCCTGTTGAATTCCCCACCACTGAGGGGGCCACGGCGCATGGCTTTTTTTACCGGCCGAAGAATCGAGATTTTCAAGCGCCCGATGCTGAGCGTCCGCCGCTTCTAATTCAGATTCATGGTGGTCCAACCGCAGCCGCGACCACCGCTTTGAGTCTGGCGATTCAGTATTGGACGAGCCGCGGCATCGCAGTGCTCGACGTGAATTACGGCGGCAGCACAGGTTTTGGACGCGCTTACCGTCAACGGCTGCAGGGCCAGTGGGGAATCGTGGATGTTGACGATTGCATTAACGGAGCGTGCCATCTGGTAGAACTCGATGAGGTGGATGGCAATCGGTTGTTGATTACCGGCGGCAGTGCCGGTGGATATACGACGCTGTGCGCGCTTACTTTCCGCAACACGTTTCGCGCGGGCGCCAGTCATTACGGAGTCAGTGATCTTGAGGCGCTTCAAACAGACACGCATAAGTTTGAGTCCCGTTACTCCGATGGGCTTATCGGTCCATATCCAGAGCGCAAAGACATTTACCACGAGCGCTCGCCAATCAATTTCATCGAGCAGCTTTCATGTCCGGTAATTTTCTTCCAGGGTCTGGAGGACAAAGTAGTGCCGCCAAACCAGGCGGTCATGATGGTGGAAGCGCTTCGGGCGAAAAGAATTCCGGTTGCGTATCTTCCGTTTGACGGCGAGCAGCATGGCTTTCGCCAGGCACAGAACATCAAGCGAGCACTGGATGGTGAGCTTTACTTCTACTCAAAAGTGTTTGGTTTTGAGCTGGCTGACGAGGTTGAGCCGGTAGTGATTGAGAATCTTTAAAGACAGGAGGCAGGCGGCAGGACGCAGGGCGCAGGAGAACGCGATGCATTATCTCCTGCCGCCTGGAGCCCGCCTCCTGCCTCCTATTCATTTATCGGACTGTCCGAAAGCGTGGCCGGACCACCGGCGTGATCCCCTCCGCGTAATACACCGCTCTCATCAACGTAGAAAGATCTTCTGCCAGTCTTGCCATATTCGAGAGGAGACGCAGTGGCTTCGAACTTGTTCGATAGAACCGATACCTCAATCTTGTAGCCGTACCTCTCAAACAAGTCCTTCGTTATGAGTCCCGCGGCAACCAATTCGTCCATCGATCCGTAGTGCCCGTTCCCCTTGGTTTCCTTAAACGTCGCTTGCGCGGACACGAGGGTACGCAACACATTTTTGGCAACGGACTCGTTGGTGAAGATCGGCGATTCGTCAGCTTGACTTGAAATGCCGGCCACTACCATCGTCAGCAGGCTTCGCGGAATGCGAGCTTCGTGAAGTGGGCCAAGCCCCTCATTCGCGAGGGAATACGTGAGCGGCTCAATGGGTTGGTTTGACTGCAAAGAAACGTTCTGCGGTTTTTGTTTGCCGGCAAAAACATAATTATCGACGAAGTCCGAACCAACGTAGACCTGTCCCTGCACCTGGCTCGATTGCCAACGGGTCGCATTTTTAAAACGACCGTTAGCCGACAGGGTTTCACCGCTGAGATACGAATCAACTGCGCGACGAGTCAATGCAGCGTCAGGCGTGACCAGCAGGAAGTTTCCAATGAACGCGTACGAGAACAGGTTGGCGTAGGAAACGATCTCCGTGTCCTCGCGTTTCTCTGTGTGCGCCAACATATTTGCGCCTTTGAGACCCAACGATTCAAAAATCCTTGGGATGAGCTGCTTAACCGCATCCTTATCTTTTATGGAGATAGCAATTATCGGCATCAATTCAGGCGATCGAACACTCCTCCGATCTTCGTTGGCTTCGGTGTCCCCGGTTACCGCTTCAGAAGCTGGTGATTTGCTGCTACTCGCAGGCTTTGGTATGGCCAGGGCCATCTCATTTCCGAGCAAAGGCAGCAGCTCGTCCTTGACGTTTATTCCAGTCTTCCCCTCAAAAGCCAAGAAAGGCGAGGAGGGCATTTTAATGCTGGCGCCCGCAGTTTGATAAAACGCTGTCTGTTCACGGAAGGCTTTAATCATCCCGTCATATATCTGTGCGTGGTCAAGCGAAAGAGCAACGAACAGATCCACGTCACCCGGCATTATGTTCGGGGAGTTTGGCGTAAGCGCCGGACCGGACGCTATTTGCGGAACAAACGGCAGAGGCAGAGGTCTGTTGTCGGCGGTATTGAGAACCAGGGCGCGAAGGACATATGAATCGCCTTCGAAAGCCAGGGCCGCTCCCACCGCCTCGGGCCACTTGGCTCGACCCCCAAACAGAGCCATTGAGAGTGGAACCATAAACGAGTTGATCGACTCACTGAGCTCCCTTTGTGTCGTCGACTGCTTAGCAGAATCTGCGGTTGCCGTTTGTGGAATCAGTTCCGGTGATCGGGGAGCCGATGAGATTTGGAAGTCGTCCTGCGGTGAAACAGTAAGTTCCTCTTCAGTATCCGGCGTAGGTTCTGGGGTTGGGTTGGCCGCCGCGTGCTCTTGTAGCCGCTTTTCTTCTTCTTCCCATCTTTGTCTTTGCTCCCTGGCTTCCTTTTCTAACGCCTTGAAATCGACGTAAAGGAAAAACGACTCTGAAGCGAACTGGTTGCGCGCGAGTGAGAAGTTGGGATCTTCAGCGAGCAATCGACTGCCGCGTGGTTTCAAGTTGCTAAGCGTAAGCGGTTTCTCCGTGATCAGAATGAGAGCGCCTACTTGTTTGGTCTGAAGTTGAGCAAACGAATCCGGATTTTCTGCGGGCGTCGGACCTGGACCAGGCGTGGCGACGGCTGGTGAACGTGCCAGGCGAAGGGGACGCCACGGGCTTCGGATCCAGTTTGGGTAAAAACACGCGCAAGTCCGATTCGAACTTTTTCGCTTCTTCGGGCGATGCAAACTCGATAGCAAACAAAAACTGAGGGAGCGTCTTCTTTGAGGGCCAACCGGCCACGCAAAAACGTGATCCGGCGAGGGGATCAGCATGGGCTTTAATCCACTTCAGCACAGTAGCAAACTGTTGGGGCGGGGACGCCAGCTTGATGATGGGATCGAGTAAGTCGTTAAAACCCTGGGTTCGCACAAGCGACCCCACATTTCTTACTTCGGAATAGACGCGGTAGTTGTCATCCGCGAGCAGCGTGTCGAAAGTGAGAACCGGCTCGGTGGCTTGAGAAGCCGCGGGCGCTTTAGCTGGAGCTGCTGGCCGTTTCTGTTGTGCCGATAGAGAGAGCGGCGAAACGAACAAGAAAAGTAACGTTGTGAGCGCGAATAGGATTTGTTTTGATTTCAACATTTGAATGGGTAGGTTGAATTCAGATCCGGGAATTTCATTTTGGAAGTGCGCTACGGCGGTGTCTGGGCCGACTTCGCCCCAGAGGGGCGAGATGTCTATAGCCTGACGCTGCATACAATATTTGGCGCTCCGTAGGAGCGCGATGTCTCGGTAAATGTTGCTCCTGCATTCGACGTTTCGCTCCTTACGGAGCGAAACCGTTGGGTTCGGTTGGCTGCTATAAACATGTCGCTCCTCCGGAGCGAATTAAAGCAGCTACCGTGCCACGCGACGCCACACATTTGTTTCGCCCTCGCTCTCAACTAGACGCCGCACTTCGCTGTACGCGGCCGCGTATGCCGCTTTCATTTCTTCAGGTGATTTTGCCGCAGAAAGCCTTTGCTCGATTTGATCTGTTGTGAGCGCCTTACGTGCTGCGTTGCGTGAAACCAGCGGGCCTTCCCCCGCGAAATAGATCGCCAAACCTTCAGCAAGCCAGCGGGGTGTGCGTCCGCCGCCGATGCCATCGATTAACACGTGGACCAGTTCGTGACGCAAAGTAGTTGTTAAAACATTTCGACGCTTCAATACAGTAAGCGGTTGCAGTTCAATGCGACTTCCTTTACTTGCACCGGCGGCCCAGGGAGGTTGTCCTGTTCGGCCTACGAAATCGCCGGTCGTCTCATTAATAAAAATCTCGAGAGCGGGAACCTGGGCAGGCAATCCAGCTGCACTCAATCGCGCTCCAAGGCTGCGGCGGTGTGACTGAACCTCGCTTAACAAACTTTCTATTTCACGCTGCTCGATCGACGTTGGATAACTGACGCGAACGTGTTCGCCGGAGAGAGTTCGTCTCGACCGTTGGATCGTTCCCGCTGTGGTGCGAAATTGTGATTCGCCCCGCCATAGCACGTCGGCGGACCACGTTGAAGCTTCGGCTTTCATTATGCGCGCGCCAGGAAAGTACTTCGATAGAATCTGTCTGTATGTAGCTCCGCGGGCCGCCATCACATGCGCGCCTTCCTGGCAGAGTCCGAGTCCGTGGCCAAAGCCGCTGCCGCGGAAGATGAAGTTGGGGCCTGATTTTGTGATTTCAAAACGGGAGCTCTTCAAGACGTTCCACCCAAGGGCCCGCCCAACAATAATTTTGAAGTCCCAACCGTTGATCGTGATTTGCCGGCTACCCTTAATCGTAATTAATTCTGCACGGCCAGTTTCATCATGCCGGTACACACTCACATCACTAACCTGGCCGGCGACACTCGTGCGCGGATCGCTGTGCAGCGCTTTCTGTAATTGCGCCGTTGAAATGACATCCGTCCAACTGTGATGTTTCTCGGTTACGCAGAATTCATCCTGAACACCGCGCAGGTGAATTGGGCGCGGACGTGCCCCAGAGCGTGGCGACGTTTGCTGTGGCCCCTCCACACGACGCGCTGAAGTAAGCGTCAGCAAGTTGAGTCCCATCGCGCAGTGTTTCGCCTGATGTTGTTTGAACGGCATCCGTAACGCCCGGTGAAACATCATCAGTGGTTGAAACGTAGCGTTGACAGTGCGTCGTCGAACAAAAGTCGTATCCTTCCCTGGAATGGCGGCCAATGTTTTTCAGCGCGAAAGTGCGACTGGCAATTGCGAGTGACTGCAGCGCCGCTGGTTCATTCTCCGTGCTGCCTTCGGCGGCAACGACGCCAACTATGTAGTCCTCCAGAGAAATTGTGCGAGTTACGTTTTGTGCGACCGAATGAACTTTGACTTGACCAGGGGCCCTGGAAGAATCAGCCAACGGCACCGGAGTTGTCGTGTCTTTCTGATTAGGAACTGAGAACCGCGCGTACTCCTCAAAGACGCGGCGCGCGACCTTCGCAGCGTCTGAGCCGTGTGCCTTCGTGAGAAACACCAGCACGCCTAGCTTTATGTGTTTACTGTCAGACTCCGAATCTTCCGGCGCGTCGTCGTTGAGGTCAGACGCGAAACCGACGAACCAGCCTTGTGTGCGAAAACCATTGATCTGCGTCGCCGTTCCGGTCTTTCCAAAAATGTACTTTGGAATGGAATAGAGTCCGGCAGTTTCAGCAGTGCCGTAACGCACCGCGCCGCGCATTCCTTTCATGATTAGCGCGCGCTGGTCGTGATCCATTGCAAACTGGGACTGAATCTTCGGCACGAAACCTGTTGGACCAGCGACCTGGGGGATAAAGAGACGACCGCCGTTGGCCAGGGCGGCGTAAGCGTTGAGTACCTGAATTGGCGTCGCGTAGAAGTTGTCGGTCTCTCCGATCGCGTTTTGGGAACGCCACTCGCCCCGAACAAGCTTGCCGTTCGCTTCCTCGTGAACGTTAACCCCAGTCTTTTTTCCAAAACCAAACTGAGACAGCGTTGAAACGAACGCGGACTCATCCAACCGTTCTCCAACCTTTCCGAAATAGTAGTTGCAGGAATATGCGAGGGCATCAGTTGGATTTAGCGGGCTTAGACCACGCGGGTGTGCGCATACAGTGTGAAAGTCGTCGTGTGAATACTCTTCACGGCACAAGGTCTGCGAGTCGTCATCGATGAGACCTGTCTTAAGTGCAGCGAGCGTGGTGAAAGGTTTAATCGTGGAGCCGGGAGGCAGACTTTCACCGAAAGCCATTTCGGGATTCACCACGGCGCGGACGCGCCCGGTCTGTGGATCGATAACAATGATCGTCCCGCGTGTATCGGCTAACGCCGAAGTCGCTGCCTGTTGCAGCCGCTGGTCCAACTCAACTTCGTTCGGCGACGCTGTTGACGGCGAGTAACGCTCCGCGGTTTGCGTATGGAGCGAGAGCCCATGCGGCGACTGTCACGGTGATGAGGCCGACAGCCCAGATCGCCCAACGCTCGATGCCGCGTTGTTGAAAACCACTACTTGCGATAGATCTCGAGAACATCAAGTTGCCTCTTTTGCAGCGGGCGGCGGTCCACCGCTCAACAACGACAGTGCTTTCACGGTGATAACCCAACCAAACAGAGTTAGACGCGAACACTGCCGCAAGGCGCATGACGAGCAGAGAGATTTCCAACCACGCGCGACTTGAAGAGGTAGATTTGAAAAGGATGAAGTATGGAATGACGCCGAAGACAATGAAGCCCACGACATAGATCGAGCACCGATTGCGGCGAGAAAGCGCGGCCGATAATTCCGCCGACTCTTTTGACAGCAGACCCCAGACCTTCACGCGCGGTGGCCAGCCAGATATGGATCGCTGCCAGCGGCAGAACTAATCCAAACAGTAAATAGCGAACTGTAGAAATGGCCGCTGCCTTCCAGTCAATGGGCCTCGCCGCCTCACGTGCACCAGCCGCCATGCGCCGTGGGAAGTTCCGCCGCCGCATCCGGAAGCGTGGCGCCTAAACGCGCCTGGGCCTTCGTCAATAGATAGGCGATGAGCACGGTCAGCGCGATCAACGGCAGCGTAACAAGAATCAGCTTCCAAAAATTGGCGAGTGACCGTTTCAGCATGGAACTCAAAGACACCTGACCCTCACTGGGAATGCCGCCAACTATCATCGACTGAAGCAGGAAAAAGAGAAGGGGAGCAGCCAATGCAAGCACGAACGTCAACACCACCTGCACCATACTGGCCTCTCTGACAACTACAAAAATGTAGAGGGCGGCGAGCAGGGAAGCGTAGACAAGAGCGACGAGCAACATGGGACGCCAGTTACTGAAAACATTGCGCGTCGCCGCGATGATTGATTGAAAAGTTTCTCTCAGCATTCAATTATGCCGCCTCTCCTTGAATGCGCCGACCTGTCGGCGCTTTGGTAGCGCGCGACCTGGCGCGCGCGTTTATTTTTGCAGTTGAGCTTAGATGTCCGAAGGCGGCGTCAAGCCGCCGCCGAAATAAAGCGCCGACAGGTCGGCGCACTCCAAGGAGAGGAGCGGTTTCTCAGCGTCACTTTTCTTTCCCGGAAGTCCATCTTCGCCGACGCCGTGTTTGATCGGATCGAAGGCTTGTACATCAACTCTGCACGCGCCGGCGCCACTCGGAATTGGCCGGGCACCTGCACCCGCATCGCGTATTGGAAAGTCGCGTCGCCATCAAAGTAATCCATGAAAAACACCGTCCGGTTGTCTCGAAACTCGCGCGAGCTATACCAATCAGACCAACCGTTTTCAGACGAGTGGTCCAGATTCAAATTGCCCACGCTCTCCACTTGTTCGGCCCCTGCAGGAATCGGATCCTCAATCATCAGGTGCCGCGCTTTACTGCCGTTGAGTTTTAGCCTCACACTAGAACGTCGCCGGAACGAACTTCTCCTCGAAGCGGATCGATGGCCCACTTAAGTTTGTAGCCATCTTCAACCACTCTCAGCCGGAAGTACTCGCGCGTAATATTCAGATCGGCCAAACCACGCGCGGCGACATCTTCTTCGCCGGTGTAGTAATCGAGCGCCGCAGTAAAATAGACCAGGCCCTTTCCACGTTTAACTACGCGTATGTCATTTCCGCCGGCTACGTCCGTGCCTTTGCGGTTAATCGAAAACGTTTGAGACGCGCCAGCCGATGCGACGTGTTGGGTCAACACGTTCTCGCCATTGAGATAGATTTCGACGTCGTAATCAGGCGAAAGTTCTTTGCTGACCTTCAAGTAGTCAATCAAACCAAAGATGGCGAACGCCGTGTCTTTGGTCGAACTCCAGTAATGACTATTACGACGATTCGAAACCAGCCAACGAGCAACGCGGGGAAGGAGCTGACTGTCAGGCTTAATCTTGCGACAATGCCTTCAGCGACAAAGCCGTCGCTTCAGTGTCGTTTTGTTCTGCGAAGTCGAGCATTGCTTTCCGGCGCGACTCCCAATTTGTATAGAAGTTGTCGGACGTGGCGGTGCGTTCAATTTCATTTGCAACTTCGCGCGCACGCCGGTCATCGTTGCGTTGTTTCAAGGTCAGTGCCAGGAGCGCCCGGCCATAGGGCTGCAGGTTTCCGCGCTCGCCATAGATTCGTTCGAGGTGATGGCTCTCGCTGCCGCCACTTTCCTCCATGGCGTAGACCATGAAGGCCCGCGTCTCCAGATCGATGGCGGTGCCGGCTTCGGTGGTTCCGGAGTCAAGCATCTGTTTAAGTTTTTGCCGGCCGTTGGCGATGCGATCGCTCGCAACGTCATATCCAGCCTGATCGGCCCACGTGAGTCCGCTGATGACATAGGCCGTCATGAAGGGATCGCTCTGATCGTCTTTCCACCATCCCCAGCCGCCGTCAGCGTGTTGATAGGCATAAAGGCGATCCATGCCCTTCTTCACTTTCTTTTCGAGATCTTCGGAGTTGCGAATGGTGGTAGTCTTCACGTCCTTCAACGCTCGCGTGACGATCACGTTGGGAAGGAAGCTCGACATCGTTTGTTCAGTGCAGCCGTACGGATAGGTGGTCAGGTAATCCAACGCTCCAAAAAGTGTTCCGGCTACAGAAGGCGCGACTTCAATTCGAAGATTGCGCGCGCGCGGATCAGTCTCCGGCGGCAGCGGCATCGAAAAAGTTTTGTCGGCGTTCTCCTCGGCAAATGTCCACGATTCGTTCTTAACTTGATGGAGTCCGCGGGGCACAACCGTCAGCGGCAGCTCAACGGCGTCTGACTCGGTGTCGGTTAGGGCTTTAGCCAGAAGTTTTATTTCGCCGACATTGGGCGCAGTAATTTGCCAATCAATGCGATGTTCGCCCTGCTTCTTAACGGTGACGGTCTGTTGTCCCGCACTTTGAAGCTGGGCGCCATCGACCGCCAGCGAAATTTGGGTTGATTTGTCGTTGTTTAGATAGTTGTGAACGATGCCGGACAGCGTGACCGTGTCGCCCTGGGTAACGAAGCGCGGCGTTTCAAGACGCATGATCACATCTTTGCGAGCGACCACTTTGTATTTGGTGGCGCCCGACCTTTGTATCAGCAGTAACGCCGCGCGCCGTTGCACGCCAGGTTGTGAGGTTGTCAGGAAGGTCAACTGTGACTGTGGCTTTGCCGTCTGCGCCGGTCACCACGTCAGGTTGCCAGAAAGCCGTGTCCTTGAAGTTCTTTCGAATGGTCGGTTGGACCGTGTTGCCTTCATTCTTGAAATCGGCAAGTTGGTACGTTGGTTTATTCTTTGCCAGCTCCATCGGTTTATCGCCCGCATAGCCGGTGAAGCTGTAGTTAATCGAGAGGTGCGTTTCGACGCTGTTGTAGCGCAGTGCCGTAGAACTCAGTCTTAATGTTTCCCGAATAATCAGGCGCAACGCTGTAAATGGATTCATCTACAACGCCCAGACTGACTTCCGCGCCGGGCACAGGATTACCGTCGGCATTGCGAGCAAGGATTGTGTAAGAGGCAGTCTCGCGCGGCTTGTACTCGTTCTTATTTGAAATGATCTCGAGGTCGAGCATCTTGTCGCGGGCCGGCACGACCAGACGCTTATCGCTGATGAACATGTCGCCGTTTTTGACGTACGACACATTGAGAAACACGTTGGGCGCGTAGTTCGCGGTAATCGGGATATCGAGAACGATTGTTCTTCCGGGTGACGAGACGTGCTGGACGGACATGACCGTGTTGAGCTCGGTGCTCACCAGCAAGTGGGCCTGATCACTTGGCAGCACGGCCAGCACATGCGCAGTTTCGCCCGGCCGGTACGACTTCTTGTCGGGCACCAGCTTGATCGATTCGTGATCCTCGCTGTAGTAAGCATTATCCTGCCACGACGCATATTGATCGCTGACCCACAGATAACCGCCTAATGAGACGACATTCTTTCCAGCCTCATTGACGATCGTTTTGATCGTGATGTTGCCGTCTTCGTTGGTGGTGTAATCGTACGTGCCGTTTCCCTGGGCATCAGTTTCCACGTAGCCCGAGCCAATCTGGCGCTCGTGCATCTCATATTGAGGGTAGTAATACTCGTCCTCTTCGTCTTCTGCAGTCTTTGGTTTCTTAGTCCAGGTGCGCTTAACAAATTGAAGTTGAACTTTGGCGCTGACCGGATGGCCGTCGTAGTTACTCGTCGTAACTTTGACCTTAGCCACGTCGCCCTTTCGATACACATAACGATCGGTGTCGGCTCGTGCGACGGTGTTGCCACGGGTTGCTACAAAACTGCCGGCGCCGTCCATGGTGCGTCGCGCGGCGTCTGTTACCTGCGCCTCGAGCCGGTAGGTGTAGTCCGTGGCGTCGTTTTCATCGGCGGGCGGAACCTGGAACTCGACGTTCAGGTGTCCGCGCGCATCGAGTGTCCCTTCATTTTCCTCGACCATGTCGTCGCCGCCGCTGTAGTAACTCGAATACTGGTCCTCTTCATCGTCCTCGCCGGTTGGCTCCGAATCGTCTTCACCATAACCCCATGCGTAATAACGCGAGCGATAGATGTAATACTTCACTTCAGCATTCGCGACTGGTGAACCGAAGAAGTATTTCGCATCGACGCCAAAGTTTACTTTCTGTCCGGCCGGAACAAATTTCCCTGGGGTAGAGACCGTAACTTTGTATTCAGGCTTCTTATATTCGGCAACTTCGAAGCTGCTGCTGGAACGGCCGCCATCAATCTCGGCAACGATGTTGTAGTTGCCCAGCGGCGCTTCTTCTCCTATTTCAATGTCACCTTTGAATGTGCCGCTGGACGAAAGAGGAAGTTCTTTGTTGAAGATAGACGCGCCATTGGGATCTTCGATTGTGACATTCACGGTGTCTCCGGAGATCGTCTTGTAAGCGCCTGCGGCGTCCACCGCTCGTGACAATGCCCTTGAAATTAACTTTGTGAGCGGGACGGTAAATCGGACGGTCCGTGTAGATGTAACCTTTGATCTGCTCGGATTCTTCTTCTTCGTAGCCACTGAAATAAAACGAACCAAGATCGGAGATGGCGAAGTTACTGCTTTGCCTGGCAAGTATCAGGAGTGGATTGGACCTGTCTCCTCTTCCGCTTCGACCTCTTCTTCAGTTTCCTCGGCTTCGTCTTCCTCCTCCGCCTGCTCGGACTTTGGTTTATCAATCTTCGTGCGAAGGATTCCCTGGCTGTCAGTAACACCCGACGCAACCGTCTTCTTCTCTTTGATTACTTCGATTTGTGCGCCCGGCCGCGGCTCGCCCGTTTTGCGGTCAACTGTGTAAATCAGCAGCTCGCCGTCGCGCGTCGTTTTATCAATCATGGTTAGGTCGGTTACCACTACGACTGTATAAGCGCGCAACTCGCCCGCGACCGCTTCCACGAGATAGACACCGGGACTGCGTTTGCCCAAAGGAATCATCCGCTTGTCGTATTCGTCTTCGAGCGGCGGCAACATTTCGCGCCAACTGGTGACCAGCATGTCAGGATTCAGCAAAGGCACGCGCGCATAGTCGGCAACGTTTAAAGGCGTGCGTACGGGTTCATCTTCTTTGCGAAACTTTTGATTAAACGCCTGACGCGAGTTGCGACGAAGTTGCGCGCGCACAAAGGTTTTAATTCCGGCATCGGCCCAACGTTTGAAGCCACGAACTTTTTCCAAAAACGATTTGCGCCGTGGGGGCAAGGTGGCGGCAATCTCTTCTTCTTCGTCTTTGCCCATCTGGTGAGGATCTTTTAGTCCGGTAAAAAACTTTGCGCGGATCCTTCACTTGATACACACGGAAGTCCATGTGATCGACACCCTGGTAGTCGACCCAAAGCCGCGCATTGTCGTTTGATCCGTACGTCCGGTTCGTTGAAAGAGAAAAGAAGGGTTTTGTTGCCGGCGGTTTTTCGACTTCTATGGTCTCTATCGGCGGGGGCTCAGGCTTTGCTTTAGCACGAGAGCGTAGCGTGGCGATCGTTAAGCGCTCCGGCAATGACGACCAGATAGATTAGTGAAGCAGTCAGGACACGATGGGATCGAGAATTCAGTTTGCACCACGGCTTAGCCTCCTTGGGCTAGTCGAGAATTTTAAGTCGGTAGAAACCGAGAAAATGGGAATTGCTTTCGACGGGACGCCAGCGCCTGTTCGGATGATGGTCCAGTACGGACAATTCCACTTTCTTCACCGTGCCTTCATCGGTCGGCGAAGAGCCGGTGTGATAGACAACCCAATCAGTCGAATTTTCTCTGCTCAGCTTGGAGTCACCGAGAAAAATCATGACGTGATAGGGAAACTTTTGAACCCAGGGCTGGTAAAAGAAGAGAAGGTCGCCGGGCCGCGCTTGTTCGCGATCCCGGCTGATGAATTTAGCGTTGAAACTTTTAAGACTGCGTGCGTCGGCAAACTCGGAGAAGGAGCCACTCGATAAATCGCCTTCTTTGTATGATCCAAAGTTCGTGCGGAAGAGCTTTTCACCGAGTGGACTGCTATCGAGACTGTAGCGACCCACATCAGCCGCAACTGCTTCATAGCCCGGGCCCATTTTTTGGTACCACGG
Source organism: Blastocatellia bacterium (assembly GCA_963786645.1). Classification (GTDB taxonomy): domain Bacteria; phylum Acidobacteriota; class Blastocatellia; order Pyrinomonadales; family Pyrinomonadaceae; genus PSRF01. The sequence goes on from CAWAZW010000014.1 coordinate 244,445, forward strand.
CCGATCATGACGTCGCAGCGCTTCACGCCAGGCGAACCGCACCAGGCCGGAACAGTCTCTTTGCTCCGCGTTCCAGTCCAGACTCTGTCGATAGAATTGTCCTTCGGCGATGAGCGTGAACCAGCGGCGGAAGTTTTCACGATCTGAGTAACTTTGAAGTTCTGCCGAGTCAGGAATGCCGTCGTTATCAGAATCTAAAGAGACCGAGTCCGGAGTTTTGTTAACCGGCACGGATGCAATTGATTTATTGGCAGCAGCGTGATTCGCGTTTCCTATCCTGGCCAGCGCGAAGTAGGAGATGACAAGCAGCAGAGTGAGACACAGGAGCAAGCCGAAGCCAAACTGTCGCCGTTTGATGAACGCGAGCATGGGGGAATAATGAGATTAAATTGCTAAATCTTCGAGGCGGCGTTAAACAGTCGGGGCACATGTTAACACGTCTCTAGCCGCCGCTGGCTACGGATCAGCGTGCTGTGGAAAGCCACAGTTCGAGGTGATTTTCTTGGGAGTAACGTTACCGCTAAGGGTGCCTGCTGTCATCAAAAACGGGTATTGCAAAAACCTACAGGCGCGGGTAGAGTGGCTGACATAACAAAAATCTTAGGCAGTGACCCGATAACTTCGATGTTGGCTGCCTTGAATACTTGCAGGAGGAAAAGCAGTGCCGACTGGAACCTGTCCGGAGTGTGATGCAGATGTTCACGTTGATACGGATGTTGATAAAGGCGAGACCGTCTCGTGCGAGGAATGTGGTACCGATTTAGAAGTGGTTGGCCTCGATCCGGTGGAGCTCGACATCGTGGAAGAGGAAGATTTAGACGACGATGAGGAAGACGAGTTTTGACCTGAAACCAGGGGACTAGCAAACTCTCGGGTGGCGTCCGGTTCTGTCCGCGTTACTTCTTACTCTTGCCCTCAGCCTGGAACCCAGGACGACTTTGTCGAAGTATTAACCCCTTCGGCCCCTCAATCCGAACGTTGTGAAATTGTCCATCCCGCCGCTTTTGCTCAGGCGGATAAAACGCAAGCACATAAGCTGAAGTTACTTCCTCGGCAAGCGCACGAAACAGTGCCTCGTAATGCTGGTCCTCTGCATAGATACTTCGGCCACCGGTTAAGTCCGCTAATCCGCTAACATCCAAGGGTGTCGGTAGAGGCGCAGCGGTGGAGGCCATCACACGGGAAAACGACGGAAGAGTCACGACATAAATGCTTGCGTCGGCGGCGTTGGCTCGCTCGATCACTGTGTTTGCAGAAACAGTATCACCGACTGGGAAGCCATCTGTGATCACGAGCACCGCGCGTTTCATAAAACCGCCGGTTGCGCGTGCGTGGAGCCTGGCGCACCAGCAAGCGGATAGCATCGTCAACCGCATCGTATGTATGCGTCGAGAGTCCATTGGGCTCGCGCGCAATCCGATCAAAGACCTGGTCAAGCTTGCGAGGCTCTGACGTGAACTTCTGAAGGACCTTGACGTTCATGCCGAATGCCATAACTGCGTACAAAGCCGGATGATTCGCAAGTTTTGCTGAGAACGCGTTCAGCGCCAGTCGCAAGCGTTCCATCTCCTCAGCTGTCATGCTTCCGGAAATGTCGATGGCAAACACAACCGCCAGCGGCCGCGGCTGACCGCTTCGTCGTTCGACCTGAAAAAACGCCAGCGGCTGCTCAATCCCATCAACAAACAACTTGAAATCTTGTTTTTCCAGATTCTTAACTGGCCGGCCCTCGGCGTCGGTCGCCAATACATCAACCGAAACCAAATCAGTGTCAATTTTCAGCACATCGTCGGGCTGATCATCATCCCTGGGAAACACCTGGCGGGGACGTTGGGTCTTCGAATCAGTTTCCTGAGAAACGCAGGGCAGGATGCTTGACGCGATCAAAACTAATGCGAGCGAGAGGAATTGTATTGGTTTGATGAAACGGCGAGACTTACTCATTCGGTTGAACTACATTTATGGCCAATCCAGGAAATTATACGAGTCCGATTTATGAGACGCCAATTGTGAGAACGTTTGCGAGCGGCCTGGGGTTTCAGTGCATTTGTGAATGCGACGTTTATCGAGGTTTTAGGCAACAGGCAGTTAGTGTTTGGCATCAACTCCACGGTTCCGATCAATCCGGCGGATGATGGTAAAATCAAACCAATGAAAACTAAAACGATTTTTGGCCTTCTTCTCGTCTGTTTCCTCGCTGCCAGCGCACCGGCGCAGGACAAATCAAACGGCGGGCTCAAGGGCAAAGTTCGCGTTGAGACAGGAACGCCAGCTGGCGTGGCGGTGATTGTCAGGCAGGGCGATCGCGAAGTTGCGCAGAGCGTGACAGATAAAAAAGGCGAATTCCTGGTTTCACGCCTCGTGCCGGGCCGTTACGGTGTTACGTTTCGAAAGCCTGGCCTCAGCGTCGGTACCATTGAAGACGTGGAAGTTAAAGCCGGTAAGACTCGTTCGATTGGTGACAATCTAGTACTCGGTATCGACGAGGGATCGATCGCCTTTATTCGTGGAAGCGTTTTCAACCAGAACGGGCTCAGCGCTCCGAATGTGAAAATCGAATTAGCAAAGCTTTTGGACGACGGCACGACGAAGAAGATAGATGGACGTGTGACTAACGAAACCGGGTCATTCGTCTTTCGGCTTCTGCCCGAGCTGGCCAAATACCGCGTCACCGCCAAAGTGAGTGGTGGTGAACCAGTCAGTAAGGATGTGGAGATAGATGGCGCCGCCGTCTACCGCGTCGCCCTCACAGTCAATATTCCCGCCAAAAATCAGAGATCAGAGTCAGAATTCGAGTTCGAGTCAACGATTGTCGGCGCATGCGGTTCAGCAGAATACGGCGTCCAAGTCCCGAAATCACCGAAGCGCTTCTGACTTGTGTTTTATGTTTGAAAGATTTTTTGCATTTGCTATAGGATACGCCCATCCTAAATCATGGAAGAGCGTGAAGAATTCCTTACTGCTCGCCAGCTTGCCAAAGTCCTGCAAGTAAGCGAATCAACTGTGCGACGGCTGGCGCGGAAACGTCGCATACCCTCCGTGCGCGTCACTCCACACATCATCCGATTTCACCTTGACGCTGTTCGCGAAGCACTCGAGGTGCCTCGCTACCGAATTAGACACGGCGAGTACACGGAGCGCGTTGATGATGCTCAATTGTCGTTTGAGGATTTGATGCTGAGCTAGCGAAGCGACGCCGTTATCTCATCGACCACTGTATCCATTGACCGCCCTGCTTCACGTAAATGCGTGGTTGACGAATAGGAAATTTGCGTGCGAACGCGGGGTTGGTTTTCAGAAACCGTTGAATCGTTAGCGTTATCTCCAGTCGCCACGCGCCACTTCCCACCCTCACGCACTAAATACTGTTGCACAACGATCTTGCCTTCGGCGGCTATCGGACTCATCACCCGACCGAAGAGCTCCGTATCCGCAACTGCGAGATCGCCTGCCACACGGACCGTCCCAATGCTGATGCGATCCAATGTGTAACGTCCCTGAGCACGCTGTAGCGCATTAGTGAAGCGCGCGCGTGACATCCGCTTTTGGGTTGCGGAAGGAAGGGAATCATAGACCGCACTGTAGTTTCGCGATTGCAACTGCTGAAATGTTTGTTGGACCAGGCCGCGCACATCGTTTTCTTCAGACGCCTGCGCGTTGGCGGTAAACAAAAATAATGTTCCGACAATGACCAATGAAATTCTGGTTAAGTAAATTAGTTCTCATTTGAATCTTCCCCATTGTTCGCATCCTCAATTTCGCTTGCGGCGATGATTTCCTTCATTTGCACGCGATAGTTCAAAAACCACGAAACGATGCCAAGAGCGGCAATCACAAACGCTGCTTCCAGTCGGCCGCTTAGCGCCAGGTAACCTGCGACCCCTATGCAAACCACCGCGATTATTATCCAGACTAATTTCACTTCAGCCGCACTATTTAACTGTTACCGGAATCCAAACGTCGATTGTGCCCGGCGGATAACAGACTTGATCGTCGCAGGCTTGGATGCGCAGTTTCGCGGGAATGGATGTTTGCCCGAGCTTCGCGCCTTTATCGGCAATCAGCGCAACCTTAAGTTCGGCGTGTCCTTCGTAAACCGCCAGCGGTGCATCGGGCGCAAACGAAAATGTTCTTTGTAAAGGCGCGGGATATTTGATGTCGGCAGCCGAGATGCCATCGGCTTTAGGAATGTTCAATTCGGTTGCGATTAGATAAGGAAACGTCGCCGGGTTGGCGTTGATGTGATAGCCGTCGTCGATCTTTAAACGAACGTTGAGCTTCGGTTGACGCACCGGCGTTGATTTCGGCAGCCGGCGCTTCCACCTTCACCACATTCTCTGACGCCACTCGCTTGGGCTGTTCAGATGTGGCAACGATCGTGTCTGTTTTCGGCTGTTGTGAGTCAGTACAACCGGCAAACACTAAACAGATCAATAAACCACAACTGAAGGTTCCTTTAAAACTGCGGGACACCGGCATCACGCCGATTCACCTTTCGCCTCAGGCTTCTTAATACCAAACTTTTCCAAACGATACTGTAGTGTGCGGAAAGTCAGCCCGAGCAACTTGGCAGACTTCGTGATGTTGTAGTCAGTCTGTTCCATAGCCTGCATGATCAGATCACGTTCAACATCCTCGAAGCTGATGCCCTCGGGCGGTAACTTGAACGCGCCCTCGGCAACTGGCCGCGACTCCTGACGGACTTCCAACGGCAGATCTTCAACCGTAATTTGGTCGCCCTCGCAAAGGAGGATGGCGCGCTCAATTGCGGATTCGAGTTGACGTACGTTCCCGGGCCAACTGTAGTCGACCATCAGCTTGCGAGTTTCCGGTGTCAATCCTCGAACCAGCCGCGAAGTGTTCCGCGTATGTTTTTTCAAAAAGTAGTCAATGAGGACCGGAATGTCTTCGCGTCGTTCCCGTAAAGGTGGAACGTCTACGGAAAGAACGTTGATTCGGTAATACAAGTCGTCACGGAAGCGGCCGTCAACCACCATCGCGCGAAGGTCACGATTCGTCGCGGCTATCACGCGCACATCCACATTGATTTCGTGTGTGCCGCCTACTCGTCGTATTTTTCGTTCCTGCAACGCGCGCAAGAGTTTCGCCTGCATTGCCACGTCGAGTTCGGCAATCTCGTCGAGAAAGAGAGTGCCTCGATCTGCTATTTCAAAGAGGCCTTTCTTTTCTGCATGGGCGCCGGTAAACGAGCCCTTCTCATGACCGAACAGTTCTGACTCAAGCAGGTTCTCATTGATAGCCGCGCAGTTTACAGCTTGGAACATGTCCTGGGCGCGCGGCGATTGATTATGGATGGCGCGCGCTATTAGTTCCTTGCCAGTTCCCGATTCGCCGCGTATGAGCACCGTTGAATTCGAACGCGCGACTTTCAGGATCATTCGCTTCACTGCTTCCATCTTTGGTGATGCTGAAATGATCTCAGTATCGAGCGCGTCGAGACGCTGCAGTGCGCGATTTATCGTTTCCAAAAGCGCAGTCTTGTCGTAAGGCTTCTCCAGATAATCAAAGGCGCCCCGGCGCAACGCTTCCTTGGCCGACTCGATCGATCCATGCGCCGTTAATAAGATGACAATGATTGAAGAGTCGAAACCGAGCAGGTGTTGCAATAGCTCAATCCCGTCCATGCCCGTCATTTTTAGATCGGTCAGGGCCAGATCGAAGCGGCGGTCCTTGGCAAATTTAATTGCGGCCTCGCCTGAAGACGCAGTGGTTACGTCATAGCCTTCTTCGGAGAGAATCATTTCCAGGATTTCACGTTGCGATTTTTCGTCGTCAACAACGAGTATGCTTTTTCGCGCCATAGTGATTGATTAAAGAATCAATTATGAAGAGTGGATGAAGAGGTTCCTTCTCATTTCATCCTTCTGCCTTCATCCTTCATCCTTCTTATCTCCCTCTTTCTGCTCTGTCGGCAGGATAATCGTAAACGTCGTGCCGATGCCTTGTTTCGAAGTTACGGTGATTGATCCCTCGTGATCATCAATGGCCTTCTTGACTATAGCAAGGCCCAAGCCTGTACCCGTGTCCTTAGTGGAGTAATAAGGCTCAAAAATCTTGGCGATATCTTCTGCAGCGATACCTTTCCCGGTATCGCTTATCTCAATTCGCGCGCGATTTCGGTTCTCGCCGACAGTTTTATTTCAACTGTGCCGCCCTCGCCGTCTATCGACTCCACGCCGTTAATCAATAGATTGGTAAACACCGACCGCAAGGAATCCTTGTCCGCTGTAACCAGAGGTACTCTGCCGTTCTCGGTTAAGACGGTTTCAATCCCGTGTTCCGAGGCCGGCCCGGAGATCATCCTTAAAGCGTCTTCAGCTTGTACGCGAAGATCCAGCGGTTCCAGCTCGAGCGCGGATGGTCGCGAGTATTTCAGAAAATCGGTGATGTGGCGATTAATTCTGGCAACTTCGGATTTAAGTTGATCAGCCAAACGCTCGAAGGTTTCCCGTTTGGCCGGATCTGAAGGAGCAAACGAAGAGCGCAGGTGGTCCAAAGTAAGATTGATGTAGTTCAGTGGGTTCCGGATCTCATGCGCAATGGCTGCAGCCAGCCGTCCGACGACGGCAGCTTTCTCAACCTGATGCAGTTGGGACTCAAGCTCGCGTGCGCGTTTAAGCCGCGCGGCCATCTCGTTGAACGTTCCTGCCAGTGCGCCGATTTCATCCTGCCTTTTAGTCGGCACTCTGACTTCGAAGTCACCTTGCGCAATCCGTCTTGCCGCGATGGAAAGATCTTTTATCGGACGAGTAAATCGCCACACGAATAAGCCGGTCACGAATGTAGTTCCCAGCAACAACAGAAGTGTGTACAGGGCTGATTGTTTGGCCTGGCGTTCCAGAACATTGGCCATCGTGTTGGCTGAGTCGAGCACGACAAGGATGTACCAACGTCCTTTAGTCGTTTCGACAGGGAAATAGAAAGCGCCGGGTTCGCCGGTGCTGGAGCGAGGGAATTTTGCAACCACGGAGGGAGGTTGTCGCTGACATCGGTTAGTTCAACAGCCGGGCTGAGCGGGGGAAGAGGAACTTCCTGAATGTGGACGTATTGAACTGTTTTGTCGTCGATCTCGCGCGGACCGTAGGCCGGAACCAGACTGTCCTGAACCAGCCCGTCGCTATCAATCACCAGTACGTTTTTTACTCGCCCGGTTCGTTCATCAAAAACCGGTTCGCGGAAGTCGTTCCGCATCTGATCCAGATACTTCCGGCTGTTGATGCTGTTCACGCCCAGGGCGACCCCAGCCATAATCGCCTGTTCCTGTTCAATAATCAGACGGGCGTTGCTCTGAGCTGTGCGCAAATTGAAGAAATACTGGACAAACAGCGTTAATCCCAGCAGCAATGCCAGAAGCAATAGCAGTTGAGCGCGAAAGCTATTCAGTAGCTTCGGGATTCTCATATCAGTTTGACGTTGATTTCCGCTGGAATCGTTGTCAATTTCACTCTTTCGGTCTAAGTAATCAGGAATTAACTCGGACGTATGTTACGAGTTATGTACAAAAGATTACTTTTCTGTTGCCGCTCTGATTTTCCGATGGTATATTTGCGCCGGTCTCGAATCAATGTCCCCAGGGACCGCCAATTTTTAGGGAAATCTCCCGCCTCAACGTAGCAGGACCGAAGGTCCAGTTAAGTAGAAGCGTTTTTTGAGAGTGTTTTGACTCTCGAACTGGCATAGTCTTTTGCAATTCGAGTTGACCAGGTTTAAGGTCCACTGCAAAAGCGTTACGCGGCGTAGGAACAGCTCACTCAGGTGAGCAAAATAACCTAGGAAAGGTAAATAGACCCCTGATGACTTTGATAAACCGTAACCCTCGGACTCTTCCTTTCGCTCTCATATTAATAGCTCTTCTTTTACTTCCATTCCAAACAGATGTCCTGGGTAAGAAACGGCAGGCTAACAAGTCTCGCCGCGCCACTGCACAAAAATCTAAAAAGGTTTCCGCTAGAGAACGACGGTCTTCGCGTCGTAATCGCAACGAGCGCGTTGCCAGAAACTCTCGCCGCAGCCGCGGACGCACGCGCCTTTCGCGGCGGGAACTTAGCCGCGAGCGAAATCTTTCGGCCAGAGAACAGAAAGCTGCCCTCGCTGCTTTACAACGCAGGTTGCGCCGCCCGTTAACCAGACGTGAGCGAGCTGCTGAGCTCCGACGTTTTAATGGCCGGCGTTCGCGTGAAGATTCTCGAGGCGCGTCGCCGCCGCGAAGCCGCTCGCCAGGCAGCTATCGCTCGTCAGCGCGCGCTTGAAAAAGCGATGCGCGATGAAGTGCAGACATTCATCAGCAACGACGACACACGCGGTGAAGATATGGAAGTGCGTCGCGTAGCAGTCAACGCGCTTGGCTATCATGCCGGCACAGTTGTGGTGATGGATCCGATGACCGGTCAGATCTATTCGATTGTTAACCAGGAGTGGGCACTGCGTCGCGGTTTCAAGCCATGTTCGACGATCAAGTTGGTAACCGGCGTCGCTGGACTCGAAGAGAAAATGATTAGCCCGTTTGAGAGCACTAATATTTCCGACCGCTACAAGCTGGATCTTACGGACGCGCTCGCCTACTCAAATAACACTTATTTCCAGCACATCGGCGGCCAGGTCGGATTCGACAAGATGATGGGTTACGCGAAGAGAATGGGCTTGGGCGAGAAGACCGGAGTAAATGTGCCTTACGAGTATTCAGGAAGCTGCCGGCGGAGAAAAGTGGTTTCGCGCTTAACCGCATGTCCTCCCACGGAGACGATTTTGAAGTCACCGCGCTTCAACTAGGCACGCTGGTTTCCTCGATGGCCAACGGCGGCAAGATCGTAGTGCCTTACATACCCAGAACGCCGCAGGAAGCAAAACCCAAGGTGCGTCGCACGCTGGACATCAGCCAGGACAACTTGCGGCGAATGGTTCCGGGAATGGTTGGAGCAGTAAATTACGGTTCCGGCAAGAAAGCCTACGATCCGCTGCAGACGGTCGCAGGGAAGACTGGAACGTGCATCGGTCAGGGTTCATGGGTCGGTTTGTTTACCTCGTATGCTCCGCTTGCGAATCCGCGGCTCGCAGTCGTCGTTATTACGCGCGGACCTGATGCTCGGAAACATTTCCCGGCCGCAGTCGCCGGCCGAATCTATCGTGAGCTGGGTTCGCGCTTTGGTACACCAATCAACTTGCAGGTCGCTTCGGGTCAACCGGCCAACGATGCGAAGGCCGCTGAATTGAACGAGGAAGAGATAGACGCCGAAGAGGAAGAGATTGCGCAGGAAGAAGCTGCGATAACCGAGGAGGAGGCAAAAGCCGCTTCCACTGCGGCCGCCCAACCGGCATCGCCGCAGCCCCTGGTGAATCAACCCAGCAGTACAGTCAAACCAGTGTTAAAAAGCATTGATAACAAGGCTAGCAAGGCCGCACCGAAGAGTTCTGTGACGCCTTCGACACAGCCCGATAACAGACTGCGCCGGGCTCCGTAATGCGGCCCTAAATGCAAGGGACTTGCAATCCCTGGAAAACCAATTTGCGCCGGTGACTCGTAAACTTCGACGAGCCCGGCGCAAAATATTTTGGACACTATTTTTCTGTGATTTAGGGGTGTCTCCGGCTTGACAGGTTGTCGGAGTTGCAGGAATATTGCGGGCGTTCTTTTAAGCCCTGTTTTCGATTCGAGATTACTGCGTTCCCTCCTGGCAGCAATGCTGTGAACGCCGAACGGCAACCGGCTTATATAAGAAAGCATCTTACGTTCTACGCGACAGCGTGTCGCGAAGCTTGGAAGCCAGAGGCTGGCCCCATACATTGATGATGGAAGCGGGAACTTTGGAGGTTTTGACGACTAATGAAAAAGATTATTACTACCTTATCCGTTTTGGCTGCGCTGGCGGTTCCAGTTCTGGCCCAAACTACACCGGCGGCTCCAGCTCAGACTACGACACAAGCTGGATGCACCGAAGAAGCTAAGACTGCACTCTATACCGAATTTACTACGCATCGCACTGGTGATCCCACTAAGGCTTATGAAGCGGCGAAGAAGTATCTCGCGTGTTCTCAGGGTGAGGACCAGTACACCGCTTACTTGAAGAAGTGGTCGACCGCTTACGACAAGGAATTGCGCAAGGCGCGACTTAACGACCTCTTCATTAACCAGCGCAAGTATCCGGAAGCAATCGCACTGGCCAAAGAGATCCTGGTCGACGAGCCCGAAAATATCACTGCCTTAATGGATTTGGGTTACGGCGGCTACGTCATTGCGGTGACGACGAAAAACGAAGCGTTAAATAAGGAAGCCATCGGATACGCCAGTACTGCAATTCAGCACATTGAGGCCGGCAAGGCTCCGGCAAGCTGGGCGCCGTTCAAGTCAAAGGACGATGCGTTCGCATATCTGAATTATTCAATCGGATACCTGGATCGAACCACCAATACGGCTGACGCGCTCAAATACTTCATTAAGTCAGCGCAGTATGAGAGTGAAATCAAAAAGAATGCGCAGACCTATGCGTTTATCGCCGGCGCTTATGAGACGCAGTATGCCAAGCTCTCGGCAGACTACGAGCGCGACTTTAAAGATAAGCCCGAGACAGACGCCAGCAAACTGGCTGCTGAAAACATCAATCAGGTAGTCGATCGTATTATTGATTCACTGGCGCGGGCCGTCGCTCTTGCCGGAACGAACCAGACGCTGGCAACTTCGAAAACACAATGGTTGGAGAGACTGACGGAGCTCTACAAGTTTCGTCATAACCAGTCGGACGCCGGCCTGACTGAAATGATTGCGGGGGTTTTAAATAAGCCATTGCCGCCAGTGCCAACGCCGATTACGACGTTGCCAGCTGCCACGCCGACAAGCACACCAACTTCCGGTGTGAACTCTGCCGGAAACGGTGCCGCTGCGACGACGACGACTGGCGCAACTGAAGCAGTTGCTCCCAAAACTACAACCAGCACAGTTAAACCAAAGCCGCGGAAACATCACGGACGCAACTAAGCAGGTAATCAACGGTTTCTTAAATAGCCGGAAGCCTGTCGGTACCAGCCGACGCTTCCGGCTTTATTTCGATTAGCACCCCCTTGAAGACACATCCACCCCAATTTCCGGATCTTGACCGGCTGGAAACAGTTCTTCATTATAAGTTTCAAAAGCGCGCGTTATTTGAGCGCGCGGTCACTCATCGCTCGTGGGCACACGAGCAAGTGGCGCCCGGCGCCGAAGATGAGGCCCGTCGTCTTCATAACGAAGCGCTTGAGTTTCTCGGCGACTCGGTTTTGGGCTTGGTGGTAGCCGATTATCTTTGCAGGGCTTATCCGGGTGGAACCGAGGGTGAGCTCTCGCGAATGAAGCACCGATTGGTCAGTGCACCGACCCTTGCAGGCGCGTCAGTAAGACTGAACCTGGGAGAGTTCCTTCGTTTCGGTCGCGGTGAAGAGAAGAGTGGTGGCCGCCGCAAGGACGCACTGTTGGCCGACGTTTTAGAAGCAATTACCGGCGCAATCTTTATCGACGGTGGATTGGATGCTGCCGCAGAGTTTGTTCGCCACGCGATTGGCGAGGATCTTCAGAAAGTGACGCCGGTGGCGGCGGCCCAATCGGATTACAAGACGCTCTTGCAGGAAAAACTTCAGGCTGAGCGACGGTCGGCTCCAAAATATGCGGTAGTCGAAGCTGTCGGTCCGCCGCATCGCCGGACGTTCCATGTCGAGGTGAGTTGGGACGGAGGCAGTGTGCGTGCGCAGGGCCGGTCGATTAAGACGGCCGAAACTGCAGCCGCTAAAGAGGCGCTGGCCTACATGAAGGAGAACGAGGTGGATGCGTGACTGCGCCGCAATTACCAAACTTGACCGCCACCTCCAACGTATCTAGGATGATTTTTTGAAAATGATGAGCAATCTTTCCACAGCCAAAGTTTCAACTGACACGCGCGACGGAAACGGAGAAGAAACCATTTTCGCTGTCGCGGCTGTTCAGTCGAAACGGTCAAAGGCGCGCGCCTGAGCTGGAGACCAAACCAAAAGGCCCACCCAAATCGGTCTTCAGAGAGTATTTCGAATCCGCCGTCGTGACCGTAATCATGGCGTTGTTCGGAATGACGTTTATCGTGCAGGCGGTGAAGGTGCCGACCGGCTCGATGCAGAACACGATCACTATCGGCGATCACCTGTTGGTTAATAAATTCATTTTTGCACCCGGGCAGACTTTGCCGGTTCTCCCTCAACGCGAGATTCGTCATGGCGACATCATTGTTTTTAAATATCCGGGCAATAAATACAACCCGAAACGCGACGAACGGCCCGATAACAAACCCATTTTCACCAACTACGTGAAACGAGTTATAGGTGTGCCTGGAGATCGGATAAAAATTGAAGGCACAAACATCATTGTCAACGGCCAGGCATTGCCTGAGCATCGCATTGAAGCAATAGATAAAGGCGACAACGAGTCACCGTTGGTTGTGCGAAACGATCCGGCTCGCAAGTCCGGTGAAACCTATAATGTCTATTACGATCCCAACGCGCCGGAGCAGGCGAGTGAAGAATTCGAGGTTTTTACAACACGAAGGTGACGGACAGGAGATCACGGTTCCGGACGGCCATTATTTCGTGATGGGGGACAATCGTGGTAACAGCGAGGATAGTCGTTATTGGGGTTTTGTGCCGCGTGAAATGGTGATCGGCCGGGCGATGTTCGTCTACTGGTCATACGATGAAAGCATGCCCAAGAGCACGGCGCCGTTTCCGTTTAACGTCGATCTCCGATTTTATTTACAACACTCGTTGGAGCCGCACCGGCACATTAATCAGATAAACTGCCACCCCATCGACAGAGTTAGTCATTGTCGTTAAGTTCGTTTCACCCCATCCCCTCAATTAAGATTGTTCAAATCTCGTCGCAATAAGCGACAGAAAAGCATTTCAAGGGGGGAACATTGCCTTGCGGTTGAAAAAATTCGCGAAGCTTCTTTGGAAGCGCATCAACGACCACGAAGCTTTTTGATCGCGCCGCGCAACTCTCTTACTACTTCCTGTTGGCCCTCTTTCCTTTACTGTTATTTCATGATGACGCTGCTCGGCTACTTTGCCGGGGCCAGCGGTCGAAGTGCGTGACAAACTGATTTCGTATTTGGCCAGCGTGATGCCGGGATCGGCAATCGAACTGGTCTAAACTACCCTGAACGAAATCACACAGGCACGCAGCGGCAGCAAGCTTTCACTCGGACTACTCGCAGCTTTATGGGCCGCCTCAAATGGCATGGGCGCTATTAGCGACACTCTTAACGCTGCATACGGCGTCAGAGAAACGAGGCCGTGGTGGAGAGTAAGGATGACAGCGCTTTTGTTGACAGTTGCGCTCTCAGTTTTGATTATCGTTGCCCTCGTGATTGTTTTGTACGGTGGCGGCATCGGAGAGAGACTGGCGGGGTATCTGGGATTTGGGACGGCGTTCACGCTGGTGTGGAAAATTCTTCAGTGGCCCATCGCGCTGGTTTTTCTTCTGGTCGGTTTACGATGATTTACCACTTCGCGCCGAATGTAAGACCGAAGAAATGTAAGTGGTGGGCGTGGGGAACCTTCGTCGCAATTATCCTGTGGTTGTTGTTTTCGTTTGGATTTCGTCTCTACCTCCATTTCTTCAATTCTTATGGTGTTACTTATGGCTCGCTCGGGAGCGTTGATCATACTGATGCTTTGGTTTTACTTTACAGGCATGGCGATTTTGATCGGTGGTGAAATTAATTCGGAATGCGAGCAGCGATCGAAAGCGGTGGCTGAAGGTGAATCGTGTAATTGAAACAAGAAGAGACCGCGGCAAGTTTTGCGCATTCCTCCTGCTTGAGCCTGGCGGTCGTGTTTGTTACGCAGGTGATGTGCTTGCGCAAAAGAAATCGCGCGCTTCGAGAGCGAAGGCTAAGCAGGAAAAACCGGTAAACGAGCTGGACCGGTTGCGTGACGAGTTCATCAAGGCGACAAACGAATACAAGACGAGCCTGGAGAGACTTCGAGCAAGTTACGAAAAGGATGTGACAAAGGCCGAGGCGAAGCTTTCGACGTCAAAGGAGTTATTTGCGCAGGGACTGGTTGCAAGAAACGACGTGGCAGCGGCTGAGCGAGGTGTCGCGGAAGCAAAGGGCAAGGTAAACGAAACTGTGCAACGCATGGCAACCGCCGATTCGCAGATCGCGAGCATCCTGCTGGAAGCAGACGCCGAAAAGAGATTGCAAAGACGCGGATTGCCAGAGGAGCGCTGGTACAGACCAGTTCTTACGTCCGTTTTAATGGTGGAGGTTCATGGGGTCTGTCGGACGCGTGGAAACTCCAGCAGTTCTTCCTGCAGACGTTTAAGAAGACGCTGCCGATAACCGTCTTCGGACAAGGATCGATTCATAACCGTTGGCGGTTGGCCCACCACAATTCGATAGATGTTTCGCTTCATCCGGATAGCTCTGAGGGCCAGGCTTTGTTAACCTTCCTTCGCAATAATGGCATCCCGTTTCTGGCCTTTCGCGGAGCCATCCCGGGCACGGCCACGGGCCCGCATATTCATGTCGGCCGCCCGTCGCATCGATATTAATCTTTCGGAGTGCCGTAGAGTTGAGACCGCTATGCCAGCATGTTGAAGCAAACCGTTTGTTGCTGTCGCCGCTCGCGCTTGATTTCGTCTGTTCTGGGAACTGCAGCTCAGGTGACCACTACGTACGCACACCATCATCTCTAACGGAAACTCAAGCGTCGCATTTCGCGCGCCTGGCGATGAAGTGTGTCGCCAGGGAGTTTCCCAACAAGCCCGAGCATGTCATGAACGACAAGCGCGACGTGCAAAGTCCTCAGGAGCTGCATCCCGCGTTCTACGGTTGCTACGATTGGCATTCATCGGTTCATGGCCACTGGATGCTGGTCCGGTTACTGCGAATGTTTCCAAACTTGCCGGAGGCCAAAGACATTCATAAGGCACTGGCTGCAAACCTCACACGCGAAAACATTTTGGTCGAGACTGCTTACTTAAAGCGGCCTAACCGCCAGTCGTTCGAACGCACGTATGGCTGGGCCTGGTTGCTAAAGCTGGCAGAGGAACTTCATCTCTCGCAGGATGCAGAGACCAGGAAGTTGGGCGGCCAATTTGCAGCCGCTAACCGACGCTTTCGTCGAGCGCTACCTGTTGTTTCTGCCAAAGCAAACTTATGCGATTCGTACGGGCGTCCATCCAAACACGGCATTTGGACTCGCGTTCGCATTCGATTACGCAAAGACAGTCGGTAACGAGCGACTTGAAAAACTGATTGCCGAACGAAGTCGGACTTACTTTGCGCGCGACAGAAACTATCCGGCTGCCTGGGAACCGGGCGGTGAAGATTTCTTTTCTCCGGCGTTGATGGAGGCGGATTTGATGCGGCGCGTCATGGGAGCAGGCGGAGTTTCGCACGATGGTTTCGTCGTTTTCTACCGCAATTGGCTTCCGGAGCCCCTCGATCGTTACTGGTGCCGGCAGTCGTGAGTGACCGAAGCGATCCAAAGTTAGTCCATCTTGACGGACTTAATCTGAGTCGGGCGTGGTGCATGCGTTCGATTGCTGGCGCCTTGCCGCGCAATGACCTGGCTCGTGCGATTCTGACTGGCGTCAGCTGCGTGCACATTCCCGCGACGCATTGGCCCACGTCGCAAGCGGCGATTATGCTGGTGAGCATTGGCTGGCCTCGTTTGCCGTGTACCTGCTTTCGACTCCCGAACCGTAATTGGTTAAGCTTTTAAGCGTGGCCCCTCAAACTCCAGAATCCGAATCCGATCGTTCTCTACGATGGCGTTTGTGGACTTTGCAATCGCCTCAATCAGTTTCTGTTAAAGCGCGACCATCGACGACCGTTTTCGCTTCGCGTCCCTGCAAAGTAGCCTGGCCGAATCCTTGACCCTGCGTCACGGCGCTAACCCAAAGGACCTTGATACCCTGTACGTCGTCGTGGACCACAATCGTCCGACGCGAACACTTGTTGGCGAGGTCAGACGCAATCATTTACTTGATAAATCAGCTCGGCGGTGTTTGGAAATTGATGGGAATAGCGAAGATACTGCCGAAACCGCTACGCGATGGCGTCTACAGAATTGTCGCTCGCAACCGCTATCGAGTATTCGGCAAACACGACTCGTGCATGCTTCCCGATTCCAAAAATAGAGACAAGTTTCTTGAGCTCTAGAAGACCTATGCTTCGTTTCTCCCTCCCTCTGGGAGAGGGTTGGGGAGAGGGCGGCTTGCAACCTGGATGAAGACTCTTATTCCGTAGGTAGCGTCTACATTGTATTGTGAGAGTTGACCTGCTTCTTGATGCACCTACAAACAGGCCGCGTTGCCGTTCGGCAAGTGCACAGCCTTGAACAACGAAAGGCCGTGGACAAAAAATCCACGGCCTTTCGCTATTGGATATTGCTGCTACTGCAACCTACCTTCGTCTGCGCGAGGTTGCCCGCAACTGCCGCACTTCTCTCCTTAGTTTTTCAATCTCCAGTTGTTGCTCTTTAATCGCGTTGAGCATGGTCCAGATAATCGGATCGTTATTGACCATCAAGTAGCCCTGGTCAGTACTGGTCACCGCTTCCGGAATCACTTTCTGGAGTGTTTGGGCCCCGAAGCCGACATGTTCACGCTGCGACTTAATATCAAGCGCATTGTTGGGCCGGTAGACATAGCGGAGCGGCTGCAACTGCATGACGGCCTTCAGTCCGCTATTGAATTCGCCCTTAATGATCTTGAGTCGTTCATCGGAAAACACTGACCACGACCCGCCACCGGGCTTGCTGGCGGTGCCGTTTACCGACAGGGTATCGGTGGGTGCAGGGGTCCCAATGCCGACCTGGCCCAGCCGGTTTATCCTCATCCTTTCACCAATTGTTCCGGCATTAAAAGTGAAGAACTGAAGGACTCCGCTGTTAATTGCGCCATCGTTGGTGCCGGCGATGACGACGTTTCGCTTTTCCGCTCCCACGATATTGGAGTTGAAGAAAGCCAGGGAGCCGAGGATAGCGGTTGTCCCAGACTGGTTACCTCCGGCTCCGATTTCAGAAAACGCTCCTGTGCCGGCATCCACTGTGAGAAATTTGGCAGCGGCGTTATTACTAAAAACCGGACTTGCTGTGCCGATGCCGACGTCGCCTTCAGCTGAGATGTCGAGACTGCTGGTTGGCGCCCCCGGTCGAATGCGGAGCGGTAATCGCGAGCCGCTCGTCACATCGCGGACAAAGAAGTTGGCTTCGTTGGCGCCAATGTCCCAGGTTTGGGCCGTGAAACCTCCTCCATTGTTTTGCTCGAGACGATGCGCAGGCGTGTTACTGGTATTGATATGAAGGTCCAGAACCGGAGCGGCGGTCCTAAGTCCGACTCTGCCATCACTACTGACCCTGACAGAATTAGCCGGTGCGCCTGCATCCACCTCAAATACGATGGTGCCCGTTTCCGAATTACCGCTGGCGCCCTGATCGACGAAGCCCAAAAAACTTTGACCGCCACTTGCTGAACTGTTGGCCCTTATTTGCCAATTATTCGTGGGGAACGCGCCGACGCTGGTATCGTCGAACTGGATTCGAGTGTTGTTCTCCTTAAGTCGGATCGTGTCAAAGCCGAAGTTTTCGTTATTAACGCAATCAAGTCCCGCACAAATACTCCCCTGAACAATCAGGTCATCAGGGATGACCTGATCGGGTACTAGCATAGGAGACAAATGGTGCCGTCGGACTTTGGTGACGTAATTCGTTTGTACTGGTGCGCCCGAATTTTTGGGCACACTCTGACTCTTCAGGCTCTGTTCTTCAGTCTGGCCGGTGACTACTACTGAGCCGTTCTGGATCATGAAGCCACCGGACTGCACCAGTGACGCGGGCCCAATGCGTTTGCGCGTCGCACGCACATCCTCGGGCTCGTCGTCCTTGCCGCGCCCGTTATCCAGTAGGGTTTTCATCTCAGCGGATACCACTGGTGTCAAACGTAGCTCATAAGAGTAGTGACCATCGGGTAATTTATATTTCTGGTCAGCGGTGGAGAACTCGGGTGATCTGCCTTCCTTGAACGCCCTTCGGAAGATTCTGCCGTCGGGTGCCGCTATGACGAGAGTTGAGCCGGCGTTTTCGGCCCTAACATCAAACCTGAGGGCAGAGCCTGTTGAAGTGATTCTGGCAAAATCCTGATCCGCAGGAGCCTGGGCCTGTGCGGGGGCTTCGGCTAGGGCGACTATGAATATTGACAGTAGAACGGTTGCAAAAGACTTTAGATTTCTCATTGAGGATCTCCTTGATCGGCTTGGTTACCGAACTGGTTAGAGTTACCAAGTCGGACTTTTCTGCTGAAAAGCTGACTTAAGCGGGTAAGGAACCTTGAGGCCGCCTTGTTTATCAATCTTGAACACGTTTGTCAAGGTCGCCGTTCGGTGTAATCATTCCAACTTGTCTTAATACCGACTGTAGCCACTGGTCCCAATGTGTTGTGGTTTTTGTGCGGGTTGAGGGCCTCCGAAAAGGAAGCAAAAAGTGGTGCCCCCGGCGCGATTCCAACGCGCGACCTTCCGCTTAGGAGGCGGACGCTCTATGCAACTGAGCTACGGGAGCCGAGTAGCGAGTGAATGTTAAATGGTAAATAGTTAACGGTAAAGCAGCAGAAGTCAGAGATCAGAAGTCAGAGGTCTAATGGGGGGCGGTTCGATTTGTCACCTGGTAATCAAAAACGATATTACAAAAGGCTTTTATGCCGACATCGAGACGACTGTCGTCAATGTAAAAGTCAGGGGTGTGATGCGGCGCGGCTTCGTTAGCGCTCTTGCCTTTTGGCATACCGCCAACCTGGAAGTAAAACGCCGGCGCTTTCTGCCGGTAGAAAGCAAAATCCTCAGCGCCGGTGATCCAATTAGTCTCCAGGACATTTTCTTTCCCGATCGCTTTTTCCAGTGACGGCAACATCCTGTTCACCAACTCAGGCGTGTTGTAAGTCACCGGAGTCTTAATGTCGATCGAAACCTCTGCCGTCGCACCCATGCTCTCAGCGATCTTCTGCGCCGTGATTTTGATTTTCTCGTGTACGATCTTCTGCATTTGTTCGTCGAGCGTGCGAATCGTTCCAGACATCGTCATCTCTTCAGGAATGATGTTTTCGCGAACGCCCCCGTTAATCCTGCCGATGGTGATGACCACTGGCGCTTTCGTCAGTTCCGACTGACGCGAAACGATCATTTGCAAACCGTTGATGATCTGACCCGAAACAGCAATCGGGTCAACGCCTGTCCAAGGCGTTGAGCCGTGTGTTTGCTTGCCTTTAACTTTGATCGTGAACCAATCAGAAGCGGCCATGAAAGAGCCGGACCGGTATTCGATCTTGCCAATTTCGCTTTGCGCGTCGATGTGAATTCCGAAAATCGCATCAATCTTCGGATTGTCCATCACTCCCTCTTTAACCATTAACTCGGCGCCGCCTTCTTCACCGGCAGGCGGGCCTTCTTCCGCGGGCTGAAAAATAAACACGACTGTGCCCGGCACTTTTTGTTTCATTCCCGAGAGAACTTCCGCCGTGCCCAGCAGCATGGCCACGTGTGAATCGTGTCCGCAAGCGTGCATCACGCCGACTTGCTGTCCGTTGTATTCGCTCTTTTCCTTGGAAGCGAACGGGCAGGTTGACTCGTTCGGTGACAGGTAGACCATCCATGTCTGCGCGCAGCCCGATAGTCGCCCCTGGCTGACCTCCTTTCAAGATCCCGACCACACCGGTCTTGGCTACTTTGGTCCGAACTTCAAGTCCCAGCCGACGCAAATGCTTTTCAATGAATTCGGCGGTTTTGAATTCACGA
This sequence comes from Blastocatellia bacterium, assembly GCA_963786645.1. Taxonomy (GTDB): domain Bacteria; phylum Acidobacteriota; class Blastocatellia; order Pyrinomonadales; family Pyrinomonadaceae; genus PSRF01. The sequence goes on from CAWAZW010000014.1 coordinate 264,256, forward strand.
TTGCCAAGTTCGGGATATTGGTGAAGGTGTCTCCGCCATTCGATCACTTGCGGCAAAACCTTTGCGCTCGCGGCGTTGATTTCAGCGCTCATATCAACTGCGAAGACATTGAACGAGGTGGCGAAACAGACAACCAAAACTGAAAGCAGATTTTTCATGTGTGTGACCTCGCTGGAACTAGATACTAGATACTAAGATACTAGATCAGGATGTTGGGTGTTTGGGTTAGCTGGATGTCAGTTCACGGATGCTGGCCCAACCGAATGGTCTAGAATCTAGCATCCAGCCTCTAGCATCTAGGATCTAGCATCTAGCACCTATTCCTGGTACTTAATCAACGACCGCACATCGTAACCTTCAAGCTTCTTCCGGCCAGGTAGGAATTCCAACTCCACTACAAACAGCAGTCCGGCAACTGTTCCGCCTAACTCTTCGACTAGGCTGCAGACCGCTTTTGCTGTCCCGCCTGTTGCCAGTAAATCGTCGGCGATAATCACGCGGTGTCCGTCACCAATCGCATCACGATGAATCTCCAAAGTGTCTTGTCCATACTCGAGATCGTAAGATATCGACGCACACTCCGCGGGTAACTTTTTGGGCTTCCGCACCGGCACAAACCCCGCGCCCAGGTGATATGCGAGGGCCGGAGCAAAGATGAACCCGCGCGCTTCCACGCCGACAACTGTGTCCACCTTTTCACCGTCTATGGCCGCAGCCAGTGCGTCGACTGTCTTGCGCAAACCCTCCGGATGTTTCAAGAGGGTGGTGATGTCGTAAAAATTAATGCCGGGCTTGGGAAAGTCCGGCACTTCGCGAATTAGTTTTTTAAGTTCGTCCATAAAGTTTAGAGTTCAGAGTTTTAGAGTTTCGAGTTCAGAGTCTTGTTTCGATTCGAATCGCAACTCGAAACTCTGAACTCGAAACTCGGAACTGCTACTTTCGGTTCAGCGTTCAATTCTAAAGCTGGAGTATTGCCCTGAAGGGTCGAGACTAATTTCTTCGACTTGTTCGACCGCAGACCACTGCGGCCCGGTCACCAGATCTTTCTTGAATTCTTCTACATCATTTGCTGTTCCTTCGGCGACTGCTTCCACAGTACCATCCGGACAATTTCGGACATAACCGATCACCTGATGTCGTGCAGCGGCGCGCTGTGCAAAGAACCGATAGCCCACCCCCTGCACGTCTCCCCGGATTACAAACTTTCGCGCGACCTTCATTGACGTCATGTTAAAGGCTGCGCGCGAAATCGTAAAACCGGGAAGTCGAACCAAGTGCGTTTCCAAAATGTTCAGAGTACAACCTTTAGGTTGATGGCTCCGGAATCTGTTCAAGCTAAAGCTTGTACTGTGAACCTGCTCACCCGCCTGGCTAATTGTGTTTTATCTGTGGAATCTACGAATCCGGCGGCCAGTCACGATTTCAAAACCGTCCCTATTCGTGGTAATCTTTTTCCGTTCCGGCCCCGTTTATCTCACTAATTTCAACTGACTGACCGATTCGAACTACCTACGTGCGGTGGTTCGGACTATTGAGGTAAACCATGACTTCTAGTGCTGCACTGGCCAGATCTCAAGTGTTTCCACAGTGACCCAATCCCCGACCATTTTGATTATTGAAGACTATTCCGACACGCGCGAGTTGTTGTCGGCGATGTTGCGCGGCAAGGGTTACAGGTGATTGAAGCCGAGGATGGTCTGGAAGGACTGTTGAAGGCGACCGCGATGTATCCGGATTTGATCATCATGGATCTGTCGCTCCCCGAGATGGATGGAGTTGAGGCCGCGCGTCGCATACACCGTCAGGCGAAACTGTCGCACATTCCAATCTTCGTAGTGAGCGCGTACTTGACTGAGGAAGTTAGAGAAGATGTGTCCGCGGCAGGATGCGTGGAAGTTTTTCCGAAACCGTTTGATGCGGACTTGTTAATGAGGAAGATTAGCGATCGGTTGAGGTGAGGCAACTCTAAAACCCAATTATCCCCTTATCCAAAAGCTTCTTAATCATCCCCAGACTATCCGCTTCCCGAAACGGACAGATCGAAAGAATCGACTGCACGTCCCACTCTCCATTGATTCTCGACAACACAAAACCTTCCTGCGGGCCAATCTCTTTCTTCGCTAACTCATCCGCATTAATCACAATCTTCGGTACACCGGCCGGCGAAATCTCCTGATACATCCGGTCGATAAACTTCTGTTCCGCTTTTCCGAGCAGCGCGTGTGCTGCCTGATTATTTGGCTCCCGTTCCAGCACCGTGTGAATGATAGACAGCGCCTTGTCACCGTTGCCCCGATCCAGCTCACGCGACGCGATCGTCAACATGTCAGCTGCAGTGTCCGGCAAAACAGGCGGCAGCGGCGGTCGCTCGGTTGTCTCGGGCAGTTCACCCGCAACGCGCGCCAGACCTTTTTGCACGAGTTCATACAGTTGTCCGTAAACTTCAAACGGCGAGGAGTGCATGTTGTAGGAAATCTCAGCCACCGACATGCGCTTCTCTAAAAAATACAAGAGCTGTCGAGTCGTTTTGCCCAGACCAATCGAGGAAGTCCAGCCTGAGCCCAGCTCCATCACGCTGCGGTCAGACGGAATCAATTCTCGATAGCGCGCCAGCTCATCGGACCGATAAACCCCTTCCATGATGACGCGATTCGGTTCGACGTGAACGCGCGTGAAATCCGGTGGCAGAGGATCCGCGGCAACGAATTCAAACGTGCCTTCTTTCCAAATGAACAGGTCGTAGATGATGTCCAGCGTGCGAATCTCAAGCACTTCAACCACTTCAGCCTCGCTCAACAGCCCCTGGTCCACGAGCACCTGGCCGAGTCTCCTTCTGCCTGGCTGAGATGAAGCTGTCTTTTGTTTCTGTTTTGCTGAGGCAGAACTTGATTGGTTGTTTGCGCTTTTAACGCTGCCCGGACTTTGGACCTTGGACATTGGACTTTGGACTTCTGCCGGACTTTGCACTTCAGCTCGTTGCCCTTCCATCCCCGCCTGCAGCTGTTCCTCTGTGATCTTCCCGTAGTGAATCAATACCTGGCCGAGGTATTCCCTGGGGTCTGTTGTGCTGGAACCGACGATGACTCCGTTCTCGAAGTAGATCCCTTTCACAACCTTGCCGTGGCTGAACTTCAGCAGACCAGTCTTCCGCCCGATTGCCAGAAACTGCAGCAGATCGGGAACACTCATTGTCTGTAGCGAACCTTGAAGCGCCATGTCGGGTACTGTTTGGTGACTGCTGCCGGGTTATCTCACACAAAAAGCTGAGGGGTTACTACTGAAGAGGTCTCAGGGGCAAGGGAACTGTAACGCAAACTGTTAGTTTGCGTCCGTCGACCTCGAAGCGAATTGACACGAACGTTTGATTTCAGATTCGGATTCAGATTGCAAATGGTTTTGGTTTTCGGAAACCGGTGGACGACTGTTGGAGTGCTCACAGAGCTAGATTACACGCGGTGCAAAGCGAGTTTCAAGACTTAAATCTAGCAGCGGTTCGTGCAGTTAGTGGGATTGTCGTGGATCGTTTCGTAGTTTACGGTTTTAAAACGGATCCACGATTTACACGAACGAATACGACGAGAAGTTCACCCCACCGCGTCTGTGCACAAAAAGGGTTTTTCCTTCCCTCCCCTTGGGAGGGGACTGAGGGGAGGGCTTGGACGACGGCAACGCGTACTTTTGTAGGTGGCGTCAAGAAACAGATTAACTCTCACAACAACGTAGACGCTACCTACAAAATAAAGTCTTCATCCAGGTTGCAAGCCCTCTCCCAACCCTCTCCCAGAGGGGGTAACTGTCGCATAGGACTCTTTGTGCAACGCTCCACTGCCTTCTGCCTCTTGCCCTGCCTCCTGCCCCATAACGTCTGGTCATGAATCAAATCGTTGCAACCCACCTCGGCAAGCCCCCAAAACCACACTGATTTTAAGGCTGGAATGGAACTTGCCATTTGTTTAGCGGACCAAACTCTCCCGAGACGGCAATATTGCGAAAGGGATTATCAATGAAAGTAAATTATAAGAGTCTCGCAAGCTCGGGAGTTCTTGCGCTGGCGGTGTTCATCGGCCTTGCCGACGTCACCAACGCGCAGGGCCGCCGTGGCCGCGGAGAGGAAAGACGACAGGAAAATCAGGGACGACGCGATGAGCGTCAGGCGGAGCAGGCAGCCCGTCGCACCGCCCAACAACAAGAACAGGCACAGCGACAACAAGCCCACCAGGCCCAACAAAGTCAGCGCCAGGCTCAGCAACAACAAGCAGTTCAACAACGGGCTGAACAGCAACGCCAGCGGGCAGCTGCCGCGCAACAAGGTGCTGCAAATCAGCGCGCCATCGAAATGCGTCAGCGCGCGCAGCAGCATCAGGAGCAACAGCGCGCACAGCAGCAGCAACGTTGGGAGCAGAATCGGCAGCGCGTTCAGCAGAATCAGCAACAGCAGCGCGCCGAACAGCAACAGCGTTGGGAGCAGAATCGCCAACGTGTCTTGCAAAATCAGCAGCAACAGCGCATCGAACAACAACAACGTTCGGAGCAGAATCGCCAGCGCGTCTTGCAAAATCAGCAACAACAGCGCATCGAACAGCAACAACGCTCGGAACAATTACGCCGGCAGCAGCAGGTTCAGCAGAGCCAGGTTTGGCAGCAACGGCGCGCGCAGCAACAGCAGCAGGAAGCACTCCGACGCCAGCAAGCCGAGACGCTGCGAAACCGTTCCAATCGTTCATACGACAACGACCGTTCTGGTCGTTCATACAACAACAATAACTGGCGCGAGTATCAGAACCGGCGTGCACTGCAGTATCGGCAGGAGCTGGCTCGCCGTCAGGCTTACGCTCTGCAAAGGCAGCGCATTCTCGAGCAGCACCGACGCCTCGCGCAGCTACGCTACCAGCGACGCTACCTTGAGCGTTTGAGACAGGACCAGTTGCGTCTGCAAAGCTGGCGTTACAGCGATTATGGACCATACAACTATCGCTACTCGCGTGGTGGCAGTTATTACGAAACCAATCGCTATGGCGCGCAGATGCTGCAGCAGGCGGTCAACCAGGGATACGAAGAAGGCTTCCGCGCAGGCCAGGCCGATCGTGAAGACGGTTGGAACTTCGATCCGCAAAACGCCATTGGCTATGAAGATGCGAGCTATGGCTACAACGGATACTACGTTGACCTGAATGAGTATCGTCACTACTTCCGCGAAGGCTTCCAACGCGGTTATGAAGACGGTTACTACAGCCGGTCGCAGTACGGGAATTACTCGAATGGCAGCGGCAGCATTTTGGGTGCGATTCTGGAGACGATCCTGAATCTGCAGCTGATAGGCTGAGGTCAGAAGGGCAGAAGGCAGACTTCTTCAAACTAACAGGGCGGATCACTTGATCCGCCCTTCTTCTTTGTTCATTCCTTGTTCGTGTCATTTCCTGTCATTTCATGGATAGTTATTTTTGTTCTCGTTACTCTCCGGTTCCTCTGGGGTGAAGTAATACACGCTGCCCAAATCACTACCGGCGACGATGCCAGACCCATTCGAGCTGATGAACATCGGCCAGCTCATGTTGGATGTCCCATACTGCCAGAGCGGATTTCCGGTTGGCCCATCGAAGAGATAAAAATGACCAGGCGTACCGTCAGGATAGCCATCCGCAACCGAAACATACTTCCCCGCAGAGTCAACACTCGTGCTATTAGGGTTAGCAAGTGTTGGCTGAGGACTACTCCAAAGCAATTGGAGTTGGTTGTTATTCTTTTGCAGCCCATATACCAGACCCGCTTGCCCGTCATTACATACGGCTGAGAGAAAGTCGCCCGCATCCGAGATAGCGACCCAACCTGCTGCGGACCGGTTTGCCGAAATCGTAGACGGCGAAGTAATTGCCGCTCTTGATGGTGTCGGCGGTGAAGAGATACACGTATTGCGAAGCTCCGACGACAGCGAACCAAGATCCGTTCGCTGCCAAGGCAACGGAGTGAACTGTCTTCAGATCAGGCGAACTCCATCGATAGACTTGTCCTATTTTCCCGTTGTTGTTTTGAATCAAGTAAACGGTTCCCTGCGAGTCACCCATAACGATCGCGCTCCCATCAGGGGAAATCGAAAGTGCCTGAACACTGTTGCGGTTACCCGTAAGCTTTAGGACACCCGGAGTTGCAGAGAACATACCTCCCGACTGCTGGAAGAGATAAAGACTAGCTCCGCCCGCCACGAGCGTCGTGCCGTCTTTAGAGAGAGCCAATGTGTTGATCCGTGACTCAGCGACGAGGTAGGTAAGAATCCGCGCGCCGTTCGCCGTGGAAAAGGCTCGCACGAAACCCTGAAACGGGTGATTTGAGTACCAGCCGCCTGAGGCTGCAGTGCTGCCGTCATCAGAAATCCCTACACAATAGACTCCTTCGTAACCTGTAAAATTATCGGCCCAGAGCTGTTTGCCATTGAGATCAAAACAGTAAGTCCCAAACGTATCGGGCCCGGATCCTTCGGCGGGCGCGCCATCAGGCAACAGGTCAGGTGATTTGTAAGAGTGGAAGAATGTCCCCGCCACTACGAGAGCACCGCTGCCCGAGATGGCAGTCGAGTTGACGTACTCCTTCGGGTTCAGGCTAACGGCCCACTTAGGCTGTTTGGAAACTGTTTGGGGGGAAGGTTTAGGCATCGCATCTCTCCTTTGAAAAGGGATGGGGGTAGGTCGTTCCCTCGGCCACCGCCCATCTTTCGGTGATGAAGGAACGTCGGCGATAACGAATGTGTTGCGCACCGGCGGACGCTTTTAAGAGAACACTATTCTTGTAACGGAGGGCGGCATTATAGACCAGCATGGCCAGCTGTGGATATGTTTTCGCGGTCCGGCGTATGGTGCAGTTCTCGGACGCGAACCCTACTGAAACTTACTAATTATTACTGCGTCACTCGTTGCAGTGCCGCGCACGACAGCTACCTGCTTGCCGTCGTGTGACCATTCGCGGCGCACGAGGCCGCCTTGCTTAAAGTTGCTCATCTGCCGGGCCTCACCGCCTGTCAACGGCTGCAGCCAAAGGTTCATGGTTTCGCCACGCCGGTCTACATAGGTCAATCCGTGCCCGTCAGGTGTCCAACGCGGTCCTGAGTCCCAGTTAGTCGTGGACGGCAAAGGAAACGTCCTGACAGCTGCGCCACCGGCAAACGGGAGGAGCATTATGACCGCCTTCCCTGTCTGAGTGTCTCTGGAGAAACAAGCTACGAATTTTCCGTCGGGCGAGATGTCCGGTTCGGTTGCCAACACTTCGGTCAACTGCGTTGGCGCGCCCCCGCTAATGGCCACCTTCCAGAGCAGTAGTTTGCCGGACGTATAAGACGAATAGACTACCCATTGGCCATCAGGCGAGATTCGCGGGTTGGTGTCAAAGTTGCCGTTCGTTAACTGCACCGGATTTCCCCCATCAAGATCGATCCGCCAGAGATGTATGCCGCCAAACTGCGAAACGAAAACAACGTAGCTGCCATTGGGCGTCACTGTTGGCGAGTACTTCAGGTACGAGTCATTCGTCAGTTGTTTTTGGCCGGTTCCATCCCGGTTCATGATCCAAATTTCAGTATTACCACTCGCGGTCGAAACGTAAACAAGGCGATCATCGGGTGTCCAGGCGAGGCCTCCGCCCCCGTCATTGTGTCCACTGGTTACCTGGCGCGCATGATTCGGATCCGCATCCGGCGACACCCAGATACCGGCCGTGACGTCGCGTTGGGCCGCAACAAGTGTGTTCGAGTCGGCTGTAATCGAAAGGTCAAGGTACGAGTTCAAGTCGTGAGTTATGCGACGCGCTTCGCCGCCGGGATAAGAAACTTGCCAGACCTGTTTTGCGGCTGCGGTCCCGCTGTCACTCGCGCAGAATACGATCCCGCCGGCATCTGCTAACCAGACGGCGCGGTCAATGCTGTCCCAGCGTTGCGCGACAAACCTTTTCAGCGTGCCGTCCGAAATATTCACCACGACCATGGTCATTTGCCGTTCCTGACGGTCGTCACCAGCGCCGCTGGCGATGTGGGTTCCGTCAGGTGACCAGGCAGCTCCGCCGATGCGAACCATTCATGGGCCGATAGAGCGACGAGCTTGCGTTGGTTTGAGCCGTCAGCGTCCGCGATGATCAAGGCTGATTCCGGAGCGTGGGAGTCATACCTCACAAAAACAAACTGCCGGCCGTCCGGCGAAAACGAAACCGCCTGGCCGCCCTCGGCCAATATTTTGGCAGGCGTGCCGCCTAAGGTTGGAATGCGAAAGACTGAGTAGCTTGTCGGCAGTTTGGTCTTTCGCAGCGTAGTAAATGTAGTTTCCGTCGGGCGTGAAAGTTAAATTGGAGTAACTCACTTCCGCGGGTGGTACTAGTTGCAAGTTACTGTTAGTGGCAATCTGTTTGGTCCACAGACTCTGCGTGTCCCCTTCGTTTTCGACGTATCCGAGAAACTTGCCATCAGGCGAAATAGCCGCCGTTTGTACTTTGCCGTTCGCTGTCAGTCTGGCGATCTTCATCTCTTGCGCAGGCGCGGTGACCCTGGCCGGTGTTTGATTGTTCGCTTCGCGGCCGCGTGTTAGACGCGCGAGCATGAAAGCGAGGGCGACTACGCAAACAATGAAGCCGCCGAGACAGAGTAGTGCGACCGTTTTGTGCCGTTTGATCTCGGTGAACAGATACTCGGCGCTAGAAAGCCTGACTGGTTGTTGAAATAAGTGTATCGGACTGTTGAGCCTGTTGAGATCTCGTCACTCCCTGAGACGTTCTACCGAGAGAGCTGGTGCTGTATGCGCGCCAGTTGGAGGATTCGGGTGCTGTTGAATCTCCTCTGCCGGGGATAAACTGTATTTGCTGCTGCAGCTCTTCGAGCTCGATCTGCCACATCCTTGATCGCCTGGTAACGCTTGTCGGGATCCTTCGCCAGGCATCGGCGCACGACTCTTTCCAGTTGCTCCGGCGCCGTAGGGTTGAAATCTTTCACCTGCGGCGTTGGCCCGTGCACTATTTTGTGTAGCGTGTCGATCTCATCCTGACCGCGAAAAGCCCGCTGGCCGGTGGCCGCTTCAAAGAGTATGCAGCCATACGAAAAGATATCGGAGCGGTGATCTATTTCTTTCACGCGTCCGCGCGCCTGCTCGGGCGACAAGTAGCCGAGCGTGCCCATTATTTTCCCGGCAACGGAATGTTGGGGAAGGATGACCGTCTCCGCCTCTTCACTCGATGCGCCGCTGCCTAAGACCCCGGAGGTCGTCTGTGGCTCGACAAGCTTCGCCAGGCCGAAGTCGAGGATCTTCGCATAACCATCCTTCGTGACCATTATGTTGTCGGGTTTTAAATCGCGATGGACGATGCCCGCCGCGTGGGCCTTGGCAAGGCCTTCGGCGATTTGTCGCAGGTACTGCAGGAGTTTGCCCGGAATCGGTTTCCCGGTCGTGGATCAATTCACGCAGCGTCTGGCCCTCGACTAACTCCATCGCAATGAAGTGCGTGCCATTGGCTTCACCGATTTCATAGATATGCGCGATGTTCGGATGATTGAGGGTTGCTGCTGCCTGGGCCTCTTGCACGAAGCGGTACATTCGCTCCTGATGGACCGCGATCTCGGCGGGCAAAATTTTGAGCGCGACGCGACGTCGTAGTTGCGTATCGTCGGCGAGATAGACTTCACCCATGCCGCCTTCGCCGATCTTTGAGCGTATTTCGTACCGGCCGAGTTTGGTGCCTGGAGAGAGGGAGAGAATGTCATGGGTCAGAATTGTCAGAATTCAGAATTCAGAATTCAGCATACAGAATTCAGGATTCAGGATCGTCTTTTGTTCTTGCTCGTCACAAAGTACGGGTGCACAAGTATCACGAACCGGCACGGAAAGTCCGTTAGTGTCGTTTGGTGTTATTTTGTTATTTTTGTGGATCATCTTTAGCCTTCACAAAAACGGATCCACGAATTACCACGAATACGCACGAAAAAAAACGTCTTTAAGATTCGGAGTGATTTAGTATCCTGCCTCCTGCCTCTTGCCTCCTGCCTACTGTCCTACTGCTTAGCGACAACCAACGGCTGCGCCTCCTGGTCGCGCCGGTAAAAGACGCGCGGCCTTTGTAAGGTTCGCTTGTCTACGTCGGCTACCTTTTCTTCTCCTTCAACGAACGCGATCTCAAGCCCTACCCCGCGCGTGGTGCGCATCCTGGTTTCCTGCATCTGCGGCACTCGTTCGGTCGCAAAGTCGAGCCACTCTCGCAACACCACCTGGCCGTCTTTCGGCTGAACATCGGCGCTGCCCGACTTCAGACCCTCCTCCAGCAAGACGTAAGTCAAATAACCATGGCCCAGTTGGGCCGCCTCCAACGCCGCCTGATAACTCTGCGCCGCGGTCAGAATGTACATACCTTTTTCATATGCGAGTTGGGCCAACCCCTTGGAGTTCATTGGCCCACGCCGTTTCTCTTCCGCCTCCAGCGCCTGGCCGCTGTTGCAGGCGTCGATAACCATCAACGTTAGGCCCGCATCGATACGCTCGAATTCACGCTCCATCTCCAAATCAGAAATACTGTGCGAGAGCATGGTGTTTAGACCCGCCACGTCGAGCTCGGTACGCTTTCCCTGATAACCCATGTCGTGAGGGATTAAGTAGAAGCGTTGGTCCTGCGCTGTGCCGTGACCGGCGTAATAGACAACCACTGCATCTTCCGGCTCCGCAGCTTTGATCTTCTCCAGCTCAGCCGGTGCGCCAACAGGTGGCTTCGCGTCTGAAACTCCGCCCAACCGCTGCAGCGCATAGATGAGATTAGCCTTAGTGGCACTCCTGATCAAGTAGCGAAGTAACTGCGACCGTCTGATATCGGCCGAGCTTCCGTTGCTCGCGTTCGACGTCCGCGGCGAACGCACGAGCATCCGCCACGGCGTATTTTAGGTTGTACTCAGCGTTCGTATATTCATTCACGCCCACAACCAGCAAGTGAAAGGTTGCGGCCCGCTTCAGGCTGTCGGCGCCATTGAGGAAAACCGTTGCGTCGCTGCTCTTTACATTGTCGCGGTTGAAAGCATAGGCAGTGAACTGATTCGGACCGGCAACGACGCTTGCGGTGGTTTCCAGCGTGGCATTCGGTTGTCCTTGCAATACGTCGCCGCGCCAAACTTTCACCAGAGAGCCATTGCGAAACAGGCGCAGATCTCGTGCGCCCGCGGGAGCGTCGGTGATGTTGATCTTCACTTTCGCCGTCCGAGCCGCGATGTTTCCACCGGGCGCATCCGCAATATCGAGACTCACCTTCGGCTGGCGTCGGTCCTTTTTGGAGATATCAACTGCGACCGTAGGCCTCTTGCCGGCGACAATGTCAGGCAAGAGTCCCGGATGAAAATACTCGTTGAAGAAAATCTCGACGGGCGAAACGTCGAAGAGCGCCGGACTAAAGCGCCACAGTATCTGGTTCCAACCGCCGGGCGAGCCATCGAATAATCCGTTCGGCGTAACGACCAGCCAGTCAGCGCCTTTATTCAGACTCACCATTGTCGCCAGCAGCTCGCCAGTTTGCGTGGTCCATAAGCGCGCGCTGCCGTCATCACTACCGGAGACCACTAATTTCCCATCGGGACTAAAATCGAGTGCGGTGATCGAACCGGTATGGCCTTTAAGAGTTTGCAACTCGCGTCCGGTTGCCATGTCCCAGAGTTTGATAGTGCTGTCATAGCCTCCCGACGCCAGCAGACGACCGTCGCGACTGAACGCGAGTCGATTGACGAAATTGTTGTGCCCTGCAAGCGTACTCAACTCGGTTCCGGTTTGCGCATCCCAAACTTTGATCGAGAACGACATGTCCTCAAAGGAGAAATTATCAGTCTGCTTCGCGTCCATCATATTTCGTTTGAATCCAAAGTGGGCCGAAGCAAGTCGCTTACTGTCCGGACTCCAGGCGAGTGTGTTGACGCTCATCGAGTTCAGAGTTTTGAGACTGCGTAACTCCTGGCCAGTGGCAGCGTCTCTCAACAGGAGCGGACTACTAAAGCCGGATGTTGATGCGAGCATTCGGCCGTCAGGACTAAAAGACAGTGCCGAGCTTCCCATCATCGAGCTCGACATCGTGTCGCCTAAAAAGCCACCAGGGAGGGGAATGGTCTGCAGCGCGCGGCCCGAAGATACTTCGATGAGGCGGAGAGTGTTGGGGGGCTTTCCGGATTTCGTTCCGGGCATCATGCCCATCTTCTCCATCATTTCCATTCCGGCGGTCAGATCGCCTTTCTCCATCGCCTCCTGCGTCTTCTTCAGCTCCGCCTCCAACTTTTTGGGATCCTTCTTCATCATCTCCATCATCTTCGACATGTCAGGCATCCCCGGCATGTTGGCGATGGTGCTCATGTCGGGCATTCCCGCTGGCATCTTGCTTTTGCTCGGCTTTGTTTTCGCGTTCGGCGTAGCGGTTGGAGTTGCTGGGGGATGGCGCTGTTGGTCCTGCTGGTATCGTCGTTTGCAGTGGCCCGCTTCCAGGCTTTTTGTTCTCGCCTTCCACTAAAGCGACGACGCTTCCATCACGCGTGAACGTGGCGTTGCGCAGTTCTTTGCCTTGAGTCAGAGAAATGTTTGGCAGCTCGCGGCCTGTGCTTACCTCCCAAATCTTCGCCACTGGTTGGCTGTTACTTCCTGCCACCACCAGCTTGCCGTCGCTGCTGAGAAGACTGCCGCGTTCCGACATTCCTTCCAATCCCGCGCGTGCGTAGTCATCCGGCAACGTTACAGCTCGACGAACTCCGCCCGTTGTCAGTTCCCATGAGCTCACGGCCAGCTGTCCGGCTAGAGTCAACGAGCGGCCGTCGGCAGAAAAGGCGATGTCGGTTATCGGCATGGCCGCGCCGCTCAGAGTTTTTACTTCGCGACCTGTCGCCACGTCCCAGAGTTTGATCTGATTGTCGGTCGCGGAGGACGCCATCAGTTTTCCGTCATCGCTGAAACTGACTCCAACGATACTGCCCGAACTTAAATCATGACCGGCAAGCGTGTGCAGCGTGTTTCCGGAAGCAACGTCGACCAGTTTGATCTTGCTGCGATCGGTAACGACCGAGAGCATCTGTCTGTTTCTATTGAAGAGAAACTTGCTGGCAAACATCTCGATCGAAGGATCAGTCTGCTTGCTTGCCTGTAGAGAGGGAAATGCTTTCAACTCGCGTCCGGAAGCGACATCGAAGGTCTTCATCGACTCGTCATCGCGTACCGCCAGCCATAAGCCGTCGGCAGCGCCAGAGGAACCTACAAACGCAATGCTAGTTGTTTGGTAAGAAGCTGTGGGGTTGAAACCTAGCTGAGTTTTCGTCGTTTTGAGATTGACTGTTTGAGCCTTCCGTCCGCTGGCAACTTCAAATAACGTCACCTGGCGTTTGGTCTCGAGTCCACTCATCGATGCCTTGACCTTTTCGGTCAGTGCGGCCAGCAATTTACCGTCGGGGCTCAGTGCGACCGCATTCTGTGCGCCGAGTTGTTCGTCCTCTTCAAAGGCCAGAGCACGCAGTTCGCGGCCACTGTTCGCATCCCAAAGCCGCACTCCGTTGTTATTCATGTTGATGGCGGCGAGTGTGCTGCCATCGTCGCTGAGAAAAACGAACATGAGATCTTTGGCGGTCGTCACAAGTGAATTGCTCAACTCGCGCCCTGTCTCAACGTCCCAACGCTGGAGTCGACCGTCAGCGAAAGCAGTCAACGTTTTTCCATCGGCACTGAATCTGAAAGGACGGGACATCGAGCTGGCGCCCATTGAAGGGATGCTGCTTTCGAGTTGCCGCACCAGACGGCCGGATGAAACTTCCCAAAGCTTGATCGCATTCCCACCAATCCCCATCGAGGCAAGCAGACGCCCATCAGGACTAAAACTAATCTGCGTCTGCGGCGCCGTAATGCCGGCCTGCAACACCATCTCGGGTTTCGTCTGCCCCGACCGCCTGACGTTCCGGCTTCCTGCCGCCTGCGGACTGGTGCCTGGCTCCTGTCCTTTGCTGTCTGCTGTCGGCTGTTTGCTTTGCTCAATACCGACGCCACGATCATCTTTCTTGGCGGGGTCCTGTGCTGGCGTCGGTTTGGGATCCTGAGCGGATGACGGGTAACGAGTGACGAATGATCGGTATCGCGCGGCTGATTGCTGATTGCTGATTGCTGTTTGCTGACTACTGCCTACTGAATACTGGCTACTGACTACCAACAGCGCGAGCACTAACACAACGAACGAGCGAGTTTTGTGATTCATGAGTAACCCCCTGAGTGGAGCTGAATCATACCATCAGTCGAACTTTGAACGCGGCACTCACTCCTTTGGAGTGCGCCGACTCGACCACCCCAGCGCGGCTGCCGCGCCGGGGACCCCGGCTGTCGGCGCTTTTGGTCAGCGGCGACCTGTCGCCGCCTTGTTATATCGGGAACGTCGCTACTCTAAATTGCCGTAGCTCAAGATTAATTAATTCGCAGGTCGGGAAGGCGGGCTTGCCCCCGCTTCGATAAATTCGCGCGCGAAGCGCGGCCAATCAAAAGCGCCGTAGGCGCTTAATGTCTATAGCCCAGGGTTAAGCGAGCGTAGCGAGCGCAACCCGGGGATCGATGCCAAGATCTGATTCGTGGGATCCACTCAACTTGGACTGACATTCAATGGCTCGGCCCCGAAGTCGTTGGTTTGTAGTCGCTCGGAAAATCAGACCACGAAATACCACGAACCCGCACGAAAAGACCGCTCGTGAAATTGCTCGGATCTGTTCAGACCCTGATCTCTGATCTCTGACCTCAAAAAAAGTGGCACCCCGGCAAAGCCGAAGTGCCACTCGGAAAAAGAAACAAGAGGGTAGTTTGGGCTAACGTCGAACCAGAGGTGTGGCTGCAGTCCAGACTTTCACTGGACCAACACCCACATTAACCACTTTGATGGTATAGATCCCTGATCCACTTACAGTCCTGTTGATAGTAGCGATACCGGTTGAGTTGTTGGCGGTATTCAGCACCGATCCGGACGGATCGATCAGCAAGAGCTGGATCGGTAATTCCGGATTCGCCTCTGCCACAACCGAGATCGCTTGCGTTCCAGCGGGTAACACCAAACTCTGCAACGCCTGCTTACCGGCACTCAGCGAACTTGTGTTGCTGCTGGTTGCTCCCGGGCCAGACGCCGGTTGAGCGCTTGAGCTGGAGCTCTCCATGCAGAAGCCATCCACGTAAACCGCGCCGCGCATATTTCGCAACTCGAGCACGTGGCCCCCGGGCGTCAGGTTGTCGAACGAGACCTGGTACTCATCTTTCTTCTCAGGCTCGCGAAGTTTTCCGACAGTGCCTTTGTAATTGATGGTCTGCCGGAATGTGCCGTCGAGATAGATGTCCGCTGTGCCACCTTTCGTGCTCTTCAGGTAGTGATACGTAATCTTACCCGTCTGGCCACCGGCGACATCAAATACGAGCGTGGCTCCATGCTGCCCATCATTGCCGGTGCCCAGCCGGAAGTGGCCCTCACTCGCGCCGGCGTAGTTAACAAGATGCCAGCCATTGGTGTAACTGATGCGGCTGTCGTCGTCCTCGAAGCAACTCGGTTCAACGACCGTGCGCGACACGGTTGCCGACACAACATTGCTAAACGGTCCGGCTACGCTCTGTCCGTTCAGGTTGTAACTTGTCCGCACGCGATAACAGCGAGTGCCGTTACCGACTCCGGTCGTCGTGTATGACGTGCCGTTTACCGTGGCCACGTTGGTCCAACTATCGTTGTTTATGGCGATGTCGTCCAAATACCAGCCGAGAGGCACCGAACCTGGCCGGTCCTCTCCACCCATCTGGTAACGGAAACGTATACGGATTGTTTGGGCCGCATAGGAAGTTAGATTTACAGTGCGGCGTGACAGAGGCTCAGTTGCAAAAGCCGCGGCTCCATCCGGCGCCAGTTCCGATCGAATGTCCTGGTAAACAGAAACCCAATCCGTGCCGTTGGTCGAGACCTCGACCAGCACACTGTCGTCGCCTTCATTCACATTCCAGTCAGAGAAGGTTAGGAAAGTAGTTCCCGTTGCGGGAATGTTAATTGGAGTATTGAACGTCAGTAGCGATGCCGCATTGTTTACAGCATTGGTACCGCGCGCGCGGAAAGTTGTTCCCGTGTGTTGCGGCTTTTCGTTAGACACCGCTTCCCAAGCCAGGCCCGGAGTGACCATACCCTCAGTCGTTACACTCCACTGGCCCGTTCCGCTTTCGGCATCATCCGAGAGAAGCGCCGCACAAGACACAGTCGCTTCCTGCAATAGATCGGGACCGGTAGCTCCCGTTGGCCTGGTCCATGTCAATGTGTAAGACCCGTCGGTGTCGGGATTTTCATAGTCCGTGCCCATAGAAAGCACTGGCGCTTCCAGAACGGGGCAAGAATAGACGCGGATGTTATCCACGTACCAGCCATCAATGCCGTTGCAACCATCCTGGCTGAAGGTAAGTCGGATTTTGATCGTACCGCCGGGATTAGTCAGCGATGAAAGATTGGCGATTGTTGTTCCCCAGGAACCAACGAACTCGCCCTGATCAGTTCCGTTCCATGCAAACTCGCCGGCGTTTGGATTAGTGTTTCCGTCAATTGCGCTGGCGAAAGCACTGTTTGGAGCATTGAACTCGTAACTCTCCTGAGGCAGGAGTTGGAAGGCCCCGCCGTTCACGCTGATCTCAACCTGGGCGCCATCAAACGTCGCTTCCGTGGCTACGTAGTGATCGAAACTCAGCTTAAGTGTGTCCGCCTGGGCCGGAATATTTATTGTCGGACTGTCGATAGTGAATTGGCCCGAGTAATCTCCGCCGGGTTGGCAAGTGCCGCCGCCCGGTTGACCGAGAGGAATGTTGGGCGCGTGGATTGCCGAGCCTGCACGGCCGTCGGGCAAGGTAGAGTCGACATTGAAGTCTCTCAGGTTTCGCGTGCTGTCTTCCCAATCGGGTGATACGCCCGTGCTGGTTTTGGTCCAACCATCGGTTCCGGTTTCCCAATCTTCGGTAAATACAGGAGTGGCGCCGACGCAATCTGCGGGTGTGTTCTCGTCCAGGATCGGACGATAGTTGCAACGTGCGTTGACGTCAGCGCTCATCTCTACGGCGAGCATTGCTTTTGAAACTTGCTGACAGGTGGCCGACGTGATCACGTCGGCTGACACGACTTGATTAGTTGAATCTGTGGAGAACGCATTCAGCGGTTGGCCAGTCAGATCGTTACACGATGCCAACAGTGCCTGTTCGTGCATGGGAAAGTTTGTGCCGGGCGTTTGGTAAACGGTCATCGCGCGATAATAAATGTGCAGCGCACGCGTAAACCCGATGCCCTGGATTACCTGCCCATTAAACTTACCATCGGGTTTTCTCGAAGTGCCGTCTACGAGCATCGCGAAAGCATGATTGGGAACGCCCGAGGTGTTATGCACTGCATCCGCAGCGCAATCGTAGTTCGGTGACGACACCTTGTCCGGATTTCCATAACGTCCCGGCTCCCACATGTCGCGCAAAAGACCCAGCGCCGATGCATTGATGGTCGGGACATCATCACCAACCTGCCAACGCTGTCCGTCAGGCATCGGATCGTTGTTGTTCGATCCGCCCTCTGCGTCGACACCGTTGTGGAGGTCAACTGATTCGCCAAAGATGTCTGAATAAGCCTCATTTAGACCGCCGGCCTGATAGGAATAGATCAGGCCATGAGTGAACTGCGTATAAGCGTGACCCCATTCGTGGGCCACGACGTCATCGGCGTCAAAGTCTGGACAATAGTTGGTGGTGACACCATTCCAGTAGGCATTGGGACATTGATCGTTGATGAGGTAGACACTCTCCATGGTCTTTCCCAACCCATCGTAGGAGTCATGACCGAAGGCCGAAAACATTAGGTTGTATTGATGTCCGGCAAACACGTAGAGGTTGTTAATCGGATCGGCGCCTATCGTGCCGGGCGTGGCTCCGGGAGTTAGCGGATCGCCCTCGTGTCTCACGGCAAACGCCGGATCGTAGTCGGGCGTGTAGATGATTCGGTTCAAGGCTGAGTGGCTCAATGGAATTCGATTCAGCACAGTGCCTTTCATCGCATCGATCCAGATCTGCGCTCGCGTTCGTTTGCCGTCGGTGACTTCGATGTTATATGCCAGCACGCTCTGGCCCAGGTAGCCTTCCAGCAGGCCCTGCCGGTAAATGCTCAGTTCGGTTTTTACGATACTGAGTGGACCACCTCCGAGCTGCTCGCGCAGCGCCTTTGCCTGAGCTGCTGCTTCTTTGATCGCCGGCGTCGTGGTGATGGTGATGTCCGGCACAAACTGGCCGCTCACGGCAGTGATTCCACGTTCGTTCATATGCACGACTACTTGCGCACCAAATACCGGGAGTCCTTCGTATGATTGATTGAGCCGGACGTGTGAGCCACCAATTGAGTCCTTGATGACCTTGCTGGCTTTCAGGGAGCTTGCGCCGCGGGCACTTGTCGCGCCCGCTTGATTTGCGGCCAGGGTCCGCTCGTTATCCCTCATACCGATGATCCCGCCGTGCTCGCGCAGGAATGCAAAGGCGCGCTGCTCAGTTGAAGCTGAGGGGTTGTCAGTAGTCAAAACGCCGCCATCGGTTGCACGCACGAAGTCGTAGTTGCCAGTCTCTTTGGCAACGTGCGAATTGATCGCGGAGGTGGCCCTCGGTCGCAATTTTTCTAGCGCAGCTTTGGCGCGCGGCGATGCTTTGGCTTGGGCCGGCAAAGCCGGCTTTGCTTGTTGCGGCGGTGGGTTAACGGAACCGGCAGCACCCGCATTTTCAGAAATGCGAAACGCAATTACGCCGAGCGCGATCAAACAGACGATTGCGGCCAGTGAAAATCTCAAGTAACTGGTTTTGGAAAAGCGGGCACGTGTTGTCGGTGACATAATCAAATCTCCTCAACTGAACAAACAAAATTGATTTCGGGGCGCAGACAGATTCGCCGTGTAGTTTTGCGAAATACGACTTGTGCTGCTTTGTGCAATGCGACCTAAGCGAAGAGTGCGGAGTACGACCTGCGTTGCTTGCGCGACGCGAGTGCTGCAGCTTTGCGGATTATCGGGGTCCATTTGCGACCCACTGTAGGAGTCGCCCCTTGAGAAAAACTTGAGGTTTTACGGGCGGTTTGACTTGAAGACTTCGAGGAGCGAAAAGCGGCTTAATATTGACGCCTCACAATATGACCAACGGAAGAACACACCACAAACGCAATAATGAACATGGCTGTGGTGCGGGTTGATTAATTCTGCACAAAAGGTAACCCAAACCTAAAAACCGTCCAGTGGGTCGACAAATGCAGAACCGGGAGCGCAGCGACCGGGTGGCGTTGACTAACTCATACCTTGATAATCCAAAACCAATACCATACGTGCCGCACCCCCAACAGCGTTTTCCAAGGTTGTGATCAGCATAGGTTAGTCATGTTCAACGCCACCCGGTCGCTGCGCTCCCGGTTCTGCTT
The DNA here is from genome assembly GCA_963786645.1 of Blastocatellia bacterium. GTDB lineage: Bacteria > Acidobacteriota > Blastocatellia > Pyrinomonadales > Pyrinomonadaceae > PSRF01. The sequence continues at coordinate 283,687 of CAWAZW010000014.1, forward strand.
TCGTCAACCCACTGAACTGTGTCTAACCCCAGCCAACCCGGTCGTTGGGCTCCAGTTTTTGCCCGCGTTGCGCTCTTCGTGGATTGTCTTTGTAGTGCTCCCAAAAATCAATCCACGAAATACCACAAACACGCACGAAGCGTGACCTTCTTGCTTTTCACTTTTCACTCGTTCGTGTCATTTCGTGGATCTCATTTGTAGTCGCTCAAAAAATCAATCCACGAAATACCACGAACAGACACGAAGCGTGTCCTTCTTGCTTTTCACTTTTCACCTTTCACTTTTCACTCGTTCGTGTCATTTCGTGGATCTTTTTAGTCGCTCGCAAAAATCAATCCACGAAATACCACGAACACACACGAAAAAAAAGCAACCCCGGGGTAACGCGTTTCACGTCACCCCGGGATCACACTGCTTACCGCTCACTGCTTACTGCCTACGGTTTCTGCGGTATCGGACTCGCCTGACTGGCTACCACTTGCCAGCGGCCATCCCGCTTCACCCACACGTGCATACTCCGATGCTGGTCAGTGTATTCCTTACCTTTATTCAGCCCTTTCTCCACCGCGCGATGCGTCATCACCGCCGTGTTTGGGTCTAAGAAGCGGACCGTGTACTCATCAGCAACGTAGGTCGCGTTCGTGATGTTAGGAGCGTTAGTCTTAGCCTCAGCAATATTCTGCGCTTTAGTTGCGACTCCGATTGGGCTGTTGCCAATGAAGTCATCGGCCAGGATGCGTTCCAGTACTGCTGAATCGCCTTTCAATCCGGCTTCTCCCCACGACTTATCTAAGCTAATCAACTCTTGTTCGGCGTTGGGGGTCGTAGCTACTTGCTCGCCAACTGGTTTGGTTTGATCGGCCACCGGTTTCGTTTCTGTTACCGGTATGGTCTGATCGGGCACTGGTTTCGTTTCTGTTACCGGTATGGCTTGATCCGGCACCGGTTTGGTTTGATCCGGCACGGGTTTGCTATCTGGCTTCGGCTTCTCAGGCGTTTGCCCGAGAGCAATAGACAAAGCAGCAATGGTTAGTAGCAGGACTCCAAGTATTTTTTTCATGTAGAAGCTCCTTTTGGTTAAAGGTTGGGGCGCTCAGGACTGAATAAGAGCTTCAGGGTGAGTCGTCGTGGCGGGGGATATCTTTCTGTGTGTGCGCACGCTATCACAAGCTTGGCATTCGA
>CAWAZW010000015.1:0-63967 GCA_963786645.1 Blastocatellia bacterium
TGCGCACGGCGGGCGATCCTATAAGCCTTTCCGGCGAAGTGCGAGCCGCAATCCTGCAGTTTAACGACAAGCTTCCGGTCCTCAATTTCACAACTCTAAGAACTCAAACTGATGACGCTCTTAAGCAGGAACGCCTGGTGGCTCAACTGGTGAGTTTCTTTGGATTGCTGGGCTTATTGCTCTCATGCGTCGGGTTATACGGAATCATGGCGCATGCGGTGGTGCGGCGCACCAATGAGATTGGAATTCGTTTGGCTTTGGGGGCAGAGCGCCGCGACATTATTTGGATGGTGCTCAAAGAGAGCCTGATGCTGGTCGCAGTGGGACTCGCTGTCGGCTTGCCGGCTTCCTGGGCTGCGGCCCATCTGATCTCCAATCAGCTTTTTGGGTTGAAACCGAGCGATCCATTGACGTTGTTAACTGCAGTCATGTTGTTGGGGGTGGTGGGCGCGCTGTCAGGATATCTTCCTGCCAGAAAGGCATCTCGCGTCGATCCACTGATTTCGTTGAGATACGAATAGGGGTCAGAGGAGGCCCGAAGGGCCGCTAGTAAATAGCCACGGCCGTAAGGCCGTGGCTAGCGCAACGCAAGTAATCGAGAGGCCCGAAGGGCCGGCAGTAAATAGGTCGGACATTGTTACGAATTGCGTGAATGAATATACGGGACGAAATGCGCACGTCTGATGGACTGACTATTACTGCGGCCCTTCGGGCCTCTGTCGATCTTCGCAAATCGATCCACGGCCTTAGGCCGTGGCTATTAACTGGCGGCCCTGCGGGCCTATATGTGGTCTTAATGCGCCAGGACAGTGAGGTTTTCGAACAAGTGGAGATAACCAGATGCACAAATTATTACAAGACCTTCGTTACGCCGTTCGCACGATGTTGAAGCGGCCGGGCTTTACGTCTGTTGCTGTCATCACGCTTGCTCTGGGAATCGGCGCCAGCACCGCCATCTTCAGCGTCGTCAACGCGGCGCTGTTGCGCGACCTGCCTTACAAATCGCCTGACCGCCTCTACCACATCTGGGAAGTCACCCCGCAGAAGGAGTTTGCTCAACGCGAATTCTCCTATCCCGATTATCAGGACTATCAACAGAACCAGGCTTTTGAAGGCATCGCAGCTTACACCGGCGGAAGCGGCATCATGAGCGGGCGAGGTGAACCCGAACGGGTTTTTGCGCCGGCCGCTTCGGCTAACTTCTTTTCAGTGCTTGGCGTCGAACCATTCCTCGGCCGCACATTTCAACCCGGGGAAGATAAGCAGGGCGCGCCCCGGGTCACAGTATTGACTTACGGCATGTGGCAACGGCGCTTCGGCGGTGATCCAAACATCGTTGGCCAATCGCTCACGATCAATGGCGACCCTTACACGGTGGTCGGCGTGCTGCCGGCCAGTTTTCAGTTTGCCATGAGAAACGCCGACCTTTGGCGAGCTTATCAGCCGACCGATAACCAACTGACGCGGCGTTTCATGCACGGCTCAAATCTCATAGGACGACTGAAGCCGGGCGTCAACGAGTCGCAGGCGCAATCGGAACTAAGCGTGATCGCCAAGCGCATCGAGCAGGAACACAATCAATCTCACGCGGGAACCGGCGTCAAACTGGTGCCGCTGCAGGAACAGTTTGTCGGACAGGTTAAACCGATCCTGCTGGTGCTTCTGGCAGCGGTTGGATTCGTTTTGCTGATTGCGTGTGCCAATGTCGCAAGTCTGCTTCTTACTCGTTCCCTGGCGCGGCAAAAGGAAGTTGCTATTCGTTCTGCTCTGGGCGCAAATCGTTGGCGCGTAGTGAGACAACTGCTCACCGAATCCGTGTTGCTCTCGCTCATAGGCGGAGCGGTGGGACTCTTGATTGCTTATTGGGGCGTTGATGCTCTGGTTGCAACTATGCCGGACAGTCAGCTCAACGCGATGCCGTTTCTTAAATCATTGCGCATTGACTCGAGCATACTTGCATTTTCGTTTGGCCTTTCCCTGCTGACGGGAATCGTGTTTGGCCTAGCTCCCGCAATTCAATCTTCGCGGCCGGATTTGAACGAAGTACTCAAGGAAGGCGGCAGGACCACAGCCGGAGGAGCGCGACATCGGCTGCGAAGTGTTTTCGTCACGACGCAGATCGCACTTGCCGTCGTGTTGCTGGTTGGCGCGGGTCTGATGATGAAGTCGCTTTTGCGTTTGTTGGAGTCAAACGTTGGGTTCAATCCGCAAAATGTTTTGACGATGACCGTGGCCTTGCCCGCTCCCAAATACGCTGATCTCGACAAGCAGGTCAGTTTTTTTGATCAACTGAACGAAAGCGTGCAATCGTTGCCGGGTGTTACAGGCGCAGGCACTGTCAACGTGCTGCCTCTTCAGGGTGGAAACACCACGCGCTTTTACATCGATGGCGATCCTGTTCCGCCGCCGGGCCAGGAGATTGAGGCCAACATCCGCGTTGTCGATCACACCTATTTTCAAACACTCGGCGTTCCGGTGATCGCGGGACGCGCATTTGATGAGCGCGACGGCGAGGCGCAGCGCCAGGCCGCACAGGCGCAAGCAGGCACAAGCAGGCACAGGCGCAAGGGCACGCAGGGGCAAAGCCAGACTCCGGCGCCCATTCCGGGAGTTGTCATTATCGGCAAAACGCTCGCCGACAAAGTTTTTGGCGGACGCGATCCAGTCGGACGCAGGTTGGCATATAACTCTTTTGCCGGACAGACAGATCTGGTGATCGGTGTAGTTGGTGACGTGAAGATCGGCGGGTTGGATGAAGCGATCAGGCCGGTCATCTATTATCCCTTCCGGCGATTTCCCGGAGCCGGAACCAACCTGGTAGTGCGCACGAACGGCGACCCGACAGCTTTGGCCGGCGCGATTCGCAATGAGACCCGTACCCTTGAACCCGAGGTGGCGATTTTCAACGTGCGTGCGATGGAACAAGTAATCGGTGATTCACCGGCCGCTTTTATGCGTCGCTTTCCTGCGTTGCTGATTGGAGTGTTTGCCGGAGTCGCATTGTTGTTGGCGGCGATCGGAATTTACGGCGTGGTGTCTTACACGGTCAGTCAGCAGACTCATCACATTGGCGTGCGGATGGCATTGGGCGCCCAGACTTCGGACATCGTTAAAATGGTTTTGAAACAGGGACTGGGCTTGCGCTCGCGGGCGTTGGGATTGGCGTGGTGGCTGCGCTGGCGCTGATGCGGTTCTTGAGAAGTCTGCTTGTTTGAAGTGCAGACAAGTGACATTACAACTTTCGCTGGTCGTGGTCTTTAGTCTTTTCATAGTGGCGCTGTTAGCCTGTTACATTCCGGCGAGACGCGCTGCGAAGGTGATCCACTGACAGCGCTGCGCTACGAGTGAGGACGCGTACTTTGGGAGCGCGAGCGTCCCGCCGCGCATTTAGTGCAAACGCCCGCGTTCGGTTATTTCGTGGATTCGCTTGTACGTCAGGCGGCAAAGCCGTAAGCCGGAAATCTTTTGGATCGAGTTCGGCACTGGTTTCGTATGACTCTTTCGATGGTTTCTCAATTTTATGTATAGCTCTACAACGGCCGCTGTGACGCGCGAACTATCCTTCAAATATGCCGAAAATCCTTATCGCAGACGATCAGGCGGACGTGCTTGCTGCCTTACGTCTGCTGTTAAAAACCGAAGGCTTCGAAATCGAAACCGCGTCTTCTCCTGAAACCGTTCTAAATGCGATCGAGAGACGACAATTCGATGCAGTCCTGATCGACCTGAATTACGCGCGCGACACAACGTCGGGCAACGAAGGTCTCGATCTGTTGACTGGAATTCAGGGTCACGATCCAACTTTGCCGGTGGTCGTAATGACCGCGTGGGGAAGCGTTAACCTCGCCGTCGAGGCGATGCGTCGCGGCGCGCGCGACTTCATACAAAAGCCCTGGGAGAACGCGCGACTGCTGGCAGTGCTGCGGACGCAGGTGGAACTCGCGTCTGCTTTGCGGCGCGGCCAGGATCTGGAGGCCGAGAACGTCGCCTTGCGCGACACGGCGGCGGCAGACACGCCATCGAAGCTGCCGAGAATAATCGCTGAGTCGCCGGCAATGAAGTCCGTGCTGAAATTGGTCGAGCGAATCGGACCAGCTGACGCTAACGTACTTATTACCGGTGAAAATGGGACCGGCAAAGAAGTAACGGCGCGCGCGCTTCATGCAATTTCCGGCCGCGCGTCTCAACCACTCGTTTCGTTAAATGCCGGCGCGTTGGCGGAAGGCGTCTTCGAAAGCGAGTTGTTTGGTCATGTGCGCGGCGCGTTTACCGATGCGAAGACGGACCGCGTGGGCCGTTTTGAGTTGGCTGATGGCGGAACATTGTTTCTCGATGAGATCGCGAATGTTCCGATGAACCTTCAACCAAAATTGCTGCGGGTTTTGGAGACTGGCGAGTTCGAGCGCGTCGGATCGTCGAAGACACGACAGGTCGACGTGCGCGTTCTGTCCGCTACGAATTCCGACCTGCATGCAGAGGTTGCGCAGGGAAGGTTTCGACAGGACCTGTTATTCCGGTTGAATACCGTTGAAGTTCATCTACCGCCGTTGCGCGAACGGCCGGAAGATATTGGGCCACTGGCGGAATTTTTTCTCAGACAACACAGCACGAGGTATCGCCGTGTATTCAGCGGATTTTCCGGACTTGCGCTCGAAGCGCTGCGCGCGCCACTCATGGCCCGGGAATGTGCGCGAGTTGGACCACGTAATTGAGCGGGCGGTGTTGATGAGCTCCAGCGACCTCATTACCGCATATGATCTGGCGTTGCAGCCGGCGACTGACTCTCGCGGCGGCGCCGCGGGATTTGATGAGATGAGTCTCGAGGAAGTCGAGCGAGTTTTGATTCAGAAAGCGCTGGCCCGCTACGGAGGCAATGCGAATCGGGCTGCTGAAGCGCTTGGTCTGAGCCGCAGCGCACTCTATCGTCGCTTGCAGAAGTATGGTCTATCATAGCGGCTTGAGTGCTGCCGCCACATGCAAAAGTCTGCGACCACATTTACCAGCCTGGATCCCGCTCTCAAGCGCCACGGTCGAATCTCATTCGAAACCCGCATAACTTTACTGACTCTGGGGGCCGGTTTTCCCGCAGTATTCCTGTGCATTTTGTTGCTCTGGCTCAACGGGTACTCAGGCCGTGTGCAATGGACCATTGACCTGTTTCTGATACTCATCTGGCTGGGTGTTTCATTTCATCTCAAGCAACGAATCGTTCGTCCGCTACAGACGCTTGTCAAATATTCTGGGAGCCATCGGCGAAGGCGACTATTCAATTCGCGGTCGCTGGGCCACCATTGGCGACGCGCTCGGCGAAGTGATGCTGGAGGTCAACTCGCTTGGTTCCACTATGCGCGAACAGCGACTCGGCGCGCTGGAAGCGACGGCGTTGCTGCGGACGGTGATGGCGGAAATAGATGTAGCGATCTTTGCCTTTGATGCCGAACAGCGCCTGCGTCTGGTAAACCGGACCGGTGAAAAGCTGTTGGCACAACCAGCAGCACGATTGCTGGGACGCAGCAGTACCGAGCTCGGGTTGGACCAGTGTCTGGCTGCGGAAGAAGGTGAGCGCGCGCACACAATGCAGATGGTGTTTCCGGGCGGAGTGGGGCGTTGGAACGTTCGTCACAGTACGTTCCGCGAGGGTGGCGTACAACATAAATTATTCGTGCTTGACGGATCTCAGCCAGACGCTGCGTGAAGAAGAACGCACTGCATGGCAGAGGCTGTTGCGTGTACTGGGCCATGAACTGAACAACTCGCTGGCGCCGATAAAATCGGTCGCCGGCAGTCTTGCCGATCTTTTGGCGCGAGAGCCGCGTCCTCCGGATCTCTCGGACGACATGAAGCGAGGCCTGGAGGTAATTTCGTCACGGGCCGATTCTTTGGCGCGGTTTGTCGAGTCGTATTCCCGCCTCGCACGCCTGCCGCAACCGCGTCTGGAGCCTTTGAATATTGGCGCGCTCGTTACGACTGTAGCCAATCTGGAAACGCGTTTGCCCGTGAAGGTTGTTTCGGCGGACGAAGTCGTGGTGCGCGCGGATCAGGTGCAGCTCGAGCAGTTGTTAATAAACCTGGTTCGCAACGCGGTGGATGCGTCACTGGAAACGCGTGGTGGCGTCGAAGTTGGTTGGACGAGGAACAATGGCGGAGTGGAAATCTGGATCAGCGATGAAGGGCCCGGTATTGCCAACACTACCAATCTCTTCATACCTTTCTTCACAACCAAGCCAAGCGGATCCGGTATCGGCCTGGTGCTGTCGCGCCAGATCGCGGAAGCGCATGGTGGAACGTTGTCAGTCGAGAACGGCGGAACTTGCGTGGCTGTGAGGCGCGCTTGAGACTGCCACTTTAGTAGGACCGAGAAGACGAATTGGCCACGGATGAACACGGATAAAACGGATTCAGAGACTGAGACCGAACAGTGCAGTTGCGATCGACTCAGTTACAACTCGCGTTTTTTAATCAGTTTGTGTCTGAATCCGTATTTAATCCGTGTTCATCTGTGGCTAGTTCTTTGTTCCGTTCTTTCCTGCACACTTCTCGCATTTGCAGCCGATCGGTTTGATCACGCCTTCAAAGTATTCTTTGCCATAGTCGTACGCGATTTCTTCGCCGGCCTTGATGTTCCGCCGTGACCAAATCCAAACCCTGCCCTTTGAAATAATCGCCTCGGAATTCGGTCTGCACGAATGATTGATATACCGCGCGATGTTGCTGCGAGGGCTGCCATCAATCGACCATTTGGAATTCACGCCAAAGAAATACTTGCCATTGCTTTTATCGACCTCTTCATTGGAAATGCGAGGCCCGGTGTATTCGGCGATCCGTTTTCCTTTGGGAATAGGCTGCAAGGCAAACAAGCCGAGCCCGTGGCCGTGCGCCGTACTTCGTATTTTCCGTTTCCGTTATTCTTGCTCACCGCTGGTCTTTCTCCCTGCTTGTTCGGTTAATGACCATCGCTTGAAACATTCTTCGATCGCAAATTAGCAGGTTAGGAAGGGGGCCTGCCCCCGCTCTTGGTTTGAATGAAAAATGGAAAATGATAAATGTTAAATGGAAAATCAATCTGTCATCTGTCATTTTCCATTTGCCATTTAAAGCGGGGCAGGCCCCCTTCCAACCTGCTAATTTCCAAAGTCTCAGCTTTCCTTCAAATCACCGCGGTCCGACGCGTTGCGCGATAAGACGATTGCCGGCTGACACGTACATCAGGCCCAGCGCTTCGTCGGTGATGAACCGCTCGTCCAGTTCCTTCAAAGGGATCTTTCGTTGTGTCTCGCCGTTGTGAATGTTGACCCCAGCCAGACCGTTTCCATCGACGTCCTTAAGATCCGTGTAGAAGTACATAAACTGTCCCCGCAACGCCGCGAGACGATCACGATGCCACAAAAACCGCGAAAGGCGTTCGAGTTGTCGCGCTGGATCAAGCCGGTCCAACAGCCGTTCGTCCAGGTCCGATGTCGCGCGTCGTCTAACGATATCGGCCGGGGAAGGTATTTGCGGACGTGATGGCAACGATGGCAATGATGGAACGCCGGCCGAAAAACGATCACGCAGGCGCGCTGCCATTCCAAACTGGCGAAAGCGATTCGTAGCATACGAGCGGGCATAGTCACGCGCTGAGCTGGTCGCCAACGATTGCAAATTTGCAAACGATGAACGCGCACGCAGTCCTGACCAACTGAAACCACTCAACGCGCGCGCGAACTGCACTCCGCGAAACGCAGTAGTCGCCATGCCTCCAAAGCGGAAGTAAAGCGAAGCGGCCCTTGCGGCGATCGCGGTGACCGTGCGAAATATTCCACGTCCGGGCGGTGTGTGCCTTGCGCGCCACAGCTCCTGACCGGTTGCCGTGTCAAAGGCCGCAATCTCCGATTGGCCACCCACAACGACGTTGCCGCTTTCGTTCAAAAGTCCAAACGAGGCGCGTTCAATTTCATGTTTCACGCGAGAGCGACGTTTCCCGGTTTGCGTGTCAACGACGATTAGATCATCGCGATCGGCGACGTAAATGCTACCCGGATCCGGCAGGACCATGTTGGTGATCCCTTTATCCGCTCCTTTGTAACGCCATAAAACTTTTCCCGTGCGCACGTCGATAGCGCTCACGCCATACGGCCCCGTTCAACGATTTCGCCATCTTTCAAACGAGTAAACTGCCCTCCCGTGCGAACGTACAAAACCGTATCGACCAGCACCATCTCCGGAGTCAGACCGAGGTCCTTCGCTTCCCATTCGGTGTCGCCACTTTCGCGCGAGATGGCACGCACGCGCCCCCGGCTTGATGTGTAGATAAACGCATCCTGGAAGATGGGTTCGGCTTCGGTGAGCGCCAGACCTTCTTCGTTCACGCGAAACTTTTCGCGCAGTCGGGATTTTCCAGTGCGCGCGTCAAATGAAGTCAACCCTTCATAAAACACATACAGTCTTCCGTCTGCGAAAACCGGCGGACGATAGTTATCGAATGTGTAGCCCACGTCTCCGCTTTTTACCCAGCGCGTCGGCATCATTTCAACTTCACTGACTTCGTATTTCCACAGTTCGTCGCCCGAAGAAAGATTGAGCACGTAGACCAGCGGTTTTCGTTTGAAACCGCTTCCGGAATCGCCCTTCGCATCTTTTGCGAGAACTACTGCGAGGAGATTGGCTGCCGGGTCGACGGCCATTTGCATGACGGTGCCGCGCAGCTTTTCACTGCGCCAAACGGCGTCGCCCGTCAATATGTCGACAGCTTCAACGCGCGTGCGCTCGCTTTTTTCGAACCCCAACAAAAGCAGGTCTGTGCCCGGCACAGGCGCCACATCAGTTTCATCAAGCCTCACGTCTTTGCGACGCCAAAGCGTCTCGCCCGTCGCGCCATCAATGGCGTAAAGAGATTTTTCAGTGCCGGCAACCAGCACGCCCATGTCCGTGGTTTGGTAGAAGCGGACATCCTTGTCGAGTTTCGCCGTCCACGCCTGGCTGTGAGCGTCGGAGGCAACGAACAATAGAAATAAGGGGAAAAGAAAATTGATGAAAGCAAATTTCTTCATAACAGAAGGATAGCAGAAACCTGGGAGGGTTGCTGGCGGTCTCGACCCAGAATGCAAATTGCAATATCTCAGTTTGCAGTGGCAATGCGGTTTTGTTATGTCTTTGACAAGTTAATCACAGCGGGCGGGACGCACCGCTTCCAACTGAGACATTAACGATTCGATTCCGGCGTCAAATCTGATATTCTTACGCTCTCGATTGAACGTTAATCGGTCCGCTGTCACGGAAAACCCTGGAGCCGCGCTCAGCTTTACGCCCGTCAAGTTTGTCTCTGGAATTTCCAATGCTCCTTTACTTTGAGTTTGCGAAAGTCAATCGCGTCCTGCGACGCATCGGATTGCTTGGCCTTTGGCTTTGCTGCCTGCCGCTGGCTATAAGCGCACAGTCGATTGACATCGCTGCGCCATCGCCGGTCACGTCCAATGACGTAACTGGGAGAATCGACCCGCGGGATATCGGCGACGCGCGGCTCACCGATCACTTTTATGCGTTCACGGCTGTTCCCGGTGATTTGCTAATCACTGTGGAAGGTAGGAATTTGAATGGCGACGTAGACGTGTTTACTTCGTCGGTCTGCGTCCGCTTCTTAAGTTTTCGCTTTATGCTGAGACGGCGACCCCGGTAACCAAAAGCATTTACCTGCGAAAGCGAGAGGACATGATCATCCGAATCGAGGCCCGAACGCCAAATGACGATCCCGGCAACTACAGGCTTCGATTTGGCGGCGCGTTCGAGCCTATTACCAGTGGACCGTTGTTTGCGGCAGCCGAATCGGCGCCGGTTGAACCATCCGGATCCGAGACATTGTCTTCGGCAACGAAGGGCCGACGGGTTTCGTCAGTCGGGCGCGAGAATCGACGAGCCACCTGAGGTTGTAGCGGCGCCAACTCCAGAGCCAACACCGGCGGAATTGCCTGCAAGCGAGTCCGACCGAGTCTCCAGCCACAACGCCGGCCGAAGAAGTGCGACCCGCGCACCCAGAACTCCACGCGGCCGTCGTGTTCCCGGTCGCAGAACACGTACCCGTCCGCCGGTGACGGTTGAACAGCCGTCGGCTGTCGAAACAGAAACTAAACCTGTGACTGATCCCGCAGTTGCGTCAGAAGCCGAACCGGCAGCGCCCAAGAACCCCGGTGCAAGAAGAGGCGCGGCCGCCGCGGGGCAACTACGCCAGCCGCCCGAGCAAGAGCCGGAAGTGGAAAGTGGTCCACGTTTGGTTATCGAAACCAACGACGGAACGTTGATCAATCGTTACATGAGTGGAGTGCGTCGGGTGACTGTCGAGAATGGGCGAGTAGTGGTGATAGGAAAAGACGGAAAGATCGATCGAATACCACTGGCTAACGTCGTTCGAATGGTAATCGCGCCGTAAGACGGTGCAGTCCGCGATCGTTGCGTTATACCGGGTAGCTCGGTGACCACTCGCATTAAGCATGAACCGTCAACATCCTGATCGTCTGTAAACAAACTGCGCACCTGCGGGCGAAGCGGGCGAGACGTCCGCGCTCCCGATCTCGCCGCTGATCACGTCGAGTCGTACTCCCCGATCACTTGAGCAGTTGATTTAAGACCCGCCAGTCGTTCTTTAAACTGCGGCAGATCCTGATTGTTTGCGTCAACCTTCTCCAAATCCGCAATAGCTTTCTCCGCAGCTTTGGCGTCGCCTTTCTTCAAATGCATATAAGCGATACTCGCCAGCACGCCCGTGTCGGTCGGCTGTTTCGCGAGCGCGATCTTGTACCACTTATCAGCCATCTCGTAGTGGCCGCCCTCCAGGTTCGCTGCGCCCAGCATCACCACCACGTCAAAATTATCCGGCTGTAACTGATTGGCTTTTAACAAAAACTCGACTGCCTCATCGTAACGTTGGATTTGGAATTCGAGTTTCGCTGCGGCGACCTGTGCATCGAAGTTCTTCGGTTCATTGCGTGCGCGCGCCATTGACTCCTGAACCTGCTTGAATACCTGTTGTGGATCCTGAGCACCGCCTGACTGTATCGGGGGATGATCGGTGGGCAGATTTCGAGCATCAGCCATCATCCCGGCAGGCGCCGCCATGCGCTGGCTCATGTTACTCGCGAACATAAAGCCCACGATGAAACCAAACAGCACGCCTATGATTGCAAACAAAAGATTGTCTCGTGTCATTGTATGAAAAGACTTTTCCTATCTACTTCGCGCTTTGTAAAGCCTTCGCGCGGTTAATTCTTTCTGTTAGCGCAGTAGCTAATTCCGTATCGCTCGGCGCTTTCTTCAATAACCGTTCCCAATAAGTTATTGCGTCTTTGTAGTTCTGTGCTTCAAACGCGGCACTGCCGGCGAGCTCAAGCGCTTTGGGGTTTTCCGGATCAAGTTTCAGTGCTTTATCGATCAGTTCCTGGGGCTGCCCTTGCAGCTTTTGACCGTTTGCCATCCCCAGAGAGAATGCGTAGTCGGCGAGTAGATCTGCGTCGTCCGGTTTTAGCGCCGACGCCCGCTCAAAAGCTCCGGCGGCTTCTCTGTACTTTTCCATCGAAAGGTAAGAACGTCCCAGCATGCGCCAGCCATTTAGATCAGTAGGGTTCTGCTCGAGCCGCCGTGCAAGTGCCGCGACATTAGCCTCGATGGCTTGCTGAGATCTTTGGTTGGGAACAGGGGCCGACGTTCGAACCGGCGCAACAGCTGACGCAGAGATTCCCTGCGGATTACCAAGCCGGAAATACAAGGCAACGGCCACAAGGGGAATCCCCAAAGCGACGATATAGGCCAAACCCCGTCCCGTTAGGGCTAAAGCGGTTTTCTTTTCAGAGTCGTTGTTTGTAGATGACACGTCTTCAAGTAGACGCCGTTCAATCTCCTCGCGATCAATCGCATATTGTTCTTTGCCGATAATGCCGTTCAGCAGGTCAGCTTCGAGCTCGGACATCTGGTCCCGATAGACCGCGACGTTCGCTTCCTTTTCGGTACTTTCGGGTGCCGTTGAAGCGCGTTGCAACAGGGGCGGAAGAATGAAAGCCAAAGCGATAGCTATGAGTGCCGCGCAAATCACCCAAAACAGGATCATGCAATCTCCTTAGTGCGGGAAGTTTGCAGTAACGCTTCCGCATCGCGATGCTGTTCCGCGGACAGTGGCTGTTCAGGAATCAACTGGCGGCGTTGTCGTACATAACGGAATAGCAGGAACAGGCCGCCCAACAGCAAAACGAAAGGGCCAAACCAGAGAAGATAAGTGGTCGCCTTCACGGGTGGGCGGTAAAGTACGAAATCTCCGTAACGCGCCGTAAGAAACGCAATGATCTCCTGGTCAGTTTTCCCGGCTTTCATCTGTTCGCGAATCTCGTTGCGTAGATCGACGGCGAGATCGGCTCGCGAGTCAGCTAGAGTTTCATTTTGGCAAACCAGGCAGCGCAACTCTCTCGACAAGTTCATTAGCCGTTCTTCAAGAACTGGATCCTCGGCCATCGGGCGTGCCTGCGCAGCCGCGACCGAAGTCATGGACGCAAGAAGCAACAGATAGAACGCGAGGCGAGCCTTCATTTGTTTAATTCCGCGAGCAGAGGAGCGATTTCCTTACTCCAGACCTCCGGAGTTATTGGACCGATATGCTTAAAACGAATTGTGCCGTTGCGATCGATTAGAAAAGTCTCCGGCGCGCCATAGACGCCATAATCAATGCCGGTCCGGCCATCCATATCAGAAACACTAAGGACGTACGGATCCCCGAGCTCGTTCAGCCATGAGATCGCGTCGGATGGTTTGTCCTTATAGTTCAAACCGTAAATCGGAATAGCGTTCTGGCGAGCCAGCTCCAGCAGCATCGGATGCTCGTCCCGGCAGGCGATGCACCACGAAGCCCATACGTTCAGCAACGAAACCTTGCCGCGCATTTCCTCGGACGAAAAACTTCTCGACGGATCCTTCAATTGGACCAGACGAAAGGCCGGGGCTGGTTTATTAATCAGCGGCGACGGAACCTTACGCGGATCACGCCCCAGGCCAATGGCCAGAAAGGCGACTAAAGCAAGAAATAAAACTAATGGAATTAAGTAACGCATATCGATGAATCTCCCCTCCCTTTGGGAGCGGACTAAAGGAGGGCCTGAGCCGCGTAAACAGTTCTCGCTAATTTCGGGAGCGTCAGAATCGGATCGAACGTAGACACCACCTACTGGGCCAACTCTTATCGGTGCTCACAGGCCCTCTCCCTAACCCTCTCCCAAAGGGAGAGGGAATTACGATTCCGCCTCTACGGAAGCTGACGCGATGACAGGAGCCACTTCCTGTTTAACTGATTTGTTCTTTAGCTGCGCGTTGCTTGCTCGCGGCCAGCGCGTAACGCCGATCGCTCAGCGCTAACGCCCCGCCGAGCGCCATCAGTACCGCGCCTCCCCAAATCCATGTCACAAAAGGCTTAAAGTAGACTCGAACGCTCCACGCTCCACTGCCGACGGGTTCACCCAGCGAAATATAAAGGTCACGAAACAGGCCGGTGTCGATGGCTGTCTCCGTCATCACGTTTTCCGACGAAAGGTATGTCCGCTTTTCGGGGTACATCTTATTGACGATCTCGCCGTTACGAATCACATCAATCTCGGCGCGCGCGGCGCGGTAGTTAGGACCCATTACATTCGAGACGCCATTGAATCTGAACGTATAACCGCCGGCGTTGACAGTGTCGCCCACGTCCATTCGAACGTCCTGTTCGGATTGATACCCCGTCACCAGCGTGACGCCGACGATAAAAACTGCGACGCCCAGGTGGGCCAGATGCATTCCGTAGTAACTCCGGCTTTGCGTGCGCAGTTTTTGAAATACGCTTAGCTGGCCGGAAGTAGTTTTGACGCGGTCCCGGATATTCAATGCAGCAGTCGTAACGATCCACAGCGCCAGCATCAGCCCCAGGGCCACCAAAGGTTTCCACTGGCCGAGCACGAAGGGGAGTATTAAAGCAGTCACTACACTGGCCAGGAACGCCCAGCGCAACCGAACGGCAAGCTCCGGAAGGCTCGCCTTCTTCCACCGCGCGATCGGGCCTATTCCCATTAGGAACACTGCCGGTACCATCAATGGTACAAACACGCTGTTGAAATACGGTGGTCCTACAGAGAGTTTACCCATGCCCAGCGCATCGACGAATAACGGATACAACGTACCGAGCAGTACCGAACCAGCCGCGACTACCAGGAGTACGTTGTTTGATAATAGGAGCGACTCACGAGAGACGACGTCAAATTTGCCACCGAGCCCGACCTGCTTCGCTCGCCACGCGTATAGCAAGAGCGAACCACCAATCACGAACACGAGAAATGCCAGAATGAAGATGCCGCGTTTAGGATCGGTGGCGAACGCATGGACCGAAGTTAATACTCCAGAACGCACGAGGAACGTGCCGAGGAGGCTCAACGAAAAGGCAGCGATCGCCAGCAACACAGTCCAGCTTTTGAATCCGCCGCGTTTTTCCGTTACAGCCAGCGAATGGATTAACGCCGTTCCCACGAGCCACGGCATGAACGAAGCGTTTTCGACTGGATCCCAAAACCACCAGCCGCCCCAACCGAGTTCGTAGTATGCCCACCAACTCCCGAGTGCGATCCCGACGGTGAGAAACATCCACGCGACCGTGGTCCAGGGGCGCGACCAGCGGGCCCATGCCGCATCTAGCCGGCCACTTAGGAGTGCTGCGATAGCAAATGCAAACGCGACCGAAAATCCGACGTAGCCCATGTAAAGCATCGGCGGGTGGGCCACCATTGCCGGATCCTGTAACAGCGGATTCAGATCGCGACCGTCAGGAGGCACCGGGTTCAGACGCGCAAACGGATTCGACGTAAACAGCATGAACAACAAGAAGCCGACGCTCACTATGCCCATGACACTTAAAACGCGCGCCACCATTTCATCAGGAAGGTGTCGACTGAAGAGCGACACGGCAACGGTCCACAAACCTAACATCAGGGACCACAGTAGGAGCGAACCTTCGTGTGAACCCCAGGTTGCGGCGAGACGGTAATGAAGCGGAAGCTGCGAATTGGAGTTTGTAAATACGTTGAGGACCGAGAAGTCGTTAGTGATGAACGAGTAGGCCAAACAACAGAAGGCGATAGCGACAAAGATGAATTGCGCCTGACCAGCGGGCGCCGCGAGAGCAATAAACGACTGGTTGCCGCGTGCAGCGCCAAGGAGTGGTAGCGTTGCCTGCGTCAACGCCAGCATCAGCGCCAGAATGAGTGCGAACTGTCCAATCTCAGGAACCATGATTGTTATGAAGTCAGTACCACCCGCGGTAGCGGGTGGGTCGCTTTAAGTTCTCATACAGATATCTGCTAAATCTAATCTCATTGACCCACCCGCTACCGCGGGTGGTACTGACTTCATGGCGGCGCCACTTCACTCCTGCTGGTGGCAGAACCGCTAACGGACGATTGTCTTTGATGCTTCGCGGGTGTGCTTCGCTTTGTCGATGGCGTCGCCTGCTTCCGGCGGCATGTAGTTCTCGTCATGCTTTGCCAACACCTCATCGGCGTAGAACACACCATCCGCACCGAGCCGGCCTTGCGCAACGCAACCCTTACCCTCTTTAAATAAGTCGGGAAGAATGCCCTTGTAGACCACCGGAATACTCTTGGCAGTGTCTGTAACCGTGAATTGCACCGTCAGGCCATCATTAAGGCGCTTTATAGTTCCATTCTCGACCAGACCACCGATGCGAAACGTGCGATTCACCGGCGCTTCATTAGCAGCGACCTGTGACGGGCTGAAGAAGAACACGAGGTTACTCTGAAATGCAGTGAGAACTAATGCGGCAGCTATCCCCAAGGCTGCAAGGCCCGCAATGATGAACCCAATTCGTTTATGACGACGCTTCATAATTACAATCCGTGGGAATCGTTACCTAAGTCCCGCTTGCCGGCATTTTCCAACCCGTGACGCTTCAAAGCGTTTTTTTGTTTTACCAGCAATGCGATTTCGCCTCCCACCAAAATCAACGCTGCCAGGTATGACCCCCATATATAAAAGGCGTAGCCGCCCATTGAGAAAAAGTCAGACATCTGTTCACCCGGCTCCGTGCGCAAGCCAGGAGGCACTTTGCTCTCGCTCCTGGATAATGACGCGAAGTCTGTATAAAACAACTGCAATAGCGTAAAGCCAACAAGCAGCCAACATGATCAGCAGCGCTGCCAGCATAGGCGCCGCTATTGTTGGTTTACCCATCATGCGGATCGTCGCTCCCTGATGCAGAGTGTTCCACCACTGCACGGAGAAGTAGATGATCGGCACATTGATGACTCCGACGATCGCGAGCACGGCGCCCGCCCGGTCGGCACGTTTGGGATCGTCGATGGCCGCTTGAAGTGAAATGAACCCGATGTACAAGAACAACAAGATGAGAGTCGACGTCATCCGCGCGTCCCACGCCCAGTACGTTCCCCAGGTCGGTTTGCCCCAAAGCGCTCCGGTTATCAAAGCAAGCAGCGTAAACATTGCCCCCGTGATGGCCAACGCCGATGCCATCATCGAAGCCAGTCGCGCATTGAAGGCCCACCCAATTGCCGCATAAAAGGCCATCAACAAGTAAAGCAACATTCCCATCCACGCAGCAGGCACATGTATGAACATTATGCGATAGGCTTCACCCTGCTGAAAGTCGGTAGGAGCTACGAAAAAACCGACATAGAGACCGACAATAAACAGAATCGCCGCAGGAATTGCAAACCACGGAATCATTTTTCCTGCCAGAGGATAAAACGCCGCAGGCGATGAGTATTTGTACCAGTTCATGATCAAAACAGATACTAGATACTAGATGCTCAGATGCTAGATGCTAGATGCGTGCAGATGGCTGAGATGCTAGATGCTAGAGCTTGACTGACGCACCGTTGCTGATCCCCCGCGTCTGATGATTGCAGTTGCGCCAGCATCTGGCATCAGCATCCAGCATCCAGCATCCAGCATCCAGCATCCAGCATCCAGCATCCAGCATCCAGCATCCAGCATCCAGCATCCAGCATCCAGCATCCAGCATCTATTCCATCGCTATTCTCAGTGCTGCCGAAGTTGCCCATGGGGCGAACACCAGGGAAACCACCAGCAACGCCGCGAGCAGGTAAATGTTTGCAGCGACTTCTCCGTCAATGAGGCTAGCATCCACTGCGCCTGCGCCAAAAATCAGCACCGGAATGTATAACGGGAGTATCAGGAGAGCGATGAGTACATTTCCGCCTCTTAACCCCAGTGTCAATGCAGCGCCGATGGATCCAATCAAACTTAACACGGGTGTGCCTATAAGGAGTGTGACTACGAGCACGATCAACGTCTGCGCAGGCAAATAAAACTGCATGCCGAGCAGCGGGGCGATCAAGATCAAAGGGACTTCAGAAACGATCCATTGCGCCAGAATTTTTGCCAGGACGACGAGGTAAAGCGGCTGCGGCGTCAGCATCAACTGATCCAATGTGCCGTCTTGATAATCGTTCGCGAAGAGCCTACCCATCGAGAGCATGGACGCCAGCAGCGCGGCTACCCAAACAACACCGGGCGCGATTGAACGTAGTAGTTGTGTCTCGGGTCCAATGCCTGAGAGGGAAGAGACTTACGACGATGACAAAGAAGAAGAGCGTCGAAAAGACATCGGCGCGTCGCCGCCACGCCAGCATCAAATCCCGCGCGACCATCCAGCGAAACATCGACAAAGTTGATGGAGTACTCACAATGCAAGTTCGAGCCGCTGAAACGAACCTGCGGAGATCTGAAGTTCGTGATGCGTGGCAACGATTGCCATTCCACCGTTGTTCAAGTGGCCTTCAATCAATGTCTTTACCAGGTCGACAGCAGCCGTATCGAGTGCGGCGAGTACTTCATCGAGCAGCCACAGTTTTGCAGTGCCGGTAATAACCCGAGCCAGCGCGGCGCGACGTCGTTGCCCTTCTGACAGGAAACGCACTGGCAAATTTTGCCGGCTTTCAAGACCTACTAGTTTCAGCGCTGCCTGTGCCTGCGCGGTCTTCAAGTTGTTGCCCTGAGACGCCGCTGGATATGCGCAGGTTCTCCATCGGAGTCAGCTCTTCTTTTATTCCGTTGCGATGGCCCAGGTAAGCGATGGCTTGATGATACTCTTCGCCAAGCTTGGCGATGCCCGTTCCATGCCAGCGCACTTCGCCGTTTTCCGGCTCCATCAATCCACAGATAATTCGCAGGAGACTTGTTTTACCACTGCCGTTTGGCCCCTGAAGCTGGACAAGCGTACCGCCTGTTATAGTCAGGTTGAGATTACGAAACAAGGTTCGACCGCCGCGAACGCAGTCAAGGTTTATTAGTTCTAACATGGAGCAGAGTTCTTTAGTTGGGCGTGAAAACGGCAGGGCGATTCTATCGAATGATTGAGGAGTCAGCAAAAGCAGGAGGAGTGACCTCATTCTGCCCAAAGAGCCTAGTTGCCCAGCCGCGCTTTTTCAGCTAAAACACTTCCTAAAGAAAATCGGCTACCGAGTCAAGTACCAGCACCTCCGCAATGACATCAAACCGCAACTCGATCAATCGCGACGCTCGCGTCCTGCAGCTTTACGAACAACTGATCGAGATCGAGCAGCGTCTGATCCCCACTGGCCTGCACATATTTGGTCGCGCTGCGGAACTGCAGGAAAAGGCTGATCTGTTGCGTATGGTCGCGTCTTTTGACAGGCCCGAGCTTGGCGTTCGCGCCTTGCCGGCGCTAGTCGCTGAATCGCTGGGAGTTGATTCTTACCAACAGCTGCTCCAGGAAACGCATACAAGCGAGATGAAGGAGTTGGTCGATGGGATCGTCGCGGAAGCAGTTGAACGTTTCTGTGACGAAGGCATCGACAGCGCCGTTGATTGGTTAAACGTGAAAGCGGGGGTCGAAGGCGAGAAGTCGGTGCCAACATTCACCCTCCTGTCGACGATTGCAAAGCAACTTGATTCCAATCATGAAATGGAATCTCTCATGCGCGCCTTGCGCGGAGAATACATCACACCTGGACCGGGCGCGGACATAGTTCAGAATCCCCTCGTGCTTCCGACGGGACGCAATACACACGCCGTTAATCCTTATTCAGTTCCTTCTCAAGTTGCGTTCGAGCGTGCCAAGCAAACTGCCGACGCTTTGCTTCGTCGTTATGTGGATGAGCATGGCCGCCATCCGCGCGCGATGGCACTCGTGCTGTGGGGTTTGGACAACATCAAGACGCAAGGCGAGGGTGTGGCGCAAGCGCTATGGCTACTCGGCGTGCGGCCGGTGCGCGATGCGTTGAATCGCGCTACTGACGTTGAGGTAATTCCGCTCGATGAATTGAAACGGCCGCGCATCGACGTAGTGATGACGGTGTCGGGCATCTTCCGCGATCTGTTTGCGCCGACCATGACCTTGCTCGATAAGGCAGTGCGACGAGTGGCGGCTTGGACGAACCTGATGAGCTGAACTACGTCCGCCGAAATATTTCTGAAAGCATGAAACACGGTGCTGCGCAATTTGACGACGCGGTGACCCGCGTGTTTTCAAACGCTCCCGGGAACTACGGCACCAACGTGAATTTCATGGTGATGGATTCACAATGGGAGAGTGCGGACACGCTCGGCGATTTGTTTATGACACGTAAGTGCTTTGCGTACACCCGGGATTCGAAGGGTCGCACGGTCGAGGGTCGCGAGGCCCGATCCTTAATGGACGATGCGCTGTCGCGCGTAGAAGCCACGTACCAGAACCTCGATTCATTCGAGGTGGGCATCACGGACGTCGATCATTACTTCGAATATCTCGGCGGAATTTCCAAAGCGGTTGAAACCATCACGAAATCGCGACCTGCAATTTATGTGTCTGATTCGCTTTCGCCGCAGACGAAAGTTCGATCATTGGAAGAGACTGTTCGGCTCGAGAGCCGCGCAAAGACACTTAACCCGAAATGGTACGAAGGAATGCTGAAGCACGGGTTCCGCGGCGTGGCAGAGATTGAAAATCACGTCGCCAACACGTTCGGTTGGAGCGCAACGGCGGACGCGGTCGATCCGTGGATCTACACGGAGATTTCCAAAACGTTCTTGTTGGATCCGGTCATGTTTAATCGGTTGATGGAGTTGAATCCCCACTCCACAAGTTCACTTACGAAACGCTTGTTCGAAGCACACGAGCGCGGCTACTGGAACCCCGACGAGGAAGTACTCGAGCGGTTGCGTGAAGTAGTGGAGGTCTCGGAACTCAATAAATAAGTTCGTGTGTTTCGTGTCATTTCGTGTATTTCGTGGATCGTATTTATTGTAGAGTCACAACACGAAACGTTTCCATTCGAGTCTGACACTACTTCCGAAGTTTATTAAAAGGCCGACTCGTTTTTGGGTATGCCTTCAAGTAGTTAATGATTTGCGAATATTCGTTTCCGGCCAGTCGGTGAACGGCCTTTATCTCCGCCACCAACTTGATCAAAACAAACGAAGTCCGGATTGTAAAAAATTTCTAATGGCTGACCCTTATAAAAAACGATGTTCTGACATTGGGATGTAAACGGAATGCTTTCTTCGGGCCAATTCTATTTCAAGTGTTTCCTGGTAGATGGGTTCTGCAAAGCCTTTACCGAGTTGGTAGTACACATCCATGGCAGCTCCGATAATTTGGTAAACCTCCTCTTTCAGTATTAATTCAGTCATTAAGAGACTTTATTCGGCGCGTAAAATACGATCCACGAATTACACGAAATAACACGAAATATGTATCGAGTCCCACGCTGGATAGAGTGACCTCGTTTTCTTGTTTATGCTCGACTTTTGGCAACGACTGCAGATGCTCCATACCGTATACTCCGAGATTCGATGAAGATTACGGTCCTATATGTCGGTTCCAGCCTGCTCGCGCCGCTGAAAAATGCGGAGCGGGAGTTGAATCGTGAACACAATCTCGGTTTACACGTCGCTGCGTGGAACTTCGGATCGCCGTTAAATGATGACGAATGGTCCAGGGTAGAAAACGACTTAACAGACGCTGACATCGTTTTTGTTATCCACGTGATGGACGGCGAAAACGCAACTCGATTAATCGCCGCCCTCGAACGTTACAGAAAACAGCATCGAGCGGTAATTGTCATCAACTGCATGCCCGACCTCATGCGCCGTACGCGGATGGGCCGGCTGGACGTATCGAAGCTCATTGGATCAAACGGGAATGGGGGAAAGGGTAAAGGGGAAGGGGAAAATGGTGAGAGTGGCAAGGGAACCGCATTACTCTCAGCTGTTGGATCGTGGGTTGGCCGACAGGTACGTGGCCGCGAATCGAGTTCAAATCGAAAGCGCCGCAGCCATACGCAATATCTGAAACTGGTCGATCGGTTACCGGGTCTCTTCGGTTTGTACCCTCCGCCGGCGCTCTGCGCGACGTAAAGCATTATCTGAATATCTTCTGCTATTTCTTGCAGCCGACGCCCGCTAACATTCGCTCGATGGTTCTTTATGCCGTTAAGGCATACGTGCCGGATGCGCGCTTAGGCAGAGTCAACATCGCGCCGCCTGAAGAGATTCCGTCAGTTGCGATATATCACCCTGATGCGCCGCGCTCTTTCAGTCGTTTGACGAATACCGGACGTGGTACGAGGGACGTCCCAGTCGCATGTCCAATGTCCAATGTCCAAGGTCCGTCCAAGCGAAGGTTGAATCCTGACTCGACGATTGGATTGTTGCTGATGCGGCCGCAGGTGGTCAGTAAGACCACACGCCATTACGACGCGTTAATCCGCGCGATCGAAGCCGAGGGGTTGAGCGTTATCCCTGCTTTGTCGACCCTGATGGACAACCGTGAAGCGTGCGAAAGGTTTTTCCTTGCGACGGGCGACGGGCGACAGGAGACCGCCGAAGATGGAGCCTACGGTTGGCATGCACCGAATTCCACAAATTCGCGTGTGAGCCAGATCGTTTCGTTAACCGGCTTCAGTTTTGTAGGTGGTCCCGCGATGAACGACAGCGAGGCGGCTGCCGAGTTTCTCCAGAAACTTAATCGACCGTATCGCTCGGCCGTCAGTCTTGATACGCAAACAATCGATGCCTGGCTGGATTCGCAAACCGGACTCAATCCGGTGCAGTCGGGGATGCAGATCGCTATCCCGGAGATTGATGGCGCCACGGAGCCTTTTATTTATGGAGGAATACCTGCGGCTGGTGTTGAGCCCGTCGCTTTGGAGGAGCGCTGCATCAGGTTCGCGCGTAGACTTAGACGTTGGAACCGATTGCGCACCGCACCGCGACACGAACTCAAGAATCGCGCTGGTGCTGTTTTGCTTTCCACCAAACAAAGGAAACATCGGAACGGCAGCCGACCTGGATGTCTTTCCCAGCGTTTGGGACACGCTTCAGAAACTTAAAGCAGATGGATACAACGTTGAAATGCCTGACTCCGCCGACGCTTTGCGCGAACAGATAATCGGAGGCAACTCGCAAGGTTTTGCGTCGACGGCAAACGTCGCTTATCAAATGCCAGTTGATGAGTATCGTCGTTATTGTCCTTACGTGGATGAGGTGGAACGCGAATGGGGCACTGCGCCCGGCAAGGTTAATTCGTTTGGTCAGGAGTTATTGATTCAGGGCGTTCAGCTTGGAAATGTTTTCGTCGGCGTGCAGCCAACGTTTGGCTATGAAGGCGATCCGATGCGCCTGATGATGGCCCGCGGCGGCGCGCCGCATCATGGGTTCATGGCTTTCTATACTTACCTCTCCATGCGTGTTGAATGTGGATGCGGTGGTCCATGTTGGCACGCATGGCGCGATGGAGTTTATGCCGGGGAAACAAGTGGGACTTTCCGAAGCAGTGTTGGCCGGACCGGTTGATTGGCGAGCTTCCGAACATCTACATCTACAGCGTCAACAATCCTTCGGAAGGCTCCATCGCCAAACGACGTTCATATGCTGAGTTGATTTCATATTTGACGCCGCCCATCGAGAATGCGGGTCTGTATAAGGATCTCAGCACTCTAAAAGATTTGGTGAGCAACTATCGCCAGTCGTCTAATGAACAAGAGCGCGATCGATTATTCGAGTCGATTGAAGTGTACGCGAGCAGCTTGAATCTGAATTGAAAGCCAAGGAGTGCGCAGATCTTCGCGTCGTTTGGTGGATCGCTCTTGACTACGTTAAGATCGATCGCACGAATTACGCGAAGAAACCCGAAGTAGAGCGCTCCAGCTACCCATTGGCCTCTTTTATCCTTCGGCGGAACTCATCCGCGGTTAGCCGATGCCGAAAAGCCTCCTCGCCGTTGATCGTGATCACCGGAATATCGTAACGATAGCGCCGCAGTAACTCCGGGTCGCTTTCAATGTTTATCTCTTCAAGCGTATATTCTTCACGACACCCTGAAGCTTCTATAACTTTTTTCGCCTCCTCGCACAGGTGGCAGCCCGGACGGCTGTAGATCACCACGCGAGCAACTGGGCCAACCGGTGTTTTGTCAGACGTCATAGTTTCGTTGAAGAGTGTAGCGCAGATTTGAAACTCGCAAACTACCCGTTTGCGTTAACAAAACTCCGGAGGAACAATGTCAGAACAGCAACTTGATAAAGCGGCGGCAGTCGCTTGTTAAACGAAATATTGGAAACGGAACTTGCCGGCGTTGTTAGATACACTCACTACGCGTTAATGGTGTTTGGATACAGCCGTATTCCGATTGTCAGTTGGTTGCGTTCTGAAGCAACCACCAGCCTTGAACATGCCAACGAGGCCGGTGAGTTGGTTACGCATCTCGGCGAACACCCGTCTCTAAAAATCGGCCCGCTGCTCGAAACACAAAAGCACGGCATCAACGACATTTTGATCGAAGCGTTGGAAGGCGAGAAGGCGGGACTCGCGCTTTATCAAAAACTTCTCAACCTGGTGCAGGGACGCTCCGTGCTGCTGGAAGAGTATGCGCGCAAGATGATCGCGGAAGAGGAGCAACATCTCGGCGAAGTGAACAAGATGCTGCGCAAGCCGGGCGAAATCAATCAGTTCAAGCAAGAGTAACGGGATGGCAGACCGAAGAAGTAAGCCCAGGTTGAGCGTGAGCCTGGACGCCATGTGGGACAGCTCAACTGAAGCCCACAGCGCTCGGGTCACCAATCTTTCCGAGGGCGGATGCTTTCTGGACTCAGTAGGGGATGTCAGGGCAGGAGAAATTGTTGGCTTCCGAATTCTGCTTCCCGAGGGCGACTGGCTGTACCTGGAGGGTGAAGTGCGACATCACATCCCGAAGACAGGATTCGGTGTGCAGTTTGTCGAGTTAAATGAAGAGCAGACTGCGAAACTTCAGTGGCTGCATTCAAGAGGCAGTTAAGTCGGAGACAACGTCGAGCGGTATTGATGCAGACCTGGTGGAGGAGTGAAAGGTCTCCTGGCGACCGCAAGTGACGTCAGTCTTTAACCGTGTAAGGGAGGCATACCATGAATGAAGAAAACAAAGCCGTGGTGCAGCGTTGGTTTGATGAAGTGTGGAATAAAGGGCGAGCTGAATCAATTGATGAAATGTTTGCCGCCGACGGAATCGCCCATGGCCTTTCTGAGGACCCGGGCCATCCGATAACCGGCCCTAAAGAATTCAAACCGTTTCACGAAGTATTCCGCGGGGCGTTTCCGGATATCGAGGTGGTGATTGAAGACATGATCGCCGAAGAAGACAAGGTTGCTGCGCGCTGCTCGGTGCGGGGCAAACATGAGGGTGGTCATTTGGGCATCGCCGCCAGCCACACGCCTGTCGACTTTACGGGGATAACAATTGTGCGAATACGTGACGGGCAAATCGTCGAAGCCTGGAACAACTTCGACTTCATGCGGATGAACAAGCAAATCGGGCTTATGTAAAAAACTCTTCCAATGATTCACTGCCGCATCTGGTCTTGAGTTTCAGCAGGTAGCACCTCCGAGAGACTGGATACGCGAGATTGCGCCAGCGCGAGAGCTTGCGCTCGATAACCACCTCAAATCCGGCTGAACTAAACACTTCGCGCCATTCATCCTGTTTCCGAAAAGTGCATGGACCCGTGCGTTTCCGCCACTTAAGATCGTGTATCCCGCAAACCAGACGATCCCAGATCGTCTCAGGGATGTCTTCGTAAACCACTACCCGCCCGCCATCGCGCAATATGCGCCGCAGTTCAGTTAAGACAATTTCCAGATCCTGTGTGTGATGCAGGACATAACACAGCAACGCCGCGTCAAAAGATGCGTCCACGACCGGAAAGCGACTCCCGTTGTATTTCCGGTAATGTATCGGCGCTTCAGTTCTATGTGTGAGATCGATGCCGGCTACATCAGCGCGAAGAATAGAAGACAGATGATGAGCGATATAACCGTTTCCACAACCGACATCGAGAACGCGCGAACCAGTGGGTAGCATTCGCGCAACCTCTAGCGCCATATCATAAGAGCGTCCGACCTTTCGTCGTCGGCGCTCGCGACGCCAGCGCCGTTGAATTCCTTCTAAAATTCCCGGCGTGGCCTGACCAACCGGCAGTGCTCGCGAGCCACTTAGCGCAGACAGGTCGTCGCCGGTGTACGGTGCGTAGGGAGTGGAGTTTGAAAGAGTTACCGGTTGATACATGCTTGCCCAAACTGCAACCCAGATGCCGCTCAAACGCGCGATAATTCCTTAGCGAAACTGCGGAGCAAAGTTTATGCGCCTGAATTCACCGACGCATGAACGCAAGAAAGCCCAGACAGATGCCGAAATCATCAACAATTATTGTTCTGTAGAAGCACGCGAAAGGTCGGGCCACATCTTCTTAATTTCTTAATTAATGACTTGAGAGATGAATTCGCCTGTCGACGCTTCCTACAAAATACAAAGGGGTCGGCCACCTCAAACCCTCCCCTCAATCCCCTCCCAAGGGGATTGGGGAAGGAAGTCTCCATCTCCCTTTGGGAAAGGGTTGGGGAGAGGGCTTGTGGCAAACCCCTAAGAATGAAATCCTGTAAGATGTGGCAAACCAAATCAGAATCAGGGAGTGTCCTTATGTTTCGACTCTTAGCCGTTCTCCTGCTGCTCGTTATTTCTATGTCTACACTCGCTCAAACAGGATCAGGAAGACGCGCGACTGCTCAATTGCCCGCGGGTTATTGGCCGCTTGAGAAGAGCCAACCGATCATCGAGAAAACGCAAACTATTCGGCTGGCGCCGGACCTTTCACACCTAACTGAGGGCGAACGCACGGCGGTAGCGAAGTTGATTGAAGTCGGCAAACTCTTCCAGGCCCTGTACGAGAAACAGAGACATCCTGAAGCCCTCACCGCCGCCCGGAATTTACAGCTGCTCGATCGCCGGTTGGGTTCACCGGCCGCCACACAGAACCTGCTCACTTTGTACCGGCTGTTTCAAGGACCAATCGCCACGACTCTTGAAAACAAGCGCGAACCTTTCCTTCCGGTCGACGGCGTGCAACCAGGAAAAGCCGTCTATCCCTGGGGCGTGAAGAAAGAGGCACTCGACGCGTTCATCGCTGCTCATCCGGAACGGCAAGATGAGATCCTCGGCTTACGCACCATTGTGCGCCGAACCACGGCCGCAAACCTGGCTAATGACCGGGCAACGCTTAGAAAGTATCCGGTGTTGGCAACATTGCATCCCGGACTTCAGGAAGACCTTTCTGAATTGGCTGGAGCCAGGGCCCGCCAAGGCTCACGCGCGCGAGTGTCCAGAGCTAACGAGGCTTTTTATGCGGTTCCATATTCGGTGGCCTTCGCGGACGAGTTGATCAAGGCGCATGGCCTATTGAATGAAGCGGCAGACGCCGTACAAAAGGACGATGAGGAGTTTGCGGGATTTCTACGTAATCGAGCGCGCGACCTTTTAAGTGACGATTACGAGTCGGGCGACGCCGCATGGGTCACAGGGCGATTCAAGAATCTGAATGCGGAGATCGGTTCCTACGAAACTTATGACGATGAGCTTTTCGGTGTGAAAACTTTTTTCGCTCTGAATGTACTGAGCACACGGCAACAGGAAACAACTGCACTGCGTCAGGCGATGAAGGGTTTGCAGGCACTTGAAGACTCGCTGCCTTACGAAAATCATAAGAAGGTTCGTGAAGATATTCCGGTCGGCGTTTACGACGTCGCAGCAGACTTTGGCCAATCGCGCGGCGGCAACACGGCGACTATCCTGCCCAACGAAAGTTATCTGGCTCGACGTTATGGACGCACTATCCTGCTGCGCACCAACATCATGCGCGACCCGAATATCTTTGAGTCTACTTCGGGCACTTTGGTGGCCGCCATCGGTCCGGAACAGGCAAAAGAGCTGACACCCGAGGGCAACTTCTATCGCACGCTCTGGCATGAGGTGGGCCATTACCTCGGCGTGGACCGCACGAAGGACAACCGCGATCTCGATGCAGCGCTGCTTGAGAATGCCAGCGCGATGGAAGAGATGAAAGCTGATCTCGTCTCGTTATACGTTGCTCAGGCGCTGAGAAAGCAGGGTTACTACACCGACGCCCAGCTAAGGAGCGTTTACGCCGGCGGCATCCTTCGCGTGCTGCAAAACAACAAACCGCGTCGCGACCAGCCCTATAACACGATGCAGTTAATGCAGTGGAACTTCTTTCTTGAAAACGGGTTGCTTACTTTTGATCGAGCGTCAGGAAGGATGCGAGTTCACTACGATAAGTATCACGACACAGTGAAGAAGCTTTTGACGAAGGTCCTGGACGTTCAGTACCAGGGTGATAAAGCGGCGTCTGATCGTTTTATCGATCAGTACACTACCTGGGATGAGAACCTGCATGGCGTTGTTGCCAAGAAGCATTCGCGACCAGCAGCGCTATCGCTTCAGGCTATTTAAGTATGCTGCCCTGGGGGAATGAAATCGTATCCACAGATTACGCAGATTATGCTGCTAATCTAAGTGGGTCGACAGCATAAGATCACGATATCCCGACACGTCGGGGTTTGTATTTGTCGACCCACAGTCCGCCTTTGTCTGTGTAATCTGCGTAATCTGCGGATAGAACGTATGAGTGACGAGCAACCTGATCTGAAATTGAGCTACGACCGCGTCGCCGAGCAATATGCGGCTGAGTATTTCGGTGAACTGGATCGAAAGCCTTTCGACCGCGAGGTCTTGAACGCATTTGCCGATACGGTACGCGAATTGGGTGAGGTCTGTGAGATTGGTTGCGGACCAGGACAGATCGCACGCTATCTGAAGGACCGCGGCGTGACGATGCGTGGAATTGATCTGTCCGACGAGATGGTTAAGTGCGCCAGCCGGCTTAGTCCCGATATTCCGTTTGAGACCGGCAACATGCTTTCGCTGGATCGCGGCTGACGAATCCTATGCGGCTATTGTGTCTTTCTACTCCATCATTCATCTACAGCGAGAGGACGTCAGACCCGCGCTGAAAGAGATGTATCGAACCCTTCGGCCAGGTGGCAAACTTCTAATCGCGTTTCATGGCGGGGAGGGCGAGCTGCATCGCGACGAGTGGTACGACAAGCCAGTCTCCATCGACGTCAACCTGTATCGAAGCGAAGAAATGAGAGGCCATCTTGAAGCTGCGGGATTTGAGGTTGAGAAAATCGCCGAACGCGAACCGTATGAGTTCGAGTATCCCACCAAACGTCTGTATGCCTCGGCAATAAAACCATAATCGCAGATTACACAGATTACACAGAGTGAACGATTGATTTAGTGGGTCGACAAATGCAGAACCGGGAGCGTAGCGACCGGGTGGCGTTGAATAGGTTCATCCATGCTGATCACTCAACAGTCGAGCGCGGTGGTTGAAAGATACGCGGCATTTGCAAAAGAATAGTGCGATTAGTGACCAGCCAGAATGAGATTATTCAACGCGACCCGGTCGCTTCGCTCCCGGTTCTGTATTTGTCGACCCACGGTCAGCATTCATCCGTGTAATCTGCGTAATCTGCGGATGGGTCTAGCGAACGAAGGCATCCCCGCCGAGGAAGTTTTCGCGCACATAAGTAACTGTATCATGCAGCGTCTCACCAGGATCGCGCGGACGAAAGCCTAATTCGCGGGCAGCCTTACCGCAGTTCAGGTACCAGTAGTATTGGGCCATCTCGACGGCGCCAGGCTCGACAGGTGAGGCGAAATTCCATTGTTTGAATAGTGAGTCCACCAGTTTGATCCTGCGATAGCCAGGTTCGAAGGCAGTGCGATCTTAGGTGCTGCAATCTTGGTTAACCTCTCCAGCCGGCCGAAAAATTTTGAGAACGTCCAGTTGGCCGCGCCCATTAAATAGCGCTCGCCGTGTCGACCTTTTTTCATCGCGGCGCGAAAAGCTTCGGCAGCATCGCGTGCGTCAACAAAACTCAAGACCGCCAGTCGGGACAGCGTTAATCTTACGCGCCATAAAATCCAGCACGAGCTTTGTCGAACTTAACCGGTCGTCACCAGGACCAAGCAACAAACTGGGATTCATGATCACAAGTCGCAAGCCTTTCCCGTTGAATCGCTCCAAAGCCGCCATCTCCTGATAGGTTTTGCTCGCGTAGTAAGGCCAACGCGAGATGATCTCGAGAGGTGGGGGAAACGATTCGTCCGGTACAATCTCGCCGTCTTCCGTGACTGCGATCGTGCCGCTGGTGGAGGCGAGCACGATGGACTTTACATCGGCAGCTTTGGCTGCATCGCACAACAGACGCGTACCTTCAACATGCACCTTGTACATCTCTCTGGCATCCTCTCGCTCGCGCGAAACCTTGCCAGCCAGATGATAGATTTCACTGATACCTTCGACAGCCCGCTTCACATCCGACTCGTTGGTGACCGAACCCTCGAAAGTTTCAACCCCGAGACCGACTAACCAATCCGGAATCGACGTTGCCATAACGCGCACATCTTTCGCACCCTCAGCAACAAGCTGCCGGACCAGGTGCGAGCCCAGAAATCCAGTGCCACCCGTGACGAGAGTCAACGCGCGCGCGCGTTTTTCGATAGCCGCGCGCCGCTTCGAACCCGGCTTAACAGGGGTCAACCGTGCCGTTCGCTTGGTTGGCTGTTTGGATTTAGTGGCCATATGCGGAGAAATTGTTTTGCGGCTTGCCGCCGCACAGTGCGGTGAGGCTTGCCTCACCGCAACGGGCATTAATGAAATACACGCGAGGCTAAGCCTCGCGCAGAGCTCTAAGAGGCCGGTAACGGTAAGCCACAGGCTTACCGCACTGTGCGGCGGCAAGCCGCATCAATCATCCCTTAACTAGTGAGCCGCTTCTGCGCTTTCACGTTCCGCCAGTTGCGCGCGGCGTTCGGCTTTCCAAAGCTTCCGCATCTCTTTCGCGTCAAATGTACGGCGCGTGCCGTCGCGCAAGTCTTCCACCTGGTGTTTTACAAACGCGGCGATCAGCCGGTAAGCCTCCGCTCGCGGCATGCCTTTAGTCATCTCTTCCAGCTCATCCACTTCCAAATATCTTCCGATGCGCGCTCCAATGGTCCGGCTCTTGATGATGTTTGAGCCTTTAGGCATCGCCTCGTGCGTTCCTTCCAGGTAGATCGGAAGAATACCGACACGAGCATGCAGTGCGAGATAGCCGATCACTGGCTTGAAGTCAGCCATTTCTCCGGTCACTGATCGCGTTCCTTCCGGGAAGATCAGTGCGTTGTAACCACGATCCAGGAACGAACGCGCGTGTCTCAGCGACTGGCGTAACGAACCAGTGCGCTCCATTGGCACCAGGTTAGTAAAGTTTTCAATCACGGCCCGCTTGTATTTCGTGTCAAAGAAATAATCGGCGGCTGCCAGCACAACCATGTCTTTGCCGGCTTCGCCAAGCGCCATCTTCGTCAGACCCATGTCGAGGTGCGACGTATGATTGGCCGCCACGATGAAGTTAGTATGTGGTGGGATATTTGATCGGCCTTCGTAATGTGTCTTGAGGAACCTGTCGTAGAACAGCTTCTGCAGCGCGTCGCCCGCGCGGTTGCCGGCGGCCTGCACAAAGGACGGAACCGCGATCTCGTCGTCTTCCAGGCGTTTGGTATCGACACGCGAGCCATCAGCACCCGCAGTAATACCAGGCCGGCGGCTAACAACACTGGCCAGCTCTCTTAGATCCTGAACTTCATTAAGCCGTTCAGGTGCGGTGACAGAGCCTCCAGCGTTTTCTATGGCGGTGGCCAATTCGACAAACATCAAACTATCAAAACCGAGATCCGCAAGTCGCGAGTTCAAAGAAATCTCGTCGCGTCCACGATTACTGACATTGGCGACAATTCCGATGAGCCAGCGACTTTGGGAGTCAATCGCCGGGCCGGCATCCCCCACGCCAGTCTTACCGCTGGCTTCAAGCCCTTCAAGAATGTCGATCACTTCGGCTCGCTTTACTTTCCGGGTCGCCGTACGTGGTAATTCGAATTCCGTGAAGTGCAAAACCTTTACGCGCTTGTAATAGGGAAGTGAAGACGAGACATCGCGGAAATGTTCTTCGACCCGGCGGCGCAACTCTTCGCGCGATACCGCAATGTCATATTCATCGTCGGCGACCACGAGACACGCCACCTTTTCACCGACCCCGTCCGACAGACCGACAATGCTGAGCTCCTTTACGTAAGGCGAATTTGAGTAGATTTCTTCAAGTTCATCGGGATAGACATTTTTTCCGTTCGTATCGACGATGATTTCCTTTGAACGTCCCACCAAAAACAGGTTGCCGTCATCATCAAGTTTTCCGAGGTCGCCTGTGTAGAGCCATCGCTCGATAAGTGCGTTGCGGGTCGCACTCTCGTCGGAGTAGTAGCCGAGCATTACGTTTGGCCCACGCGCGATAACTTCACCCACACCGGTCGGATCGGGATCAGCAATCCTAACTTCAACGCCGGGCAGCGACCGGCCAACACTTCCGGTCAACATACGGTTTTCAGGGCGCGTGACTGTTAAAACCGGAGACGCTTCCGTCAATCCATAGCCTTCGAGGATAGTGAAACCTAATCCCTGGAAATCCTTTTGAATCTTCTCGCTGAGCGCAGACCCTCCGCTGATGAAATAACGGATGCGCCCGCCCAGTCCTTCATGAATCGGATAGAAAACAATCGGGCCAAGGTTGAGCGGCGTGCGGTCGCGCAGCCACGCGTTCGCTTTAATTAAGCCGTCAGCAGTTTTGCCAATCCAGTCGCTGCGTTCGTAAAGCTTGTTCTTGATGCGGCGGTGCAGTAGCTCCCACAGCGCGGGCACACCCACCATTCCCGTGACGTGTCCATTTTTAATAGCGCGTGCCAGCGCGTCGCCGGTTAACTCCGGCAAGTATGTAATTTGGGCGCCGCGGCTGATGGGAGTTAGAAAGCCCGTGGAGAATTCGAACGTGTGATGCATTGGCAGGACGGACAGCACTCCGTCTTTCGTCGTCATGTCGAACACCGACGAAAGCATCGAGACCATGCTGGTTAGGTTTCGGTGGGAGAGCATGACGCCTTTGGGTCGTCCGGTAGTGCCTGACGTGAAGATCAACGACGCCAGCGACTGCGCCGTCACGCGCTGAGGCAACAATGCGAGCCGTTCATCTTCGGTTTCCTCATCAACCAACGCGAACACTTCGTCGAACGTCCAAACTCTGGCGGACAGTCCTTCTTCGCGCAATCTTCGTCGCAGCTCGGGATTCTCTTCGTCTGTTTTGCCGCTGAGAATTATCCCGGCCGCCTCACCTGCGCGAGTGAAATTTAAAATTTCATCCGTTGAGCTATCCGGATCGACCGGAATACAACTGGCGCCGGTCTTCAGTACTCCGAAATAACTCATGCCCCATTCCGGCGCGTTATGGCTGACCAGCATTACGCGATCTCCGGATTTGATGCCTGCGCCCGCAAGAAAACCAGCCGCGCGCGTCGCCAGCTCGCGCAAATTCGCATAAGTGTATTGTTCCTTGCGTCCATCGCGCTCGATCCTCATTGCCACTCGCGTTGCATGGCGCTTGGTTGAAGTTTCGAACAATTCCAACAAGTCCCGGTAGGTGTAAATGCGTTTCGGCTGAGCACGCATGTCCTCTTCGAGCGTCGGGAATACCCACTTCTTCAGACCCGGCAGATGAGTGTTCAACCAGTAGTCGTACCAATCGAACCTTTCCGGATGCCAGTTAAGCAGGTCTCGTTCGTCGCTGCGGATTCGCTCGAACAAGCTGCGCACGTTGTCGGAACGGAAGATGTAAGCGTTCTCGATAGTAAACGGACGAAACATCTCGAACGCTTCGGTTGTTTCGTGCGTAATCTCCTCGACCCGGTCCACGCCCTCCTTGATTCGATCGATAACTTCAACGACCCGGCCACCGCCCCAACGCGGTCGCGCTCGATCCAACATCGAAGAAGCCTTCTTCGCAGCCGAGTTGAACATCGGCACCGAAAACTTCTCAAAATTGGAAGTGGTAACTGGCCGAGGTTCCATCCGCGCCGCAACCTGATTGATCAGCTTGTTTCCGGTGTCCTTTTCCTTGAAGTGTTTTCGTTTATAGAGACCTACCAGGCTGATGATGC
The DNA here is from genome assembly GCA_963786645.1 of Blastocatellia bacterium. Taxonomy (GTDB): domain Bacteria; phylum Acidobacteriota; class Blastocatellia; order Pyrinomonadales; family Pyrinomonadaceae; genus PSRF01. Next base: position 33,449 of record CAWAZW010000015.1, read on the forward strand.
GGTCCATGTTGTTCGGGTTCGAATCTCCGGTTGCCGCCTGATAGACGAGCTTCGGTTCCTCAATGCACGCCTGGGCAGCAACAGCCAGCATGACAGACGCAACTTGATCGACGGGCGTAATATCGAGAATCAATTTCTCGTTGGCCGGGATCTGGGTTTGACCCTTCAGTACGAGAAAAATGATTGGCGCCGTGGTGGTGAAGCCTTCGTTCCAGCCGGGGAAGGGATAGTCCATCGCGGACTCAACAATACTCGGACGAACGATGCTGCGAACCATTCCGGTTTCCGCAGCGACGAGCTGTTCACCGAGCGACTTGGTGTAGGTATAAATGTTGGGCCAGCCCCAGAAGGCGGAGCGTTCGACGCCAAGATCGGTGAGGCGGGTGCGTATCCAGACCTTTCGTTCGCGCGCTACGGCCAGCCCCATCGCATCAGGATCGTCAGCATCACGGCCTTCTTCATGGAGCCGCTTGCGGGCTAATTCGCGGAAGCGGGCCACCATCATCGCGTCGCGCGCTTCGTCCCTCGCCCTTTCGGCGAGCTTCGCACAATCCGCAATTTCCTGTTCGACTGAGAACTCAACGCCCTTCAGTTCGTCCTTGCGCGGGAAGTAGCCAAGGACCGGATCACTTTCCCACACAGGCCCTGAACGGTTTCCCGCAACAAAGCAGGTAGACACATGGACCAGTGCCGGGCGCTGCATGCGTTTGGCGAATGCGATTACGTTTTGTGTGCCGACAACGTTCGTGCGCAAAGCGCTTTCGAGCGTCGGATTAAACGTCACATTCCCCGCGCTGTTGAGAACAACGTCTATGTTATCGGCAATTCCTTTTGCTTCCTCTTCCGTGTAGCCGAGGTTGGTATCACCGATATCGCCTCCGACAACTACGACTTTGTCTCGGATGAAGCCTTCGAGCGCTCCACCATAACGCTCGCGCAGCGGGTCGAAAGGCGGAGCGGTTATCACGCTGGTCCAAAAACGATGCTCCGACTCCTCCTGCGAACGCGCCCGCACCGTAACATAAACTTTTCCAATGTTTGGAAAGCGATGCAACAACATGCTCAGGGTGACCTTCCCAAGAAAGCCGGTGCTTCCAATCAGGAAAATCCTGCGGTCCCTGAAGATTTCAGTTGGCGATAGGTTCATGGTTCTACTTCGTGGTATTCGTGTAATTCGTGGATCGCTCTTCGGTCGTATTAATAACGGATCCACGAATTCATTCGAAATACCACGAACTTACTTTCGCTATTCCATATCCGCAATACCTATCATTGGCTGGTGCAGCATCGTTATTTGCGCGGAGTTGCCCATATAACTGCGCGCCATCGCAATCGCTTCCGTTAGGTTATCCGCACGTTCCCAACCAAGCATCGCCGGCACGTGCGCATTCTCGGCGCCGGCCGCAATTACTTTGCCGACGTGTTGGCGCCCGTTTTCGCCCCAGTACCACATGAAGAATGGATGCGCGCCGTGGTAGGCGTTGCCGCGGCGATACATTTCTACGTAGCTCGGGTTGTTTGCAAACTCACGCTCGTATTTATCGCGCAGCACAAACGCGTCGCGCGTTTCCGGCAGCAAGCGATTGAAGAATTCGATGTAGCTCGGATGAAAACGATGATCGAATTCGTCGTAGCATGGATGATGAATGATCAGTACGCCCCCCTTTTTGAGTAGCGGCTTGTTCCGATAAAAGTTGAAGTGATAACCAAGTCCCATCACCTGGACCAACAACGGATTCAGGATCGAATAGACGTTGTAGGGAGAGATGTCGGGAATCCCAGTGATCAGAATGTCACACTGGCCACGTACGGGAATCGCGTACTGATCAAACGCCTTCGCAATGATTTTCTCGTGTACCGGTTCAGTCTTTCCCGCATGACAGGCGATCATCTCGTACTGGGCCGGCCTGGAGTGCAACAACTTGCGGCGAGCAGGTCGCGGCAGCTTGTTCATCGTGTAACGCATCGCTTCAAATTTCATGCGGTCAAAGGCTGAGAAGTCGTCTTCGTTCTTAAGCAGGAAGTCCATGTCGCCCTTGTACATGCGATTGTTGATAGCGGTTTCGATATGAAAAACGTTGAGATGTTCGTCAACAATCTTGCCCAGCCGCTCGCATTTGCGGCTTAACTCGGAACGCGCCGGGTCCATGTAGCTGTCAGAGTCGCGAATAGTTTGCGGCTCGTGATGCGCGCGCAGGGATTCGTAGTCGCACAACCCGACGGCAACAGACTTGTGACCACCGTCCATCGGGACGAGGTTGATGTTGACGTAAATCAGGAGATCGCTTTCAGCGGCGCGGCGATTAAGCGTGAGCGGTTCCTTGTGTTTTGTTTCTCCAATTTTGATCAAACCGTCCGGCCATTCGGCATCGTGATTGTAGTAACGGTCCGGGTAGTATTCGTCGAAGATCCGCTTCCCAACCATGCGCTTCATTTCCCATTCCGTCATCTTGCGGTGGAGGGAATTAGCGATAACGATATGGATATCATCAACACCATGGCCGGTCAGCATGTCCAAAACGATTTCCAAAACCGTCTGACGGATATCTGGAGTCGCCATGGGGGGCAGAGGCAGACTGATGTCATCAACGGCAACAGTGACGCGCATGCCGGGTTCGAGTTGCGCAAACAACGGGTCGGTGCCATGCGGATGGTTCAGCGCGTAACGAATTGCCGCCTCGCGATTCGGCAATCCCTTGATTGGTGGGTTTGGATAAAGCACACGAGTCCCAATCGGAAGGTCCTCAAGAATGAAATCCTCGCCGGACGGCATGATGCGAGGCGCGCTATCTCGATCGATGTAGACTACCGATTCGTGCGTTTTGCGTCTTAGTTGTAGTGCCATCTGTGATGACTCAACTCCCTGGAGTGCGCCGACCTGTCGGCGCTTTGTTCGGCTGCGACCTGTCGCAGCCCCTGTTAGTCAACGTGTCTCATCCATAAAGCCGTCTTGTTCATCTCTGGATCAGGCGGCGTCAAGCCGCCGCCTACGAAAGCGCCGACAGGTCGGCGCACTCCAAGGAGTTGACGTCTGTGACCATTAAATATTTACCATTTACTATTCACCATTCACTTCAAGATTAAGAATCGGCCAATCGTGATGCAGTGCCGTCTGGCGTAAACGCATGTCAGGATTAATCACAGCCGGATGGCCCACGATGGAGAGCATGGGCAAATCGCTCATGCTGTCCGTATATGCATACGAATCGCTGAGACTGATTCCTTCGCGTTCAGCGAAAACTCTCATCCACGATGCTTTCGTTGCGGCTGCCATCACCGGAGGCAGTAAGCGACCAGTCGCCACGCCATTTACGAACTCCAGCCGGTTCGCCACGTAATCTTTAATGCCCAGATGTTCCATCAGCGGTTTCACCGAAACGTCCAGCGCGCCGGTGACAACGACTTGCCGCAGCCCGATGACTGCGCGACTTCTCCAGCAACTCATAGGTGCCGGGGAACACCGCCGGCTTCAGTACCGAAAAGAAGAGATCATCAGCCAGAAATCGCAGCCGGTCTTCTTTGACTCCTTTGTAGCGTTTGAAATAGAGGTCGTTGAAAACTTTGCGGCTGTACTGGTCCGTCACGGCAAACAACGGCAGGCTTAGCAGGGTGGCAGCGCTCTTTTTGAAGCTGCGAAACAGGCCAGGCTCGTTCCTCGCATAGAAGCCGAGGGTGTGTACCAGGTTCGTGCTAACCAGCGTCCCTTCGAGGTCGTAAAATGCCGCCGCGCCCAAGCCGTCCTCCCGCCGGCGGGCCGCAGACTCGTCGGACCACCGGCTTTTATTCCGTGCTGTCTAATGGAAGCGGGACACTATAACCCAAACTAGAGTTTGTGGGGAACATCGAAAACCAGAGTGTATAGGAACGCTATACAATACCGCCTCGGAACGCCGAAATTCTGAGCAAAAGTACAGAATTATTACGTTGGGATTGGGTTGTTCAGGCACGTCTGATAGGTCCGCGGTGCCGTGCAGTCAATAGCCACGCCCGCGAGGGCGTGGCTATTGACTGCCGGTCTGCGAGGCCTTTTGGTTGCTCGGCACCCTTAGCATGAATTTGGATGTACCTAAGGTCGACCGCTGACGCGTTTGAGCTCCTCGAGGGTGCGCTTGTGCTGTTCCAGCTTCTGGCCCGCTTCGGCGAGCTTGCCCTGTGAGGTAAGCCGTTGATACTCCTCAAACTCCTGAATGGCTCGATTTACGAGTTGTTGGATATTTTGAGACGGCGTTGGTGATGCCGCCGGCTTGGGTGCACCTTCGACTGGCTTAGTCTCGGGTTGTGTGGGTTGGTCCGCTGCGGGCTCTTGACCCGCATCGCCAGCCAGGCTGCGCAGTGCATCGTCAAAGGTCCGACCATAAGCGAGGCGGTCCTGCGCGCCCAGGACGACCATGCGCAGTTCCGGCATCGGACTACTCTCGGCACGCAAATAGATTGGTTCAACGTACAGAAGCGACCGTCCAATTGGTATCACCAGCAAGTGGCCGCGAAGGACGCGCGAGCCCTGTTGGTTCCACAGCGTGAACTGTTCCGACAAGTCGGAATTCTGATCGATGCGCGCTTCGATCTGTAATGGTCCATCCACTAGTCGCGACTCAGGGAAGTTATAGATGAGGACCTTACCGTAATTGTTCACCGTCACTGCGTCCGGCCATCCAACCGATCATGTTGTTCCGGCCCGCAGGTGTGAAAGGCAGAATCAACACAAACTCTGGCTGCGCTTCTTCTCCCGGCAACTGCATCAAGACGAAATATGGATCGATCGGTTGGGTCTGTTTGCGGCCTTGATCATCGACGCCAATCTTCTGTCCAATATTCCAGACGTCTTCTCTTTGGAAAAACACCTTCGCACTTTGGGTGTGGTATAAGCCGTAAACTTCACCCTGGACTCGAATCAGCGACTCGGGGTAACGAATATGTTCACGCAAGTCCTGACGCATCTGCGCCGCGTCAATGAATAGGGTTGGGAAGGTCGCACGGTACGCGGCGATCAATGGATCTTGTTGGTCGAAAACGAAGAACTGCGTCGTGCCGTTGTAGGCGTCGATTACAACCTTAACGCTGTTGCGAATGTAATTAACTCGATTTGCTCCAACCTGATGATGCCTGGAGTAAGGATAATTCGATGCCTCTGTGTAGGCGTCGATAATCCAAAACAAATGGCCGTCATTGCCGATTACGAGATATGGGTCGCTGTCGTAGATCAGAAAAGGGGCAACGCCGTTTACCAAAGCTCGAATGTTCCGGCGGATCAGGACCCGGCTGTCCGGAGTGATGTCATCCGAGAAGGGCAGTTTGGACAGATCGCCAAGCGCCCACGCCAGAATCAACCGGCGAATACCCCCGCCCAAAGCAATCCCGCCCGTACCCTCGTAGCTGGTGTAAGTGTTCGTTTCGCCCTGCGGATAATCGAATTCCTTCTGCTGCGTTTTCACATAGACGTCGGTGTTCGTTTCCTGACCATAGTAAATCTGCGGTCGGGTTACTCTGATGTCAGTCGACTTCGACTCCACCGGCATATTAGAGACAACAAACAACGGCATTCCTTCGGGAGTGAAGCCGTTGGCTGTGTTCATCGTGAGACCGTATCCATGCGTGTAGATCAGTTTCTCGTTAATCCAGTTGCGAGAAGACTCGGGAAGGTCTCCCACTTTGATCTCGCGCGTGGCCACCATCGTTTGCCGCGTGACGCCGTTGAGGCGGTAACGGTCGACATCAACGTCGGGAAAATCGTAGTACGTCCGAATCGTTTGAATCTGCTTAAGCGTGTCCTGCAAAGCGCGCCAATCCCATAAACGAATGTTCTCAAGTGTCGACCGATTGTTGGCAAGATCGAGTGCAGCGAGGGAAGGTTCGGCAGGAAACTCGCGCAGTTCCACTTGCTCGAGCCCAAACGCACGCCTGGTTGAAGCAATGTTGTGTTCGATGTAAGGCGTCTCACGGGCGAGCTCATTCGGCTTTACGATGAAGCTTGTGACGTAGGCAGGCACCAGCACGACGCCCACGATGTAGACAGCAACCGGCAGAGCGATTGCCAGTACTAACAACCGCAGCCCGCGTTTAGTAAACGCGTTAATGATTGCGATAAGTGCCGCAACGAGTAGGGCGACAGACACTAAGAAAAGTGCCGGTAGGAGATAGTTGGCTTCTGTGAAAGTGACGCCTGTGAAAATCTGGTGATCCTGCCAGAGATATGGAAAACGCGAGAGATAGACGCGCCCAGCCAGCAGCGCCAAAAAGACTGCCAGAGCAATCGAAACCGCGGCGAAGGGCTTCCGGGTTGAAACATTCTTAGCGCTCTTAAGAACAGCGCTGGGAACTGTGAATAGAGAGAAGAGGATTGCGGCGCACAACGCCACGAACGCCAGAGTAATCAACCACGAGCTGATCAACTCGTAGATTGGCAACGAAAACAGATAGAAGCCAAGCGGCTTATTGAATATAGGATCAGCCCACGCCGTTCCAGTCTGGTTGAGATAAAGAGCGAACCTCTCCCAGGCGCTCTTCATGGAGAACGCGTAGAACAGCCCGAAAAGTACCGCGAACACCCACGCGATGGGCCGAACGAAGTGTTCCGGCGAGAACTCTACGGGCTGGTTGTTTACAACGATTGTTCGCTTGCCGAGTGTCTCCGATGCGAATGTTTTCTCCAGTAACCAGAAAGCGCCTCGAAGCAACAGAACCGTCAGGATCCCAAAGACTATAAACAGACCAGCCTTGAGTTTGAATATGTACCAATACACGGCGGAGAAGCCGAGGGAGTCAAACCACACTGCGGACAGATAAACCGAGAGAAGCCGAGAGGCCAGCAGCAGGAGCAAGACGATCGCGCCAATCGCGAAGCCAACCCATCGCCGGCGTCGGCGAGGACTGACATCGATCACTTCGCTGTCTCTTAAAGGGATACGGTCGCTCAAGTGCGCATAGAATACGCTCTTCAGGTAGGCTACTCAACATGGTTTGGTGTGTTTCGTGTATTTCGTGGATCGATTCCGCCGTCTGAGGTTAAAGACGATCTACGAATTGACACCAACTAACACGAAACCTGGGTGTCGCCTTGAGCATCTGCAATCCACCCGGTGGCTTACGACGACTTTAAGCCGATGTGTATAATGCCTTGCGACTCCGCTATTAAATCAAGAAATACAAGCAGCAAAAAGCAAATGAAAAGTATGAGTTCAAAGTGGTGGGCGACGTGCCTGCTTATCGGGTTGTTTCTGTCTTCCGCCTTCCCGGCGGGGAGTTTGGTGGACCAGCCGGCGGCAAGCTCGGTCATTCGCGCAGCACCACCAGCTCCAAGATTCACCGATCAGGCGAGGCATGCCGAGCTTGCTTCGCGTCGCACTCGAGTGGCCCAGGCGGTAGGCGCGAATGGGATGTTAGTTCTCTTCAGTGCCGAGCCGCGCGTTTATACAAACGACGTTTACTACTACTACCGCCAGGAAAACAATCTGTACTACCTCACGAACTTGAAACAGAGGGGAATCACTCTGGTGCTCACTCCCGGCAACACTATGGTTCCGGAGATTTTGTTCATGCGAAGACGCAACGCATTTGCGGAACAATGGAACGGCCGCATGTACAGCGTCGCGGAGGCGAGTCAGATTTCAGGAATCAAGGAAATCTGGGATGCCAGTGAGCTGGGCCCTTTCCTGCGCGCACTAAAAAACAAACAAGCTTACCAACCAAAGCCTGAGAACATCTTGATGTCAGCCGGCGCGACGGATCGCGGTGGCCGTTCAGGCTTTGAACCCCTTTTCGAGGCGGCCACCAAAAACGAAGCCGACCTTTATTTGTTGGCCGCTGGTCAACCGGAAGGCCCTGAATACCGTCAGGAGTTTCGAGCGGCGGCCGAATGGGGCTTGGGTACTGGTTACAGAATCAGAAACGCCTCACCGATTTTCGCTGATCTCCGCTTACGAAAGTCGCCGATGGAGATCGCGCTGATGCAGCACGCGATCGACATCACTAACGAGGCATTGCAACGCGCATGGGTCGCGGCGGGCAACTGCGAAATGGGAATACGAAGTTGATGCCGAAGTTATTTACACATTCAAACTTCGCAATGCAGATCATTGGGGTTATCCGCCGATTGTAGGGTGTGGGCCAAACGCCACCATACTTCATTACATTGAGTCGCAGGCGCCACTGAAGCCGGGAGACCTGTTGCTGATGGATGTGGGAGCTGAATATGAGCACTACACGGCCGACGTGACACGCACTTTTCCGGTGAATGGAAAGTTTTCAGCTGCGCAGGCCGAAATTTACCAGATTGTTTATGACGCCCAGGAAGCCGCCGCTAAAGCGACGCGCCCAGGCGCGACAATATCCGACGTCGATCGTGCTGCGACTGAAGTGATAAAGGATGGGTTGTTAAAGCTGGGACTGATCACCGACAAAAATTCCGCGCAGTACAGGATGTGGTTCATGCACGGCACTTCGCATTGGCTGGGAATGAACGTGCATGATGTGGGCAACTACGGTGCGAAGTTGGAGCCGGGAATGATCTTCACGAACGAACCTGGCATCTACATTGGTCCCGACACTCTCGACAACCTGCCCCGAAGTCCGGAAAACGAAAAGTTCATTGCTGCGATCCGGCCTGCGTTTGAGAAGTACAAGAATATCGGCGTGCGCATTGAAGACGACATGCTGGTGACGCCCACGGGTGTGAAGTGGATGACCGAAGCGCTCCCGCGAAGATTGGCTGATATCGAGGCTTTCATCGCCCGCGGCGCGAGGGCGGTAAGTCAGTCGGCAGTGGGCAGTCGGCAGGAGCAGTAAGCGATTGTTGCGGTCTCGTCGATGTCTCAGTGTATTCGGTAGGATCTTCCCGTCTTCTGTGGCAAACGAGAAGTAAATTTTCATTGTTATTTCCATCTATCGATTCATTGACCAAAGAGCGAGCATGCAAGCAAGTATGTCCGGATCTGAGCCCACTGCCCACCGCCACTGTCACCGCCCACTGCCCACTGCCCACTGCCACTCAGCTAACAGTCGCTTTGTGAATCTGTCTTTTCAGACGATGAATGGTGCGGCGGGCGACTTTGAGTTGCGCGTGATCGTGCGCCGCCAGAGCTTCGTCGCGCTTCTTCTTCATTTCCTTGATTCGCGACTTGATCCCCGCTTTATCAACACCAACCACATCGTGATGCTCGTGCTTAATCCCCAACGCTTTAGATAGAGCGACCAGCAAATGTTCTTTGTTTAATTGCGTATAACCTTGCAGTGCTTCGTGTTCGTTTCCTTTGGCGATATCGCGAAGCTCTGCAACAGTCTTGTGCTTCAGTTGTTCAAACGTGTATTCCATGAAGACTCCTCCTCAGCAGTCACGTTAGAGTGAAGTCAGTACCACCTGCGGTAGCGAGTGTCTGTTCCGTTACCTAAAAACCCACCCGCTACCGCAGGTGGTACTGACCTCATCTACCGCCACGGTCCGTTAACTAATCCAGTATTTGCCCCAAATGCTTCTTCAGGTGATCAACGTAATCACGCATGAAGAAGTCGAGCGTCACAGGTTCGTCCGGGCTGAGCTTATCGGACGCAATGACATGTAGATTGTGCTTATGGCGCAACTTCATCCGTGTTTCTGCCGGCGTCACTTTCATTATGTGCAGTATATGGCGGTTATATAGCTTCCACAGTTGTACCAGTTCCTGCCATGGCTTTTCCTGATAACGTTGCGATTCCACCCAGGCATTTTGCTCGTAACCGGGAAAAACCAGCTCGTCATTGAACTGTGCACGCACAAAACGCGAATGATTGTTTGCGGCCGAATCGATCAGGTGGCCCATGATTTCTTTCCGGGACCACTTTCCTTCAACACGCGGCACCGCGCTCGCTCGTCGGAAATTGTAAGAGACGCCCTGCGGCAGTTTCTATCGTCTCACCGAAGTCACTCAGAAAATCGGTGTTGCCATTATCGGTTTGATTGTCCATGGATGGTGCTCTGTTGCAGCCTCCATGAGCAGCAGCCGCGCGTTCATTCATCTCTTCGGGCGTCAGATCTTCCTTATGCGTGGCGACGGTCCAGACGTGTCCGAATGGATCTGTCAGAGTGCCGGATCGATCGCCATAGAATTGATCCTGGAGGGGCCTCATTTCAGTGCCGCCCAGCTTCGATGGCTCGTTTGAACATCGTATCGACATCGTCCACATAGATCATCAAACTCACCGGGTTACCGCCAACGGTTTTCGGGCTGAAAGCATTCATCTGGGGAAATTCGTCCGCCAGCATGATTGGGGAATCACCAATCTTGATTTCGGCATGGCCCACTTTCCCTTCGTGCTCCATGCGAAACAACTCGGTCGCACCAAAAGCGTCCTTGTAGTAATCAATAGCTGCGGCCGCGCCTTTAATAACCAGATACGGGGTGACGGAGTGGTATCCGTCTGGAATCGGCTTAACGTTTGCCATAACATTTCCTCACTTTCGAATAAGATTGTTGAATCTTGAGCGTGCGGGCGCTAAAGATTTAGTTAGAAGTTGTAGGAGATTGCTTGTGCGGATGATATCGCAGCGGCGGTTGCAACGGCAACGCGGGCCAATGAGGAGCGTCATGTTGCGTGTGTTGAATTTCGGCTGTTGCCGCATTCCGTGCGGATAGGCTTTTTAATTAACGCCATGCGCAATTCACGAAGCGGCACGTCAGCCTCGCCGCTACGAGTAAAGTCACCATTCCGGTATTCAGAGCCTTACCGAGCGGACGCGCAGCTGCTCGATGGCAGCGCAGCTACAGTTGCTAACTGGCTAATACGTTCACGAAGCGCCTCGACATAACCTTCCATTGTGGCGTCGTTATAATGAGCTGCCCGAAACGCGTCGCGGAGTTGCTCGTCGGTTAGCTGTCCAAGCAGCGATCCGATCCAGCGCGCGTGCGCTACCGGAATCCCGCGCATCGACTTTTCTTTCTTCACTTCGCCGCGATAGTAAGGCGGATAAAGGACACTGAGGTGGCCCATCCGGGTGGGCCGGGTATCGTAGTCAAACTCAACCGCGCCATCTTCGATTCCCATCACAAACCGGGTAGACAGAAAATCTTTCAGATTGTTCTTGGTGCGCTTGCCTCCCAGTCCGCCGGATCGTCCCAGCGTTGCTCCCAAATCACTCACGTAATGGTGAGCTTCGTACCTGCCCGCCTCAGCCGGCTTCGAATAGAAAATCTTGTTGTTCTCTTTGCGCGCGTCGTAGTTATTCAGAAGGATCATCAATACCTTTAAGCCACTTAGTTGCCGAGTTCCGCTGAATGCATTGTCGTCCCAGTCCCACGCTGGTCCTTCTGTCATGTGTTTGCGTTCCGGCTCAAACCTGGCGCCCACTACGATTCCGTCATTCAATACAAAGTCCCGCCCACGCGAGAGTTTTGGAAGATTTTCAATCTGGGCTTCATCAAAGTAATAGGCTTCCTCCGCAAAATATCCGACTGCCCAGACTAGCCGGGTTGCAACTGTTTCGGCCTGCGCCTCTTCGCCCAGCTTAACAGTCCAAACCACACCACGTGCGTCCTCGACGTCAAACTTAGGTGACTCACCTTTTTTGCTTTCCTTAATGAATGTGAATGGTGCGGACCGGAGCCTGCTCTGGCGAACCAGGACCATAAAGCAAGTTGCGCGACTTGATGTCGCCCGGGTTCCGCCAAAGGACTGCGCGTGGCGAAGTTCTCGCTCTTCTCAATCTTTGCGCATCAGCAGTATCGGCGGCTGCGATGACACACGAAGATAGAATCAGAAGTGACAGGAAAAAACTTGCAGTTGCACGCATAGTTAACAAACCTCAGAATATATCGGAATAGCAAGAGACAATCGGGGATGGACCACGTTGATCTCTCAGCAACACATGCACGCTAGGCCTACCACTTGTCTAAGCGCTCCTGTGCCACACGTCACCTAAGCGGCGTTCGAAGTCGGTTTAACGAAAAGGGAGAGTAAATCTGTTGGTTTATTGCTCGACCAATTTCATTGCTGCGAGTGGTTAGCAAAAGCGTACGCGGACGATACAGGAGAACATATAAATGAATACAGAGAAAACGGGTTGAGCCTGTAAAGGTTTGCAGAGAAATTGCCATTCTGTTGCCTGGAGCGAAAAGCGTCTGAGAATACTCGAAAATGTAAGACATAATAATCAACTTACAAGTCTGTTCGCTGTATCTCGAGGGAGGCCTAAACGCTGGCACTTAGTTTGCAGATTTTAACATCGATGAAAACTAAACAAAGCATTTCCAAAGTCGCTCTTATGTTGTTTGGCGCGCTGGCTTTCTCGCTTACGTCGTCAATCGTTATGAGGTTCGATGTGAAGTGCGCGCAGAAGGCAGTGCAGACCGAACTCAAACTTACGCCGCATGAAAAGCAGTTGTTCACCACGTTTGATCAGCGGGTTAAAGATTATCTCGAACAGCGGAAGGCTGTAGCCAAGAAGCTGCCGAAGCTTTCCAAGGAAGCCACACCGCCAGAGATCGAGGCGTATCAGAAAAATTTTGTCGAGCGCTTGCGCGCCATGCGGGCTGGAACAAAACCCGGATACATCTTTCAGCCGCAATTCACCGAACTTCGTGCGTGAGACACATCAAAACCGAGTTTCCGCCACGTGATAAAGCCGAAATTAAGCAGACCATCCTGGAAGCCGAGAACAAAGGCGTTCCGTTGAAGGTCAACTATCCATATCCGGAACAGAAAGAGCTGACTCAGATACCACCAACGCTCTTGCTAAAACTTCCCACGCTTCCCAAAGAGGTGAAGTTTCGATTTGTGGGAAGACACTTGCTGCTGGTGGATACCGATAACTCTATGATTGTTGATTACACGTTGAATGCGCTTCCGTAGCGGACGAATGGGAGGAATTTCATGAATCGAACTCGACACTGTTTCTTAGTCCTGGCCTTAGTACTTTTCCTGGGCGTCACAGTTGACCTGACGGCGCAAAGCGCGCCCGAACTGGAACGGAAATGCCAACGGTAGCCGCGTAGCTGCAGGTGCGCCACCGAAACTTACTTTGCCTTTAGCGAAGGATTCAGTGCGTTTCGTGTTAATCGGAGATACGGGAACGGGAACTGAGAAGCAGCAGCAACTGGCGGATCTACTTTTGCGCTCGCGGCAGAGTTTTCCTTTCGAATTCGTGCTGATGGTGGGAGATAACCTTTACGGCGGCGAAAAGCCCGCGGATTACAAGTCCAAATTTGAAGACGTTTACCGGCCGCTGATTGATCAGCAGGTAAAGTTTTACGCAGCGCTCGGTAATCACGATGAGCCGGCCCAACGTTTCTATGAACACTTCAACATGGACGGGAAGGAGTATTACCGCTTCACCCGAGGCAATGTTGCGTTTTATGCCTTGAACAGCAACTACATGGACAAGAAACAGATCGACTGGTTGCAGAGTGAGTTGGCCAAGGACACTTCGGCTTGGAAGATAGCGTTCTTCCATCACCCTCCTTACTCGTCAGGCGGCAAACATGGCTCGGACACCGAATTGCGTGAGGTGGTCGAGCCGATCTTCGTGAAAAATAGCGTGAATGTCGTGTTTGCGGGGCACGAACATTTTTACGAGCGAATCAAGCCGCAGAAGGGCATCTTTTATTTCATCTCGGGCGCCGGCGGTAAACTTAGATCGGGCGACGTGAAGAAGGGTTCATCTTTAACAGCCAAGGCTTACGATAAGGACATGTCGTTCATGCTGGTGGAGATCTGAAAGACTCAATGCACTTTCAAGTGATATCACGTACTGGCGAGACGGTGGATTCAGGCGTTCTTCCGCGGCAGCAATCGGAGCGCGCTGCAACATCTCCGTAGTTCGCAACGAGCAGTTGACGCTCTACTGACGCCTCCTGTTCGAAATTCAGGAGTCGTTTTGCTGAGCAGGACACGAACACGCGAGTAGTCAGCGTGGGTCGACAAATACAGAACCGGGAGCGCAGCGACCGTCGCATTAACAAGCTCATTTCGCTGGTCTCAATCGTTTACTCTCAATCAGGGACCGCATCATGCAGTGTCTGTTGAGTGATCAGCATCGATGAAAGAATTCAACGCGACCGGTCACTGCCTCCCGGTCTTGATCTGCTGGCCCACTAAGACCGGTCTCCGACGCGTTAAGCCCTTTAGTCATTCGAATTGTCATTAGCAATTCGCCGTCCGCCATGTTCAATCGGAATCTCTTCTGCTTTCTCATAACCACGGGATAAGTAAAACGGAACACCGGGCAAGGTTGAAGCCAACTCGACGTTTGAAGCCAGAGATCCGAGCAGCTTCTTCGCAGGCGTTCAGGATCAGGCTACCGATGCCGCGTCTTGACCAGTCAGGGTGAATATAGAAAGCGCGAATGCGCGCTGATTCAGTTGCAGGATCCAGCAACGAATCAACGCGATTAGATTTAGACTGATCACCACCGAACAGCGTCTTCCGTTTACTCCAACCGCCTGCGCCTGCAATCTGGTCGTCAGCCTCAGCGATGAAGTAGGTTTCATCGAGTATTAGTTGAGTGTCTACGCCGAAGACATGCTGCAAGGCGCTTTCGATCTGTTGCGGCGAGTAATAGGTCGCGCTCAATCCGCGAACGGATTCCTGGATCAGACGCTTCAGCGCCGGAATGTCGTCAATTTTGGCGAGACGTATTTGCAAAACTGGTTTCAAGGCTGGTCAATATTGCATTCGATGCGCCTCTGATTAACACCGGGCTTTAGCCCGTTGAGTCCGACACGCCTTAGCTTGTCGTGGCGATTGGGGAGCTCAACAATGTTACTTCGCAACCTCAAAATTGCGGCTGCCACTGGCTCAGCGACAAGCTGAAGCATGTTGAACACTGGCTCAATTTCTCGTCGCTCGACTGGGAACCTCCAGCGGCGTTATAACATACGTCCAAAATTAAAGCGGTAACAACAGGAAGAACGGCAAAGTGAGGAACGAACGATGGGCATGAAAAATGTGAATGACATGACTGACGATCAGATTGAAGACCGCATCACCAAACTGGCGTTTGACGGGGACGCGTTGAGATTCCGCGAATTCTGTGCGCGCCTAAAAGCCGGGTTGCCGGAAGGAACAGGCGTCGCTTTTCGCGGAAGCGTGGTTACAAATAAACGCTGGGAAGATGGTAAGCCGTTTGATGCCGATGGCCGTGGAACCAGCGATCTTGACGTCACACTCATTGGCGGTAAAGTAATGGAGTTTTGGAATGAAGATGCTTACTACATTCCTGCATTGCATACGAAGCCGCTTTGCGATGAAGACCCCGCGGTGGCGCCCGGCTTGAATCCGCTACGACGAGGAACTACAAAAACTTGCAGGCCGGCCTGTCAATTTTCAGGCGACCGCGAACTTCATTCTTTTCTCACGCGACGTCCTCTTCAGTGAGCCTTACTACACCTGGTTAGAGGCGCAGGAAGCCTCGTGATCGTCAAGCTGTTGAGCTACAACATTCGTTTCGGGGGACGGCGTCGCGAAAAGGAACTCGCTGAGGTCATTCGCCGTGCTGAACCCGATATCGTCGTTTTTCAGGAAGCAACTGACACACGCGTTATCATCAATTAGCTGTTGACACTGGTCTCTCTAAGCATCGCCGCGCGTCCAGAACATTCCATCGGTTACATCAGTCGTCTCGAGATAACTCACCATGAATGGCATTATCCGGCGGGCGCGAAACACTCATTCCTCGAAATTGTTCTCGCTGGAACTGAGGAACGAATATTCGGCCTTCATCTCAGCTCGACCTTTTCCAAGTGGAGCGAAAGAAGAAGGGTAAGAGAAATCCAGTCGTTGCTTAAAAGTATTGAGAGATATCAGGACGGTTTTCATGTACTCGTCGGAGACTTCAACACCCTGGCGCCCGGCGAATTGCTCGATGTGCGTCGCATGCCGGCATGGATTCGGGGGTTGGTCTGGTTGAGCGGTCGCGACATTCAGCGCGATACCATCCAGCACATCAAAGACTCGGGATACGTCGACGTTTACCGAACGCTGCACCCGGACGACAAGGGTTACACTTTTCCTGTTTGGGATCCGCACTTGCGGTTGGACTACATGTTCGTGCCGAAGACCTTCACTGATCGACTTCAATCGTGCGTGGTCCTCAATGATGCTGACGCCACGAAAGCGTCGGACCATTTTCCACTGTTGGCTGAATCGATTTTCGATGAGCATTCGTGTTGTTGAGTAATTTTCGCGTGATCCGATTCTAGCGAGATGAGGTCGACAAGTACAAACCTGCGGTAGCGGGTGGGTTATGCTGATTTCCGATGTGCAATCGCCATTGCCAAAGGGCCTTTCCTGAGGCACAATGGGAAATCAGCAATGGACGAACGCATTCGGCAGACCCACTCGCTACCGCAGGTGGTACTGAATTCGTGCCACAGGCATCGGGGAAATCCGACAAAATCATTTCCGCTTCTCTTCGTATTTCGGTAACGACTCGATCAAATAATCGAACCCTAACCAAAAACTCCAACTGTGATGGAAGAAGGCCACCGGGAAGAGAAGTGCGACCACGAAGAGTACAGGCAGGACATTTTGATAATCCGCACCGGCTATCATCAGCCAAACAAAACACACCAACAGAATTATGAATTCCGTAGTTATTACGTTGGCCAGTATCGCTCCGACAAAGAAGCCTTCCTCTCGTTTGAATAGAGAGCGGCAGCTCGGGCAGTGATGCCGGATATGGAACGGCTTTCTAATGATTGAGGACTGACCGCATGCGGGGCAGCGCAAGCCGAATGATCGAAGCAGGACGGGCAGAATTGGTCGTCTTTGATTTC
This sequence comes from Blastocatellia bacterium, assembly GCA_963786645.1. Lineage (GTDB taxonomy): Bacteria > Acidobacteriota > Blastocatellia > Pyrinomonadales > Pyrinomonadaceae > PSRF01. Next base: position 50,188 of record CAWAZW010000015.1, read on the forward strand.
AAGTGAAACGCCCTACTCGTAACTCAATGCCGCGACCGCATCCTGGCGGGCGGCGCGTAATGCAGGGTACAGCGCGCCAATCGTTCCACCAAGTAGTCCTACTGCGAACGCTACCGCAACCCAGCGTGGCTCAATATCGATAACCAGTGTCGTAACCCGCATTACAAAGAATCGCGCCAGCATCGTGAGACCAATGCCAACTATCATGCCCAACAAACTAACCAGGATAGCTTCTTGTTGAATCACCCACGCAATTCCCGTTTTGGACATTCCCAGTGATTTCAGAATGCCGATCTGGCGCGTGCGTTCAGTTACCGTGGTATACATCGCAAGCAAAATCACCAACATACTGATCGCTGTGGCCACACCCACCACCACGGTAATAAAGACATTCAGCGCCGGAACGCCCGAAGCATAAATCTCGGGAAGATCTCGCGTGAAAATAATTTGTTCTTCAGGAAAGCGTTCCCTGATGCGGGCCGCTACCTCCTCCTGCTTGGTTGGATCGTGACAACCTACGAGTATTGCTGAGGCCCTGCCTTCGGCGCCTTCCTGCTCCTGCATTGTGGCCAGCGGGATTTTAATGCGGCCACCGCCCGGCGGTTCATAGACACCGACGATCGTAAAAGGACGTTCGAACAGTTGAACTGTCGAGCCAACCTTCGCCTGCCGTTGCTGTTGCCAGACAGGATCGACAATGGCTTGATCGCCACCCGTCAGTCCGGAGCCTTCACGCATTCTTATTCCCGTTAATTTCGCATATTCGTCAAACCTGATTCCATCCGATCAGACGCGTACCAAAACCCGAATCACTTCGATCAAGACTTTGCCCAATCGGCGTTGCCGCGCGAACACCTTCAATGCTCGCGATTTCCGCCGCACGTCCTTCGGGCAACATGAATGGCGATGCGCCTCCGAAACCAATCGAGCCGGACGCGCGCACCATAATCTCGGCGCCGATGTTCGCTTCGCGCCGTCCACGTTCGCGCAAACGCCATGAGCCAGTCCAACTGTGAACACGATAAGCAAAACACCGACGAGCCGTGCCCAGAACACTGACAGCAGTCCGCGCCGGGCGGTGTGCAATATTTGAAAGTACAAGGCTGTCCATAAGTTTTTGTAACCGCGGACTACGATGCACGAGCCGCGCCCAGGCATTCGGCAATGTGCGCCAGGTCAGGATCAGCAGTCCGATTGATGTCCAGAATATTGTTCCAGCTTTGCGTACCAGCGCAAGCGCGACGCCCGTAGCGGCCGCGAAACCGAGCGCCTGCAACACAATCTCAGTGCTGCCTTCATAAACTCCGATGGTGCCCGGCACAAAAGCGAACACAAAATTAATAACCTTGGTTAACGACTCAATAATGTAGGCCTGCGACACCTGCGGCGCGTAATCGAGCATACGCAGCGTTACATAAACTTCAACCACGCTGGTGGCATGCGCAAGCAGGTTGCACACAATCATCCCGAAGAAAACGCCGGGATGATGTTTGTAGAAATCGTAGACTTTCGACTCGATGTGGTTGATATGCTGCCGGCGTTTGAGAATGACTTTCGGACTTAGCCGCAGCCGCGCCGTCTGATCCATCAACCACGTAAGCAGCATGATGCGCCGCTTAGCCGCAAGCGCGGCGGCGGCTATTCCCAGAGCGGCAACCGTGGCGATTACGACCAGCGAGTAATAAACAGGTGAAGGAAGCGTGTATGTGAACAGCATCACGCATGCGCCGCTCAAAATGAAAAATACGACGGACAGGTTGTAGAGGAGATTGTCCACTACCAGCGCCGGAACGCCGTAAGTCAGCGGCACACGTTTGCGTAAGAGCGCAACTTTCGTCGCCTCGCCAAGCAGTGGTCCAGTGAACGTAAGAAAACTGATTGCTTCGCCGCCGAGACGTGCGGCGAACGCCTGAAGAAAGGTGAACCGCCGGTGTTCCTTCGGCACTGCGGCGCTCATCGCAATCGTGCGAAATACGTGACGCAGCGCCACTAATCCCGAGCAGGATGAAGAAGCCGAAACCTATCCGCAGCAGAGCATCGAAGAGGGGTTGAAGACCGACGCGATTAATAACGAAAACCAGAAGCGCGAGGCCGAAGAGAAAGGCGACGGCTTGAAGCCAAATGAAAGATCGGCGGGACCTGTCTGTACCGGCAGGCTCAGGTTGATCGACAAGCTCTTCCAGTTCACTGGTTTCATGGATCGATTCATCGGCAAACTGGTTTTCCATGGTCGTCACGGAGATACACCTGCTCCCGCAGACGCGCCGCCACGATTCACGTTGGTCAGCAGTTCTTTGACCGGTTTCGCGGGAAAGCGCCGAAAACCCTTATCCCTCAGTTGCGGAACGGGACTGTTATCATCGCGTAAATATCCTGTTAACGCGAACACAGTGGGAACGAAACTAAGGCTATCGTACGGCTCGTCTATCATCGAGGCGCGTGGGATGCCGGTTTTATCGCCGCCGGAAAACATCAGTGCTGAATGAGTTGAAATGCGAAAGAATGAACCATGGTTGCCGCCGGGGTTAAAGCCGCGAACATCAAAATTCCAATGATCGTTTGCCACCACTTGCAGATCAGGCTCGACGAGCGCGCGTTGGCGCGTTCCAAACCGGCGCAGCAGGCGCTCGTCAGTAGAGATTCCTGTCTCAGTTAGAGAAAGAGTATCAAGAGCATGTTGGGCCATCGCCTCGTATGCCCCTACCACGCCATTTGAATATTTAGTTTTGTGCGTTGCCCGTAGCCATTCCTGGTCCGTGTGCCAATCATTCAACCATGCTTCCCGGACAGCCGAATCTACTGCCAGCTTTTCGTCTTCAAAAACTTTAAAAGGGAAACCGGATTCCCACTGTGCAACTTCAAATGTGACTTCGCCGGAGGCGTCCTGCGCAAGATTCCTGATCGGTTGATACCGAAGACTCAGATTGCCGTCGGCATTTCGCCGCGCGAGCATGAGCGCCTGTTTATCAGCGCCGCCGTAGACCCAAACCGCATCACGCATCAGACCGGGTTCGTTTAGTCGCTGTGCAATCAAGCTCTGACGGTAACCGAATCGCAATCATGTCGATTGGTTTATTCGCGACCTGCGGCTGCACGTTGTTCCTGACCGTGATGTTGTGAAGAAGAGGGAAATAGTTCACGCGTGTAAAACTCTTCGTCATGTCCAGTGACCCGTCAGGATTCACAACCAATCCACCGGGCGCAACTCCCACAACATAGTTCTGTAGCTGGTGAATCGTGTTGCGTTCGCCCATTGCGTTTTTGGCAATGTAGTCTTCAATCTTCACCTTCGCGGGCAAAAACTTGTCGCGCCGCAGCGCCAGCAGAGCTCTTAACGTGCGTCCATACTCCACATATTCTTTTTCCTGACCAGTCCACTTTTCCAGCCGCGCGTAGATTCGTGTCTTTTGATCGTCGTAACCGAGCTCAATTTCCTCGGGCGTAAATTTCTTCGGCTGACTCTCCCAAAGCTTGGTTTGTTGTGCGATGCGTGTGCGCAGCGCGACCAGCTCTTCATCGAGCTCGTTGAGACTCTGTTGCCACTGCGTCCGGCGGGCTTCGATGGTATTGAAAAAAGTGTCGGACACGGCCGAACGAACAGCCGGCGAGAGCTTATTGCGCTGCAACTGTTGAAACAGAATGTGCAGAAGGTTCAAATCGCTGTTGCGTAGATGTATGGCGGCGCGCTCGTTGCCATCGAAATCCACCAACGCGGTGGGATAAGAAGTGCTTTGTCCTTTCAAATAGAAGGACTCATCCGTGGTGGTGTTAATCAAAGGAACCAGGAAATTGATGCCCTTGAGGGAATACCCGAGCATCAACCGGCGCTTGGTTACAACGTGATGGCCGCCGCCCGACGTGGTACCCAGCAGCTTCACCAGGTTGTAACCCTGGCTGTAGATGCGTTCGTCTGTATTGAATCCATGATCCGAAACCAATATCAACGCGGTTTCCTGTGCCAGCGGGCTTTTCTGGATTGCGGACCAAATGCGTCCGACCACGCGATCGATGTCCTGCATCGTGGCCAGGTGCGACTGGCGATCGCGATTATGATGGGCCGTGTGGTCAAACGCGGTCATGTAAAGGTCGAGATAGCGCGTCCGAGGGTTGTTGAGCTTTTCAATAAGCTCGCGCTCCATCTGTTCAAAGAAGGGAGTGCGCATATCAAGCCCCATGGTCCATTCGTCCAGAAGTTCTCTTGGACTCTTCAGAAAATTCTTTTGCAGAGCCGCCCTTAACGTAGCGAAGCGCATGCCTCGTTGGTAGAGCTGGAAGCTGATGTAACGATCCTCGTGAGGAAAGGCGTCAAACAGCAGCGGTATGCCGAGGGAATCCAGGATCTCAGTGCCGGGCATGTCGATGCGCATCGCAGCCGCGCTCTTAAAATAGAAGGGAATCCAGTTGAGGTAGTCGTACGCATGCAAGGTGTAGCGGTCAAATTCTACATTGCCTTTTACCTGCAGGTGTTGCCCGGTATCGAGTATGGACCAGGACGGCGCGGACAAGCTCATGCCGCGCACATAAAAATTGCTTAGCCGCGTACCGTGTTGATAGAAGACATGATCAATCCATGGCAACTGGCTCTTGCCCGTGCGCGCGTCGCGTTCTTTAACGAACCTATCGGTGAGATCGTTTGGCAGGCCGTCGACTTTCACGACCACTACGCGTTTCACCTGGCCAAACGCGACAACCGGCAACAGTAGTAACAAGCTTACTACGGTGAGCAAGCAAAGGAATTGAGGGTTTAATACCGAACAGCGGCGGGCCCGATAGCGATCCATAGCTAGCGCTCTGCGGCTTGGTTTTCGCCGGTTTTAGCTGAGGCGGCCAGGGGTTCTGCAGATTTCGTGTTGTTGAGGTAGGCGGCGATTAAGTCTTTCCAAACCTGGGCCAACTCGCGGTTGTTGGAAATCCTTATTAACTCCTTACGCGCGGTTGGGTTGTTGATTCGCGCCAGGGACTCGAGGCAGATGCGGCGCGTCTCTTCATCTTCAGTCCGATCAAAGATGCGGGACGTTGCTCGAATAGCGCGCGGGTCGGCGCCCGAACCGTGCTCAGCGATATATCGCAACGAGCGTTTCACCTCGTCAAGGTTCCAGGCAACGTCGATTCGTGGCCCTGATTGGGCCACCTCGCGCAAAAAGCGCGTGTGATAATTCAATCGGCGTGCAACGTTAAGCTGCGCTTCCATGTCAGGTTCAGCTTTTTCACGATGCGTGTACTTACCAAAAGTAATTATGTTCCCTACACGAAATAGCGTTTGTTCAAGCTTGCCGTGTCTCAAAGGAACCAGCTCGGAGCGCCTATCGCGTTCCAGCTTCGCAGGTAAACCATCGGGCGCCTTTGCGTAGGCCATGAGGGCACTGTACTGCTGCCGCGCGAGGCTAGCCTCAGTTGCCAGATCGTTTTCCATCGGATTCAGGGAAACCTTCTCCAGCCGGTGAGTCACCTCTTCGCGGAGTTTTGGCTGCATTGAATGGTCGAGTGAAAGCAAAAGCTTTAGTTGCGAATAGGTCCGCAACCGAGAAGGTTGATTGATGTCCATCCCGCGGCGACCGGTAACAAAGTCGAAAACGGTACGTCCCAGGAAGTAAGGCACGCTGCCAAAAGTTGAGAGCGACAAAACATTCTTGGTCACGTCCTGAAGCGCACGGCGTGACATTTCGCGCTTCTTGGGATTGAGCCCGTCACGAAAGTCGACCAACAGTACAGGAATTTTAGGGTGGTCCAATCCATACAGTGCCAGAGGAATCATCTCGACCGGTCGGGCGCCGGGCGCGTCTGCAGGAACTGGTCGGTTTTCCAAATCGAAGTGGCGCGTTTCGACGTGCCCTTGCCATTTCAGCAAACGTTTGTCGGTCCATGGATTCTCGATATTGAGAAAACGTTTCTCGTATGACTTTCCTTGTTGCGACGCCAGGTCGGTTTTAGACACCCAGAGCATGGCGTGCGTAATGCTGCCGTCCGGCATTTGCAACGGTTCGAAGTAAAGCGACTCGGCTTCGGCGCGTTGTCGTAATAATTCCCAGTTGTGACCGCGTTCGTCTTCCGCTTGGGAAGCGGTCTTCTCGTAATAACGTTCCAGCTTCAGGCTGTCGACGATCCCGCCAAACGTCTTTTCAGTCAGCATCAGCCGCGCCTGTATTTCAGCGAGCTCCGGCTGCGAAAAAGCCTGTTCACCTTCGACCGCTTGATAGAGTGTCAGCACGGACAACGCGCGGATGACATGCGACTTACGATAGTCCGAAACGTTTTGCTGGTAGGACCTGCTCGAAAGCCTTTACCGGCATACCGTAGGGATCCAGTAGCAGGCTTTGCAGCGCAGTCAAGAATATTTTGTTCCAGAGATCACGGTCTGGCGCCGCAAGATCAAGCACCGGAGGCGGCGCCTTGCCATTCGATCGTTTCTTGTTTGCGACGCGCGCGTAAAGGAAGGGGACGGCCCCCGACAGCCGCTGCCGCAAACTCGGACGCGTGTACGTCAGAGGCCAAACGTAACGAAGGCGATCGTTTTCGGTGCTGTAATCACCCAGGGTGTCGCGTAGGACAGTGACCAGCGGTACCCAATTGTCGGTCGCGGAAGTGGCGATTCCATCCAGCCGGCCGTGAATCGTGATGAGTTCGGCGCCACCCTCCACGGGCGTGCGTTCCAACTTAAACAGATCCTCGGTGCGATTGGTGGGGGTAGCTGCGGCGGTCTGACCAAGTGTCCGAACAGGAAAGAGCGAGATGTTCGAAAGCAGCGAAACGAAGAGAAGCAGAACCAGGAGCCGGGTCTTGGATCGCTGCGGGTTGGACGGGCGCAGAGGCATCTTTCGGTGTCTCTTGATAATTTTCAATCCCGCGGGTTTCCTTCTAGTGTCGTGATCCTATTGCAGTGAAATCTTATAAATGCTGATTTTATTCAGGTGCGTTTGCTTGTGCAAAATTCTTAGCAAGGCTCATGCCGTCCCGATTGGTTAAGCGACATCAATATACCATCACTAATTCGTGCCGTCATTGGTTCAAACTTAAACGTGAGCCGTCGATCTCATTGGCACCGCCTTCAGGGCTGATGATCACGTAATACAGTTAATCGGCGTAACGTTAACGGTTTCTGGACTAAACCGTTGAAACGGTCAGAAAGAAATTAAAGCGGGACAGTGATCAACTGGCTGAAGCCCGGTTGTTAATTGAGATCCCGGGAGATTTAAACGAACAACTCCCAGCTCCGTTGACTCGGATTCTGCATCGCCGTTTGAGCGGCCACACTATTTCTGGGGAGAAGAGGCGCTTTCTTCCTGGGGATCCTTTTCGGGCGGAGCCTTCCAGCCGGCTCGCTCGAGCAGATTTACTCCGAATTGAATGGGTACCGCAAAATTCGACGCCTGATTACCTGGAAAGACTGCGAAATTAACACCGATCACACGGCCGGTTGGTCCAAACAGGGGCGCGCCGGAACCACCTTCGGCCGTCCGGGCATCGTAAGAAATGCGACGCACCTCGAGGTCCGTAATATTTCCCTGCGTAGTCAGCGGTTGGATGCGTCGCTTTTCCGCAAGGTATCCGAGCAACGCGTCGAGTGTTCCATAACGCTGCTGAATACCGCGAGATTCTGCATCATCCAGCAACGCCAACAGACGATCCGGACCATGCGGATATCCCATCATCACCACCGTCTTACCGACGGCAACGGAGTTTTTATCGACTTCAAGTGGAAGCACAGGAATATCCGTAGGCAGGTCCTTTACGTCGAGCGTACAGACGGCGACATCGTCGCGGCCGCCCGCCAGCTTAAACTTCAATGGGATCGGTTGCGGATGCTCGGGAAAGTATGCGTTCAGTTTCTTCAGCCGCGGTTGCCCGCGCACGCTGCTGCTTAAACTTTGCGCACGATCATCGGCAAGCCATGGTTGCGCGATGTGGCGGTTGGTCAACACAAATCCTTCGCCGGTGTAGAAGCCGGTGCCGACAAACTCAAACTCCGCGACTGCGGCCTTACCTTCGGGCGTAAGTGTGGTTGATTCGTCCGTGGTCTGCACCGCGGCGCCTGATTCATTCACTTGAGCCTCAGGATAACGAAGCGGACGCCCCGTGCCGGCTTCGACGAAGTAGAAGGACCCGGCTATCAAGCAAACGCCGCTCCCGAAATCACTCCGGAGTTTAACGGCCAGCGACAAACTGTCCCGGATCTCCCTGTTGGAGCGCACATTGTCCGCCAGCGTTTGGTTCATCGCGGCGGCTTGCTTCTGTGATTCAGAAAGTTGAGCACGCTGTTCGTCGATCAAGCGGCGAGTTCGCTGCAGCTCTTTGTACATCGAGAAGCCGATATAAAGAGTGCCGCCAACCAGCAGCACCGCCATCGCCAGGGTAATGAATTTGGTGCTGGGATTAATTTCGCGCACCAGTTCGCGAGTGAACTCACGCAGGAAGACCTTCGCGTCGTCGCGCCGCGCAGTGGCGGCCGACTCGATGGCTGCCTGTTCAATAAACGGCGCCACCTGCGTGTCCTGACGCGGATGGATCACCGCCGGCAACGATCGAATGGGAAAGAATTGAAACGCTAATTCCGAATCCTGAATTGCAACTTCGTCGCCGTCTTCGATGGCTGAGTCCGCCTCCAACGGCTTTCCGTTTCGGGTGAATTGGACCGCGCTATCAATGGAGGTCACCTTGTAGAAGCCGTTTGTCCTCGTGAGCTCGAGCAACGGAGTGTCTTTGGAGACCAGCGCGTCTGGCAAAACAGAGGAGCGCAACCGCACATCGCAGTCGTCGCAGTTGCCGATGCGAATCCGTTCTTCAGACAAAACTTCGGTGTGTTTATCTGTTCCCGAAGAGATGTGAATGACGAGGCCGGTTGCCATAGAAATTTCAGTAATAACAGCGTTGTTGTCGTTCGCGACAGTAGCCGTTCGACACGAATTTGGGCGACCTCCTGAGACCGCTCAAATCCCTCTGCGGTCTTTCAGAGCGGTCGCCCTTGTGCGCGTCATTCTACAATGTAATCAGAGGGGTAGCAAAAGGTTAGTTCATGATTGTTGTTGCCTAACAACGGGCTCTTCCGGGCCGCCTCGACCTGCTTCTCATAGTCGCTGTGTTAACATAACTACCAAAGGAATTCCGTTAGTTTTATGGCTGATAATCGTCTGGCTTGTGAAGCAGAAGACCTGCAATCCTTAGCGCCTGTAATCAACGCACCCATCCGCCATCATGTCTTCGTGTGCACCGGCAAATCGTGTTCGGCGGCCGATAGTGCGGCGGTGAAGTTACAGTTTGAGAGTGAGTTGATCTCGCGCGGGCTGTTGTTTGGAAAAGTAAAAAAGGGGAAGAACCCGCACGGTAGCATCATCGTCACCGAGTGTGGATCGGTTGGATTCTGTGCGATCGGCGCGGCGGTGATGGTTTATCCGGACGGTGTCTGGTATGCGCAGGTGAGACCGAGCGACGTGAGCGAGATCGTTGAAGAACACTTGTTGAATGGCAGGGTTGTAGAACGTTTGGCGCTGATGACGGTGCCGGCTAAGGGCAGCGACGTTGTAGCGACTGAGACGGCCAACTGGGAAGCGTAAGGAGTTCGTGTCATTTCGTAATTATAAACCTAATACACACGAACCGCGAACTTGCTTTGGAGAAAGACCGTCAAGAGCCAGGCCGTAAGGCTGAACTCACGAAAAACTCTGAGAGGCCGAAGGGCCGAAGCCACTCGCCCCGGCCTACCGGTGTGTTCGTAAATTGATCGACGGCCTGAAGGCCGGCACCATATTACTGTCGGCCCTTCGGGCCTTCGCAACTACTGCCGTTCCGGTCTCTTTGAAATCGTTAGTTACAATAGGGCGTGCGTCTTTAACTCACCCCGCCGTCGCGGCTTGTTTAGGTTTCCAACGCAAGACCGGGCGACGCGCTGCCGCCGCCTCGTCTAACCTTCCGATACGCGTTGTGTGCGGCGCATTGAGTACCAGTTCGGGATCTTCAACCGCCTCGTGGGCAATCGACCGCATCGCCTCAATAAACTGATCCAACTCCTGCCTGCCGACTGACTCTGTTGGCTCAATCAACATCGCTCCGGGAACAATCAACGGAAAGTAGATCGTCATCGGGTGAAAACCGTAATCGATTAACCGCTTGGCGATGTCCAGCGTGTGCACGCCTTTTCGCGTTTGCCTTTTGTCGGTGAAAACAACTTCATGCATCGGCGCGGAATTGAACGGCTTATCGTAATCACTCGTCAGCCCATGAGCGATGTAACGCGCGTTCAGAACCGCAGCTTCGGTTGCTTCGCGCAACCCGTCGAAGCCGTGAGTCTGAATGTAGGCGAGGGCGCGCAGCATCATTCCGTAGTTGCCAAAGAAAGCCTTCACACGCCCGATTGACTGCGGGTAGTTGAAGTCCAGTTTAAGCTTGTCGGCGTCTTTAACGATCCGCGGCACAGGCAGAAAAGGTTCAAGCTCACCCGTGCAGCAACATGGTCCGCACCCTGGCCCACCTCCGCCGTGTGGCGTGGAAAACGTCTTGTGCAGATTGAGATGGATTACGTCGACGCCCATGTCGCCTGGCCGGGCCACGCCTACCAGTGCATTCATGTTTGCGCCGTCCATGTACACGAGGCCGCCCGCGTCATGCACAATCTGGCAAATCTGTTGAATGTTCTTTTCGAACAGACCGAGCGTGTTCGGGTTGGTAAGCATCAAGCCTGCGACATCGCCGTGACCACATAGTTCGCGCAGGTGATCGAGATCGGTTAAGCCCTCGGCGGTCGAGCGGATCGTCTTTACCGAGAATCCCGAGAGGTGGGCAGAAGCGGGATTCGTGCCGTGCGCGGAATCCGGAATCAACATCGTGCGACGCTTAGCGGATGCTTCCGCGCCGTCGCGTGCGTCGATGAAGGCGCGGATGATCATTACGCCTGTCATCTCGCCGTGAGCGCCGGCAGCGGGTTGCAGTGAGACGCCTGGCAGCCCTGTGATTTCGGCAAGGTGTTCCTGGAGTTGATAAATGACTTCGAGTGCACCCTGAGCGTCATCGTCTTCCGTAAGTGGATGAAGATTCGCGAACCCGGCGATGCGTGCGACCTTCTCGTTCAAACGCGAGTTGTACTTCATCGTGCACGAGCCGAGCGGGTACATGCCCTGGTCAATGGAATAGTTCCAGGTAGACATCCGCACGAAGTGTCGAATAACGTCCACTTCGCTGACTTCCGGCACGCCTTCCAGTCCGTCGTCTCTCAAAAACTGACGAGGGACGATGGTTTCAATCGGTTGTTCTTGCACGTCCAAAGGCGGCAGGCGATAACCGACGCGTCCCGGCTGCGAACGCTCGAAGATTAGAGCCTCGTTAGGGTTGATGTGGGTTGTAACTTTTGTGACTTCAGACTTCATGAAACCTTATTCTTTCGTAATAGTGGGTTTGACCGTGCGTTTCGGCCGCCGCTTGTTTCGATTGACGCGTTGGGTCTGCTTCCGAACTTCGTCTGGCACCCACCTGTAAGTGTCAAACAGGACGGCGCGTGGTGCATTATTTTCAAAAATTAGCGAGCACGACGCCGTGCTCGAGCAGTGGGAGGGCAGGCCCTTCAACGATAAAGTGGCAGTCATACCGCTCACTAGTGGACGGGTACGTTGGACCTTGAGAGTTGCGGTTCCTTGGCCTTCGAGGACGATGCCCCCATAAACACTCCACTCGTAAGTCAATTTATCCAGGGGGTCCCAAACCACCCTCGCCTTAAAGATGTATGGCTGAGCCCCTATTACTTCATTCGGGCATTCAACCCAAACGGTCGGGCATGCGGTCTTTTCGCCGGTTTGAACTGATTGAGCGCTCGACTGTCCAACCACATTGGTTGCAGCCAGAATCAGAAAGCCAACGATGAGACATATGGCCCTAGACATTCCTGTGCTACTTACTCACCGCTCTTAGTCCGCCAATCAGTTCATCAATCTGCGCCCTTGTGTTCAGTTCAGTTACGCACACCAGAAACTCGTTCGGCCGCTCTTTGAAGTATCGTGACAAAGCAAGCCCGCCGGTAATGTTTTGTTCCTTCGCCAGGCGCGAAAGCAACTCCTTCGCTGGAACGGGTCCGCTCACAACGAACTCATTGAAACGTGGGCCTGTATGCGGAATTGAAAAACCGGGAATGTCGGCGATGCGTTTAGCCGCGTAAGCAGTCTTTTGGGCGCACTGTTCAGCAACTTCCTGTAAACCTTGCCGGCCCATAGTCTCCAAATAGACAGTCGCCGCCAACGCAATCAGTCCTTCGTTGGTGCAGATGTTTGAAGTGGCTTTCTCGCGCCGGATGTGTTGCTCACGAGTTGCAAGCGTTAACACGAATCCGCGGCGGCCCTGCTTGTCATAGGCTTCACCTACGAGACGGCCGGGAATCTGTCGCGCGTATTTGTCGAGCGTGGCGAATAGGCCCACGTAGGGGCCGCCAAATGATAGCGGCACACCAAACGACTGGCCCTCAGCGACTACGATATCCGCGCCGCATGCACCCGGCGACTTCAGCAGCCCAAACGAAATGGCTTCGGTTACTGCAACCACCATCAACGCGCCAACCGCGTGCGCGCGTTCGGCGAGCGCAGCCACGTCTTCAATGCACCCGAAGAAGTTGGGCGATTGCACTACCAGCGCAGCAGTCTTGTCGTCTAAGAGTTCGGCGATGTTCGCAGGCGCCTGGCCCGTTGCAGCATCGGCATCCGCATGGACCAGCTCAATACCCGCATGCTGCACGTACGTATCGATAACTTCAAGGTATTCCGGATGAATCGCACCACATGCGACAACCTTCGATCGCTTAGTTACACGTTCTGCCATCAAGACGGCCTCGGCCAGCGCCGTTGACCCGTCGTACATCGACGCGTTGGCTACTTCCATTCCAGTCAACTGGCAGACCAGCGTTTGGAATTCAAAAATCACCTGAAGTGTGCCCTGCGAGATTTCCGGTTGATAAGGTGTGTAGGCGGTGAAAAACTCGGAACGCGAAATGATGTGATCGACGATTGTCGGACTGTAATGCTGGTACGCCCCTGCGCCCAGGAAACTTGAACGTCCGGCTCCGGCATTACGCTTCGCCAGCTCATCAAAGCCGGCTAATAACTCGATTTCTGAAAGCGCCGCAGGCGTGTTCAGCTCTCGAGAGAGACGTAAGTCTTTAGGAATTGAATCGAAGAGTTCTTCTGCTGAGCCGAGGCCGATCTGGTGAAGCATTTCGGCGCGCTCTTCAGGCGAGTTTGGAATGTAGCGCAATTTTACTCCGTGTCACCTTTCGTGAAATCTTCATATTCGGCGGCTGTGAGGAGGCTATCTACTTCACCGGGATTCGACATCTTTACTCGAATCATCCAGCCTTCACCATACGGATCGTTGTTGACTTTCTCGGGCTCGTCGTTAAGCGACTCATTTATTCCGGAGATGGTTCCGGACACGGGTGAAAATACTTCCGAGACGGCCTTAACCGATTCCACGGATCCGAATGATTCGTTGGCCGCAAATTTCTCACCCTCTTTAGGAAGCTCGACGTACACAACGTCGCCCAGCGAGTCTTGTGCGTAGTCAGTAATGCCGACCACGGCAGTGTCCCCTTCGACACGAACCCATTCATGGTCTTTACTGTAATGTAGATCTTCCGGAACGTTTGCCATGATCCCTCCAGGATTTCAAATGCCCATAAGGCTAATTAGAAACGAAAACTATCGCTCACGTTTGTAGAACGGTGTCTTCACAGTTTGAGCGCCCACCAACCGGCCGCGGACGTCGATCTGGATTTGCTGACCCTCTTTTGCAAACTCAACTGGGACATACCCCA
>CAWAZW010000016.1:0-65606 GCA_963786645.1 Blastocatellia bacterium
TGACAACGTCGGCGCGCAGATTCAACAAGATGGTACTCTGGAAAACGCTCCTGTTTACACATCCGGTTCTTATTTTACTCGCATGGCGAAAGAAATCTTTTTGGAAGGACTGGTACAACAACGCAGTTCGCTGAGGCGTGACTGTTCGCCGCCTCGCGTTGCACGGAACATCCCTGCCAATGAACAGCGACCTTTGAACCATGGCTGACAGTTCCAACCAAAATCACAGCTTCGCCGTTGACCTTGCGCAAGATTCGGTGGCGCGATCCTCTTCTCATTTCCTTTGCTGATGACGATGGAGATGTGGTGGCTGGGATTTTACATGGACCGCTCCCGGCTCGCGCTTTTCCTGATCCTTGCTTTCGTGATGGTTGTCGGGCTTTCGTACTTCGAAGGCGGCGAGGAAACTTTCAAGATCGAGATTCTCGATGCCCTCGTCGCCTGCGCGGCCGGTTACACCGTTGCAGCAGTGATGCTTAGTCTATTCGGGATCATCAAGCCGGGAATGTCTGCGGATGAGATCGTTGGCAAGATCTCTTTACACGCCGTGCCCGGTAGCATCGGAGCGATACTGGCGCGCAGGCTTCTCGAAGTAGAGGAGACGAAAAAGGAGAGGAGACGGCGAGAATGGTACGGCGCCAAAATATTTCTCATGGGAGTGGGCGCCATCTTTCTGGCCTTCCAACTGGCGCCAACCGAGGAAATGGTGCTCATCGGGCATCGAATGACCGCGTGGCACGCCGTCGCGCTGGCGCTGGTCTCACTATGCGTCATGCAGGCCTTCATTTGTTCAGTTGAGCGCGCGGGTCGACAGCGGCTGTTTGCCGCCGACTTCTTCTGGGGCGTGTTTTTGCGCTACACGATCGTCGGGTACGGGCTCGCGCTGCTGCTCAGTCTTTATGTGCTGTGGACTTTCGGGCGGCTGGATGGCGCTGCAGCGGCCGAGATGATCATGGCGATGCTCGTGCTCGGATTCCCCGCGGCTTTGGGCGCGGCAGCGGCAAGATTGATTTGTGATTGCCCAAAGCGTGAAGAACACACTATGGACCATCAAGAAAACAGAAGAAATCAAAGATGCCCCGTGGTGGATGTGGGGAATCGCATTGCTGGGATTGGCGCTGGTCGCGGGGTCAATCGCGTTCATGCTTTATCAAGCGGCAGCAGGTGACTCGTCGCCGCCGGATGTTACGGTGCATGTCGATTCGATCGTCCCAACTCGCAACGGTTACCTGGTTCAGTTTAGGGCGGTCAACGAAGGTGGGGCGACTGCCGAAGGTCTTACCGTGGAAGGAGTACTGCGAAACGGAGCGGAGATCCTGGAAAGCAGCAGCACAGTACTTGAATACGTACCGGCTCATTCGGAGAGGGAGGGCGGGCTGTTCTTTAGTTCCGACCCACGACAACATCAGTTACAGCTTCGGGCTAAGGGATATGAGAACCCTTGAAATAAGCTTTGCCCAAAAGTCGCCTTGACGAGTGAGGGGTCACCCTATGGTTTCGTGTAATTTCGGGGATCGATTTTGGCAGGTGCCAGTAAAGACGATCCACGAATTAAGACGAACTAACACACGAACGCGTCTCTTTGGTGCAAAGTCTGGGGGAATCCCGCAGTGGGTGCTAATCAGATTGCGAAAATGGCGCTGAGTTTGCGCGCGGTCTACGAAGGCATCTCTGGCGCGGACGATGCGCCGACCTCATGCTGCACCCTGGAGACTACGACTCCTTCGGGTTCGGACGTCTGGATTCAGGCGATGCCGGGGACGGTTAACATGGCTTATCCGTTTGACGAAGAACCCCTCGAGTTAATGAGTAGGGAAGGCGTGCGCAGTCCGCCTGGCCTTTATCTGGTGGAGTGGGCTGCAGGAGAATATGCGACGTGGGGTTTCAGCGACATCTCGGCTAGGATCATGCGAATTTTGTAGACCAGCTCTTCGTCAAGATACTGAGGTGTGATGATGCGAGCTACAGTGTGAAGACTTCAATTGAATCGCTGGAAGCATGAGCGCGCCGAAGGCCGTTGCGTTCTTGCATGTTGAAGGCGTGCAACCTTAATGGGAAGACATTACATATTTATTTACGGATCGTTGAGGCGCGGCAATGCAGGCGCAATGGATGTAAGGTTTCCTGACGCGAAATTTATCGGTAACGCTCATGTAAGCGGTAGCCTGTACGATCTGGGCGCATATCCCGGCCTGCTGCTTGACCAATCTAAATCGTCGATTGTGGGCGAAGTGTACGAAGTCAATGATGAGACTCTCAACGAGTTAGATGACTTCGAAGCATCAAGCGATTACTTGCGCAAGCAGGTAGATATCTCTAGCGATACCGGCAAATTAAAGGGTTGGGTTTATGTTCCTGCGAGTGGACCCGACTTTTATTCCAGTCGCCCATTAATTACGTCAGGTGATTGGATGGAATATGTCAGGATGAAAGAAGGCGGGTTTGGGAATGAGGTCAGTACCACCCTGCGGTAAGCGGGTGGTTGTCGCATGAACATTCAATCGATTCTGGACTTTGCGACAAAGCGAGCTACGCAGTTGACAGACTCTAAGGACGAGTATGCGCGTGGTTTTGATGTCTCGCCTGACGGCGCGTGGATCGTGTTCGAGCGCGCGAAGAGATACGACGACGACAAAGAAGTTGACCTTTGGATCATGCGCGCTGACGGAAGCGGCGCGCGCCTGCTCGTGCGCGGCGGCCTCGCTCCGTCGTGGCGTTGATCACGTTTATTCGTGAGCCCAGCGACCCACAATTGAAATTTGGATCCAGCTTATGAAAAACCTCAATGCACTTCATGTGTTTCTAATCCTGTCTGGTCTTCTACTTATAACAGCCTGCCGTCCCCGGGATTACGTTCCGATTGATAAACGAAGCTTGAAGGGGTCGGGGAAAATATACTTTGTGCCCATGGGTAATTTTCCGGCCGACGCCGTGGCAAATTTAGTGGTCCAATATCGGGACAAATATGGTCTTACCATCGAAACCCTGCCCCACGTGCCTTTGGATCCGGCAGCCATAAATTTTGCCCGGAACCAGTTAATTGCGGAGGAAGCAATTGCGCTCATGAAGGATGCCAACCTGGAATTGGTTAACGACCCGGAAGCAATTCTGATCGGGCTGACGAATGTTGACATGTACATCGCCAAGTATGATTGGCAGTTCACTTTCAGTTGGCGTCAGGAGAGGCGGTACGCAGTTGTGTCAGATGCGAGGATGCATCTGGGTTCGCCTCGGCATGAGAAAGTAGAAAGCAGATTGAGGAAAATGGTAACGAAGAACATCGGGATTCTATACTACCGCCTGCCTCAAAGCGACGACCGGCGCAGCGTTCTATACAAAAGCGTTGGCGGCCTCTCAGAACTTGATTACATGGGAGAAGAGTTCTGAACAAAGGAGCGCTGGGCGCGATGACTAATCTTTTTGTCAGCGCTCACGCTACCGCGAGCGTTCGGCATGTGGCCCACGCTAATCAGAGTCGCGCGTTTGTCGTGTGATTCGTGGATCGCTTTTGTCTTTTGCGCTTCAAATCGATCCACGAACTCGCACGACATAACACTAAAGTCGGGCAGCTGGATTCTCTTGCAACTGCCACGGATTGCGGGGGGTCCGGGCTCATCTGGACGCACCGCTGTAACACCGTTCGCGACTTATGAGCATTGTGATAGATAACATGCACGAAACGGATTGGGAGCATGTACGCTCAATCTATCTTGAAGGCATCGCCACCGGGCAAGCCACCTTCGAAACGGGCGTGCCTGCGTGGGAGAAGTGGAATGCAGATCATCTCGATGGGCCTCGTCTGGTTTGTCGGCAGGGCGAAGCAGTCGTTGGGTGGGCGGTGCTTAGTCCGGTTTCCGGTAGATGTGTCTACGCCGGTGTGGCTGAGGTGAGCGTTTACGTCGCAGAGAAGTGTCGGGGGCAGGGCATCGGCCGAGCGTTGCTGACGGCACTCGTCGAGCGAGCGGAGCAAGGAGGAATTTGGACATTGCAAGCGGGAGTATTTCCTGAGAACCGCGCTAGCATTGAATTACATCTCAAATGCGGCTTTCGCGAGGTGGGGCGACGAGAGAAGCTGGGCAAGTTGGCAGGTGTATGGCGTGACGTAGTGCTGCTCGAGAGGCGCAGCAAAGTCGCAGGAGTAGACTAAAGAGCCGAAGGGACGGACCGATCCCTATGAGATCGACGGGTGTTCCTCTTTAACCGAAAGGATATCAAATGACCAAGGCGTTGTTATTCGTTCTGGCCGCCATAATTAACTTCGTGGTGGCATTCTTCATGTACCGGGGTGATAGCGTAATTAAGCCGCTGATTCTGGGTATAGCTGGTCTGTGTTTCATTGCGGCCGCGGTCGGAGCCGCCAGAGGCGCGGGTGGCAGCCGCGCTTAGCTTGCTCGTCAGCGTGAACCGGTGTTCAGCCCTAAGCCAGGTTCTAAGTGGTTGCTTGTGAGATGCCAGGGCCGTTGGCTTAGGCTGTTACATTT
Source organism: Blastocatellia bacterium (assembly GCA_963786645.1). Lineage (GTDB taxonomy): Bacteria > Acidobacteriota > Blastocatellia > Pyrinomonadales > Pyrinomonadaceae > PSRF01. Next base: position 4,482 of record CAWAZW010000016.1, read on the forward strand.
CGCGCCGTTGGCAGCGCTTTGCACAAAACGTCCTTTAACCGAGTAAGAGGTAAACCCAAGTTGACGTCAGGTTTCGTGTTAGTTCGTGGATCGTCTTTAAGTCCGACGCCAAAATCGATTCACGAAATTACACGAAACAACACGAAGTGACTTTTTGTGCAAAGCCCGTTGGCGCTATCATTCGCGCACTCACTAATGTGCGCGGTTTACAAAACGCCAGTTAACACCCAAAGGAGAATCCTCATGCCTGGCCTTACCATCGCTTACCAAGAACCAACTGGATACAAATACGTTGAGACGTCGGATGAATTGAAACAGGCGGCCAGTGCGCTCCCCTGCTTCCTGGCCCTGCAGTGGCCGGATTATCCGTCAGTCATTGTAGAAGATACGATTAACGGCAAGCGGGTCGTGATTCAATTATGGAAAGGCTGGTGCCAACAGTTTTTGAGTTCGGCGAACTTTCCGGGCGGCATCGGCGCCGAAGTTGGAGTTTACGAACTAGTGACGGGGCGCGGTTTTCCAGCGACCAAGCCTGACTTGATCCCTGACGCAATGTGGCACCTCTGGCGGGAAGCGAGTAAGCAAGCAGGCGGTGATTTTTGGTGGCCCGTCGCCGAATTGCATGAAGTTGAGTTTGACTTCATTAATCCAGTCAACAACACGACTGCGTTTCACGCGGGTCCGCAAAACACCTATTGGCGCAACAAGTGGATGGACACGGACAGCTACGACGATTATCAAACTTCGCAGGGGAAACGGTGGCCCTGGCTTCCGGCGTGGTTTCCAAAGAATTCGAAGACGCCAACCTTCGCGAAGGACTATTTACTGGATTACAAGATCAACGGGAAAAGTTATCCGCGTTGGTGAAATGCTTACGACGATACTGAGCACGTTCACATTTATCATTTTCACGATCGCTGCTGTCTCCTCGTCATCTCAATCTGTGGACTCAGCGGTTTCGAGACCCGTCGCGGCCGAGGGTTACTTCACTGCGGCTGACGGCGTCCGCTTGTTTTATCGCAAAGTAGGCAGCGGGAAGAACCTGGTTGTCCTGCTTCACGGTGGGCCGGGCTCGAATATGAATGCCGTCTGGCCTGACCTCGAACCGCTTGCGAAGGAACATACCGTGCTGATGTATGACCAGCGCGGCGGCGGCCGTTCGGAGATAGTTAAGGACGCCGCCAAACTCAAATATTCAGACCACGTGCGCGATTTGGAAGCACTCAGAAAACAGTTTGGTCTGAAACGAATGTTGCTGGTCGGCGAATCATGGGGATCAGGACTGGCCGCTCTCTATGCGATGGAGTATCCGCATCGCGTAAGTCGTTTGCTATTGCTCGGGCCTATGCCGCCCTCCCGAACGCTCATTGCCAGACGCATGGGCAGAACGGATGAACGCATTGATTTCTCAAAGCGTTTATCGGAGTTTCGGAAGGCTTTGCCCTCGGCTCCAGATCCCGTTGCGGTGTGCCGCGAGTTCTTCGGTGTCTATCGAGTAGCTCTCTTCTTTGATCAATCCGCCGCCGCGCGCAGGCGTGGAAGTTCATGCGACGCGCCGCCGGACGGCGTGCGTAACTATATGGTTGTGAACGATGCTACTTTCGGATCCCTCGGCGAGTATGACTTTTCCCCTAACCTTCGGAGGTTGTCTGTGCCGACGCTGATTGTCGAAGGAGAGCAAAGCATTCCCACCCTCGACAGTGCGAAGGCGTGGGCCGCCGCGATGCCCAACGCGCGTCTTCTTTTGATACCGAACTCGGGTCACTATCCGCAGGTGGAGCAACCCATCCTATTCTTCCCGGCGATAGAACGATTTCTAAATGGAGGTTGGCCTGAGAAAGCGGTGGACAAGAGAAAGACTGACGCTCCGTGAGTTGACTCTTACCCGCTAAACTGACTTTTGATGAAAGCTTGAAAACCGTTTTTCCTGCCCGGATCAAATCGGGCGAGATTGACCTAAGAAACTCGCTGGGAATTCATATCAGTCGCTTCATGGAAATCAAAGTTGACGATCTGAACGGACACGAAGTATCGCAGTTATTGCTCGAGCACCTTCAGAGCATGCGCCAAATATCGCCGCCGGAAAGTGTGCATGCTCTCGACGTCGATGGATTACGCAAACCTGAAGTTACGTTTTGGACCGTTTGGGAAAACGAAGAACTGCTCGGATGCGGGGCGCTGAAAGAGTTGGATCAGCAACATGGCGAGATCAAATCTATGCGGACGTCTTCGCGGCACCTAAGAAAGGGCGTAGCGAAAACTCTTCTGAAACATATTTTCGATGTTGCTCGAGACCGCGGGTATCGCCGCTTGAGTTTAGAAACCGGATCGATGAAAGAGTTTGAGCCGGCCCATAGACTCTATCGGAGCTGCGGCTTTATGTTTTGCGGACCGTTTGCCGATTACGTTGAAGATCCGAATAGCGTGTTCATGACGAGAGAGTTGTAAAGGCCTTTTGATCCCCGGCCGCGGCGATAGGCATCTCTTTGGAGTGCGTCGGTGCACTCCAAGGAGATGAGCCTTAGGCGTAGATGGATGGTTCACACATTGGCAGTTTCCGAGTCTAAGGTCTTCGATATTTTGTCGATATTCAGGCTGCGCGCCGACGCATTAAAGATCTCGCGGTAGGTTCCGTTTTTCTCATAAAGTTCTTCATGCGTGCCGTGTTCCACTGCGCGACCTTCTTTCAACACGTAGATCAGATCGGAATCAATAATCTGCGAGATACTGTGCGAGATCACCACGACGGTGCGATCTTCCTTAATCGCATCCAAACTGTTTTTGATTTGCTCGGTAGCAACGGCGTCAAGACTGGCCGTCGGTTCGTCCAGGAATATGATCGACGGGTCCTTCAGAAATAACCGCGCGATAGCAATGCGCTGCTGTTGTCCGCCCGAGAGTAACTGCGCGTCCGTTTCGTATTTCTGAGGCAGCTTTTCGATCTGCTCGTGCAGGAAAGCTTTCCGCGATGCCTCCTGAATTTGGTCAAACGAGGCGTTAATGTTTCCGTAGCGAATGTTCTCTTCAATAGTGCCTTTGAAGATGTGGTTCTTTTGCAGCACCAGCCCGATCTTACGCCGCAGCAAACCGGTTTCGTATTCGGAGAGCTCTTTGCCATCGAGCAAAATTCTGCCGCTCGTCGGCTGGTAAAATCGGGTCAGCAAATTTAACAGCGTAGATTTTCCGGCGCCTGAGAGGCCGACAAAAGCCACTGTTTTCCCGTGCGGTATCTTCATGTCGATGTGATGAAGAGCTTGCGTGCCGTTCGGATACGTGAAGCTCACGTCAATCAATTCAAAGTTACCTTCCAGTGTTGATACTCCAAGCGTCCCGCTCTTCTCAATCTGATCGTCAGCATCAAGAATTTGGAAGTAGCCCTCGGCGTACGTGAGAGCGTCGTTCATCTCGTCGTAAATTCGGTGCAGTTGTCGGATCGGCGCCGACACGTTATTGAACAGCATGATGTGAAACATAATTGCGCCAATGGACATCTGGCCGTCGAGGACGAGATACGCCGTGAGGATGATGATCAGTACTACACCGATCTGTTCGATAAACGTTTTCAACCCATCAAAAATAAAATTGGTCTGGCGTTGTTTTAGTTGAGCGTTAACCAGGTTCTGCTGGAGCTGAAACTGTTTCTCCTTTTCGTAGTCCTCGCGGACAAACGATTTAATGACGACAATCGATTGAATGATGTTATGCAGGCCGTTGTTCTTCGCTTCGCGTAGCGCACGCAGGCCACGCCGCGCGCCTTTGAGCATCGAAGCCTGACGCTGACTTAACAGGAAATAGATGGGCAGAATCGCTGAAGCCACCAGGCCGACGTAGGTATTCGCAGAATACATAACTATCAACGCCATGATCGCGTTTGCAAACAACGGCAAAATATCAATGAAGGCGCTTTGCACAAGTTTAGTCAGACTCTCGGCCCCGCGGTCGATGCGCGTTTGCAGAATGCCGGTTTGATTGTCGGCATCGCTATAAAAAGCGAGTTGATACTTCAGGATTTTTTCGACGGCAAACTGGGACAGCCGGCTGGAAACATTGACTCGAATTTTCTCGCCGAAAAGATTTTGCCCATACCTCAGAGCAGTATTGAGGATCTCTTTGCCGATCAGAATCATGCTTATGAGGGCCAGCAATGAAGCACCTTCGGTCGCAGTTCTACCTTCCCGCAACAGGCGCTCGATGGTATCCACCGTGTAACGCAGTACTATCGGATTTACCTGCGCGGCGAATGCGCCGAGGAGGGTGAGAATCAAAGAGAGAACCACCCAACGCGTATAAGGCCGCACAAACGGTATTAATCGCCGGATGATTTGCCAGATGCTCATGTGAGGGAAATCTTAAGAGAGATATCGAAGATTTCAAAAACAGGCGGTATTATGAGATTAGATTTCCGCTGCAACTTAATATCGGAATCCCGGGCGTCCCGCCCGCAGCGCGCCGCAGGCGCGCACTTGTTTTATGAACCTTTCGCGCTTCCTCGATGATTGCGGGCGAGACGCGCCGCGCTCCCAAAAAGCACTTAAATTTTTCCGCGAACGACTGAAAATGCCAGCCTCCATGCCGACAACAGTCAAAACAGACGTAGTTATCATCGGTGCAGGTCCGACCGGCCTCTCGCTGGCGTGTCAGTTCGTCAGACATGGAATCGATTTTGTGGTTGTTGATAAGAACGAAGGTGTCACGCCGTATTCCAAGGCCATCGGTGTGCAAGCCCGCACGCTGGAGATTTACGAACAGCTCGGTCTGTCACGGGACGCAGTCGAACAGGGCACCATCGCCGGGAAAGCACGGTTGCTCGCTGGCGGGGAGGTGCGTGGCGAATTCGATTTTTCGAGCATCGGAGAAGGTTTAAGCCCTTATCCATATATCCTGATGCTGGAGCAAAGCAAGAATGAGCGCCTGCTCTACAACTATCTGCAGAGTCACGGAAAAGAAGTGCTTTGGAATAGAGCCCTTGAAGGTTTCTCCCAAACCGACGCGGGCATCTCAGCGACAGTAAAAGCTCCAGATGACTCCTCTCAGATAATCGAAGCTCAGTATCTGGTCGGTTGCGATGGTGCGAAGAGTATTGTACGGCATGCGCTGGGTCTTGGGTTTGAAGGAAGCACCTTCGAGCGCATGTTCTTCGTCGCCGATGCGCAAGTTGATTGGCAGTTTACCCACGACGCAGTACACGTCTGCCTGGCGAAGGAGTCGTTTGTTGTTTTCTTTCCGTTGAAAGGTGAGAGGCGTTACCGCATCGTCGGTGTGTTCCCGGAAGAGTTTGCCAAAGAAGAGGGCGACATCCTGTATGAAGAGATCGAACAGCGAATCAAAGACGAAGCACAACTCGAACTGGATGTTCATGATGTCGAGTGGTTTTCAACTTACAAAGTTCATACGCGACACGTAAGTCAATTCTCTACGGGTAGATGTTTTCTCGCCGGAGATGCGGCTCATGTTCATTCGCCCGCCGGCGCGCAAGGCATGAACACAGGGATCCAGGATAGTTACAATCTGGCCTGGAAAATGGCGCTGGTCCTCAAGGGCGACGCCCACGAAAAACTTCTGGACACCTACAACGAAGAACGTCTCGAAAACGCGAAGAACCTTTTGCAAACGACCGACCGGATTTTTCAGCTGATAGCTGGGCCGGAATGGTTTCTCTCTTTTGTTCGCATGAATGTGGTACCGCCCCTTGCGAAATATATTGTTGCTCTCGATCCGGTTAAGAAGTTTATTTTCCCAACAGTCTCTCAGATCGGCATCAATTACCGGCATAGTCCGCTGAGTCAACATCAGGGCGATGAAGACTTCGAAGTCAAAGCCGGTGACCGTATGCCATATTTTTTGGTCGATGGTGCGAGCGTTTACGACAGACTGCGGCAACCAAAATTTCACTGGCTGGTCTTGGCGGAACCGACGGCCGACGGGCAAGCGGAACTTGAAAACGAATATGCCGAGTTGGTTGACATCCAACACATCACGCTTTCTCCGGAGGTGAAAAAAGCATTCGGCGCTGACAAGTCTTTTAGTGTGTTGCTAAGACCTGACAACTACATTGGATTGATCTCTGACGAAATCACGGCGAGCGGATTAACGGCCTATCTGGATGGGTTGACCTCAAAATAGGGTTTAGTGTTGCTTCGTGTTATTCGTGGATCGGTTTTTGGTTGACCTAAAGGCGATCCCCGAAATACCACGAAGCAACACGAACTAAGCAATCTTAATGAATAGGCAGATGCGCTGAAGCCGGCGAGCCCGAATAAATGTTTCGGAGGCAACACCGGCTTCTGACTAAGAACTAACCCTTAGCGCACTCTGACGCGGCTGATTATCCGCGTCGTTGTTCGACCGTTCGGCAAGTATCTGATCTGATAGGTCTCCCGATAAAGACGTCTTCCAACGCGCACAAACCTCGTTCGGGTGACGACACGCACCCGGCCCCTGTTATATCGATTGCGTCGCCACTGCGGTACAACTGAGTTTTCCACAGTGTTGACTGAAGCGACTGATGTTGAAGTTGCTTTCGCATCCGCAGACGAAACGACAAAGCCGATTGAAGCGAGGGAGAGTGTAAGTCCAAGTAGGTTCTTCATTTTTCCCCTCCAAATAAAAATCGAGCCGGGCTCTCTCGCGTCAGCGGGAGAGCCCGACCCTGGTATATAAGACACATCGTGCGGGCAAAGAGTTACATTTTTTTTCGCAAAGTGTTTATTGATCCGCAAGATTTAAAAATCCACTGATGAGGAAGAGCGGCTTGCCTCGTCTCAGCCTGGAGGGCAAGATAGCCGCATGCCGGAGATGTATTGCCCTCGATGTGGTCGGGAGCTTGAACTGGATTCAGGCGAAATCCGCTTTTGCCGTTACTGCGGCTTCGCGCTTGCTGACACAAAGGATGCGCTTCATGGTTATTCGGAGCACAAGCGTGTGGGGTTCTCAATCGTAACGTGGTCGTACTCTTTGTTATTGATCATTACGCTGCTGCTACACGGTCAGTATGTGTCGCTCAATACGGGTTGGATTTACTGGTTATTGACTCTGCTCATCGTCGTAAGCGTCAGCTTCTTCGCATCCGCAGCTGTCAGCGCATTAAAGCCAGCGATGTTCTCGAAAAATAAAGGTGGTAAGAGTGGGACGCTTGATCCCCATCAAGATAGCCCCGATGCTCTTACAAATCCGCTAACACATGGCAAGTCATTGGCATCGTCAGGTGTACCCATCATGAATTTGGCAAACCAGGATGTGAATACGGAGGCTGTCAAACAACCCCGCAGCGTTGTTGAAGGAACCACCAGAAAACTGAATGACCGGACCCAATAACGACACGAAGAATCACTAAGCCGTTCTTCATGTGAGTTGTTGTTTTGGAGCCAAAACTCGGATTAACCCCATGTTCAAGATTTCATCCCTCGATAGATACAAAGAGTATGGTGTCATTTTCATCAGGCTGATCGTCGGGTTCCATCTCGTCTATGGCACGCAGGACAACGTTTTTAGTTATGCGCGCATGGAAGAGTTTGCCGCGTTCTTATCAGCTCACAATGTGCCACTCCCGCTTTTCGCCGCCTTTCTTTCCGCGTATGCGCAGTTCATTTGCGGCATTCTCTTTATCTTCGGCGCGGCCACGCGTTACGCAGCGTTGGTAATGATCATTAACTTCATTGCTGCCATTATCATTGCCCATACCGGGGACCCATATCCGAACAAGTTTCCAGCATTGATGATGCTTGCTGCAGCATGTTTCTTGTTCATTCATGGCCCAGGCAATCTTTCCATTGACAGCAAACTGGCAGACAGAAATCGTGGATAACCCTTGCCAAACCGAGGGGCGATAAGACGGAAAGCTAAGTTAGTACAACAACAGGACCACAAACCGTGAGATGTACAACCGGGGCAACGCCCACGAGCACTCAATTGTTCGTGTTGGTTCGTGTAATTCGTGGATCGTTTTTGACTCCGCTTTTAAGACGATCCACGAAATAACACGAATTAACACGAAAAGACTTGGGCCTTATTCGCCGTCGGATCGCCGAACACTTTGATGTCTGACGTTGGAAACCTTTTCTCGTGCACGTAACTATTCGAGACGAACAGCCGGAGGATGTCGCGGCGATCAGCCAGGTTAACGACAAAGCGTTTGGCCAACCGCTCGAGGGTGGCTTGGTTGATTTGCTTCGCGCGAGGGAAGGAATCCTGCTTTCGTTGGTCGCAATCAGCGAGGGGCAAATTATCGGGCACATCCTGTTTAGCCCCGTGACTGTAATCTCTGATGGTAACGAGTTCCATGGCGCCGGACTTGGTCCAATGGCTGTTTTGCCCGAGTTTCAACGGAAAGAAATTGGCTCGCGGCTGATCTCAGAAGGTATTGATAGGTTACGAAAGCGGGGTTTTCCATTCGTGTTGGTCTTGGGCCATCCCGCGTACTATCCGCGTTTCGGATTTGTGCCCGCCAGTAAGTACAACGTGAGATGTCAGTGGGAAGTGCCGGACGAAGCATTTATGTTGTTGCGGCTTGGAGAGTTTGAGGTTTCGGGATTGGCGAAGTATCGCGAGGAGTTTGGCATCGTTTCGTAAGCGACTAATAAACTGCGTGGTGCCGGCCTGGTCATTCTATTTTTTACGTGCATCCTCTGTTTCACGTCACAGCTCAACAAAAATTTCCGCGTGAGGAGCCAACATGCTGTTCATGGTGATTGAACGTTTCAGGAATGGCGACGCCTCCGCTGTTTACCAGCGTTACCGGGAACATGGGAGGATGATGCCCGAAGGTTTGGAATACATAGATAGTTGGGTTAATTCCGACAGGGGCCGGTGCTTTCAGTTAATGCAATGTGACGATCCAAACCTGTTTCAGCAGTGGACAGCGCAGTGGGAGGACCTTGTTGAGTTTGAAATTATCCCAGTTGTGACGTCGAAGCAGGCGGCAGAAGCAATGACAGTGATTGATTCAAAAGATGCGATGAACACAAAGATGGTTGATGAAGCCATTACAAAGATCCTTCAGAATCATAACGCGCTCGCAGTACATGACAATCGAAAGATGTCCAACTTTTTCTCTGATCTCGGATTTACCGTAGTATCCGAACCGCCGGGCTGGGTATTTCTGAAAAAGGATAACTGTACGGTGATGTTGGGTGAGTGTCGGGATGCTATTCCTGTGAGCGAATTGGGCGACCACAGTTACTTTGCGTACCTGCGGGTTGATGATGCTGACCGCTATCACACGGAGTTAGTAGGGAAGGGAATAAGAATATTGTCACCGCTTGAAAACATGCCTTGGGGAATGCGCGAGTTTAGCTTGAAATCACCCGAAGGGCACCGGATCCGGATCGGACAGTGGCTGGAGGAATAGTCTGGTCAACGAACCTCGGTAATTGATGGACATATTTGATGCCTCCTGACGCTACGCACTTCAAGCTATACCAGATCGCAAACTTTCTCGACGCGCAGACCTGCAGCGAAATCATTGCCGAGCTCGGCCGCGCAGAAGAAACCGCCGCCACCGTATACGGTCGCGGAGATTCAGCCGCGATCGACGAAAGGGCCCGCAGGGCGGCACGAGTTACACCTTCAGTTCAGACCTTCGAGAACGTTAACAATCAGTTGTTGGATCGTAGAGAAGAGATCGGCTCGCAATACGGTCTGGACCTGAGCGGTTGCGAAGAACTCCAGTTCCTGCGTTATCGCGTCGGCGACTTTTTCGTGGCGCACCAGGATGGCAACACCGGAATGATGCAGAGTGAAAAGGAACGGTGGCGTAAAATCTCTATCGTGATCTTTTTGAATGATCAGACTGAAAGTCCGCAGCCCGGATGTTACAGCGGCGGCGACCTCGTGTTTACTGAATGGCGTAGCCGCCGTAATCGTGGACAATTCCATTTTGCAGGTAAAGCGGGCACCTTGGTGGCATTTCCTTCCGAGACCACGCATGAGGTGATCCCAATTACGCACGGCGAGCGGTATTCAATCGTAAGTTGGTACGGTTGACGCAAGTCTGCCGCGTCACCTCGGTTCGCAGCGATTCTTTGTGGAAGTGGTGCCACAAACCTAATGGTTCAACCAAGGCCTATTTCATTCCTTGAATTAGTCTCAGGCAGACGCGGTCACTTCCGTCTCGAGTCTGGCCATCACAGTGGGCTTTGGTTTGACCTCGACGCGCTGTTTGCCGATCTCCAAGAGACGAAACCGTTGGTCGCGGCACTTGCTGGTAGGCTTCGGCCATACTCAGTGAGCGCCGTGTGCGGCCCGTTGCTGGGAGGTGCGTTTCTGGCATTCAGATCGCGCAGTTGCTGGAGGTGGACTTTTGTTTCACCGAACGAGTAATGCCGGAGAATCAAGAAGGACTGTATCGAGCCACTTATCAATTACCATCTGCGTTTCGAGGTCGCCTCGCCGGAAAGCAAGTTGCCATTGTTGACGACGTGATGAGCGCAGGCTCGGCTTTGCGAGGAACATATGCGGCGTTGCTTCGCATGGTTCAGTGCCTGTGGTTACAGGTGCCATGCTCGTTTTGGGAACTACTGGAGCAGATTTCTTCGCGCAAGCCGGTGTAGCGGTAGAGGCGGCCGAGCGTGAACCTTACGATTTATGGGCGCCTTCTCAGTGCCCGCTTTGCGCGGCCGGGATGCCGATCGAAGATGTCAACGCCGAGTCGGCCGCAGAGGTTTGCATAAAAAGTGACTTTGACGAGTAAGAGGTCACACTCAGGATGACACCTGGTTTCGTGTTAGTTCGTGTTAATTCGTGGATCGTCTTAAATACGAAGCGAAAATCTGTCCACCAAATTACACGAAGCAACACGAACTGACTCTTTGTGCAAAGTCGCGCCGTGCCGCCCACCCAGGGAGTTGCGCTTGCTTCTGAGTGGCTTTGTTGGTGTAATCATTCGCTTCCGGCGGTCTGCATTAATATCATGGCTCTAACTAACAATCTTCGGCGCTTCGCGAATACGGCACGGTTTTTCATTACCGGTCTGCCGAAATATGCCGTTGGCTCCATTGATGTGACGAATCGCTGCAACTTGCGTTGCGAACACTGCTATTTCTTTGCCGAAGATCACGACAATGAAAAAGAGCTCTCCATCGAAAAATGGATCGACAAACTTGAAGAGATGAAAGCCGCAGGGCACCCGATGATGCTCTGCACCTGGGTTGGCGGCGAGCCGATGATGCGCAAGCAGCTAATCGAGGTGGGCCGGCATTACTTCAAACACAACACCATCGTGACGAATGGCACGGTCGATCTACCGGACTGGGACAACTGCACCTGGGTCGTTTCTATTGATGGAACCGAAGAAGCGTTTGCCAGAATGCGTGCGCCGGGCATTTATCAAAGAATAAAACGCAACGTCACCAATCACCCGGAGCTGAGGATCCAGATATCCTGTGTGCTCACGACTATTACAGCCAGTTGCATCGAGGACTTGATCAAGGAATGGGGTCCGATCGCGCGCGCCGGAATAATCTTCGACTTCTTTACCCCAGTAACAAATCTCGACGAAGCGCTGTGGCTCGACTGGCCGGCGCGCGATCGGCTGATTGATCAGATACTGGCGCTGAAGAAGAAGTATCCGGGATACATCAACATGATGGATTCAACACTCGAGTTGATGAAGTCGCAAAACTCCAAGCGCGTAACCGACAACTGCGAATTTCGTTTAAAAGCTTTTGCGTTGGGACCCACTGGGGAATCGAAAGGGAAGTGCATGATGGGTGATAACGCCGACTGCGATCGCTGCGGCTGCGTGGTTCCTTTTCACATGGCTACGTTAAGCAGTCGCCGGTTAATGATTAAAGAACAGTTCAAATCCTGGCGCTCGCAGGGAGCGTCCGTCAGTTAGCCTTCACCAGACCCGGCAATCACCGACTACCCGCGTAAAGGAAGATAAATTCGATGTCACCAATTAATTGGGGCCGTTTGATTATCGGTGCAATCGTCGCAGCGATTATTCTTTTCGTCACCGACGGATTGATGCACGAGACGTGGTTACACGAGGACTGGTTAGCCGTCTACAACAATCTAAGAGCGACTCCGCCCGAAGAGAACGCAGCTAGCATGGTCTATTTTGCGATCTTCGAGCTCGGTCGAGGCTTCATTATTCTGTTTCTTTATGTCCTGATGCGCGATCGCTTCCAGCCTGGTCCGAAAACCGCCGCGCTGGCCGGCGTCATAGGATGGGTTGCATTTTCTCTCACCGGCCCGGCCCAGTTTATTCCCCTTGGCTTCTTATCCAATGCGTTATGGGTAAAGATGGCGGTTGCGCATCTAATCACTTCCGTGTTGGCTGCTATCGCCGGCGCCGCTCTTTATAAAAGCGCAAACGGGTAATTCATAAACTTAAGCGTTCCACCTACATCCAGTTCTACTTCAAGAAGCACATGAAACTTTCCAGAGTTGCAATATTAATCGTTGCCCTATTGGTCCCTCAGGTTTGTTTGGCCCAGAGTACGTCAGCGCGCGCTAATCGTGCGTGGAAACCTTTCTTTGCCAAACTTCGCGATGCCGTGAAACGACGCGACAAGGACGCGCTGTCGACGCACATGGCCCGCGACTTCTATTACCTCAGCAGTGGCGGCGACGAAAATCACAACGAGGACACACGTGACGAAGCGTTTGAGTATTGGGAAGGTTCCGGCGTAGGTGCGTGGGAAGCTCTCGAGAAAACGTTGCAGCAGGGAACGGTGGTAAACACAGCCTGGCGAGAGCCCGGTAGCCGGCGACCCAGTCGGGTGGCGCCGCCTATCGCCAACAATCGGCGCGCGATCAAAAACCAAAGCTTCGATTGGTATGCCGTATTCGAGTTCCGAGACGGGCAATGGTATATGACCGCTTTCAACGAATGCTGTGAATAGCCAATCCGCAAACTACACGGCAGTCCGCAATGTCCAATGTCCAATGTCCGGTTAGCTTGTGGGGTTCGTTGTTTTGAAGTTGCAGCTCCACATGATTCAACATACCGAACAAGGACATTGGACATTGGATCATTGGACTTTGGACATCCGTCTGCGGATAGCTTGCTTTGCTGACTTGATGTAGAATACCGCCGCTTACAAAACCATTTCGATTTTCAGCGCAAAACCTCGCCTGCTCTGAAAATTCGCTAACTTGCTTTACTCAGGCAAGGCTGAGTTCCTCGCTCCACCCGACAACATCTAGCCCCATAAGGAGGCATCATGAGCCATTTCCTCGGACCCGTTGTTCCCGATGGCCGCACTCTCAATCAATCTACTGGTTTAGACCTTACTCCCCGCGCAGGTTCACTTGGAGGTCCACGATTCGTAATCCTCCACTTCGACAACGTGAACCTGGTGGGAAATGCCAAACTTACCGTCGAACTCGGATACGACACGGACGTTTTCAACAAAAACTCGGGAGCCAGTTTCTGGTCCCGACCGGTTGATACTTCAATCGCACCGATTCAGATACGCATTACCGGAGGAACCGGCAGCGCACGGTTGCTGGAATTCGGCGCCGGCGAACCCAGTGTCACACCTGGAAATGCGCCTGGCACGCCGTGCGGCAGTCAATCCAATCCCGACCCATTTCTGCATACTGATCCGTATCAGGACCCCACCTTCGAGACGCGGTTGCAATGCGGTGGTGTATTCAACTGGCAGAACGCTGCCTGCTCGCTAGCGCCTACAGTTCCGGATGGGGTTAAGAATGCCGTGGCCGCGGCTACCGGAATGATCGTCGAGGTTCATGATGGCCACGTCACAAGCTGTTCGGGAACGCTGATCGCTGCCGATCTGTTTCTCACCGCGCGCCATTGCCTAAACGATCCGACGGGTGAAGACGTGCGCAGCGCGTCGGTTACTTTCGACTACGCCTCCAATTGCGACTTCACGAAGCCTGCCGGATACAACGCAAGGTTCTTCAAAGTCATTGGCGAAGTGGCCTCAGGCATTCCTCCTGGAAGCGGAACGGCCTCGTCCACTGACTGGGTAGTAGTCCGTCTTGACGCCGCGCCCGGTGCGCTGCCGGCGCCGCTCGAGATGCGCGACGCAGCGCTAATGAGTGGAGAGGTGATCTTCACGATGCATCACCCTAACGGCGCTGCGAAGAAAACACAGGCAGGTACGCATGGTGGAGGCGGAGCCATCGTTGGATTTGATTACGCCGGCGGAAGTTCAGGGTCGGCATTGTTTGATATTAACGGCCGTCTGGTTGGTGGTCCACTGAGTACGGGCGGTAGCTGCTTTCAGCCCGGGAGCTTGCAGTGTAGTTTACGTGCCGATTGCCAATGTGAAGAATGGATTGGCCAATCCACCTGCCCCACCCAATCCGTTGGACGTGTTCATCGTGTTCGATAAATCGGGAAGCATGAGTTCTTCCGCGCCACCAATCGGTCGCACCAAACTTCAAGAGGCGCAGGACGCCGCCTCGCTGTTCGTTCAACTCGTACGCGAAGGCGCGGGCGATCGTTTAGGAATTGTCACTTTCGAGTCCATTGCTTCACTTCCTACTTCGTTGGGCGCGGCTGCCGTGAAGAAAACCGAATTGGTGGGGCCGGCGCCGTTCACAGGGAGGCGATGTGGGAGCCATTACCGCTTTCGGCGCCACAAGTATCGGCGCCGGGCTGGGCATCGCACTACTCGCTTTTGGCTCAAGCGGCGGAAATGATCGCGCAATTCTCTTGCTGTCGGATGGACTGCAAAACACGGACCCAATGGTGGAGGACATTGAAGGTTCCCTGGGCGCGGTTAAGTTAAATGTAATCGGGTTCGGATCAGATGCCGATATCGATGGCCCGCTTCTTAGTCGAGTTTCGCGCGAACATCATGGGCAGTTCACACGCGCTGTAGATGGTCTCGCTCTACGAAAATTCTTTGGGCTTTCGTTTGGAAACATTTTTGAGACCGGCGCCCTTGCGGATCCCGATTTCATCCTGGGTTCCGGCAAGATCGAATCTGAGCCACACAAGTTCTCGGTTTGCGGCGAGGATCACATTACGGTTGTTATCGGGTGGGACAAACCTTCAACTCCACTGCGAGCGCAGATTCGAACTCCCAGCGGCAAGTTGATCACGGAGAAGAGGCGTTTGCGGCCCGTTCGCGGTCGCACCTGGGAATTCTGGAAAGTTCCGCTGCCACATGAAGGGGAACGCGACGGGACCTGGACTGTTACCGTCGCTCGACCACGCGCCGAGGAATTTGAAAACCTCCCCGCCGTCCGCTACTTCTTCCTGGTGGTTTGTAGCGGGGGACCCAAGATGGTCCATCTGGGTGGACCAAGACGCGTCTACACAGGTGATCCCATAGACTCCCTGGTTGGCTTACATCACCGGAATGGAACAGCCCCGCGCGCCGACGTGAAGCTAATCATCACCGCTCCGACAGTGGCCCTGGGACAACTTGTACTTGATGCGGGAATACTCAAACCCACGACCACGGGCGACGCAGTCAGTGGCTTTCATGCAACGCTCCAGTCCATTGCTCGTCGGGCTGGTGGAGAACTGCCTGTCGGAACTACGACGATCACGGTGCCTCTCTTTGACGACGGATCACATGACGATGGCGCCATGGAACCAGACGGTGTCTATAACAATCGGTTAAAGGATTTAACGAAAGTCGAAGGCACGTATGAGTTCAGGGCGGTTGCTACCTACGGCGAAGTTTGCACCGCGACTCGCGAAGCGTTCTGGTCAGTTCACGTGGAACACGGGATCGATCCGGACAAGTCTGATCTAACCTTCGTTGACATCAAAGATCTGGCCGATGGAAGACACGCCACCGCGGTAATCACACCGCGAGACATCTACGGCAATCCGCTCGGTCCAGGTCGTGGTGATCGTTTCACAGTGTTGCCGGTACCGGGTATGAACCCCCCGGGCCAGGTGAAGGATTACGGCGACGGAAGTTATGGAGTCGACGTGGTTTGGGATTCCTCGGTAACGCCAATACCCGGTGTGGTTACCAGCCAGCCTGATCGTAATCCAGTCACCTTAACGCCTGTTGACGGCTTCATTAAACCTCCGCACAAAGATTGCTCAGAGCCGGCGGAAGACCTGCTTGACTGCCTCGGACTCAAAGACTCTGACGTTAAGAATGTGCGCGTGAAGCGCGTGCTGGTGGAAATCGATCTTAACTGCGCAAAGGACTGCGATGATCCGAAAGGCTCCAAGGATTGCGACGATTCGAAGGAGCCAAAGAAAGATAAGGATTCGAAAAAATCGAAAGGCTGCAAGGATTGTTAGAGCGCACATTGTGGTGCTGCTAACAGACACCCAAACTCAACAGTGAGAATCTTGAAACCCATGATCAACCTCAACAACCTTCAAGGAGATGACTTATGAGTCGAAAGTACGTAATTCTACGCACCGAAAAACCCCGATCCACCACTCGATCCAGCCCCTCAGCTGGCGCCACAGCCGCTGCGCCGGCCGAAGCAAGAGTTGATGTGGACGAACTGGAGCCGAAGCGTGCCGCCAGCCTTGCACAGGAAAGGGGCACCAGCGTGGCGCCGGTGATTCCCATGAAACTAATCCAGCCACTTGACGATGGCCCGAGTGCAGCACCAGCGGCGCCGGGTCCAACCTGGGGAGTCCAGGCAGTGGGCGCTGACACTTCGCCATTCACAGGAGCGGGCATCGTCGCCGCCATCCTGGATACTGGTATCGATAGTTCTCATCCGGCGTTCGCAGGCGTGCAACTGGAACGGCGAAATTTCACCAGTGAAAGCGACGACGATGAACACGGACACGGAACGCACTGCGCGGGCACGGTTTTCGGACGCGATGTTAACGGCACGCGCATCGGTGTGGCCCCCGGAGTCACAAAAGCATTCATCGGCAAAGTGCTGGGAGCCGGCGGTGGCGGCAGCGATCAGATCGTGCAGGCCATCCAGTGGGCCGTGAATGGCGGAGCGAATGTTATTTCGATGTCGCTGGGGATCGATTTCCCGGGGTTTGTAAAGGAACTTGAAGACGGTGGTTTACCAACAGAGCTCGCAACTTCAGTAGCACTCGAAGGCTATCGGACAAACGTGCTTTTGTTTGAACGTCTCGCGTCTTTCATTTCGGCCCAGGGAGCGTTTGGAAGCAAGGCGATTCTGGTGGCTGCTGCCGGAAATGAGAGTCAACGCCAGGTAAATGCCGACTTTGAGATTTCCGTGGCCCGCCAGCCGTTGCGGATGGAATTGTCTCTGTCGCCGCGGTGGGAACAGGCGCTCAAGGTTTTACGGTTGCCGATTTCTCCAACGTGGGCGCGCGCCTTTCAGGTCCGGGAGTCGGTATTCAATCGGCGCGGGTTGGCGGCGGACTGAGATCAATGAGTGGAACCAGCATGGCCACTCCTCACGTCGCCGGAGTGGCGGCCTTGTGGGCGCAGAAGCTCGCCGGTGAGAACCAATTAAGCGGACCGTTGCTCGCAGCTCGACTAGTAAGCAGCGCTACGACGGACGGGATGAGAACTGGATTCGATCCTGGTGATATCGGCGCCGGGATGGTTCAGGCACCACAAAACTAGGGGATTAACAAGAAGACACTATCCGCAGATTTCGCGGATTACACAGATTATTCGAGCCGACGCGTTCTTGTTGACTGTGCGTCTTTAATCTGTGAAATCTGCGGAATCTGCGGATAGCATTCGAGCAAGTCAAATTCGGCGGCAACTACCATTCAATACCGCGCCTTCTTCCACAGTTAAGGCCGCCGCGGATACTTCGCCCGTCACACTGGCAGTTCGACCCAGCACGAGTTCCTTGCTGGCGCGAATGTCGCCTTCCACGCTTCCGTTTATTCTTGCAATCGCTACGTTGATGACGGTGTGCGTTAGTCGCGCACCGTCACTGACAATAAGAGTGCCGTCCGATGACGTGACGTGCCCGGAAAAGTGGCCGTCTATACGTAACATCGATCTAAACCGCACCTCGCCCGTAAACTTCATAACGTCGCCAATGAAGCCCAGCCAATTATCTTTTTGTATATTTGTGCGCGGCGTACGGTCCTCGCGCATTGCAGCTGCCTGACTACTCATTACGTCGTCCTCTCTATTCTGTTGTAGCCGTTAAGAGCTTGCGGTGGCGTTAGGGTTTGGGCGACACCACCTTGCCGCTGCGAATCGGGAGAAACCTCTTGATAGAGCGTGAATATAACATCAGCGTCTGTGTTTGCAGTGTTACGATTACATTGCCGTTCAGATACGCTGTTAATTTTGCCGCCGCTAAACCTCGCGCTTGGTCGCTAACACTCGCGGCTTCGTCTTCGTCTTTTTAGCAAAGGCTCTGCATAAAACGGGAACGACTTGGGGAAGGTCGCAAAGTCCAAACTCCAACTCCAAGTGTCATTGAAATGTTTCAAGTTGTAGTGTCTCATGGTTGGGAAGTTCTTGCCCCCGGCTAAAGCCAGGTTTTATGAGGCTTTCACGAATGAGCGGGGCAAGCTACGCCTTCTCAATTATGACATTACGAATTGAATGCCTGTCTCTGCAAGTTTTGAACTAAAGGAGTTTCCCATGCACCGTGTCTCATCCCGCATTAACCGGATTATTCAACTGTCTTTTGCGGTTTTCTTCGCTCTTGCCCTTGCGATGACGGTCGCCGCGCAGGAAGGCCGGCTTATCAGAGAGCAAGTTCACGGCAAGTCGCTGGAAAAGACAGTGAGGGCGGCTATGGAGCAATCACCATTGGGATGAAACACCCGGACGTTTTCAGCGTGATTTACGGGATGAACCCGGCGGTGCTTGGCTGGTCGCGCGATTTAATGATTGAGAATCCTGCTTTTGCAAATGTGCTCAAAGTAAAGACCGCCGAAGAAGCGTTAAACCACGGCATTTACACCTTAGGAATAATTGTTGTCGGCCATGCGTTTTCTCCAAACCCGAACCACCCGCCCTTTTTCTTCGACCCGCCGTTTGCAATGATTGACGGAAAACTTCAGCCGTCGGAGCCGGCGTTTGGCAAATGGCAAGAGCGCTTTCCCGTTAATATGGTTGACATGTACAGGGGCAACTTACTTAAACTTCGCGGCCTAAGATTCGATTCGGGTTACGAGGACGAGTTTTTACACGTCTTCAGACTCTTGGTACAAAGGCGCGATGCGCCCTATGCTGACAGGCACCTTGCACGACGTAGTTTGAAAACACCTAATTAACGGAGCTTGAGTATGTTGAAGTCAATCATTCTGATTTTGTTGGCTACCACAGTTAGCGCACAGGAACCAGTTCAACCGATCCGAAACTTCCTCCGGGTTAACGAAGACTTTTGTACAGGCGGTCAACCGCGACCAGAGCATCTGCAGAAACTTAAAGACGAAGGTGTAAAGGCCATCATCAATTTGCGTCCGGCGGGCGAGCACCGGGCGGCGGAAGAAGAAGCTAAGGCAAAGGAATTAGGGTTGCGCTACTTCAACATACCGGTAGTTTTCGGTGACCCTAAAGAGGAACAAGTCACGGAGTTTTTGAAAATTACCGACGATCCAAAGAACCGCCCCGCGTTTATCCACTGCGCCGCCGCCATTCGTGTCGGAGCGTTCTGGATGATTCGTCGTGTGTTGCGCGATGGATGGACCATAGAAGCCGCGGAAGAAGAAGCGAAGAAAATCGGATTACGCGAGAGCCCGCATCTGAATGAGTTTGCGCGGAACTATATCGGGAAGCATCAAAAGAAATAATGCTCCGCGTCTATCCGTAACATGGCGCACACTCTGCAAACTTTAACTCCGCCCAACACTCCCGCGCCGCTCGGGCCATATAGCCACCTGGTCAAGGCGGGACAGCTCATAGTCATCTCCGCCATCGCCGGTATGGATCCGGTTACGGGAGAGCTTGTGGGCTCAGACGCATATTCGCAAGCGAAACAGATTCTTAGGTTGTTTCGCAGCATGCTCGCGGCGGTGGACTCAGACTTGAATCACGTTGTCCACCTGAACGTTTTCCTCAAAAACATGGATGACTTTGACGAGATGAATCGTGCCTTAGGAGAAGCGATGGGAACACACCGGCCGGCACGAACTGTTGTTGCTGTCACTGATCTACCGAAGCCCGGCGCGCTACTGACAATGAATCTGACCGCGGTTGCGTGACGTTAAAGCGCCAGTTGCGCGTTATGTAAAAGCTTGAACTGATAAGCCCTGAGCTTTGCACAAAAAGCCACTTCGTGTTGTTTCATGTAATTTCGTGGATAATTTTCGCGTCGTACTTAAAGACGATCCACGAATTAACATGAACTAATACGAATTGAAGCGGCTTTGGCGTTTATTAGCAGTTATTGTTAATCGCGCTTTAGTGGATTAAGGAGGAGATATGAAATCGGTATTGCTGGCATCCGTATTATTCATTGCCTGCGCGTTCGCTGCGGTAGTAAGAACAAATGGACAAGATGAGCCTGCGCCGAAGACTGCAAGCCCGCAATGGGAGTATTTAGTCGTGGCCAGCCCAAGCAACTCGAATCTTACCGCCACGGGAAATCCACGCATGCGAAAAGAACCCGGTCCATGGGGTCGTGAGGCCTTTGTGCTGGAACAGCACATGGACAAGTTAGGCGCCAATGGCTGGGAACTGGTTTCAGTTGCCGGCACGCCCGGCGATCCGCATTACTATTTCAAACGGCAAAAATGACCTTCGAGTCTTTGCACAAAAGAAGGCCACGAAACCAAGCGTTATCCGAGTTTGACCCTTAGGATTGAACGGGACTATTTTGTGCAAAGCTGACCTTCGATTCGAGGTTAGAGTGAAGATGCAGCAGGGCCCGCTAAGCCCACGTTGGAGAATATTTGTGAACAGAACACCGCTAACAACCATCGCACCCGAAGTCTTCCGGAAGCGTCTCCTCATCGAAGGTTATTTTGGCATTGAAGTTACGGCGCAAACTGTCCGCGACTACTTTTCACAAATCACCAGTCAACTCAATTTGAAAACCTACGGCGACCCCATCGTGCATACGACTAGCGGGGCAGGGAAGGATGTCAACGAAGGCTTTGATGGATTCGTGCCCTTAATCGACTCCGGTATTTACATCAGCGTCTGGAGCAATGCACGTTTCCTATCCACGATTGTTTATACCTGCGCTGAATTTGACGAGGATAAAGCTGTCAACGTGGTTAAAGACTTCTTCCAGTTGTCAGATTTTGAAGCTGCAATCTTCTAACGTGGCTTCGTTGGGCCGGAGTGTTAACCAAACGAGGTGAATACAAAATGGTAACTATCAAAGGTGCCGGAATCGTCTTTACATTGATCGCGCTGGCGGGCATTTACCTTGGCGCGAGTTTGCCGGTTGCGGGCCAACAGCAACAGGTTCAGTTACCGTCGACGCCTTTAAAGTTCGGCGCGTTTGTAGCCCGGTTTGATCCCGCCGGAACGTTCACATTGAAAGGTCAGGGATGGCCGGCTTTGAATGGCAACTGGAAGAGCGCCGGCGCTGAGATCGAACTGTCGATGATTGGCGGACCGGGTGGTTGCGACGGCGTAGGTCGATATCGAACAAAAACTGACGGCGCCAATCTCAGCTTTGAGCTGGTCTCCGACGATTGCCGTGTGCGGCAAATGATTCTCGCAGGGAGCAACTGGGTGCCCGCGGAACAAGCCCGAATTGTTCCGGTGCGCGCAATCAAAAGAACAGCGGGAGCGCGCCTTGTCTCTTCGTGCCCCGAAAGTAACGAAGAGTTCAAACTGGCCTTCGTTTCGTGGCGTTGAGGCGTCCGGAATTTCCGACGGTCAAAATCTGCCCGATAAGTGGGACGTCAAAACCGGCGAGAACATACTTTGGAAAACACCCATACCTGGACTGGCACACTCGAGTCCTGTGGTATGGGGAGACATGATCTTCGTCACGAGCGCGGTCAGCAGCGACCCGAAAGCAACCTTTCGTCCAGGGTTATATGGCGACGGCGACGCTTCTAAAGACCGTTCGCGTCATCGTTGGATTGTTTATGCAGTCGACAAGCGAACGGGAAAGATTGTTTGGGAACGAGTGGCCCATGAAGGTGAGCCGCTTGAGAAACGTCACATCAAATCCACCTATGCGAATTCAACTCCCGCCACAGACGGCCGCATTGTCGTGGCGTGGTTCGGATCGCAGGGGGTTCACGCCTATGACGTGAACGGCCGCTTTTTGTGGAAAGTAGACCTTGGTCGAATTGATCTTGGGGCGTACGACATACCCACATACGAATGGGGACCAGCGAGTTCACCGATCATCTGGAACGGTTTGGTTATTCTTCAGGTTGACACGCAGTTCGATTCGTTTTTGTTGGCGCTCGACGCCGCGTCGGGCAAGACAGTATGGAAGACCGATCGTGAAGAGCTGCCATCTTGGGGCACCCCGACAGTGGCCATCACGCCTACTGGTCCCGCGTTGGTGACGAACGCCTCAAACTACATACGTGCGTATGACCCGCGCAACGGCAAGGAGCTTTGGAGACTCGGGCGCAGCTCCAAGATCACTGCACCGACTCCGATTTACGCTGAAGACATGTTCGTTGTCGCCAGCGGTCGAGGCCCGGAACGTCCCATCTTTGTAGTTCGGCCCAACGCTCGCGGAGACCTGACCCTGGCCGAAGGAAAGACCAGCAGCGATTCAGTCGTTTGGAGCAAGACCGGCCGCGGCTCATACATGCCCACACCGTTAGCTTACAAGGGCCAGCTTTACGTGTTGTCGAACAACGGCCTTTTCGACGCCTACAACCTCAGCACTGGCGAAGAGATTTACCGGCAACGCGTGCCGCTGGTCGGTAGTGGTTTTAGCGCTTCTCCGGTTGCTGCCGACAATAAGATCTATCTTTCAAACGAGGACGGAGAGATTCTTGTGATTTCGGCGGGCGCGAAGTTGAACCATATTGCGACAAACTCCATGGGCGAGCTTCTGATGGCGACACCCGCTTTATCCGATGGGGTCATGTATGTGCGAGGATCGTCCAGCCTGTATGCAATCGGCCGAAAGTAATTCGATCCCAAAGAGCCCAGCTTGATCAGCCAACCTGAGGTCAGGAAAGGGTGGCTTGCCCCCGCTTTTAGTTTAATAACCATTCTCAGAGGGATTTGTTTTCTACGTGTATAATCTCGGCTTTCAAAGACCATCGGTTTACAGGAGATCCGCTACGTGGAATGGATAACTGAGCCTCAGGCATGGATTGCCTTTCTAACTCTCACGGCCCTCGAGCTTGTCCTTGGCATCGACAACATCGTTTTCATTTCCATTCTGGCCGGGAAGCTCCCGCCAGAGGAGCGAAAGAAAGCCCGCACCGTCGGTCTGGCCCTGGCGATGATTACGCGAGTACTCCTGTTGTTGTCGTTGTCATGGATCATTCGGCTTACTGCGCCATTGTTTACGATTTTGAGTCAAGAGCTCTCCGGTCGAGATCTGATTTTGATTGGCGGCGGTCTATTCCTGCTGGGAAAGAGCACTTATGAAATCCACCAAAAACTCGAAGGTGAAGAAGGTCATGCCTCAGCGCGTGTCGGCCCATCCTTCACGAGCGTAATCATTCAAATTCTGCTGCTTGACGTGGTCTTCTCTCTCGATTCAGTAATCACAGCCGTGGGCATGGTGGATAACGTGGCCATCATGATTTCCGCCGTTGTGGTTGCGATAATTTTCATGATGGCGTTCGCCGGTCCGATCAGCGGCTTCGTCGAACGACATCCTACGGTGAAAATGTTGGCTCTGAGTTTCCTGCTGCTGATCGGCGTGACGCTGATTGTCGAAGGGTTTGAGTATCACATACCGAAAGGGTACATCTATTTTGCGATGGCGTTCTCGGTGTTTGTGGAAATGATTAATTTGCGGTTGCGCAAATCGA
This sequence comes from Blastocatellia bacterium, assembly GCA_963786645.1. Taxonomy (GTDB): domain Bacteria; phylum Acidobacteriota; class Blastocatellia; order Pyrinomonadales; family Pyrinomonadaceae; genus PSRF01. The sequence goes on from CAWAZW010000016.1 coordinate 28,210, forward strand.
AGCCCGTCAAACTACATGAACCTTACGTTGGACCAACAGGGGACGAGGTGTAGTTCCAACTAATTGTACCGATGCGACAGTTCGTTGCTCTGTGGAAGTGCGGCAAGTGCGGGCGACCATTCGCCAACCGTAACCAGACCCACTCGTGCGGACGCTTCACGGTCGAAGGGTTTTTAGCGGGCAAATCGCAGCCGGCTGTTGCGCTGTATCACAACTTTGCGGAAGCGATTGAACAACTCGGTGACGTTATCACTGCGCCTGCCGCAACGAGAGTCGGGTTTCAGGTGAGGATGATATTTGCCTCCGTCAATCGGTTGAACGACGACGGCCTTTTCGCACATGTCGTTTTGGCGCGACGGTTTGAAAATCCTCGTTTCACCAAAATAGAATCCATCTCGCCGCGTAACCACGTTCATCATTTCGTAATCCATGACGCCAAAGAAATCGATGATGAAGTTAGAAGTTGGCTTCGTGAATCGCATGATGTTGGTAAGCAAAACCATCTGACGCACCGATAAACCGCACATATCAATGAATCATTCGCCAACCCAGGCTTCAAGATCACCCGCAATAATCCTGACCGTAGCTCTGCTGGTTCTGATGTCGGCCAGTTGTAAGCGGAGTCCCGTGCAGACCCTGGTAGAGCAGTCGTCGGTACCCGCCGGTGGATCGACCACTCCTGTGCCGTGCTCCGTTCCGTCGAACGGAAACTACGTGAACGACTCAGGGGACGTTCTGGATTCAGAGTCAGAGAGCAGACTGGAGCAAAAGCTTGATGCATTAAAGAGCGCGGGAAGCATCGATTTCACGGTGGTCACAGTTAAGACTACTAAAGAACAGGCTATCTCTGATTACTCGCTGGAACTGGCAAGATGCTGGGACGTAGGCGGAAGCAATCCGGACAAGTCCGGTCTATTGCTGTTACTGGCAGTAGACGATCGCAAATGGCACATGCAGATTAGCCGCAGTATCGAAAGAGTTTTGTCGAATGACGAAATCCAGCGAGCAGCAAGCCTGATGACGCCGCACTTGCGCGATCACAACTACTCCGAAGGTATTGAAAAATGTGTGGACGCGACGATTCGCACGCTGGCAGCGCGTAGAAAATTTTCGATAAGCACTCCGCAACAGTAAATTCCATATGGATCGGCATCGTCTTCAGGTGTGGCTGCTGCGGCTTGCGGGTGCGGTTGAGATAATCGCTTTCGTTGCCGTGGTAATGCCGCGTTCGTGGATGGAGGCGTCTCACGAGTGGCTGAGCATGGGCGCCATGCCCGACGGGCCGCTGGTGATGTTTATGATCCGGCAGGCATCGTACGCTTATGGCATGCACGGCATATCGCTTTGGCTGATCGCGTCGGACGTAGTTCGATTCCGGCCGTTGGTTATATTGAACGGCATCTCATTTTTACTTGCGGCGCCTGTTTTCTTCTTAATCGATTACACCTCAGGCGTGCCGTTCTGGTGGACCATCGGCGACACGCTGGCCTGCGGCTTTTTTGGTGGCGGGTTACTTTGGCTGTGTTTGGGTGATAGGGAGACCGCTTCGCTATTGCCATAACAATCAATCACGCGGTGCGTCTCATTAACACCGGGCTTCAGCCCGGTGACCACCGTTGATGAGGAATCGAAGAACCGTTTCAACGGTTTCCCATTTGCCAAGAGAGAACGCGGGGGTTCGTGCTAATTCGTGAATCGTCTTTAGGTACGACTCAAGATGGATCCACGAAATTACACTGAATCGAAAGAAATGAAACCACGGAAGTCATATCCAGCAAAGGTACTGGCGGCCATGCGCGATGGAAAGATCCTGGGCATCCGCGCCGGCACTGAGCCACATCGTTTCATAGGCATATGGGTAGTAGTGGTGGAAGGGCGGGTGTTTGTGCGGTCGTGGAGCCTGAAGCCGCGCAGCTGGTACCGCACGTTTCTTGAAGAGCCTCGCGGTACCATTAACGTTGACGGCCGCGAGATCGAAGTTCGCGCAGTTCATACTCGAAGTGAGCGACTGAAGAAAGCGGTTGATGAAGCCTATCTTGAGAAATACAACACTCCAGGATCGATAAAGTACGCGCGCGATCTCGGCCGCAAGAAATCGAGAGACACAACCACGGAGCTGGTGCCATTGTGAATCGAAACTGCCTGGGCCTGCTCAGTCTCATTAACACCGGGTTTCAGCCAAGTGAACAGCGGCCGCGCAGAAAAATTCGATGAACTTCTTCGACTACTTTCAGATTGCGAGTGTCGTTATCTTCCTGCTGATAATTGCCAGCCGGGTCGTATACATGCTAACGACGCGCGGCGTTAATCCGATTGCCATTGGTGGAGGCAAGAAGGGACTGGTGTTGATTGTTGAATTAGTCGCCTTTGGCGGGCTGGTGCTTTGGATGGTCGAGCTGGTGGCGTACGCACTTCACGCGAACCTACATATCTTTCCTTCGCCGCTCAACATGGTCCTGGTCGACTCAAACGCCGTGAGAATCGCCGGTGTCGTGTTGGTCTCCATTGGTCTGCTTATCTTTATGGCTGCTTTCGTTTCTTTCGGGGATTCCTGGAGAGTAGGTTTTGACGTTCATACGCCGGGCGCGTTGGTTACAGACGGTATCTTTGCGTTCTCTCGAAATCCGATATACCTGTTCCTTAACTTGTGGTCTATCGGAATCTTTCTCATAAACGGCCGCCTCATCTTCCTGGTGTTCGCGTTACTCACGTTACTAGTTATCCACTGGCAAATACTTCAGGAAGAAACCTTTCTAACCAAACTCTACGGACAGCCTTACGATGAATATCGCCGCCGGACCCGGCGATACTTTTGATTCTGGCAGACAGGATTTTTGTGCGTTGGTTCGTGAGATTTCGTGTATTTCGTGGATCGTATTGATCTAGCCGGCAAGCTGGCAGACGAGCATTTCCAGTTGCAGTCTCGCGCCTTTCGGGCCGCCACCTCCCTGGGAAGTCTTGATCGCCAGGTCCGCGTCGGCGATCAGTTTTATTCCGCGCGCGATTTTTTCGGCGTCGCTTCGTCTCAACGTATTCATCACGGCGTCGCGCTTGGCGGGCGATCCATAAATTGAACGGTAGACTTCGTCTTTCTTTCCCCGGTTCAACAACTCCTTCGCCACTGCCAGCCGATGATAATTTCCAGCGATTAATCCCAGCAGCATGACCGGCGCCACGTCATCGTCGAGCAGGCGGTGCAATGTCTGCAGTGCCTCGCGACGATTGCCCGCAACCAATTGATCTCCTAAATCGAAATTCGAGAGCTCGCGCGAGCGCGCGATAAGTTGGTCAACCATCTCCAACGTAATCTGACGAGTGTCGATTGCGGCAGCGGCGAGTTTCTCCAACTCTGAAGACAGCGTTTGCAGGTCAGTCCCTACCAGCTTGATGATTTCGCCCAGCGTGCGTTCATCAGCAGTGGTGTTTAACTCTTTCAGTCGAGCTTTTGCCCACGTCCGAGCTTCGGCGATCCTTGACGGCGGAGAAGTCGACCACGGCGCATTCCGAAAGCAAAACCTTGGTCAGCTTCTTTCGTTTGTCGAGGTCCTCAGCAATAAAAATCATGACCGTCGAGTCGATCGGTCGCTGTAGGTACCGGATGAGAATATCTTCGTCTGTCTCGCGCAACTTCGCGAAATCTTTTACCCGCACTACCCGTCGCTCAGACATCATTGGCAGCTGCTCGGCAGCGGCAATGGCGGCCATCGCCGGCTCGGTCAGCAAACTAAAGGTTACTTCGTTGAACTCGCGCAGCAGCGTTCCGCTCAATGCAACGTCGCTGATGTTTCGCGCAGCATTGTCGCGGAGGTAGGTTTCGCAACCGACCAGAAGATACAGAGGTTGTAGTTTGCCGGATTTGAGAGAGCGGTCTAGCTCGGTGCGAGTGAGCGTGCTCATTTGTTGCGAGTTTGAATCGCGTTAGTCAACGTGGAGACGATGCTTTCGGCGAAGTTGCGAGCCATGCGTTGAACCGCCGGATCTTCTTCGTTGAAGAAGTTACGGGGATCGTTGGCGAATTCGTACTCGCCACGGAACACGAAGTTTTGGTTGTCGTAGAGAACGCGGTTCTCGGTCTGGTCGCGAACAGTCACCGCAGCCTGAATAGTGACTTCAAAAACTCTGGCGCGGCCACGATCGTCCAGCAACACGCCCGCGTAGTTAAAACTCTTGATGACACCTTCGATGACAGCGTCGGCGCCTTCACGTTCGCCCTGCACACGCAAACCACGTCCGCGTCGAATCAACTCGTTGATGACAGCATCGGCAAATCGCGAGCCGATCTTGTAGCGCAGCGCCTGGTTCTCAAACGCCGGCACAGCCACCGTTTTAATGTGCGCCGGCAGCTGATTTTTAGTGACCGGTTTGTAGCATTCGGCAAAACCGGAAACGAAGAGGAGTGCTAGTCCGAGGGCGGTAAGACGAAGAAGTTTTGACATAAATTGAAATCGGATTCTCTCGCAGAGTTTGCGTCGGCGCAAGGAAGTGGAGGAGAAAACTGATCTTCGCGCCTATTCATGTTGTTCGTGTGAAATACGGACCTTGTCGGGTCACACCCAAGTGCGAATGTCTCACGGATTGAGGAAGGATGGCACGGCCCGCGCTGCTTTTCCGAGTGCTTCCAGCACACGAAGGATTTCCTTAGCGGGCTCACATCATGGACGCGGACGATGTGCGCGCCTTTGAGCACAGCGCCAGTGATGGAAGCCATCGTGCCGTGGAGGCGTTCTGTTACCGGCGCGGGTTCGCCGTTTTCGTCGGCGAGGATGCGGCCGATGAATGACTTTCTCGATGTGCCGATTAGAAGAGGGAAGTCGGGGAAGGCTTTGACTAACTGATCGACCTTAGCCACCAACTCCACGTTCTGTTCCTGACTTTTCCCAAATCCTATTCCGGGATCGACGACGATTGACTCGCGCTTCACGCCACGCCGTTCCGCCATCTTGATACTGCGTTCAAGCTGCGCGTAACTTCCTGCATGATGTCGGGAACGGGAGGAAGTTTGTGCATCGTTGCCGGCGTGCCGCGCGAGTGCATCAACACCAATCCAGCGCCAGCCTTCGCTGCTTCATCGGCTACATAAAAATCAAACCGCAGCGCTGAGATGTCGTTGACGATCGCGGCCCCGGCATCAAGCGCCGCACGCGCGACTTCCGATTTCGTGGTGTCGATTGAGATAGGAGTGTTCGAACGTTTGACGAGTTCCTGAATTACGGGCACGACGCGTTTGATCTCATCTTCTGCTGTGACGGGTATTCCGCCGGGGCGCGTCGACTCCCCGCCCACATCGATTATGTCAGCGCCTTCCGCAATCATCTGCTTGGCATGAGCGATCGCTTTATCGAAGTCGAGAAATTGATTGCCGTCGCTGAAGCTGTCGGGCGTCACGTTCAGCACGCCCATGATGAGCGTGCGTTCGCCGATGGGTAGCGTGCGATTGCCGCCAATGTGCCAGGCTCGATTCATTGGTGGGAATGATAACGGAGTGAGTCGGCAAATACAGAACCGGGGCGCAGCCCCAAACTACAAGCCGGCGTTCTCGGAAGGTCAGAGACCTTCCGCACATCAGTTGGCCAAAGCCACGAACGATCTTATCCAACGCCGCGCAAATGATATGAACACAAGCAACTTGGCTCGGATCGAAATGACAAATGAAAAATGTGAAATGAGATATGGAAAATCTGGTGTATGCCAGGCAAAAACAAAAGAGGATCGGTCAACCCGATCCTCTCTCAATTTTACAGCTGTGAAACCTGCCTTATGCCGGCGCCGGATTGCCTCCGGTGATTGGCGGCAGAATTGGCTTCAAAGGTTTCTGCGCAGGCTCCTTGAGCTGCGGACGACCTTCGTCGCCAGGATCTTCCACCGGTTGAGCTTCATCCAGCGGCAGTCCCGCGACGATGCGTCGAATCTCAACGCCTTCCAGCGTCTCGCGTTCGAACAGGCACTCAGCCAAACGAACCATCACATCACGATTGTCTTCAATGATGCTCTTGGCGCGCTCGTACTGCGTGGTAATGATCTTCTTCACTTGCTGATCGATGCGAATCGCGGTCTCTTCCGAAAAGTCGCGGTGTTGAGCAATCTCGCGTCCCAGGAATATCTGCTCTTCCTTTTTACCGAACGTCAGCGGGCCCATCTCAGACATCCCGTATTCGCAAACCATCGCTCGCGCCAGTTCCGTTGCGCGCTCGATGTCGTTTGAAGCTCCGGTCGTGATGCTGCCGAGGAAAGTGTCTTCAGCAATGCGCCCACCCATCAGGATCGCAATCTGGCCCAACAGGTATTCTTCGCTGTAGTTATGTCGATCACCTTCTGGTAACTGCTGAGTTACACCCAGCGCCATGCCGCGCGGAATGATCGTCACCTTGTGAACCGGATCTGCATTCGGCACCTTCAGTCCGACCAGCGTATGGCCGGCTTCGTGATACGCGGTAACCCGTTTCTCCTCGTTGGAGATGACCATGCTCTTGCGTTCGGCGCCCATCAAGCACCTTGTCCTTGGCCAGCTCAAAGTCGGCCATGGCTACCAACTTCTTGTTGTAACGAGCAGCATTGAGCGCCGCTTCGTTAACCAGGTTGGCAAGGTCAGCGCCGGTGAAACCCGGAGTGCCACGCGCAATCACGCTGATGTCCACATCTTCTCCGAGTGGAATCTTGCGCGTGTGAACTTTCAGAATGCCTTCGCGTCCACGAACATCAGGACGTGATACAACAACTCGGCGATCAAAACGTCCTGGTCGCAGCAACGCCGGATCAAGCACGTCCGGACGGTTAGTCGAAGCGATCAGGATCACGCCGTCGTTGGATTCAAAGCCATCCATTTCAACCAGAAGCTGGTTGAGCGTTTGTTCGCGCTCGTCGTGTCCGCCACCCAGGCCTGCGCCGCGATGACGACCGACGGCATCGATCTCATCGATGAAGATGATGCAGGGTGCGTTCTTTTTGCCTTGCTCGAACAGGTCGCGAACGCGCGATGCGCCGACGCCGACAAACATCTCAACAAAGTCGGAACCTGAAATCGAGAAGAAGGGAACGTTGGCTTCGCCCGCGATAGCTCGCGCCAGCAGGGTCTTGCCTGTTCCCGGCGGTCCCATCATCAGAACGCCTTTGGGAATACGTCCGCCAAGCTTCTGAAACTTCTGCGGTTCCTTAAGAAACTCAATGATTTCCTGGAGCTCTTCCTTCGCTTCCTCGACTCCGGCGACGTCTTTAAACGTAACCCGCTTCTGTTGGTTGTTCAGCAACTTGGCGCGGGACTTACCAAACGACAAAGCCTTGTTTCCGCCTGACTGCATCTGGCGGAGCATGAAAATCCAAATAGCGATAATAAACAGCAACGGCGCCCAGGTTAACAACATGGGCCAGATGTAACTGCTGCTTGCCGGAATCGTCTTTGAAACTTGCAACGCGTCGTTTACCGTCGACTACTTCAGTAGCCTTCTTAAACAACTCGTTCTTCATTTGCTCGTTGGTGAGCTGTACGCTGCAATTCCTGCCCGCGCTGGTCGACTGCAACAGTCTGGTTCTGTTGCACCGTCAACTGTTTGATATCGCCCGTATCAATCTTCTGATAGAGAGCGGTTAAATCGATTTCGGTTGAATTTCTGCCGGAGGGATTCACCAGCTGGTAAAGCAGCACGGCCCCCGCAATAATCAGCAACCAAAAAATTATCTGTCTAGCTGTAGAACTCAACGTCATTAAAGCCTCCGACTGCGATCATAACCCATACCGACTTCCTTTGTCGCTTCAGGCGGCGTCTGTCTGAACGACCAAAAACTTACACTAAAAGCGACCTACTTCGATGCCACTTCCGCAGTCACACGGTTGTGTTAGAACCTCGAACCGGTCATTCGGTTCCGGCAATTGACACGTCACTCAAAAAGCGAAAACCGCCGTGCCACGCCCGGCGGTATTAACGTGGACGGATTTTAGAGGCCGACGTAGGCTTTTTCAACCTCTTTTTACCCAATAATTCGAGCCTGCCCCTGCCTCCTCTTGCACGCTCATTCCACCGGGCAGCTCAGCCACTCGCCCGCCCCGTTCTCCCTCCAAAAGCTTCTCAACCGCAAGCAAATGCACCGTTTCCATCCGTCGGAGGTTGCCCCGCGCGCGCAGGATCCATTCACGCAGGGCGCGCCGCCGGATTGCGGCGGGCGCGCTCGCCAGAACATTTACGTCGAGGGACGGCGTTCCGGTTTCACTATTCTCGGAATCGGCAGCGGCCGATTCGATTAACTGCTGCGCCTGGCTCGAGAGCGCGGCGGCGTCTTCGTTGAGCAGAGCTGGCCGTGCGGTTCAACGTCTCCACGATACGATTGTTGAAAGATTCCATCAGCGGCATCAGTTGTTTCCGAACTCTGACCCGCGAAAACGATTCGTCGTCGTTCATCGTGTCCGACAGGAACTCAACGCCTCTCAGCTGGCAGTAGCTCTCAGTGTGAGCGCGTCGCGCCCACGACTGCAGCGGTCGTACAAGTTGAACTTCTGAGTTAGGAGTTAGCTGTCTCACTGCAGAACTGCCGCTCAATCCCTCGGCGGCGCTGCCTCGAAGCAGACGCATGACTACGGTCTCAGCCTGATCGTCCAACGTGTGACCAGTCAGAACATGGTTTGAACCGTTCTTTCCTGCAGCTTTTGCGAGGAAATCGTAGCGAGCATCGCGCGCAGCCTGTTCGAGGTTTGCTTTTCTTTTGGCTGCAGACTGTTTCACGTTGCGCGTGCTGACGGTCGTCTCATAGCCCAGATCTTTGCCGAGTTTCACTACCCACCTTGCGTCGTCTTTGCTTTCCGGTCGTAGCCCGTGATCCAAATGAGCGACGATTGCTTGAACGTGAAGTTTCTCGTTTTTGATCAACTCGTCGAGACCGAGTAGCAAAGCAGTGGAATCTGCGCCGCCCGAAACGGCAACGATGACGTTTGCCTCGGATTGGGGAAGCTTAAGATTCCGCCACTCATCCAGCAGCGCCGAGGCGAACTTTGACAGCCGTGGGGTGGTTGTCTTTCTCGTTATGCGATTGCTCCTGACCATTTATTCATTGTTAAGGTCGCCGCCACGAACGTCAAATCCGAAGCGACTGACTGGCGCTAGCTTGACTTTAATTGGGTCAAAAGCTACTAATGCAGGCATCCCATTTGGTCATTAGTAGGCTCTAAAGAGTTCTCCCGTAACAATTCTGCGAGGTTGATGATGAGATTAAGAATGTTGGTGTGTGCGCTCATTGTGGCGCTATTTACATTTCAGGCAATTCCGGTCGCGGCGCTCGACGAAGGCATGTGGACATTCAATAACGTGCCGCGAGCAGATATCAAACAAAAATATGGTTTTGAAATTACAGACGACTGGCTAAAGAAAGTGCAGCTAGCGTCAGTGCGGTTTAATAACGGCGGCTCGGGTTCGTTTGTTTCCCCGAATGGCTTGGTGCTGACGAACTATCACATTGTTGAGGACATCGTTGGAGAGGTGAGCAGCGCCGAGAAGGACTACGCGAAAGAAGGTTTTGTCGCGCGCAGCCAGGCGGAGGAATTGAAGGCGCCGAATCTTGAACTCAACGTCCTGATGAGCATCGAGGACATTACGGAACGTGTAAATGGCGCCGTTAAGAGTGGAATGTCGGCAGTCGATGCAAACGCCGCCCGGCGGGCCCAGATGACGGCAATCGAATCCGAGTCAACCGCCGCTACGGGTCTTCGCAGTGACGTTGTAACTCTGTATCAAGGTGGTCAATACAATCTTTATCGCTACAAAAAATACACAGACGTTCGACTGGTGTTCGTACCGGAGTTTCAGGCCGCATTTTTTGGAGGAGATCCTGACAACTTTAATTTTCCACGATTCAACGTCGACATGGCCCTCGTCCGCGTCTATGAGAACGACCAGCCGGTAAAGGTGGATAATTATTTCAAGTGGTCGAAAACGGGCGCCAAAGATGGGGAGCTGGTTTTCGTAACCGGACATCCCGGTTCTACTTCACGCTTAAACACAGTTGCGCATTTGGAGTCGCTGCGGGAAACCAGTATTCCGCTATTGATCCGGATGCTGGAGTCCCGTCGTGCAATGCTGAAGCAGTACATGTCGCAGGGCGAAGAGCAGACGCGCCGCGCGCAGAATGAATTGAACAGCATTGAAAACTCTCTAAAGGTTTACAAGGGCCAACTCGCGGGGCTGCAGGACAACAGGCTGATGACTAAGAAACGGCTTGCTGAGGACAGCTTGCGAAAGGCGGTTGCGGCCGACACCCGAATGACTCAGGAGTACGGCACGGCGTGGGAAGCAATCGGCAAGGCGAGAAGAGACCTGGCGCAGTACGAACGCGATCGCCGGTTTCTTGATCTGGCGGCCGGTTTCAACACGCAGCTCTTCGGTTACGCCCGAACGTTGGTTCGCCTTGCCGAGGAAAACGAAAAGCCGGAAGCGGAGCGACTGCCGGAGTTCGCTACGACCCGACGTGGTCCACTCGAGGCCTCGTTGTATTCAACTGCACCGGTTTATCTCGATTTCGAGAAGCTCAAACTGGCGGACTCGCTGGCTTTCCTGCAGCGGGAGTATGGCGCCAATAGCGAAGTCACTAAGAACGTTTTGAAGGGAAAGACCCCTGCAGAACGTGCGGCGGAGTTAATCGATGGAACTAAGTTAACGGACGTCGAGTTTCGGAAGCAGCTGGCTGCAGGCGGCCGCAAGGCAATCGATGAGTCGAACGACCCGATGATTGTGCTGGCTCGCAGCATAGATAAAGAGGCACGGGCGGCGCGCAAGCGTTATGAAGAAGAAGTGGTAGCGGTTGAACGCGGAAACTACGCCAAAATTGCCCGCGCACTGTTCGAACAGCAGGGAACGAAACTCTATCCTGATGCGACCTTCACGCTGCGACTGTCATATGGCGCGGTGAAGGGCTATCAAGAGAACGGGAAGTTTGTTCAGCCGTTCACCACACTTGGCGGCCTTTATGAGCGTTCCAAGAAGTTTAATCATCAGTTTCCGTACAACCTTCCTGCTCGCTGGATGAGCCGCCGCGCCGAAGTGAATCCAAAAACGCCCTTCAATTTCGTTTCTACAAACGACATCATTGGGGGGAACAGCGGGTCACCCACGATCAACAAGGATCGAGAGTTGGTCGGACTGATTTTTGACGGCAACATTCAATCACTGGTGGGTAACTTCGAATACGACGAGTCAGTAAACCGAGCAATTTCAGTCGACGTGCGCGGAATGTTGGAGATACTGAGGAAAGTATTCAATGCGAACGAAGTCGCCGATGAACTGATGCGTGGTTAGCAAGGACGCCTGTGGTAGAGATGAAAAGGGGACGGTAAAAACCGTCCCCTCTTTTTATTTCGATGCCCGGTAAAATTCTCGCTAATTAATCTGAAACGACATGAAGAACTTTTGAATATCCGGTGACTCAGCGTCGGCTTTAGAAGTAGCTACACCCAGTTGATAAAGACGCTTGCCGACGAGAAACATCTTCCAACTAAAGACGACTTGGGTCCCCTCTATCGTCCTTGTCGCGCGCAATTCGCGGCCCGGATACCCTTTTATAGTTACCCTGGTCTCAGATATTAAGTCGGCGTTGAGCCCCTTAATTACGCCGCCACGTACTCCGTCCAGCACCGCTTCCTGCTGTGTCGCAGTAGTGGACTCGTTGGGATAATCGGCATACGAGATCAAGAATTGTCCCGTGGTGTTTGAAGCGCCGAAGGTGTGAAGTTTCAAGATACCTACTGCGGTGTCAACGTCTCTCACCCCCGTTTCCGGCTTTGACGGCATGACTACGCTGAATCGTCCTTCGATGGAGTCGACTTTGGACCATTCAACGGGGGTATCCTGAAGAGCGAAGGCGAATCCGCTGCACAGGAGCAGGACGAGGGAGGCTGAACAAATTTTCTTTAGCATTGGGGGTGTCTCGGAGTGTTTGGTGAACTACGACTACAAGCGGAGATTAGTGAGGTCTGGCAAAAATAGTCAAGCTTTTTCCAAGCCGGCGTATTTTTGGATCAGCTTCTTTTGTCCATAGCCCGGAAAGGTGACCGTTAATTTTGTCGAGTCTCCCGCACCTTCGCGACGGAGCACCAGACCGCGACCGTATTTAGCGTGTTTGACGTAAGACCCGGGTGAGAACTCTCCTGTGGCCCGCGCTGACTCTCCAGGTGAGGCGTTAGTGCTCGAAGACTTAAGAGAAGACGGTCGGGCTTTCGCTGCCGACAACATAGAGGATGTAGCACCTTGAGTGTTGCCGAGTTGGGTGGCCCGCTGTTTGAAAAACTCCGAAATCGAATCGACGCTATCGTAGGTCTTGCCGGCATATTTCTTCTTCTCTTTACGATACTCTCCGTGTTCGTATTCAATCGAATGTGAACCGCGGGCAAAGGACAGCCAGGATTTGCCTGAAGACAGGTCATCCATCAAATTCAAAGGCATCTCGTTTAGAAACTGTGAAGGTTCAGATGCCAGCTCTTCGCCGTAAACGCGGCGCTTCATCGCGTGTGTGACATACAGAAACCGTTCGGCTCGCGTCATCGCTACGTAGCAGAGGCGTCGCTCCTCTTCAAGTTCCGCTGGATCGGTTGCTGAACGCGAGTGTGGAAACAACCCATCCTCTAAACCGACAATGAACACGAGAGGAAACTCCAGACCCTTTGCGGAGTGCGCGGTCATCAGCGTGACCGGCACATCTCCTTTATATTGATCTGCATCGGACACCAGGGCGGAGTGGTCAATAAACTCCCGCAACCCCTCGATGCCTTGCTCGTCATAATCAACGGCAGCGTTCACCAGCTCCTGAAGATTCTCAAGCCGCGCCTCTGCTTCGTCAGTTTTCTCGCCTTTGAGCGCGTTCTCGTATCCGGTGTCGAGAATGGCCGCTTTGACAATGTCTGACACCGGGCTGTCCGAGTCGACTGAAACGCCGTGGTCTCCGCGTACTCGCGTCTCCGTTTCTCCAGCACTCCCGCCGCCGGCCATTTCACCTAATCGCTGCACGATTTTGCGGAAGCTCTTTAAAGCGGAAACCGCACGCGAGCTTAAGTTTTCCGGCTTCTCAATGACGAGGGAGATGGTCTCCCACAACGACACGCCGGCGTCGGTTGCGCGTCTCGCCAGCTCGTCGAGCGTTTGTTTCCCGATACCGCGCGGCGGACTGTTGATTACGCGCTGAAGAGCGATGGAGTCAGTTGGGTTTAATGCCAGCTTGAGATACGCGATGATGTCGCGTACTTCCATGCGTTCGTAAAAAGAAAAGCCGCCGACGATGTTGTACGGCAAACCCGCGCGGCGCATCGCCTCTTCAAAATTGCGCGACTGGGAGTTGGTGCGATAGAGCACGGCCGCACGTAAGTCGTACTCCTGGGTGCGATGCTCCAGAATCTTTGACGCGACGAATCGCGCTTCTGCGTCCGCGTCATAAGCCTGATAGTAGCGGACCTTGTCGCCTTGCGGGTTCGACGTCCAAAGGTTTTTGCCCTTCCGCTCGATATTGTGTTTCACCACTGCGCCGGCGACGTTAAGAATTGTTTGAGTAGAACGGTAGTTTTGTTCGAGCCTAATCGTAGTTGTATTCGGAAAACTCTTTTCGAAGTTAAGAATGTTCGTTATGTCTGCGCCCCGCCATTTGTAGATGGATTGATCTTCGTCGCCGACGACGGCGATGTTCTGCTGCTTTTCTGTCAATAAACTTATCAAGGCAAACTGCAGCGAGTTCGTATCCTGGTATTCGTCAACCAGGATGTAACGAAACTTGTTGTTGTACTTCTCGCGCACTTCCGGAGCGTGTCTTAGCAGCCGCACGGTTTTGATTAGCAGATCGTCAAAGTCCAACGCGTTATTGGCCCGAAGTCTTTCTTCGTAGGTTGCATATACGCGGGCCATTGCAGCACGCCGGTCGTCGACATACTCAGCGCGTGCCGCAAAAGCATCGACGTCCTCGCCGCGATTCTTGGCCGCACTGATCGCTGCCTGAGTCGCTCGTAATCCCAGGTGCTTTTCGTCGTAACCGAGATCTTTGATTGCGTTCTTGATTAGCCGGAGCGAGTCGTCCTGATCGTAGATTGTGAAGGTGCGCGTGTATTTTTCTTCCAGCTTTTCTATGTCTTGCCGAAGAATGCGCACGCACAAGCTGTGAAAGGTCGAGACGAGTGGCGCGCTCGGAAGTTGCTGGTCACGCAACAAGCGCTGGACGCGTTGCCGCATTTCCTGGGCAGCTTTGTTGGTGAAGGTTACGGCGAGAATGTTCCAGGGAGCGATGCCTTTTTCGGCAATCAGATATGCAATGCGATGAGCGATGACTCGAGTCTTGCCGGAGCCTGCTCCGGCGAGAATTAATAGTGGTCCCTCAGTCTGTTGGACGGCCAGGCGTTGCTCAGGATTAAGACTGGAAAGAAAGTCCATTTGCGATCGGGACAGCCTGTCAAGTTTCGATTGATTCCCGGCGGCTGTTTTCAGTCAATGATTGCTATTATGAAATTGAAAAGCCATTTAACCACACGCAAACCTGCCACGCGAACTGGTCCATTCGAAAATCGTGTTCTGTTTGTCGTTGAAAGACTGATCCAGGAACTGCACGAACCAACACGAAAAGAGTTTTGTGAATTTCGTGTTATTTCGCGGATCGGTTTTGTCTGCTATGAGCGCACGGTGATATTCTGCCCGCCATGAAACCAATCCTTCTACTGCCATTCGTTTGTTGCGTTCTTGCGTTTTCTTGTACTAACGACAATCGGGTGGAACCACCATCAGCGCCGGCTGCCGCGGTGACTTCGCCTTCAACTGCGCCCGCTCACGACCGGGTGGCAGGAGGATTCGCCGCTCCCGAACCAGGAGAAGCCCCGTCGGCCGAATTTAAAGGGACGGCAGGTACGACTGAAAAGAAGCGCCCAAATGCAGAGCCGGCGCTACTAAGGGCAGTGCGCACCGGTAAGCATGAATCGTTTGATCGTGTTGTTTTTGAATTTGAAGGGAATGCAATTCCGGGTTATCACATCGAGTATGTAGACAAGCCGGTGAGAGATTGTGGCCAGGGTGCCGTTGTCCCAATCTCCGGCGATGGATTTCTCCTGATCCGGTTACAGCCTGCGAACGCCCATACGGAAGCGGGCGTTGCGACTGTGCAAAACCGGCAACAGAATCCCAATCTGCCGATACTCAAGGAATTGAAACTCATTTGCGACTTTGAAGCCGATGTACAGTGGATCTTAGGCGTCTCCTCACCAAACCGCTACCGCGTTTTAGAGTTAACGAATCCGGCAAGGCTGGTAGTGGATGTCGCGCATAAAACCTCCGGAGCATAAACAACGCTTCAAAATCAGCACAGCATTTCTCCAGCAGCGCAATGGCTTTGCCATCTGATGTGCGGAAGGGCTTGCCCTTCCGAGGGTGCGTAAATAAGTTCGGGCTACGCCCCTCGGCGGGGGCGAAGCCCCAAACGATAAGCTAGCTTTGTCGGTGGGGCTGAGCCACCACCGCACATCAGACGGCAGAGCCGATCCCCTAGTTTCGGCTTCTTTTCGTAAAGCACAGCACCAAATTAGAACCCAGGTCAGTGGCAAGCTTCCGTTTTCTTGGGCGAGGCTTGATTGATGAATTTGATAGCAAGAACCGGATAGATACGATTCGCAACTCCCGCTACTATCGTCTCGTTAAGAACAGGCGCTTGGAGGTGCTAAGATGGTCGCAGTAATGAAGGAACAGATAAGTCTCTTGCCCGACGCAGACAAGGCAAAGTGGGATGCGGTTTTGTCTAAAGATCGCTCGCTATGACGGCCAGTTTGTTTTCGCCGTAAGTTCCACCAGGATCTATTGTCGCCCTTCGTGTCCTTCCCGACGTCCTCGTCGTGAACACGTTTCATTTTTCCCACTACCCGAGGCCGCCGAACGCGCCGGTTTTCGCGCCTGCCTACGCTGTCATCCGCGTGAAACGCACTTTGCCGATCCGCAGGTTGAGATGACGCAACGCGTGTGTCGCTTGATAGAAGATAACGAGGGCGAGCCAATTACTCTCGCCAGGCTGAGCGAACGAGTGGGAGTAAGCTCATTTCACCTGCAGCGAACTTTCAAGAGCATCATGGGGATTTCGCCCAGCCAGTATGCCGAAGAGTGTCGCATTAACAGGTTCAAAAAGAGTGTTCGGAACGGCGGCGCGATCACCGACGCGATTTACGATGCGGGCTACGGATCGAGCAGCCGGCTTTACGAGGGCGCAGCTTCACAATTGGGAATGACCCCGGCAACTTATGGCAAAGGGGGTCGCGGTGCCGTTATCAACTACGCGATCGTCGAGTGTCACCTGGGCCAACTGCTGGTCGCGGCAACTAGTAAAGGTGTTTGCTCCGTCAAACTCGGCGATACTCGCGCGCAGCTTAAAGCTGATCTGGCGAAGGAATTTCCCGCAGCTGAAATTCGAGGCGACGAAAAACCTTTGCGCTCGTGGGTGCAGGCGGTAATTGATTACCTCAGTTATAAGACTCCACACATCGATCTTCCGCTCGATATTCAAGCGACGGCATTTCAGCGCCTGGTTTGGGAAAAACTTCGCGCAATTCCGTACGGCGAAACTCATTCGTACTCTCAGGTGGCAAAGGCGATCGGACAGGAAAAGGCTGTACGGGCTGTGGCACGGGCTTGTGCGACCAATCCGGTAGCCCTGGTGATTCCGTGTCACCGTGTGATTCGTGAAGATCAAAGCCTTGGGGGATACCGCTGGGGCCTCGAACGCAAGAACCAGCTACTCAAGAAAGAAAGAGAACACGCGAAATAACGCGATTGAAAACGTTCCACGAAATACCGCGAACCGAGGAATCGCCAGAGCGTTTTCGGGTATTTCGTGGATCGAAGTCTTGTTTCCGCCTTTTCTGTGAAATCCCGTCATTTCTGCCCGTTTGATACATTTCCCACCCGAACTTCGCGTTAACAGGTAGGAGAAAATTCATGCTTAAGACAATGGTTATCGTAATCGCCCTTTTAATTGCAGTCGTTAACGTTTCGGCGCAAAATAGTCGGATTCACAAGGGTAACAGGCGCGTTCATCAGGCGAGCGCAATCAGGGTCGGTCCCCCGACGACTTACCTTAAAGAGGGACTTACCAGCGAGCAGGTACTCCGCATACTTGGCGAACCCATAACGGTTTCCAAACGCGAAGAAAGCGGCGTTGTTGTCGAAACGTACAAATTTCAGCGCGGCGCGAATCGGATACTGATTGCCGAGTTTGTGAAAGGCACACTGATTAGCTCGAAGACTGAAACCCGCGCGTAATTGATCGTACGAGCGGCTGACTAACACGCCGTGTCAATCAAGTTGGAGTGCAAATCATGAAGTTCAGTTTAAACATAGTGTTGTTTCTGATGATGGTGCTGGCGGTTAGTTCGCAGGTTGCCGGGCAAGGGACGAGCGCGGCACAGCGTGCGGACGAACTTCGCCTTCAATTGCTGGACACACAGGCCAAAGAAGCGGAGCTCGAGGCAAGGGCCCGGCAGTTGGACGAAGCTTTAAAACCGGAAAACATCGAACGCTCGCTGGCGGGTATTGGTTCAACACGTCCTGAAGAATTAAGAGAGCAGCGTCGGCGCCAGCTCACAATTGAGCGAGATGGCGTGCGCGCGCAACTCAAGCTGTTGGCGACAAGCCGCGAACGTCTTGAGACGGCGATTCGCTCTACTGAGGGCATTGCTTACCAGCAGAGCGCCGAAACAACAGGTCCGCCGGTGAGCCAGGCGTTAGTAGCGCAAAGCACCTTCCCGCCACGCTGGCTGGCTGGATTGGCAGCAATTGCGATCGGCCTTGCCGCACTGTTCTTCGCAATCGTCTTTGTGCGCCGTCGATCAACACCTTCCTCGCATTAAGGCTGACATCGCGCGAGCTAACACACCTCCGGCCTAAACACTGCTTCGGCAAAATTATGCGTTACAGTCGCCTGCCTTATGGCAGGCACTGTGCGCATCGGAACCTCCGGTTGGCACTACAAACACTGGCTCGGCCTTTTCTATCCGGCAAAGCTGGCGCCGAAAGAGATGTTTCGCTTCTATGCGCTGCACTTCGACACGGTAGAACTCAACAATACGTTTTACCGCTTCCCCAGACTCGAGACGTTCGAATCCTGGCGCGACAATTCTCCTGACAACTTTCTTTTCGCGGTCAAGGGCAGTCGCTTCATTACTCACATGAAGAAACTGAAAGACCCGGAGTCTTCCACTCTGAAGTTTTTCGACGGCGTTGAAAGACTTGCTGACAAGTTGGGTCCGATTCTATTTCAGCTCCCGCCTCGTTGGCGCGTTGATACAGAACGTTTGCGGCAGTTTCTGGAGGTGTTGCCAAAGGAGAATCGGTATGTGATTGAAATTCGCGACGAAAGCTGGTTAGTGAGGGAAGTCTTTGACGTGCTGCGACAATTCAACGCAGCCTTTTGTATTCACGACCTCGCGCATATGCAGACCCCACTGGAGATCACCGCTGACTTTACCTACACCCGTTTCCACGGACCGGGTGCAGCTAAATATCGTGGTTCCTACTCGGACACTGCGTTGCAAGAATGGGCAGAAAGGATAAACGGCTGGAGATCGGCGGGTGTCGACAGCTACGTCTATTTCAACAACGACGTGGGCGGTCATGCGGTGAAGAATGCCCGGACACTGCGGCAACTGGTTGATAAGTGATTATTCGACAGTTACCGACTTCGCCAGGTTACGTGGCTGGTCTACGTCGCAGCCGCGGCGGACTGCGATGTGATAAGCCAGAAGCTGCAGCGGAATGATCGACAGGATCGGAGAAAGCAAGTCGCTGGCAGGCGGAAGGCTGATTACATAGTCTGAAACGTCGGCTGACATTGTGTCGCCTTCCGTCAATACCGAGATCACTATACCTTCGCGGGCTTTAACCTCGACGATATTCGAATGTGTCTTTTCATAACGTAATTCAGAAGAACGGTTGCCTTCCTCACGTGTGTTAATGAACAACACGGGCAGACGTTCGTCGATGAGCGCGTTTGGACCATGCTTCATCTCGCCGGCCGGATACCCTTCGGCATGAATGTAGGAGATCTCCTTAAGCTTCAGCGCGCCTTCCAACGCAACTGGGAAATTAATCCCGCGCCCGAGGTAAAGAAAATCAGTAACCCTGAAAAACTCTTTGGAAAGCTCTTCAATTTCATCCGACTCGTTAAGCTGATGCTCCAGTTTTACCGGCAGCTCGGCGAGTTGTTGTGCGTGATGTTTAGCTTCATCCTGCGACAACGACCCGCGCAGGCCGCCGAGGTACAGGCCGAGCAAATAGAGCGCAACCATTTGGGCCGTAAATGCTTTGGTTGAGGCAACCCCGATCTCCGGACCAGCATGAGTAAGGATTGTGCCATCTGCTTCGCGCACGATCATTGAACCCTGCACGTTGCAGATCGCCAGTACCTTCGCTCCCCGTTCTCGTGCCTCTCTTAGCGCGGCAATCGTGTCGGCAGTTTCACCCGATTGAGAAATAACCAGCAATAGGGAATTCTCGTCTATCACAGGATCGCGGTAACGGAACTCCGACGCATAGTCGACATCGACCGGCACCCGGGCCAGTTGTTCAATCATGTATTTTCCGGCTAGTCCTGCGTGCCAGGACGTGCCGCAAGCTGCAATCTTGATTGAAGTAAATCGCTTGAAGTCGTCCTCGGTGATGTTTTTCATCTCATCGAGAAATACTTTTCCAGTATCCAGTGAGATGCGACCCTGCACGGTGTCACGCACGGACCGCGGCTGCTCGTAGATTTCCTTGAGCATGAAGTGCTTGAAGCCGCCCTTTTCCGCCATGATCGGGTCCCAGGTGATGCGTTGAATCGCCGGTTGAACCGAGTTGGCTTCAAAATCAGTGACACGCACAGCATCTTTGTTGATGATCGCCATTTCGCCGTCGCCAAGAAAAAAGACATCGCGAGTGTGTTGGAGAATTGGCGGGATATCTGACGCGACGAAAAACTCTCGATCGCCGAGACCTATAACGACGGGTGGCCCCTGCCGGACGGCAATGATCATGTCGGGTTCATCAGCATTGATGATTGAGAGAGCAAAAATTCCCTTGAGATCGAGCATCGCGCGGCGGACGGCCTTTTCAAAGTTACCTTCCTCTTTTAAATACTCTTCGATTAGGTGGGCGATGATCTCTGTGTCAGTTTCCGTGACAAACTCGTGGTCAGTCTTACGGAGGCGTTCTTTGAGTTGTAGATAATTTTCAATGATGCCGTTGTGGACCACTACCACGCGGCCCGTGCAGTCGCGATGAGGATGCGCGTTTTCTTCAGTGGGACGGCCGTGAGTTGCCCAACGCGTATGTCCGATGCCGTAGGTCCCATCGAGGGGACTAAGCCGAATTACTTCCTCGAGGTTGCGGAGCTTACCTTCAGCGCGTCGTATCTCGAGGTCGTGACCTTCATTAACTACAGCGATACCCGCCGAGTCGTAACCGCGATATTCCAGTTTGCGCAGCCCGTCGATGATCAAGGGCACGACCTGCTTGTTTCCCACGTATCCGACTATTCCGCACATAAGTTAAAGATGAATTGCGTTATTCATCGTTCCTTTCCAAACGTTTCTTGATTACTGCTGGAACTCCGGCCACGAGCGTATCAGGCGGCACATCTTCTGTAACAACCGATCCGGCCGCGGTTACCGATCCTTTACCGACCTTAACTGGCGCGACCAGCATGGTGTCCGAACCGATCCTTACGTCGTCCTCAATGATGGTTGGGTGCTTAGTCTTACCGTCGTAGTTACAGGTGACGGTACCGGCTCCGATATTGGTCCTCTCGCCGATCGTAGCGTCTCCGAGATAAGTCAGATGCATGGATTTCGAGCCCCGACCCAGGCGCGATTTCTTTACTTCAACAAAATTACCAACAACAGAAGTTTCCTCAAGTGTCGAGTTCATGCGCAAATGAGCGAACGGACCGACGGAGCAATGTGAGCCGATTTCAGAGTCGATAATCACGCAATGATCCTTGATGACAGCGTCATCGCCTAATCGCGAATTGGTAATACGCGTACCCGCACGAATCTCGCAACGTTCGCCAACAACGGTATTGCCTTCGATGGAGACACCTGGATAGATGATCGAGTCGCGGCCAATCTGGGCCTGCGGGCTGACGTAAGCATGCGAGGGATCGATAAAAGTCACGCCTCCATCAATCATGAGCTTGCGAATGGCGTTGCGTCGCACCAGGTTTTCAAACTCAGCAAGTTCGGCACGCGTGTTCACTCCAGAAACTTCCCGGGCATCGTGATGTATATAAACACTAATTTTTTCGCCATCAGACAAAAGAATCTGTGGAACGTCAGTCAGGTAATATTCACCCTGTTTGTTTGTGGGTTTTACTTTCTCAAGTGCGCCAAAAAGCTTCCGAGCGTCGAAGCAATAGATCCCCGAATTGATTTCCTTGAGTTGTCGTTCTTCAGGACTCGCGTCTTTCTGTTCCACAATTCGGCTGAACTCATCATTTTCGTCGCGAACAATGCGACCGTAACCAGTTGGGTTTTCAAGACGCACGCTCAGAATCGAGCAGGCGGCCCCACTCGCGCGATGACCATCAATGAGCGCGTTCACGGTCTCAGGTTTTAGCAAAGGCACATCTCCCGAAAGTACCACCAGCAGCGAATCAGTGTTGCCTAACTTGCCCCTGGCAGCCATCACTGCATCTCCGGTGCCCCGTTGCTCTTTCTGTGCAACAAACTCCCCGAGTTCGCCAATCTCTCCGGCCACCACCCTGCGACACTTCCTCAGCCTGATGCCCCACAATCACGTAGACTTTACGCGGATTCAACGAACGCGCGGTACGACTGACGTAGTTGATCAAAGGCGATCCGCCAATCTCATGCAGCACTTTCGCGCGCTGCGATTTCATTCTTGTACCCAGACCGGCTGCAAGAATAACGATGTCGAGCGGTTGATTGGTTGGACCAGACTGCAACAAGGGATCTTTCTGCATCGGTTATGCGGGAACAGCAGGTTGTGAGCAAGCTTGCTGCCTGCAGGCGAGCACGACATCAGCCAACACCGTGGAGTTATGCCGGACTTTTTCACCGTCCTCTAACAGATTTGCGCGGATCACCTGGGTTGAACGGTCGATTACCGGATCGAGAGAATCATCATCCAAACCGATTTGGAAAGCACCCTCCAGAGCATACCTTTCCGCCTGTTCTTGACTGATTCTCTTGTCATTCACGATCACAAAATCGAAGTGGATCTCCGGAGCATAGTGCTTGATCGTCTCAAGGTGTTGTCGAGCAGTGTAATTGTCGGTTTCACCCGGCTGGGTCATTAGATTGCAGATGTAAATCCTGGTAGCCGAGCTGTCTCCGATCGTGCGCGACACGCGGGCAACGAGTAGGTTCGGCAGAATACTGGTGTAAAGCGATCCGGGTCCAACTGTGATTACGTCGGCGGCGCGAATCGCTTTCAGCGCCGCGGGCAGGGGTAGACACTGTTCTGGCTCCAGGCTTAAGCGACGAATCGGAATGCGAGAAGCTGAGATCTGAGTTTCACCGCGAACGACGTCCCCGTTCTCCAATTCCGCAACCAACCGAACATCGCTGATAGTGGCGGGATAAATATGCCCTTTGCTGGCCAGTACTTCCGAAGACAACCTCACCGCTTCGGTGAAGTCTCCCGTGATTTCTGCAAGAGCAGCAAGGAACAGATTCCCAAAACTGTGACCACCGAGCTCACCATCCCCGCGGAACCTGTGGCGAAAGAGGCGTGAAATCAGGTTGGAATCTTCGGACAGCGCAATCATGCAATTGCGTATGTCCCCGGGCGGAAGCATTTGTAACTCTTCGCGCAGTCGGCCGGAGCTGCCGCCGTCGTCAGACACGGTGACGATCGCAGAAAGGTTTGCGATCCACGAGTTGTCCAATCGTCGTTCACCTACCTGACGCTTCAGGCCGGCAAGCAACGTCGAAAGGCCGGTCCCGCCGCCAAGTGCGACCAGGTTCAGACCACGTGAAGGCTGAGGGGAATAATCCAAATTCGGTTCTCCTGAAACGCACCAGACATCGATGCGTGGACAGAATCATACCTAAAAGAACAGGTGTTTGAAACTACATAGTCAGTCTGGTTAGGAACGTAAACGGCCTTCTTAGAGGCCCAGGCGATTAGAGACGAGGCTGGAAAACAAGTCGATCGAAGTCCGGATCGTTGCGTAGGGAAGTTAGATCGTGATCGTGTTGCGCACGAACACGCAGAGTAGGTTGAAGGTCGAGCGCGCGTTGCAGCGACTGAAGTGCGAGGTCAACAGAACCGAGCCGGGCGCGAGTCGCGGCAAGCCCGTAATGAATATGCGCGGCTTCTGGCTCGCGCTTCAATGCGCGCTCAAACATCTCTTGAGCGGCTACGTATTCGCCACGATTCAATTCGATGACACCGCGGTCATAGAGCGAATCCGCGTCGCGTGGCAACATGCTTTCCGTCCGTAACCGTGCATCGGCCACCGCCAGATATGTGCGCGAGCGAGCGGCTACTTCGGACACTTGAGAGTATTTTTCCAAAAGGATGCGGAATTGATTGCGAGCCTCGCCAAACCTACCGCGAGTGAATTCTTTATGCGCCCGCTCGAATGCCTTCATTGCCGCTGACTCGTCTACTGTAGGTTGACGCGGAGGCGGCGGAGCCACAGGCGCGGGCCGTTGTGCGCGTACAGCAGCAAGCTTTTGGGTCTTTTTGACTCTAACGTCCAGTGATTTCTTAGGACTCGCTGCCGGCTTCTTGCGAGACCGCTTTGCGCGGTGGAGCCTTTTTCGCGACTCGAGCCTTGGCTAAAGCAATTTTCTTCTTAGTCGCTGGTTTGCTCTTGGACGTGACGCGGCTCTTTGCGGTTTTTCGTGGTGAGGTTTTCTGCGCAACTGCGCGCTTGGCCTTCGGGCGACTAGCCTTCGGCACAACGCGGCGCTTTGCCCCAGACTTCGATGAAGACCGGCTAGCAGATGCACGTGACGTTGAACGTCTTAGTCCTTTTGAAACTGCGCTCATGAGACTTCAGATTGAAGGATTAAAGCGGGTCGACGCAAGCCGAAGATGCGGCGGGAGAATAACATAGCCCTCCCGCTAAATCAACGCATAAACAGGAGTTGCGGCTACTTACGACACGTTTTAACTCTGTGATTTCGACCGTGTGTCAAACACTGGAAAACACTTGAAGCACATTGTTGGCTGTGTTACATTGCCTTCCGGTCGCGAGACGTCAGTAGACTCGCTGGCTCGGCGAAGAGTTGAACCTAAAACAAGCACTTTGTTTTCTGAGGTTTAACAGCCAAGTTTAACTTTCGCAGTTACCGCCCGCCGTTTGTCCTTGCCTTCCTAATCAATCACGAGAAAGTTGTATCAATGGCAGACACGCCTATCTTGCTCCGTGAGCGTCAGTATCACCAGATCAAAGCCGTGCTGGCCCGCCTGCGAATGGACTCATCCGCTCGGGTGGTGTTTCTGGTGGATAAGGACGGTCAGGAGATCGCTGTCCAGGGTGAAATAGGAAATCTTGACACAACGAGTTTGGCATCGCTTGCCGCCGGCAATGTTGCCGCTACCGGGGGCATGGCTCAGCTCATTGGTGAAAAGGAATTTCCAACGCTTTCCCACGAAGGCGAACGCGAAAGCATTCACATCTCCGTCATCGGCCGGTTGTTGCTTGTCGTAGTGTTTGATGAGAGGTCGACGCTCGGTCTGGTCAAACTCGAAGCAAGCAAATCTCTCAACAACTGGCCGCGATGATCGACGAGATCACCCAAGCTGATTTCGAAGACGAAGACTCACCTTTCGCGGAAATCACGGATGAAGACATCGACAGTCTGTTCAAATAACCCCAACGAAAAAAAGTAAGTGCCTTATGACCTTCATTAACTACGCATCCAGAGAGATTAACTGCAAGATCGTTTATTACGGTCCGGGTCTTTGCGGAAAGACGACAAACTTGCAGCACATTTTTGAGGCCACTGCCCCGCAAGCGCGCGGCAAACTGATCAGTCTGGCTACGGAAACCGATCGCACGCTATTTTTTGATTTTATGCCGCTTGGAATTAGGGACCGTTCGCGGTTTCAAAACCCGGTTTCATCTGTACACAGTTCCCGGCCAGGTGTTCTACGACGCGTCGCGCAAACTGATTCTCAAAGGCGTTGATGGCGTAGTTTTTGTGGCGGATTCTCAGGAAGAGCGAATGGATGCAAACGTAGAGTCACTTTACAACCTGGAAGAAAACCTCCAGGCCCAGGGTTACGACCTGATGAAGCTTCCTTATGTTCTGCAGCTGAACAAACGCGATCTGCCTAATATCGTTCCGGTCGAGGATCTCACCGCGGAGTTGTTGCGCAAAGAGGAGCCCGTAGTTGAGGCTGTTGCTTCCACGGGTGCCGGCGTGTTTGATACTTTGAAGGCGGTTGCGAAGCAGGTTCTGACCGAACTGCGTAAGAGTTAAGCGACTTCTAGTCCAGCGATTTCAGCATTAATAATCCATCCCCGCCATTTGAATAGTACTTTGGCAGCCGCTGTGTGACTGAGTAGCCCAGCCGTTGATAGAGTTTTTGCGCCGGAATATTCAGTGATCTCACCTCAAGCCGCACAATGCGCACCTGGCGCTGCTTAAAGCCTTTTTCAACTTCGGCCATTAAACGTTTAGCCAGTTGCCGACGTCGATGTTCGGGTGAAACTCCGACGGTCGTGATGTGTCCGGTATGATCCGGTTCAACGAGACCGATGACAAAACCGACCATCGCGCCGCTCGCGGTTGCGGCGCGATAGGCGACGGCTTCAGGAGCGGTCAACAAGATATTCAAAAGTTTCTCGGCTGTAAGCTTCACCGTCTACAAAGCAGCGTTGGTCGAGTCGCCAGCATTCGTCGAGGTGAGAAATCGTAAGCGGACGGATGTCATAACGCATGCCCAGCGCCGCCGGTACCAATGCGTCGTGCTCGACCGAATAGTCTTCTGTCGAGGGTGACCACCAACGTGAACGAATTTTCTTTAGTACTGCCATGAATTCAAACGCTTATGTTCTGTGCGTGTCTGCTAGTTTACCATCATCGTTTTATTAATCACTAGATGACCAGCATACAGTCGCCATAGCTATAGAAGCGAAACCGGTTGTCGACCGCGAAGCGATAGGCGCGGAGAGTCAGATCAGATCCGGCAAACGCGCTGACCAGGAGCAGCAGCGACGATCTGGGCAGATGAAAGTTCGTAAGCAGCGCATCGATCGCGCGGAATTTATAACCCGGTGTAATTGTCAAATCAGTCTCACCTCTGTCGCGGTTCAACCAATCCTTCGTCGTTTACTGAAGACTCCAGCGCGCGGGTTGTCGTTGTGCCTACAGCGATCACGCGACCACCTTGCTGGCGGGCCTCATTGATAAGGCGAGCGGTTTCAGCTGTGATTTCAAAGAACTCAGATGCCACTTGATGGTCGCGTATGTCAGCGACTCGCACAGGTTCAAAAGTTCCGTAACCGACATGCAGCGTCACCTCAGCAATGTGGGCCCCACGCTCCCGAATGGCCTCGGTGATTTCCGGCGTGAAGTGCAGTCCGGCAGTTGGCGCGGCTATAGCGCCGCGCACCTGGGCAAAAACAGTTTGATACCGCACCCGATCGTCTTCGGAGTCACCGGAAGGTCGCTTGATGTAAGGCGGAAGTGGAGTTTGCCCAAGTTGATCGATCAGGGCGTCGAGTGGAAGATCGCCCTCGAACTTCAAACGACGGAAACCGTGTTCCGAAGTATCGTCCAGAACTTTGGCCTGCAAGACATCTCCGAAACGCACGCGCGCGCCGGGTTTCAGGCGATGTGCGGGTCTGACCAGTGCCTCCCAGATAGAGGGTTCCACTTCGCGGACGAGCAAGACTTCCACTCGCCCACCGGTCGGATCACGTTGGCCTATCAAACGCGCCGGAAACACGCGTGTGTTGTTCACCACAACTACGTCGTTGCGGTTAATGTGTTCAGGAAAGGATCGGAATGTGGAGTCTGTCCAGTTTTGTGTCTGCCGATTCACCACCAGCATGCGCGACGCATCGCGCTCCCGGAGTGGCTCCTGCGCAATAAGTTCTTCAGGGAGTTGGTAGTCAAAATCGGAAAGCTGCATTGCTGAACGAATCAGGTCGGGTCGGGGATAGTGCGGATGTTCGCGGTGGAACACTGCCGTCAACTGCGCGCCGAAAAGGAGAATCAGGCTGGAAACGTAGCTCCACGTCAAGACTGCCACGACCGCGCCGACGGAGCCATAGATCTGATCGTAGTGAAAATAGTTAACGCTCCACGCAAACACGTATTTTGCAATTTCCCATAACAGGCCTCCGACAATCGCTCCCGGCAATGTGTCGCGAAGGCTTACTTCAGCTTTCGGCATGAATCGATAGACGAGTATGAAGAGGATCGCGGTTACCAGGAAACTCAAGACTGCGAAGATGCCCTGCCAGAAGACACTGCCTACCGAAAGCAATAGTGGATAACGGGCGACTTGCCGGGGAGATAGACGGCCGGCGACATCGCGCAGTGCTACCACGACCGATGTGATCAGTACCGACGTCGAGAGCAATACGCCGACGATGCCGATCATTCCGACCGTCAACGCGCGCCCATGCCAAAACGTTCGCGAGGTGGCGCCCCAGATTCGATTCAGCGCCCGCTCAATTACCGCAAACACCCAGGAGCCCGCCCAAATCACAACAACGAACGCAGGTGATAATTACACCCGTTCCAACCGACGAAAGTGATCTCACCGTCTCACGAAGAAACTTGCTGGATCCTGGATAGACTTCCACCGCGCGGCTGATCAGTTCTGAGGCCGGTGCGATTTGGTTGCTGATGGCCAGCATCAACAACAATGCAGGAAAAAGCGCCATCAATCCGAAGTAGCTCATTGCGGCAGCCGAGGTGAACAGGTCGTTTTCGTGAAACTGATGCAGCGAATGGCTGAGGATTGATCGCCACGGTCCGCGGTTGCGAACGCCGAACGAATGACGAGTGAAGGACGACAATATTCCCATGTGATAAACGGAACGAGTCTAGTGTTGATCGAGAACAGACCGTATCAAATTCTTCACTGAGAATCGAACAGGCTGGGCTTGAGGGAGCCGGGCGGCTTAATGTCGAAGTGTTCGTAGGCCAGTCGAGTCGCCATCCGGCCGCGCGGCGTGCGGTCGAGGAACCCGATTTGAATCAGGTACGGCTCGATTATTTCTTCGATGGAATCCTTTTCTTCGTGGATCGAAGCGGAGATCGTGCCGAGGCCGACCGGTCCGCCACTAAACTTTTCGATAATCGTAAAGAGTAGCTTGCGGTCCATCTCGTCCAGGCCGAAAGTGTCAACTTCCATCCGGTTCAGCGCATCGTTTGCCACTTCTTTGGTGATCCGGCCGTCATAATCGACCTCTGCGTAATCGCGCACGCGACGCAGCAGCCGGTTGACTATTCGAGGCGTGCCACGTGACCGCTGAGCAATTTCTCGCGCACCTGTCTCGTCAATCTCGACTCCGAGGATGTCCGCGGAACGCTTACAGATGATTTCAAGATCCTCGTGCGGATAGAAGTCGAGATGAAAGATGATGCCAAAGCGTCCTCGCAGCGGAGCTGTGATCAAACCGGCTCGAGTGGTTGCTCCGACTAAGGTGAACTTCGGAAGATCAAGTTTGATGGAACGAGCACCAGCGCCTTGCCCAATCATGAAATCGAACTTGTAGTCTTCCATTGCCGGATAAAGTTTCTCTTCCAACGCGGGCAGCAACCGGTGAATCTCGTCAATGAAAAGAACATCGCCTTCCTTAAGATTCATTAGCAACGCGGCAATGTCGCCGGTCTTTTCAATTGCAGGACCGGCTGTTGAACGCAACTCCGCGCCCATTTCGTTCGCGATTATGTTGGCAAGAGTTGTTTTACCAAGTCCTGGCGGGCCGGTCAGTAACACATGGTCCAACGCTTCTTTGCGTTGCAGGGCTGCTTTCATATACACGCGCAAGTTCTCTTTAACCTGTCGCTGACCAATGTACTCCGACAGATTTGCTGGGCGGACGGTTAGCTCAAATTGCTGCTCGTCGTCCGTTAGAGGCGCGCGCGCTGGACCTGATTCAGTAGACATAAAATTACGATTGCAAACAATTAAAGTAGTTATACCTTGGCCAGCTTCTTTAAGCTGCGTCTGAGAATCAACTCGACCGAAATGTCGCCACCTTCATCCACGGCAGAACCAACTGCTTTCTCCGCGGCACTTCTCTGATAACCAAGATTTAAGAGCGCAGACAGCACGTCAGCACGCATTGAGTCTTCAGTGGGAATCGGCGCACCAGTCTCGGTTTTGGCACCCAATTCTTCCTCGAGTTCAGTTGAAGACAGTGAAGCGACTCTATCACGCAGTTCCATCACCAGCCGCTCCGCAGTTTTCTTGCCGATGCCGGGTATCAACGTCAACTTCGCCAGGTTATTAGTTCGAATTGACGCGATCATCTCGTCAGCGCTCATTCCGGAAAGCAACTTGATACCGAGCTGTGGTCCAATGCCGCTCACCGAAATAACTTTCAGAAACAACTCACGTTCGCGTGTTGTCTTGAACCCAAAGAGCTGAAGCGTGTCCTCTCGGACGTGAGTATAAATACGAAGCTTTACGCTCGAGCCCTCTTCGTCCAAATCGTAGAACGTCGAAACCGGGATGTTAACTTCATACCCCACGCCACCCACGTCGAGAATTACAGAATTCGGTTGTTTGGAAAGGAGAGTGCCGGACAAATGTGCAATCATTGGCGCAGCTTTGTGCAGGTCAGGCGTTGAACGGCGCGATTGTAGTTGAAGCGTTGAGGATTCAGCAACGTAGGACCCGTTGCCGTGTGAAGCAACCAAAGACGCTTAACACATGGGCGGTCTTACCAATCGCGGCGCAATGGGTCTATACTAAAACCTCAGGCCTCAAATGAAGTCAGAGAAGATTTCAGAATTAACCACCAACCGACTGAGTGTCTACCTACGTTGCCTAAACACCCTGGCGGCGGCGGGAATTAAGAGCATTTCATCGCAGTCACTTGCCGAGCAGTTCAACCTCAATTCGGCTCAGATCCGGAAAGATCTCGGTTATTTTGGCGAGTTTGGAGTGCGCGGGGTTGGTTACTCAGTCGAACATCTGCGCGAGCACATCACCAAGATTCTTGGTCTCGATCGGCCGCATCGCGTGGGCATTATTGGTGCTGGGAGACTAGGAACGGCTCTCGCGAATTACAAAGGATTCAGTCGATCAAATTTTAGCGTGGTGGCACTCTTCGATAATGACGAAGCGAAGATCGGGCAACGCGTCGGTGAAGAGAAGGTCATGATTTACGACGTCAGGAAAATGCCGGTGCTGGTCAGCGAGCAATCGATCGACGTCATGGTACTCGCGGTTCCGGCGCGCGCCGCGCAAAAAGCATTGAATCAGATCATGTCGGCCGGCATTAAAGCCGTCCTAAACTTTGCCCCCGCCTTGCTGACAGCGCGCCTTGATGTGAAGGTCAAGACGGTCGATCTAACAACGTCATTGGAGTCTCTTTCGTATTACCTGGCGCGGCCGCAGGCAAGCGCCACCACCAATCACCGCGCTGAAACTTCGTTTGAAGAGCGCAGCGAACTGAACGAACGCGAACTGCAGTAGATACGTTGTTATGGATGAACAGACCGCACGACGCGAAATCGTAAATATCGGCCGGCTGCTATACGAGCGCAGCTACGTCGTTTCGTCCGATGGCAACGTCAGTGTTCGACTCGACGACGGGCGCATCGTGGCGACTCCAACGATGATGTGCAAAGGCCGTATGACGGAGGAGTCGCTTGCGGTCACGGACAGTTCCGGAAAGGCACTGACAGACCGAAAGCCGTCGAGTGAGTTGCAGATGCATCTGCTGATTTACGAAGAGCGACCCGATGTAAAAGCGGTCTGTCACGCGCATCCGCCACACGGGACCGCTTTCGCAGTTGCAGGGCTGGCTATCGATCAACCAATTCTCTCCGAAGTGATCCTCACTTTAGGTTGTGTCCCGCTGGCTGGTTATGGCACTCCCTCAACCACAGAAGTGACCGAAGCAATGCGTCCCCTCGTAAAGCATCACAATGCTTTGCTGATGGCCAATCATGGCGCCGTCGCGTATGGCAAAGATCTGTGGCAAGCCTTTGATCGACTTGAGACGCTCGAACATACGGCGCGTATCGCTATCCTGGCGCGCATTCTAGGCGGCTCTCAAAATTTGCCGAGCGACGCCATTGAAAAACTAATTAACCTCCGTGAGAAGGCGGGTTATCTCGGCGAAGGCGGACGCTGTCAGGCTTGCGGCTATTTACATGAGACACGGCTCACATGTCCGACGGGTGATCGTCCCGCGTCCGGAAGTTATCAGACTTCTACAAATGGTTCAGGCAAAATTGCACTGACACGGGAAGAGTTGGTTGAGCTCTTGACTCAGGCCGCGCAATTGAGTAACTGATTCAGACATTAACCGCCACCTGTAACACTTTGGGCTTGCCTGTAAGTTGCAGGGTATTGCGGAGGGCAAGCCCTAAGGGGTTCGACTCCCCTCTAGTTGTGGTAACAACCTCAAAGGCTAAGCTGAGGAAGGAGAGAGGGCTGGTGCTTCGAGCATTAGCCGGGCTGCGACCTGCAAAACCAAGGATACCGTCGCGATTTTGCATCGCGACTCAATTGGTTTTCCTTGCTGTTCGGTGTCTTCTCTCTTTCCGAGGCGTATAAACTAAGAGTCACTCAATGCTACGCAAAATCTCGATCACTCCAAATCACGTCGGCTACTTGTATCGCAAGAACCGTCTCGACTCGAAACTTGAGCCGGGTATTTATAGATTCTTCGACCCGCTTTATCACATCAGCTTCCTTTCGTTGCCAACAACCAGCAGACTGCAAACAGTCATTAACCAGGAAGTTCTGACGCAGGACAATGTCGCATTGCGCTTTTCCTACATTATCGAATACCGTATCAGCGATACTGACAGGTACATAGAACGCTTTGATCTACATCACGCTTTCAGCCCCACAGTTGAAGCTGAGCAATTGCTGCACAGTTTGACTCAAGTTTATTTGCGTGAATCGATCGCAGGAGTTTCAAGCGAGCAGTTAAATGAGAAACGCGATGATTTGCTGGCAACCGTCCCCGAAAACTTACAAGTTGAGTTGAAGGAGTATGGCCTCGAGATCGTGCGCTTGTTGTTGCGCGACGTAACCTTTCCTAAAGCAATTCAGGACTTATTTGCTCGTCAGCTGGAATCAAAAATTCGCGCGAAGGCAGACCTGGAAAATGCACGCACTGCAGTCGCAACTGCGCGGACTCTTAAGAACGCAGCTGAGTTGATGAAGGATGACGACAACATCAAGTTCTTCCAATTGCTTGAAGTCATCACGAAGATTGCCGGGAAAGGCAAGCATACGTTCGTGCTAGGTGATCTTCAGGCGGGCGGTCTAATCTCGAAGAGGTAGCTAACCAAGTTTTATCAATAATGTTGAAGGAGCAACTGAATGCAAGAAGCACTCGGTATGGTTGAAACCAAAGGCCTGGTTGCGATGATCGAAGCTGCCGATGCGATGGTCAAAGCCGCAAACGTCACTTTGATAGGTTATGAAAAAATTGGCGCGGGCTTCGTAACGGCGATCGTTCGCGGAGATGTTGCAGCCGTAAAGGCCGCGACGGATGCGGGAGCTGCCGCTGCACGACGGGTTGGTGAACTTGTGAGCGTACATGTAATTCCGCGCCCGCATGGCAGCGTCGACGACGCTCTACCAATCGGTAACCGCTAAAGCATGATCATCGCGCGAATTCTGGGGACCGTCGTCTCCACGCAGAAAGATGAGCGCTTGCTGGGGAAAAAGCTGCTCATCGTGCGGCCTATAAACGTGGATGGAAGCGACACGACCGGTTACGTTGTGGCAGTTGATACCGTCGGCGCCGGCTTTCACGAGCGAGTCCTGGTGGTAGCAGGCTCCAGCGCGCGACTGGCTCAGGGCATGAAAGACACACCCGTCGATGCGGCGATCGTCGGCGTGATAGATACGGTTGATATTTCACCCGCGGAGAATTCGGGTTAAAGAGTCATGCAACTTGCGCGCGTCATCGGCACCGTCGTTGCTACCGTCAAGAATGAAGCGCTTGAGGGCCGGAAACTTCTCGTCGTTCAGACGCTGAACAAAGATCTCAAACCATCAGGAAAACCGTTGGTTGCCGTCGACGCTATTGGCGCAGGCGTCGGTGAGCTTGTTTTCTGGTGCCGGGGAAAGGAAGCGAGCTTTCCGTTTAAACGCGAAGACACTCCGACAGATTGCACGATCATCGGTATTGTTGATTCCGACGCGCACGTCAGTAACGGTCGCTGAAAGACTTTAATGATTCTCGCCAAAGTTGTCGGTAATGTGGTGGCCACGCAAAAGAACCAGCGCTATGAAAACGCGCGCGTTATGCTTTGCCAGCAGATAACACCGGAAGGCGAGGAGACCGCGTATACGGTGTTGGCGTTGGATGCAGTCGATTCCGGTGTCGGCGATACAGTCTTAATTGTTCAGGAAGGTTGGAGCGCGTCAACAACGGCCACGGGCAAGCCTCAGGCAGCAATTGATTCTGCAATCGTCGGCGTAGTGGACTATGTCGACTTGCTGAAAGATGAGTGAGAGCAGTTCGCGATTTATGAGCACGGAATTGGATCAAGCGCGAGAGGTTGCTGAACGGATTGCTCGTCGAGTCGCGAGTATCGGTGGAACCACCCCAAGAACGTCGCCGGCAAAACCGGAAGTGAGCGCCGAGCTTGCCGCAGTTCGCGCCGGCTTGAGTGACCTACAACGAAAGCTCGCGCAGCTCGAAGCTAAAATCAGTTCTGAACCCACCACTGATCGTGCAACATATCGTCCGAGTAGTCCTGACCCGCAAGCGTTTGACGCACACGCACAACCTAAACCAGTTTTGATAACTCACTCTCCCTGGCTCGCAGGCGTCAATGCGCCTTATTCGCATCCAAGTCAGGAGAAGTTTGGGGTTGAAGAAGCTACAGTCAGTGAGCTGGTGGACTTCTTTGAAAAAGAAAAGGTGTGTAGCGTCGAACCCGGCGGGAAACCCTGCGACCACTGCGCAATGTGCAGCTCCAGAGGCTTTTGAAAAGAAAGTTGGGGCGGACTGTTTGTCCGCCCCTTTCAAATTACTTCGATGGCGCCGGCACCGGACTTTGACCCGGCCGTAGACTGTTGGCGTCAATCTTCGGAACCTGCGTGGCTCCTTCCTCGGCCTTGAAGTAAGGCTCCTCTTTAAAACCAAACAGCTTGGCACTAATCACCGTGGGAAAACGCTTCATCGTCGTGTTGTAATCCTGCACGCCGTCGTTATAGTCCCTACGCGCTACCGCGATCCGGTTTTCCGTTCCCACAATTTCATCCTGCAACTTCATGAAGTTTTCATTTGACTTCAACTGCGGATACGCTTCCTGTAAGACCAACAAACGCCCGATCGTGCCGCCGAAGGTGTTAGCAGCGTCGATCACGGCTTGCTTCTGTTCCGGCGATTTGTCACCGCCTTCACCCTGTGGCGCTTGTTGTTGCGCATTGAGCAGTCTCGACCTGGCTTCGGCAATCCGCCCAAACACTTCCTGTTCCTGGATGCCGGCCATCTTGGCAGCTTCGACGAGGTTGCCAATGAGATCCGCGCGCCGTTGCAAATTGGTTTCGACGTTGGCCCACTTGCCCTTCACGTTCTCGTGTTTAGTCGTGAGCGTGTTGTAGCCGCAGCCACCGGACGTCACCGCCACAACCATGATTACAGCCAGTAACAAGATTCGTCGTTGATTCATTTCAATTCTCCTGAATGCGCTTGCCTGTCGAATTCATCTGCCGCCTCGATCACATGTTGCAGTTGTTCTAAATAGGCGGCAAAGATGTCGTTCGCTTCTTTTTCATCTGGGGGCAAATAATCGCTGGTTCGTAAAGCAAATATTTTTTCAAACGGCTCCGGGTTAAGCCCAAACCGTCGGACGGTAACTCTCACACAGTCGGGTTTGGAGACGGGAGCCTCCTCGCCATAAAGAATCAGCACCGCTCGAAACAGCGCCGCGAAGCTGGCGAGGCTATCGCTCATAAGGTCGCATAACTTCTCAATCGAAACCGAGGCCGGAATGTACATGCGACGTAACTGGATCAACTTACTTCTCAACTCGTATTCAGTTTGATGCCGGAGGTTAACGTCGGAGAAAGTCAGGTTCTGAAACGGATCCGGTCCATAAAGAACCGACCGGGCGTTCGCCATCTGATGAAACTCGATCGGAAACACGTCAGCGGCGTCAGACAACTCTTCAGTAGTGAAGTAAACCGGCAGGGGATGTCCTAAACGTTGCCATTCGCGCATGGGCGCCTGCGCCTCGCGCAGATCCATCGGAGTAATACGCTTCAAGGTAATGAGAAGATTGTAATCAGAGCGCAGCTCCACGTGATCGCCCGCTGCGGCGGAACCGTAGAGCACGACAGAAGCGAGATTGTCGCCATGCGTCGCTACGAGGTCCTTAATCAGACCATTTAATGCGTCGTGGACAACTGTGTTAACCATCGGTTTTTCGGATGTCGAATACTAACAGAAACCGGGCGATAAGTTAGAAGAGACATACAGAATCTGTCTTACTTACCAACTGCCGCCTGCGCCGCCTCCACCAAAGCCACCGCCTCCACCAAAGCCTCCGCCGAAACCGCCTCCACCACCACCGAAACCACCGCCGCCAAATCCGCCTCCGCCCCAACCGCTACTCGAACCTCCCCAGCCCCGGCTACTCCCGGAGTTGAGAAGAGAACCGAGCAGTAGCCACTGCCACCAGCCGCCGCCACCACGGCCACCGCGCCCACCTCTTCCGCCTCGGCTCGACGAAAACAAGATGATAATGATGAAGAGAATTATGAGCCCGGTGCAGCACACACTGCTGAAGCCAGTCCGTTTTCCACCACGCGGTTCGCTTACGGTGGGCTCGCGGTAGGCGCTTCGTTGGTCAATTCCTTCAATGCTGAATCCACGCTTCTCTGCCAACGTCGCGACGTAAGCCTGAGTCGTGTCGTATATGCCGGCGGAATAGTCTTTTCGCTGAAACGCCGGACGTAGTCGTTCACGCTGGATCTGTCCGACTAAACCGTCTGGCAGGTCACCCTCGAGGTGGTAACTGACCTGGGTAAAATATTTTCTGTCGTTTATTGCCGCTACCAGGATGAAGCCCTTTTGGTCACCTTCCTTTGGGCCGATTCCCCAACAGCGGCCGAGCGCGAGCGAGAAATCAAAGATGTCCTGCTCGCCCGTCGTGTTCACTGTCACGACTGCGAATTCAATCCCCGCCTTCTCCTTGAGATTTCGATAAATGTTACCCAGTTTCTCTTCGGTTGCGGGATCGATGACGTTTGCGTAGTCAACAATTGGCGTAAACGGTGAAGGGAGCGGGATTGGAGGGTTGCAGTTCTGAGCGTTCGCCGACCATTGCGACCCAGCGAGTAAGATCGCGCAGAAGATCAAGGCAACACGTAAAGCGCTGGCGGCAAACGTGGATCGGGAAACTGATTTCATTAATTCTCTGCCGATGCCGACCCTACCCTTCGATTAACCGGTGCAACAAATAGAACAGCGCGACGCCTACAAAAACGACAATTGAGACCGTGGGGTTTCTTTCTTCCTTATGATTTACTTCCGGAATTAGATCGCTGGCTGCAACGTAGAGCGTAACGCCGGCCGAAAAGGGAAGCGCGTAACCTACCGCACTATCGACTCGGTCATTCAGCAACGCCACTGCGATGACGCCTGCAAGAGTTGCTGCTCCAATCGCTATGGTTGCAAATAACGCCGTCCGTGCCGTACGTCCGGAAGCAAGCATGATCGAAGCCACGGTGAATCCCTCCGGCATCTTGTGCAGCAGTATGGCAATAAAAACCAACAGCCCGACACGGAAGTTAACGAGAAACGCCGCGGCGATGGACACGCCGTCGAAGAAGGTGTGAATCCAAAGACCACCTACCGCCGTGTACGCAGCAGACGGCCGCATGAACGACTCAGGATGCGTTTCTGCACCGAAGTGGAAGTGGGGAGCGATCGTATGTTCGAACAGTTGAATGAGCAGGTAACCACCGAGTAGCAGTGTCATTGCTCCCACAACCGCCTCCGCGGAACTCCGACCGTTCAGATCCTGAGTCCAAAGATTGACGCTCTCCGGGATAATCTCGATAAATATCGCCGCCAGCATGAAGCCCGCGCCGAGCGCCACCAGGTATTTCAGGAAGCGCTCGCCAAAACGATGTGCGCCTGATCTGATAAGCACAAACCCGCCCAGCAGATTCGCACCTGCAGCGAGCAAACCAAACAGGAGAAGGCTGACAAATCCTCCGGATTCGAGGTTCATTCGTTGGTGATCAGACAGGAAATCTTTGGCAGAAACATGGCGCGCCACTATACAT
>CAWAZW010000017.1:0-58307 GCA_963786645.1 Blastocatellia bacterium
CGGCTGGAGCCTCACGTTGCCATCAAGGAGAGCGCCACGACTATGAGGCGGCGACACACCGGTACCGGGTGGCCCAGGCTGCGATGGACTACGCCAAGGCCCCGGTTGACTTGGTGCGGGTGCAGCGAGTCGTCGACGAGGCCGAACTGGTCGATGCGCGAGCCCGGGCGATACTCGAAGATCGGCCGCCACCGCCCGCACCGCCTGCCCGAATTGCAGCGCCCGGGTCGCCACGGTGAGCCCGCCGTGACACTCAACAACGGTCAACCCCTCTATATCGACTCGGCCGCGTCGTTCCAGTCGGGCTGGTTCAGCGCGGGCGGGGGCCTCTTTAGCGGATTGCTCCTCGGCACCATGCTGGGGGGGTTCGGAAGCGCGTGGATAGTACAAGAGCACCCGGACGTGGACGGCTTCGGCGGTAACGACTGGTGACATGGTCGGACGCAGAACTCGACGACGCCGAGCATCGAGCCCAGAGGGCGTGCCCGGCCGCATCGACGTCCGTTTCGGTTTCCGACGTGCGCTGAACCGGTCGCCGTCCTGCGCCCACACACTGATCCGGTGTCCATCACCTGCTAGTGATCTGAGTCGGGATTTTGTGATCAGTTAGGAATTTTCGTGTTGTCGACTACATAGTTCCTCCCTGTCGTCTCAACGACGATGGGAGGTCGCGATGGCAGCACGGGGCACACCTCACCCACTGATCGGGCTACTGAGCCGTACGCTTTCATACCCGGATTTGCTACCTTATTAGAAATGCAAAATAGCAGCGATGGCAACGTGAAGCCGGCTCTCGACAAAGACAAGCCTGCGCTGATCGTTCACGGACATTTCTACCAACCGCCCAGGGAAAATCCCTGGACCGGCGTGGTTGATGAAGAGCCCGACGCGGCGCCATTCCACGATTGGAATGAACGAATCTACGCCGAATGTTACCGGGCCAACGCGCAGGTGTCGTTCATCGATGAGCGCACCGGCGCGCAAAAGTTTGTTAATAACTACGAGCATCTTAGCTTTAACTTCGGGCCAACATTACTTACCTGGCTAAGCCGAACTCATCCGGAGACGCACGCAGCGATTGTCGCCGCAGATGCTGCGAGCGCTCGGCTTCGCGGCGGACACGGCAATGCGATCGCGCAGGCGTACAGTCACGCAATCCTTCCGCTTTGCAATGAGCGCGATCGCCGGACCCAAGTGCGTTGGGGACTTGCCGACTTCCGTCACCGTTTTCAACGAGACGCTGAGGCCATGTGGCTGCCGGAAACAGCCTGCAACAATGAAGTCCTTGACCTGTTGATTGACGAAGGGCTGCGGTATGTAATCCTGGCGCCGCAACAGGCGGCCCGCGTGCGTCAGGATTCTGAAACCGAGTGGCGTGAGGTCGCGCCAGGAGACAGTTAACACCGGAATCACGTATCAATATTTTCATCGTAAAGATCCCAGCCGTTCAATAGCCGTCTTCTTTTACGATCAGCAACTTGCCGGCGCAATCGCCTTCGATCGGGCTTTGGCATCAAGCGCGCAACTGGTGGAACGTTTTGTCCAATCTCGCAGGGATGGCGGCCTGATCAATGTGGCAACTGACGGCGAGAGTTATGGGCATCACTTCAAGTTTGGCGACCTCTGTCTTGCGCATGCTTTCGAAATTGAGATCCCGGAACGCGGTTTAAGAGCTACGAACTATGGCGAGTACCTGGACCATCATCCGCCGACCGCCGAAGTTGAAATAGACCTTGGGCCAGCAGGTGAAGGAAGTTCATGGAGTTGTACTCACGGCGTCGGTCGTTGGATTCGCGACTGTGGTTGCCAGACTGATGGCGCGCCGGGTTGGAACCAATCATGGCGTGGTCCATTGCGAGCCGCGTTGGATTTTGTGCGCGATGAAGCGGCCGCGTATTTTGAGGCAACGCGAGGAATGCTGTTCATCGAACCGTGGGACGCTCGAGACCACGCAGTTGAGCTGATACTCGATCCCGAACGGTCGGCCGAATTCATGAAGCGTCACTCTCCACGAAACCTGACGTTCGATGAAAATGAACGCGCCCTGTTGTTTCTTGAAATGCAACGCAACACAATTTTGATGTACGCGAGCTGCGGATGGTTCTTTAACGACATTTCTCGGATTGAGCCCGTCCAGGTGTTGAAGTATGCGGCACGAGCGATCGATTTAATGGACAAGCTCGGCCTGCCGTTTCCGCGCAGACGCTTTCTCGAGATTCTGTCCGAAGCACGCAGCAACCGGCCGGAAATGGGGAATGGCGCGGATATCTACCGGCAGTTAGTTGAAACAGCGAATCCGGCCAATCAACCGGCGGACATCCTGATATGAGCAAAGATGTTCGATCCAAGGACAGCCGCGCCAAACGCAGCCGGGCCAAACCTAAGCCTGCGCGGCCGAAGCCCAGGACCGGATCGATAACCCGCGCGGAATCCCCCAAAGACCCAATCTCCTTCCCACCCACGCTGGGCGAAATCGATCTTCATCTGTTTGGTGAAGGTCGTCACGAACGGATCTACGAAAAGCTCGGCGCGCACGTGCTGACGCTCGAAGGCGTCAAGGGAGTGGCGTTTGCGGTGTGGGCGCCGAATGCCGAGCGAGTCAGCGTAGTTGGCAACTTCAACGGCTGGGACGGCACGAAGCATCCGATGCGGGCCCTGGGGGGATCAGGCGTTTGGGAACTTTTTGTCCCCGGTTTGAGTGCAGGTGAGCTTTACAAGTTTGAGATTAAAAGCCCCGGCGCACCAAAATTCTTGAAAGCCGATCCTTACGCGTTCTTTGCCGAAGTCCCGCCGGATACGTCTTCGGTTGTTTATGAGTCGAAGTATCGCTTTCGCGACCAGGCGTGGTTGAAAAAACGCGCTGCGCTCGAGCACTTTCGCCGCCCTATGTCGATTTACGAAGTGCACTTCGGCTCGTGGCGTCGCGTCGTCGACGACAATAGTCGCCCGTTAACTTATCAAGAGATGGCGGAGTCGTTGCCCAAATACGTGTCAGAGATGGGATTTACGCACGTGGAGTTCTTGCCCTTAAAAGAGCATCCGTATGGACCATCCTGGGGTTACCAGGTCAGCAACTACTTCGCGGCCTCAGCACGATATGGCACACCTGACGACCTGCGTTTCCTGATCGATCAACTGCATCGACGCGGCATCGGCGTCATCATGGATTGGGTGCCGGCCCATTTCCCAAAGGACGCGTTTGCGTTGGCGAGGTTTGACGGAACGGCGCTGTACGAACATTTAGATCCGCGCAAAGGCGAACATCCGGACTGGGGAACTTACATCTTCAACTACGGCCGCAACGAAGTGAAAAACTTTCTGCTGGCGAACGCGCTTTATTGGTTTAAAGAATTTCACTTCGACGCACTGCGCGTGGACGCCGTCGCTTCAATGCTTTACCTCGACTACAGCCGCAAAGAAGGAGAGTGGGTGGCCAACCAGTTCGGCGGCCGTGAGAATCTCGAGGCAATCAAGTTTTTACAGGAGCTGAATGAGACAACGCACCGCGAGTGTCCGGGCACGCTGATGATCGCGGAGGAGTCGACGGCGTGGCCGCAGGTCAGTCATCCCGTTTATGCGGGCGGGCTGGGCTTTGATTTCAAGTGGAACATGGGTTGGATGCACGACACGCTCAAATATTTCCAAACCGATCCATTGTTCCGCGGCGGCAATCACAATGCGTTAACTTTCGGTTTGCTCTACGCGTGGAGCGAGAATTTTATTCTGCCGCTGTCGCACGATGAAGTGGTGCACATGAAGGGAGCACTGCTGAACAAGATGCCGGGGCGCGACCTCGGCGAGAAGGTTGCGAACCTGCGCGCGTTGTATGGATACATGTGGGCGCACCCCGGTAAGAAGCTCTTGTTCATGGGCGGCGAATTTGCGCAGTGGCGGGAATGGACCGAAGAGGAAAGCCTTGACTGGCACCTGCTGGAGGAACCATTTCACGGCGGCGTGCAGAAACTGGTTAGCGAGCTTAATCGGATCTACAAACGCAAAGAACCGATGTGGGAGACGGACGGCGAGCATACCGGCTTCCAATGGATCGATGCCAACAATGCGCCTGAAAACATCGTTTCATTTCGGCGCATTTCGCCTTCAACTGGGAAGGAGGTGATCGTGGTCGGCAATTTTTCCCCGTTACAACGCGAGAACCACGTTCTGGGTTTGCCACACGCGGGAACCTATCGATTAATTTTGAATACGGATGCCGCCGAGTTTGGTGGGAGCGGTGTTGATCTTGGGAAGACGATAAAGGCGAAAGAGGAACC
Source organism: Blastocatellia bacterium (assembly GCA_963786645.1). GTDB lineage: Bacteria > Acidobacteriota > Blastocatellia > Pyrinomonadales > Pyrinomonadaceae > PSRF01. The sequence goes on from CAWAZW010000017.1 coordinate 4,272, forward strand.
GATTCACAGTCTGCCGTATTCAGCGACCATCACTTTGCCACCCATGGCAACGCTGTGGTTCGACGCGCCGGTAAAGAGGACTCAGCGCCCATCATCGGTTAAGCCCGTCAAGTAGCCGTTCAATGTCGGCCTCGTTGTTAAAGAAATCGGTGGCCACACGAACACCCTGCGGCTTTTCCGTCACGATGATCTTGTCTTCGGCGAGTTTCCGAACCAATGCCGACGGGATTGTCCGCCGCTACCAGGGTTTCCGCTGACCTCGCGCATTCGTCATCAATCGGGGATAACACCTTCCAGCCGTTATCCTTCAATCGATCAGTCAGCAATTTGTTCAGTGTCAGCGCCTGCTGCTGAATATTGTTAATGCCGACCTCCATCATCAGATCAATAGATGCACCCATTGCGAATATGCCGGCAAAATGTGGGCAACCAAGTTCCGTGCGCGCTGCAGCATCGTGACGAAGGTGCAACTCGTCGTTTTTCATATCGTAAGGTTCCTGCAGGCTGAGCCACCCGATCGCGCGTGGTTTCGATTGCTGCAAAATCTCACGCGATAGATAAACAAAACCGCTGCCATATCCAGACAACATCCATTTGTGGCCCGTGGAACAAAGAGCGTCGATCTTCATTCGCTTAACGTCGATTTCAAACACGCCCGGCGGATTGGCTCGCGTTTACTACCAGGTTATGGCCTTGCTTGGCGTTTCCCAATTCTTCGAGATCCATTCGAAAGCCATTCGAGAACTGAACGTGACTGATCGAGATGGTGCCGGTGCGAGCATCCATTCGGCGATGGAGATCTTCGATGCTTAGCTTGCCTTCAACGGCCTTGACGAAATGGACCGGGATTCGACGGTTCATCCACGGTAATGTTGAAACAGGAAATTCCAGATTGCAGGAGATGACTTCACCGCGATTCTCAAGCGCATCAACGATTACGTTCATGCCGGATGACGTGTTGGTCGTGAGTGCTACTTCGTCCGGTTCTGCGTTTATGAACGCGGCAACTTTCTTTCTTACTTCCTCGCGTTTCGCGAGCCAGTGGTCCCAATGAACATCGCCGTCGGCGGTCATTAGTTTGTAGTAATCCGTGGCTGCCTCTTCCGTAGCGCGCGCCAAAGGTCCTGCCGCGGCGGTGTTGAGATAGGTGGAATTCTGCGTCACCGGAAACCGCTTCCTAATTTCTTCCCAATTGATCATTTGACGCTGAAGATAATCGATGAAGAACAAATCGTGCTGGCTCGAATTACTTCTTCGAGCTGATTCGGGATTTTGATTTTCGCGTGGGTGCCGTGGGTCCATCCTCGGCAAAGAAGTCTCGGGAAATCTTAATGAAAGTCTGTGTGATGGGAGATTCATAACCCCCTGTTAGTCTTGCGATTCCCAATTCCCAGTTTATATGCGCACCTTCGATCCACCACCGGACAAGTCGCCCCTTTTCAACATCCTCGCGTACGGCGTGTAGCGGAACGATGCCCACGCCCATGTCTTCTTCTACCATTCGCCTGATCGCTTGTTGCCGGCTCAACTCCATGGCCACGTGCAACGTGACTCCCGCCTGCGCAAAAAACTGATCTATAAGCCTGCGCGTGTTGCCGCCACGTTCACCCAAAATCAATTTTTCTCCTGCCAGAGTGAAGGCATCAATGGTCTTTTGTTTCGCAAGGCGATGTTGAGGCGAAGCGATGGCGACCAGCTGATCCTGACTCAATCGTTCGGTGTTGATTCCTCGCGCTTCGACGGGCAGTGAAACAAAAGCGAGGTCGAGCTCGCCGCCCAGAATCTGCTGGACCAGGGACTCGCTGGTCCCCGACGCCACCGTGATCTCGGCGCGCGCATGTTGCCGGCGCACTTCTTTTAATAACTTCGGCAAGACGTCAGTAGTGACCATTGCCGACGCGCTGCCTACTCTCAACCGGCCACGTTCGGCCCCGGCCAGGTCGGCAATTTCTTCAATAGCGGCATCGTGATCACGGAGAATCTGGCGGGCGCGTGCCAACAGTTGTTCACCGGCCTCGGTAAGCATTACGCGTCGCGGCGCCCGTATGAATAACCTCGCGCCCAACTCGTTCTCCAGCTGCCTGATCTGCATACTAATGGCCGCCTGCGTAACGTGGACGCGTTGGGCCCCTGCAGTAAATGTGCCTAATTCAGCTATCGACACAAAGGCTCTGAGTTGTCGAATTTCCATGGAAATCGCTCCTGACCAGACAGGTGGGCGTATCAATGATGGTTATTGTAATAATAAAATCTTTTAGTTTCCATTATAAATGTCGGTTACCTAAAATGCCGTGTGAGGATGGTCCATCCGCGGGGATGAGAGCCCGACATCCATGGTCAGCAACGACAGAAGACAGCCAGGTTATTTGACGACACGTCACCGCCCCGTGCGTCGCGCAGTGGTTGGCGTTGACGGCGGCGGCACTAAAACCCATGCCGTGATTCTCGACATGAACCTCAATGTTCTGGGCGAAGGCTTGGCGGGTCCATCAAATCCGCTGCGCGTCGGCATTACTAACGCAGTTGCATCCGTGCGCGAGGCGATTGACAAAGCATGCGAAGTCGCAAAGGTGCGCCGAAGCGATCTTGTTGCCGCTGAAATTGGTTTGGCCGGCACGCGACGGCACGAACTCAAAGTGCGCATGCGCGAAACTCTTAAGGGCCTGGGCATGGGTGAGGTTGTTGTGACGAGCGACGCGGACATCGCGCTGTACGGCGCCACGCTGGGTGCGCCCGGGCTCATAGTCGATTGCCGGTACGGGCTCGAACTGTTGTGGAATCAATGGCAGAGGAAAAAAATGGTGCGCGGGCGGTTGGGGCCCGATTGCGGGAGACGAAGGGGGTGGCTCGTGGATCGCGCGCCGCGCTTTACGTGCCATCGCGCATGCCACGGATGGACGTGGTCCGGCAACAGCGTTGACCGAAATGGCGTGCGCGTATTTTCACGTTTCTGATCCAAACGATCTCTCAACCGCGATTTACGCACCAACAATAACCAACGAACGACTCGCTGGATTTGGCCGAGACGTAGTTGAAGCAGCGAAGGCGAAGGATCGTATTGCGAGGGACATTCTGGCCGAAGGAGGTCGCGAGCTGGGCCTCGCCGCGGCCGCTGTCATTCGTAATTTGAAATTGGAGCGCGAGGTGTTTCAGGTTGCTTACGTTGGCGGCGTATTTGCGGCGGCCGGAGAACTGGTTCTGGCCTCTCTGCGTGAAGAGGTAAAAAAGACAGCTCCGCACGCTTATTTGGCGCCGCCTCAATTTCCGCCGGCGGTGGCCGCAGCGCGAATGGCGTACGATCATTTCAATAACGTAGCGCTCGCAGTCTAAATCGTATCCAGTCAGTTGATCAGATGAACTCTGAAACTTCCGAACCGCTTCCTGTTACTGAGCAGGAGAATCTCCGGACCGCCAACTTAAGCTCGCAAACTTCACTGGAAATCCTGCGCCTGATGAATGAAGAAGACTCGTTGGTAGCGCCGGCAGTTGGTTTGGTGCTGCCGGAAGTTGCGCGCGCGGTAGACGGAATAGTGCAAAGGCTTAACGCCGGGGGCCGACTTTTTTATATAGGAACAGGGACGTCGGGCAGGCTGGGTGTTTTGGACGCGGCCGAATGTCCACCAACCTTTGGTGTTTCTTCCGAGCTGGTCCAGGCTGTAATCGCCGGTGGTTATGAGGCTTGTTATCGGGCGGTTGAAGCTTCTGAAGACGACGCAGACGCAGGCGTGGTTGATTTGAACGCGCGAGGTTTTACCAGTTCAGATGTGTTGGTAGGAATCGCTGCCTCAGGCAGGACGCCCTACACGGTTGGCGCCGTAAAGTATGCGAGAGGGCTTGGTGCGTTAACCATAGCTGTGACGTCTGCGCCTGGTAGTCCGATTACCGAAGTTGCCGAAATTAGTATCGTTCCGGTAGTCGGCGCGGAAGTACTCGCTGGATCGACGCGTTTGAAAGCCGGAACGGCACAGAAGATGGTCCTCAACATGTTATCAACCGCGGCGCTCGCAAAACTCGGCTACGTTACTGGTAATCGGATGACGAGCGTGCAAACGCGGAACACGAAATTGCGGGCGCGCGCATTACGAATACTGATTGCAGAGACCGGTCTGGATGAAGCTGCGGCCACTGCGGCGCTCGATGCTGCAAGCGGCGACGTTCGCGTCGCGCTGCTCATGTTCAAGACGAAGCGCAGCGCCGCCGAAGCACGGGCTGCTTTGGCTGCTGCGAAAGGTGTTGTGCAAAGAGCGGTCGACGACCTAAAGAAAAGGTGAACTGTCAGTCGGCGACTGGTTGTGCGGTTCCGCCTATGAGTGACTTTTTGTGCAGCCCGCATTATCATTAGTGATGTGTATGCCCCGGGATCAATGCCGCTTCGCGGATTTGGTTGAAGACTTGACGAACAGGCGATTTCCCAGGAAATCAAATGACGGCGCTCGACCTGACAATCATATTTGGCTACCTGATCGGTATCGTTCTGTTTGGGGCATGGTTTGCGCGCAAGCAGAAGACGACTCGTGACTATTTTCTCGGAGACCGGTCGGTGCCTTGGTGGGCCGTTGCTGCGTCTATCGTGGCGACTGAGACATCGACGATTACGTTCATTTCCGTTCCCGGTATTGCTTTCTCTCGCGGAGGAAATTTCCAGTTTCTGCAGCTCGTCTTTGGTTACCTGTTGGGACGAATTGTGATCGCGTTGTTGTTCATCCCGTCCTATTTTCGGGGTGACTTGATGACGGTCTACCAGTTACTTGATCGCCGGTTTGGCGGTCAGATCAAGATGCTGGCAGCGTCTCTCTTCGTCATCATGCGGAACATCGCCGACGGGATTCGCCTGCTGTTGACGGCAATTGTGCTGGCGGCCGTCTACACGTCATTTCAGCCGGGGAGCAATGCGGAGGTCATTATCATTGCTTCGGTTGTTTTGATCGGATTGGCAATGATCATCTTCACTTACTTTGGCGGCATGGAAGCCGTCATCTGGGTGGAAGTGATCCAACTGGGGATTTACATTGTCGGCGCCATCGCTGCCGCAATAATTTTGGTCAGTGCAATCGACGGCGGATTGAGCGCTGCGGTGGCGACCGCCAGCCAGTATGGCAAGTTTTCCCTTTTTGACTTTTCGTTTGATTACACGAAGACTTTTACTTTTTGGGCGGGACTGATTGGCGGTTGTTTTCTGACGATGAGCACGCACGGTACCGATCAGTATTTAGTTCAGCGATATCTTTGCACCGATCGCGCAAGCCGTGCATCGGCAGCGCTACTGACGAGCGGCGCAATCGTGCTGGGCCAGTTTATTGGCTTCCTATTTATCGGCGTCCTGTTGTTCGCGTTCTATCAACCGTTCAACGATCCGGGTTATGCAACGGCGGCCGGCACCGCATTCCCATTTACCGGAGGTGATCGCGTCTTTCCGGATTTCATAACGCGTCATATGCCGCCAGGATTGTCAGGACTGGTGGTCGCGGCAATCTTTGCGGCTGCAATGTCTTCATCGCTGAATTCTATCGCCGCTACCGCGATGAACGATTTATACAAACCTTTCAGGTCCACGCGTTCCGACAAGCACTATCTCAAGGTCTCGCACCTGTTAACTCTTCTCTGGGGGGTCGTTCAGATCGGGGTGGCGTTGTTTTTGAGGAACAGGAACCGTTCGGCCCTGGATATGGCGTTGTCTATCGCCTCCTTGATCAATGGCCCCATACTCGGCGTGTTCCTGGTGGGAGTATTTCTCAAACGCGTAAGCCAGGCCCCGGCATTGATCGGAATGTTGGCCAGTATGGCCATCATGCTCTTCATTTATCTGGGTACAAGGATCGCGTGGACCTGGTACGTCTTCATAGGCAGTTTAATAACACTCGTCGTTGCGTGGTTGGCCAGTTTCGCATTTGAACGCGCGCCGGACAGCCGCAAGGACGAGTTGGCGCCCCGCGGTGCTGTCGAATAAGTTCTGGAGAAACATTGAAATGATTTTGCGTTATGCATCATTACGAACCCTGGTAGCGCTCCTTGTTTTCGTGGCGCTCTTTGCCGCACCTGTGACCGTGCCCGCTAGTTCGACCACGCACTTTGCGTATGCCAACAACAGCAGCGTCGTAAAGCCGTTTCCGCGCCAGCCGTCGCGAGAGGCGTTGAAGTGGGCTAATCAAGAACTAAAACGGATGACGGTCCAGCAGAAGATTGGCCAGCTTATTTCCGTGGCGGTGAACGCCACATTTCTCAACCAGGACAGCGACGCATTTGTTGAATTGAAGCGTCAGGTAGAACAGAACCACGTGGGAGGCATCATTCTGTTTCGTGGTCCAGTTTACGAATCTGTAGTGTTGATGAATCGCATGCAGCAGTTTGCGAAGTATCCGCTTTTGATCTCCGCAGATCTTGAAGCAGGCGCAGGTATGCGCTTCGATGACACGGTCAACTTCCCCTGGAACATGGCGGTCGGGGCCACCGGTAATCCCGAATACGCGCGACGGCAGGGGGAGATGACTGCGCGCGAGGCCAGGGCCATGGGTATTCATCAAATCTACGCTCCGGTCGTCGACGTCAATAACAATGCGGCGAATCCCGTCATCAATGTTCGCTCCTACGGCGAAGATGCCGCAGACGTTGCGCGGTTTGCGGCGGCGTTTACCGAAGGCGCGCAGAGGGGTGGCGTAATCGCGACCGCCAAACATTTTCCCGGCCATGGCGACACCGCGGTCGACTCGCACCGAGGACTGCCCGAAATCAATGTCGGGCGCGACCGGCTGAATACCGTGGAGCTGGTTCCGTTTAAAGCGGCGATTGCTGCCGGCGTTGGAGCAGTGATGGTGGCCCACGTTGGTCTGCCTCAAATCGATCCAACCGCTGTCAAGCCACTGCCACGTGAAAGTCGCATTGGTCCCATTGATACGGATGAATCCGGCGAGATCGTGTCTGAAAGCGCGTCGACGCCGGCAACCGTGTCACCCGTAATTGGAAGATTGCTGAAACACGATCTGAATTTTGAAGGTATGGTCGTTACCGATGCGATGAGCATGAGCGGATTGACGATCTATTTTAACCAGGACGAAGCAGCGGTGCGTGCGGTTGAAGCGGGCGCCGACATGTTGCTGAAGCCGGCGGACAATGATGCGGCGTTCCGCGGCGTTAATGAAGCAGTACGAAGCGGCCGTTTGAGTGAGAAGCGAATCGAAGAATCAGCGCGCAAAATTCTCGCGGCAAAATACGATCTGGGGTTGGTAAAAGCACGAACAGCAACGCTTGATGACATCGACCGCGTAGTTTCGTCGAAAGACGTGGGCGCGCTGGCGCGCGAAATTGCTGAGCACTCAGTAACGCTCGTGCGCAACGATCAAAAGTTAGTGCCATTCAACAGCCTCAAGCGCGACGCGCGTATTTTTAATCTGGCCATCACGAATGGCGACGACCGTTTGTGGATTACCAACTCGTTCGTTGGCGCAATGACGAAAGGCGGACGAAAGCTCGAGACAATCGTGCTCGACGAGCGTTCATCTGAAGAGGACGTTGAAAAGGCACTGGAGAAAGCCAAAGGCGCGGACGTTGTGATCGCCTCTCTTTACGGCCGTGTACGGTCTGGCCAGGTGCGCAGTGTCGGGTTGCCAGATCCGGGAGCAAAAGCTCTTTCCGAGTTGATCAAAAGGAAGGCGGCGTTAGTGGGAATCAGTTTTGGCAATCCTTATTTATTGCAGAACTTCCCGGAATTGCGAACCTATCTGGTTTCGTACGGTGACATGCCGAGTCTGCAGCAGGCATCAGCTCGCGCGTTACTAGGTGAGATCGACATCACCGGTAAACTCCCCATTTCCTTGCCTGGTTTATATCCGCGTGGAACAGGCATCCAGGTAATACGCGCGAAGTGAGCCGATGAGATCGGGACGAGTAACAAGAGAGTCATAAATCTTCGTAATTGGTTTGGAAGAAACACAACGATCCACGAACGCACACGAGAAATCACGAAACCGTTTTTCGTGAAGGTTCGTGTATTTTCGTGGACTGTTTTTCTATGATGACGAACAAGCAACTCAATAAGCTAATAGTTTTCTTTCTGGTACTACTGGGACTTCCACTTCACATCCCGGCACAACACGAAACTCCTGGCTCTGCTGCGTTATCCGTTACTCAACTCCAAAAGATGGATCCGGTGATCGCTGGCGAGATTGCACAACGCCACCTGCCCGGCGCGGTAGTTTTAGTTGGACGCAACGGCAAGATCGAATGGCGGAAGGCTTATGGGTCCCGCGTAATTGAGCCAGCGCGTGAACCGATGACCGCGGACACGATTTTCGACGTCGCCAGTTTGACCAAGATAGTTGCCACCGCCACGAGCATCATGATGCTCGTCGAGCGTGGACAGGTTGGATTGAATGATCCAGTGTCGAAGTACATCCCGGAGTTGAACGGCCAGGGAAGGGAACGTATTACGATCGAACTGCTTCTGACGCACCGCTCCGGCTATGCGCCGGATTTCGATTTGAAGGAACGCTGGACCGGTTACGACGAAGCAATCAAGAGACTGATTAAGGAACCGTTACGTTCTTCACCGGGGGCGCGCTTTGTCTACAGCGACATTGGATACATTGCGTTGGGCGAAGTGGTCCGTCGCGTCAGCGGAGTTCCACTTAACGAGTTTGCCCGGAGAAACATATTTGAGCCGCTGGGAATGCGTGATACGGGATTTCGCCCGGATGCGAACTTGCGTGCCCGCATTGCCCCGACGGAAAGACGGCGCGGCCAACGCAGTTATCTCGGCGACACTCCGCAGGATGCTGACGCAGACGGCGATCAGTGGCTCCGTGGTGAAGTGCACGATCCGACGTCGTTTCGCATGAATGGTGTGGCGGGCCATGCGGGACTCTTTTCCACCGCCGATGATCTCGCGATTTATGCACAGATGATCCTTAATGGCGGACGCTATAGTGAGACGCAGATTCTCAGTCCGTTGAGCATTGCTGAGATGACAAGGCCGCGGTTGGTTGCTGAAACAATGGCACGCGGCCTCGGTTGGGACATCAATTCGAGCTTTTCCACCAATCGCGGCGATCTTTTTCCGGTCGGATCTTTCGGGCACACCGGCTTCACCGGCACTTCGATGTGGCTCGATCCGGCCACCGGCATGTTTGTGATCTTTTTGAGCAATCGCGTGCATCCGGATGGAAAAGGAGATGTCAGTTCATTGCGCGGGAAGGTTGCGTCGATCGCGGCAGCCTCAGTGACCGATCTAGCTGTGGTTGCCGGCGCGCGTCTTCAGCTCGAACAGTATTACGAGCGTATCACCGGGGACCTTGCGCGGTTCACGTTTACACGAGAGCAGGCCATGGCAGCGTCTCATGGTATCAACGTGGACACACAGGTGCTGACCGGAATTGATGTACTTAGTCGCGATGGCTTCAAGCAACTCTCCGGCATGCGCGTCGGACTGATCACTAATCACACTGGTCGGGATCGGACAGGCCGCGCCACGATCGATGTTTTGCACAAAGCGCCAGGCGTGAAACTCGTGGCGCTGTTTTCACCGGAGCACGGCATACGAGGTTTGGCGGATGAAAAAGTTTCCGATGAGAAGGACGAGCAGACGGGTCTGCCCGTCTATTCACTTTACGGAGAGACCCGCCGGCCAAAGCCCGAACAACTTAAAGGCATCGATGCTCTGGTCTTTGACATTCAGGACATTGGTGCGCGCTTTTACACTTACATCTCCACTCTCGGTTATGTAATGGAGGAAGCGGCGAAAGCCAAAGTTCCCGTCTTCGTACTCGACCGGCCAAATCCGGTAACTGGCGCTGATGTTGAAGGACCGGTAGGCGACGCCGACAAACCTTCCTTTACTGCCTATCACACCATTCCGGTGCGACATGGTCTAACCATCGGCGAGCTGGGCCGTTTGTTTAATGAACAAAGAAACATCGGATGTGATCTGCGCGTCATTAAGATGGATGGGTGGCGGCGCGCAATGTGGCTCGACGAAACGAATCTCACCTGGGTGAATCCATCACCGAACATGCGCAGCTTGACTCAAGCCACGCTTTATCCCGGCATCGGTTTATTGGAGACTACCAACGTGTCGGTGGGACGTGGCACGGATACGCCGTTTGAAGTTGTAGGCGCACCCTGGATCGACGGACAGCGTCTGGCAGCGCATTTGAATAACCAAAGGATCGCTGGCGTGCGGTTTGTGCCGGTGCGTTTCACGCCGAAAGCTTCGGTGTTCAAGGATGAACAGTGTGGCGGTATAAACATCATTGTGACGGACCGCGCGCGTTTCCGGCCGGTCATGAATGGACTCGAAATCGCCGTCGCGTTGCGCAAGCTTTATCCGGCGGATTGGAAGGTTGATAGTTACCTTCGCCTGCTCGTTAATGCAGACACGCTGGAACGGTTGAAACGTGGAGACGCGGCGGAGGACATTGCTCGGTCGTGGAATGCGAAGCTGGAAGAGTTTCGACAAGCCCGTGCTAAGGTACTGCTCTATTGACGCACAACCATCGCTAGTCATGCGGCTATGCAGCCGTTATAATCACGGCTCGAAATCAGGAAATTAAACAATCGGAGGAGTGCTATGTCAGACGCGAACGTACCAATGTCCAATTCAGACTTTGAAACCGCCTTGTCGCAAGCCGTGATGGAATACTCGATGCTCAAGCATCCATTTTATGTTGCATGGACCGAAGGCAAGTTGAGCAAAGCCATTCTTGCGGAGTATGCAAAGCAATATTACGCGCATGTTCGCGCTTTCCCGACTTACGTTAGCGCGGTTCACTCCCGTTGTGACGATCTAACGTTGCGTCAGGAACTCCTGGAAAACCTGATTGAAGAAGAACGTGGCGCAGAAAACCATCCGGAGCTTTGGTTGCGTTTTGCCGAAAGCCTGGGCGCCACTCGAGAGGATGTAAGGAACGCAGAACTTCTTCCTTCGACTCGGGATTCAGTCAGCCGCTTGAAGTCTTTGACCCAAAGCGAAGACTACCGCGGCGGCCTGGCCGCTCTCTACGCATATGAGTCGCAGATTCCGGAGGTGGCACGCACCAAGCGCGAAGGCCTCAAGAGTTTCTACGGAATTGAAGAAGAAAGCGCGGTTTCGTTTTTCCGAGTGCACGAGGGTATCGACGTGCTGCACCAGGAGGTCGAAAAACAACTACTGAGTGAGAAATGTGAATCGGCCGATGAGCAGCGCCTCGCAATTGAATCTGCACGAGAATCGTCCAAAGCTTTGTGGTCGTTTCTCGATGGCGTTTGTGAAGCTTACTTACCAGAAGCGGCGACAGTCGCGAACTAAATCAAGTTTTATTCAATGCGAATTCGGGGCGCGCGGTTCAGATCGAGCGCCCCGTTTTTGTGCGCGTAATGTGTTCAGTGCCATTAGTCCTGCTTATCTCAACAATAAGAATCTTTAGTTTTTCTTATTTACGAAAATCCGTATAATGCCGCCGTTCCAAATGAGTCAACGGCGTCAAGGTTCCTTCGGCGCCACACCATACAATTTGCGGGATTGCACACCTGAAGGTTCGCAGTCCGTTTGATTGGCTTTCCTAATCGTGGTTCAGGGAGTGTCGCTTGCTGCGCCCGCATGCTTTGAGCCTCCTCCTGGAAACCGATTTACGCCCGTCTGATGAGGAGCAAAGAAAATGAAGAAGAGCATTAGCTACACGACAGTCGTGTTGTCGCTTGTTATGTGTTTCGCCACGATCGCTTTCGCACAAGAAACGACCGGCAACATTGAAGGTACTGTAAAGGATGCGGCCGGCGCGCTTGTGCCCAATGTCACACTAACAATTACGAACGCGAAAACTAGTGCAAGCGGGACCACAACAACGGGTTTGGGGACGGGTTTCAGACGGTACAAGCACAACCGATGACGAAGGGTTTTTCCGCGTCTTGCAGGTGCCGCCGGGAATGTACGATGTGGTGACTACCGCGGCCAGCGGGTTCGGTGAAGCACGATACGAGAACGTTTCGGTCGCGATTGGGCAAACTACTCAGTTAACTATAACGGTGAATCCAGGAAGCAATGTCACGACGGTGAACATCGTTGCGACTGACGTGACGCCGGTCGATACCACCAGCAATTCCATTCAGACCAGCATTACGGCCCAGGAGATAGAGTTAATACCGAAGAGTACCGGCTTCACCGGTCTTCTTAAGACTATCCCCGGCACGCGTCCCGAGACTCGAACCGGCGGATTTTCCGTCGACGGTGCGTCCGGTGGTGAAAATGTTTTTGTTATCGATGGACAAGAGGTAACCAACTATCGCACTGGTACTCTGAACGAGACTTACAACGTCCCCACTCAGCTAGTCCAGGAAGTTCAGGTTCAGTCGAGTGGTTTCGAGGCTACTTACGGTGGCGCAACGGGCGGCGTGGTTAGCGTTGTGACTCGCGGTGGTACCAACGAGTTTCACGGCGAGTTCGGCATTCAGGTTGAAACGCCAGGTTTGAATGGCAAGGCGCGTCCGTTACTCAGCCGTTTTACTTCAGGTTCGGTAGGAGCTGGCAATTTCGTCCAGACCGCGGAATATTTCAACCCCCTCAAGTCGGATGGAACCAACTACTTCCCTACTGCTAATCTCGGCGGCAGAATTATCAGAGATCGGCTGTGGTTTTTCACGAGTTACACGCCTCAGATATTCAACACAAACGTGCAAACTCAATACTACGCAAACCTCCCAGGGGCAGCGCAAAGGCTGATCACTTCAGAGCCCTACAAGCGAAAGCGCACATACGAATACGCGTTCGGCCGCCTTGATGCGAATCCATTCAACTCACTGAGGCTTACGGGCACGTTCCTTTGGAATCCGGTTGTCGACGTAGGCAGTTTGCCTACTACCAGTTTCTCAAATGTGAGTTCTTCAGCCATCGGTTTTAATAATGTGCCAACCGCAAACTACGGTGGCAGCATAGGCGTATTAAGGGGACACAATTTCACCGATCGTCAGGGCGGCCGCCAGAGTTCCAATTTGGTGACGTTGTCTGGCGTGTATACAGCCACGAGTAAACTCGTTATCGATGGGCGCTACAACCGCGGTTTTCTAAACGAAAAGAACGGTAACTATTTTGTTCCTGAGACGGTTCAGATCTTTAGTTGCGGAACACCGAACGCCGCTTTCCCATGCAACACTACGGGGGCCAATCTAATCACCAGAAAGGACGTCTCGATCCGGGAGTCGTACGAATTTTCCGGCGCCTACATCTTCAACGCCGCTGGCCAGCATGAATTGAGGGGCGGATATCAGCGGTTTACTATTTTCAACGACGTTCAGTCAGGAAATTCAACAGTCGGACGCATCTCCTTCAATTACGGCACCTCCATCAGCACGCTCATCGGAGGGAATGTAACCTCTACACCTGGCGCGGTCGGATCAGCATCATTTCGGCGTACCGGAACAAACGGACAAGGATCCAACCTAAGTCAGGGCATTTTCATCCAGGACAAGTTTCAACCAACGAGCCGGCTCACACTGAATCTGGGGGTTCGTTTTGAGAAAGAGGACCTGCCCTCATTTAATCAATTTCCAAGTGCGGTGAATTTCGGCTGGGGCGACAAGATTGCTCCTCGGCTCGGATTCGCTTACGACCTGACAGGGAATGGCACCACAAAGATTTTCGCCAGTTACGGCAGATTCTTTGATCGGGTGAAGTTCGCGCTTCCGCGCGGCTTGTTCGGGGGTGACATCTTTCTTGAAGATTATTTCGAACTCTTCCCCGGCGATACTTCCACCGGCTTTAACATTGGAAACATCGTAGGCGGTTTTACTGGAACAAGCGTTTGTCCCACGACCGGTTTCATCGCTCCCGGCGCTCGCAGTAGATGTCAAAAGAATTTGCGGGTTAATGCAAATGAACCCGGAGCCTCTGCACTGAATGGCGGTGCCGTCGATCCGGACCTTAGGCCGTTCCGGCAGACTGAGTTCACGGTCGGTGGGGAGCGGCAATTCGGTTCAAACTACGTTCTGCGAATCCGTTATACGTACAAGAATGTCGACGAAGCTGTCGAAGACGCGGGCGTAGTCAATCCGGCCGGTAGCGAGGCGTACATTATCGGCAATCCTGGCCGTGGTCTTCACTTGCAAACACTTCAAACGCTCGGATATCTCAAATCGACCAGACCGCAGCGCCGTTATGACGGCCTGGAGTTTGTGTTCGATAAGCGCCTAACCAATAACTGGTACTTCAACGCGAACTACACGTTTAGTCGATTGTTCGGCAACTATTCAGGTCTGACTAGTTCCGATGAACCACATTTGGTGGAAGGGCGTCTGGCGCCCGGAGTAAGCCGCGCCTTTGACTTGCCATTCATCGGATTCACAGCCACGGGTGAGAAAGACAATGGTCGTCTGCAGACTGACCGACCGCACGTCTTTAACATCTTCGGTGCGTACATCTTCGATTGGATGGGCAGCAAAATGAATTCGACCGAAATATCGGCGTTCCAAACGATTACTTCAGGACAACCGCAAACAACGACCATTTTCGGCGCGTCGACAGTGACACCCCAAATTTTATTGGGACGTGGTGATCTGGGTCGTAGCCCAACGTTTACCCAAACAGATTTGAATTTTACTCACCGCTACAGGATGGGGACGGACAATCGGTACACGGTCGCGTTCGATCTCAATTTTTTGAATCTGTTCGATCAAAGGACGGTAACCGGCGTCTACACCACGATGAATCCAAGTACGGCGCCTGTCAACGCTGCGTCTCTTGGACTCAATCAGGTGAACTATGCGAACGGCTTAACCGGAGGCACACTGCTTCCCGCGATATTGGCTCGAATTGGATCGCAGGCAGATCGCAGCGACGTGCGTTACGGCCTGCCACACTTGTTTCAATCACCGCGAACGGTGCGGCTCGGAGTCAGGTTCCTGTTCTAAGTGATCCGAGTTTGAACGCCTAAACGAAAAGCATCGATGCTCGTCATCGAGGCTTCACTATGATTACGACGAGCGCTGCCGGCGCTGAGCCGGCAGTGTTCGACGTGTTGAGTCTGCATTGCATAGTTTGGTGCTGCAAGAAAAAAAGATGTTCGTTCTGTTGCGAAGAAGCGGTTTATCCATTAACCTTTGCAGTCATCCAGCCGGTGAGAGACGTCCGCGAAACGCGGCCGCTTGCAGCAAGAGACTAGTAAGACAATCTTGATCCATCTGTGCGCGGCGTATAAAAACTGATCTCCGTCGGGCGTTGCAATATCTTCCGCTTCAATTTCTGATTAACCGAGAGGATACCCATGACGCATTTCTTTAGAAGCATCCTTCTGATCGTTTTAGTTGCGGTGGCCTTTTTGATCGCCCCGACAGGCATAGCTGTTGCCCAGGAAGAAACGGCAGCAACTATCACCGGGCAAGTTACTGATTCAACAGGGGCGATAGTTCCTGGCGCTACGGTCACCATCACCAATCAAACGACCGGCATCGAACGCCGCGTCCAGACCAATGATGAGGGCAGCTACACCGTCAGTCCGCTAACTCCCGGAAACTATACGGTCACCATTGAGCAGACAAACTTTAAAAAGCACATTGAGACCGACGTTATTCTTAATGCCCGCGACAGGCGCAGCTTGAACGCCACGCTGGAAGCGGGTTCGGTGACTGAAAGCGTAACAGTTACCAGCGAATCTAATGTGGTCCAGGATAGTCCCACTAGCCAGAGCTTGATCTCGAATGATCAGATAGTTGAGCTTCCTCTTAACAACCGCAACTTCATGCGATTGTTGGAAGCCGGCATTCCAGGGATTACCTCGGACCTTTCTG
Source organism: Blastocatellia bacterium (assembly GCA_963786645.1). Taxonomy (GTDB): domain Bacteria; phylum Acidobacteriota; class Blastocatellia; order Pyrinomonadales; family Pyrinomonadaceae; genus PSRF01. Next base: position 20,016 of record CAWAZW010000017.1, read on the forward strand.
ACGAAACAGGATTTGGTCTGACTAGTGTGGCGAGCGTCTCAATTAACGGGATGCGCCGGAACGCAGTCAACTATTTTGTCGACGGCGTCCAGAATACCGACGTGGGTTCCAACATCACCCTCCTTTCAACTCCCACTATTGACTCAATCAAGGAGTTTAAGGTGCTCACGTCGAACTACACGGCGGAACTCGGAAGATCTGGCGGTGGTGTAGTGACGATCGTCACGCAAAATGGCGGTAACGATTTCCATGGCTCGTTGTACGAATTTGTTCGTAATGATCGGTTCAATGCGAACTCATTTTTTAACAACCGCTTGGGTAGTCGCAATGGTGATCCAGTTGCTCCCGTTCCCAAGCTCCGCTACAACAATTTTGGTGGAACTATCGGAGGCCCCGTAATTCTGCCCACGTTTGGCGAGGGTGGTAAGGGTTATTGGAGTGGCCGCAACAAGACCTTTTTCTTTTTCTCCGAAGAAGTTCGTCGGATTATTCGTGGCGTGCCCGACGCGGCTGCAACGGTGCCTACCGCTGCGCAACGTGGCCTAAACGGCGCGGACTTCAACCTCTCGACTTTTCTTGGAGCAACAATTCCCGGGGTTCTTGTCACGGATACCAGTGGCGCCCTGATCCCGGCGCGACAGGGTCAAATCTTCAGGCCCTCCGATAATCGCGCCTACGCCGGAAACATCATTCCCCGAGCAGACGTTGATCCCCGTACCATCGCCTTGCTCGCTGCGGTACCGTTTCCAAATTCTCCGACGAATCCCAACGGCTTCACCTTCAGCCAAGTCGGAGTGCAGAACACTCGGCAGGAAACCATCCGTATTGATCACCTTTTCAATCAGAATCACACTATCTTCGGGCGTTACACACACGATCTGAGTGAAACAGCGGAACCGCTTGGTCTCTTCTTCGGTGTTGGTTTGCCGGGAATACAGAACAGCGAAACGCGAGTTCCAGGGCAGGTGCTTGCCATTTCTTATACGGCAGTGGCTTCGCCCACCCTGGTGAATGAAGCGACATTCAATTTTTCGTCTAACCTAATTGCGTCAGTGGTAGTGGGTCGTTCGCGTCGCAGTGATCATCCCGGAGCTTCCGCCATCAATGAGCTGTTCCCGGAAAACAACAACGACGTAATCCCTCGCATAAACGGAGTCGGCTTTGGGTTGGGTGGCTCAGGAGCCACTCAAACACTGCTTGGCGCCACGCAGGGTTTCGACATCGCCTACAAAAACTATTTAGTGCGTGACATCGTGACCTGGGTAAGGAATAACCACACTCTCAAGTTTGGTGGAGAAATGTCTTGGGAGAAAAAAGGCGAGAACGGAAACAATAACACCCAGGGAACGTTCACTTTTAGCGCCGCGCAGTCGCAAGGATTTACTGGCGCGGGCACGGCTATCGCAACTACGGGAGTGTCGTTCGGGTCGTTCCTGTTAGGCCGCGCGAGCTCTTATGAGGAAGCCGAGCGCGACGTTATTCTCAACCTCCGCTTTGGACGACGCGAGTTCTTTGTACAAGACACGTGGAAAATCCGTCCAAACTTCACGCTTGATGCTGGAGTTCGTTACCAATACTTCGTACAGCCTACCGATGACAACGACATTTATGGTTCCTTCGATCCAGCGCTTTTCAATCCGGCGAGGGTGGCTTGTTCAACCCCTGCTTGTACATCTTTCAATCGCACCTTAACTGACCCACTCAACGGCATCGGCATTGCTGGGCAGACATCTCGCTTCGGCCGGCGCATTGCACCAAACGACAAGAACAACTTCAGCCCGCGGATTGGTTTCGCGTGGTCGCCGCGATTCGAAAGTGGGATCGGGAGGACGCTGTTTGGCGCTGAAAACAAGAGTGTCGTACGCGCCGGATACGGCTTTTACTATGACCAACCGTTAGTTGGCATATTCGAACAGGCTGCGTTTACTTCGCCGCCTTTTAGCCAGTTGTCGAGTCTATCAAGCACGACTGCGAGTGTAATTACCTATTCGAATCCGGGCGCTGGCGCCCCGCCGGGAACACTCGCTCCCCGGGCGGTCATCGCGATAGCCAACGACTTTAAGACCCCCGAGACTCAGCAATGGTCGCTTGGCCTCCAACGAGAAATCTTCCGCAACGGTGTAGTTGATCTCGCTTACGTTGGGACCAAGGGAGATTTTCTTATCAGGCGGCGCAATATCAATTTCCAACTGCCTGCTGACATTGTGAGGGTAGGGACAGCAAACGCCGGAGCGTTGCGGCCATTCTTAAGTTACGCCGCAATCACGTACATCGAGACCAGCGCACGGTCTCGCTACCACGGTCTGCTCAGTTCGTTTAACTACCGCCTTGGAAATAATCTTACGCTCACGATGTCGTATACGTTTAGTAAGAACATGACGGATTCGACCAACGATCGGGATGCAGTCGATGATCCCCAGAACCCATTTGACGTTAGCAGTGAGTACGCTGAGGCCCGCACGTCTCGTCCACATGTCTTCAGCGCGAGTTATGTTTACGAGCTACCCTGGTTCAACAAAGCCAGTGGTTTGAAACGAGCAGTGCTGGGCGGCTACCAGATCTCGGGTATTACAAATTTTGAATCCGGGGCTCCCGTCCCTCGGGTTGCCGTCAGCGATCTTGCGAGTGGACAACGCGGAAACTATCCAAATCTAGTTTCGGATCCGGGCGCAGGTCTCGCAGGCACCATAGATCCGCGGACCGGACTTCCTTTCATCTTCGATCCAAATGCGTTTGCCACGAACGCTCTTGGTACTTTCGGCAATGCAGGTCGCGCCTTCTCGCGTCTACCGGGTCGAAACCAAACGAATGCTTCGCTCGTGAAAAACATCTACTTCAACACAGAACGAAACCTTTACTTACAATTGCGCGCAGAGGCGTTTAACCTTTTCAATCACACTCAATTTGTGATGGCAGCCGGCGCGGCAACGACATTCCCGATTACGGGCAACCCTGCGGACGTTCTTACGTTTGCGCGTCCCACTACTACGCGTCCGCCACGCGAGTGGCAGTTCGCGGCTAAATTGTATTTCTAAATTGCAAACTACCTAACCGCAACGCCCGCGACGTGCGTCATGCATTTCGCGGGCGTTCCGTGTTTTACGAGGTACAATATCCCGGAATCATAGACACTGACGCTTCGTCGAAAGTCGTAACTCGAATAGTGACACGTTCACCTGAATCTTCGACAACTCTTCTTCGAAATGCCCGCATAGTTCTACCTGACGGAGTTGCCACCCAGGCAAGTCTGGTTATTGTGGGGAATGTTATTGACCGCATCGTCGATTCCGTTGCTAACGACCTGCCGGAAGTTGACCAGGTTTATGAGTTAGATGGTGCGACCCTATTTCCTGGCTTCATCGACGTCCACATTCACGGGGCTGTTGGCGTGGATACGATGGAGGCCGATGCCGAAGCCCTTCAACGCGTTTCCCATTGGCTTGCTTCGCAGGGAGTGACGGGTTGGTTGCCGACACTTGTGCCTGGTCCAGTTGAAGATTATCGGCGGGCGGTTTCTGCGATTGAGGAGGCCAGTGGCTTCGCTAAGGGGGCGCAAATCCTGGGCGTGCATTACGAAGGACCGTTTGTTAATTCGGCGCAATGTGGCGCGCTGCGCACGCAATTCTTTCGAACTTTCTCGAACGCGAACGACTTGGACGACCTGCCAACGATTAAGCAGTTCGCCGCGAGACACATGATGACGCTCGCGCCGGAAGTCGAAGGGGGCGTGGTGCTAATAGCTGAACTGGCTAAACGTAGTTGGATCGTTTCAATAGGTCACACCAAAGCGGACTTCGACGTGCTGGACCAGGCACTTGCCGCCGGAGCCCGGCACATGACGCACTTCATGAATGCCATGGCGCCGCTCCATCATCGATCACCCGGGCCTATCGGTTGGGGACTACTTAATGATGACGTTAGCTGCGATGTAATCGCAGACGGCGTGCACCTTGAGCAAAGCACTTTGCGGCTCTTGATGAAAATTAAGGGACCTGATCGGTTGACGTTAATTAGCGATGCCATCGCCGCTGCCGGGTTGGGTGATGGCGTTTACAAAATCTGGAACGAGTCGATCGCAGTGAAAGACGGACGCACCAGTAACCAACGCGGCAGTATCGCAGGCTCTGTGATTTCGATGCTTGATGCGTTCCGATTTATGAAACATCTCGGCGTTCATGAAGTGGACCTTGCTCGCATCAGTTCAACGAATCCAGCCCGGCTGTTGGGAATTGAAGCGGACTGTGGCTCGATTGAAGAAGGGAAGCGCGCGGACCTTGTAGCCTTGGATGATGAGGGGAATGTTCAGTTCACGATGGTGGGCGGCGAGAGGGTTCATCAATAGGCGGCGAAGCCGGCGGCACCATAAAGCCTGGGGTGAGCGGAGCGAACCCCAGGAAGTACAAGCAAACAGATTAATAGCCCACGGAGTGGGCGTCAGCGTTAGTTGTGTAACGAAAGCCGGCTTATTTCTCCTGCCTAACGATTGTGAAAAGTGAAAAAAGGCGCTGATTTTAACCGTTTTGCCTTAAAAGTCGATTCCCACCAACGGTAGTGCTACCTCCCTGGGCCGACAAATTCAGAACCGGGAGCGCAGCGACCGGGTGGCGTCGAACGACATTCACTCCCCGCTGATCACTCCTGGTCCGGACACTTCCTGTTTTGTGCATGCGTGATCAGCATGAACGACTGTCATCGACGCCACCCGGTCGCTGCGCTCCCGGTTCTGAATTTGCTGACCCCCAACGGCAGTGCATTAACCAACTGCCCCTGGTATGAGGCAAAGCCGATTTTTAACGCGTAACGTGATAGGAGCCGCGACGTCTGGATAGCCCATATACACCGATCGTTAACAGCGCAGCGCCAATGACGACGTGCAAAATATCATCAACCCTGGTCCAAAGAAAAGATTCCTGCGGCGGAAGGTTTAGGTAACTGGCCAGTGCCTGGTAAAGATCTATCAATCCAAACCCCGCGTTGAAGCCACCGATCGCCAATTCGTTTCTGCTGCGAAGAATTAGCAGGCCGGCGATGCCGAAGGCGATGTGAAAGATGTTGTAAGCAGGCGCGCCGCTCGTGAGACTCCGTTCAGCAGGAATCAGAAAACCGGCGACTCCCACAAGGATTAACACCGGTGCGAAAATGGCGAGTGTTATAAAGTTGAGGCTCTTCTTATTGATCTCAGTTACCTTCTGCGTAGAGTCCAGCCTGCTCATAAGCTTTATCCAACAGCTCAATCGGGTGACATACCTTCAGGTTCATCCCCGCAAGTAGTGCACCGCCGCCGATCTGCATTTGGCAACCAGGATTTCCGGTTGCGAGAATTTGTGCCCCGGATTGTTTAATGTTTGCGAGTTTCTCCTCCAGCACCCGGCGCGACAATTCCGGCTCAAGCAGATTATAGATTCCCGCCCCGCCGCAGCATCGTTCCGAGCCTTCGAGTTTGGCAAAGTTCAGATCTGAGACTGCGCCTACGATTTTCAGCGGCGCTTCACCGGCATGTTGTCCATAAAGCAGATGGCATGAAGCGTCATATGTGACGCGCTCGTCAGTCACGGCCGCTCCAGTTTTCAACGGCACAGTTTCCAATTGCTGACTGACGTCGCGGACGCGCCGGCTGAAAGCGCGTGCGGCGGCAGCAAATTTCTCGTCGTGTTCAAGCAGATGTTCGTATGAGGCCAACATTGCTCCGCAGCCGCCTGCGTTCGTAACGATGGGAGTGTTGTTGATTCCAAAAGCGTCAATGTTTTCTCGCGCGAGTGTGCGTGCGCCTTCCAAATCTCCGGCATGTGCATGAAGGGCGCCACAACACACCTGGCGCTCAGGAATATCCACCTTGAACCCATTCGTCTTGAGCACGCGCTGGGTTGATTTATTAACCCGATCGAACAGCCCGGCGCCGACACAACCAGTAAACATCATTGTCGGTTCGCTGTTTGTTGCGGTTTCTATTCAGAGCGAGGTCCGCGCCCCCTGGTTTTGATTTCTTGCGAGGAGCTCGCAAGTAAGGCTAGTCCAAATTCAAGTCGACTCGAGATCAATCCGGGTAGCCGCGACTTCAGCAACAGGCGTGGCAATCTGGTGCCGCGAAACAACCGTGTGACTGCAAAAAGGGATTTCAAACGCGTCGGATGAAGCCAGACGTGTTTAAGCAGCAGACGCAAAATTCCGTAACTAAAGCCGCGCGCCGGACCGTCCGTGAACAGTTCGCCACGCGCGGCCTCCAGTAGCTGTCCATACTCGACTCCCGCAGGACATACTTGTTCACACGCGCGACAACCGAGGCAGCGATCGATGTGGCGTTCAAAAGCGGTCGAGTCGTTAGCCAGTCGTCCTTCGCCCACGGCGCGCATGAGATAAAGCCGGCCGCGTGGACCATCGTTCTCATCGCCGGTAACTACGTAGGTGGGACAAGCTTCGAGGCACAGCCCGCAGTGAATGCAGGCGAGCAGCTTCTGCTCTTCACTGGCTAGCGTGGATGTAAGTTGAGTTAACAAGGAATGATAGCCAGGGCAAGACGTCGCCTATCGTGGCTTAATGTTTTGTCACATTACACCAGGCTTCAGCCGGTGACCTAAAATGCCTCTAAAAAACAGAAACCGTTTAAACGGTTTCCCTCTTGACGTACCTGGATCACCGGGCTGAAGCCCGGTGTTAATGAGAACCTTCGTATGACTCGATGCACTCGCTGCAAACGGTTCCCCCTAGTACCCAACCGCGGGGCCGTCACTTCGCCGCGGGTCAGTAGCTCCCAACCGGATTCCCGTTTTCTCTTCAACCATGATGCCTTCGGCGTCGCCGAGATAACGTGGACTCGCGAGTTTGTGGCCCATGGAAGATAAAGCCTTCTGCGCATCGCCTGACAAGCCATTCGGTTCAAACACCAACTCATCCGGCAGCCACTGATGATGTATCCGGGGAAAGTCGATCGCTTGCTGAATGTTCATGCCATGATCGATGACGTTAGTGATCACGCAAAGAACAGTATTGATAATCGTTGGGCCACCGGGCGTGCCGACTGTGAACCAAAAGCTGCCGTCTTTTCGCAAAACTATTGTCGGAGTCATCGCGGACAGGGGGCGCTTGCGCGGCGCAACAGCATTCCGTTCGCCCTGAATCAAACCATACAAGTTGGGAGTGCCGGGCTTGGCCGCAAAGTCGTCCATTTCGTTGTTGAGTAGCATGCCTGTTCCTTTAACGACTGCAGCTGAGCCATACGAATTGTTCAACGTGTACGTGTTCGCCACGACATTTCCCGCAGAATCCACGACGGTGAAGTGTGTCGTGTCTTCCGATTCATGACCCGCGGGCGTGCCGGCCCGCACTTCAGCGCTGGTCGAAGCCCTACCGAGATCAATCGTGGACCGAAGTCTTTCTGCGTAGGACTTATCAATCAGACCAGCCACCGGGACGTTTACGAAATCTGCATCGCCCATGAACTCGGCACGATCTGCAAACGCCCTGCGCATTGCTTCAGTCAGCAGGTGGTAGCGTTCGGAAGACGCGGAATCCATTTTTGGCAGGTCGTAACCCTCCAGAATGTTCAGCATTTCTATCAGGACGGCGCCGCCCGAGGATGGGGGCGGCATGGAGATGATTTCATGTCCGCGGTACTTTCCACGAACAGGATTACGCTCCTTGGCAACATATCCACGCAAGATCCGCCATCGTCATCAAACCGTTATGGCGCTTCATGTCGGCAACGATCAACCGCGCCGTCTCGCCTTCGTAAAACTCATTTGGCCCAACTCTTTGCAGGCGTGTGAACGTCGCTCCGAGGTCAGGCTGCCTGAAAAGATCGCCTGCCTGATAAAACTTTCCATTGTTCAGGTATATGCGTTTGCTTTCCGGATACTGTGAAAGGTAATCGTCTGTGCCTCGCAACGAGCGAGCCAGTGAAGGGGTGACTGCAAACCCTTCGGTGGCCAAGCGCCGCGCAGGATCGACCAGTTGCGCCCAAGTGAGTTTCCCCGAGCCGTATTTCTTGAGCGCCAACTCCATGCCGCGAACTGTTCCCGGAACACCCGCGGCGCGATAGCCCACCAGCGAGCCACCTTCGCCTTTGATCAAGTTGCCTTCTTTATCCAGATATATATTGCGAGTCGCCGCAGCGGGCGCCATTTCGCGATAGTCAATCGCGGTGCTCTTTCCGTTCTTGAGCCTAATCACCATGAAGCCGCCTCCGCCCAGATTGCCTGCCGCTGGGTGTGTCACAGCGAGAGCAAACGCGACTGCGATCGCTGCATCGACAGCGTTGCCGCCGCGTTTCATGATGTCTACGCCCACCCTGGAGGCGACCTCGTTCGTTGAAGCAACAATGCCGTGCTTCGCTCGCACGGGCTCGCGCGGCGCGCCAACCGCTATGGGCGGCTTGATAGGAATAACGCTGAAACTGACTAATAACGCGAACGCGATAAAGGAACGTAGGAAAGTTGATTTTGATTTCATACAAATACCTTCGCTAAATAGCCGGGCTGAATCTACCGGGAGACAACATTCGGGTGGGGTCCAGTTGCTGCTTAATTCTATGCATTAGACCTGTGGCATCACCGAGATCTCCCCACACATCAAGTTGACTCTTTATATCGGATGGAGCGGTTTCGATGATCAGCGATCCGCCTAGTCCCTTGGCTGCGTTTCTTAACGACATAATCTCCGCAACTGATGAAGCGGTAGCTTGGCCGATGACGCGCACGATTCCAGTGCCAACGCTGGCTTGCCACATTTGTTCATCCGAACCGACGGTTTCTAAGGTTGAAATAATACTATCCACATCGGCAGGCTTGACTGAAACTCGCGACATTATGCTGTCTGAGAGCTCCAGTGGCATCGCTGCGAGAGCGCGCCAGATTGAAACATCATTGGCAATCACCTGTACTTGATTTGAAGTATCGGAGCCGATGATAGCTGATGCTGTTTTGGCCTGATACTCCACACCGTTGAGGGATCCATCAAACTTTATCAAAAGCACATGTTGACGTTCAGACGAACCAGCTATTGCAGAGAGAGCCGGTGACAGTAGCTCAATGGCGACCGGGAAGAGTTTTGATGCAATCACCTGGCGGCCGCACGCCAGCAAATGTTCGCGTTCTCCAAAAGCAAGAATCGTCCGAGTCTGAAAGGGAACTGGTCTAAGTTTGAAGTTTACTTCCACGATTACGCCAAGCGTTCCGTAACTTCCGGTGAAGAGCTTGGAGAGATCATAACCGGCAACGTTTTTGACTACGCGACCACCCACCTTGATCAAACTTCCGTCCGCGCGCACGACTTTCATTCCGATAACATGCCTGCGAGGTGCGCCGTAGCCAAATTGTTGTGCGCCTCCCAGCCCTGTGCTTACCACTCCGCCGATTGTTGACGTGCCGTCATCCGGTGGATCAAGCGGCAACCACTGGCCTTTTCTCCCAAGGTCATCATTCAGCGCCTGTAGCGTAACGCCCGCTTCAGTGATTGCTACCAGGTCGGCAGGTTCATGCTCGATTATCCGGGTCAACTTCTGTGTGCTGAGCACAATGTTGATGGGATCAAGGCTGTTACCAGACTTTAGCCAGGTGCCAGCGCCGCTGGGAAGGACAGTCCAACCTTCGACGGACGCGAGTCTCATAACGTCGCAAACTTGTTCAATGGATTCGGGTGTGACAAGAAGAGAAGGGTTGTGAACCCAGGCGGAGACGTTCGATTCGTCCACAATTTGGCGCAGTCGTTGTTGGGCCAACTCGGGTTCGAAAGAACTAACAGCGGTCTTCGTCGGCTGGCGTAGCGGAGGGCAGCCGGTGTCGCAGGTGATATGGCCTCTGAGGCAGTTCGCTTCGAGTTGCCATTGTCCGGCGCAACAGCCCGGGCTTCACCACACCCGCGCAGCATCGGAATAATCTTGCCCGGGTTGCACAAGCCTGACGGGTCAAACGCAGCACGGACACGCAGCATTGCGTCCATGTCCATTTCAGAAAAAACAAGTGACAGCAATTCACGCTTGTCGAAACCTACACCGTGTTCACCCGTGATGCTGCCACCAGCGCGCACGCACGTTTCCATCAATTCCCGCCCGGCTTCTTTAACGCGATGCACCTGTTCGGGCGAGCGCGAGTCAAAACAAATCAGGGGATGAAGATTTCCATCGCCTGCATGGAAAACATTTGCCAGACGCAACTGGTACTTCGACGAGATTCGATACGCGTCGGCAAGTACTTCCGGCAGACGAGAACGAGGAACGACAGCATCCTGGATCATTGAGTCAGGCGATATGCGGCTAACCGCTCCGAACGCACTCTTGCGTGCGGCCCACAAACGCAGGCGTTCAGCTTCGTCCTGTGCCTGACGGCAACTTCGTGCGCCGTATTCGATACAAATGCTTTTAACCCTGCTCTGCTTCATCATCAATGCCCGCTTCAATTCCATCGAGCTCGATGAGCAATGCGGCGCCTATGTCGAGTGATAGCCCCGCCGTAAAAACACTGGCTTCGACCGCGCGGATAATTTCTCGATCCATCATCTCGAGAGCGGCCGGCATTACACCGGCTGCGATAATTGCTGACACGGCGTGACTCGCGTTGTTCACATCTTCGAATTCTGCGAGCAATGTGCGCACGGTGGGTGGAATGGGAACGAGGCGCAGCGTCGCTTCAGTCGCAATGCCAAATGTCCCTTCAGAGCCGACAAAGACACCCAGCAGATCGTAACCGCCGGGTTCAGTACCGAAGCCACCAAGATCTACAACCTCACCTCCGGCAAGGACAACGCGCAAACCCAAAACGTGGTCGGTAGTCGTTCCATACTTGAGGCAGTGAATGCCTCCCGCGTTTTCGGCGACATTACCGCCGATGGTGCAGGTAGGTTGACTGGAAGGATCGGGAACGTAATGCAAACCGAGATGAGCAACTGCGCGCGAAACGTGCAGGTTTACAACTCCGGTTTGTACGACGGCGCACCTGTTAGCGACATCCACTTTAAGTACTTTGCGCATCCGCGCCAGTTCAACTACAACGCCATCGTTCAGGGCCAATGCTCCACCGGACAGACCTGTGCCTGCGCCTCTCGGGGTGAAAGGAACGCCGGCTTTCGCCAGAACCCGCATCACTTCCGCAGTCTCTTCAGTAGATGAAGGAAAGACTACTGCGCGTGGACGATACTTGTGCTGGGGCAGACCGTCACATTCGTAAACCAGAAGTTCGTCTGGTTCCGTCGAGCACATTTTCAGCGCCGACAACGCTTCGTAGATTGTTGATGAATGCAACCACAGTGGATCCCGTATACACGCAATGATACATCACCAGACTGATGCCGTCTTTTGTATCGACGTGGACCAGTAGCCAGTTGCTGGTTTGCACAGTTTCCAATTTTGACGATAAGATGCGCTGGTAAACCCCTTTTAATTGTCTTGCCTTTATCTGCGCTAACGATGCGCCGTTCTGAAGCTCGCGCTTAAATCACTTTTCTGCTGGAGGACTTCAATGCGTCTCGAAAACCAACTTACGCGGATGCTGGTTGTTTTAGTCGGACTTGTTATTACTTGGATTCGTTCCGTTCGATGCTAAAGCACAAAAGAAGAAACAGGTGCCGAGGGGCACTCCGGTGTTATGGACCGCGCCGGCTAACATTTCTGCTCGCAATCTTTATCTCGGGCCGGGCGGCGCTGCGATGCAACCGAACCTCCGGCGAATCACATTTCTTGAAGAAGATAAGGGTGGGTACTCGGGCACAAAGTATCGGATTCGCGATGGCGCAGGGCGCGAATGGGTCGCCAAGATTGGCAAGGAAGCGCAGTCTGAGGCCGCAGCAGTGAGACTGCTATGGGCGGCTGGATACGAGACGGAGATTAATTACCTCGTTCCGCGTTTAACTATCCCCGGCAAAGGGACATTTGAAGATGTCCGACTGGAAGCGCGGCCGGCCGGCGAAAAGCGAATTGATGAATGGAAGTGGGAGGCGAACCAATTTGTCGGCACGCGCCAGTTCCAGGGACTGAAAATAATGATGTTGTTTCTCGAGAATTGGGATATCAAGGATTCAAACAACGAAATCATTCACGTGCTCGGAACTAACAAGTTGCGATACGTAGTCAGCGATCTGGGAGCAACCTTTGGGAAAACGGGCGGACTCCCTGTCTTATGGACCATCACTCGCAGCCGGAACGATCCGGAGGATTACGAGAAGGCAAAGTTTATTGAAGAAGTTGAAGGCAACCTCGTTAAGTTTCGTTACAGCGGAAAGAAGAAGGACATTTTCGAAAATATCACCGTGGCAGACGCGCGCTGGCTAGCTGGCTGGTTGTCGCGTCTAAGCCGCAGGCAGATCAGGGACGCGTTTCGGGCTGCAAATTACAACCGCGAAGAAATAGAAACGTTGACTGACGCAGTGCTTGATCGAATTGCCCAACTGCGGACGTTGCGAGCACGTTAGCGGAAGCGAGCAACGTCATTAAACCGCAACGTGGGTCGACAAATGCAGAACCGGGAGCGCAGCGACCGGGTGGCGTTGAATGAAATCATGGCTGCGGACAGCCCACGCACCACCTACTACGCGGTGGGTCGACAAATGCAGAGCCGGGAGCGCAGCGACCGGGTGGCGTTGAATTGACTCAATCCTTATGCTGTTGGCTGCATTCAATCTAAAGGCTCACCTTGATCACACTCCACATAAACAATCGCATTTATCAGAGCCCGTTCAGTCCATAACCATCTAATGCTGCCTTTCTTAACCCAAGGGCTATTAGGTGATCGCCAGCATCCGCTCTCACGCAGTTTCTTGGTGGCACTTGCTTTCAAAGCGGCACGTATACGTTCGGGTTTACAAAGCGCCGGAGACCACGGTATGGACATGGTTAGTTCTTACATTTGTCACCCAGAACTTCCATTTTCGAGTTGTACATATTTCGCGAATGGCGGCTTCAATTACTCTTCTTTGACGAGATTTGAGTTTGAGCGGCGCCTGACGAAGGAGTTTGCGATTGTATTTCTCCCATTGCTCATTACGGGGTAAACGTGGCGTCCCAAAGCGATTATGAAAGCGATCGACTGAGCCACGATCGTTGCCATGGAGCCAAGCGCCGTACGCCCGGAAAGTTATGTGGAAGCCAAAGGGGATGTCCCCGTCATGAAACTCCGCCATGCCGAGGCTGTATATCGCAACACGAGTACATTTGGAACTGCTCCCGGTGGTTCAATAACAAACGCAAAATGCAAGAAAGTTAGCATCGCTAGGCATCAGTGTATTCAGCGCCACCCGGTCGCTACGCTCCCGGTTCTGCATTTGTCGACCCACCGCGTTGGTTCCGCCTGCCTCTACTCATAAGCCGATACCCAACATAGATCGCGATTCCCACGGCTACGGCAATGGCGGAATCTCGCGCTTCGATTCGAGTGCTGTTCGAGAGGAGCCAGATAGAAAGCAGAATCGCTAAGACGCTGATTACCACCCCGCCGGGTATCTTCACCAGCGGCTCGGGCACACCTTTTTTGTGACGCAGCGTGGGAAGCGCCGCACAAGTCGCTGCATATGCGAGTAAACGTGCAATGGTGGACACAGTCAACGCGTAGATTAGTGAGCTCGACAGAGTGAGTGCCAACATAAACGCTGCCGTGCCCAGGATGGCTACATGCGGAGTGCGAAACCGTTTATGAACGTCCGACAAAACCTCAGGCAGCTCGCAGCGGCTGGACATCGCGAAGAGAATTCGTGGAGTTGACAGTAGGTTGACATTCAAATTTCCCAGCACAGAGATTATGGCGCCGGCTGCGATTATTGATGCGCCCACCGGGCCCAAAAACATGGCGGCCGCATCGGCTAACGGCCTTTCAGTGTTGCCGAGGTCACGCAGTGTGCCTATGGAGACAGTCTGGATGAGCAAGTATACGAGTGTGACGATGCCGAGCCCGATGAGAATGGCGAAAGGGAGATTGCGGCGCGGGTTTACCACTTCTCCGGCGGGCACGCTGGCATTCTCAAAACCTGTAAACGCATAAAGCAAAAGCAACACTGACGTGGAGAAGGAGCCATAGGACGGAAGCGGGCCCAAAGTAAAATTGTCGGGAGTCAAGAAGAAGAGACCGGTAGCGATGAACAAAACCAGCGCTAATAGCTTAGCAACTGTGAAGAAGTTGCTTGTGATTGCAGCGTCACGCACTCCGATGTAGTTGATCGCAGCAAGGGTAAGCGTGATCAGCGTGATGATTAGCGCGCGCCAGAATCCAGCCACCGCTGCGGGCCAGAAAAACCCGAGATAGACAATTAGTAGATTGCAGTTGGTGGCATATGCGCTAACACGGGCAATCCAATTCATCCATCCGACCTGGAAGCCGACCGCTGGTCCAAACGCTTCGCGCGCGTAAAGATATGGGCCACCAGTCTCCGTGAAGCGGCTGCTTACCTCGACAAAACAAAGAATTATCAACGCACAAACGAAAGCGCAAAGAATAAACGCGATCAGGCTATAACTGTCTACGAGTTTGAATGACCGTGCCGGAAGCACAAATATTCCGGCGCCGATAATGCTGTTGATGACAACTCCGACCAGGTCCCATTGACGTATGCCTCGTACAAGGCCTTCCTCGGATACTTTTTCCATTTGGTGCCTTATAATCTAATCCGTCCGCGTACACAATCATTTCATTTTTCGACTTCGCATCACGATATGAGTAGAAAAATATTTATTTACTTCGTCGCCACCGGTCTGGCTTTAACGGCCGTATCTCCGACGTTGGCCCAGACAGTATCTCAACCAACATCCCAACCCGTAACTTTGCAGGCTCTGGTTGATCGGGCGGCCAGTGAAACGTTGGCGAAATTTTCCGACAAGAAACTTCAGCAGAACGATCTAGCGATCACTTTGATCGATCTGCGCAATCCGACCCGTCCTGTAACCGCCAGTTTTCGAGGAAATGAGCGAATTTATCCGGCGAGCGTGGTCAAGTTGTTCTACCTCGTTGCTGCTCATCGCTGGCTCGAAGATAAGAAGATTGAAGATACTGCCCGAACTTCGCCGCGCGATCAAAGACATGGTCGTCGATTCTTATAATGAAGCCACGCACTACGTTGTTGACGTTGTGACGCACACCACGTCGGGTTATGAGCTTCCTCCTAAAGAAATGGCGGAGTGGCAACACAAGAGAAACGCCGTCAACCGTTATTTCTCTTCACTCGGTTACACCAACATCAACGTCAATCAAAAGACGCATTGCGAGGATGCGTATGGGCGGGAAAAGGTGTCACGTGGTCCAGGCGGGGAGAACCGGAACAAGCTGACGACTGATGCGACTGCGCGTTTAATGATGGAGATTGCGTTGGGTAAGGCGGTCACGCCGGCAAGGAGTTCGCAAATGATGGAACTGTTGAAGCGTGATACGACAAAGAAGACGTCGGACCTCGACAGTCAGGATACGGGTTTCACCGGACCGGCCTTACCGCAGGGAACAAAGTATTGGGCCAAAGCGGGTTGGACCAGCACGACGAGACATGATGCCGCCTATGTTGAATTACCCACGGGCGAGAAATTTGTGTTGGTAACGTTTACGGAGCGTAACTCCGACAATCGCGAAATAATTCCGACGGTAGCGAGTGTGATTGTCGACGGGTTGAAAAATGTGAAGTAATCTGACGCTGAATCTCAGTAAGTGAGAGATCTTTCAACATCTCATGGTCCAGTAACGGATCTGTTCGAGCGGCCGCGCCGTGAGAGCGACTGGGCGCGTTTCCGTTTGAGCGACGAGCAGGTCGACTTTTACCGGCGCGAAGGCTATCTCGCAGGCGTTGATTTGTTAACCGAGTCGCAGGTTGAAGTTCTGCGTCTGGAGTTTCATCAATTACTTGATTCGAATCAACACGGGCGCGAGCTTTTCTACGAGTACAACTCCAACGAATCGACTGATCCAAACAGAGTGCTATTCCACGCTCTCGGCGCCTGGCGCATTGCCGAAGGGTTCCATGACCTGCTTTGGAACCCTGCCTTTTTGATGGCTGCGGCACAGCTCCTCGGCGGTGGCGTTCGTTTTTGGCACGACCAGATTTTTTACAAACCGGCGCAGCACGGTGGCGTTGTTGCCTGGCATCAGGATTATTCCTACTGGACACGAACTAAGCCGATGGCCCACTTGTCGAGTTGGATCGGACTCGACGATTCGACCCGCGAGAATGGCTGCGTGCACTACGTCCCGGGTAGTCACCGTTGGAACCTGCTTCCGGTCACCGGTCTGACCGATGACATGAATTCAATTCAGAAGGTGTTGACGGAACATCAAAAACGCAACTTCAAACCTGTGGCCATCGAACTTAAGAAAGGCCAGGCCTCGTTTCACCATCCCCTGATGGTCCACGGATCGTTTGAAAACCGCACTGACATACCGAGACGCGCGGCCGTGCTTAATGTGTTTCGCGACGGCGTCCACTCCGATTCTGATGATGCTCCACTTGAGGGCGTGCCGCCGGTTCCTAAAGGCCAGCCGATGCAAGGACAATTCTTTCCACTGTTATTCGATCCCTCATTCATCTGACACCAGGGAACATCTGACCCTTATCCGTGTCTAATCCGTCGCTCGCACTTCCACACCGCGGAGGATGACCATGGCTCATTCCGTTCGTCCAACCAACAAGCCTTATATCAATGTAACGCCGCTGATTGATGTGTTACTCGTGGTGCTGATCATCTTTATGATCGCTGCCCCGCTCACGCCTTCGAGTTTTAAGGCGCAACTGCCGGCGGAACCGGATCGCAACCCGGACGTTCAACTAAACGAGAGAACTTTGGTAGTAACGATCGAGGCCGATCGCTCGTTAAAGCTAAACGCGCTGACCGACATGGGTACGATCGATGAGCCTTTC
Source organism: Blastocatellia bacterium (assembly GCA_963786645.1). GTDB lineage: Bacteria > Acidobacteriota > Blastocatellia > Pyrinomonadales > Pyrinomonadaceae > PSRF01. The sequence goes on from CAWAZW010000017.1 coordinate 36,825, forward strand.
AAGTTGAGTGCCAGACTGGTAGCTCTGTTTGCGGAACGCACTGTCAATCGGGCCTATCGAGCGGACATGATTTCGCGGTTTGACGTGCCTGAGTCTGAGCGGATTGAGAAGACTGTATTTATCAAAGCGCCGCGCTCAATACGTTATGGCGAAGTTACGAAAGTGATTGATGCGTTAAAAGGCGCGGGCGCTAATCCAGTGGGTTTGCAATTGGATGACCTCAACTGACGCCATCGCATAAACGATAGTCACGTGTGGGTCCACAAATACAGAACCGGGAGCGCAGCGACCGGGTTGCGTTGAATACACTCAATTTTCGCTGATCACAAATGGCCGAAGATTAATTTTGTGGGTCGACAAATGCAGAGCCGGGAGCGCAGCGACCGGGTGGCGTTGAATTGACTCAATCCTTAAGCTGTTGGCTGCATTCAATCTAAAGGCTCACCTTGATCACACTCCACATAAACAATCGCATTTATCAGAGCCCGTTCAGTCCATAACCATCTAATGCTGCCTTTCTTAACCCAAGGGCTATTAGGTGATCGCCAGCATCCGCTCTCACGCAGTTTCTTGGTGGCACTTGCCTTTAAAGCGGAACGTATGCGCTCGGGTTTACAAAGTCCGGAAACCACGGTGTGGACATGGTTAGTTCTTACATTCGTCACCCAGAACTTCCACTTTCGAGTTGTACATATTTCGCGAATGGCCGTTTCAATTATTTTTCTTTGACGAGATTTGAGTTTGAGCAGGCGCCTGACGAAGGAGTTTGCGATTGTATTTTTCCCATTGCTCATTACGGGGTAAACGTGGTGTCCCAAAGCGATTATGAAAGCGATCGACTGAGCCACGATCGTTGCCATGGAGCCAAGTGCCGTACGCCCGGAAAGTTATGTGGAATCCAAAGGGGATGTCCCCGTCATGAAACTCCGCCATTCCGAGGCTGTATATCGCAACACGAGGACAATTGGAACTGCTCCCGGTGGTCTATCACCAAACGTGCAATGCAAGAAAGTTAGCATCGCAAAACATCAGTGTATTCAGCGCCACCCGGTCGCTGCGCTCCCGGCTCTGCATTTGTCGACCCACGACACTGTGTGTATTCAGGGCCACGCGGTCGCTGCGCTCCCGGTTCTGCATTTATCGACACACACGTAGTAGGTGGTGCGTGGGCTGTCCGCAGCCATGAATTCATTCAAGGCCACCCGGTCGCTGCGCTCCCGGTTCTGTATTTGTCGACCCACTACGTACTTCGTATATCGAGCCAAAACTGACTCCTTCCGTATTCATGCCTGCTGCGCCTGGATGATATATTCCTTTGCGAAGGAGTCATGAAGCGATGAACAAGCACTACCATGCAGTCTTAATAGCGATGATCTCGGCGACGTTGACGCTTTCAATTGTAAATGTCGTGGTTGGCCAGGGCGGCCAGTCAGGTGGAGGGAGTATCGCCGGAGACCCGGTCGGCGGGGCCGCACTAATCTTTCGCAAACCGGAGAACCCAGCGCTTCGCAGCGCCGGCGGATCGACATCAGATCCTGCAACGGGACGCAGAACTCGGACGAATGTCCCTCAATCGAAGATCGTTGCGCAGGACAAAATCATTGCCAGGGGAAATGCAGCCCGCAGTGCCGCAACTCCCCGCTATTCGGAGGCAGAGATTGAGTACAAGCTGGCTGCCCGAGAAGATCCAACTGATCCTCGCGCCCATGCGGGGTTGGGAAATGTTTACCTCGATCAGGGCCGGTTTGCGAAAGCCGTCGAAGCATATCAAGAAGCCATAAAGGTCCAGGTTGATTATGTGCCTGCCTATCAACCGCTGGGCTATTCGCTCGCCAGATTGAACCGTCATGCGGAAGCAACTGATACGTTTAAACAGGCGCTGCTGTACGACGCGGACAACGCCGAGGTTTATAACAACCTCGCGTTTACTTTGGTGCACGCGGAACGCTATCCCGAAGCCGTTGAGGCCGGGCTCCAGGCAATTACTTTGTTAGGACAAACCGGCGAAGCATTCAAACAAGGGCTGCAGAACCGAAACGAAGTCTTGTCTCACGCCTATAAGAACGTCGGCAATGCTTACAACGGAATGAAGAAGTACAACGAGGCGGCTGATGCTTTGAAGCAGGCGGCCGCGATCGAGCCTAATAATGCGGCGGCTCATTTCAATCTCGGCGTCGCCTTGTTTAATGGCAAGCGCTACTCAGAAGCAATTGAAGCGTACAAGGCGGTGGTGAAGTTAAGACCTCAATTGGTGGCCGCTCATTACAACCTGGGTCTCAGCTATGTCGCGATCAACGATAAGGACGCGGCGCGGCGGCAATACGAGATTCTCAAACCGCTCAACGCAAACATGGCCAATCAGCTTAAAACTGCGATTCGATAACACCGTCCAATAGTCCAAAGTCCAAGTTCAGTCCAAAGTCCAAGTCGAATTCAACGTCCAATGTCCAACGTCTGATTGACGCCGCTTGACCGCTAATCTTCACCCTAATTTGAAATTAAGGAGAAGAGATGAAGAAGATTAATAGATTTGAGGATATTGAGTCGTGGAAGTCGGCGAGAACGCTTACAGGTGAGCATTTACACAATTATTTCGACCGGTGCATTTCGTCCGGGACTTTGGGTTGGAAGGACTCAAATGGAGGTCTGACCAATTTGCTGATCCTGTTGTCCCACTTTTGCTTTTAACACTCGCGAACCGGCTCGAACGCGCCGAGCCCGAGCATCGCCAGGAACTCGGCTTATTTCCTCGCACTTTCGCAGTCAATGATCATCCGCCTTCGCGAAGCTCTTCGGCGCTCAGTTCATCAGCGGTGGCGTCGTTGGCATCACCAGATTGGTTATTCCGTAACCGCTCTTGAGCACGTTCAACCGATTCATCGAAGGGCGACATCTGACGATCAGTAGATCCCGCAGCGACAGTGCCGGCAAAATCGATTTCGGGCGCGCAAATCTAATGTCCAACCGCCGCATGCGTGGAAGACCGAGATGATCGCAGAACAAGACAGACATTCCGGGAGCGATTGACATCGGACGTCTATTGCGCGCGGCAACAATTTGTCATCTTTGGTTGGTTTCCAGGGTTGCGACAAAAGGCGTGACTATTCGACGTCGAATCGGGCCTGTTGAGAGGCGCTGGTCTTCGCGAGTCGATCCAATACTGAAATGTGCAGAACGTAACGTCCCGGACGCAAACCTTCAAGCGTGATCTCCGCAGCGTATGGAATGCGTTTTAAATCTGCAATACCTTCCAACGAAAGTTTTTTCAAGGGTGCGGTGACCACTGGTTGATCGTCTCGGACGACGTGGATCTGAATTGCGACGTCGGGCTTCGAACCTGCAGTGGCGGTGGCGTTGTAGATAAAAACCAGAAAACGCAAAAAATCGTTGGATGTAAAACGATTTGGCCCCCTTAAGTCAGTTGCCGAGAAAACTGTCTGATCCGCGGAAGTATTATTGATTGCTGCTTGCGGACGCACTCCCAATAGCAGGCTACTGAGATTCAATTCACCCGACGCCATGTTGGGAATCTCCATCCACGCGTGAGCGCTGCCCGCGCGGCTGGTGTGATCGTCGCGTGCTGCCACGCGTACCTGATAGAGTCCGGGTTTTAGGTAGGACTGATGATCGTACACCAGGTTTTGATCGGCATTCGCACTTGCCGCCGAAGAGACACTAATCTGCTTACCGAAGCCGTCAACGAATTCGCCATTTTCATTGTAAATGCGGCCGACCAGGGCTACCCGAGCAGTATTTTTTCCGTTTAGGGGCCTAAACGTTAGAAACTGCATTGGTACCTGTACGGTAGCGATGAGCATATCGCCCTTTTCGGGAGTGTTAACGAAGCTAACTCTCAGTGAGACTGGAATCTCTCGTTCGGGATAGGCAGCGGTAATAATTTTGAGAAACTCGGAATCGGATTTGTTTACCTCCGCAGAAGGCTTATCGGTTTTTTTGGCTTTTGGCCCAGCCGGTTCTGGTTCGAGCCCAAAGAATCCACGACGCACCTGCACCCTCAGCTCTGGCCGGTTTGTGACGGCCACTTCAATTCGGTGGAACTTGCCGGATCCGGATGATGGTTGTTCCGGCTTCCAGGCGAGTAAGTAATAACTGCTGGTCTCCTCAATAGCTTGCTTTACCGCCGGCTCCATCGCGTTTGAATTGAAGAAAGCTTTCCCACCGGTGTCGCTGGCCAGCGCATTCAGTCCATGCTGCGAGGCCACTCTTGCTCCGGTCGCAGCTCGAGTAAGTCGACCAGCTAAATCGCTTAGCCCGTCGGAGGACGCGTCTGCCGAATCTGGAAGCAAACCTCGCGAGTCAATTGAATAGATAACAACGCCGTTACGGGCCGCCGCACTGGTGATGCGGCGCAACCGGTCTCTTGTGTTTGAGTTGCGGTCGTCGAGAAAGAAGCCGTCCGAGATGAAGAAGACCAACTTGCGCCCCGCAACTTTGTTTGCTGATCGCACAAGACTTTCCAGTCCCGCGAGGGTGTTGGTCGTGGCGCTGTTAGCTTGATTGATCAGTCCGTTTGCCCGGGAGCGCACCATCTGTTCGGCTATGGCTCTGCTTAAAGCCGGGTTGTTAGTGATGATATGGTCGACGAAATAGTCGGTGAGGTCTCTGTCGTAATTGGAAACCAGCAGAGCCTGGTATTCGGTCATGTGCGGGGTTTCAAAGTCGCGCACCGAATAAGAACGGTACTTAAGACGTTCGACAGCCGCGAGCAAGACCGACTTGTTATCGGTAAGCTGTGATAAGAAACCGATCTGACCACTCGCCGACGCAATAGCCAGCTCATCATTCTGGCCCATCTCTTTGTCAATGAAACTCCGAATGAGCTTCTGAGTTGTAACCAGACCTTGTACGTCCAGGTGGAAGTCGTCGATGTAGAAGTAGAGCGGTCGACCACGATCGAGTGGTACTGGACCGCCAGCCGTCTTCACATTCGACCTTGACGCACCGCGTGCGGTCGCCAGTTGTAATTCCTCATTGAGGCTTCCGGTTTTTATCTTCTCAAAAAACTCAACCGATTTAGCCTTCCCGTCGATGCGGAGTTCGAAGTCTTCTTTTTTCAGACCATCCACAAACCGACCTTGTTTATCGAAGACCATCACATCGGTCTGAACCAATTCTGTAAAGACGCGCAGCACCTCAGATTGACGCTGATTGGATTGATCAGGTACCTGGGCGTGCAGCAGTTGTATGCAGAGCAAAGCGCAAACGGTGGCGCCTGCGTTCGACCTTCGCAGAAGTGATCCAAACAAACGCATCGAACAATCCTGATTTTTTGAGCAAGTTCTGGGGAGACGCTTGCGTAAAGCAGCCAGTGGGATTCGTGACGTGCCAATAGTATACGGAATGCGGGGGAAATAACTATTGCCGGCGCGGGCGTTTGTGGGAGCGCGGGCGTCCCGCCCGCATTAGTTCGCGTGGGAGCGCGGGGCGTGGGTTCGCTGACACCCTACTTCGACAGGTTTCTGAACTTGAACCAAGCGCTACTAAAGGGCCAGTCGCTGGCTTTCTCACACAGCCCGGCTTTCACAGGGTTGTTCTCTATGTACCGAACTGTGCGCGCAAAATGCCGAGAGTTCCTGATGAAACGATCGAAGTACTCTTCCATCCAGAACTGACCGCATCGATGGAGCATTTTGTTCGCTTCATGTGCAGTGTACGACTTGATCGAGTGCATGATCTCGCTTAGTTCATAATTCTCGAATCGTGTCATCAGAAGATGGACGTGGTTTGGCATAACCACCCATGAAAACAGGCGGTACCTCAATCCCACAAATTTCAGGAGTGAGCCTTGCACCATGCCTGCAACCCGAACATCTTTAAGGTGTGCTTCACCGAAACCCTGGTCCAAATACCTTTCAATCCGCCGTCGCAACAAGATCATTTCTTTCTCAGATTTTGAAGTTCTCAACTCTCGTTTCCAGCGTTCCACCACCTTTTGAGGGATAGCATCATCCAGATTTATTGTGAGGAATTGCGGGAGGGCAACGCCATCGAAGTGGGGCAAGTAACCACGAGTGCGCCAACCACTTGCACGCAGCTCTTGTCGATGACGATCTTGTAGAAGGCCCATGGGTCGCCGGATGCTACCAAGCCCTCAGGCGTGCTTACAATGTCGAGCGGCAGAAGCGGCTTTTATCTTGATACAAGAATTCTTTCTTCTCTGTGAGCGCGGGCGGGAGCCCTCAGTTCGAAAGAGGAAGATGCGGGCGGGACGCCCGCGCTCCCAGGGAAGCGACGCCCGCGCTCCTATGCTTTATCATGAATGGATAGCTTTCCAATTCCGATAACTTGTCGTCATGCCGATCGAAATAGAAAAGAAATACCGTCTGACTCAGAAGCAGCGTGAAGAGGTGTTGAATCGTCTACCTCAAATCGGAGCAACGCGTGAGAGGGTGGACTTTGAAATCAACACGCTTTACGCAGGTGATTCGATCGATCCCAAGCATGCTGTTTTGCGCCTGCGCAGAGTCGGCGAGCGTGGCATTCTGACGTTTAAGGAACGGCTCGCCGGCAGTTCCTCAATCAAGCATCAGTTGGAGGATGAAACAACTGTAGGCGATCCAGATGCGATGGACGCTATTCTGGAGTCTTTGGGGTTCAATCCAACTTTGGTTTACGAGAAGCGACGCGAGACGTGGTTGCTCGGAGATACGGAGGTAGTCATTGATGAACTACCGTTTGGGTTGTTTATGGAGATAGAAGGCGAAGAAATCGCTATCAAAGAGATAGAGGAGAAGTTAGCCATTAAACGGCTAAAGGCGGAGACGGCGACATATCCGATTTTGGCGCGCCAGCATGGGATTGAAAACGACGGTGTCGTCGAGTCTCGTTTCTCCAAAGAAAAATAAAAGCGGCTTCTCATTAACACCGGGCTTAAGCCAGGTGTTAATAAGATCGGCTTTGCCTCATAAGTCAGAATTCCACCAGCGGCAGTTGGTTAATACACGGCGCTGTGGGTCGGCAAATTCAGAACCGGGAGCGCAGCGACCGGGTGGCGTTGAGTGACACTCATTCATGCTGACACGCATGCACGAGCAGGAAGTGCGGACCAGGAGTGATCAGCGAGGCGTGAATGTCGTGCAACGCCACCCGGTCGCTGCGCTCCCGGTTCTGCATTTGTCGACCCACGGAGGTAGCACTACCATTGGTGGGAATCGACTTTTGAGGCAAAACCAATAAGATCGCTCCGCGTAATGGCTGTTACACCAATGGTGAGAGAGGTCCCAACTTCCGCGATGACTTTGGTAATAGGCCACCTAGCTGCGAGGAGCGAAGTAGCCTCTGCGGGTTCGTGTTTGATGCGCGGGATTTGTAGTTTCCACCCGGACTCGCCGAAAGTCACCCTCTCGTTTCTTATTCAGGGGCGTGTAATACAGTGCGTACTGGTGGCGAAGCTCCTCGGCCACTTCCGCATACGTAGATTCAAGCGCATCAAAACTCCCGGGTTTATAAAGTCGACCTCCGGTGGCGGCTGTTAGCTTTTCCAGAATTTGCTCGCTTTGATCCAACGCCTGTAACCCTAATCGCAAATCATCGATCTGAAGTTTATTGAATCGCTGCGTGGACTGGTCCCCTTGCATCAGCGAGTCAAGATCAGCGAGCTTTGCCGCACGCGAGATCTCGGTATTGCTGACCACATAGACTGTGACCTGTGCCTCGAGCAACGCTCTGGCGGCGCTTTCCAGTGATGCCCCCCTCCCGCTGTCGATTCCATCAGTAAAGACAATTACGGCGCGGCGCGACGAGCTGGAGCCATACTGTTCTTTCGCTGCAAGCACCAGCGCGTCATAGAAGCGCGTAAACATTCCCGGGGTTATTCGTATTAAAGATCGTCGTAACTGGTAGCGGCTCCTGGTCCAGTCCTGAAGCAGCCGGACCGTATCGTCAAACTGAATCAGGCTGATGCGATCGTCTGCTGCCAGCCGCGCCGCGAATCCTTCCGCAGCCTTACGAAAATCTTCGAGATTGCGCGCCGTCGAGGACGAACCGTCGATCATCAAGACGGCATCGACCGGCACTTCTCTCAATGCCAGATCCCGCAGCGGCTGTTGCAGGTCGTCTTCAAACACCCGGAAATCATCACGAGTCAATGCAGTTACCAGCCGGCCGTTCGCGTCTCGCACGCTTACAGGAAGCATGACTTCAGTAGTCTCAACTGAGATTACGTCGCCTGGATTAATATCCTGTTCCGGACTGGGCGTAGGGCGTGGCAGCGGTGGAGGTTCACCGAGAAGTTCCAGAACAGAAGGTGTCGGAGAGGGCGCCGGCTTGACTGCGGCTTTCTGAGATTGATTGGATTCGGGCCTTCGGGATTTACGAGAGCGATTCTGAGCACTGCCCGGTATCGCGAGCTGTGCAGACAACACTAAGGGCAGCAAGACACAGCCTAACAAAAGCTGAACGCGAACGCGCCGCAGTTTCTTATTGGGCCGGCCTGCCATTGACACGAGGTAATTTGGTTTCATCTTCGCCCGCCGCGGCTTTCATCGCCGATAAAACTTTGTCTGAGACGCGGCGCTTGCGGAGTTCATCAATCTTTGAAGGGGAGAGATCAAATTCAACAGGGGATTGCTCGATGCGCCTGACGATGGTTCCTTCGGAAAAACCAGCCTCAATTAGTTCGACGATCGAGTCGTTTGTCAGCGTGGCGACCTTATCGAGTTTTACAGGTGCGCCTGCTTCGCTGGGAGGACGAAGAATACGGACAGTAGCGCTGCCGGTCGTTACCGTGTCGCCCGATGACGAGCTGTTTCCACCGCGGCTTCTGGTGCCGCCACGACTGCCGCCGCTGGAGCCAAAGATGTCAGTACTGGTCCCTCCTGAATCGGGGGTAGATTGACCAGGGAAGGGATCTTTGCTTGCTAAGCCTGAATCGGAAAAGCCTTCATCATCCCAAAGTCTCCCAATGTCTAATCCCTGCTGATGAGCCAGCATTGCCAGGATGATCTTCTCGCTGACGCCGGATCTTTTCAGATCAATCATTCGCTCGGTAGAGAGATCAAAACGGCTATTGCGCGATTCGATAATTGAGATGATGGTGCTTTCTTTAAACTTCGCTCTCACCAACTTAACGACCGCAGCATTTGTCAGAGGACCATCACCGGCGGGGGCCTGTGCGGTTGCAGGGGAGGGGAGCAGTGTCAGACAGATCAGAAGGGTGAGAGCCCAACTCGTGATAAAGCCTCTCATAGTAACTCCTATTCCATTACTCACCTGATCCGGGCTGGGTCGGGGATATCACAGCCTTCTTGCGGGGGCCATAGCGCTTACTAATCTTTCGCACGTAATCCTGTGTCTCCCGGAACGGGGGCACCTTATGGCCGTATTGAATCACGCGTCCTTCACCGGCATTATAACTCGCGAGCGCCAGATCCACGCGCCCGCCAAACATCACCAGCAACTGTTTCAAATATTGCGTCCCGCCCCGGATATTTTCTACCGGATCGAAAGGCCGCTTGACTCCGAATCGCCTTGCCGTTCCCGGCATGAGTTGCATTAGCCCTTGCGCGCCTTTGGGACTCACGACGCGGGGACGAAATTGCGACTCCTGCTCAATCACGAGGAAGACCAGATAGGGATCGACGCCGAAACGAGTGCCGTTGTTTTTAATCAATCGATCGATTGTGGTGCTACCCGACGTCCAATCAGTTAGTCGCCCGGGTTCTCCCACTACGTCCGGCTCATCGCGCGAGATGCGCTCGATTCGCTCCTTCGCCAAAAACACAGACAAGCTATCCCGCCTGTACCATGCGCCGTCTGATGTTTCATTCACGTCGTCAACTTTCACGCGCGCGCCGCCCACCAGATAAATCCAGGTTGTAGCTGAAGGCGCGGGCGTGACAGGCTGCGTCGCTTGCGGTTGCGTCTGCTTTGCAACCTCCTTTGTTGGGGGAGCATAAATGGGCTCAATGGCTTTGACCGGTCTGTCTAAACTTTGAGTGACTCTGCCACGCGTGAACCAGACCTCTTCGCCCCGGCGCCAGGCCGCGTCTACGGTAAGTGTGCCACCGTCGGCGAATTTGATTCGCTGGCCCACAACTTCACCGTTATTCGCAGCGTCCGAGACGTTTGCGGAGTTGGCTTTGACAGCGGGTATGCGTATGCGTTGACCCTTTTTGAGTTTGCTATCGATCCCAAGGTTATTGACTAACGCGACGTCACTAGCCGTCACCTCATAGCGTTCAGCGATTGAGTTGATGGTGTCTCCGTAATCAGCGCGGATTAGAAGTGAGCGGGCACCGCCTGCCTTAGGGTTAGTTGACCGCTGTCTCTTCTGCGCGTGGATACTCGTGGCGCAGATCGCCAGCGCGATAACCAACACCAGAGACTTGTAGAGCTTTCCCATAATTACCTTTGGCAAGCTGCTTGATCGGACCAACGAGTCAACCTGTTTGCTGGGAGCGCGGGCGTCCCCGCCCGCACTGAGCGCGAAGCGCGAAATCTCTCTTCTAATAACTGCGCGCCCGCAGCGCGCTGCGGGCGGGACGCCCGCGCTCCCCGGTAACATCAAACAGCGACGGAGCGTGCCTCCTCAATCGGCAGCAGCTCGCTCTCGGAATCATCAAAACTGTGAGTTATTCCAAAGTAGTTGTTCCACGCTTGTTCCAGCAGGTCAGGTGCAAGCTCCAACCTACGACCCTTGAGCCGGCAAATGTCATTAACTCGATTTAACAGATCTCCAGGTTCGCAAGCCTTCATTGGCCTTTGCTCTGTAGCGTACCTGTCAAGCACGTGTTTGATGCTGGCTTCATCGAGCACGACTTTCCTATGAGATGCGGCGCGTTTAAATATCTCGACATACACGGCTGCTGTCGGCGGTTCTATGTTGGCACGGTAGCCAATACGCCGGAGGAAAGCCTCATCACCAAGATTCTTTTCCTCGAGACTCGTCGAAAACACGACCAGTTGCTCAAACGGAATTTCAATTTTCTTTCCATTGCGCAACGTCACAAAATCAACTCGCCGTTCAAGTGGAGATATCCAGCGATTGAACAGCACCTGCGGGTCTACGAGCTGGCGGCCGAAATCGTCAATGACCAGGGTTCCTCCATTGGCCTGCATCTGGAATGGCGCTTCATAATACTTTGAGACGCTACACCATTCGAGATCTGAGTTTTCCATGGTCAGCTCGCCACCTACGATTATGAGCGGCCGCTTAATCTGCAGCCAGCGGCGATCGCGTTCAATGCCCGGTTCTTTTTCGACGAGGGCGTGGTGGCGCCGTTCGTCGAACAGTCGAACGATCTGCCCGTCGATCTCAATCGCGTAAGGAATCCAGATGAATCCCGAGAGGGCCCCATTCATCCGCTCGGCTACGGCTGTCTTGCCCGTTCCGGAGCGGCCCGAAAGCAATAGCGACGATCGAGCGTTGATCACGCACGCGAGTGTATGCAGCAGCGATTCCGGAAGAACCAAATCTCGAAACGCAGAACGGACGCGGGCCATGGATACGGGACGACTCAAAGACGCCTGCAGCCGCGTGATATGCGTGTAGTCTGCGAGGGAGACTGGGGCGGGACCGACATAGCCACAATGGCCTTGCAAAACCTTCACTCGCTCCCAACCCTGCTCGAGCATTGAATAACGCGTCGCGCCCGACCCGCTCTGCAGTCTCATCTCGATGAACTTCTGGCGGTAAAGATGATAGAGAAGTTCTTCCGTCAACGCGCACGGCAGATGAATTTTTTCAGCAATGGTTACGGATGTCGCCTCGTTCAGTGTAGCGAGACACTTCAGAGCGAGGTCGTGCAGGAAGGTTTCAGGTAAGCCGATATCGGCCAGCTCTTCAGGGATCGGAGGTCCGAGAGTTTCGATCTCTGCTCTCGTCAAAATGCTTAAGTGTCCCATAAAGGCTCCGACCAGCGCGCGCGTGTTACGTAAGGTTAATGTTATTTGACTGCTGCATCGGCCAGCGTACGCTGTGTGGACAGAGCAGCGCGCGCTGTTTGGGCCTTCTCCGGTTTATCTTCACGATCGTAAAGATCGGCCAGTCGGGCCAGGACATCGGGAGAGTTTGGCTTCAACGCCAACGCCTTCTCCAGATGTTTGATTGCTTTCTTGCTTTGACCATGGCGCTCGAGACGAGCAGCCAGGTTGACGTGGCCGGTGTATTCACCGAGCGCACGAGCGAAAGCCTTGTAGGCATCGTCATAGTTGCCGCGCTCAGCCTGAGTCAACGCCAGGTTGTTCAGAATACGTGCGTCCTGGGGCGCCAGTTTTGCGGCGCGCTTTAAGTATTTGGCTGCGTCGTCATATTCGCCTGTCTCATACAGAAGGTAGCCGAGGTTGTTCAGCAGCTGCGGATCATTTTTGTGTGCCTTAACTGCGGCTTCAAAGGAAGTTTGTGCCTGGCCGCGAAGACCTTTCCGCCAGTATGCAACGCCCAGAAGACTGCTGGCTTCGCCGAGCTTTGGATCGAGTAAGACTGCTGTGGAGAGTTCAGTAATGGCCGCATTGAGATCGTGGATATTCAGCAGCCCGCGCCCTTTTTCCAGATGCTCGGTGGCGAGCGATGCAGGAGTGACAACAGTGCTGGGATTGATCGTGGTCTTCGCAGATTGCTGAACTAAAGAACTCGGAGCTGTCACCAGCATTCCTTTAGATGGTTCACTCTTTGTGTGATCCACCGTGGTGGGCCTGGAGGATTCGAATTTCTTAATATCCTTTTCGGTAATTCGCTGGACCCTGCTCTTATTTTTCTTTCCGCCGCCAAACAAGCGGCCAATCGCCCTGAAGGGAGCGGACAATGCGCGTACGAATCCCTTGCCGTTCTCCAATTTGGTCTGTTGACCATTCCTGGCATTAACGTCGGCTGCCTCAAGCGCCATAATCTCGGCTTTTGTCATCATGATGCCGTGAACGGTTTGGATCGGTTCGACGGCGATGATCATCGCCAGCGTCAGTGACAGGATTGTTAGTGTGCGTTTCAACATGAGAAACTCCTCAACTCAGCTAGTGTTGCGAAGGCTCGCAACATCTACTTCGCGAACAGATCGATCAGAGTTGAGCACAGCAGGAGCGAGAATCACCAAAATGATTACGGGAAACAGAAGACCGGTCAGTGGAATGATCAGTTTCAGAGTGGCCTTCTGCGACGCCTGCTCAGCGCGCTGGCGACGTTTGGTTCTTAACGAATCGGCGAAAATACGAATGGCCTTGCCGATAGAAGAACCGTAGCGGTCAGCCTGGATCAGCAAGGCCACGAAGCTGCGAATGTCGTCAACTCCTGTTCTCTCGGCCAGATTGCGTAGGGCTTCTTCGCGACTACGTCCGACACGGATTTCCAGATTGACGAGCTCCAGCTCGTAGTGCATGTCGGGATGCGCGACTCGCAATTCTTCTCCGATACGATTCAGCGCAGCGTTCAATCCGAGTCCGGCTTCTACGGCGATTACCATCAAATCCAATGCGTCTGCGAGCGCCCAGGTGATTCGCTGCTGCCGGTTGGCGATCTTGCTGCGCAGGACGAGTCGCGGCAGGTAAAAGCCAATGGCTGCTGACAGCAAGCCGAACACCAAAAGAGTAATTCATCCGAAAGGTCCAGGATAAAACCCGCTGTCGTCACAATACTCGGAAATGCGACGATCAGTGTGACTTGAATAGCGCGGAACGCCATCGCTGCGTCCTGCGAGCGGTAACCGGCCTGCATTAACTGCTTTTGTAGTTTTTGTGCTTCAACGGCTGAAATAGGAACGAGGCGGTTGAGCGGTTCGCGCAACGCGTTCGGCCATCATCGTCACCGAGCTGTTTTCAACAAAGGCCAGCGCAGGATCCATGCTTTCCAGTCGTGCAGTGACGATATTGGCCGGCCGGGCAAACAGCCAGTAAAGACTCATCACTGCCAGAGCGAGACAAGCGAATGTTAAGACAACGATAAGAATCAGCATGATTGCTACACCTTCTTCAAAGCAACCGATTACTCAGAAACGTCTAAACCTTGATATTCAGAATCTTCTTTATCATACAGCATGCCCAACAAACTGCAACACGCATAGCGACCGCAAGAACGTAGTGGCCGCGCGGGTCGTCAATCAGCACACTCATGTAGTCAGGGTTGAGAGATGTCAGAACAAACACCAGTGCGAATGGCAAACCACAGAGAATCCAGGCCGACCCCCGCGCACTCGTTGTCATGGTGCGAAAATCTTCCATCAGCTTGAAACGATCGCGAATCGTCTGAGCGACTTTCTCGAGAATTTCGGAAAGGTTGCCGCCCGTTTCCCGTTGAATGTGCATTGCTGTCACGCACAGACGCAGATCCGCAAGCGGAACGCGTTCGGCTAAGCCGATCCAAAGCCGCCTTGATCGTAAGGCCTAGTTTTTGCTCTTCAAAGGTAATGCGAAACTCGGTGGCAGATAGGATCCGGCATTTCCGTCCCGACCTGATGCAGAGCCTCCGAAAAAGCATGGCCCACGCCGAGTGAGCGGCTCAACAGGTCGAGTGTGTCCGGCAACTGCGCATTAAACTTTCGCAGACGCTTACTGCGCTGCCGGGCCACCTTCAGAATTGGTAGGACGGCTGCAATAGCAGAATACCCAATGGCGAATAACCAGTTGAATATGGTGTAGGCCGCAAGCCCGCCCAAGATACCGGCAATCAAACTGAAGGCCAGCAGACGGCTAACCGTAATTTCCAGGCCCGCCTGCCGAATCATCTCATCGAGCTTCTTAACAAAATTCAATGGCGCCAGCAGACGGTTGATTGCCGGGTGACCACCAATCGAATCTTCCCGCGCGATGGCAATGAATTCCTCGGCGCGGCATGTTGAGCCTTCCAGCGCTTCCGCAACGCGCTGCTGCAACCGCTCGTGCCGCGCGTCTGACTTGCGCGACGCAAGCAGAAACAGCGCGTAGGTAAGAAACAGGAAGAAGAGAAATACGAATGGTGTGAAATCAGCATTCTGCGAAGCTACCTCCTAAAAGAACGCCGGCAGCTGCATGCCGTATTGCTTTAGTCGTTCCGCAAAACGCGGGCGAATTCCGGTCGTGCGGAAACGCCCAATAACCTTGCCCGAGGCATCAACGCCGGTGCGCTCGAACTGGAAAATCTCCTGCATGGCGATCGTCTCGCCTTCCATGCCGGTAATTTCAGAGATTGAAGTGATGCGGCGCGTGCCATCGGTTAGTCGCGCCACCTGAATGACCATGTTAATTGCCGACGCGACCTGCTGCCGCATCGCCCGGTCTGAGAGTCTCATGCCCGTCATCTGGATCATTGTTTCCAGACGGGCGAGCGCATCTCTTGGCGTATTGGCGTGGATTGTCGTAAGCGATCCGTCATGACCAGTATTCATCGCCTGAAGCATGTCGATAGCTTCGCCGCCTCGCACCTCGCCGATGACAATGCGGTCGGGCCTCATTCGCAGTGCATTCTTCACCAGATCGCGCTGAGAAACTTCTCCCTTACCTTCAATATTTGACGGACGGGTTTCAAGGCGAACGACGTGAGGTTGTTGCATCTGCAGTTCGGCGGAGTCCTCAATCGTCACGATGCGTTCGTCGGCCGGAATATAGGCGGACAATGCATTCAGCAAGGTCGTTTTGCCGGCGCCGGTCCCTCCGGAAATAACGATATTGAGTCGAGCGCGCACGCACATCTCGAAAAGGATGGCGATCTCTCTTGTTAGCGCGCCGTTTTCAATCAACGCCGGCATCTTCAAAGGATCAGTGCCAAAGCGACGAATAGAGAGCACTGGTCCATCGATGGCCAGCGGAGGAATGATGGCGTTTACGCGCGAGCCATCAAGAAGGCGAGCATCGACCATCGGCTGGGCCTCATCTATGCGGCGTCCGACCGTCGAGACGATGCGTTCAATGACGCGCATCAAGTGCTCATCATCTTTGAAACTAATGGATGTTTTTTCCAGCTTCCCTCGTCGCTCGATATAGATATTGGCATACGAGTTCACCAGAATGTCAGAAATCGTTGGATCGGCCAGCAACGGTTCCAGTGGGCCAAGTCCAAAAAGTTCGTGATGAACTTCATTGACGAGACGGTCGCGCTCAGCGGTAGATAGCGGAACATTCTCTGCCAGCAGAAGCGATTCGGCGAGCCGCGAGACTTCTGCATGAACGCGGTCAGCGGGCAGCAGACTGAGCTTCGCCAAATCCAGACGCGCAATAATCGCGCGGTGAAGACCTGCCTTCATCTCCTGAAAACCCTGGTTTCCGTAAACACCGTCTTCGACGCGAAAGCGCGTGCCTTCGCCGGCGCCGTTTGAGTCTTTGATGTATCTTTCTCTAAGTGCCATGTAAGTCCCTTTGTTATTCTTCGCTAAACCTACCGTCAGGTTCGAAAATCCGCGGCTTCAGCATCCCTTATGCAGTTTCGGTAGTTATCGAGAGTTCCAGACCCGTAGGCTCGATTTTGGCGTCCAAACCTTCCTCGCAGCGATTTCCTGACCGGTTGAGGAGCCGCGGTGTGGTTTCCGTTGTTTATTAGATCGGCAATCCGCTGAATCTTCAGCTGTGATTTTCGAGCTGGGATCGGACTGTACTAGCGGCCTGCCCAAATTGATCGAATCCATCACTTTGCCGTAGTCATTTGGCACAAACCCGATGAGTCTGCTCGCCCAGGTGAGCCTCAACCTTCTTCAATTCCACATCGATATTTTTAGCTCCAGCGGTTAACGACGACATGAACTTTCGCGCGCGGATAGCCCAGACGATCAAATACCTTGAGTGCCCGCTTGGTACTGCGAATTCCAGGGATATCCAGCGTCAACAGCAACAAAATGTCGTCGGCCACATCCAGAGCGGCCACCGTCACAGGATCGAACGTATGAGGCAGATCAAGAACGATGCGTTCATATCTCTGACCCAGAAGATAAAGGATCTCAGAAACGTCCTCTGGCTTGATGTCCTCGGCTTCGTGGGCTTCGAGCGGAGCTGGGAGTACTGCGAGGTTCGGCGAGTGTGACGTAACCAGGCTCGTCATCAACGAGTCGTCGAGCCTGGCGCGATTGTGGACAAAGTCGGAGAGCGAGTATTTCGGTGCAACACCGAAAAACGATGCCAGCATCTCCCGCCTGCAGATTGAGGTCCACGAGAAGCGTCGGAACTCCCATCGCCGCGGCGAGGTTAGTGCTAAAGAAGGAAACTCCCGCGCCGCCCTTACCTGAAAAAACGGCAATCACGCGCCCATTCTTCTTTGAGGACTTTCAGGGTCTGCGCAAAACTCAACTACCCGGTCGACACGGTGCGAAATTCTTCAGGGCTTACAGGAAGCTCCAAAAATTCCCGCGCTCCGGCTCGCATGCTGCCGAGAATTAGAGCCGGCGAGGCATCTCGGGCCGCTGTGATGATGGCAGTGCCGGGGCTGGCAGCGTTATCAGTTGCTTAATCAGGGTGAAAGCTCTTTCCGCATCAACTCCTACCTCAATTATCGCGGCTGAGGGTTTCAATCTGTTAACGTCGGCCAGCATCTGGTCGTAGCTCTCGCAACTCAGCGAGCAAATGTGTTCGGCCGCTGTTGCGGCGATCGCCTCCCTTAGTTCGTCCGACGATTCCGTGTTTCTGCTGAGCGTTATGAAAGTCAGTGATTGCATTTGTTGACTCGTTATATATGGAATTAATCAGGACACGAGACGCCCGGGATAAAGCCAGCGCTCTCGCCCATCACGGTCGTCTGATACGGGGGCATGGTGATTGGTACCGGTGACAGTACGAAATTGAAGTTATAGTTCACGATTTTTACTGAGACCGTGCCTCGCGCCGTGCCGAAGTCGTTTGGAAGCTCACCTGTCGGCGCAGTATTGACGCTATACTCGATCGTTATGTTCGCGGGCTGCAGACTTTGAATAAGCTTATTACCGGTCCCTGCGGGATTACCGTAGATCGTAACGTTTCTCACGCGCTCGATGGTGGTATCTGAATTCGGACAACCCTCGAGATCCGCCTTGCATTCATTTGCTGCGTAGCGTGCGCCCCTCCTCGTCGCTTCGACTAAAGCGTTATGAGCCCAAAACAAATAACCGCCGGAGAATACTGCCAGAAGCATCATCAAGAAAAACGAAGCAGTTACAGCAAACTCTATAGTGGCCACTCCCCGATCTGTTTTTTTGTTTAGTCTTATCATCAAAAAAAGCCGTGCCCTAATTCGGCATGTAGCGCATTTCGGTGCTCGGTGTGAGAGGGAAATAAATACTTGAACTTCCCCCACCTGTCATCGTCTCGAGATTGAATACACCCGGCGAATAGGAGTAGTTTGTGATCTCTATCTTAAAGTACTTAATTGTTGCGGCAGGAATTACCGGCGTGCAAGGCACTGAGTAGTTATCGCAAATGAGTACCTGAGCCGTGGTCAATCCAGGCACGATCGGTGGCTTGTCGGTGCAATCCAGGTAGCCGCAAACAACCAGACTCCGTGCCTCTGCCTTGGCTGCGGCGATTTCGTCCGCATCACCCTTAACAACGTTCCTCGACGTAGAAAGATAACGCGCTCCAACCTTGGTTGCCTTCGCAAGCGTGGTATAGGTGTAAAAGAGCCGGCCCAACTCGGCGACGCCCACAAACAGGACCAACAGAATCGGAAACACTATCGCGAGTTCGATGATCGAAGAACCATCTTCGCGCCTTACTATTCGACTTAGCGTATGTTTCGAACGTGCCATCATTTTGATTGCGTCACCCGTAATCTCAGCGGTATAGAACAGGAGTAACTATGCCTGAGCCGCACGAAAGGCTTCCATTTCCAAGTTGAGCCTTGCCCACATACTCAACCAGCATTTCTCCACAGGGAGGATTATTCCCGCAGTTGCCTGGGAAATTCGCATGCATTTTTTTCTTCACGAAGAAGGTTCCCCAGTCTTCAATCCTGGCGTTCGTGGAGGCCGGGTAAGTTCCTGGAAGGATTATGGGCGCTACGATGACTCGCCGCTCCTCTTGCCCGGGGCGGTGTGGAACGCTTGGCTGGGTCACCTTGCCTGTGATTCTGTTGATGTATTCATCATGCGTAATATTTTCCTGAATGTTGGGATCTGGTTTGTACTTTTGCCAGTTGTTGATGTGGAGCTCGCGCGCGTATCCCGTGTTGTCGTAGGTATCGAAGCGTGTATTCACGCCGGCCCCGGCGGCTTTTCCGCCATTCGCCGTATTCGAACTGGGCGTCATTTCGATATCGTCGCCCAGGCTCTTGCAGAAAGTTTTGACACCAGCAGTGAGCATTGCGGTTTCGACTTCGCCGTTGCCATTTATTCCTTCCACATGCAGAATGACGAAATCCATATCCTCGACTTCCACCTCCGTGCCGGTGCCCTGAGAAAATCTGAGCGTCATCACAGTGCCGGGCGAAGGTTCGGGATTAGCAAGGCCGATGGCCGCTGGGAAAAAGTCGCAGATGCCATCGATTTCGACGGACATCCCGGCGACAGCCTGTCGACTCTCTGTGTGGCTGGTGCCAAGGGCTTTAACTCCGAAGAGAATGTTGGTAGTTGCTGCCTCGGTCGTTATGCGCACATAACGAATGTCTTCGACGGTGCCTGGATCTTTTGCGTCCGTCGCATTCATGTATGTGCCATCGACTGCCGTGGCGAATTCGATCAACGCTATGCCGATACCAACTTTGGCGAAACCCCTGCGTATTAAGAATTGCATTGGCACGCGTGACGGCATCGTCGATGCCACCTGTGCCTGCGTCTAATTCGCGAGCCGCAGTGAGGGCTGCGGCATCTGCGGCATTTTGGAGTTCGGCCCGCACCATGTAGATGCGTGACACATCAATACAAAGGCCAACCAGGAGGAACAAAAAGACCATCGAGATCGCCGTCATAATGATGACGGATCCCCGCTCCCCATTCCTCCTTGGATCAGTTTCTTTGGTTATCATTGACATCTCGAAACTCCCAACCCCTGTTATGGGTTCGGTGTGACCTTCGCCTCCTGCACCGGCACAGAATCGGGTTGAACCTGCGACACACTGGGCAGAGCGGTTGTCGTCTTCCCATTGGTTGCAGGAGCGGTAGGCTCAGTCACAGTTTTTGTCGGGGCCACGGGTTGTGTTGCGTTTTCGCTCTTCACCGTTCCAGAGGGGCTGGTGCTGAAGCCACTTGGTCCATCGATGTCGCCTGGCTTGCGATCGACGCCCAACAGCGAACCCTTCTTGAGGTTGTCGACATTAGGCAATGCAGGCAAATCGTCGCGGTTGACGGGTTTAACCATCTGCGCCGTTACGATAAACATCAACTCGCTTTCGTTCTTCTGAAACTGCTTCGACTTAAACAGGTTGCCCAGGATTGGAATGTCACCAAGCCCCGGAACCTTCGACATCGATTGCGTTTCACTATTGTCGAGCAGGCCGGCAAGAGCGAAGCTCTGACCATCGCGTAGCTCCACACCCGTCTTGGCGCGTCGTGTGCGCAACCCCGGAATCACAAAACCGTCGAACCTCACGCCATTGGCAAAGTCGAGCGTAGAGACTTCCGGCTCCAACTCCAGACGGATATGATCCTCGTCGATGATCGTCGGTTTGAAATTAAGACGAACGCCATACTCTTTAAACACGATCGTTACCGCGCCGACGGCGCCGCCCTGAACGATGGGAACCGGATACTCGCCTCCCGCAAGGAAACTGGCTTGCTGTCCGTCCATCGCAATGAGATTCGGCTCAGCGAGAGCCCTCAGAGCGCCCTGAGTTTGCAGGGCGCGAATCATGGTGGTCATATTGCCGGCGAGGAGAAGAACGTTCAGCGAATTGAATGTACCGCCAAGGATGCCACCGGCGACCTCGGTAACGTTACCTGGCCCACCACCGGTTGCGAACCCCCCGGCTCCCGGGTGAACCCTGATACGCATGTGATGTCCCCAAGTCGCGCAGACGATTGCGGCTTACTTCGGCGACTCGTACGAGCAGCTGCACCTGTCGCAGGTCTTTCACCGGCGATTCCAAAAGATTCACGGTCTTGAATCCAGCCGCCTGGACAACCGCGTCCGCCTGAGCTGCAACGCGCGGATCGCTGACTGTTCCGGACATCACAACCGAGCCATTGGCCTGACTTAAGCGGATGTCGTCTTTCGGGAATAGTGCGCGGATCTGCGAATCGATGAGCGACAAATTGGTGCGCACGTAAACATCGAAGACGATGAATCGCGAACCGCCTTTTTCCCAGGCAATGAAGTTGACCTGGCCAAAAGCTTTGCCGTTGACGACCACCTGATTCGACTCAACCAGCACTGCTTCGGCGATTTCCGGATTAGAAACCGAGAAGCGCTCAATGGGGCTGTCAAAAGAGAGCACTCTGGATTGGCCCACCAGAACGTTCACAGGAACTGCTTCTTTCGTGCTGTGGGAAAAGGATGCATTGGTGCTCTGGTCCTGTGCCGATACCGAAAAGGTTGAGAGCAAAGCTACTCCGAGAACGAGGACCAGGTAGCGAATGGAGGAACGGGACTGGATGATCATTTTGAAACTCCTTACTTTTTGGGGACTCTTTTTAAACAGAGCGGTTATTCGTGCCTCAAGGCACGGGG
>CAWAZW010000018.1:0-196766 GCA_963786645.1 Blastocatellia bacterium
TCGCCGGGACGAGCACGTAGGACAAGGCCCAGCTCGCGCGGCTGGCGGTCAGCGACGCCGGGAGGTCGGCGACCGTCAGCGTCGTCGCGAGGACCACGGCGGTGCAGCCGGCCACGGTGACCGCCGACGGCACGAGCCCCGACCCGAGCCCCGCGCCGTAGACGAGGATGCTCCACGCGCCCTCGGTCACCAGATGGGTGCTGCCGAGCGCCGACGCCGCGCACGATCCCGCCGTCGCCACCACCAGCGCCGGCAGCGGGGCACGGCGCCACCAGGCCACCGAGAGCACCTGGACCACGAGCGGCAGCAGCGCGAGCGGCCGCCCGGGGATCGACGTCGAGCATCCCGACGACGTCGGCTGCGGCCCCGGGCTCGAGGTGGGCGCCGCGGCGTCGGCGAGCACCGCGAGCAGCGCCACCACGGCGCCGAGGACCCCGGCGAGCACGAGGCCGCCGCGGCTCGGGAGCCACGACGTCCCCCGCTCGTCGGCGGGCGTCGCGACCGGCACCGGCAGGGCCTCGGCCGGCTCGTCGCGCAGCAGGCCCAGGGCTCGCCGCATCCCGGCGAGGGCCGCGCGTGCCCCGCCGCCGGTGGCGGTCAGCCGGTCGGCGAGGCGGGGCCGAAGATCGTGGCCTGCGGGGTCGGCGGCGGCCAGCGCCGGGTCCGCGCCACGACGTGCTCGACGCGGACGGCGACCAGGCCGCGCAGGTCCCCGGCGAGCCGGTCGCGCTGCTCGGCGAGGGCGTCGGCGAGCCGGTCGCGCTCGTCGCGGCGCCGTTGGGCCCCGAGCCGCTCCGCCCGCAGCCGGGCCACGATCCCGAGGGCCCCGGCGACGGCGAGCACCGGGAGCAGGGACGCCGGGAGCCCGACCGCCGCGCCGAGCGCCGTGTCCACCTCCCCCGGCTGCAGGACGACGCCCACGAGCACCGGGATGACCAGGGAGGTGCCGACGACCGCCACGGCGCCGGGCAGCGGGGGGAGCCGACGGACCACGGCGAAGAGGAGGACCGCCCAGGTGTAGAGGGTCAGCGCCGAGCCCACGATCAGCGCCGCCGGGACGACGCTCACCGCGTAGACGAGCAGGGCCGCGATCGGCCGCTCCCGGCGCCACAGCACGGGCAGCGTCTGCACCGCTCCGATCACCAGGGCGGCGACGATCGGGACCTCGCCCGGGTCCTGGGCCGCGAGCGACAGCGCCGCGATCGCCACCATCACGAGCAGGACGCCGGCCACCACCGCGTCGACCGGCCGCAGCTCGGGCAGGAACGCCTGGAGCCGGCGGCTCACGACGGCCGGGCCGGCACCAGGCCCTGCTCGAAGGCGTGGACGACGAGCTGCACCCGGTCGCGGCGCTCCAGCTTGCGCAGCAGGTGCGCGACGTGGGTCTTCACCGTCGACTCGGCGACCACCATCTCGGCGGCGATCTCGGCGTTGGACAGCCCGCGCGCCACGAGCACGAAGCACGTCGTGCTCGCGGGCGGTCAGGCCCTCGGGACGCCCCGGACGGGGCCGTCGTGACCGGCTCCCGGGACACCCAGTCGCGCACCAGGCGCGTCGTCACCGACGGCGCGAGCAGCGACTCGCCCGCGTGCACGGTGCGCACGGCACGCACCAGGTCCTCGGGGTCCGAGTCCTTGAGCACGAACCCGCTCGCCCCGCCCCGCAGGGCCCGCCGGACGTAGTCGTCGACGTCGAAGGTGGTCACGACGAGCACGCGCACCTCGGGGTGCGCCGCGGTGATCTCCTCGGTGGCGGACAGGCCGTCCCCGCCGGGCATCTGCACGTCCATGAGGACGACCTCGGGGCGCAGGGACGCGACGGCCAGGACGGCCGCGGGCCCGTCGCCGGCGTCCCCGACGACGTCGATCCCGCCCGACGCCGTGAGCACCGTGCGGAAGCCGGTCCGGACGATCGGCTGGTCGTCGACGAGCACGGCCATTCAGTAGTCATTCTGGATAGCTTGCTGCCACAGGTTCACGGTGACTCACCGAAACTCGACTTGCCAGACTGTGAAATCATCCAGGCGGACGTTCGCGATCCGGAAGCAGTTGGATCTGCCATGGAACATATCGACGTGGTTTATCACCTTGCCGCTGAAACCGGCGTGGGCCAGTCGCAATATGAGATTAAGCGATACGTCTCGACTAATACCTATGGCACGTCGGTCGTGTTAGAAGCCGCGGTTATGGCCAAGGTGGGCCAAGTCCTGATTGCTTCATCGCGCGCAGTCTACGGAGAGGGACAACAGCGCTGTTCCAAATGCAACCAAAGATTTAATACCGCCGGACGCCAAGCCGCTGATCTCGATGCCGGACGCTGGGACCTTCTGTGTCCGGAGTGCAACGGGGTGGTTGAGCCAACGCCAATGCACGAGGACGCCGCGACTGTTCCGTCATCTATTTATGGAATCACCAAACTCAGCAGGAACAGCTGGCACTCAGTGTGGGCCGCACGCATGATCTACCAGTAACGATCCTTCGTTTTTTCAACGTCTTTGGTCCAGGTCAATCACTCCGAAATCCTTATGTGGGAGTGCTCGGAACTTTTTTCCGCCGCGTGGTGGCCCAGCAACCAGTCGAAATATATGAGGACGGAGCTATGCTGCGGGACTTCGTCTTCGTCGACGACGTAGTGACTGCGTTGCGTTTATGCAGTGGCAACAAGCGTGTGGTTGGAGAAACTTTGAATGTTGGCACCAGTGTTGGAGTTACCTTGCAGGAAGCTGCTGCTGAAATGTTCCGCGCTCTGGCTAGCAACCCGGACATGTTTGTCTCAGGACGGTATCGGCTTGGCGATGTTCGACATGCGGTGGCTGACATAACGCGATTAGATTCAACCTTGGGTTTCCGGCCCCAAATTTCATTCTCCCAGGGCTTGAAGCGCTATGTTGAGTGGGCTTTGGAGAACCGTCAGTATGCCCCCGATGCTGTTGCCGATGATGATTTGTTGGCGCGCAATTTACTGCGGCAGGGTGGGAAATGAAGAGAATTGCAGCACTCGTACCAAATGTGCTGGGCGTGTTCCCGGGCAGCGAGTGCGTATTGAGTCGTGGGCGGAGTTTTTGCGAGAAGCGGGGTGGACGGTAGATTTATTACCCCTTCGAAGATGCGCAACTGCACGACATTATTTATCAATCTGGTCAGGCCCCGGCAAAAGCTGCTGGCTTGATCAAGTGTTATCTGCGGCAGTTGCGCGCGATATTAAAAGGCCCGCCATGCGATGTCATTTTCATCTACAGGGAGGCGGCGTTAATCGGGCCAGCTTTGCTTGAGAGACTAGCAAAGCGGCTGGGCGTTCCCATCGTCTATGATCTCGATGACCCTGTGTTTCTTCCTTACCGCAGTCCGATGAACGGATGGTTTAGCCTGCTGAAGTTTCCTCGCAAGACTTACACGCTATTTCGTCTGAGCTCCCACATAATCGCGATCAACGAGCTGATTGCGGAACGCGTGGCCCAATACAATCCGGCCGTGACAGTAATCCCGAACTGCTTAGATATTGAAAGATACCAACCACTACCCAGGGCCCCCGGGGACCGGTTCGATTTGTTTGGATGGGAAGCCATAGCACCACGCCCAATCTCGCCACGATTACCGAACCGCTTCAACGGTTACAGCAAAAGCATGACGCTTTGCTCCGCGTGATAGGAGTTGGTGACTACCAGTTGCCCGGCGTGAATTTGCGAAATGCGGCAGTGGTCGAGCTGCTACCGAAAGTTTCTGCGGATGGCAGGACGCTGATGTCGGTCTAGTACCCCTGACAGACCTAACCTGGAATCCCTGGAAGTTCTTTTTCAAGACTGTTCATATACATGGCAGTAGGGCTCAGTGATCGCGCGCCGAATGGGCTCAAATACCACGATCATAAAGCATGGAGTTAACGGGTTTTTGGTCGAAACTCCGGACGAGTGGTACAACTGTATGAGCAAATTAGCCACAGATGCGCAGTTGCGCCTTCGGATGGGTGCCGGGGACGAGCTACGGTTGTCGAAAAATATTCAACTCAGAAGCAGATGCCTCATATGGTATCGATTTCTTCGAGAAGGTGGTTGCTGAAGCACGTTTAAAAGTCGGTCGCCCGTCGACAACACCGAGTCGAAGTGAGAGTTGGACGTCAAAATAGGATTGAGAAAACTCTAAGTGGAGTCGGGTTATTTGATTATACCGGCCTTACGTGGATCTCTTTGGGGACACCGGCGCGAGGGATAAAAACCCAGGAGATATACCTCTGAACGAGTTCAATGGCACGCAGCAGTAAAACCAGACTAACGGTGCTAGCGTTTATTGCTTTGTTTCCGTCGCTTTTGAAGCGGCCGCTCTATCGGATGTTTTTGGTTACCGGATAGGCAAACGGGTCCGCATAGGGTTTAGCATTATCGATGCGAGGGAATGCGAAATAGATGATGACGCGTCGATCGGACACCTCAATGCGGTTATAGGAGTAGAGAAATTGCTAATTGGTGATCACGTTCGAGTCGGCCATTTAAATATTATTCGTGGCGGTGATGAAGTGGTGATCGGGCGTTATGCGGAAATTATCCGGATGAACGAGATTAACTCGATACCGGATCCCGATGTTGTAAATCCTACTGACCCGCGATTTTTGCTTGGAGAAGGCAGCATTATTACGGCCGGCCATAAGATCGATTTTACGGATCGCGTTGACGATTGGTCGCAGGTCGATTCTCGGTGGACGCAATTCGTCGATCTGGACGCATAACCGGCAGCGAACACGTGCCATCGAGATTGGCTCTTTCGCTTACATCGGTTCCGAGATTCGCATCGCCCCCGGCGGAGCCGTCCCTTCGCGATGCATAGTGGGCATAGGTTCGGTAATAACCAGCGAATTAACTGCCGAGGGTCAACTCTTCGCTGGCATGCCTGCCAAGCCAGTGAAGGAATTGGACGCAGACGATCAGTTTTTGATTGAGAGAAAGACGCGCAAAGATCTCCCGGATGATGTTTAGGAGTCGAGTCGACAGATGAATGCAGCACTTACATTTGCATACTTGCTCGTATGCGCTGGAATCTTATTCTTTGTCCCCGACCTTGTGGCGCCGTATGTTGAAGAATACGGTGCAGTTACCCGTTTTGACATGGCCAAGGCTGTGCTGTTGTGTACGGCTTTAGCTTTACTGATAGGCTTTTTCATTTACCGACCTGGGGCTGAAGGATCATTTCTCGTCCAGCTTTTTGTCGCGGGACTATTGGTGCGCATGATTGTCGGTACCGCGATTTTCGTGTTTCACGGCCAGGAGTTTTTTGGCGGCGACGCGTTGACCTACGACTTCTTTGGTCATGCGCAACTGCAGGGCTGGCTCGGCGAAGACTTCCTTCGGGGAGTCGCGGAGAGATTCACGCGAGACGCGCAGGGCTCCGGATGGGGAATGGTGTACATGGTTGCCGCCATCTACGGAGTTATTGGCCGCAACATGCTGGCCATTCAACTGGTGAACTCAGTAATTGGCGCGGCTACTGCGGTAGTGATCTATCTCTGTGCGCATCATTGTTTCAAGAATCTGCGAGTGGCACGCATGGCCGCTTTCGCCGTGGCTTTTTACCCGTCACTGGTTCTTTGGTCTTCACAAGGGCTGAAAGACGGCCCAATTGTTTTCTCTCTGGCCATCGCTATTCTGGCCACTCTGAAACTGGGCGAAAAATTAAGCTTGAAGTACATTGTCCTCTTGATTTTTTCGCTCCTTTCGGTGTTGAGCTTGCGGTTTTATGTTTTCTACATGCTTTGTGTGGCCATCGCGGGAACTTTTGTAATCGGAATGCAGTCCGTTTCAGCGCCAAGAGTTTTGTTCGCCAGTTTGTCGCATTGATGTTGCTGGGAGTGGCGCTCACTTACTTTGGTGTAATGCGGTCCGCCACTGTGCAATTTGAGAAATTCGCCAACCTTGAACGAGTTCAACGCAGCCGTGAGAACTCTGGCGCAATCTGCGGAATCCGGATACGGCAGAGACGTAGACGTGTCCACCACGGGCGAGGGCGCTCTCTCACTATGCCACTCGGCCTGGTCCTGTATTTCTTGTTCGCGCCGTTCCCCTGGCAGCTGGCTTCCCTGCGCCAAAGCATTACGTTGCCGGAGATGATCATCTGGTGGGCTTCGTTTCCATTACTGATTCTGGGCTTGTGGTTTGGTGTCAAATACAGGTTGCGAATGATCTCGCCCATCCTGATTTTTACAGCGATGTTGACACTGGCTTACTCGGTATTCCAGGGCAACGTGGGAACAGCTTATCGCCAGCGATCTCAATTGCTAGTGTTCTATTTTATCTTTGCCGCTGTGGGTTTTGTGCTTGTAAAAGAAAAGCGTGAGGAAAAAACGCGGCAGGACTTGCTAATGCGGCAGCAGTTTAGAGAACAGCAAGCGTCAACATATGGCTCGCGTGCCGCCAGGGTGTCCAAATAAGCAAATTGCCGCTTTGTTAGGTTTCGCCATTTCGGGTTTCAAAACCAACGCGATAATTAAGTCTCAATATGTGTGGAATAGTAGGAATAGTTCGCAGTGATAGAGGCCGGTTGATCAGGCCCTGGTGTCGACGGATGTGCAAAGCCATTCGTCACCGAGGGCCGGATGACGATGGCTTTTATTTCAATGGGCCAGTCGGCCTCGGCATGCGCCGCCTGTCGATAATCGACCTGAAAGCGGTCAGCAGCCGATACATAACCAGGATCGCACTGCCTGGATCGTTTTCAACGGCGAGATCTATAACTATCGCGAACTGCGCGAAAAGCTGGAGAAACTTGGCCACACTTTTTACACCAACAGCGACACCGAAGCGATCGTTCACGCCTACGATCAGATACGGCGCAGATTGTCCGAAACATCTGCGTGGGATGTTTGCCTTTGCGATTTGGGACGAGCGCACGCAGGAACTTTTTCTTGCGCGCGACCGAGTTGGCAAGAAACCTTTGCTTTATGCGCAGACATGAACGGCGAGCTTGTTTTCGCTTCCGAATTCAGCGCCTTGCTGCTTCATCCGGAGTAAGTCGCGAAATAGATCCCGAAGCAATTCATCATTACCTCTCCTACATGTGTGTGCCGGCGCCGCTCACCGCCTATCGCGCAATCAGAAAATTGGAGCCCGGCCACACGCTGCGCTGGCGAAAAGGCGAAATAAAAATCGAGCGTTACTGGCGCCGGACTTCTCAAAGAAGCTCGATATTGATGAAGAAGAAGCCGGCGAACGGGCGATTGAAATTTTGCGCGACGCGGTGCGCGTCCGGCTGATGTCGGAAGTTCCACTGGGAGCGTTTCTGTCCGGAGGTATCGATTCCAGTGCGGTGGTGGCGCTGATGAGCGGAAGAGTCGAGCGACGCCGGTCAAAACGTTTTCAATCGGATTTCGAAGAACAGGATTTCAGTGAACTGCATCACGCGCGCCGAGTGGCGGAACATGTAGGCGCCGATCACCACGAGTTCATCGTTCGCCCCGACGCGATCGAAGTATTGCCAATCTTGGTTGAGCATTACGGTGAGCCTTACGCTGATTCATCTGCGATACCGACTTACTACGTTGCGCGTGAAACTCGCCGGCACGTCACTGTCGCTTTAAACGGCGATGGCGGCGACGAATCGTTCGCTGGATACGAGCGATATGCAGCGATGCGGCTTGGCGGAGAAGTATCACCAGATTACCGAGCTGTTGCTGCGCAGACGTCTTGATTGAACAGGCGGTCGAGTTTTTGCCAGGTTCAGTCAGAAACCGAAGCGCAGTCCGCGCCAGAGATGTGAAACGATTCATGCAGAGCGGCGTCGTTGCCGAAAGTCGAGCGCTATCTGCAGTGGGTCAGCGTCTTTAATCGCATGAGCGAAAGCAGAATTCTACTCGGAAGACTTTCAGCGACGAAACCGAGAGCATGTCAGAGCTGCTGAGTATGCTGGAGCCATGGTTTGCGCAAGCGAATGGCGCGGGCATTGTCGACGCAACGCTCCTGGACCGACACATGACTTACCTGCCGAACGATCTGTCTGGTGAAAGTAGATATCGCCAGCAATGGCTGTTTCACTGGAGGCGCGGTCGCCGTTTCTCGATCATCACGTGATCGAGTTTGCCGCCAGTTTGCCGGAAGATTCAAGTTACGCGGGTTGACAACCAAGTATCTTCTGAAGCGCATGTTGCAAGAGGACTGTTGCCGTGCGGAGAACTTGAGCCGCCGGAAAATGGGTTTTGGTGTTCCGATCGGCCATTGGTTTCGGGGGCAGTCTGCAGGGCTTGCTTCAGTGAAACGCTTTTATCCGAAAAGGCGGTGAACCGCGGATTGTTCAACCGGAAGCTGTTAAGGCAATGGTCGAGCTTCACACTCGCGGTGAGCAAGACTATTCGCCATCAGCTCTGGACACTATTGATGCTGGAATTTTGGTTTCAGAGATTCATAGATTAATTTTCAGTGCGAAGCGAGTTCCGTGGCCAGCGGCCTGAATCAGTTCAAATTCATGGAGTTCGATGGAGGTATTAGAGTGAAGGGTGTCGTATTGGCAGGCGGACTTGGGTACGTCGTTTGCGTCCGTTAACTGCAGTAACTAACAAACACTTACTGCCTGTTTATGATCAGCCGATGATCTATTATCCGGTTCAGACGCTGGTGAACGCGGGCATCACGGACATCATGATCGTTACCGGGGGAAACTCCGCCGGCGACTTTCTAAAGCTGCTGGGCAATGGAAAGGCATTCGGACTCAAGCATCTTAATTACACTTATCAGGAAGGCGAAGGCGGCATCGCCGAGGCCTTGGCGCTGGTGGAACACTTCGCCGCCGGCGAACCGTTTGCGTAGTACTGGGTGACAACATCATCGAAGGCAACATTGCCGCGGCGGTGAGCGCTTATCGAGAGCAGGGGCAAGGGCGCGAAGATAATACTGAAAGAGGTTCCTGATCCGGAGCGTTTCGGTGTTCCTGAGCTGGACGGCCAACGTGTGGTGCGTATTGAAGAGAAACCGAGCACTCCAAAGTCGAAGTACGCAGTGATTGGGATCTACATGTACGACGGTGATGTCTACAACATCATTCGAACACTTAAAGCCCTCCGGTCGCGGCGAGCTCGAAATAACTGACGTAAATAACGCTTACATCGAGCGTAATGAAATGACCTGGGAAGAACTCGAAGGTTGGTGGACTGACGCCGGAACGTTCGAAAGTCTACTGCGTGCGTCCAACCTGGTGGCCGAGACTGGCGCAAACAAAATGGAGCTGACAACGTGCAACCGAAATCGGCAGCCAATGTCTGAAAGTTTCAAGATAGGTGAGATTTCGGGCGTCGTCGTCCACGACCTGCGAAGTTTGTGGACTCGCGCGGATGGTTGGCCGAATTGTTTCGCCAGGATGAGACTGGATCCTGAGTTTTATCCGGTCATGGTCTATACATCCGCGACTAACCCAGGCATCACTCGTGGACCACATGAACATGTGGATCAGGCTGACTTTTTCTGTTTTATTGGACCGTCAAGCTTCAAGCTGCGTCTGTGGGACAACCGCCGCCAGTCTCCAACATATAACAACGTAATGACCATGGTCGTCGGAGAGGAAAACCCAAAGTCAGTGCTGGTTCCAGCTGGGGTAGTCCACGCATACCAGAACATTGGCCCTGATACTGGCATCGTTGTTAATTGTCCTAATCGACTTTACATGGGCGAGGGGAAGCGTGAAAAGATCGACGAAATACGACATGAAGACGATCCGCAAACGATTTACCGAATGGATTGAGAGGATTCCGCGTACCAACACCCGCGCACCCTTAACGCACCTTGCCGGCCGTGATTTACAAATACAACAGTCCGAGATTTCATGAAGATCGTTCGCATCATCGCGCGTCTTAACGTAGGTGGGCCGGCGAAGCACGTGGTCTGGCTTACTCAAGGTCTGCAAACTCCGGAGTGGGAATCGGTTCTGGTTGCCGGCACGGTTCCGCCCGGCGAAGAGGATATGGGCTATTTCGCGACCACGATGGGAGTCTCGCCTGTTTTTGTGCGCGAGATGAGCCGCGAAATTTCGCTGAAGGATATCCTCACAATTTGGAAACTTTATCGACTTTTCCGCCGCGAACAGCCCGACATCATTCATACCCACACGGCGAAAGCGGGGACCGTTGGTCGCCTTGCCGGGTTGTTGTACCGCTGGCTAACTCCGCAGACTTTGATTGGGCAGGCCTCGTAAGTGCAAGTTTGTGCACACGTACCATGGCCACATTTTTCATAGCTATTATGGTCCGTTAAAGACGCGATTATTTCTGACGATAGAGAAAGTTCTTGGGAGTTTGATAACGGATCGGATCGTAGTCATCAGCGAACAGCAACGAGCAGAAATCAGCGAAAGATTTAAGGTGGGCCGTCCAGATAAATTCAGTGTGATACCGCTTGGTCTCGACCTCAATGTCGTTTGCTGAATGGAGAGAAAGACGAGATTCCTTGAGAGACGAACTTGGGCTCAATGCTCAGGACATCTTGATCGGAATCGTCGGACGGTTAACTGAAGTAAAAAACCACAAACTCTTTCTTCAGTCGGCAGCAGCGTTCAAAAAGAATTACGGCGGCGCAGGACAGGGAACAGTGCGTTTTGTAATCGTCGGCGACGGGTCACTTCGGCCGGCACTTGAGCGGCAAGCGGACGCGCTTGGCTTGCGGGAAGATGTCATTTTTCTCGGCAGCCGTCGAGACATGGAAAATATATATCCAGCACTCGACATCGTTGCGCTCACTTCGCTGAACGAAGGAACGCCTCTGACTTTGATTGAAGCGATGGCGAACGCTCGCGCCGGTGGTTTCCACTGCAGTCGGGGGTGTAATCGACTTGCTTGGACCGGTAATTTCGAAAGATGTGGATAATCGATACACGGTTTGTGAGCGCGGAATTGGCGTTCCTCCGGGAGACGCTGAGGCCTTTGCTGCAGCACTGTCGCGGCTGATCCAGGATGTGGGTCTGCGTCGCGAAATCGCCGAGCGTGGTTTACAATTCGTTAATAGCCGATATTCCAAGAACCGACTGCTGGAGGACGTGAGAAAGCTCTACGCAGATTTGTATCAGGGCAACACAGTATCGGTGAGAGCACGACCAAGTAAACAAAGGCTCGAATCGAGGTTTTGACGTCCAGCAAATCTCAACGCAGTAAATCGGTACGACCCTGTCGCACGAGATCTGCAGTTTGGAATACATCTGTACGATATGTGAAACCTGGCGGTGAAGCCTTGGTATCTGGCCGAATACGGCCAACTTTATTTTTGTAGAGGAGTCTAATTTGCGCGTACTTATCACAGGCGGTGCTGGTTTTATCGGTTCTCATCTTGCCGACGCATATCTTCAACGTGGCGACGAAGTTTTGGTGATCGACGACTTGTCGACCGGAACGATCGAAAACATTCGCCATCTTAAAAACAACCCCAGATTTCATTACACAATAGACTCCGTTCACAATCAGCCGGTGACGGCTGAGTTGGTTGACCAAAGTGACGTGGTTGTTCATCTGGCAGCGGCGGTAGGCGTCAAACTAATCGTCGAGAGCCCGGTGCGAACGATCGAAACAAATGTGCGCGGCACCGAGGTTGTGCTGGCGCTCGCGAATAAGAAAAAGAAAAGAGTTCTCATCGCATCGACGTCAGAAGTCTACGGGCTCAGCGCTGATGTACCGTTTCGTGAAGACGGGAATCTGGTAATGGGCGCCACGACGAAAGGGCGATGGAGCTACGCCTGTTCAAAAGCAATTGACGAGTTTCTGGCGCTCGCTTATTGGCGCGAAAAGAAGCTGCCGACTATCATCGTCCGCCTTTTTAATACCGTAGGGCCGCGGCAGACTGGCCGTTACGGTATGGTGATCCCGACCTTTGTGAAGCAAGCGCTTGCGGGCCGGCCCATCACAGTTTATGGCGACGGTAAGCAAACGCGTTGTTTCGGCTATGTCGGGGACGTGGTCGGCGCGCTAATTAAGTTGATGGACCATTCTGAGTCCGTGGGCCAGGTCTTCAACATCGGCTCGAATGAAGAGATTTCAATCGTTCAGCTGGCTGAAAAGGTCAGGAAGCTAACTGGCTCGAATTCCGAAATCATCTTCGTTCCCTATGATGAGGCTTACGAAGAAGGGTTCGAAGACATGCCTCGGCGCGTGCCGGACATATCGAAGGTCAACAAGCTGGTCGGATTTCAGCCCGACATGTCGCTGGATGGCATTCTTGAAAGCGTTATTAACTTCGAGAGTGGCCGGCCCACTTCGTTTGAAGATTGATTCTGGATATAACGAGCCCTCGTTGTCCTTGCCCGCCAACACCCCCACAAAAACGGGCCTTGATGACTTGATTTGATATCCGCTATCGATTAGTTTTCTCCGTACACTCCAGTCTGAACGGTCCATCACGCGTCCGCGATGCCTTTTACTTTTTCCCATTTTCTGGCTGTTGCCGCGTCTTTTGCCCTGGCGCTGGCGCTTACGCCCGTAGTTCGGGCCGTTGCGCGCAGCATCGGCATGGTGGCAAAACCAAAAACCGATCGCTGGCACAAGCAACCGACCGCCATGCTCGGCGGAGTAGCTATTTGGTTATCAGTTGTCATCAGCTATTTGATTTTTATCCCGCCCACCGTTTACGGCTGGGTAATCATCGGAGCGAGCACATTCTTGTTTCTGGTCGGACTGGCCGACGATCTGCTTCACACCAAACCGTATCAAAAGCTGATCGGACAGGTAATGGGATCGGCTTTCATTATTTACTACGGGCTGAGTCTGCCATGGACCAGCTATCAATCCCTCAACATGGCGTTGACGATCTTTTGGCTGATAGGCATTACGAATGCGGTGAACCTGCTCGACAACATGGATGGTTTGGCGTCCGGAATCGCAATCATTGCTTGCTCATTTCTTGCCCTCAGCTTTCTTAGCAGCAATCAGACCAACGAGGCCCTTATGCTGGTTGTCTTCGCTGCTGCGCTATTGGGGTTCCTCGTTTATAACTCCAACCCGGCATCAATATTCATGGGTGATTCCGGCTCGATGTTTATTGGTTTCTTCCTGGCAAGCGCTGCCTTGGTAAACGTTTCCGGCGGGCGGTCGCGAAGCCTGGTTCCGGTGCTCGCGGTTCCGATTCTCGTCTTGTTCATTCCGATCTTTGACACCACATTCGTAACGATCCTTCGCAAGTTTTCTGGCGGGCGGCTTCGCAAGGTGGACGCGATCATACGTCGCACCGGCTTGTCGCGCTGGGCATGTCTGAACGACACGCGGTGCTTGATGCTTTACGGTTTTGCTGCGCTATCCGGTGTGCTTGCTCTGCTGGTCCAACGGGTAAAGTTGGATGTGAGCCTGGCTGCGATTGCCGGATTTACGGTTCGTCCTTACTTTGCTTGGCGTTTACCTGGCAGGCGTAAAGGTCTATGACGAAACCGAGGAAGCGCTGGCAGCCAAGAACAATTCGGTCTACGCATTCATCGTTGACCTCTCGTACAAGCGACGAATCTTTGAAGTTTTGCTCGACGTCATTTTAATCCTGCTCGCGTATTGGTGTGCTTATGCGGTTAAGGTGGGAGCGCTTTCCGGAAGCGCAGCGTGGACGTTGTTTCTGCGCACGCTGCCGGTTTTGGTGTTTGTCAAGATGGCTGCATTTCTGGTGATGGGTGTTTATCGCGGGATGTGGCGGTACACCGGCCTCGATGATTTGATCGTTTTTGCAAAGGCTGTGGTGCTTGAGTTCCGTGTTGAGTGTGCTGGCGATCCTTTTCGCCTTCCGGTTCGAAGGATTTTCGCGAGCGATTTTCATCATAGATGGCATTTTGATGTTCCTGTTCCTTGCCGGAAGCCGCATGACTTTTCGGCTGTTTCGACAGGTAATACCTGTAGCCCAGAGTGTCGATGGCCGGCGAGTTTTGATTTATGGAGCAGGAGACGCAGGTGAGTTGTTACTGCGAGAGCTTCTGAATAACCGGGCGCTGAAATACTCGCCAGTGGGATTCGTGGATGATGATCCGGCGAAACGCGGCAAACTGATCCATGGTCTTAAAGTGTATGGAGGTAATGGCGATTTGGATGCGATCTGCCGCCAACACGCCGTCACCGAAGTTTTGATCTCAAGCCTAAAAATGACGGAAGAAAGATTGCAGGAGATACTTGAGTTTGGTCGCACTCAAGAGATCGGTGTGAAACGAATGAGAATTACCATCGAAGATCTCTCAGACCGTTAAAGCTCGAGAAAAACGACACCTACGCGAATTCTTCTATAAAGCAGCTAATGCCAGATCAACTAGTTCATTTCAAAGCGAGCCCGCTCGCACGAATCATAATGCTCTCAGCGGTCTTGCTTGCTTTGATCGCATCGTGGTTTGTCGTTCGCTGGTATCTGGGCAATACAATCGCGGAGTACTTCAATGCCGAGGAATCTCGATTGTCGACCGCGCAGATGGCTGTCTCGCTCGCTCCCGCGGATCCACTGACTCATTGGCGCCTCGGGAGTTTCATCCACAAGCAACTTCCTGCTGATCAGGTTTCACAGGCGGTAGCCGAATTTGAACGTTCTGTTAGCTTGTCTCCCAACGATTATCGTTACTGGATGGCTTGGGGCCAGGCGCTGGAGCAGGCTGGGGAATATGAGAAGGCTGAAAAGGCATTGCGCGAGGCAGTGAGACTCGCACCCGCCTACTCGTTTCCAAGATGGCATCTCGGCAACCTGCTTCTTCGCCGAGATCGATACCAGGAAGCGTTCTCGGAATTACAACGAGCCAGTCAGGCGAATGAAGAACTTCAGCCTCAATTATTCAATGTGGCGTGGCAGGTCTATAGCAACGATTTTGAGGCACTAAAATCGGCAGTCGGCGGCGATCCCGTTACTCGAGCACAGTTTGCGCAGTATCTCATTCGGCGATCGCGGTTCGATGAGGGTTTGAGCTTGTGGAACACACTGAACGAAAGTGAAAAGAGCGCGAATCGGTCAGTAGCTGAGCCAGTAATATCAAACCTCATCCTGTTGAAACGATTTCATACGGCAGCCCAAATTTGGAACGAGGTTGCGCCGAGTCCAAGTTATCGGACGGAGCTGGGACGGATTATCGATCCCGGTTTTCAGAGCGATGTCGCGCATGGGCCGGCATTCCTCTTTGGTTGGCAGGTGCCTTCTTCTCCTTCCGTGCAAATCGGAATTGCGCCCAGCTGGGCATAACAGCAACCGAAGCTTGAGAATATTTTTCCAGGTCCGTTCTCATCTCGACGCGATCGCCGTTAAGCAGTTAGTGCCTGTTAGTTCGGACACCGCTTACACTCTGGAGTATTACGTTAAGACCGAGCAACTTGTGGGTGCTTCAACACCCATGATCATTATCGAAGACGCAGCCGACGATGCTCAACTTGCCGCTTCCGCGAATCTGCCAAACGGGAGCAATGATTGGCAGCCCGTTTCTTTGGCTTTTAAAACTGGGCCAAAAACCGAAGCCATACAGTTAAAGCTAGTTCGCGATACGTGCAGCCAGCAGGAGCCAGTGTGTCCAATTTTTGGAACGGTTTGGTATGACGACTTCGCTCTCAAGTCCGGAAAATAGCGCCATCAGTTCCCAGGAAGTCGAACTGCCTGCGCCGCCGGTAAACTTTACTACGTACCGCATTAAGCACACGCTGGCGAGCCGTTTTGCGTTCCTACTCGTGTGCCTTGCCATTATTCTCTCTGCGTTAGCTTACGGCACGGTTCACTACTGGGCACTGGCGATATTTTTCGTCGGCGCAGTTGTCATGTTAGTACTGTGGGTCGTCGATAGCTGGAACCTGGGCACTGTTCGCATCAATCGAAATATTTTGCAGGTTGCCATTGCTGGGAATGTTAGTGCTGGGAATTGTCCAACTTCTGCCTTTGCGGAGTCCGGGAACGGAGTCGGGCTTGTCAGCACCGTTTGTTAGGAGTCTATCGCTGGATCCCTATGCCACAAGACTCGTTTTGGTTCAGACGCTTGCGCTGTTCATTTACTTCGCGGCTACGCTGATTTTTGTTGACACTGCCAAGCGGTTACGACTGTTAGTTAGGACCATCATCATCTTTGGGTTTTTCCTGGCAATCTTCGGCCTTACCCAGTCGTTCACCAGCCCCAACACACTTTACTGGATTCGGGAGATGTCGCAGAGCACCCCGTTTGGACCGTTCATTAATCGCCATCACTTCGCCGGTTATATGGAATTAGCGATGGCGTTGCCGCTTGGTTTGCTTTTATCTGGTTCAATCGAAAAAGAGAAGAGAGTGATTTATCTGTTTGCCGCCGCGCTTAATGGCAGTAGCTCTGATCATGACGAACTCTCGTGGCGGAATGATCAGTATGAGCGCCGAAATCTTGTTCGTCGTAATCGTTGGGCTTGCGGGTCGTCGGAAGCGTGAGAAGTCTACTGCGATAA
The DNA here is from genome assembly GCA_963786645.1 of Blastocatellia bacterium. GTDB lineage: Bacteria > Acidobacteriota > Blastocatellia > Pyrinomonadales > Pyrinomonadaceae > PSRF01. The sequence goes on from CAWAZW010000018.1 coordinate 16,348, forward strand.
AAGGTCCGGTAAGAAACGCGGCGGTTACAGGTGCTCTGGCGCTGGGACTACTGGTTGTGCTCTTCGTTGGAGTTGTATCGTTGGGCGGAGAAGACGCACTAAATCGAATGGTCGGCACTGTCAATTCTGAGGATCCGACCACCGGACGCGCGCATTTTTGGGATGTGACGCTGGACATAATCAAAAATCATCCGGTCATCGGCACGGGTCTTGGTGCCTTTGGCGTCGTATACACGGGTTACGATTCCCGTAACGGCTTATACAGACTCGAACAAGCACACAATGATTATCTACAGGTGTTGTCAGATGGTGGGATCGTAGGAGCTCTGCTGGGTTTGTTTTTCATCGTCAGTTTGTTCCGCATGGGATTTGCCAGGAGGAACTCGCGTGATGAGTTTAGGCGCGGCGTCGCGACTGGAGCCATGGCGGGTTGTTTTGCAGTTTTGGTCCATAGTTTTTTTGACTTTACGCTGCATACGCCGTCCAACGCTCTGCTGTTCCTGATTATGGCTGCCCTTGCGACGATGAATGGGCGCGTCGAAGAGGTACAAAGTCGACGCAGGCGTCATAGTCGCGGTGGGCACCGGCGTGAGTCGTCGCTTGAACGAAGGAAGCACGATAGCGCCGTAGTATCATCAGCTTAAAGACAGTAAGGTTCATCAGAGAAGAGATTCACATAGGAGGCGCGAACTTGGCTTCAGTAGCTTCTGCCAAAACAGAAATCGACAAAAATCAGAGGCCGGAAACATCGTCATCCGTACCGAGTCTGTGTCTTAAGGCAGCTTTGAAGCATGGAAAAGTTGATGCGTTAAACCACAAAATCGGTAAGGAGTGGATCAACATCTCCGCCGAAGATTTCGTCGACCGCGTTCGTGATGTCGCGTTGGGTTTGGCCGAGATGGGTATAAAACCCGGTGATCGCATTGCCCTTTTGTCAGAAAACAGACCAGAGTGGTCCATAGCAGATCTGGCGATTCTGAGTCTCGGTGCAATCAACGTCCCGATTTATACGACCCAGGCAGTTGATCAAATCCGTTATATCCTGACGGACTCGGGTACGCGCGCTATCTTTGTTTCGAACCGAAAATTGTACGCGCACGCGGAAGAAGCATTCGAGGGGTTGGATTTTCTTGAGAAGATTATCTTTTTTGAAGAGCCAGGCGGTGAGCCTCCCGCCAGATCCATGACCCTCAGTGCTTTGGAAAAGAGAGGAAGGGACCGCGCGACCAACAAGCCAGCAGCATTCGAGGCATATCTGAAGGCGATTAAGCCTGATGATCTCGCCACGATTATTTATACGTCCGGAACCACGGGTGAACCGAAAGGCGTCATGCTTACGCATTCGAATTTCATGACGAATGTGTTGACGATCACGGCGGGTCTGCCCATATCGTCGACGGATATCGCCCTTTCGGTGCTCCCCCTGTCGCACATATTTGAGCGCACCGGTTTTTATATCTTCTGTTACAACGGCGTGTCCGTTTACTACACAGCCTCGTTCGATCAAGTAGGCGAAAACCTTCGAGAAGTACGTCCAACGATCATGACAGCGGTTCCGAGGCTGTTCGAAAAGGTCTATCACCGCATAGTGAAAAAGGGGTTCTCACAGAAACGTCTAAAGCGCCGGATATTCGTGAAGGCTTTGGAGGTCGGCCAGCGTTATGCAGAGCTAAAAGACAAGGGTAAACGTGTTTGGCCCAAACTCGCCCTCGAGCAAAAAGTGGCGGACAGTCTTGTTTTTTCGAAATGGCGAGAAGGCGTTGGTGGCCGCTTGCGATATTTCGTCTCAGGCGGAGCACCGCTTTCGCCGGCATTGTCTTATGCTTTTATGGCAGCCGGAATTCCGATTTTGCAGGGCTACGGAGCTACGGAAACGTGCATCGTCACTGCCAACCGTCCAGAAAACAATAAAGTAGGATCAGTGGGGTTACCGTTCGAAGGAATTGAGCTTTCGATCGCAGAAGACGGGGAGATTTTGTTACGAGGTCCAAACGTAATGCGAGGCTATTACGGCCATCCGGAGGAAACAGCTTCTGCTTTCACCGACGGGTGGTTTACCACTGGGGATGTGGGCCACTTGGACGAGCACGGCCATTTGTTTATTACTGATCGGAAGAAAGATTTGTTCAAGCTTTCAAATGGCAAATACGTGGCGCCACAACAGATCGAAAGCTTGTTAAAGCAAAGTGAGTTTGTTAGCCAGGTAGTTGTTGTAGGCGCCGGCAGGAAACAGCCTGCCGCGCTGGTTGTTCCAGAATGGGAGGCCGTGAGACAGGCGCTTTCGAACGCCGGCGAAGAATATCCCGCTGGACGTGCGGAGCTCGCCTCCTTTCCCCCCGCTATCAAGATAGTTCAAACTGACATTGCGCTCCTCACGCGGACTCTTGCCGATTACGAGCGAATCAGGAAAATTGCGTTACTACCGGAAGAGTTTTCCATTGATAACGGGGAATTGACTCCCACGCTTAAAGTGAAGCGACGTATTATCGATCAGAAGTTTGGGGATTTGATAGAACAGCTTTATTCGTAGCGCAATGGAGCGTGTGGTTGAAGCTCTAAGTCGCTAAGCTTCGTCACACTCGTTGACCGAGGCGTCATCCATCACTCGTTCTCTGCCAAGAATACATTCCGCCAAAACTCTTAAATTGATAGGAAGGTCTGGGGCGCGACATTCGCCTTTTTGCGGCGCAGTGTAAAACGCGAGCAGCGGTAGCTCGCAGTAGCAAAAGTCGCAACTCGCCAGGTGATGTTTGATGAGAAAGTTGATTTCGCGTGCTAGTACCTGACGGTGGAAGGAAAGAAGAAGATTAGACGAAGGGCAGGCTAGTTTCTTGCTAAATAGCTTTGCGGTAGTTGCGATCATCGATGCCCCCAAGAGTGGTCCCGGGTTAACTGAGTGTCTAGAACGAAATTGCGGTAAAGAAATCGGCCGTCGTCCGAGGCACAAGGGGGCAAGTTACTTGTTCGCCTCTCGCGGTAAACTCTTGCAGTCTTCTGCTTTTGTTCAACAGCTTAATAGACTCAATTGGTACACATTTCCATAACTTTCGCTTAAGACTTTGAGCGTTTTGTTCTCTGGAATCAATAACTTGGAGTGATTGTAAAAACATGTTGCCCATTGTTGTGAATGTTGCTAAGATGCTCCCCGTCAAGAGCGCCTGCTCATTGATGCTCGTCCAGGTAGCCCACCTTTTTCGCAGGATAACCGGGCCAAAATCACTTTGAACTAAGCCAACGAAGGCAGCCCCTAAACTAAGTCCGCTTAGGAGCTTGTGGTGGTTGTCCCACTCACGACCCCGATCCTCGTTCGTAATGCGAATATCTTTACCCTAACCCTTCAGTTTCTCCGCATTTTCTTTCAAAAACCCAAATCCATCTAGTCCCAAAAGAAAAATTCTTGTGAAATCTCTAAGTCGCGAACTCGAAAAAGAACTGGAGCCAAAGACAGCGGGTGAAGTGCCGCTATCCGCTCGTGCCAAGCGTTCTGCCGAGCGAATGGCAAAAAGTGGCAAGTGGATCGAGAGTCTCCGCTCCTCAGATGTTAATCGGCTGTGGACAGAACTACACCGCATCGTCTCTCATCATCCATTGGTGCGAGCATCGCGGAACGCTGGGCTATTGATTGAAGAAGGGGCGAGCAGCGCCTACACCGACTTGACCCAAGAGCTTTTTGTTCAGTTGTTGAGTAAGAATCGGTTCGAACACTATCTGACTTCCGAGATGACCGATTACGAAGTCGAATGCGAGATCGGGCAAATCGAACTGACGAATCTGTTAACAGCCGAACTGCGCAAGCGGCATCCGGAAAGCTACCGGCTGGCGCGTCGCATTTCCACACTCATCCAGTCAAGTCCGAATTTCCGGCGATTTGATTCCAGCGGTACTGGAGACGAACCGCACCGAAGATTAGCTGACCGCGTATACGGACTCAGTGAATGGGCCGACGGTAAACGTCGCCGCGATTCGCACGATGTAGAACAACGAGTACATATCGTTCCAGTTCGAGCTCGCGACACGCGAATGGTTGGCTGTACTGGCGATTCTCAGGTCGTCATCAGTAATTCAGACCTGGAGGATTTGATCGTGTCTGTGCTCGACGCCGTCGATTCTCCTGTGGATGTCAGAGCTCTTCGAAGTCTCGTCATGTCGCGCCTGCCTGTGATGGACATCTACCTCGTTCCATTAGATGGAGACGACAGTGAGGGTGAGGGCAATCATTTTCAACCTGTCGATAAGGGAGAGGATCCGGAGCAAGGATTACTGCGACGGGAATCAGAGAATGAAGCCGCGGGATTTGTAGACCACTTCCTTGCCAATCTCCACGAAACCGTTCGCGGGAAGATTAAGCAATACAACCGCATTCTTGGAGTCTTATGGCACTGCTATCTGAGCCCTCAGCACTCCACCCAACTCGAAGTCGCAGCCGTTTTGGGAGTCTCCGATTCGCTCGTATCTGATTATCGAAGACGGATCGAACAGGAGTTACGCGCTCTATCTTTCTCCGAAGTTGAGGAGGCCCGGAGATTCGAAGGCGCACTTCGCGAACGCGTCAGAGAACTCGTGGTAGTTGAAGACCAAAACGAGGTAGCCGTCTAGCAAATCAGAGGTTCCTCAAGAGCTTTTATCCCTGCACTTCGAGGCTGCGGCGCATTTTAGCGTAGCAGCTTCTTTGATTTTCGGACATTAACTCCGTCACACGTCAGCCTATCGCCATGCGGAATAAGCGCAAAATTGAGAACTATGAACCGGTGGTACGGTCACCGCGCCACCCACGGGTAGTGTCCCAAGATGGACAGGCGCTCCGATCAAACTTGCGCGTCGTTGAACAAGCCCCAACCAACCCGGCAGTTAGCGCTCCTACCAACTTTGGGCCAGCTGCCATTGTTCGTGGAGAGATCACGGGGGTTGACGGAACTCGGCCGGCGGGCAAGGAAGAAACCTGGGTTAGTAGGCGCGGACACGCAATCAGCTTTGCCGGTCTCTTCGCGTTTACGTTCTTGGTCTACTTCCGGCCCTACGAACTTTTTCCGTCACTTGCATGGCTGTCAAAGAGTGCTTTCGTGGTCGCATTAATCACCGTTGCCGTTTTCATTCCCACGCAGCTTGGCCTTGAAAACAGGATCACGGCAAAGCCCCGGGAGGTCAAACTAGTTTTGGCCCTAGTGATTACTGGAATTCTATCGATCCCATTAGCGCTTGAACCATCGAGAGCCTTTCAAAGTTTCACGGAGTATCTAAAAGTGGTCGTGATGTTCATCGTTATGGTGAACGTGGTACGGACTGAGAAGCGACTAAAAAAACTGATACTTCTTGTGTTGTTTGCCAGTTGCGTGTTGAGCATCGGAGCTCTGAATGACTATCGCCTAGGCAATCTCGCATTACAGGGTCGACGCATAGCCGGTGTTATTGGCGGCCTTTTCAGTAACCCGAATGACCTCGCGCTCCACTTAGTCACGATGATTCCAATTAGTTTTGCTTTGATAGCTCGGCTCTCGCAGTCTGCTGAAAAAGAGTTTGTATCTGGGCTGCTCACTTCTCTTAATGGCCGGAATGGTTGCGACCTTTTCACGGGGAGGGTTTCTGGGATTTGTTTGCGTCATGGGTTTTCTGGTTTGGAAGCTGGCGCCGCGCAATCGAATGGTTTTCGGGGTCGTGGCATTAACAGCTGTCCTGGCAGCAATCGCGGTCGCTCCAAGCGCGTATCGAAGCCGCCTGGCTACTACGAATGATGCCTCAGCCGTTGCTCGGACTGACGATCTAAAACGCTCGCTCCTAGTCGCGGCTCGACATCCCGCGTTGGGCGTGGGAATGGACAACTACATCATCTATTCCAACGTAAACAAGACTACCCACAATGCTTACACTCAGGTGGCGGCGGAGATGGGCGTCGCAGCCCTGTTGATTTACGTTGCTTTTCTGGTGACGCCTTTTAGCCGCCTGCGTCGAATCGAGAAGGCGACATGGACCGTTAAACGCAAGCCACCAGTTTACTATCTGGCGATCGGCCTCCAGGCAAGTCTCGTGGCCTATATGGTCGTTAGCTTCTTCGCTTCCGTTGCCTATCTCTGGTACGCGTACTATTTGGTGGCTTACTGCGTTTGCCTTCGCCGGATCTGTTCAGAGTCTCTTGGAGACTCAAGTTCCTTCCCAGAACCAAGGTTCTCAAAGTCAGTTTCAAGTGATCGTTCGTCGATTCAGCACACCAAGGTTCGTGGCGGGAGGAAATTAGATGTCGACGATTAATACATCGCTGCCACCCACAAGTGTCCACAGCACGTTGGGCTCGAGGCCCTTGGTGAGCGTCATCATCCCCGCTTACAAAGTTGCGGGTTTTATCCGCGAAACCTTGGATTCTGTACTGTCTCAGACGTTTGATGACTACGAGATAGTTGTGATCAATGATGGTTCTCCCGATACCTTGGAACTTGAAGATCAGATCAAACAGTACTCACACCTAATCACCTATTTGAAACAACCAAACCTCGGAGCAGGTGCCGCCCGCAATGCCGGCATCCGGTCCGCTCGAGGCGAGTTTGTCGCTTTTCTTGACGGCGACGACGTTTGGCTTCCGGGCTTTCTCAGGAAGCAGCTCGAGTTAATAGAAAGCAATGGTGGTTACGACCTGGTTTACGCCGATGCGATCAATTTCACCCCCACTGGCTTGAGCCGGTCGACAAACATGGAGGTCAATCCATCCGACGGAGCGGTAACAGTCGAGAGCCTAATCTCCGCCCGATGCAACGTAATTACATCCAGTGTCGTCGCGCGGCGCAGTTCAATTGTGGGGGCAGGATACTTCGACGAAAGTTTTCGAAACTCGCAGGACTTTGACCTTTGGCTCCGATTGGCAAAACGAGGGGCCCGCATGACCTACCAAAAACGTGTCCTGGTTCACAGAAGAATTTACGAAGGGAGCCTGGCCTCCAACCCCGTAAACTCGTTGGAAGGCGAAATCAAGGTTTTGGAAAAGGCGAGTAAACAAGGAGACTTAACCTCGGCAGAACAAGCTGCTCTCATTCGCACTCTGAAGTTGCGGCGCGCAACAGCGGAGGTATTTAGGGGAAAGCAAGCACTATCATCGGGCAACTTCAACTCCGCGTTAAATGACTTCAATCTCGCGAACAAGTATTTCCAGAGTTGGAAACTCCGGGTGGTAATGCTGTGGCTCCGCGTAGCTCCACGCCTACTACAGCAGGCCTACAGAGTGCGCGCGACCACACAAGACTGATGAAAATGTCTAAGGACAACTTACAACAGCGTCCAGAAACGACCACTGGTCCGGCCGAGGAATATCTAAAAACAGATCACCTTCAGGCCGATCTTGGCGCGCGCACAGCTCGCGGCGGCGCCGTTACAGTCGCTTCTCATTCTTTGAGATTCGTCGTAACCATCGCCGCCACGTCCGTGATGGCCCGGTTGCTAAGCCCTACAGACTATGGACTTATCGGAATGGTCGCGTTTTTTACTAACTTCGTTGCGATGTTCAAAGATCTCGGACTCTCGATAGCAACCATTCAGAAATCGGAAGTTAGCAACGATCAAGTTAGTACGTTGTTCTGGGTGAATGTGGGTTTCAGTGTTGCTATCACCGTCCTCACAATTGCCCTCTCGCCGTTGATTGCATGGTTCTATGGCGACCCACGATTGACGGCTATTACTGCCGTCACTGCTTTTGGTTTTGTGATTGGTGGCCTGACCGTCCAGCACGAAGCGTTACTTAGAAGACAGATGCGCTTCTTCGCTCTCGTGGTTACTTTTTTAGCCGCTACGATCATTGGTTATGTGGTCGGAATCTTCATGGCGTGGCGAGGTTTTAGTTATTGGGCACTCGTTGGTAGCCAACTGGCTTTGTTGGTTGCCAACACCATTGGTGTGTGGCTCGTGTGCCGCTGGCGCCCCGGATTGCCAAAGCGAAACTCCGGTGTTCGTTCAATGATCGCATTCGGTCGAAACTTCACCGGCTTCTCAATCATCAATTACTTCTCGCGCAATCTAGACAATGTCCTCCTCGGAAGGTTCTGGGGAGCGAACGAGTTGGGACTCTATAACCGCGCCTACCAACTGATGACGTTGCCGATCGACCAGATAAACGAACCGATAACTTCCGTTGCCATTCCGGCACTCAGCCGGATAAATGACGCCGCCGAAAGATATCGTCAAGCTTATCTGCGCATGTTAGAGAAGATTGCCATGCTAACGATGCCTGCCGTCGCCTTCATGATGGCGACTTCTGACTGGATCGTGAAGATAGTGCTGGGACCACAATGGTCGGCAACGAGCCGCATATTTCTCCTGTTGGGAATGACAGGAATGTTCCAGCCGATAGCGAACACCAGCGGCTGGCTTTTTCTCACGCAGGGTCGCAGCCGAGACATGTTCCATTGGGGGCTCATCAGCGGACCGATAACTGTTGCTTCAATTATTCTGGGTCTCCGCTGGGGTGCAGTGGGAGTAGCAACTTCGTATGCCTTAACGCGGGTCTTTCTTACTGATCCATTGCTCTTTTGGTTTGTCGGGCGTAAGGGTCCAGTACGAACCAGTGATTTTTACCGAACAATTGCACCCTTCACGTTTGCGTCGCTGGCGGCATTGGTGGTGGGAACCGCCTTTCGGAGCTTCACTGAAATCAACAACCCCATTGTCGGTCTGATTACGCTTTTCCTTATTACAGGTGCAGTGACGCTGTTGTGCCTGAGTGCCCTGCCTGCCGGGAGACTCGCCTTGGCAGACATCAAAAAGACGGTTGCGCTTATGTTGAAACAGCGGCAGGAGGCGGTTGTACTTCGCTAGGCCGAATCAAACGATCATGTGTGGAATAACCGGATTTGTGGATCTCTGGGACGCGAATAAGACTCGCGCTAAAGACGAGCGTGCTCAAATTCTTGAGGACATGTGCCGCGTAATACGGCACCGCGGGCCCGACGATCAAGGCGTCATGATCGACGATGGCGTCGCTCTGGGAATGCGGCGCCTCTCGATCATTGACTTGGCTGGAGGTCAACAGCCCATCGCAAATGAAGACGGGACGGTGACGATCGTTTTCAACGGCGAGATTTACAACTACCGCGAACTGCAATCAGAATTGCGTTCACTCGGCCATCAATTCGCCACCAATTCCGACACCGAAACGATTGTGCATTCATATGAACAGTATGGCGTGTCGTGTGTTACCCACTTGCGCGGGATGTTCGCTTTCGCCATTTGGGATGATCGCGAAAAGAAACTTTTCATCGCCCGGGATCGCGTGGGTAAGAAGCCGCTGTACTACTCGGTCACGCGCAATGGCGCTCTCGTCTTTGGCTCTGAACTCAAATCCCTATTAAAGCATCCAGAAATTGAGAGAAAGATAAATCCTCAGGCAATCGACGCCTATTTCTCACTCGGCTACGTTCCGGATCCGCTAACCATTTTTCATAACATCGAAAAGCTGCCGCCCGGCCACTTTCTAACCTTTTCGAACGGCCGACTTACGATCGAACGCTATTGGGATTTCAAGTATGAGACTAACGGAAACGGTCACCGCGCTGTTGATTATTTAGATGAGTTGCGTGCGTTGCTAGATGAGTCGGTCAAACTCCGTTTGGTGTCAGACGTTCCGTTGGGAGCGTTTCTTTCCGGCGGGATTGATTCCAGCACCGTCGTGGCGCTAATGGCGCGTCACATGGATCAGCCTGTCAAAACGTTTTCCATCGGGTTCAACGAAGATAGTTACAACGAACTAAAGTATGCACGATTAACAGCACAACGGTACGGCACCGACCATCATGAGTTTATTGTTACACCCGACATCTGCGACGTTGTTGATGAACTCGCCTGGCATTTTGACGAGCCTTTTGCAGATTCTTCTGCCATTCCCACTTACGTTGTTTCGAAGCTTGCGCGTGAGCACGTGACAGTTGTGCTGACTGGTGACGGCGGTGACGAGCTGTTCGCCGGTTACTCTCGTTACGTAACGGAGCGAAGACGCCGAGGATTTGACCTGGTACCTCATTTGATCAAAGAGGGGGTCATGAATCCGTTAAGCCGCCGCCTCCCGCACGGTGCATGGGGACGTAACTACGTACACAACGTTTCGCTCGATCCAATCGGCCGGTACCTCGACAACGTGTCGATCTTCACAGTACCGAATAAAGCGTTGCTCTATACCCACGATTTTAGCGAGTCACTGGGCGACTCCCGTCAGATGAGTTCATACTTTAATGAACTCCGCGATGAATGTGAAGACTGACGCTCCGTTGGACTCATTACTTTACATCGACAGCAAAACATATCTTCCAGGTGACATTCTCACGAAAGTAGATCGGGCCAGCATGGCCGTATCTCTGGAAGCGCGCGTCCCATTGCTTGATCACAAACTAATCGAATTCGTGACGCGCATTCCGGCCGGTGTGAAGATGGTTGGATTGGAGACGAAGCATCTGTTCAGGCAGGCGGTTGCTGACCTGGTTCCACGGGAAATCTTGAATCGTCCTAAACAAGGTTTCGGAGTGCCGATTCAACAATGGATAAATCGACAATTACGGGACCGTATTCGTGACACATTAAGCGATTCAAGAACACTTCAGCGCGGATATGTGGCGCGCGGACATGTTGAACTGTTGCTCAAAGAGCACGAATGTGGAAGGCGCGACCATTCGATGGCGCTATGGTCTTTACTCATGCTCGAGCTGTGGCATCGCAACTTCGTTGACTTTTAAAAACTGTGAAACCTCGCATTCTCCAACTTGTGGATAGCTTCAACGAAGGCGGCTCTGAGCGGCAGGCGTTGCAACTGACTCGTCTACTGCGCGATAGCGGGCGGTACGAAGTGTTCCTGGCGACGCTAAATCCGGAGGGCGTCCTGCGAGCCGACGCGGAAACACTGTCGAATGAGATACCGTCCTACCCGCTAAAAAGCTTTTACGATCACAACGCGGTAGTACAGCTGAGCAACTTTGTCAGATACCTGCGAAAGAACAAGATCGACTTAATCCACTCACACGATTTCTATACAAATATCTTCGGAATGACCGCCGGATTGTTAGCTGGTGTTGGCGCTCGCATTGCCTCACGGCGGGAGACAAACTGCATGCGTAGCAAGGGCCAACTAATCATCCAGAAAATGGCATACGCTCTGGCCCATCAAATTGTCGCCAACTCTGAAGCAGTAGGGTTCAAGCTTGTGGACGAAGGAATAGACGAGAAGCGAATAGCCGTCATTCATAACGGAATTGATATGACCCGACTGGAAACCGACGTTCCCACTTCTAGAGAGGAAAGCCTCCGTGCGCTCGGTTTGGAAAGAGCAACTTCTTGTCGGGTCTTCATTACGATCGTCGCAAACATGCGTCATGACGTTAAAGACTATCGAATGTTCTTGCGGGCGGCGCAGCTTGTGAAGACGGCAATTCCCGAAGCGGGCTTTCTGTTGGCCGGTGAGGGTCAGTTGCGTCCGTCAATTGAAGAATTTGCGACTGACTTAAACGTAGCCGAGAGCACGTTCTTTCTGGGCCGGTGTCATCAACTTTCGGACTTGCTTAACGTTTCAGATGTTTGCGTACTGTCCTCAAAGGCCGAGGGGTTTTCCAATTCAATTCTTGAATACATGGCCGCTGGTCGGCCAGTAGTGGCAACGGACGTAGGTGGAGCAAAGGAAGCGATTCTTGAAGGAGAGACTGGATATCTCGTTGACTCTGGTGATCACGCATCAATGGCCCAGCGCATTGTTTCATTACTGCTGGCGCCTGAAAAGGCCCGCGCGATGGGTCAGAAAGGTAAACACCGCATAGAGCAAAGGTTTTCGTCGCGTGCGTTGTTACAAAACATGGAAGCGCTTTACGACGGCCTTTTAAAGAATCGAGTTGTGCGTTCCATCAAGCAGCGAACACTTTTCTCGCCGGATTCGCCGCAATGGACCGAGAGCGGTCATGACCAGATTTAGCTGGAATGAAAAACGACTTGTCAAAAATTAACAAATGGGGAATTACGCGTGACACATCTCGTGTGCCGGTGCGAATTCTTGTCGTTGCTCCGTCTATGGACATTCTGGGCGGTCAAGCCGTACAGGCAGAGCGGCTCATTTCCAGGTTGCGTGACGAAACATCTTTCGACATCGGCTTTCTACCGATTAATCCACGGCTACCGGGGGCGTTGCGAACCTTGCAGAGAATTAAGTATGTGCGAACGCTCGTAACGTCATTGCTGTATGTTGCCGCGTTACTCGCGCGGGTTGGTAAGTACGACATCATACACGTGTTTTCTGCGTCCTACTTCTCATTTGTACTGGCGCCTACCCCGGCGATCGTGATTGCGAGGCTCTTTAAAAAACGCATTCTTCTGAACTATCACAGCGGCGAGGCCGAAGACCACTTGACGCGGTGGCCATCCGCCATCCCCATCATCCGATTAGCCGACGAAATCGTCGTTCCTTCTGAGTATCTGGTAAAGGTTTTCGCGCGTTTCGGTATTCAAGCGCATGCAATCAATAACCTGATCGAGCTGGACACCTTTACATTTCGCGAGCGAAAGCGATTACGTCCACGCTTCTTAACTAATCGAAACCTGGAACCTCACTATGGTGTTGATTGTGTGTTGCGCGCGTTTGCGATCATTCAGAAAACCCATGCCGACGCGGAAATAACCGTAGCAGGTGATGGCAGTCAACGGGCTGCGCTACTTGCACTATCCGAGCAATTAGGTTTACGCAACACAGGATTCAAAGGACGAGTTGAGCCGGAGTTTATCTTCGAACAATACGATGCTGCCGACATTTATCTAAACGGCTCTAAGGTCGACAATCAGCCGCTTTCGATCCTTGAAGCGTTTGCTTGTGGTCTACCTGTTGTGACAACCGATGCGGGAGGTATTCCCGATATGGTAACCGACGGTGTCACAGGGCTTGTCGTTAAACAAAGCGACCATGAGTCGATGGCCCACCAGGCGCTTCGGCTTTTGGACGAACCTGAAAACTCTAAACTCCTTACAAGCCGTGCATTGGCAGAATGTAAGAACTATACGTGGCAAGCAGTCGGGGGTCGGTGGATTGAACTTTATGAGGCGTTGGCCAACCGACAACCTCAACCGTGCAACAGGTCAAGCTCGGTGCTCGTCAAAATCGGCAGAATGAGTTTTTCCGAAGCGCGGACAAGGGCGTCGCAACAACTTCACAAATTGGCGGAACGGAATGGGTGGTCCCACCGCTCGAGGTTGCTAACGGATCGGAGTTTGTTGAGCGAGTTTCGTACTCCAAAAGATCAGCCCGCGTTCGGTTCTGCCGAACAGCTTCTTCAGTGCTTTCGCCACAGACAGACTCCCAACTTTCTTCCGGCGTTCAAAAACCCCGAGGCGACGATAGACGCCCTCCGCGCTCATTGGCCCGACGCTGAAAAGCGAATTGTTGAGAGCGCTGACCGGATCAGGGCTGGGCAATTTGATTTACTAGGCCGCAAAGGTTTGCAGTTCGGCAGTCCACCGAATTGGCTGCTGGAACCTGTAGCAGGAATAACCACACCGCTTGCACACTGGAGCCGCATTGACTATCTCAACCCAGTCATTGCCGGTGACAAGAAAGTAGTCTGGGAACTGAATCGACATCAGTATTTCGTAACACTGGGCCAGGCATATTGGCTCACTAGAGATGAGAAGTATGCTGACTGTTTTGCGGAACATCTTGAGTCCTGGATGGACGCCAATCCCCCGAAGCTCGGGATTAATTGGGCCAGCAGTCTAGAAATCGCTTTTCGCTCAATAGCGTGGTTGTGGGCACTTCAATTCTTCCAGAACTCCGCCGCGTTAACGCCGCTGATCTTCGCGCGCGCCCTGAAGTTCCTCCATCTAAATGCAAGTCACCTGGAGACGTATCTTTCAACGTACTTCAGTCCAAATACTCACTTAACCGGTGAAGCGTTGGGACTCTTTTATCTGGGCAATTTGCTGCCCGAGTTTCGCGAAGCGGAACGATGGAGAAAGATCGGTAAACAGATCCTCGTCGATCAGTTGGAGCATCAGGTTAGGGCGGATGGCGTTTATTTCGAACAATCGAGTTATTACCATCGCTACACGTTAGATTTCTATACCCATTTCCTAATCCTCTGCGGTTCGAGTAAACAATCGCTCGAAGCAATCGTGGAAGAGAAACTTAAGCTACTCCTGGACCACTTGATGTACATCACGCGGCCTGATGGAACTACTCCGCTGTTCGGTGACGACGATGGTGGGCGCTTGATTACTTTGGACAGCAGGCCGGTAAACGATTTTCGCGCAGCTCTATCCAACGGCGCGGCACTTTTCGATCGCGGCGACTACAAATTTGTTGCCGGCGGACCGGCTGAAGAGACGTTGTGGCTACTGGGGGTCGATGGAATAAAGGCGTATGAGAATACGAGATCTGAACCACCCGCTAGTCAGTCCCGAGCATTTGCGGATGGTGGGTACTACGTCATGCGTGACAGCTGGAACGCCGACGCAAACTTTCTCCTCTTTGATTGTGGTCCCCACGGAATGATGAACAGCGGTCACGCGCATGCGGACGCTCTCGCGGTTGGGTTGAGTGCAAATGGTTGTTCGATGCTTGAGGACGCTGGGACCTTTACTTACACCGGGTCACACGAAGAGCGCGACGCATTTCGTGGTTCCGAGGCCCACAATGTTTTGTTGGTGGATGGGCAACCCTCTTCGATCCCAGATGGTCCATTTACGTGGAAATCAACAGCCAACTCCAATGCGCGGTCATGGATGTCCGAACGTCGGTTTGACTTCATCGAAGGTCAGCATGACGGGTACAAGAGGCTCGCGGATCCTGTGGTCCATACGCGCAGTGTTCTCTTTCTCAAAAACGACTATTGGCTAATGCGGGACCAAGTAGCTGCCGCCGACTCTCACCAGCTCGAGCTGCGTTTTCACTTTGCGGCAGGCTCCGATCCTCAATTGACGCCATCGAGACGCGCTAACCAGAGCCAGTTACAAGTGTTGGCGAGTAGTCTTAGTCATAACGCCGGTCTCGACCTTGTTACTTTCGCCGACGGCGTTTGGAGGAGGGAAGACGGCTGGGTTTCGCACTCTTATGGAGAGAGGGAGTCTGCCCCCGTGTGGACGTATTCGGCTGTTTCTAAAGGAAATACAGAGTTAATTACGTTGCTGTTGCCTAATGCGGGAACCGTTGGACAGCACGCATCGGTGCGCGAAGTGGAAGCTATTGGCGGGCGGGCGTTTGAAATTGTGAAGGGCAACCATCGTGACTTCGTTTTGGTACGGGATCCTCGCGCACGACGGGTTCAGACGATTCACCTCGTTTCTGACTTCAACTGGACATGGGCCAGGTTCTCTCTGGGCTCTTCTGAGCTGCCGGAAGAACTTGTCCTGTTAGATGGTCACAGCCTGGAACTTAACGGTAAAGAGCTATTGGCGTCGGCAAGATCAATTAACTACCTGGTCGCGAGCCGTCAGGGAAACAAATTTTGGTTGGAAACCAGCGAAGGTCTGCTGGACTTCGCGTTTCCGATCGTCGATCTGGATTCAATGTTCGCTGAGACCGGCACCAAAGCTAGCTAGTAAACTCTTATGTGTGGAATTAACGGCATCGCTTTATCAAGTACTTCCCGGCGCGAGATCACCGTGCCCGTATTGGAACGCATGCGGGATTTGATCACGCATCGCGGTCCAGACGATGCAGGACTGTTTGTTGATTCGCGGGCCAGAGTTGGTCTCGGTCATCGACGTTTGAGCATCGTGGATGTCGCGGCCGGACATCAGCCAATGACCAATGAAGATGGTTCTCTTCATATCATCTTTAACGGAGAAATTTATAACCACGTCGACTATCGATCGAGTCTTGAGACGCGCGGTCATGTTTATTCTACGCAATGCGACACCGAAACAATTCTTCATCTTTACGAGGAGCATGGAGAACGATGCGTAGAGTACCTGCGAGGGATGTTTGCCTTTGCCATTTGGGACCAACGGAAAGCGGAGCTGTTTATTGCGCGCGACCGGCTTGGCGTGAAGCCACTCTACTATGCGCACACTAACGATGGCTCTTTGTACTTTGGATCAGAAATAAAGGTCTTGCTCGAGGCTTCCGCGGTAAAACCTGAGATTAATTATCGGGCTCTGCCAGACTACCTGGCTAACCATGCCCCGTCTGGTGAACAGACCCTTTACCGCGGCATTAAGCGACTACTGCCTGGGCACACCTTGTTGTGGCGCGACGGTGTTGTTGTCATTAAAGAGTATTGGGATTTGCGTTTTAGCGGAGATGGGGATGCGCGACGAACCGACAGAGACTACCTAACCGAATGGACGGAATTGTTTGAAGAGTCTGTTCGACTCCGCTTAATGGCCGATGTACCGCTAGGAATGTTCCTCTCCGGGGGCATTGATTCATCCGCGATTGCTGCCGTGATGAGCGGCATGGTTTCCGATCCTATTAAGACGTTTTCCGTTGGATTCGCTGAAAGGGAAGCGAACGAACTTGAGTATGCGCGGACCGTTGCAAGGGCTTTCAAGACGGACCACCACGAGGTTGTAGTTACTCCCGAGGAATTCTTCTCTGTATTACCAAAGCTTGTCTGGCATGAAGACGAACCAATTGCTCATCCGTCGAGCGTAGCGCTCTACTTCGTATCGAAACTAGCTTCCGAACACGTAAAGGTAGTCTTAACTGGCGAAGGCAGTGATGAATTGCTGGGTGGGTACGGTCGTTACCGTAAGACGATTCTGAATATTGCGCTTGGCAAGCAGTATCACAAAATCTTACCGGGTAGTTTCAAAACGATGTTTGGTAGTTGGATTACAGATCTACCGAATTCGGCATTGCGTCAGAAGTTGACTCGGACTTTTCTCACGCTCACCCCAGACATCGAAACAATCTATTTTGATAACTTCGCTGTCTTTCCGCGTGTGATGCAATGCGAGCTTTTGACCGCGGAAACTCTCGACCGCGTTTGTGACTCTCAACCATATTCAGTCGTCCAGCAAGCGCTTGAGAAAACTGATGCGACCTCGTTGCTTAATCAACTTCTGTACGTAGATACCAAGACTTATCTGCACGAACTCTTGATGAAGCAAGATCAGATGAGTATGGCAGCCTCGATCGAGAGTCGCGTTCCGTTTTTGGATCACAAGCTGGTGGAATTCACGTGCGCGCCTGCCTGAAAGAATGAAGCTTCGGGGCGGCACGACCAAATACATCCTGCGGGAGAGCATGAAAGGAGTCCTTCCCGAAGCAATTCTCTCCCGACCAAAAATGGGATTTCCAGTCCCAGTGGGTACGTGGTTTCGGGGCGCCTTCCAAAGCGTTATCAATGAGTACGTCTTAAGCGAGAGAGCGCTGCAGCGCGGCATATTCAACGCCGCCTTTGTACGTTCTCTTGTGAAACGACACAACGCTGGTGAGGATCACGCAGAAAGGTTGTGGGCTCTCGTTAATTTTGAGATTTGGCAACGACAATTTCTAGACTGTGAACCCACTATTCCAATCGAGGATTCACACCTGGAACTCGCTCACGTTTAGGATTTCTGATGCACATTCTTTGGCTCAAAACCGAACTGCTTCACCCCGTTGACAAGGGCGGAAAGATTCGGTCTTACAACATGCTCAAGGAGTTGAAACGCAATCACAGGATCACGTATTTGACTCTTGACGATGGAGCATCGTCACCCGCTGTCGCTGCTGCTGAGGAGTATTGCCACGACCTGATTCGCGTCCCATACAAGTTGCGTGGAAAGTTTACTGCACGCTTTTATTCTGATCTTTTGTTGAATCTAGGCTCATCGCTTCCATATGCCATTTCCAAATACAAGTCAGCAGACCTGCGAAGCCAATTGAGCGAGCGACTCAGCAAAGGGGACGTCGACGTCTTAGTCTGCGACTTTCTCACACCGGCAATCAATATTGATTTCGCTGTTGATTGTCCAACCGTTCTTTTCCAACACAACGTCGAAGCGATGATCTGGAAGCGCCATTTTGAGGTGCAAAAAAATTCATTGAAGAAGGCTTACCTGTATGGGCAATGGCTAAAGATGCGCAGCTTCGAACAACGACTATGCCGGAAGTTTGACACCGTCATTGCCGTGTCTGCCGACGACCGCGAACAAATGCGCAAGGAGTACGGTGTTGACAGGGTCTTTGATGTGCCCACTGGTGTTGATACGCAGTTTTTTAGTCCGTCGAGTACAGCGAAGCCTGAGCCGAAAAATCTGGTGTTTACGGGTTCGATGGATTGGTTACCCAATGAAGACGCCATTCGCTACTTCACGGACGAGATACTTCCGATCGTGAGGCGAAAGTGTCCTGCCGTCACTCTCACAGTGGTTGGCCGAAATCCATCCGCCGCGCTGAGAAAACTCGCGGAAGACGATTCCTCGATCACCGTAACGGGACGAGTGGACGACGTGCGTCCATACATTGAACAGGCAACCGTCTATGTTGTGCCGTTGCGAATCGGTGGAGGTACTCGACTGAAGATTTACGAAGCAATGGCAATGGAGAAGCCGATTGTTTCAACGACCGTTGGTGCAGAGGGGTTACCTCTAAAGAACGGAACTGAACTATTGCTCGCCGATTCGGCGGAATCATTTGCCGCGTCGATAGTTAAACTCTTAGACGAGCCCGCGTTAGCTAAAAGCATTGGAACTTGCGCAGCCGCAACCGTGCGCGAACGCTTTGGCTGGGAACAAGTAGCCTCACGCTTTTCCATTATTTGTCACGAGACTCTGAAACGAAAAATTTTGACGGCTGGAGTAGTCACGGCGACATCTTCCGGTCGATCAATGGTTTACGGGGAACGATGAGCGCTTTAACTCTGACAGAACCAATGGAAGGTACCGCAGTATCTGCGATGCGAATGCCGTCGCAACCCACCGTTTCTGTAATCATTCCTTGCTACAACGAGGAACGCTTCATTGGTAAGACTCTAAATAATCTCGCCACCCAATACCCTTGCGAAGCGTACGAAATAATCATTGTCGATGGCGATTCGGAGGATGACACTCGAGAAGTTATCGGCGACTTTCAGGAAGCTCATCCTAAACTCTTCATAAGACTCGTTCGGAACCCCGAGCGCAGTATTCCCAAAGCGTTGAATCTCGGGATCGCCGCCGCAAGTGGAGAAGTCATCGCGCGCATGGACGCCCATGCCGTTCCTTCTGCTGGCTACATTCGGCGGTGTGTTGAAGTACTCAACGAAGGCGCGGCTGAAGTCGTAGGAATGCCGTGTCTGGTACGACCCGGTTCCGACTCCGCTATGGCGCATGCCATTGCACTTGCGGTTTCGCATCCGTTCGGAATTGGCGATGCGCGGTATCGTTTGGGCACCGGTAACGCCCACCAGGAGTCCGTCGATACGGTTGCCTTCGCATGTTTCAAAAAATCATTGTGGTCCAAACTCAGCGGATACGATGAGAGCCTGCTGACTAACGAGGACTATGACTTCAACTATCGCGCCAGGCTTCGAGGCGACCGCGTCGTATTAGACCGTTCCGAACACTGCGACTACTTCGCCCGCGATACTCTTTCAAAGCTCATCGCCCAATATCGTAGGTATGGTGGATGGAAGGCCCGAATGATAAGGCAGCATCCGCGTTCGATCAGGGTGCGGCACGCCATCGCTCCCATGTTCGTGGCGTCCATCTTCTTGCTGGCAGCGTTGGGAATTTGGAGCAGCGTTGCATGGCTGCTTTTGGCTGGCGCGCTTGGTATGTATTTCACTGCGGCCGCGGTATTTGCGTGCCAAGCCGCTCGAAGGGCTAAGGCCAGTGCCGGCGTAATGGCGTTAATGCCATTTGTGTTCTTCGCAATTCATCTTTCATGGGGCGCGAGTTTTCTGCTGGGACTTGTACGGCAGCCACGTTAGGAAATGAAACTATGAGACTAAGTATCTTCGGTATCGGTTACGTCGGCTGCGTGTCGGCAGCGTGCTTCGCGAAGGCTGGGCACGATGTGATCGGTGTGGACGTGAATCCCACCAAGGTGGAAATCATTAACTCGGGTCGTAGTCCTATAGTCGAGGCCGGAATCGATGAGTTGATTTCGCAAATGGTCGCCGCTGGGCGATTACGTGCAGTGACCTGCTCATGTGAGGCAATAAAAGAATCAGACATTTCGTTGGTTTGCGTAGGAACGCCTAGCAATGCAAATGGAAGTTTAAATCTCAAACACGTGCAGCACGTCTGCCAGGAGATCGGCGCTGCACTAAAAAACAAGAGTGAGCGGCACACGGTTGTGATTCGCAGCACGATGTTGCCCGGCACAATTGAGAATTTGGTTGTGCCGACCCTCGAAGAACACTCTGGTAAGAAAGCAGGACGGGATTTTGGAGTCTGCATCAATCCTGAATTTCTTCGTGAGGGAAGTTCACTGAAAGATTTTTACGCTCCTCCATTTACGCTCATCGGAGCAGACACGGACGAAACCGCGCGCATGGTCAGTGCGCTCTATACAGACATTCAAGCGCCATTGTTAGTCACTCAGCTTAAGACCGCTGAGATGGTGAAATATGCCTGTAATTGTTTTCACGCTTTGAAGGTCAGTTTTGCGAACGAGATCGGAAACATTTGCAAGGCAGCCGGTATCGATAGCCACGAGGTTATGGAAGTGTTTTCGCAGGACACAAAACTGAATTTGTCGCCTTACTACCTAACTCCCGGTTTTGCATTTGGAGGCTCCTGCTTACCCAAGGATTTAAGGGCCATCAATTACAAGGCGAAGCAGCTCGACGTGGAGGTGCCGGTTCTTTCGTCAATCCTGACCAGTAACCGACTTCAGATAGAGCGTGCGGTTGATATGGTCCTGCAGACAGGCAAGAAGCGCATCGGCGTCCTTGGATTTAGCTTCAAGGCAGGAACGGACGATCTTCGGGAGTCGCCCATGGTGACGCTTATCGAAACTTTAATCGGAAAAGGTTTACAGCTTGCAATCTACGATCGTGATGTATCGCTGGCAAAGCTCTTCGGCGCAAATAAGGAATACATCGAGCGAGAGATACCCCACATATCGCAACTGATGCGAAGTAGCGTTGATGAAGTGATTGTAGATTCCGAGGTTATTGTGATCGGTAATAAAGCTGATGAGTTCCGCTCAATTGAATCGCGAACTTACGATGGACGCATCGTGTTGGATCTGGTGCGGATATTTGACCGAACGTCCGATGGTAATTATGAGGGCATTTGTTGGTGACGGTCACGTAGTTTGCTTTTAAACCTGATGGTTAAAACACCCATTCAAATTAGGCGGCGGCTAATTCAGCGGTTAGCTATCGTCAGTCTGCTGTTGATTGTTCTCTGGCCGCTTAGCGCCTGGGCAGCAGCAGAGTTTTTAATAGTGCGTGAACCTATCGAGAGAAGCGATGCAATAGTTGTCTTAAGCGGTTCTGCTACCTTCCGCGAGCGTGCGCAACATGCCGCCGAACTCTTTAACGCCGGTCGCTCAAATAGAATTGTTTTGACCAACGACAACCTCAAGAGTGGCTGGTCTCAAGCTGCTCAGCGAAACCCGTACTACCACGAGTTAGCGAAAGAGGAGTTAAAACGAGTTGGCGTGCCGGACAAAAATATTGAAACGATGATGGTTCCGATCGTTGGGACCTACGACGAAGCTTTGAAAATCAGGGACTACTGCGAAGAGCGCGGTCTAAATTCAATCGTCGTCGTCACATCTGCCTACCACTCACGGCGGGCGTTGTGGACGTTTCGAAAGGTCTTTAGTGAAACGCAGAAACAGATAGGAATTGATCCCGCAGCTGCGGGCATCGAGACCCCTTCGCCGTCAACCTGGTGGCTGCATCGGTTTGGCTGGGATTTGGTTCCGAGGGAATACGTCAAAATAGTCGGCTATTGGTTTCGGGTGCAGTAACAGTTCCATCGAAAAGCTTATGAGAAATCTGACGCAGACAATCGATATCAGTAAGCGATTCGCGAAGAAGCAGGCGCTCAATCACCTGCCGGAGTGGGCCTTAACGCCACTTCGAAAGCGCCACTATCTCAGCGTGCTGCGCCATATGTCGGAAAGCTACGATCCGGATTTTATCGTTCTGAAACATCTTTTGCAGCCCGGCGACGTAGTTATTGATTTGGGTGCGCACGTCGGCGCCTGCACGAAATTTCTCTCCGACGTGGTCGGCGAAACAGGGCTGGTCTACAGCGTCGAACCGTTTCCGCTGAATTTCGAGATCCTTCAGATGAACGTCCGCAAGCTTGGATTGTCGAATGTGCGGTTGCTGAACTGCGCAGTCTCCGAAGTAAGTGGCCAATTGATGATGGAGGTTCCAACCTTCGCTGAGTTTGGCGAAAGCTTTTATGACGCTCGCTTAGTTCCGGCCGGTTCCACTAGCTCATTGCGACAAGCGATAGTTGACGTCAAGACAGTCGATTCTCTTTTTAACGGAGGCTCTCGTCCGGTGTCGTTTATTAAGTGTGACGTCGAAGGCCAGGAGTTACAAACTCTACGAGGCGCAAGAAATCTGATCGACGACGACCGGCCGTTGTTGCTGTTGGAAATCTCTTTGATGGACGAAGCCACCCATGAAGAAGTACGGCAGTTGTTGGCAGGTTACGACTATCGGGAGTTTTGTTTTGAAAACGGTAAATTGCGGATATGGCAGACGGGCGATCGACCGGTAGATGTTTTCTTTCTGCAGGCTAAACACCTCGAAGGAGCAAAAAGGGCACAGTTGGTATAACGGGGATATATGAGTGCTTACGCAATAGAGATATCAAGAGGGGAACGCTTCAAGTTTGGCGATAACTGGAGCCGCTTTCTTGTTTTGGTTGATGAGTCAAGAATTAATGAGGCGCAGGCGTCTCTTAAGTCCATGCTGGAAATTGAAAATTTAGAAGGCAAGCGTTTCATAGACATCGGTTCTGGAAGTGGTTTGTTTAGTTTAGCGGCGCGAAGGTTGGGAGCGACAGTGCATTCCCTCGATTACGACCCTCAATCAGTCGCGTGCACAGTTAACCTTAGGAATCAATTTTTTCCCAACGATGAAGGGTGGAGAGTCGAAGAAGGTTCGGCGCTTGACCGCGATTACCTCGAGTCGCTTGGCAAGTTCGACGTTGTTTATTCATGGGGCGTGCTTCATCACACGGGAGACATGTGGCTTGCTCTTGAGAACGCGCAGAGGTTAGTCGCCGAAGGAGGCAAACTGTTCGTGGCACTGTACAACGATACCGGCAGCCAAAGCACTCGCTGGCGCTGGATCAAACGAACCTATAACAAGTTACCTGCGCCGTTGCGACTACCGTTTGCCGTCTTAGTCTCTGCGCCCGCGGAACTTAAGTCGGGCGCTAGCGCCGTTGTGCGCCTTCGTCCGAATGAATATATCGCGTCCTGGCGTGGATATAGATCCCGCCGAGGCATGAGTCGTTGGCGCGATATCGTCGACTGGGTTGGCGGTTATCCCTATCAGGTGGCCACACCGGATGAAGTCTTCGAGGTGTGCAAACACAGCGGATTCGTATTGACCAAACTCAACGTGGGCCGTGTCGGACTCGGCTGTAACCAATTTGTCTTTGAAAAGCGCAGGTCTGATTAGGAGATTAGATTTAGTGTACATGTTAAAGGCAAATAGAAAATATACGTTGGCGCTGGCACTTCTAATTAATGGCGTCGCGCTAATGTTCTGTCTGGTGCTTGTGATGGCCCAACGGCCACGTCAAGTTAACCAACAAGGCGGACAGATTTATTTGCGAGCTGGACAGGATTTGCAAGCTGCCCTACGCAAAGCAAAATTTGGCGACACTATTATTCTGGAAGCAGGCGCGACGTTTATCGGTCCTGTTGTTCTACCTTTCAAAACCGGCGTGGCGGGTGACTACATTACAGTTCGCACCGCTGACCTGGGTGGTATTTCAAATGAAGGTGAACGTATTAGGCCCTCGGCACACGCGCGTGCGATGCCGAAAATTATTGCGCCTCGGGATAAGGCAGCATTAGTGACGGAGCCGGGTGCCCATCATTACAGATTTGTCGGAGTCGAATTCACCACAACTAATGCAGGTTACGTTTATAACGTAATCGATCTGGGAAGCTCAGATTACAAGTCGTATTCCGAGTCTCCCCATCATTTAATTTTCGATCGCTGTTACGTTCATTCGACCGGGTTAAATCGAGCGCGTCGCGGCTTCGCGCTGAATAGTGCGCAGACTTCAGTGCTCAACTCGCACATCTCTGGATTCGCTGGAGCCCGCGACGAGACACAGGCGATCGCAGGCTGGAATGGGCCAGGTCCTTTTCACATCATCAATAACTATCTCGAAGGTGCTGGGGAAGTAATGATGTTCGGAGGAGCGGATCCTTCGATCCCTGGACTCGTGCCTTCCGATATCGAAATCCGTCGTAACCATTTTCGCAAGCCGAAGGAATGGCTTGGACGCGCTGCAATCAAAGGAACCTTCGAGTTGAAGAACGCGCGCCGCGTTCTAGTTGAGGGCAATTGGATTGAAAGCGAAATACTAACAACAGCTATCGTTCTGACGGTACGAAACCAGAGTGGAAAAGCTCCCTGGAGCACTCTCGAAGACGTGGAGATTCGAAACAACGTAGTAAGTCACGCGGATGGCGGGGTAAATTTTCTCGGTAGCGACAATGACCATCCCAGCCAGGAAGCCAAAAGCATCCGGATAGCAAACAACCTGTTCATAGACATCGTCGCCAAACACTCAGGAAGCATTCCTTACTTTCTACAAACAAACGGCGGCCGGCTGCTGACGGTTGAGCACAATACGGTTCAACAGGCAGGGAACGTAATTACAGGCTACGGTTCTCCGACCAAGAACTTTACCTTCCGCGACAATATTGTGCAGTTCAATCAATACGGCATTGTTTGCGGCGCGGACGGCACCGAATGCGGCCGGCAAAATATTTTCTGTAACTGCTTTCCGGGCGGAGTCTTTCGCGGAAATATTTTTGCTGACAATCTGGGAGTAGCCGCTAGTGAGAGGTTGGAACAGAAATACCCGGCTGGTAACTACTTTGTACCGTCCTTGCAAAGGATCGGATTCAAGGATGATGGGGGTGGGGAATGGAGCCTCAGCACGAACAGCAAAGTAAGCAACAAGTCCACGGACGGCAAAAGTCCTGGCGCCGATGTGGCGGCTATCAGGGCCGCCGGAGCATTTGCAGCACGAACGGGAAACGCGTTTTGAGTTAATGTTATGGCTGACGATTTTGTAGATACAAAGTTAAGCGACAAGGTCAGATGGTCACTGCCGTGGCTGGTGCGCTACCCGGCGTGGCGCACACGACAAATGCTCCGTCGTCCCGAGCGTTCGAATCGTCCTCTTCACCTGATCTTTGTCGTTGCGAATCATTTCGAGCCTGGGTTGGGTGACGAAGCTATGCGTCGTCTCGATAAGTGGTGTGAGTTAGCGCGCGCAACCGGAGACGCGATACGCGATCACGATGGCACTCCCTTCCGTCACACCAACTTCTTCCCCGCTGAACAATACGAGCGACCTCTATTGGAGCGACTGGCCGAGTTACAGGCAGACGGTTATGGGGAAGTCGAGATCCATTTTCACCATGGTGTTGACAGGCCCGACACCGCCGACAACACCAGGTTCATGCTGACTACCTTTAGGGATCTATTAGCCCAGGAACATAGGTGTCTCTCGCGTGAACATAAGGGCGCGGTGCCTAAGTATGGTTTTGTCCACGGGAATTGGGCTCTTGCTAATTCAGCGGGTGGACGGTTCTGTGGTGTGGATTCTGAGATGAAGATACTTTCGGAAACGGGTTGTTATGCCGATTTCACTCTTCCCTCAGTACCATTTCAATCGCAGGTTCCGCGCATCAACTCTATTTACCAATGTGGTCATCCTCTAACGGAAGCGAAGCCGCATCGCTCGGGTCCTTCGGTGAAGGTGGGGGGCACGCTGAGCTTGCCAATTATCTTTAATGGCCCGCTTGTTTTCGATTGGACGCGTCGGGTTTATGGGCTGCCGGTGCCGCGCGTGGAAGATGGAGCGCTCGCTAAAAATTATCCGTTGAGTAGGAACCGATTCAACGGCTGGCGCAGCGCAGCAATTGGTGTGGAGGGGAGACCCGACTGGGTCTTTATCAAATTGTACTCGCATGGATTTTTCGAACACGATCAGGACGCGATGATTGGTGAACAGATGAAACGCTTTATGGGCGAAGTGTTGGAAATCTCCGATCGGACTGGGGAATTCAAGATTCATTTCGCCAGCGCGCGCGAGGCGTACAATATGGTGGTCGCGGCGGTCGATGGCCGCAACAACCCTCCGGGACAGTACCGTGACTACAAGCTGCGGCAGATCATGCAGGAGAACAAAGCGACAGAGTCAGTTCTTGAAACTGAGTCAGAGCTCGTGTACGGAGAAGTTTGAGAATTTGTCAAACCAGGTTCCGTTGGGCTAATTGCGTCTATGTCGCTGCACTAGAATGAGAAACGAAGTTCAAATCACACCACACGATGATGTCGCAAATTGGATAAAGCCGACTCGGGATGACGCGCGGATTGACGAGCTCGCTCGACAACTCGATGTTGATGGTGTCGTGTTGATGCCTGAGTTAGTTTCAGGAAGTACCCTCCGTGCAATGCAATCCGCCTTTGATGCGCGCTTGCAGCACATGCGCTGGAACAACCGCGACGGTTATCAGAAAACTGAACCATACCGTCACATGGTAGAAGATGTGTTGGTACTGGAACAGGGTTTTGTTGATCTTGTATTGCATCCCGTCGTGAAGGGAGTATTGGACCAGTACCTTGGAAACAAATACGAGCTGACTGAAGCGAAGGGTTGGAAGTCGTTACCCACTAAACGGGACTTTCATGGTTGGCATGGAGATGCGTGGTACGACCCGACTATGACCACCGCTATTCCCAGAGAAGTAAAACTGGCGATCTATCTCAGTGATGTACGGAGCGGCGCCTTCAATTACATTAAAGGCAGTCACCGCAAACAGCATCCGCGGCTCGTTAAGAATCGCGAAGTTAGTGATATTCAAAAATCACAGATAGCGGAATTATCTGGTGCAGCGGGCACGGCGTTTTTATTCGATACATCAGGTATTCACCGGCAAAGTGTGCCGATGCTGGAGGAGCGACGCGCATGCTTCTTCAACTATCACGATCCGAAAGTCGCTTTACAACAGGAGGATTTGAACTACTACCGCTATCATCCGTTAATCCTCAACGCTGCCTTCCTTGGTGAACTATCCGCCCAGGATCAAAGAATCCTGGGATTTGGAAACAAGACAAACTTTAATCCAACGTTCGTCCGCCCGGTCAATCCTTCCATTTTCTACCGCGCACTTACTACTGCTCACAGTGCTGAGCTCCGAATGAAGAACGTCAAAGACAGAATCTGTGCACGGCTAAATCGAGTTTTCAGCTGATCGCAACTCCTAAGTCAATGCGAGCTAATAAACCCACAATCAAAGGCGCGCCATGCCTGCACTAGTATCAGTATTTGGAGTCAAGCCTTTTCGAATCGGAGGCACAGAGACATTTGCCCGAGAGCTGTCTATTCAGCTTCAGCAGAATGGCTGGCAAAGTGTTCTCTGCTTTTTGAGTGAGCCGACAGAGGAAGTTCGAAAATTCCTTAGCCACCCAAATGTTTCGATGGAGGTTCTACAAGACTCCACTGAGGTTAATTGGAAGGCGGCTAAGGGGCTGGCTGGAATAATTCGTCGTCATAAAGCGGAGATACTGCACCTACATTTCACAGGATTCCTTGGGCTGTATCCGTGGCTTGCGCGGTTGCAGTCTGTAAAACAAGTCTTCTTCACAGACCACTCTTCCAGGCCGGCGGGATATGTTGCCCGGCGAGCCCCTTTTTGGAAACGCGCCCTTTCGAGGACAGTCAACAATCCAATCTCGAAAGTTATTTCTGTTAGCCGATACGGCGAGAGTTGCCTAACAACTCTTGATTTGCTGCCGAAGCACCGTCATGAATTGGTTTATAACGCGGTGGATCTTTCGCGTGTAACGAAGAGTCCGGAACGAGGTGCAGACTTTCGAAAACGCTACGGGATTGCCAGGGATCGAATCGTCATTGTTCAAGTCAGCTGGATGATCCCGGAGAAGGGCATTCCCGAACTACTCGAGGTAGCGGCTGAACTAGTTTCGCAAAGTCGCAATATCCATTTTGTCCTGGTAGGCGAGGGAGACCATCGCCAAAGATTCATGCAGCAGGCGGAAACACTAGGCTTGGCCGGCAACATTACGTGGACAGGATTAGTTGAGGATCCTTTCGGCGCTGGCGTTTATGACGCTGCGGACATTGTTTGCCAGTTATCGGCGTGGGAAGAATTATTTGGATGGATGATCGCGGAAGCGATGGCATTTGGGAAACCAATTGTCGCAACGAAGGTCGGTGGCATCCCTGAGTTGGTCCGAGATGGTGTGTCAGGGATGCTCGTGAACCGCGGGGACAAAACTGCGGCGACCGCGGCGATTTCTGAGTTAGCAAGTAATGCTGATCTGAGAAAAAAAATGGGCGACGCTGGCGCATCGATTGTTAAAGAAAAATTTGATCTCAAGCAGAATGTCAGCCAATTGCTGCAGTTGTACGGCGTAGGCAATCAAGTGTAAGTCGACCCTCCAACCACGTAGAACCTATCTAAAACTAGACCGCCTTACAGAGCAAATGAAACTTCCGAACATTGCATTCTTACTGGATTCTGCACCCCGTTCCTGGAGCAGTCAGGAGGATCGGCACCTTGCGATTTGTCAGGCGTTGGCAGCGAGAGGCAGTCACTCGGTGCTAGTGTTCGCGTCAGAATTGCCCACCGCCATCGAAAAGCGTTTCACAGAGGGTGGTGTTTCAATCGCGACTATCAACTATTCAAAGGGCCCCGCACATTACTACAAAGAGTTGAAAAGAGTGATCGAGAAGAACTCTATCGAATGCGTGCACATAATCTTCTTCGATTACTTTCGCGCTATCGGTTGGTTGTCCCGTTTCGGCGGAGTCAGGTCAGTAGTCTACGAGATGCAAAACGGAGGTGTTTTCAAGGCGACGTCATGGAAGCGGAAATTAGTTCACGCTCGGAATCGAATCATGACTGCGCCGTTCGCACGCATCATTGCCATTTCCGAGTTCATTAAAGGGCAGCTTGTGGAAGGCGGCGTTCCCGAGGAGAAAATTACTGTTCGTCATCTGGGCATTGACGTAGATCGGTTTAAGCCGGATGCATCCGAGCGGGCGAAGTTAACCGAAAAGTTTTCAATTGGACCCGATGAAATCATCTTGTCAACGGTCTCTTACCTTCGACCCATCAAGAGCCCGGAGATTATCGTCGAGGCAATAGGCGTCCTGGCAAAAAGGAACGTGCGTGTTCGGCTCTTTGTGGCAGGCGACGGCGAGATGTTGGAAGAACTTAAACAACTCGGTTCCCAACTCGGCGTTGCTGAGCGTATTCACTGGTTAGGCTTAGTACCTGATCCACTTTCCCTGCTTCAGGCTTCGGACCTCTTCCTGCTTGCAACTGTTGGCGAAGCGTTTGGTTTGGTCTTGGCAGAATCGATGGCGTGCGGAGTGCCGGTAGTCGGAAGCCGAGCCGGCGCAATTCCAGAGGTTGTGAGAGACGGAGAAACTGGACTGCTCGTGAATCCACGGGATCCCGCAGCGCTCGCTGATGGAATTGAAAAGCTCGGTCGGGACAAATCACTGCGGCAGCGAATGTCGGTCGCCGCAATTGACAGAGTACATGCCAATTTCACAATGGATAAAACAGTAAGAGAAACGTTACGAGTCTACGAGTCGCTTGCTTGAAACCATCAGTAACGGTTGCGTGGCTACTTCCAAGTACTCTGAGTGTCTGATGCGGACGGCAACCAAGATCAAATCCCACCCGGTATTCGGTAACCAAATTTCGGAAACCCATCCCTCTTAGACGTTTTATTGTAAACGGGCCTTATGCGGCATCGCCCGCATCGCCCGATTTGAAGAGCTGCTAACAAAAACCGTTCGTATAGAAATTGCCCTTTCCATACGTTAACACGTCGACAAATCCCAATGAGTGTCACAACTTCCGCCATTCCATTCTCAATCGCTGCAGCCTTGCGAGGGCCGCTTTGGAAAATCATTGCGCTTGTCTGCTGCCTTGGCATTTGCGTACGCGACCGTGCTCGGCAAACTCGGCCAGGATTGGTGGAGCGATGAAAACTATTCGCACGGTCTGCTGATACCCGCAATAATTGGTTACATTCTTTGGAGCCAACGAGAGCGATTTGCAGGGGCAGTCGGATCTCCTGCAGCGGCGTTGGGCGTACGGCTCGTGTTGCTAGCACTCCTCGCTTTATGGGCGGGAACAGCTGGAGCAGAGTTGTTTATTCAGCGCATTTCGCTGGTGCTGATGCTCATCGGCGTAGTGCTTTATTTCTGGGGCTTCCAATTGCTTCGGCTGTTATTAGTTCCTCTTATCCTCCTGCTGCTCGCCATTCCCATACCGGCAATCATATTCAACAAGATCGCATTTCCTTTGCAGCTATTTGCTTCCCGTTGTGCCGTATGGGCCATGAGCCTGTTTGATATTCCGGTTCTCAGGAAGGGGAATGTTATCGAGTTGATGCCGCTCGGGGCGCGGGAAACAAAAAGACTTGAAGTAGTTGAAGCTTGTAGCGGTATTCGTTCACTCATGACCTTGGTAACCCTTGCGGTAGTCTTTGCCTACTTTACCCACCCACGAGGAGGCGGTTCGGCGGATGCGACGTCGTCGAATGTTGGTTCGCGTCTTCTCGTCGATCTAAAGACCTACGGATTTTGGCGCTCGTCACTTCTGTGTTCTCTCCGCCGTCCCGATTGCCATATTCACTAACGCGCTACGAGTCAGTGGAACTGGTGTGTTGGCCCATTACTACGGTACGCAGGTGGCAGATGGTTTCTTTCATAGTTTCTCTGGATGGGTGATCTACGTCGTTGCATTCGTGATGTTGTTCGGAGTCGGTGTTCTACTGGATCGCGCAAAACCGAAGAACAGCGTGAAAAAACATGGTCGACTCGTGCGAGCTTCTGCAACCCTAGTGACGGCGCAGGCGGAAGGAGTGGAATAGTGAAAAATCAGCGATTCCTAATTTTACTTGCCGTCATGCTATTCGGTGGCGCAGTCGCAAACGCCTGGCATTATCTCGGTGAAGCGAAAGTTGAAAGAAAACAACTAAGGGACTTTCCCAAGCAGATTGGAAATTGGGAACAGACTGGTGGCGATGAGCAACTCGATAATGAAACTCTGGCGGTGCTCCGCGCCAGCGACTATCTGTTCCGCGATTACCGCGCAGCCGATGGTCGCGTGATGGGTTTTTATGTTGGGTATTACGCAAGCCAACGCGATGGGGCCACTTACCATAGTCCTTTAAATTGTTTGCCTGGGTCAGGTTGGGTAATGAGTCAGCCGGGCACCATCACTATCACGCCCGAGGGAAGGCCATCCTTTGTCGCGAACCGTTACATAATCGAAAACGGTGGACATCGCGAACTGCTTGTTTATTGGTATCAGGGCCGCGGTCGTGCCATTGCGAGCGAATATTGGGGAAAGGTTTATACGGTCTTGGACAGTGTCAGTCTACGTCGCTCGGATGGCGCCCTGGTAAGGATCACTGCACCAGTTGGTAAGTCTGAAGCAGAATCATTAAAAGCTGCTACTGAGCTCGCTGCTCAAATCTCGACGAGATTGCCCGAATTTATTCCAGACTGAACGGGTAACAAATCTAGTTGACTAAACCGACCAATCCCTCCCTGACACTCACTGATTTGCGGAATCACTTCTGAATTGACCTTTTTCTGAAAACGTCTCCCTCTCGGGATTCATTAACTGGCATTGCCCGCCAAGATGATAAAACGAGAGCACAGACCCCCAATCGGGACATACCTGCCAAAAGGACGAAGGCAGGAAAACCAACTCCCGACGAGAGGAAATGAAATGAAAACTGAGTGCCGAGTCATTGCCTATCGCATTACCCTTCTGTCCCTCCTTCTAGCAGCCTTAATTGCAATCGCGGCTGCAGCAATCCTGACAAAAGCAAAAATCGCCCACGTCGACAAGGGCGAGGCTTACCTGAAGGACGAGAAGTATCAGGAAGCATCTCTTGAGTTTCGCAACGCTATTCAGATTGACGACAAGTTAGCGTCTGCGCACTGGGGGCTGGCGCGAGCTTATGAGGGACTGCAGCGCTTTCAGGAAGCATTTGAAGAACTGCGCAAGACCACGCAGCTCGATCCGGACAATCTCGACGCGCGCGTAAAACTCGGTAACTACTACATCGCCGCCGGCAAAGGAAATCCTGAGTTAATCGCTGAAGCAGATCGTCTGGCGAAGGAGATCCTGCAGAAGGATTCTAACCACGTGGAAGGACACATTCTGCTGGGAAGTGTTTACTACGCTCGTGACGATCGCGAGAAAGCATTCTCAGAAATCAATCATGCAATTCAGTTAGATCCCAAGCGAGTCGAGTCGTATCTCAGTCTGGCGCGCTTTTACATCGTCACAAACGATAAGGCGAAAGCCGAAGAAACCTTTCAGCGAGCAATCTCGGTAAATCAAAACTCGGGACTCGCCCATACTGAGTACGGTAAGTATCTCGTCCAATTGAGTCGGCTTGGTGAAGCGGAAGCTGAGATGGTCAAGGCAGTTGCGGTCGAGCCAACCAATCGCACCTCTCGTTTCGTGCTGGCAAGTTTTTACCTGGTTCACAAACAACTCGATAAAGCTGAAGTTGCATATAAGGCGCTGGCAGATCTCGATAAAGAAAACCCGGAAAGTCGCGCCGTCTTGGCCGACTTCTATTCGGCGGTGAATCGCCTCGATGAGTCAATTGCGATTTACAAAGAAATCCTGACCAAGTCGCCCGACTTTACCCAGGGGCGCTACCGTCTCGGCGAAATCATGCTCATGCGTGGCGACACGCAGGGCGCGATGGCCCAAATCAATGAAGTACTGGCGAAGGATCAGCATGACAGGCAAGCTTTGCTACTGCGAGCGCGAGTCCGTTCGCAAACTGGCCAGGCGCCTGATCTGCAGGCCGCTGTTGAAGATCTAAAAGAGGTCCTGGTTCAGGAACCGAATTCCCGCGCCGGGCTCTACTTCATGGCCCAGGCGAATTTCAATCTTGGAAACATGGACCAGGCTCGCGCCTTCGCCGGCGATCTGGAGCGGAACTATCCGGACTACTTACCGGCGAAGCTGATGCAAGCCCAAATCAATCTGGCGTCAGGCGACTCGAAAGCGGCCCAGCGATTGGCGTCCGAGTTAATTGTTCGTCTCGACCAAACCGCGCCTGACCGCCAAAACTCTCCGCAGATGATGGCTGAGATTCGCGCGAAGGCTTTTCTGGCGCGCGGTTCAGCAGAACTTGAACAAGGGAATACTGCGGCAGCCCGGAAAGATTTCTTGATGGCGCGTGATGCGGCTCCCAGCGACACATATCCCTACATCAGCCTCGCCGCCGTAGCGCTAGTCCGAAAACAAGACGGATGAAGCCGTTGGGTTCTACGAGAATGCACTTTCAATTGAGAGCACGAACTTCAATGCGCTCAGCGGACTGATCCGGCTACATGCCCGCAACAACGAACTTCACAAAGCGCACAGTCGAATCGATCAGGTCTTAGGCAGTTATCCAAACAATGCTTCTCTTCATTACCTGAAAGCGCAAGTCTTTGGTTTCGAGCGAAATTCGGGTCAGGCTGAAGTGGCCTTACGAAAAACTCTTGAACTGGATCCCAACTACCTCGCCGCGTATTCCGCATTAGGTGCTTTGTTCATCAACACAAATCAGCAGGATCGCGCGATCGCCGAGTATCAAAGGATAGTTGAACGACGTCCTGAGAATGCGACTGCGCATACGTTGATTGGCATGCTCGACGACTCGCGGAAAAACTACGACGCGGCCGCCGAGAGTTATCGACAGGCCCTTGGCAAGGATCAAAACGCCGTGATTGCCGCAAACAATTTGGCCTGGCTCTACGCAGTCAACGGCAAGGGAAATCTTGACGAAGCCGTCAGATTGGCCCAGGGCGTTGTGCAAAAGAATCCGAACATACCTGGCTTCGTCGATACGCTGGGTTGGGTCTACTACAAAAAGGGATTGTACGGAGCGGCCGTCGAGCAACTTAAGAAAGCCGTCGCTCTTGACGAACGAAACGCAAAGATCGGCAATGGAACCCCCGCCGCCAATTATCAATATCATCTGGGAATGGCCCTCAAAGCTCGTGGAGAGAAAGATGCCGCGCGCCGTGCGCTTCAACAGGCTGTACGTTTAAGTGAAAGGGCGCCTTTCGCAGAGGTTGATGAGGCGCGCAACGCTTTAGCCACGCTCTAACGCGCGTTTAAGGAGGGTTCTATATGAGTGTCGAATTCCGTCAACGAGGCCCAGGCGAATACGCGAAGATCGCGTGGAAGCGCAAGTGGCTAATCATTCTTCCAGCTATTGCCATCGCGACTGCGGTGTCCTGGGTAGTTTTTCAGCTTCCTGATCTGTACGAGTCGTCAACCTTAATCGTAGTTAAGCCTTCAACTCTTCCGAACACGGTTGTCCCCACGATTACCGAAGACAGCCTGACGCGCCAAATCAACAGCATCGCGCAGGTGGTTACGAGCCGTAGCTCGCTTGAGCCGCTCATTCAGAAATACGACCTTTACAAGACCGAGCGCGAGCGTGGTGAGCCGATGGAGATGCTCATCGACTACATGCGGCAGAGCATTAACGTGGAAGTGAATACGAGCCGTAACGATATTACGAACGGCTTCAATATCACCTATCGCGGGCGCAACGCGCGGACAACTCAGGCGGTCACTGCCGAGTTGGCCAGTAAGTACATCGACGAGCAAACAAAAAATACAATCAACTCCACAACTTCTGCCAAGCAGTTTATCGACCAACAGGTTAACCAGACGAAAGAAGAGTTGGATGCAGTTGATCGGGAGCGGCTCGACTTCATGCAGAAAAACGTCGGTAACCTTCCCTCTGAAGCCGCGTCTCTGGTCGGACAGTTGTCGGGTTTACGCGAACAGCAGAAAGCATACATTTCCGAAGTCGGCCGCCTGCAGGATCGGCGTTCGGCGCTAACCAGCCAATTAGCATTGGTACAAAAGACGTCGGAGCAAATCAAAGAAGACGTCGCAGAAAACACCACCGATCCAAAAACAACACTTGCCTGGTCCCAACTTATCTCCCGCAAAGCTGATCTCGAATCGCAGTTAACTCGCATGCTAACAGAATTGCGTCCCAAGCATCCGGACGTGCTCGCGAAGCAGGCGGAGGTTGATTCGGTCAATGCCGCAATGGACCAAATGATTGTCGAGTGGAAAGACCGGATTAGAGAGAAACAGGAAAAACTTCGCAATCGTCCGGATTTAACGGTTGGCGCTTTGGAAGTCGAACAGCAACTTGTTGATGGTGAAATCAAGCGTCAACAGTCGGTGCTGGCGCAAGTTGATTCGCAGGTTGCAAACGTTATGCAGCGCATCAACAACGTTCCAGGTGCCGAAGTGACACTGGGTGCTTTGGAACGCGACTATCAAACCAAGAAAACTGCTTACGACCAACTCCTGATGCAGGCACAAAGAATTGGTCTCGGCGCCGATGCAGCGAGCCAGCAACAGGGTGAAGGCATTCAGGTGGTCGATCCTGCGAACCTGCCCGCGCGCCCCGTCGCCCCAAAGCGATTAATGCTGATGGGACTCGGTCTCGCGGCTGGTTTTGCGGTCGGTCTACTTCTCGCGGGTCTGTTTGAAGTTCCTCGTCTACTGACGATCCAAACGAGCGAGGACGCAACACATTACACATCATTGCCGGTACTGATGACTGTGCCGGAACTCCTTACTCCCGCCGAGGCACTACGAGTTCCACGACGACGCAGGATGATGTTGGCGATCGGAATTGCCGCGATGTTCCTGGCAATCCCAGCGTTAGCTCTGGTTTTGAAATTGACGCAGGTTTTCGAACGCTTCGCCGTTTAGAGGTTTTCGTAAAAGCCACGAAGAACGGCATGGAGGTATCACGGTGTACGCAGAATTTTACGGACTTAAAGAGTTGCCATTCGCGCTGACGCCCGATCCGCGGTTTATTTACTTCACGCCTTCGCATACGGAAGTAATGGCGAACCTGCATTACGGGATTGAGAGTGGCAAAGGGCTGATTGTCGTTACAGGAGAGGTTGGTACCGGGAAAACGACAATCCTTCGCTGGATGATGCAGAGACTCGACCGCACTGTGATGGTGGCTTACCTATTCAATCCCAGGCTGTCGGTGACGGAGTTTTATCAGCACATCGCTAATTTGCTTGATGTTCAGAACTGGGACACGAAGCCAGAGTTGCTAGCTTCCCTGGGCCAAGCCCTGGAATCACGTCATGCACGCGGACTGCGCACAGTTCTAATCATCGACGAAGCGCAGGGACTCTCACCAAGTGTGTTGGAGGAGATTCGACTGCTTTCAAATTTCGAGTCAAACACGGCGAAACAACTTCAGATTGTACTCACCGGCCAGCCGGAGCTGCGCGAAGTTCTGAATAATCCTGACCTGCGCCAACTCAAGCAGCGAGTCGCGCTACGGTGTGTGATCAAGCCGTTACCGAATGTCGACGAGACGAACCGCTATATCACGTCGCGTCTACTTGCGGCCGGTGCAACGCGCACTGACATCTTCTCTCCAGCGGCCGTCGACTACATCTACCGTTGTACCGAAGGCATCCCCCGCAACATAAACAATATCTGTGATAACGCCCTGCTGGCTGGTTATGCCGCGGGTGAAATGACGATCGATCGCTCCGTCATCGAGGAGGTGGCGGAGAATTTTGACATGTTGCCGCGACTTGAGAATGGAATGCAGGCCGGTGAGGAAAACGAGCTGACGGCGAGAATCTTTACCGCGGCCGGTCGCGCCGAATTATGGTCGGCAGGAAATGGGAACGGCGACCACCACTCATCCGATCTGAGTTTCTCGGAAAGGCACAAGGAGAACTAATGGGCAGAGTTTATGACGCATTAAGACGCGCGGGAGTTGATCAGTCTCCGATCCCAATGCGTCGCGAGTCACACGAATTCTCATCAGGCAGTGAAGGAGTCTTCACTCGCCGTGTTCATCGTTTTGTTCCATCCGCCGATCAAATTGAAGAGGAATTGTTCACAAGCTCTTCGATCTTAGATCAGAAGGAACACTCGGTGAAAAGTTCAGCGTTCACTGCGCACACAGCGTATGCATCCGACGGGACGGCACTCCCCAACGGAAATGCATCGCGTGCTGCTGGGGCAACTTTGAACGCTGCCGGGCCGGCGCGCGCGATGGGCTTCGTCTCTTATGACGTAGCCGCAGCGCGCGTCGAGCCTCATTTAGTAGCCCTGACACAACCGCGTTCCGCTTACTGCGAACAATTTCGTGCACTGCGCACAAGAATTTTGCAAGCCGGTGAGCGTGAACAACTGAAGACGTTTGTAATTACGAGTGCCGGAATGGGTGAAGGCAAAACGTTAACGGCATTGAATCTTGGTTGGCTGTTGGCCCAAACCGAGGGTGTTCGCGCGCTGGTTATCGACAGCGATTTGCGCCAGCCCTGCGCGACTGATTATCTCGGCATCGATGCGCCACGCGGACTTTCGGAAGTACTGGGAGGACAGCTCAATCTGCGAGATGCAATTGTTCGTTTAGATCCAGCTGGACTTTACTTGTTGCCAGGTGGCCAGGCCCGAGACGACGTTGCCGAACTGCTTTCCGGTCCCACTTACGCCAGAGTTATAGCTGAAGTTCGTCGGATGTTCGACTACATCATCATTGACGCACCACCCCTGGGAATCTTTACCGACGCCAATGTGTTGATCAATCGCGCCGACGCCGCGTTGATGGTGGTACGGGCAGGCAAGACGCGTTATGCAATGGTCGACAAACTGTTGGACCAGCTGCCACGTGAGCGCATGCTGGGAGTGGTACTGAACCGAGCAGACGAACAACTCGAATCCAACTCTTATTACTATCAGCAGCGTTACTACCAACCCAAAGCCTTACCGTCTGAAGAGAAATTGCGACTTGTCTCGGATTCGGAAGAAGAGGTGGCGATAGCCAGTTGAGATCCTCTCGCGCAAATACTCGCACCACATTGTTACTTCTCGCTGAGGCGGCAGTCGTCTTTGGCGCGATAGTGGGAGCTGTGTATCTGCGTGTCGGAGTTGATGGCGCCTACTTTGAATTGGTTGAGCGCCAGGGGTTTCTAAAATCCGCATTGGCGACCACGTTCTGTCTAGCCGCTTTTTATCTTTTCGATCTGTATGACTTCATTGTAATGCATGACCGGCGTGAGTTGGTCCTCCGACTGGTCCAGGCCCTGGGCTTGGCCTGGATTGCCCTGGCGCTCGCGTTCTACGGGTTTCCTCACCTTATGTTGGGTCGGGGAATCTCCTTGATCGCATTGCCGTTGGCGCTTGCCCTTATGGTGGGGTGGAGGGTGTCCATTCATTGGCTTCTTGGTCACCCTGACTTTGGAGAGAGGATTTTGATTGTTGGATCGGGACAACTCGCCGTGGAAGTAGCACGCGAGATGTTGGACCGGCCGGACGCAGGTTATCGGATCGCTGGTTTCGTAGGCTCAGACCCGGAGCTGTTGGGGAAGAGTTTAATCAACCCGCGGGTGATTGGCTTAACGTCTGAACTCGAGGACGTCGTCAGACGCGAAAATATTGATCGCATCGTCGTCGCTATGGGCGAGCGACGCGGTCAGTTGCCAACTAACGAGCTCCTACAGCTAAGCCTTACCGGCAAAGTCAATATTGAAGAGGGCGCGTCATTTTACGAAAGAGTTACTGGTCGAGTTTCGCTGAACATGATTCGACCGTCCTGGTTGATTTTCTCAAGCCGTGGGAGGCAAGCGCGCATCTCCGGTATTGCGCGCCAGATTGTGCATCGGTTCGTAGCGTTAATTGGCGGCCTCATGTCACTACCGATCGGCCTCTTTACAGCAATCTTCATAAAGCTCGATTCAACCGGACCCGTTCTGTACAAACAACAGCGCGTAGGAAAAAACGGATCAACGTTTACGGTGCTCAAATTTCGTTCGATGCGAACCGACGCAGAGAAGGCAGGACCGGTATGGGCGAGCGAACAAGACGATCGCACCACGCGGGTCGGCAAAATTATCCGCAAACTTCGCATCGATGAGATACCGCAATTTTGGAACATCATTCGAGGCGAGATGGACTTCGTAGGGCCGCGTCCCGAAAGGCCGCATTTCGTGTCTCAGTTGGCCGAAGAAATTCCGTACTACGAACAGCGCCACCTGATTGCGCCGGGCCTCACGGGTTGGGCGCAAATAAAGTATCCGTACGGAGCATCAATTGAAGATGCCCGGCAGAAACTGCAGTACGATTTGTATTACATCAAGAACCAAAGTTTGATGCTGGACGCAATCATCCTGTTTGAAACAATCAAGATTATCCTTTTTGGTCGGGGACGCTAGTCGCAACAAGAGTTCGGAGGCTCAAATGAAGCTGTTACACAAAATCCTGGTCCTGTTTATCGTTTCACTGTTGGTCGCTATGCCAACGGTAGGAGCGTTGGCCCAGACTCCCGATGGCGCAGAAATAAAGACGCGCCAGAGATTCGCTAAGAAGAATGGTGAGCCTGAGAAATCAGCCCTGCCCGATGACCCCGCCAAAAGCATTACGTCTGACGATAAGATGGCAGGATCAACTGCCGACAAGAAGGGAAAGACTGGGTCAAGCGAGGAAGTCACGGGGGCCACTGGAGATGACGTTCCCGCAACTGCTTCGAAGACACCTGCCGACGTTCCTGCGGAGACACAGGCGAACCGTCACGAACAGCCCTCAGAAGAAGCCGACATCGTTCCCTACTACAACAACTTCTTCAATACTTATCGTCTCGGGCCAGAAGACATCATTTCTGTCAGTGTGTTTGGACAGGATCGTTATTCCCGTTCCGGCATCACTATTCCGCCAAGCGGACGCATATCGCTTGCGCTAATACCGGGCGGAGTATTTGTAAACGGAAAGACCGTCGAAGAAGTAGCCGAGGTGATCAAGAAGCGCTACGACGAATACATCATCGATCCGCAAGTAGATGTGTCGCTCGATAAGGCGTCGTCGTATCGTTACAGCGTGATCGGGGATGTGGCCCAACCGGGCATCCGGCTAATGAATCGCCGCCTGACTGTGACTGAAGCGCTCGGGGAGGCCGGCGGAGTGTTGCAAACGGGCGATCGTAGTCGCGTCGTGGTTCTTCGCAGACAGCCCGACGGCAATCTTAAGCCGATTGCTGTGAACGTTAGCGCCATCTACAAAGGCAAAGCACCGGATGTTACGTACCTGGTTCCGGGCGATCAGGTGATCGTGCCGGGTAACAAACTCAAGAGCTTCCAAAAGATCATGAGCTTCTTCCCGATCCTAAGCTTCGCTCGAATCTTTACTGGCGGTGTCTTCCCATAGGCCATGCGCAGTAGGCAGGACGCAGGAGGCTAGGCGAGCAGGAGCCTGAGAGGATCAGGATTGCGAAGATGAATGCATTCAAGTTTAGGTGTGATTCAAAGATAGGAGTTGCGAACGGAGGTCGCAGTGGGGCCATTCGTAGCAGACAGCTACAGTGTGCTGTTGCTGTCTGCTGTCTGCTGTTTGCTGTCTGCCCGATTGCGCTCGGTTCGTGGACCAAACAACGTACTGGATCGATGTCATGGCTGCATTCCGTATTCTTCGTTGATCAAAACCGTGGATGGGCTGTCGGTAGCAGGGGTACGTTGCTCTCCACATTAAATGGGGGTCGCACATGGCGAAAGATGTCCCTGCCTTCAGAGGATACGATTCGGGACATACACTTCACGGACGATCAACACGGCGTGATCGTCTGCGAAAAGAACATCTACGATCTTCAATCAAACGACGAACCGCGCGCTTATCTCCTCAAGACAATGGACGGTGGTGAGCACTGGAAGCGCGTAACGATCCGGGGTGGAATGGTCGATTCGCGTCTAATGCGGACTGTGTTTAGTCGCTCGGGACGCGGGTGGGCGATTGGGGAAGGCGGAGCCATGTTCGTCACCGATGACGCTGGAACCAGTTGGAGCCGTTTGCAGGCCCCAACTCGTTATCTACTGCTCGGTGGCGCCTTTATTAACGACCACAGCGGTTGGTTAGTTGGTGCTGGCTCCACGATTCTACAAACGACTGACGGGGGCGAGACGTGGCACCACGGCAGGCTTTCGGGTCCTGGTAGCGTGCGATTCAATGCGACATCATTCGTCGATAGTCGCGTCGGATGGGCGGTTGGCAGCGGCGGCGCCATTTTTCGCACCACCAATGGCGGACGAAGTTGGAAAGCACAACAGTCGGGCGTGTCAGCAGATTTGTATGATGTGAAGTTTCTGAATGCTGCTGAAGGCTGGACCGTTGGTGCAGAAGGAACAGTGCTTCACACCAGGGATGGCGGAATTCATTGGACCAGCGAACGCAGCCCCACACCGCACTCACTTGAACGCATTTTCTTCACGGATCGCACTCACGGGTGGGCAGTTGGCTTCGGCGGAACCATTATCGCTTACGGCGCATCAGACCAGGCGCCAAAATTACGACGATAACAATCGACCCAGTCAGTTCACGGACCGCTATTCGCAATCCCCGTTTCTTCTTCAGGCTCTTCCGCGTCGACCTGCTTCCTTTCGGGTCGCATGTGTGGAAACAGAATCACGTCACGAATTGAAGGCCGGTTGGTAAGCAACATGACGAACCTGTCAATCCCGATGCCGATACCCGCAGCAGGCGGCATGCCGTAGGAGAGGGCCCGAATGTAGTCTTCATCCATCACCATTGCCTCTTCGTCACCTCGTTCACGCTGTCCCACCTGGTCCTTAAACCTTTCATACTGCTCAAGCGGATCGTTCAGCTCCGAAAAGCCATTCGCTATCTCCATGCCTGCGATGAACAGTTCAAAACGCTCCGCAATAGTTGGGTCGCTGGGAGAAGCCTTCGATAGCGGGGAGACCGGTTTGGGGAAGTCGCGTGATAAACGTAGGCTGCAACAGATTGTGTTCAACGTGTTCTTCAAATAACTCCAGAAGATTGTGGTCAGTAATCTCTGCTCCATTGGCAAACCGGGTAACCGCGTCCCTCATCGTCATGCGTTGAAACGGTTGCGAAAAATCGATATCCAGTTCGCCATGACGAACATGCGTGTGACCGAGTGCTTTGAACACCGTCGCGCGGATCATCTCCTCACAAAAATCCATCATCTGGTTTACATCAGCGTAAGCCCAGTAAAACTCCAACATCGTGAACTCAGGATTATGCGTACGAGTCGAGATCCCCTCGTTCCGGAAGTTTCGATTCAGCTCGTAAACCTTTTCAAATCCGCCGACGAGCAGTCGCTTTAAATACAACTCCGGGGCGATGCGCGCGTAAAGATCTATGTCGAGTGCGTTGTGATGAGTCTTGAATGGACGCGCCGCGGCGCCTGTGGCCAGCGGGGTTAACATCGGAGTC
Organism: Blastocatellia bacterium; assembly: GCA_963786645.1. Classification (GTDB taxonomy): domain Bacteria; phylum Acidobacteriota; class Blastocatellia; order Pyrinomonadales; family Pyrinomonadaceae; genus PSRF01. Next base: position 58,754 of record CAWAZW010000018.1, read on the forward strand.
TCAACTTCGATGTAGCCATGGTCGTCCAAAATCCGACGCATTTCGCGAATGACGGCCGAGCGGCGTTCAAAGACTTCACGCGGCGTGAGCTCATCCTGTTCCCGTTCGATCTTTAAACTGCCGGCTATCAGATCTGCATAGCGTTGACGTTGGCGAATCTCCGGATCGTGAATGCCGTGCATCTTGTCCGGCAGCGGCACGAGAGCCTTCGCCAGAAACTGCAGCTTGTGAATGTGAATTGATAATTCACCCGTTTTCGTAATGAACAGATAGCCTTCAACACCGATGAAGTCTCCATGGTCCAGCAGGCTGAATAGCTTCCACCCATCCACTGTTTCGCCGGCGGAATCGTTACTGACCCCAACAACATCAGCTTGCCTCACGTAAACCTGAAGCCGCTCGACGCCGTCCGACAAATGCACGAACGCAGCCTTACCCATAACGCGGGGCGGTGAAGCGATTCGTCCCGCCACGCGCACTGTATTGACATTCAGTTGTTGATTCGCCAGCTCGACTTCCTCCGGCGCGGGTCGGCCACCCTCGAGAGCCTTGGGCTCGAAAGCCCTGAACTTTTGCGCCAGCGCAGTAATCGTATCCTCGCGGCCTGGCTCTACGATCTCACTGCGTTCGAACTTGTTTGGGTACACGTTTCCGACCAGTTTTAGCAGCGCTTCGAGGTGTTCCTGACGCGCCTGGGTCTGATCGTTCTCTTCAAGGAAAGGAATCGGCATAAGGAGCATCGTAAATCGTAAACGTCAAATCGTAAATAGACCACTGAGTTATAAACCTCTGGTATTGAGCAGGTCGAGGCCGCGTCTCTTAAACTTCAAATACCGACCGTGGTAGATTGTTCCTATCGATGAATAAAAAGGTTCTGAGCCTGGAGAAACTGCTCGGAGTGCGCCAAGGTCTGCGCTCTGAGGCTAAAAGACTTGTCTTTACAAATGGGGTCTTCGATCTGCTACACGTAGGTCACGTGCATTATCTCAGGAGCGCGCGGATGTTGGGCGACGCGTTGGTTGTCGCTATCAACAGTGACCGAACGGTTCGAGAGTTGAAGGGCGACGATCGCCCGCTAACAAACGAAAGTGAGCGCGCCGAAGTTTTGTCAGCGCTTCGACACGTTGACTACGTAACAATATTTGACGACATATCACCTCGGGCACTGATCGCGAAGCTTTTGCCGGATGTGCTGGTGAAGGGAGGCGACTACGGGCTCGATGAAATTCATGGGCGCGAAGAGGTCGAGGCCGCTGGAGGCCAGGTAATCTCGCTGCCTTTTGTAGAAGGAGCGTCGACATCGACAATTATTGAACGAATGAAACGCGTCAGTGAGAAATAATTATTAATGAGTAGCGCAATTCAACCAGTATCTGTTCTCCAAACCACGTTGCGACGGGTTTATGAAACGCCGGAGTTTAAGCGTGTTGTCGACGAGATCAACCGCGGCGCCAGGATTGTTTCAATCAGCGGCCTCGTGTCAGGGTCCGCGCGTGCGCTCGTATTGGCGGCACTGCAACGGCAAACAAAACGTCTCTTCGCAATTGTTACTCAATCCAACAAAGACCTTGAGCCGTGGGAAAATGATCTCCGATTTTGGTATTGCGCGTTGGCAGGCACTACGAACTGCGCAAACGAAGTACTAATCCTTCCCGCTTCGGAAAGCGATCCGTATGCCGGTTCATCGCCTCACCCGGAGACGTTGGAGCAGCGGGCGTTGGCGCTTTGGCGCTTAGCTCGCAATCGACAGGATTTTGTTTTACTGACGGCGCGCGCCCTGGCACGACGAACGGTTACGCCCGATGAAGTTGTGAACGCCGGAGCGGTCCTTTCCATCAACGACAGTCAATCACCTGAAGAATTGGTCGAGAGATTGGTGGCTTGCGGATATGTTCGTGAGGATCCAGTGGGGACTGTCGGCGAGTTCTCAATGCGGGGTGGCATTCTGGACGTTTGGTCACCCGGACAACAGAGTCCGGTGCGAATAGAATTCTTTGGTGATGAGATTGACTCGATTCGTCACTTTGATTCGGAGACTCAACTATCAACGACGCAACTCAAGTCGATTGAGATTGTGCCGATGCGCGAGTTGGCGATCCGTAGCCAGGATTTTACGCGTTGGGCAACAGCCGCACGCCAGCGCTGGAATGATGAACGGTACGATCGGGCGCTTCGCGATCGCACCGCTTTTGCGGATGAAGGAGAAAGTTTTGCCGGTTGGGAATGGCTGATACCAATCGTTCGCGAACGGAGCAGCAGCGTCTTCGATTATTTAAAAGATGCGGTATTGGTTGTCGATGAACCCGGCAGTGTGGACAACTACCTCGGCGAGGTTTATCAAACACTTGCCGAACGCTATGAGGAAACTGATGCCGTCGATGACATTGCATTGCGGCCGGTTGAGCTCTACCTATCAGCCGAGGAGCTACGCGCGCGAATTGATGATCGCCAAAGGATCGAGCTTCGTGTCCTTGGTCGCGCCGCTGCTGAGTTAGACCAGGGAATTGCTTTGGATGCTGAGTCACCCAAAGTTCAGATTGGAAAGGCGCGCGTTCTGCGAACGCCGCTCTTTCTGTTTCCCGCGACGCAACAAGCGCCTGAAGTTGATTGGCAAACAAAGTCCGTCCTCAGGTATCACGGTCGCCTGGCAGACCTTGCAGATGATTTAGCCAGCGCGCGCGATGGAGGCACGACTGCGGTCTTTGTTATGCCGAGCGTTGGCGTCGCGGAACGTGTCAGTGAAATCCTCGCGGAATACGGGATCGAAGCCAGTCTGTCTTTTGCCGGAGAAGCCGCCATCGAGACCCCCGACATAGCTGCCCCACAAACCATCATCACGGTCGGCCGACTGAGTGGCAGTTTCGAAATGCCGTCGGCCCGACTGCTCACCCACACTGAACCAGATCTGTTTGACGAAGTCAGCGGCCAAACCGTTGAACGTCGAACCGGGCCTGAAGGCCGGCGACAAAAGACGGAGGGCCGAAAGAAGAGATCGAAGACAAGCGCATTCCTGTCAGACTTTCGAGATCTCCGGCCCGGCGACTTCGTTGTTCACATCGACCACGGTATCGGCCGCTTTGGCGGACTGCAAACGTTGGATCTCGGAGCGCGTAGCGGCGAGTTCATGCTGCTTTTTTATGCTGAGGACGCAAAGCTCTACGTTCCGGTTGAGCGCCTGGACCTGGTGCAACGCTACTCAAGCGCTGAAGGTCATCAACCGACGCTCGATCGTCTGGGAGGTATCGGCTGGCAAAAGACGAAAGCCAAAGCGAAGCGCGCGATGCGCGACATGGCTGACGAACTCTTGCGTCTGTACGCCGAACGCAAACTTGTTGGCGGTTTCGCTTTCGCCGGTGACACGCCATGGCAGAGAGAGTTTGAAGATGGTTTTGAATACGTTTTGACGCCGGATCAGGAAACCGCGATTGAAGACGTAAAGAACGATATGCAGCAACCAACGCCGATGGACCGCTTACTATGCGGCGACGTCGGTTACGGCAAAACAGAAGTGGCTATGCGGGCGGCCTTCAAAGCAGTTATGGAAGGCAAGCAAGCCGCAGTGTTGACCCCGACAACGGTCCTCGCTTACCAGCACTACGACACCTTTCGCAAACGGTTCGCACCGTTTCCGGTGAAGATAGAATTGCTGTCGCGGTTTCGCTCCGCGAAGGAACAGAAGGAGATTGCGAAGCGTGTCGATTCCGGGGAAGTCGACGTCGTTATCGGCACGCATCGGCTTCTTTCCAAGGATGTGACCTTCAAAGATCTTGGCATTGTTGTAGTCGACGAGGAGCAACGCTTTGGGGTCGCCCACAAAGAACGATTGAAGCATCTGAAGAAAAAGGTCGACGTGTTAACGCTTTCCGCGACTCCCATCCCGCGCACGTTGAATATGTCGCTCAGCGGCCTTCGTGACATGTCGCTAATTGAAACTCCGCCGAGCGACAGATTGGCCATTCAAACTCAAGTCGTACAGTTTTCTGAGAACGTGATCAAGTCAGCCATTGAGCTCGAGCTGGGCCGTGGCGGGCAGGTCTTTTTTATCCATAACCGCGTGGAAACCATCGACACAATTGCCGCCCTGGTGCAACGCCTCGTTCCGCAAGCGAGACTGGCGGTGGGCCACGGAAAAATGAACGAAAAAGAGATGGAACGCGTGATGTTGGATTTTATTGACCATAAATACGATGTTCTGGTTGCGACTACTATCATCGAGAATGGAATAGACATCCCCCGGGCAAACACGATCATCATAAATCGGTCCGATCAATACGGTCTTTCTCAACTTTATCAACTCCGCGGGCGTGTCGGGCGCTCCAATCGCCGGGCTTACGCTTATCTCCTGATTCCTGGCGAACAGGAGCTGACTCCAATTGCGAAACGAAGACTTGCGGCGATTCGAGAATTCTCAGACCTGGGCGCAGGCTTTCGCATTGCGGCTCTTGACCTCGAATTGCGCGGCGCCGGTAATCTGTTGGGAGGGCAACAATCAGGTCACATGGACGCGCTTGGATTCGATCTGTATACGCAGATGCTGGAGCGTACCGTTGCTGAGTTAACTGGCGAGACTATCGAAGATGAAATAAGCGTTCAGATCAATCTGGGTGTGGACGTAGCCATACCCGATGAATATATCAACGACATGGGCCAGCGTTTGCGGACGTATAAACGTGTTTCATCGGCGCGCGACGAAGAAGCGTTGGGAACAATTCGACAGGAGATAAGAGATCGATACGGTCGGTTGCCGGTTTCGGTGGAGCAGCTTTTTGGATACGCACTCTTGCGACGTCTGGCGGAGGAACTGGGCGTACTTTCCATCGATCAGACGGCGGAGGGCATCGCGTTGAAGTTTACGGAGAAAGCGCGAATTTCGCCCGAAAAGCTGACAGCGTTCGTAAACTCTCGTGAGGGGCGCGTTTTCACGCCGACAGGTATTCTGCGGTTAGTCCTTACTGAGGACGAACAGAACAACGTTCTCGATGTCGTGCATGGCATCCTCGTAGAACTTAGACAGTAGCAGGTCAATTTCGCCTCGTTTGGCGTACATATCGTTGGTGTGGTCAAATATGCGGCTCATATAGGCTTTCGTTCTGACATCCCCCCGGTGTGATGTCGAAACCGCAATCAACTGAATTATTAGAATTGCTTAGGAGTATGACAGTGAAATTTAAATTCCTCTCGCTCGCAATGGCGGGCAGCCTTTTATTTGTGATGCTGGGTTCAGCTTCAGCCGTGTTTGCCCAGGAAGGCGAGCTGCAGGTCGTCGATGAAGTGATCGCACAAATTAACGAAGATGTGATCACCCTGTCCATGCTGAAACGCGAGTCGAAAGAACGGATTGACGCATTGAAGCAGTCCGGTGTGCCTGAACAACAGGCTATCGACGAAGTCACTAAGAAACAGGCAGACTTAATTGCCACGCTCGTTAACGAGCAGCTGCTTCTGCAAAAAGGAAAAGAACTGGAACTGTCGAGTGAAGTCGAAGCTGAGGTCAATCGACGAATGCTGGAAGTTGCCAAGGAACAGGGCATCTCCACAATCGAACAGCTTGATGCTGCGATGAAAGCGTCGGGTATTGATCCTGCGACGACGCGACAGACGATGCGCGCCGAGCTAATGAAGCAGATGGTTATTCAACAAGAAGTTGATCGTAGGATATTTTTCGGGCTCACAATGGATGAACTGAAGAAATACTTCCAGACGCACCCGGATAAGTTTAGGAAGCCAGAGAACGTCACGCTATCTGAGATTTACTTAAGTTCAGCTGGGAAGAATGAGGCTGAGGTAAAAGCGCGCGCCCTGGAATTAGTCCGACAGTTACGCGCCGGCGCCGACTTTGGCGCACTTGCCTCTTCAAACTCGGAGCGGGAAGTGAACGGAGTCCGTATCGCGCCAAACAACAAGGGAAAAGTGGGAACTTTCGAGGTCCCAAACCTTAGAGCCGACATCGGCGATGCGATTAAGACCGTTGCTGCGGGCGGGGTTAGCGAACCGCTTCGCACGGGCGACGGCTACCAAATTCTCCGCGTCGATGAGCGAGTCGCCGGCAGTGCGACGCCCAACTTCAATGAAAACAGGGTGCGCGAAGTAATAACCATTGAGCGCAATGAAAAGGAGAGGGAAGCATATCTCCAGGGTTTAAGGGATGATGCTTACATAAAGATTTCCGACAATTATTACGCTGCGGTGGCGCCCATTCTGAAACTCAAGCCGCAGAAAACGGCTGAGAATAAGAGCGGCAAAGAGTAGACGAACGGTGAAAAGTGAAAGGTGAAGAGTAAGAAGTAGAGTCGACCACCTCTTGCTCTTCACCTTTCACTTTTCACTTATCACTGACTTTTCATGCGTCTCGACCTTTTCCTCAAAGCGAGTCGTCTCTGTCTACGTCGAACAATTGCACAAAAAATCTGTGACGCGGGACGAGTTTCAATAAACGGAAACCCGGCCAAGTCTGCCCACGTGGTGAGAAGCGGCGACGAGATTTTGCTTCAGACTCGCGATCGAATCCTCAACCTGCGCGTCATTTCCGTTCCCAGCAATCGTCAGACTTCGCGAAAAGAGTCCAGGAGCCTCTACGAAATACTGTCGGAAACGCCGTTAGATGAGGACGAATTATGATGTACCGTCGTTGGTTGAGCCTGAGACTGGTGCAGTTCTTTATTCTACTTCTTCTTTGCTTGGTTAACTTCGCATCAGCCGAACTGTCCGGAGCACCAATTCCGGTCAATGAAACTCAAGCATTAAAACTCCCCCTCAAGGACCCTCGAATCTTAGTTACCAAGAGTGCGCGCAGAATAGAGTTGTATTCGGCGGGTGTCCTGGTCCGACGTTACAAAATTGGACTTGGACTCAGTCCTGTCGAGGACAAGGTTCGTCAGGGGGATCGACGCACGCCGGAAGGCGAGTTTTACGTGTTCACCAAGAACGACAAAAGCGCATTCTATCTGTCACTTGGGCTGAGTTATCCGAACATTGAAGACGCAGAGCGCGGGCTACGCGACAATCTAATTTCGCGCCGGCAGTACGACACGATCGTGCGGGCCATCAAAAGAAAAGCGACACCCCCGCAAAACACAGCTCTCGGAGGGGACATATACATTCATGGGAATGGCGCGAGCAGCGATTGGACATGGGGCTGTGTTGCGTTGGAGAATGCGGATATGAAGGAACTGTTTGATGCCGTTTCGGTGGGAACACCAGTTACCATCAAACATTGAGGAACAAGAGTGTAGGACATGACCCCGGACATTCAACCATTTAAGATTCGCGACATTGTGATCAGTCCGCCACTGGTGCTGTCACCAATGGCAGGAGTGACGGATGTTTCCTTTCGTCGTCTGTTGAAAAGACGCGGAGGCGTCGGTCTCAGTGTTTCAGAATTCATTTCTGTTGAGGGCCTGACGAGAAACAACCCAAAATCCAAACGACAAATGCGTTTCTATCCGGAGGAGCGTCCATTTGCGGTGCAGATTTTTGGTGGACAATCTGAACGGATGCGCATGGCAGCAGAAATGGCAGAAGAAGTCGGAGCGGACATTCTCGACATCAACTGTGGTTGTCCAGCGCCCAAAGTTGTGAAGCATGGCGGCGGTTCAGGCTTGTTGAAGGATCATTCCCGTCTCGAGACGATTCTGAAAGAAATTAAGAGAGCGATCACGATTCCACTCACGATAAAGATCCGAGCGGGCTTTTATGATCACACTATCAACGCGGTCGAAACGGCGAAGCTTGCCGAAGCTTGTGGCGTTGAACACATAGCTTTGCATGGACGAACGAAAGAGCAAGGCTACCGCGGTCTGGCAAACTGGGACCTGGTCAAGGCGATCAAGGAAGTTGTGAAGGTGCCCGTTTCTGGTAGTGGCGATGTGACGACAGTCGAACAGGCTTTTGCACGTTTTCGAGAAACAGGCTGCGATGGTGTGTTGATTGGTCGCGGGGCAATGGCTAACCCATGGATCTTTCGGCAGATTGAAGACACGATGCATGGTCGCGAGGTATTTCAGCCGACGCTCGCGGACAAACGGGCAGTGCTGCTCGAGTATTTCGACATGCTTCGGGAAGACATGCCCGAGGCACCGGCGATTAATCGCATGAAACAACTGGCCGGACAGTTCACGCGCGGCCTTCAGGGAGGCGCCCTGTTCCGCACGTCTATCTATCACTCTCATTCAGTTGAAGAAGTGCTGAATCGAATCGAAGAGTACTTCGAAGCCATCGAAAATGGTAAGCCCTACTTCGGCGAGGCTGGTGCGCCAATCGAGGATGCACCGGAACTAGACTCCTGCGAGGCCGCAACGGCCGCTTAACAAGAAACATCATGCGCAAAGTAATTTTTGGCGGCGCTAATAGTCTCGACAACTATTTCGCGCGCAAAGATGACGCTGTGGATTGGCTCATGTGGAGCGGTGAAGTTGCCGACATCCTGGCTGAGTATTGGAAGAGGTTTGATACGATTGTAATGGGCCGTAGAACCTACGAAGTGGGACTGCGGATGGGCGGCGGCGGCGGTTACCCGGGGATGAAATCGTACGTATTCTCCCGCACACTTAAAAAGAAGAAGAACAAACAGCTCGAAATTGTTTCCGAGGATGCTGCCGACTTTGTAGCGAAGTTAAAGGAGCAAGAGGGCAAAGACATCTGTGTCATGGGCGGCGGCTTGCTGGCGAAATCCCTGTTTGAAGCGAATTTGATCGATGAAATCGGCTTCAATCTTCATCCTGTTTTGCTTGGGTCAGGTATTCCCATATTCTATGAGATGTCCCGGCAGATCGATCTCGAGTTGATTGAGTGCAGAACGTTAAAGAATGGATGCGTGCTGGTTACCTATAGAGTGAAGCACTGACAAACACAATCCACGAAATCACACTAATTTCAGTGTGACTCCGTGGATTGTTTGCCCCCGCCTGGACCATTTATCTGACAGCCGCAATGACCGCGGCTGGTTTTCCACTACCGGTATCAAGGTTAACTGCAGTCGGATAACCCTTCCCTTTAAGCGTCGCGATTTCTATAACAACTTCCTTTTGGTTCTTGCCAATCGGCTTCTTTGGGCGTGCAGCAACTTTGCTCGCTGCAGTCTTTGGACTGGCTTCAACCGAGGGTGACGCGAGTCCCTTAGGCTTGGCTTCGCTCGCTGTCGAACGTCCAGCCATCGCATTCAAGGCATCGAGTATCTGTCCTCGCTCCTCCTCACTCAAGTCGTCAAATTGGATTCCATTGGCCGCCAGAACCGTGCGCAGGGTTGCTTCGGTATTAGTGTCGTGATCGTAGACATCACGATAAATGTGCAACTTGCCGTCTTCCACTACAATTGTTTCATAGCGCAATTCGACGGGCACTGCCTGACCCAACTTCACCGTTTCAGTTTTGGTCTTGTCCTTCAACAACCCCTGGAGTTGCTTGTCCGAGAGTTCGCTCCCGGTGACCTGAGCCAGCAGTTTCGAAAAGTCCTGAACTTGCGGAGTCGTCAACCCGACGCAACCATGGGACGCGTACGTTCCCAGCTTCGCGGGCGATTTGCCACCGTGAATTAACGACGGTAGACCAATCGGAATCTTGATCGGTCCGAGCGGATTGAGCCTGCTGCCCGCAGCTACCTTCTCACCTACAGCGACGCCTTTCATCTTCGCGACCCAGGGCTCGTCGGGCGGAGTCCAGGTCGGGTTAACAATGATCGTCTGCGCCTTGCGAAGACCCGTAGGTAAAGGAAAATCTGGATAACCAATTCCGATTTTGTACGACTTGACCAGTGAGCCTTCGCGGAAAACATCCATTCGGTATGCGGGAATGTTAACTACGACACGGGTGTCCTTTGGCACGGCGTTTGGGCCGGGAAGCGCGCCGTCCCCGGTGGAGGCCGTCTTATCGGCCGTCGTCTGTTCACCGCCAGTGATCCAGTAATCACGAACGAAAGAATAAAAGGCAGCAGACTTTTCTTCGCCGACGACCTTCCGAATTGCTTCGTCGGCTTGTTGCCGCGTTTGCCCCGCCTGGCGCTCTTGTTCCGTTGTGCCCTCTTCGATGTTCGCTTCGCGCAATCTAGCGACTTCGTCGGAAGCGATCTTTTGAAGTTGGGTTAACTGCTCGTCGGTCAGTTGCACCGTGGATTTCAATTTCGTTTTGAACGCGTCATCGGAAAAGAGCGCGTCCAGGACCGGGAGCGTGATTACCGAGCCGGTCAGGCTCGGACTAGCCGATGGCGACGCTGAAGGCGACGGACTTGCCGGCGTAGAGGTGTTGGAATTTGAATTAGTAACGGGTTGGCAAGCCGCAACTAAAAGAAGCGAGAGCAGGGTAAGAAAGATAGCTACGAAGCTATAATTATTTTTTGGTAGATGAATCATAGTTTGCCTCGTTCGATTAGAGATGGATAAAGCGAGCCGATGGTCGCTCACCGACAAGTTTCCAGCAACAGGCATACCCACAGAGTTAACGGGGATTTACACGCATCTTCCGCACTGAAATCCTCACCTTCGATATGAGGCTTGCACGATTAACGGACAGCGGTAGGTCAGGCAATCCTGCCTGTCCCTTCAAAGAGGACAGACAAGAATGTCTGGCCTACTGCTTCCGCAGCAGCGGATAGGGATTGATGTTCGTTCCTTCCCAATAGCGTTTGGGGTCTGCCAGGGCCGCTATTGAAAAGTGAAGATGATAGTTTCCCGCTCCCGCATTGCCGGTGTCACCGACGTACGCGATAACCTCGCCTTGACGCACATATTTTCCGGCAACCACTCCGTCGGCATATCGCTGCAGATGGGCGTAATAAAATATGAGTTTCTTGTCGGGGCTTAGTTGGTAGATGGTTGTTCCGCCGCGCTCGCTTTGGAACAAGCGGGCGATTTCACCATCAATCGCCGCGACAACCGGGGTGCCGGCCGCCGCCGGAATGTCGATGGCATCGTGAACGCGTCCCTCCGAACGCGCGTCGGCAAAAGTGTCAATTAACTGATCCGCTCTCACACCCATTACTGGAATGACCAGGCTTAGCTGACCGACGAAACTACTGGAGGGCGGCGTGGCGGTACTCACGGGCGGTGAACTAAATCCGGGCTCAACTTGAGGCACTTCAGGTGGCGTAGTGGGAGACGGCGGCGACGATGGAGTAACTGAAGGGAGGTCAAGCGACGACGAAGGAACAGGAGTTTCCGATACCACCACGACGGCCGTGTTGTCTGCAGCGTCGCGTTTTACTCGTATCCAGAGGTATACGGCGAATGCGCCCACTACCAGAACAACAACCAGCAGGATTTGCAAACGCGTTCGGGTTGGTGCCTTCACGGGTTTACTTACCTACCTTTGAATACCCAAAGGCAACAGCGGCCGGGGCGTCGTTCCCTCGAAGAACCAGCTTGCCCCGACTCGCAGGCGATGATGCCAGGTAGGCAAACGTGAAGTGTAGAGCGCGAATCGCGCCTGGCGGGCAAGTGGTCCACCAAAGGCTTTGCCGCCGGCGAGAACTGCGGCTCGTTCAGTTCCGAGGCTGACCGCTTCGCCCAATTCCTCGAAGTGTTTCGTTTTTAGTTCGCCGCCCGACAAAAAGGCACTGACATTGTCGGCGACCAGTGCCGCCTCCTGAAAAGCCAGTTGGGCTGTGCCTGCGAGTGTAGGGGTTGCTGCCGGGTAGAAAGCGATATCGCCAAGTGCAAAGACGTTTTTGTGGGCGCGCGTTTGAAGGGTCGGTTCGACCATAATTAAGCCACGACTATTTTTTTCGATATTTAGTCGTTCGACGACCGGATTAACGCGCACACCGCCCGTCCATACCACGGCCGCGGCGTCGATTTCAGTTTCGTAATTTTCATGCTCGATCGTGAGACTGTTGGGTGAAACGCGCGTAACCCGCGTCAAGGTATGAACTTCGACGTGCGATTTCAACAGTGCATCATCGACATATTCACGAATTTCATCACCCATCCCGGGGACGACGCGGTCACCCATCTCAATAACCAGCACGCGCGGTTCGCCGCGAAGAGCGCGGCGCTTGAATGCATCGCGCAACAAGTCGGCCATCTTGGTGGACAGCTCAACTCCGCTGGCTCCTGCTCCTACCACCGCGAAAGTCAAGGCACGCTGAACGTCCTGGGGCGGCAGGTCTGGTGGCACATGATCCAACGCTTCGACCATGGTCTGTCGTAGCCGATCGGCATGTCGTAGTTTCCGAAAGGGAATCGAGTTGTCCTCTGCACCTTCAACTCCCGCATAGTTCGTTACCCCACCCAGAGCCAGCACAAGGACGTCGTAGGTTAAAGGTTCGGTTTTGCCTGCGAGCTTGATGGAACGGTTGTCGAGATCAATCTTGCTAACCTTGTCCTGGATCCAGTTAACTCTTTCATCCAGCAGTTCAGGGTACTTCGGTGCGATATGCCATGCCTCGACCTCGCCGCTGACATACTCGTAGAGCATGGGCGTGAACAGGAAATGGTCTTCGTCACTAATTAACGTGACTTTGCCCTTGCCTGCCAGCTCCAAAGCAACGAATAGCCCGCCGAAGCCGCCGCCGACAATTACCGTATGCTTAACCTGCTCAGTCATAGTTGGATGTGTTCGACGAATGGTATCAGACGCACACGCCATTGCGAACGCTTCGTTGTAAACTCGCGCCGCAGGCACCAAAACGACCGTCCGAGCCTCAGAACGGCGCGAATTGGCCCCTTTGGACAATCCCCAAATTGCGTGTTAACTTAGCCCGACACTTAATCTTAGCGGTCACCGTCGAGAGGCGGTTTTCTGCTGTCTGGGAGGACCATCTTAAGCACGTGCCATTAGCCAAAGAAACGAAAGAAAAGATAGTAACTGACTTCCGTACACATGATGCGGATACCGGCTCGCCTCAGGTTCAGGTAGCCTTACTAAGCAAGCGAATCAACGAGCTCACGGAACACTTCAAAACACACAAGAAAGATAACCACTCGCGGCGAGGCCTGCTCAAGATGGTCTCACAGCGCAGGAGTTTGCTGGATTATTTGAAGCGGACAGACATTGAGCGCTACCACGAAGTAGTAAATCGTCTGGGGCTTCGTCGTTAGAGTAGTAAACAGTTGTGACGGAGAACTTCGATCTCAGAATCTTGTAAAGCCCGCGTCTATCGAAGAGCTTGCTGAGGGTGCCGAACGTGACGGCGATACTCCCAGGCAAGTGGACGCGTTCGGCCTTAGCGTAACGCAAAGAAGGCGGCATGAGCTCACGGTGAGGAGACTCGTGCCGCTTTTGTTATTTGCGGCAACGAATTCTGTCACGCATCACGTAGCGTGGCCAAAAACTAACAGACTAAGTAGCGTAGCGCACGAGACGCTCGCGGCCTGATCATCAGGCTATTGTCCAAGGAGCAAAAAATGCCAGTAAAGAAATATCTTAAAGAATCAATCAAACTAGGCGACAAGGATTTGACGGTTGAAACCGGTCGAGTCGCGAAACAGGCGGATGGCTCGGTAGTCATTCAGTATGGCGACACGATGTTGCTTGTCGCCGCCGTCGGGGCACCGACTGCACGTGAGGGAATCGACTTCTTTCCACTAACGGTTGAATACCGTGAAGCGAATTATGCAGCCGGACGGATTCCGGGAAACTATTTTCGGCGGGAAGGACGACCGACTGAAAAGGAAGTACTCACCAGCCGCTTGATAGATCGTCCCTGCCGCCCACTCTTTGCCGAAGGTTACCGTAACGAAACACAAGTTATCGCCAGTGTTATTTCGGCAGATCCCGACAACAACCCGGATGTTATTGCCATCACAGGCGCCTCGTGTGCCCTCTACCTGTCGGATATCCCGTTTCTCAACCCAATTGCCGGCGTTCGTATAGGCCTGATCGAAGGCCGTTACATTGTTAACCCAACCTACGACGAAGTTCGCGAATCGCGCCTGAACTTGATTGTTGCCGGCACGGAAGAGGCGATTGTGATGGTCGAAGCCGGCGCCTCGGAAGTTTCGGAAGAGATCATGGTCGAGGCACTGATGCTTGCCCACAAGGAAATCAACCGCCTCTGTCGTTGGCAGAAGGAATTGCACAAGGCGCTCGACGTTAAGAAGCGCGATGCTGAGAAAGCTCCGCTGAACGAAGAAATGGTTGGCGAAATTGAACGCAACTATACCGACCGCATGCGAGCGGCGCTGGATACCACCAGCCAGGAGAAGCGCGATAGCTACGCCTCGATCGATGCCCTGAAGAAAGAAGTAGTCGAAGGTTATCCGGAAGATGAAGCGGAACGAAGGCAGATGGCGAAAGTCATATTCGACCATTTGAAGGAGAAAATCTTCCGCGACGACATCCTCAACAATCGCCGTCGGCCTGACGGCAGACGGTTCTCGGAAATTCGTCCCATCAGCATCGAGACTGGTTGGCTGCCACGCGTACACGGTTCAGCGTTGTTTACTCGCGGTGAAACGCAGGCGCTGGTTACGACGACGCTCGGTACCAAGGAAGACGAGCAGTTTATGGACGATCTTGAGAAAGGCGAGGTGAAACGTCGCTTCCTGCTCCACTATAACTTCCCGCATTACTCGGTTGGCGAAGTTGGACGATTTGGATCGTCAAGCCGGCGTGAAATCGGCCACGGCGCTCTCGCGCGACGCGCACTGGAAACCGTTTTGCCTGATGACTCAGAGTTCCCGTACACAATCCGCATCGTGTCGGACATCACGGAATCGAACGGCTCTTCATCGATGGCCAGTGTTTGCGGTGGCACGCTTTCAATGATGGACGCCGGCGTTCCGTTGAAAGCGCCAGTAGCCGGAGTGGCGATGGGCTTGGTGATGGAAGGTAACAAGTATGCCATCCTCACCGACATCGCTGGAGCGGAAGACCACTATGGCGATATGGACTTCAAGGTCACCGGAACCAAAGAAGGAATTACCGCGCTGCAGATGGACATCAAGATCGCAGGCATTAATGCCCAGATCATGGCGGAAGCTTTGGAGCAGGCCCGGAAGGGACGGCTGTATATTCTGAGTTTGATGGAGAAGGCGTTGCCTGAGGCAAGGCCAGAGATTTCTGCACACGCTCCTCGCATAATCCAGATCAAAATTAACCCCGACAAGATCCGCGACGTGATTGGACCAGGCGGTAAGATGATCCGCTCGCTGGTGGAAGAAACTGGGGCCAAGATTGATGTATCCGACGACGGTACGATTTCAATTGCCACGGCCAGCGGCGAAGCAGCTGAAGCGGCGGTAGCCAGAATTCGCGGCATTACGGCTGAAGCTGAAATCGGCCAAACGTATCTGGGCACCGTATCGCGCATCGTTGACTTCGGCGCGTTTGTTGAAATTTTTCCTGGAACTGACGGGTTGCTGCACATTTCTGAAATTGCGGACCGTCGCGTGAAAGACGTACGCGATGAGTTAAAAGAAGGGCAGCAGATTCTGGTCAAATGTATCGGGAAAGAAGGCAACAAGATCAAGCTTTCGCGGAAGGCAGTGCTGCGCGATGAAGAGCGCAAAGCGGAAGCAGCCAGTGCCGGCGAGTCAGACTAATTCCAGCATCTCAGTGCTGGCAGTCAGGGAGGTTTGCGAACACCGCAAACCTCCTTTTTTATTCGAGTTAAGACCCTTCGAAGCCCTCTCGAATTTGGAATCCTTTCTTCATTAGCCATCTTTCCTTATCAACCAGCGAAACCACCAGCGGTGGTCCACGCAAAGACGTTGTAAATAGGGACTTTCCGCTACGGTTAAGTTTAAACAATGTAAATCATTTCCCTCCGATGTACGGGAAATTGCCAGGAGGAGTTTCAAACCGATGATGAGTCGAGCTTTCAGATCTGCTGTCGCGATCCTCAGCATCTTGCTGTTGTCCGGCGTGCCAACGTACGCTGCGCCGGTAGCAATTCGCGAGGTGATACAGGTTCTTGGCAGCCACCAAAATCCTCCCGAGCTCCGGCTCCGCACCGTTTCTCAATCCGCGATCGGTTTAGTGGCGGAAGGCGATGGCCCTTCGCCAATCGCTTCGAGCGCGCAGGAAGACGCTGCCGGTGAAGCCATCGAGATCACTGACACAGTCACCGTTGATACCGGAGACAGTACGCTGCTCTCGGGTGTAGCAATGAGTGTCGACCCACAGGGTGGCGTCGATGTCATTGACCAGGGCGAAGTAGAAGGTACAATCTGCGACTGCGGTGAGATTACAATACCGGGCGGCGGGTTTCCGAAGTGGCCATTGCTTTTCCTGGCAGCCATACCGTTCTTCTTTTTAGGCGACTGCGATGACTGTGACACGCCTCCGGGGACGCCTCCAGGCACACCTCCCAGCTCGCCTCCGATTCCAGAGCCCGCTTCGCTCCTGCTGTTTGGTTCCGGGCTGGCAGCTTTCGGAGCCGGTTTGCGCAGACGTTACGCCAGAGGAAAATTGGCCGCGCAAATTCAGAACACGGAGGAGGGCTAACCAAAATGTCGAACGCAATCTTCAATAAACATCGAGCGTACGGCAGGCTGATCTTCGCTGCCATTCTTGCCCTGACATTTTGTGCGGCGTATCCTTCGTCGACTGCTTACGCGAAAAAGCGCAAGTTGGCAAAGTATGGGACCATCAAGATATTGACATCACCCGGCGGGCTGCCGATCGAAATAGACGGCAGGCCTGAAGGTGTGACAAGCACTGACTACCGCGATTTTGATCGCGACCCGGGCGTCCACACGATCGTTATCACTTTGCCGGATGGGCAGAGATGGACGCGCGAAATTGATCTCGACGCCGGCCGCATCAAATGCGTTGCGCTTAACTATCGTCCAGCTCCACCAAGAGCGTCTCCTTGCCCGTACCCTGTAATTCTCTCCGCTCCGCCTCAGGTTAACGAGGGAGAGATCATCACGTTTACTGCGGATGTTTCCTACAACGGCACCACTCCGCTCAACTACACCTGGACAGTCAGCCCGGGCAGCGCCAGATTACTGAGCGGCGCTGGGACTCCCACGATAACCGTAGATTCAACCAATTTCGCCGGACAATCAATCTCGGCTACGCTGGTAGTAGACGATGGTTCGGGCGATCCTGCATGCCGTCAAACGGCACAGGCCACGACTGTCATTCCGCCGACCGCGGAGCGTGAACGACCGTCTTCTCGACAGTTCGACGTTTGTTGCAGCTGTTCGTTTGACGATCAAAAAGCGCGGTTAGACAACCTCGCGGTTGAGTTGCAAGCTGACCCGTCAACCACGACCTACGTGATCGCCTATGGTGGTCGCACCAGCCGTATCGGCCAGGCAGACTTGCTGGGCAGCCGAGCACGGGATTACCTGGTTACGAATCGTGGAGTCGATCAGTCTCGCATCGTCGTTATCAATGGCGGCTTCCGCGAAGAGGATTGTGTTGAACTCTGGATAATTCCGAGTGGCGCAACGCCTCCACAACCCACGCCGACCGTTGGTGCGGGTGACGTCCGACCAGCTCCGACGCCGAGACGTAGAGGTCGCCGGCGGAGCTACTAATAGGCCAACGGACACGACTTAAACCCACGGGAGACAAGTTACGGCTTGTCTCCCTTTTTCTTATGCGGATAGGGTTTATTGGTTTGCACAAATAGCGATCCACGAATTTACACAAGCGCACAAAGGACTTTCGTGACTCGGTGATGACGTGGATCGCAATTGAGGGGTGGCAGGCGAAACACATTAGACGTTGACGTCGTTGCGCAACATTCGTAGCCGCACCTTCTATGGCGTGTTGACGGTAGACAGGGGTTATGGTAACAATCCACCGCAACCCCCATTCAGCTAATCCGTTGTGTTCTCCGTGAACCTTAGGAGGTCTCGTTATGGGAGATGATGGTGATGGCGGTGGCGGCAGTGCCGGCGTCGTAGCGGTTCTGGTGATCTTTGTGATTATCGTTCTGGTGGTTCTCTTTGCGTTTAGAGGACGACTTTTTGGTGGTGGCGGCACGCAGAAGATCGACGTTAACGTCCAAGCGCCGGCACCGAGTAAATAAGCAACTTTCTCAGAGGTCACGGTCACTGGATCAAAAGAGGAGCGTTTCGGAACGCTCCTCTTTTCTTTGGATGGCCTAAGCATCACGCTATGGATCGTGAAGGTTAACAGATCCGAACTTACGCTTTCTGCATTTACCATTTACTATTCACGATTTACCGTTCACTGACTTATGACTGCTCCAAACATAGAAACAATCGTCTCGCTGGCCAAGCGTCGCGGATTTGTTTACCCATCCTCGGAACTCTACGGCGGTCTGGGCAGCGCCTGGGACTACGGTCCGTTAGGCGTGGAGCTTTATAACAATGTGAAGCAGGCGTGGTGGCGATGGATGGTGTATGAACGTGACGATATCGAGGGTCTCGACTCGTCCATCATTCTGAACCGGCTGGTATGGAAATACTCAGGCCATGAAGATACGTTCAGCGATCCACTAGTTGATTGTCGGGAATGCAAGACGCGTTTGCGCGCCGACAAGCTGGACAATGGCAAATGTCCAAACTGCGGATCAACAGATCTGACAGATCCGCGGCCCTTCAACCTGATGTTCCAGACGCATGTCGGTGCGACCGCTGAAGACGATCCGTCTTCTCTGGTCTATCTGCGACCTGAAACGGCCCAGGGAATCTTCATTAATTTCTTGAACGTGCTGACGACCAGCCGACGCAAGTTACCGTTCGGTGTGGCACAGATTGGGAAGTCATTTCGTAACGAAGTAACGCCGGGCAACTTCATCTTTCGTACTCGCGAGTTTGAGCAGATGGAGATGGAATACTTTGTGCGGCCGGGCGAGGACGAGCGATCTCATCAGGAATGGATCGACGCATGTTTTCAGTGGTTCACTTCGATTGGTTTGTCAGCGGGAAACTTGAGACTGTATGAGCAACCGAAGGAGGAGTTGGCCCACTACGCCAAGCGGACGGTCGACATTCAATACCGGTTTTTTCCCGAGCGCGAAGAAGAAGAACGGCAATGGGACGAACTGATGGGTATTGCGAATCGTACCGACTTCGACCTGCGCACTCATTCGAAGAAACCGGAAAACGAGGAAGGGAAGAGGATAAACCCCGATTCAACTGAAGATCTTTCTTACTTCGACGAAGCCACGAAGGAACGCTTCTATCCTTATGTGATCGAGCCGGCGGCGGGTGTTAATCGTACCGTGCTGGCAGTGTTAATGGATGCCTACACTGAGAAGACTAATGACAAAGGTGAGAAGCGAGTAATTCTGAAGCTGCATCCTGATCTTGCGCCGATCAAAGTTGCTGTCCTACCGCTGGCCAAGAACAAACCCGAGATAGTGGCACTAGCCAGGTCGATAAAGCATTCGCTGCAACCGTCGATGCGCGCGGTTTACGACGATACAGGTGGCATCGGCAAACTGTACGCGCGCCAGGATGAAGTTGGCACACCGTTTTGCGTAACGGTGGACCATCAATCGCTCGAGGACAACGCCGTGACGGTACGCGATCGCGATACGTGGGAACAGGAGCGTGTTCCCGTAGCGGATCTTGAAGGGTATCTGCGCGAAAAACTAGGGAAATAGTTTCGAGTTTCAAGTTCCGAGTTCAGAGTTCAGAAACTCCAAACCTTAAACTCGAAACTTCAAACTCGAAACGGTTTAAAGAAATGCCCGTAGTTAAGAAACGAAACGAACAGACTGAGACCCGTCTCTTGCTTGAATCAGGCGAGCCGGTAGAGCTGCCGCCGGCCGATATCGAGGATCGAGCCGTATTGGTGCAGTTTGAAAAATTCAAACCGTTCGTACCGGAACTCCTCGAAGAATTGCGCGACGGTACGATAGCTGAGCCTGTCCCTGTAATGCTGGACGGTTCTACGTTTGCCATTCACGTGCGAGACGCGCACCTTTTGGGTCAAGCTTTGGCACGCCGCCGGAAGGGACATGACGAAGATCGAGCGTGCGCAAATTATCAGCTGCTTGCCATCAACGCAGGGCGTTCAGGTGATTGTGGATAACCTGGAGGAGCAGTAACGCAAACTAACCAAGTTTGCATTAGCTAAGCATGCTCGACCACCTCGGAAATCTTCGACGAACTCACTCCTGCGGCGCACTGCGCACGTCAGATGTGGGCACCTCTGTCACGTTGATGGGGTGGGTGGCTCGCCGGCGCGATTTCGGAGAGTTAACTTTCATCGACCTACGTGATCGAGACGGCATCACCCAGGTGGTTCTTAATTCCAACGACGCCCCTGAAGCTCACTCAAAAGCGAAAGATGTCCGGGGCGAGTATGTTATTGCCGTCACTGGTGAAGTTACGCTTCGCGACGAAAGCCAGCGAAATCCTAAACTCGAAACAGGCGAGGTAGAGGTGCACGCGCGCGAACTACTAATCCTCAACGACGCGCGCACGCTGCCATTCCAGCTTGAAACTGCTTCTAACGACGCGCTGGCCAGTGAAGATTTGCGTTTAAAGTATCGATACCTCGATCTGCGCCGGCCGCAGTTGCAGGCTAACCTGCGTTTGCGCGACCGCGTGCTGTCCGAGATTCGAAACTACATGCACGAGCAAGGCTTCACTGAGATTGAAACCCCAATTCTTATCAAGTCGACCCCCGAAGGTGCGCGCGACTACATTGTTCCCTCGCGTGTGCAGCCGGGAAAATTCTTTGCCCTGCCTCAGTCGCCGCAACTATTTAAGCAGCTTTGCATGATTGCCGGTCTCGATAAGTACTTTCAGATCGCGCGCTGTTTTCGTGACGAAGATTTGCGCGCCGATCGCCAACCAGAATTCACACAGCTCGATATCGAGATGAGCTTTGCCACGCTCGATCAGATTTATTCATTGACCGAAGGGATTTTCGCGCGCGTTTTTAAGCTTATTGGAGTCGACTTGCCCGTGCCGTTTCCTCGTTACACTTATGCCGAGGCGATGAAGCGATGGGGTTCAGACAAGCCGGACCTTCGCATTAAGGGGATGGAATTGCAGGACCTCGCGTCCGCGCTTGAAGGAACTTCCTTTGCGCCTTACGCGTCCGCCCTCTCCAGCGGAGGTGAGGTCAAGGGATTGGTTGTGCCCGAAGGCGCACACCTTTCCCGAAAGGCCCTGGATGACTTGCAGGAATTCGCTAAGCGATATGGAGCCGCCGGTTTGGCGTGGATCAAGCTGGGAGACGAGGTCACGTCGTCGTTATCGAAAGCGCTGGGCGAAGATGGGGTATCCAACCTGGCCAGGATTGCAGGAGCCGACAAAGGCGACGCAGTGCTCATTGTTGCCGGCAAACCTAAGACGGTTGCTGCAAGTCTCGGTGCGTTGCGTAATGAAGTGGCTCGTCGTGAGAAATTGATCCAGACCAATGTCTACGCGCCGTTATGGGTAACTGAGTTTCCGATGTTTGAGTACCACGAGGAAGATGATCGCTACTATGCGATGCACCATCCGTTCACTTCACCGCTTGACGACGATCTTTCGTTGCTCGAACGTGCGGTTGAGGAAGGTCAAACTCAACTACTCGGTAGGATCAGAACCAAAGCTTACGATCCGGTAATCAACGGAGTTGAATTGGCGAGTGGGTCGATTCGTATTCACCGCAGAGACATCCAGCGTTTGGTGTTTAAGGCTCTTGGCATGTCGACCGAAGAAGCGCGGTCACGTTTTGGATTCTTCCTTGACGCCCTGGAGTATGGCACACCACCACATGGTGGAATCGCACCTGGAATTGAACGTCTGTTAATGGTCCTGGTGCCAACCGAGAATATTCGTGACGTGATGGCCTTTCCCAAAACAGCTTCTGCCACTGACCTCATGATCGACGCGCCCGGCGAAGTGGATCCGAAACAATTGGACGAGCTTCACCTAAAAATTAGTGACAATTGAGCCTCAGTCGGGGCAGCCTCTTTCGTGTCGTTTAGCGTTATTTCGTGGATCGTGTTGGAAGGTAGCGGAAGAACGGATCCACGAATAACCACGAAATACACGAAGCCAAAGCCGTCGCACTCCAAACCGTTGTCCCTCCCTGACTGCTTGAATGGTCGCAAGCTGAAATGATTACACTGACTAATCCGCAGTTAGAAAGAATTCTTGCCCACGCCAACGAGGAGAAACCAAACGAGTGTTGCGGGTTACTTGGCGGCGACCAATACGAGAAGGTTACCAGCATTTATAAACTGCGGAATGTAGCCAGCAGTAAAATCGACTCCTACGAAGCCGCTCCTGAAGATCTCTTCGCTGCCCAGCGTGAGATGCGCGAACGCAGCGAGCAATTACTTGGAATCTACCATTCGCACCCTCGTTCCGCGGACCCTACTCCATCGCAGACAGATGTGCGCCTCGCCTTCTATCCACAAGCAATTTATTTCATTGTCGGACTCGCCGGTGGCCAACCGGTCATGCGAGCATTTCGCATTTCTGAGCGCGACGAACTTTGGCAGGGGGTTGAGTATGCTATTGCAGACGAGTAAGATTGAACCGATCGCAGAATGGCATCGTAGGACCAGGCATGGAGCCAAAAAAGAGCAAATACGACACTAACCCTCTCGATCCTGATTTCGTTAAAAACGCGGAAGAAAGGCGGAACGAAGAGGATGCTGGTCCAGAGACTCGAGAAGTAGGCGGAGGTGCGACTCGCGAAATCGGGGTTTCTGCAAACGAAGAGGCGCGACGCAGTCTTTATTCTGAGGCTCCTACACGGCGCTACGGAAATGCTTCGCTCGACGCACCGTATCCGTCAGTTCTGGTTCCACCAACTTACTCACCGCCTGCACCTTATCAATCACCTGTTACACCATTCAAAGCTTCGACTGAAAGGCCCACTTCAAGAACTCTTCCAGGGATAGGGCTCCCTGAAAAGTGGGCCATGATTTTGCCATACGCGCCCTTTTATATCGGTGTCGTAGTTTCCATTCTTGAGCTGTTCCTGGTGCCGAGGAGCGAGCCGAAGGTACGATTTCACGCGTCGCAGGGCCTGGCGCTGCATGTCGCTATTCTGGTGGTCCAAACCCTTTTTGGAATCCTTGAGCTGATTACGGACAGTGGCGTAGGCGGAACCCTATTCGGCATTGCTGCAACAATCTTTTTGATAGTCTCGATGGTCCGTGTTTGGAAGGGAGAACCCCATCACATCGCTCCCCTCGCCGAACCTTCGCAGTGGTTCAATCAGCACATTCATTCCCGAACTAAACCCTAGTTGCCGGTCATCTGGCACCACCTTTGCAGTACATGTTCAACGGAGGTTTGCCAACAGTAGCTTGCACAATCTTCGGACTGAAATCGTGCTTAGCGACGCCAGGGATGTTGCGTTTTGGGTCATCTTTAGCTTTAGCTTCGCAACATTTTGGCAACAGGAAGCAGGCAAACGCCGGCTTTCCAGAACTCATCAAACTCGGGCCAGGTCAAAGGCTCTCTTCCCCTTGCGCGTGAGTACGGTAAGCAGAATTAATTCCTGGGGAGGAATGAGCCCGCAGTAATGTTATGAGCGGCAACTCCCGAAGGTGTTGCCGCCTTTTTAGTAGAAGGTTAAAGAGTTTGGATTCGTAGTTACGGAGGAGAGAGATGAGAAGATATCAAACCCGCCTACAGCCGCTGATGGCAATGATTATGGCATTCGCGATTTTTGCGATGCCGATCTCAGTATTTTCGCAAACACAGCTAAAGCTTCATAGCAACAAATATAAGATTACTGACGACATACAACTGGGACGCAAAGCCGCTCAGGAAGTTGAGCAGCAGATGCCCATCCTGCGTGACCAGGAAGTGACGAACTATGTAGCGAGTGTCGGAGAACGGCTCGCCGCTTCTATTCCGTCCCAATTTCAACATCCGGGATTTGATTACTACTTCAGAGTCGTCAACGCGCGTGACATTAACGCGTTTGCGCTTCCTGGTGGTCCAATGTATGTGAACCGGGGAATGATTGAGGCAGCACGCAACGAAGGTGAGATGGCGGGAGTGATGGCCCACGAGATCAGTCACGTGGCGCTACGTCACGGCACGGCCCAGGCTTCGAAGGGACAAAAGTACGGTCTGCTCGCAGGTATCCTGGGCATTGGTGGAGCAATTCTTGGAGGCCCGGCAGGCGCCGCAGCACAGATTGCCAGCCAGGGCGTTGGGGTTTACTTCCTGAAGTTCAGTCGGGAGTATGAAACTGAGGCCGACATTCTCGGCGCGCAAATCATGGCACGTGCCGGTTACGATCCGATGGATCTTGCCAACATGTTCCAAACGATTCAGCAACAAGGCGGCGGTAGCAGTGGAGGCTTTTTAAGCAGTCACCCGAGCCCAGCCAACCGGTACGCGCGTATTCAGCAGGAGGCCCGCTTACTACGCATCAACAACGATCGCATACGCAACACTCAGGACTTCGCGCGGGTGCAAGCATCGTCTGCGGTCAATGGGCTCCGCTCCGAGCATGGAAGAGATTGCTCGCAGTGGGAACCGTTATCCAACTGGCGAAAACACAGGTAACTATCCCAGTCAGCCACCGCGTGGTCGTGTTGACTATCCCTCTACACAATACCGGGCATACTCAGAGTTTGGCGGTGCCCTGCGCGTGAGTGTGCCGGCAAACTGGCGGCAACTGCCGAGCGGCGACTCAGTTTGGTTTGCGCCGGAGGGCGGTTATGGAAGCTATCAGGGTGAAGCAATATTCACACACGGTGTGAGCTTTGGTGTTGCGCAGGTCCAGAGCCAGAACTTGCAGCAGGCAACACGAGAGTTCATAAATGGACTGGCCCAAAGCAATCCGAACCTGCGTCAGTCTGGCGGTTTGCAACGGACCACATTGTCGGGCAGGCAAGCGTTCACAACGACGTTGACTAATCTAAACAGGGCCACGAACCAAAATGAGATAGTCACCGTTATTACATCGCGAACGCAGAACGGAAGTCTGTTCTACATGATCGCGGTTGCGCCGCAAAATGAATATCAGACGTATCAAACCGCGTTTCGTAATATTTTGCGGTCCGTTCAGATAAACGCGTAAGCCACTAACCAACGGAACCGTCAAAGGACCCGCTCCAGCGAGCGGGTCTTTTGCTGTCACCATGCTTTCGCGTTAAGCTAAAACCTGTTTTCGCACTAAAATTTTAATCAGGTCGAGGAACTGTTTATGATTCAAAGACACATTTTTGTTCTGTTGCTGATTCTTCTGGCAACAGCAGTTTCAATCTGGCTCAGCAAGGAGCCGCCGAAGAAGTTAAAAAGCTCGAGCGCACATGGCTCGACGCGTATGAGAAGGTTGACCACAAAGCAATGGACCTCATTGTCGCGGATGATTTTTCCATCACGTTTCCCAATGGAACGATGCAGACAAAGGCCCAGGTGCTGGCGTCGCTTAAACCGGCCGCCGGTGGCCCGGCCACGTCATCGAAGTTTTATACGGAAAGCGTTCAGGCCCGCGTTTATGGAGACACGGTAATACTGACCGGACGTGTCGTCTCAGAATGGATGCGCGACGGTAAGAGCGTCGGAAAAGAGCAGTCGCGGTACACCGACACATACGTAAAACGAAACGGTCGCTGGCAAGTCGTTGCATCACACTTGTCGAATGAAGCTCCTCCGAAGAAGGCTGTTGAGTAGTGAGAACGAAAGGAAAATCATGATTCGAATTCTCCTGGCGATTACATTCGTGTTCGCCGCTTGTACAACTCACGCATATGCGCAGACTGGAGTTTCAGACGCTGACAAGGCGGCGATAACGCAAACGGCGCTCGATTATTTGGAAGGTTGGTACGCGGGAGACGGTGAACGAATGGAACGCGCGCTGCATCCCGAACTGGCCAAACGGATCGTGCGAACTAATGCGCAGGGTCAAAGCCGGTTGGACCAGATGAGCGCCATGACGCTGGTTCAGGGTACTCGTCGAGGTGGCGGCAAGAACACGCCGAAAGACAAGCAACAGAAAGACATTACGATCCTTGACGTTTTTCAGAACGCAGCGACCGTGAAGGCAGTGGCATCGGATTGGGTCGACTATTTGCACGTCGCGAAATCTAACGGGCGTTGGGTGATTGTGAATGTGCTTTGGGAACTTAAACCACAGAAGGAATGACTACGGTAAAGAACTGCTTTCGCAGGCGCTCTTCATGACATTTCATGGCGTTTGTGAATCTTACATCCTATTGTTTCTTCGCTTCCTGCCATAGGGCTTCCATCTCGTCGAGGCTGACCTGATCAAACGTTTGTCCACGTTCCCGCAGCTTTGTCTCAATGTACCCAAAGCGACGGCGAAATTTGCGATTGGTTAACTTCAGGGCGGCTTCGGGTTCAACCTTCATATGTCTGGCGATGTTTGTTACGGCGAACAACAGATCGCCCAGCTCCTCGCGCACGCGCGTGTGATCTGACTCACCGTTTGAAGTCGCATGCGTCTGAATAGCTTCCTTAAGCTCACCGATCTCTTCTTCAAGTTTATCGAAAATGTCGTTGACGTTTTTCCAGTCGAAACCGACGCGCGCAGCTTTGGTGGACAGTTGATGCGCTTCCATTAAGGCCGGAGCTTTCGATGATACGCCGTCTAGAAGTGAGCCGTCGCGTTCACTTTTTCCGGCGGCGCGCCGCTCTTCTTGTTTCATCGCCTCCCAGTTGCGAAGAACCTGGGCCGAGTCTTCCGCACTAACCGTTCCAAACACGTGCGGGTGGCGCCGCACCATTTTCGAATGAATCGCTTCGATGACATCTTCGATAGAGAAATGATTACTCTCTTTTGCGACCTGGGCGTAGAACACAATCTGAAACAGCAGGTCGCCGAGTTCGTCACGCAGTTCAGCCGGTTGTCCCTCACGCGCTTCCTCCACCGCCTCGAATGCTTCGTACGCTTCTTCCAGCAGCATGGGCGCAAGCGTCGCGTAGTTCTGTTCGCGGTCCCAGGGACAACCGTCCGGCGAACGTAGTCTGTGCATCAGTTGAACGAGGTTTTCGAAAGTTGCAGGCATGGGAGTAGTCTAAAGTCCTGCGAAGTCCAATGTCCAAAGTCCAATGTCCAAAGTCAGGACCAAAAGGAATGGCAGCAGTCGCAGGACAGAGCCAAATGGCCTTGTCTTGCGACCACCAAGTGGCGGTGCTACCATCGACCGCATACAACAACTTCAAAGTTTAAGTCACTTGTCTTCACAAGAAGAAAGTTCAAGGGTGGGCAATGAGCGAAGAGCAATCCAATTTTAAGGTCACTGATCGCAGGCTTTTTAACCCGGACGGTTCTCCGCGCGACGTCCCGCCTGATGAAAGGCCGCCTGCAGAGCCCGCGCCGGCACCCGCTGCAACCGCGCCGGCAGAACAACCTGCTGAGCCGGACGTGGTAGATGCGGTTTATAGCGAATCTTCACCGCCCCTTGCAGAGAGCCAACCGGAGCCGGAAGCGACGGACGAACTTCCGGGAGCAGACGATCCCGCCAGCTTCACAAATTTCATCATGTCGATTGCGTCAAACGCGGCATCCTCTTTGGGGATGATGGAACACCCGGTGACGGGCAAACGCGACGTGGATCTGGAAGTGGGCAAACACTGGATCGATATTCTCGGTATGCTCCAACAAAAGAGCCGGAACAACCTCCTGCCGAAGGAGCAACAAATTCTCGAAAGTCTTCTTGCCGACCTACGTATGCAGTATGTTTCGCTCACCAACGCCGTAGCGTCTAAAGCCCGCAGCTTCTCCAGCCGGGACATCACCGGCGGCTAACGTCGCGAGTAAATAGTAAATCGTGAATGGTAAATGGTTTGTGATCCTCGTTAGTCCATTCACCATTTACCATTTACTATTTACCGGATGAAACTGACCTTTCTCGGCACCGGCACTTCGACAGGCGTGCCCTCCATAGGCTGTGAATGCGAGACGTGCACTTCCGACGATCCGCGCGACAAGCGATTACGAGTTTCCGTCCTCATTGAACACGCCAATCAGTCAGTACTAGTCGACACTTCTTCCGATTTTCGCCAACAAGCTCTTCGCTATGGTTTGAAACGGCTTGATGCCGTCTTGATCACACATTGTCACGCCGATCACATTTTTGGACTGGATGATATCCGTCCGTTGAACTTTCGATTCGGCGCACTCGGTTTGTACGCGAACGAACGAGCCTGGGTCGACATTCGGCGCATTTTCAAATACATCTTCGAGCCTTCACACTTTGGGGGAGGTCTGCCCCAGGTTATACCGCACACAGTGATCGCGGGAGCTGCGTTTTGCCTTGGCGGGGACTTGGAGATAACTCCAGTTGAAGTTATTCACGGCCGACTGCCTGTGATGGCTTACCGCTTCAATGACTTCGCCTACGCAACGGACTTAAGCGAGATTCCGCAAGCCAGCATTGATGCCCTGCAAGGTTTGGACGTACTGGCACTGGATTGTTTGCGGTTCGCAAAACATCCAACGCATCTTTGGGTCGAAAAGGCGCTGGAATATATCGAGCGGCTCAAACCTAAACGGACCTTTCTAACGCACATCGCGCATGACGTTATGCACGCGCGCGATTCAGCGAAGCTACCTGACGGAGTGCAGTGGGCCTACGACGGGCTGTACAGTGAAAAGTGAAGAGTGAAAGAGTGAAAAGTGAAGAGGATGAGCTTTGAGTAAACCGGAGTCTATGCTTGCTTTTCACTTTTCACTCTTCACTTTTCACTGTTGTAAATTTTATGCGCCTATTTCACGGAACCGACAACGCTGAGATTCAACGACCAACGGTCTTGACTCTCGGCGTTTTTGACGGCCTGCACCTCGGCCACCAATTAATCATGCGCACGGTGGTGGAACGTGCGCGTGCAGTCAACGCCGTTCCAACGGTTATCACCTTTGACCCGCATCCTCGTGCCGTGTTGCATCCGGAATCGGCGCCGCCGCTCTTGCAGACCCTGGATCAAAAGGTAGAAGGGTTCGGCGTGCTTGGGATTGAGCAGACCATCGTCGTGCGATTCACTCCCGAGTTTGCCCAGATTCGCGCGGAGGATTTCCTGCGAGACGTTGTGAAGGAACGTATGCACGCAAAAGAGATCTATCTGGGTAAAGGTTTTGCCTTTGGACACGACCGCGAAGGCAACATCGAACTGCTGCGGCGGGTCAGCCAACAGCTCGGTTTTTTTGCTGACGAGGTTCCAGAGGTTCGTTTACGCGGGCAGCGCGTCAGTTCCAGTCGCGTTCGTGAATTACTAACAGAAGGAAGGGTGAATGTCGCGCGACGCCTACTCGGGCGGCCCTATGGTGTCGAAGGTTTGGTTGAACGGGGCGACGAACGCGGCCACCGTCTGGGGTTTCCCACAGCCAACTTGCACCCCAAGAACCGCGTCATACCCCGCAACGGCGTTTACGTCACGGGGGCGCTGATTGACGGCCAATGGCGGCGAAGCGTTACGAATGTTGGACTTAGGCCAACTTTCGGGGCGGATACGGAACCTTCAGTGGAGACTTTCGTAATTGATTGGGCGGGCGATTTGTATGGAGACGTCGTGCGGGTCAGGTTTCTTCACCGTTTGCGCGACGAGCGAAAGTTTGGTTCGATTGAAGAGTTAAAGGCGCAGATCGAACGAGACGTTAACCGCGCGCGAAGTTATTTTGAACGCGCCGGTTCGCAGCACATGCTTTCGGTTGTCTAGAGTTCGGAAAGATCGATGAGCACAAATCAAGCATTGATTCCTGTCACAACTTCGCTGGCTGGCGCCGGCTTGCCTCAAAACGGAAATGGCGCTTCGTCTAATTCGAATAAGGCGTCAGATCCAATCCCGCCATTAAGTGATGAATTGGTAAACGCCATTCTAAAAGGCCGGGGCCTGCGCGGGTGGTTGCGTGTGGCACGCGTTACCCGGGTGCTTGGTTTGTTCACTCTCTACCTATTTCTCGACACTTACCACATTCGTTCCAGTTTCAACCGCCGCATGGCAGAGCGTCGAAACGAAGCGGCTGAAGACAAAGGAAGGTACGCGCAATTTAAAGCTGCGCTGCGCGTTTGGTTCGTAGTCGCGCTGGATAA
This sequence comes from Blastocatellia bacterium, assembly GCA_963786645.1. Classification (GTDB taxonomy): domain Bacteria; phylum Acidobacteriota; class Blastocatellia; order Pyrinomonadales; family Pyrinomonadaceae; genus PSRF01. The sequence continues at coordinate 88,584 of CAWAZW010000018.1, forward strand.
AGCAATACGGCTTTCGCGGTTCATCGTATTCCGAGGTGCGGAAGGTTCGGAGCGGAAGGAAGCGCGTCTGCAGCAGCAGGCGGAGTGGCTGCGCGACAGTTTGATTGATCTGGGTCCTACATTCATAAAGATCGGCCAGGCGCTGGGAACACGCGCAGATCTCCTGCCGCTCGCTTACGTCAAGGAGTTGTCCACACTTCAGGATCAGGTTCCTGCTTTTTCGACTGGGGAAGCGTTTGCTCGCATAGAAGCGGAACTCGGGCGCCCTTTGCAGGAGTGCTTTACCGAGATCGATAGCGAACCAATTGCTTCCGCGTCCCTGGGCCAGGTTTATCGCGCTCGACTAGCGTCAGGAGACGAAGTTGCGGTGAAGGTTCAGCGCCCAAATCTGGACGCAATCATCAGCTTCGATATTGCGGTGCTTTACCGAATTGTGCAGCTTACCAATCGATTCTTTCCGCAGGCGAATGAAAACGCCGATTGGGAAGGAATGCTGCGCGAGTTCTATACAACGATTTTTGAAGAAATGGACTACGTGAAGGAAGGCCGCAATGCGGATCGGTTTCGCTACAACTTCCGCACGTGGCGCGCTGTCAGAGTTCCCAAGATCTTTTGGTCGCACACCAGCCGGCGGGTTTTAACACTCGAGTTTATTCGCGGCACAAAGGTTATAGACCTCGAAGCACTACGGGCGCGACGTATTTCGCCAGTTAAGGTCAATAGGCTGCTGGTAAGGACCTACCTGAAACAATTACTCGAAGACGGTTTCTTCCATGCCGATCCCCATCCGGGCAATCTGCTGGTGATGGATTCCGGTCATCTCGCATTTTTCGACTTTGGCATGGTGGGCCGCATAACGCCGAAGCTTCAGTCGCAGATGATTAATGCGTTCTTCCACGTGGTTTCGAAAGACGTGCACGGCTTGGGGCAGGACATCATCAATCTCAACTTTCTCAAGCCTGGCGTCGATCCTGAAACGATCAGGCCTGTCGTCGAGAGTCTTTTCAAGTTGTATCTCAATCTGAAGCTCGGCGAAGTAAAGTTTAAGGAGTTGACTTACGACCTGGCGGAAGTAGTCTACGAATATCCGTTCCGCCTGCCTGCTAACTTCACTTATGTGATGCGAGCGTTGATGACGCTGGAGGGCATTGGCATCGTGACGGATCCGGGCTTCAGCTTCTTCGAAACTGCGAAGCCGTACGCCAAAGAGTTTATGCTCAAGCGCGAGGGCCGCGCTTTCCGTCAGTTGATCTTCGACAAGATGACCGGGCGAGAAGATGGCAGCGGCCGTATTGAATGGGCCAGAGTTTGGAAGCTGACAAAGATGGCGGCGCAGATGTATCTGGAGCGCTAGGTTTTGCTTGAGTAGAAATCAGAAGGGCATGGGATTTTCACCATGCCCTTTTGTGTTTGTGTGCTGCGTTGAGCTGCTGGCTTTCGTTTCGTTACTTTGAAAGTTGGCCGCGAACTGCGCCGTCCGGGAATTCAGCGTTGTGCACGTTGACGTAATAGTCGGCCGGTTTCTGCATAATGAGTTTGATCTTGTCGCGATCAAACTCCACACATTCTTTCGCCGTGCCATCTACAGGCGTTTTAAGTGTGACGACGACCGGGCCAGCTTTATCAACTGCGCCCACATGTATATGTGCAGCCGTTGGTGTAGCTATGTTTGAAACCGCCAGTTCATAGCAAATTTGGTTCTGACCGGGATTCAGTTCCACCTTCGATTGTGCCCGCGCCGTCAGCGTCGCCCGGACCAGGCACTTCCGCTGCGCCGGTGAGCGTGGCAGTCAATGGGCGTCCGCCGTGCGTCTTGTCCTGCGAGGCCAAAACAATCGTGACTGCGGCCACCAGAACAAAAAGGACAATCGGTCCTTCCAATCTCTTCATAAAACCCTCCTGAATTCGGTTACAGCCTGAGAGAGGTGAGCAATAGTGCCCCAACTGAGTGCCAGCGTCCTTAAGATAGTTTGTCTTTTCTGTGGAGATTCGACTACCTGGCACCTATCGCATTGAAGAAGAGCGGATAAGTCGCCATTGACTGCGCGCGGTATTGGGGCCGGAAACCAAATAGGATGATTCGGCCTTTCCCAAGCGAGACTTCAACTAATGCCGCCTTTCCCTTGAGCCGATTCGCCCCCAGCAGCCACCCTGAAAGAAGGGGGTTTCCGGTGTCCGGATATCGCGCGATGGCACGCGCACTCATCCCATCTTTGCCGTCCTTCACTTCAAAGACTGGTGAATCTTCCACCCACGCAATGGTTTGTGGCGGCATTCCCTTGCTAATTGGATGTGTCGTATCCAGCTCAATCCGCAGAATTGAACCCGGCACAAAAAACTCCTTTCTCAGGAACGTGCGCGACCACATTCCTGACAGGGAGTTTGAATTGTTCGATGGCGAATTCAGATGCGCGGTTTAGAAAAACGAGTGTCCCGCCTTGCTCGACAAACTCGCGCAGCGCCTTCACACCTTCCTGTCCCAGTCCACCGGTGTATTCCGGTGGCATCGCGCCTTTGGCATGGCCGTTGAGAATTGCACGCGGGGACTGATCGGGAAAGACGAATAGTGTTGAAATCGCATGTCTCCCGCCGCTACAGGATTGCCGGGCCGATGCTTTTGAGTGAATCTTCTTTGCTGAATCTCTTGGTCAGTTATGCTTTCGTATTCGAACACTGATTAATGATCCATCGCGTCCACCCTTCATCCATCGACGGGACACGCGGATCGATAAAGTCGCAATCTCCTTAGTCCACCACTAAGGCGCAGTCCGGCCTTGCTACGTTCAGCCGAACGTGGGACAGAAAATTGGCGCGGTAACTGGGGCAGGTATCGGCGTGACGTCAACGTTCATTAGCAGGGGCAACGAGTGGGCTGTTACATCATACGGCGAAATTGGATGTCCAGTGGAATCCCTGAGGTCGGGATATCTTTGTCTTTCAAGCAACGATTTTGCGAAAGCTCCATACGGTTGGGATATGGAACAATCGCACGTCCTGCCTGGAAAACGGTCAGTGCCTTCCAGGTGCGAATCAATTGGAACTTCGACTGGCCTTTCGTTCCTCAACCATTTCACCTCAACTTGTCCACGCTCCAGGATGTCCAGTAGATGTTTCGTGTTGGTTGCGACTTTTATCTGAAACCAAAAAGCTCACCGGATCGGCGCGGTCGTACAGCTTCCTTCCCAATTTCATAAAACCTGCTCAACCATCGTTCTCGATTTTGCGACGCATGTTTCAGCAACCTAAACGCTGCGGTCGTCATGTAATTCGTAATGTCTCGCAGTCCCCACTCTCCGCCACGCCAGACGGGTCCGAATTTGTCCGATTCTTTTTTCGGATCGTAACCTTCGCGCGAGCGCAGTTGATCAAATTTGAGGTTGATCGGAGTTGCGATGCGGGCCGAGGCAGTTTCAGAAAGAATACGAACGCCACCGTGGTAGTGGGAATACGCGCGCGCTGGTGTCCACGCGTCGTAAGTGGAACCGGTGGTGATTCCCTGGAAACCGGCGCTGCGCATTTCCGCGGCCATGGAGTTACCCAACTCCGTATAGCCTTCGACTATCTGCCGAGGAACGTTCGGCTCAACCGGCGGCATGTAGGGAGGCAAAAACAAGCGCGACCCAAACGCCCCTTGCTGATGGATGTCGTGAACGATCTGTGGATGCCAGGCATTGTGAATCTTGTCGACTGTGATTTTTGTCTCCACTTGAGTAAAGGCATACCAGTCGCGATTGTTATCGTGGCCCACATACTTGTGGTAAAGCTCAGGCGGATCAGTTCCTTCGTAGGGAGTACCTAACGTCTTGTCATACCAGTTCTTAACGATGTCCACGCCGTCCGGATTCAACGAGGGCACCAGAAGAATAATCGTGTTCTTCAATATTTCCTGAACCTCAGGATCGTTAGAAGACGCCAGGCGATGGGCGATCAGCATGCTCGAAAGATATGAACCCACTTCCGTTGAATGAATACCGCAGGTGATCAACACGATCGTCTTGCCGCGCCTGACTAACTCGCGTGCCTTGCGATCGCGGACGGCGGGTGGGCCGAGCTTTCGTGGATCCGCAAGCAATTCCTGAATCCGTTTGTATTCATCGAGCCGTGCCAGGTTTTCCGGCGCGCTGATCGTTGCCATCACAAATGGCACGTCCATCGTCGACTTGCCCAGCGCTTCAAATTTCACACGATCACTCGCCTGATCGAGTTTATCGAAATAGGTCAACACCTGGTTCCAACTGGCAAGCTTGCGATCATCGCCGGGCGTGAAACCCAGAGTGTCTCGGGGCGAAGGAATTTCTCCGCTGGAAGAAACATTACGGGTTGCGAAGCGTTGTCCCTGCGCTGGTTCAAAGGGAACTAGTGGCAGCGAGACGGAGAGAACCAGGAGCAGTATCAGAAAAGTTGTGCGCATCGAATGATTTAGTTGTCTACGTGGAATTGGAATAGACGAGTTGAGTTTAATCGAAAACGATTGCTGACGGCACTAACAGGTGATGATTGGCCCACGCTGCAACTCGAAACGCGAGTTGATGGACCGCACGCTTCGCAATTGCTTGCCCTTAGCGAGGTCGCCCGTGTAAAGTAGCGGCGTTCAACCCCTGAGATCTCCCAGAGCTAACAATTCGCCGGAGGGTAACCTTAATGTCCACTGAACGTGTCGACTCTGCTGAGGCTGCGCGCGCACAGGAATTTCCTGATCGAACCGGCTGGGCTCCAGACAACCCTTATCTCAAAAGCTATCGTCCGTTCATTCCCCCCAACGTCACTATCGACGAGCTTACGCCGCGCGCCATAATTGTAGGAACGCTTCTGGGCATCGTCTTTGGAGCATCGTCGCTCTACCTGGTGTTGAAGGTCGGTCTAACGGTCAGCGCGTCGATTCCGGTGGCGGTGATCTCAATCACGCTTTTCCGCGTGCTTTCCAAGGTGGGAGTTCGCAACGCCACCATTCTCGAGAACAATATTGTTCAGACCGCCGGCTCAGCCGGTGAGTCGATCGCCTTTGGCTTGGGCGTCACGATGCCGGCGATTCTGATTCTGGGTTTCGACTTGGATATTACACGCGTGATGCTGGTGGCCGTGCTCGGCGGCCTGCTCGGCATTCTAATGATGATTCCGCTACGGCGCGCGCTCATTGTGCAGCAGCATGGAATTTTGAAATACCCTGAGGGCACGGCATGCGCGGAGGTTTTAAAGGCTGGTGCCTCCAAAGAATCGCTCGATGCTGCCCACAAGGATCCGTTGTCCGCGAAAGTGGCAGATCAAGCGACCATCGGTGGCAAGACGATCGTCGCGGGGTTCGGGATAGGCTTCGCTTTCTATGCATTACAGCAGATTTTTAAGACCTGGAAGGAAATACCCCAGAAGGTTTTTGGTTCTCCTTTTCAGGCTGCTTCGATTTCGATTGAGAACAACCCGGCGTTACTTGGTGTGGGTTACATCATTGGCCCACGCATAGCTTCCATCATGTTTGGCGGCGGGGTGCTGTCTTATCTGGTGTTGATTCCCATGATCAAGTATTTCGGCGAAGGGCTGCTCGGCCCGCTTCCCCCGGGGACCAAACCAATCTCCCAAATGGCCATTGATGGCAAGGACAGCATTCAGAGCACCTACATTCTTTATATCGGCGCAGGTGCGGTTGCGGCTGGCGGTATTATCAGCTTGGTGCGAAGCATGCCGATCATTTGGAGCGGTCTCAAAGGAGGCCTTGCGGATCTACGCGGGAGTCAGGCTGCGAGGGCGAGCGCGTCGCGCACTGATCAAGATCTGTCGATGAGGTTTGTCATCGGCGGCATTATCGTGATGCTCGCCGCGATCATGCTGGCGCCGCAGTTGAACCTGCGATTCAACATTCTCGGCGCGCTACTCATTGTTGCCTTTGGTTTTCTCTTCGTAACGGTTTCGTCGCGTCTTACGGGCGAGGTGGGATCTTCGTCGAACCCGATCTCCGGCATGACGGTAGCCACGCTGTTGCTGACGTGTTTGGTGTTTCTAATTATCGGCTGGACCACACCACCCTATTTCGTTACTGCGCTTTCCATCGGTGGCATCGTTTGCATTGCCGCGTCAAACGGAGGAACTACGTCGCAGGATTTGAAGACGGGTTTTCTCGTGGGAGCCACGCCCAAGAATCAGCAGATTGCAATCCTGATCGGAGCATTGGCTTCGGCACTGGTGCTTGGCTACATCCTTCTATGGCTTAACCAGGCATCGACCGTCTATGTTCCGGCGACTGATGCCAAGTACGTCACGCTTCCTGCGGGCCACCGTTTCGATCCGACAAAATGCGAACAGAGTCGGCGGTCAACCCAAACGTGAAGAGCATGCCGGCGCCAGCTACATAGTCTGCCATCAAACGGATACAAACATTGGCACTACTGGGCGATACCTCGTCAACGATCAGGGTATGCCCGCGTATCTGGTCGATCCGGGAATAAACGGAGTTATCACGACCACGCCGGACGGTCACAGTGTCGTCAAGTACAACGCCCCTAAGGCGACGCTGATGTCCTACATCATCAAAGGCATTCTCAGTCGAGAACTTCCGTGGGGCCTTGGTCTTGTTGGGCGTGTTTATTGCCATCGTGCTTGAGTTGGCGGGCATACCTTCGCTCGCCTTTGCGGTTGGAGTCTATCTGCCTGTTTACGTGTCCGCGCCAATATTCGTCGGCGGTATGGTCCGTCTCGGAGTGGACAAATATCTGCGGCGCAAGTTTGCCAGCGACAAATTGACGGAGGAGCAGTTTGTCGCCGAAACGGATAAGAGTCCGGGCGTGTTACTGGCCTCCGGTTACATCGCTGGCGGCGCTCTCGCCGGAGTTGCGTATGCGTTTCTAAATCTCAGCGAGAGTATCACTGCCAGACTAAACGGATTTGAGGATTGGTCGAAAGCGAATAACGCCTTCTATCAAGGGCCAAATGCGGGACTCCTGGCGCTCATTCCCTTTGCCATTCTGACCGCGATTCTGTACCTGGTGGGGCGTGAACTCCTGCTAAAACCAAAGGCGTCTGTGGATCGAGGTGATTGATATCTCAATTACGTTTCTGCTTTAATTCCGAAGCTGAATCGTGTAACTTTTGAATGTCTTTTTGAGGCGCGCTGCTTAGCCGGGGGCGCGCCTCGCATTTAGCTAGTCATCAAAACGCAAGGACAAATACTTAATGCAAACTGTAAATACCTCGCGAAGATTGTTCGGCGTGCTCGCTTGTTTGCGCGGCTGTAACTTATGGCTGTGTTACGCCGGCTCTGGCCCAGGCTCCACAACGCTCACCTTCGGAAACCGTTCGTGAGTTTTACAAAGCGATGCGCGAGAAGCGTTTTCGTGAGGCGTGGGCTTTGTCAATCTATCAACCCGCTGTCGAAGGTTTATCGCAGCAGGAGTATGCCGATCTTTTGCCTGACTTTGAAAAAACGGCATTGGCTGTCACACAAAAAGTGCCAGCCAACCTCCAGGTTACCAACGAGGTAGTTAGCGGGGATACGGCGGTCGTCATGATGAAAGTCCTTGACGCTGATGACAAAGAGAAATTGGAGCAGGCTACGCTGATCAAGACGCCGGCGGGCTGGATTTTGGGTGACACCGAAAGCCAGGCAATGGTCAAGAAAGCTGGTAAGAAATTCTTTTTTAACGCTCGTATCGACGCACATCACAACGATGTTCAGGACATGCTCACGAGGATATCGCTGGCCCAGGTCGTTCATAGTCAGCAGCATGGAGGACTGTTTGGCGACATGGCAGCGTTAATCACTGCTGGTCTGATCCCGAAAGATCTTGAAACGCCGGACTCCACTGGTTACAGGTTTCGCATCGGCGTCTCGCCCGACCGCAAAAGCTGGTTCGCTGCGGCGGAGCCGGCGGAATACGGGCGTTCCGGTAAACTCTCCTTTTACCTCGATGCAGCAGGCGTCAGAAGTGCGGATGTAGGCGGAAAAGCGTTACCGAGTTCACCTGTAAAGGACTAGGCGACAGACACACGTCCAAATTTCTGTTGCGCCTGCATCCCGCGCTCACTAGAATAACTCCGCGACTTCTCCCGACTCGCTTCCCAAGCTTTGCCCCTCCTCAATCAAGAAAGGGCGTCAAAGACGACGCAGACGTGTCACCAGCATGCATGTTTCTCAGAAAAAGCCCACCATGAAAATGGTCCAGGAGTAAGCGATGGAATTTGCGCGTTCAATTGCGTCAAAGCTGCGGAAGTATGCCGGGGACCGGCGATATGCAAAACGTGCAAAGGCGCGCTTGGATTTCACACTGTCTTTGGTTGGCCCAGCTCTTAGTTCAAATGGAAGGAAAAGAGTGATCAGTATCAAAGGTCACACGCTCGACCTTAGCTCAACTGGTCTCGCTCTTATAGTCCCCTCAATTATCGTAAACGAGCATCATTTGGTAAGCGAAAATCGGAACATGTACGTGACTTTGCAGATGCCCGATGGCCCAATCGAATTAAATGTAAATCCGATTCGTTACGAAAGATTGGATGATCACCCGAGCGAGACTGGGTACTTGATCGGGGTCAGGCTCAAGAATATTGACGAGCGTGATCGGCAGCGGTTTAGGGAATACGTTTCGCAGTTATTGGAGAGTTGATCTCCTCATACAAAACGAAGACGACCAAACACCTCCGGAACGTGAAAGTATGGTTCTGGAGTTTTAGTTGGCTGCCAAGCCAGGTAACGTTCGTTCCCGGTTCCCACGCAACGAAATAAATTAACTCGCCACTCATCTCCCAATTTCGGCTTCCGAAGGCTATCGCTCCAGGGAATACGCATGACGATCGTTAGTATGTCATCAGACAAATGTGAGGCCGTCGCCATTCCCGACTGAAACTCCCAATCGGTCACTCTTTCTTCTGGTCCGATGGTAATACCAAGGTCAACCCAGGCACCGTTGGGAGCCGCTTCGAACTCGTAATACCGGTTTGGGGGTTCGGTATCTGGAGTTATAAAAATTTCGCACACGTCGGTGTCCCACAAGCCCATGGTTTTTCGATCCGTCGCCGCGTTCTCCTGAACCAGAGGTTGTAAGGGTTGCCGGCAGACGTAGCGGACCAGTAGCGCCTGGTCCGACCAGAGAAGGCGCACCTCACAATGTTGGGAAGAAGGAGCGGGCTCCCCCGACCAGCGCTGCGCGATCGAGATCGGGGCGGCTTTATCCCAGCCAGGATAGTCAAACTCAGTCGGCTGAAGGTCTACGCCGGTATAAAGCGCCAGGACAAGCGGGCGGGAGCTCATTACAGCAGGCTCCGTACCCAGCCGCCGTCGACCTGCAAAGTGACGCCGGTGATATATGACGCTCGTTCAGAAGCAAGAAATGCGACTGCTGCCGCGATTTCTTCGGGTTTTCCAATTCGCCGCATCGGCCCCTGCGTGGCCCAGGTGGCAATGATCTCTTCCCTGGTTTTTCCAAGCGCTTCACTTCGCGCACGCGCAAGTTCTTCCTGTCGCTCGGTAAGCGTGTAGCCCGGTGCGACGTTGTTTACGGTTACGCCGTCTGCAGCAACCTCTGTTGCAACTGTTTTCGCCCAACCAGTAAGCCCGGCCCGGACGGTGTTCGAAAGGATCAAGCCTTCAATTGGTTGCTTTACGGAAACCGAAGTGATGTTGACAATCCGTCCCCACTTCCGTTGCCTCATGCCGGGTAAGACTAACTTAGCCAGGCGAATTGCTGACAGCGCGTTCAGTTCAAAAGCTTTACGAAACAAATCCAAATCTGTTTGTTCGAACGTCGTTGCCGGTGGTCCGCCCGCATTCGTGACCAGAATATCCACCCGACCGGCCCGTTCTACTGCCATGTGAACAAAACGCTCGACTGCCTCTCCGTCCGTGACATCTGCTCCGATCCCCGCCACCGCAGCGCCGGTTTCCTGATGGATTTTCTCAGCAGCTTCACTGGCGTGTTTCTCGTCACGCGAGCAGAGAAAAACACGAGCGCCTTCGCGAGCCAGTTCGCGAGCCGAGGCGAACCCGATCCCCTTGCTGGCCGCAGCAACCAGGGCCACTCGATCTGTTATCCCAAAGTCCACGATGCCCTCTCCTTTAAACTTAATATGACTCACTTTTCAGTGCGTCGATACACAAGTCCAGAAGCCGGTTCGGATCGTCGTCTTGAAAAACTCGACTGCCGGTGCGTTTCGAAAACTTCTGTAACAAGTAATTTGCTTCGTCTGCGACTCCGCCGCTGCCAGTAAGGCACCCGACAATTTTCGCTTCATCATGCGCGATCGTAAATTCATTAAGCGAACCCATCCCACCTGCAATAAACAAAACGATATCGCACGAACGAATTAGTACGACGTTGCGGCCTTTTAATCCAAATCCAGTGTAGACAATGACGTCACATGCATCCAGCGGCAGCTTATATTTTTCTGTGTGTTCTTCACTGTGGTGCGCTGGTGATATTCCGACATGTAAAACGCCGGCGTCGTGAGCAGCCTTGCCTACGACGTAAACGATTCCTGTCGTTGCCCCACTAAGTAAAACCAAATTGCGTTGCGCAATTGACTTTGCCAAAGCCTCTCCTTTATCAAGCAGAGTGTCTCTGTCACTCGTGGCGATATCACCCGCCGAACCCATGACTCCAACCCTGGTTTTCATGTTAGTTAATGCTGACGTCAAGGTTACTGAACGGATGGTGCAACTTCTGCATTTCCTGTTTGCGTGGGTTCGTCAGGAACCACTTCCTGTTCTTTGTCCCACCATCCCTGCGTTAAAAACCAGACGACACCGGGCAGTAAAAAGAAAGCACCTAAGCCAATTGCGATTGCTCGAGGAGACATCGTTACACGGTCAAGCATTTCACCGGTAATGTAGTTTGAAACAGCCATCGTTAAGGTTAACAACGCCAGTTCCGCGGCGAACACTCGTCCGCGGAAATCATCTTCAACCCCGCGCTGAAGTAGAACTGTGGAAAACACCCAAAGAATGCTGCCCCCACAATGCGCGATTCCCAATACGATCAACGCAAAAGTAAAATTGGTCGCTGCGCCGAAGGCTATGTAAAACAAGCCGCCGATGATAAATGCGATCCCAATCGAGTTCTGCATGCGGATTTTACCTTCACCAGCTATTCTGCGCGCGACGATTGGTCCGACCGCAGTGCCGATACCCCGCGCGGCGAATAAAACCCCAATTCCAGTAGCAGGGCTCCCTCCAACAGGAAAGATCTTCTCACCAAAAACTGCAAGCAGAGTCAAAATGCCTCCGCCGAGTCCCCAGGCCGGTTTGACCAACAACAACGCAAGTACACGACGCCGCTGTTTGACGTACCTGACCCCCGCAATTGTTTCGCTGATTCCGAGCAATCGGTTGATCGTCAACTTCTGTTTTTGATGGCGAGGCCTTTTGGGCAAGCGTACCCGGGCGATCAGTGCTGCGGATAACAAATATGTGAACGCGTCGAGAATGAAGGCCACGTCTGTTCCAAACCAACCCGTGACGATGCCTCCCACTGCAGCTCCTAATGTCAACATCGCCGACCAGGTAACGGACGATATAGCGTTTGCCGCCACTAGTTCACGGTCCGACACAATTGAGGGAATCGCGGCAGTCTTTGCCGGTTCAAAAAATGTCGATAAGGCAAGTTGGGCGATAGTCAGGACATAAAGAATCCATAACTGATCGGCCCGGCGAACAAGCAAGAATCCCAGAACTACGAGAGCTCGGAGTAAATCCGAAACGATCATGATCGAACGGCGGCTGAACCTGTCCGCCAGCACACCTGAAAGCGAGCCAAAAACAAAACTCGGCAAGAACCGCGCAACCATCATCAATCCAATGTCACGCCCGGAGCCTGTAAGGTTAAGGATAATTGTGTACAGCGCGATCGTATTGAACCAATCGCCCATTTGACTGACTACCTGTCCGAGCCACAGATGTCGGAAGCCCCTATTGTCACGAAGCAGTTCCAGGTAACCCGCAGGCACCGGAGTGGTCAAGTCGCTGATTGGAGCAGTCATTTTATTCGTGCTTGTTCATCCCTCTGCACGGGGTCACGGGCTTGTTGTCGCGAGTTAATTAGAGTGTTTCGGATGCTACCCAGCAAATTGAACTGCATACTTTCATTGTGACGCGTCAAACTGATTTCGCAAAAGTACTAGCAGATATTGACGCTCGTTCGATCCAAAATTGCCAGCAGTTGAGCCGTTTCTTCCTGAACTTCAATTTTCTTTCTGCGGCACGACAATTGAAAACAATGAAAGCGCGGCTGAGAAGCTCACGCTTCACGGGCTCTCCGCACGGAGTCCGAGCCGCTCAACTTTTGAGTGGTGTAGCAATTATGTGTGACAAAAACAAATGCAACGCCATTTGCACAAAGCTCTCACCCAGCAAGGCGAGCCCGACACTCGCCCGCCTGCCCCATCCAGCGGCCGGATGCAAGCTGAGTTGCTCCCAGCTTCGCTTCCGGTCGCACTCCGTTAACGGATCGGCTATTAAGGCGGCAACGCGAGTTCGCAAACACTTAACGTTTCTCGAAATGTCTCAGCTTGGTTGAGAAGTAATGAACCTATTGGAGAGCCCCTACATTCCTGACAAGAGCTACCGCGTATTCATTCTGGCTGGTGGCGCCTTTATTGCCGCATGGGCGATACATCAGGCGTTCTCGCTTGCACTTCTCAGCGTTACTATATTCGCCGGCGCTCAAATTATTTATCTCGCCTGGTATCGTCTCAGCGCTAAGACACGCGAAACCGAAGAACTGAGTCGCATACACTTCGCAACTGCCGAAGCGTTAGCCACCGCCATTGACGCCAAAGACCAAACTACCCATTGCCACGTAAGGCGAGTGCAGGTCTACGCCGCGGGTATGGGTAAAGTTCTAGGACTCTCACGTGATGAAATTGCCGCCCTCAAAGCAGGGGCGCTGCTACATGACATCGGCAAGCTCGCCGTGCCTGCGCACATCATCAATAAGCCCGGCAGGTTGTCTCCCGCCGAGTTTGAGAAGATGAAGATTCACACGACCGTCGGAGCACAGATTCTCAGTCGGGTTGATTTTCCATATCCGGTCACACCGATCGTTAGACACCATCACGAACAGTGGGACGGCCATGGTTATCCGGACGGATTGAAAGGCGAACAGATACCAGTAACAGCCCGCATTATTTCCGTGGTCGACTGCTTTGATTCCGTCCGGGAGGATCGCCCATTCCGTCGTGGGATGACGCGCGACGAGGCGATTGCTTTCTTACTACGAGGTTCAGGTACTCACTTCGATCCGAAAGTCGTGGAATTGTTTATTAAGCATCTCCCGGGCTTCGAGGACGAAATCTGCTCTTTAGGGTTGCCGCAGCAGCTGCCGCCGGTTGAGTCGGCAGAGCCCATCGCATTAAACGAAGTTGACATGGCGCAAACGCGCGAGCGCGGCTCATATATGGCGTACGATCAGATCAAGAGCGCCCATCAGGAGGTTTATGCGCTATATGAAATCGCCAGAACGTTCGGCTCCTCTCTAGACGTCAGGAATACTGTTGAGGCTCTCGTTGATAAGGTAGGACACGTAGTGCCATTCGACACTTGCGTGGTCTATCTTTTCGACGAAATAAAAGGCTTTGCCAAGGCAGCGCACGTGGTCGGTAGAAACGCAAAGAAACTAGCGGGCCGATGCGTAGCGCCAGGTGAGGGTGTGACAGGTTTTGCACTCGCTAACCGCAGTCCAATCAATCAGCTTCACCCAGGTCTAGATTTTGCAGGAGTTGAAATTGATCGCGATTACCGCGCGATGGCTTCGCTGCCTTTGTTTAAGGACGAGGTATTGCTCGGTGCCCTTTCGGTTTACTCGATGGACTTAACTGAATACACCGACGATCACATGCGCATGCTCGAGACAGTAACGCGTCTTGCCTCAGACGCCCTGGCGAATGCAATGCACCATGCTGAGGCTGAATCAAACGCTTTAACTGATCCGCTGACCAGTCTGCCGAACGCGCGTTACATGGCATTACGCTTCGATGAAGAATCATCTCGAGCCCGGCGAACCGGACGCGCGTTCCAGGTTGTAATGCTCGATTTAGACGATTTCAAAATTGTTAACGATAGCTTCGGTCATAAGGTCGGCGACAAGATGTTGCGTGAGATGGGGCGTATCATTCAAGGTCAACTTCGCGAATACGACTTTCTGGCGCGGTACGCGGGCGACGAATTTGTTGCCATCGTTCAAGAACTGGTCGGTACGCAAGTTGATGATCTTAGGCAACGAATTGAAACAGCAGTGTCCGAGTTTTCGCTGAACGTTCGTGGTGGCAAGGCCCAGGTCGGTATCAGCGTCGGCACTGCTACTTTTGGTTTGGACGGCGAGACCTTGGATCAATTGCTGGTGGCAGCGGATCAGGCGATGTACCGCGCAAAGTCCGATCATAAGCTTCGGAAAATTTCTAAAGAGGCCGAGGCCAGGGTTCCGACAGTTGTAGAATTGGATACGGAAGATCTCGCATCGGTCTCAGTTAACTAATGATCGTTTACAAGACTAGCCACTTGTTCTCTCGCAGGAGGGAATCAAGTGGCCACTTCTTTTTTGTTATCTTGACATTCCCGCCAGCCTTCGCTTCAATCGCTGGGACAAGCCGACCGTTCGTGGTTCTAAGCGAATAGGACGAGCACGCTTTACAGGCTTCGACCAGCCTGTTTGCCCCAGGATTGAACATGCCTCCTGTTAGTACGCCCAAACAGACTGCGACAGTTCTTGTTGTTGATGACGACAACAGTGTGCGCGAGAGACTATGCGCCATTTTTGAGAAGGCCGGGTATCGCGCCCTGGTGGCGCAAGATGTCTCAGCCACGCTTCGCACGGTTCAAACAGAGTCGTGCGACCTTGTCATAATCAACCTCGACAATGCTCGAGTAGATGGTCTTGGAATTTGTCGGTTAATCCGTGCCCGTCCTGCAACCAGCCGGACGCCTGTCATCGCTGTTTCCAGCAGCCCGGACGAAACTGAAAAGAGCGAAGCATTTGGAGTCGGGGTTGATGACTACATTAACCAGCCTTCGTCTCCCGCCGAAATCGTTTCAAGAGCGGGCGCGCATCTCCGAGCTGCGCAACGAGAGTGGGCACTCATCGGCAGCAATCGTGAACTTCGCTTCCTCGCAGATCTCGGACGTGGACTACTTAGAACGGTTGAGCCCGACCAGGTCGTGCGGCGAGTTGCCGGTGCCACCTACGAGGGAACGGGCGCAGCGATTTGTGCAGCCACGCTGTTCAGCGAGCACGTCGATGCGCATTGCGTTTTCGACCGCGAAGGCAGCGCCGAGGATTCTTCGCTCCTGTCCATTACGCGGCTTCAAAGTTGGTTGGAATCCTCAGGCGTTGTCCCACTTTTGATCACGGACAAAAGCGCGTTTTTCCTGCATGACGATACGCACGCCGTTGAATACGTTGCGCCGTTAAGATTTAGCGGCAAAGCAAAGGGTGCTCTTATTGTGGCGTTCGACACTCGCGAGGAGTGCGATGACACTGTTTGCAAACTCGTCGACGCCGCTGCGCAACAAGCGGCAATGGCCGCGCACATTTCGGCTTTATATCAGGAAGCGCGCGAAGCGTCGGCTAATCTTGCAGTTCAAGTGGAATTGCGCACGGCCGAGGTCGAAGCACAACGGCGTTTCATTGAAGCGATCATTGACAGCCTCCCGCTTTCGCTCTACGCCATCGATCGCGACTACAACATAGTTGCGTGGAACCGCAATCGCGAACTTGGGGAGCTTGGGATCCCACGCGGGTCAGTTTTAGGGAAAAACATTTTCAAGGTACTGACCCGGCAGAAACGCGACCTCCTCGAAAGCGAATTCGAACGGGTGTTTGTGACGGGAGAGATTGAACGTATTGAACATGAAACCCCGACCAAGAGTGGCGAACTAAAGCATTGGCTGATCAGCAAGATTCCGATGTGGATCGACCGGACCGGTGCTGTGTCCCATGTCATCACGGTAGGGGAGGACATCACCGATCGAATTGAAGCGACTCGCGCGGTGGCCCGAGCTGAAAAACTCGCGGCGGTGGGTAGGCTCGCCGCCGGCGTAGTTCATGAGATTAATAATCCGCTGGCGACTATTTCTGCTTGCGCTGAGGCGCTTGAATCTCGAGTCAACGAGGGCGCGTTCGCAGGCTCGAATGCCCTTGAGGATCTGCGAGAGTATTTGGGATTGATTCGTAGCGAAGCGTTTCGCTGCAAGAGCATAACCATGGGGTTGCTGGACTTCAGCCGTACGCGAACCACAGGTAGAACTCGCGTTGACCTGGGCCATGTAATCGACTCGGCCGCTCGGTTGCTTTCACACCAAAAGAGCGGGGACGACGTTAAGTTTCAAATCCAGGCTTCCGAAGACTTGCCGCCGGTTTCGGGCGACGCCGGACAGTTACAACAAGTGATAATCGCCTTGGCGGCCAACGCTATGGACGCGATGCCCCAGGGTGGACTTCTCACCATCGCAACGAAGCCGAATGGAAAAACTGTCCTCATCGAGGTGAGTGATACCGGGTTAGGAATTGAGCCGGAGAATGTGCCGAAGATATTCGAACCGTTTTTTACCACGAAGGAAGTTGGCAAAGGGACCGGTCTCGGGCTGGCAGTTTGTTATGGTATCTTAGCCGAGCATGGCGGTAGTCTCGATGTGCAATCCACAGTTGGTGTTGGCACCACATTCACCATTTCACTTCCCGCAATAAGCGACGACGGAGAAGAGCAGGTTTGAGCGAACAACGCGTAGCACGAATTCTGATTGCCGAAGATGAAGCGAATCTTCGGATGGTGTTACAGAAGGAACTGGAGCGCCTTGGTTATCGGGTTCAAGCGGCGCCAGACGGCGAAGCCGCACTCCGCAAACTCGAAGAAACTAACGTCGATGTCTTGCTTTGCGATATCAACATGCCGCGAATTGATGGAATGGAAGTGTTGAGACGGGTGCATGAACGCCCGAACCCTCCCGAGGTGATCATGTTGACGGGCCAGGCAACGGTGGAAACGGCCGTTGAGGCAATGAAACTTGGCGCCTACGATTACCTAACGAAGCCTTACCGGATCGATGAACTTGACGTACGTGTGAAGCAGGCTGCGGAGAAGCGTCATCTCCGCGTAGACAATTTGCGGCTGCGCGAACAGCTAGCCAGGCAGTCAGGCTTGCCGAATATCGTATCGGTCTCACAGTCGATGAAGGAAGTTGTACGACTCGTCGAGCGGGTAGCGCCTTCAGAAGCATCTGTATTGATCACTGGGGAGTCAGGCACGGGAAAGGAACTGATTGCGCACGCAATTCATCGACTATCGACTCGAGCAGAAGGCTCGTTCATAGACATTAACTGCGCTGCGTTCCAGGAGTCTCTGTTGGAGTCGGAACTCTTCGGGTATGAAGCTGGTGCATTCTCCGGCGCTAAAGGACGCAAACTCGGTTTAATTGAGCTGGCGGATGGCGGAACCCTCTTTCTGGACGAGGTAACCGAACTGCCCGCCCAGCTACAGGCGAAGTTGTTACGCGCGATCGAGACGAGAACATTCTTCCGTGTCGGAGGTGTGCGAAAGGTTGAGGTCAACGTTCGAATCGTCGCCGCCACCAATCGCAACCTCGAAGCGGTTGTAGGGGATGGCTCGTTTCGCTCGGATTTACTGTACCGAATCAACGGCTTTCAGATAGATTTATCCCCACTGCGAGAACGTCCGGAAGACATCGAACCGCTGACGCGTTACCTGCTGAACGACGTGGGTGGAACGACGCCGCCGGAGCTTGACACGCAAGCCTTCGACGCGCTGAAGTCTTATAGTTGGCCGGGTAACGTACGACAGTTAAAAAATACGCTGGAGCGTGCAGTTATCCTTTCGAACAATGGAAGAATAACGATTAACGAACTGCCACCGGAAGTTATTAGGCCCGCCGCCACGACGCAAATGTTTACTCCGGCGCAAACCACCACACCGGATTACGGCGGCGGCCAAAGCTCAGCTACCGCCCCACTTCGTGATGTTGAACGCCAGCAAATTCTAGCCGCACTGGAACAGACTGGCTGGCACCGGGGCAAAACTGCCGAAATGCTTGGAATCTCACCTTCGACTCTTTATCGCCGGCTACGCGACTATAATCTGGATCGGCGGCACTGAGCTACATAGCGCGAAGTCAACCAAACGTTAACAACTCAATCACTCAGAAAAGCAATGCGATACTTTTCGGGTAATGGAATGGCCTGGCGTCGGTCGATATCCATCGCCACCTGGACTTGCGTTGATTGCGCGCACAGGACGGAGTCATTCAAGCGCTTGAGGCTGTAATTAAAACGTGCCGAGCTGCGGCCGAGATCGCTGATCACAAGTTGCACTTCCGCGGTATCGCCATAGACCAACGGAACAAAGTATTCGGCTTCAACCTTGACCGTTGCAAAGCCTATACGTTCTTCGTCGAGGATCTTCTGATAGGAGATGCCGCAGCGCGCCGCAAAGAAATCTTCCATGCAGACATGGCAGTAGTGCAGGACGCAAGGGTAATAGACGAAGCCGACCGGATCGCAGTCAGCAAAACGGACGATGATGCTGGTTGAGAACGCCATTAACCAATACTGTATGTAGCCTAAAAAGTTGCTTCTGGATTGATTGACCGTTCCTTAAGCTTTTTGCGATCAAGTTTTCCCCGGTCGTTCTTCGGGAGCGATGACACAAACTCTACCCAGCGAGGGTATTTATAGACCGCAAGATGTGCTTTGACGAACTCCTTCAACTCGGCAGCTATCCGTTTCCCCTTTACTTCCGCAAGCGAGTTTTCGCCGGCTTCTGACACAAAGCCCTCGCGCAAGACGACAAAAGCTTTTGGTTTTACCAATCCGTCGCCGCCGTCGTGTCCTATCACAGCACACTCGAGAACAGCTGCGTGCTGTAGTAGACAATTTTCAATTTCAGCTGGCGCCACGAATATCCCTGATACTTTCAACATGTCGTCGGTCCGGCCGTGGTACCAATAATAGCCTTCGGCGTCCACGTGAAATTGGTCTCCGGTTGTGCACCAGTCGCCGGCAAAAACTTCCTTCGATTTTTCCTGGGCGTTCCAATAGCAGAGCGAGGCTGAGTCGCCTTTAATCTTTAGCGTCCCCATCTCTCCAGTGGGCAACTGCTGTCCCTCCGCATCGACTATTCTTGCCTCGTATCCCTCGACTACTTTGCCCAGACTGCCCGGCTTCACATCGCCCGGGCGGTTTGAAATGTAAATATGAAACATCTCAGCCGAGCCGATGCCGTCATAAATCTCTACGCCGCACGTCTTCATCCAACGTTCGTACAGTTCAATCGGCAAAGCCTCGCCCGCTGAGTAACAAAAACGAAGATTAGATAGATCCTGAGATCCCACCGCGGTAGTACTCATCGCGTTTAGCATCGAATTGATCATCGTAGGCACGGTGGTGAGAATCGTTGGCCGGTATCGCCCGATCATGTCAAACAACTTTTCCGGAGTAGAACGTTCAGAAAACAACGCCGTGGCGCCACCTACCGCGAAAGGAAACAACAAATTGGTTCCGGTCGCGTAGCCGAAGAAAAGTTTCGGGACAGACACCGTCAAATCGGTTTCATTGACCCCGATAGTGCCCTTCGCGAACACCTCAGTGTTAAAAGGCAAATCGTGTTGGAGATGAACAGCGCCTTTCGGGCGTCCAGTGGATCCGGATGTGAACAACCAGATCGCAATATCATCGCGGTGAGTGTCGGCGGGTTCGCATTCGTCTTGCTGGGCGCGAACGAGTTGTTCAAATGACATCCAACTAATGGCGTCGCCTTCTGAGGGCAGTCGCTGATCATCGGAACCGACGACCAAAACAGCACGTAGGTACCGCGAACCCTTAGCCGCTTCCCGAAATGTTTCCAACTGCGAATGGTGAACAACGGCAACTCGCGCTCTCGTGTATTCAAGATAGTATTTGTAATCATCCGCCGGAAGCAGTGGGTTGACCATCGTAATTACTGCGCCAATACGTGCCGCTCCAAACCATGTCCAGACAAACTGCGGGCAATCGGGAAGCACAATGAGAACGCGTTCCTCGATGTCCGCTCCCACCTCACGAAGTGCATTCCCCGTTTGATTTGCAGCGCGCGCTGTATCTTTGTAAGTAAACTGCTGGTCCTCGAAGTAGAGGCAGATCTTGTTTTCGCGTCCTTCCTCCACGTTGTGGTAGAGGAAGTAGTCCGCCATGTTGAAGTGTTTAGGAAAAGAGATGCTCATGAAGCGGTGCTACTGGGTAGCTGGCGATGTTTCCAGGGCCTGATGCACAAAGCGGTCCAATCGTTCTTGTTCATCGTCGTCCATGGCAGTGAATCGGACGGCGAATCCAATTTCGCTTGCCTCTTCAACCACTTCAGCCCACGGGTAGATCTGCTCGTTGTCGGGAAAGGTGATTTCCAGGCGGATTAGCTCTCTCGCTTCAACGGTGCCACCGCTTAAAACAAAACAGCCCGTGGCGCTTAGGTTGGTGACACTGGCATGTTGCTGAGACAGAACACCTTCCCAACGTGCTGGCAAATTCACTTTTGCGCGAGGCGCGCGCCTTCGTTCGTTTTCCATAACGGGATTTGGTCAGCCTCCACCAAAGGGACAACCAGCCTCGCCATGTTTAGTGTCGAGATAGGTGCGAGCCTCCCACAACTCTGGGAAAAACCGTTTCTCAAGAGTAGTGCGTAGATAGCCAACTCCTTCTGAACCGCCGGTGCCGCGCTTCGTGCCAACCATGCGCTCCACCATCTTGATGTGGTGTGAACGCCAAAGCGAAAAGTACTCGTCGTGTTCGAGCAGCGCTTCAGCTAACTGAAACTCTTCCAGCCGGTTTTCAAAGTGCGTGAGAATTTCGAGCACTGCCTGCGTACGCTTACCAAAGAGTCGCTTTCGTTCCTTCTCGTCTAACGAAGCATCGTCAGAAGGGGCGTCAAGACCGCGTGCTCTAAGCGCCGAATAAAAGCCGTCAGCTAACGAAGGATTCTCAAACCGTGCTCGCAACCGTGCATAAGCAAACTCATCATTTCGAAACTCGTTGAGAATATTCTCGTGTTTCAATCCAGAGGCAAATTCTATCTCCCGAAACTGCATCGATTGGAACCCGCTGGCGGGATTGAGCTCATCTCGAAATCCGAGGAAACTAATTGGAGTCATCGTTTCGAGAATATGAATTTGGGTTATCAGAAGCTTTTCTATTTCGACAACCCGATGTAAAGCGCGGGCCGCCGCGGCCAGACGATCCTCCGCCATGAGAATGACACTCGCGTCAATCTCATGCAGCACTTGTTTGAACCAAAGCTCATACGCTTGGTGAACGGTGATGAACAACAGTTCATCGTGATGTTTGGGATCGGAGAGACACTCCTGCAGCCCGATCAAGTCCTGCACTTTGAGATAGGAATTGTAGGAAAGAACCGTATTCTTGCCGTATTCGTTCGACATAAAAGTTATTCGGGGAATCCCGCTGTGTCTCGCATGCGTTGCGCCTGGCCCAAATGGCGCTGGCCGTGAAGAACCGTTACCACGAAGGCATCAGCCAGGCTGTAACGCATCAAGGGCGTTACAGGGGAGCGCAGCCGGATTCGGTTGTAATCCATGCCTGCCGCAGAGCGAACGAATCCAAGGAAGACGTCCTGCTGTTTTAGAAATTTTTCTAAGGCACCTTTAATACCGGATTGCGATGGTCTAAAAACTTTGGGGGCCGGCACTCTTCTTTTCACCTCAGGCGTTACCTGTTTTAAAAGCAACCCACCGACGAATGATGGTCGATAGGGAATCGGTTCGCGCACCGGCCACTTCTCACGCCCACGATCGATCGCATCCATGTAGTACTTATCAAAACGTTCACCAGTCACAGCAAGATGGTCAAGACACTGCGCGATGCTCCATTTGTCAGGAGAAGATGTCCAATTCAGTTGTTCCTCGCTTAGCTCGGCAGCGAGCCGCCTGGCTTCCATACTATTGTGTTCGGCCTCTTCAATCACCGTCTGCAGAAAATCAGGTGCCTCAATAAACTGCTTCATCAGAGTCACATCCAGTATTCAAAAAGCAGCGCCAACTTTTCCCACTGTTCCAAGGACGCAGGTGTCGCGAATCGTCTTCATCTCGTTTACCACCAGCTCCAATTCCTCGTCGGTGTTATAGAAGTGGGGTGAAATTCTTACCCCGGCTCCAGGGCGGTAATCGACGATGAATTCACGCGTGATTAGTTCACGAGTAATAGCCGCGGCGTCCGGGTGGCCAATCGTAATTGTGCCGCCACGGTCTTCGGCGCTTTTTGGACTGGTAACCTCAAACCCCGCCTCTTCCGCGAGCTGTATCAACAAATTCGTCTGACGGACACTCTTTTCACGAATACGTTTAACGCCAATCTGGTCAATGATATTGAACCCGGCGCGCGCCGCATACAAGGCTGGTATTGCCGGCGAACCGTGAAGAAACCGCCTAATATCAGGTGCATAGCGAAGCTCAGTCTCAAATGCGAAAGGTTCCTCATGGGCCATCCAACCCGTGGTCTTGGGTTGAAGTTGCTGATGAAGATCGGGCCGCACGTAAAGATAACCAGCGCCGGGACCACCGCAGAGCCATTTCACGGATCCACCAGTCGCGAAATCTACATTTAAGTCCTTGACACTTAACGGAACCGTGCCGGCGGATTGGTACGCATCAAGCACGACCATGGCGCCAACTTCGTGCGCCCGTTCAGTGATGGCTTTTGCATTCTGTAGAAACCCGCTCTTGAAAAGAACGTGGGAAAAAGGAACGAGCAAAGTTTCTTCGTCAATAGCCTCAAGAAAACGATCCAATGAAATCGTGATGCCGTCATCAGACGGCACCGTTTCAATTCGAAGTTTTCCGTTTCGTGCGTGGGCTTCGTAAACATACATCACGGAGGGAAAGTTCAATTCCGAATAGACGATCTTGTTTCTCTTAGGTGTTGGCTCAAAACAGGAAAGAATAAGAGACTGACAAATAGAAACGTTCTGATGCATGACCACGGTTCCAGGATCCGCGCCGATTATGCGCGCCACCTGGTTTCCCGTGGTAACAGGCATGTCCCACCAGCCTTCTGCCCAGGCACGAACTCCGCGCGTGGCCCACGCTTCGCCATACTCAGTGAGCAAGGCAAACGTTTCTCTTGGCATGGCGCCAAGGCTATGCGAGATCAAATAAACAGTCTTACCCAGGATGGGAAACTCAAGCCGCCACTTGAGAAGCTCGTCAGTCAATGGTTACGCTCCGCTATGAACTGGAATCTGAATCAATTTACCACAGAGGGCAGACTTATCGCAGGCTCTGATTCGGGAGAAAGGCGCAACTTACGTTTGACGACAGAGGCGGCCGACGCAACTGCATTTTCTTCAGTAATGGTAAAGTAAATCGAGATGTGGAAGTTTAAGAACCCTGTTCGCCACGCCATTCCGGAAGCGCATTGGCCCACTGCCGAGGAAGCGGCGAATTCGCTTCTCTACCAACCTGTCTCAATAGGTCCAATTCAGGCCGAAAGCCGCACTTGGGTGCCGGCAATGGTTCCCTGGAGAGCTACCGAAGACGGTTTCGTAACAGAAGAGAACCTTGATTGGTATCGTCGATTTGCAAAGGGCCGTCCGGGTGTATTGGTGGTGGAAGCGACAGGCGTGCGCGACATACCAAGCGGTCCTTTGTTGCGAATCGGACACGATCGGTTCATTCCCGGACTCCGCAAGTTGGTTGAAGCTGTTCGCGAAGCCAGCGGCGGACAGACGAAACTGTTAATCCAGATTATTGATTTTCTGAGCGTCAAGCGTCGTCCCGAGCCTCAGAAATACTTCGAACGTTTTCTTCAGATCACCGACCGGCATCGTGAGGCTCTGGCCCGCGTTAACCCGGAATTGGATTGGCCACACGCTCTCGAGGCCCAGATTCGCGTGTATCTCAAGACCGCGCCGGACGAAGTGGTCGCACAGGTGTTGAGATGAACGCGAGTTGGAGTCCCTCGGTTTCGGATACCGCGAGCGGGTCACCGATACAGAGTTCCAGCACATCAAAGAGTTGCCAACCGTGCTTGCCCGGAATCTTCGCTGACGCTGCGCGTCGAGCGCGAGAGGCCGGCTTCGACGGTGTCGAGCTGCACTACGCGCACGCTTACACGATGGCCGGTTTCCTGAGCGCGCTAAATGATCGGGATGATGGATATGGTGGACCAAGAGAGAACCGTGTGCGTCTGCCGCTCGAGGTTTACCGGGCCGTGCGAAACGAGGTTGGGAACGACTACGTGGTTGGCGTGCGGTTTTTGGGTGATGAAGTGATTGCCGGTGGTAACCGGATCGAGGACGCAATTTATTTCGGCGTTGAGTTCGCGCGCGCCGGTCTCGATTTTCTATCCATATCCAAAGGCGGAAAGTTTGAAGATGCACAGGCGCCGAAAGTTGGGCAGGCCGTTTATCCTTACACTGGACGAAGCGGTTACGAGTGTATGCCGACGGTGCTTTCGGACGAAGAAGGTCCTTTCCTGAGAAGCGTGCCGCTGGTGGCAGCGATCAAACGAGCAGTTAACGAGGCCGGCTTCCAAACACCGGTTGTGGCGACGGGTGGAATCAGCACTTTTGAGCAAGCAGAGTCGATCTTACGCAACGGGCACGCCGACATTGTGGGGTTGGCGAGACAGGCTTTGGCTGATCCGGATTGGTTTGTGAAAGTAAGGCTCGGCCGGGGCAGCGAGGTTAGACGGTGCACCTACACAAATTATTGTGAAGCGCTGGACCAGGCGCACAGAGCTGTTACTTGCAAACTGTGGGATCGCGTGGATTTGGATGAGCCGGGAATCGCCACGGTCGATGAGGGTAGGCGAAGACTCCTTGCGCCTGAGTGGACGGAGTAACAGTACGCCGTCGATACGCTAAGGGATCGCAGCTTCGTACGTTGCGATAAACTCCGGATCGCGACGACGAAGGTCTTCATGATCTACCCGTCCGCTTCTGGTCATCAGCGCATAAGCCAATTCAATCGGAGTCAAATGCATATATTCTCCGGCGTTCTCAAACCACAGCATGCTTTCGTAAGCAGCAGCCTGATACTCCTCAATTACAGGTTTCCGTTTTTGCTCGAATCCCGCGATGGCCGCGCGCACGTCAGTTGTTTCATTGAAAGATCGATGTAGAGCGATAGCGTCTTCAAGCGCCAGCTTTGTTCCTGACCCGATTGAGAAGTGGGCAGTATGAAGCGCGTCTCCCAACAGAACCAGGTTTTCAAATGACCAGTTTGCATTCTTCACCAGCAGAAAATTGATCCACTTCGAATTATTTGAGAGCAGTGGTTGCCCGTCTAAATCATTCGCAAATACTTCCTCAAGATAAGCGCGTGTTTTTGCGTCATCGAGCTCCGCAAAGCCGCCGCGTTCCCAGGTCCGTTGATCGCATTCAATTATGAATGTGCTGGTGGTCTTATTGAATTTGTAGGAGTGAGCGGCAAAAACACCGGCGTCGTTCTCACGAAACGTCAGCGTCAGCCCGTGAAAAAGTTTGTTAGTCCCGTACCAGATGTAACGGTTAGGACGGATATCCAGAGTTGGATTGAACCGCGCTGCATACTGTTTTCGGACCGTGCTGTTAACTCCATCTGCGCCTATCAGCAGATCGCAGCTGGCTCGCATCGAGTCAATGTCGGCGACTTCCGTCCGGAAGAGCAGAACGATGCCCAACGCTTCGCAACGGTGCTGCAGGATCTTGAGCAGTTGAAGACGCGAGATTCCAGAGAAGCTATTACCATGAATTGAGATCTTACTGTCGCGGTGAACAACATCAACGTTATCCCAGGCTTCAAAATTACGAGTGATCTCCGCGTGTGACTCTTCATCTGCCTGCCGCAGATTCGCCAGCGTCTTACCCGAGAAAACTACGCCCCAGCCAAACGTGTCATCCGGGCCATTTCGTTCATAGACAGTAATCTCGCGCGACGGGTCCGCCTTCTTCATCAGGATGGCGAAATACATTCCCGCCGGCCCGCCGCCGATTATGTTGATTTTCATACTAGTAGGACAGGCATTCCTGCCTGTCCAAGTCAATCTTCTCGACCTTTATGGATAGGGACAGACAGGAATGTCTGTCCTACTCTTTCAACAGCTGTGTGGCAATAATCAACTTTTGTATTTCGGAAGTACCTTCGTAAATTCGCAACGCGCGTACGTCGCGGTACAGCTTTTCAACTACGCTCCCGCGCACTAATCCGGCACCGCCATGAATCTGCACTGCTTGATCGATGATCCGGCAAGCGGCTTCCGTCGCGTACAGTTTGGCTTCGCTCGCCTCGCGTGTTACTCGGCCCGTAGCCGTGTCCTTCAAATACGCTGCGCGATAGACCAACAGTCGTGACGCGTCAAGTTCTGTCACCGCATCTGCGAGCTTCTCCTGGACAAGTTGATGTTCGGCAAGCAGTCTGCCGAACTGTTTCCGGTTCGTTGCATAACGCACTGCCTCGTCGAGTGCTCGACGTGCCATGCCGCAAGCGGCAGCGCCCACGCTCGCACGGAACATGTCGAGGGTCCGCATCGCTAACAGGAAACCATCGCCTTCAGCTCCCACCATGTCTTCAGCCGGCACACGACAATTCTTGAACTCGATTTCTCCGATCGGATGCGCGGCAATCATGGGAATGCGTTCGACAACCGTGACGCCCGGAACACGCGCGCCGACAACGAATGCAGACAACGAAGCGCGGCCACTTTCTTCGGTGCCGGTTCGCGCAAACACGGTGTAGAAGTCGGCGACACCAGCGTTGGAAATAAAACGCTTGCGACCGTTGATAATGTAGGCGTCGCCGTCTCGTTGCGCCGTTGTTTTGAGAGACGCCACGTCCGATCCCGCTTCGGGTTCAGTCAATGCAAAAGCGGCTATGGATTTACCTTCAGCGGCGCGAGAAACCCAGAAATCGCGAACATGTTCCGGCGCAGCCTGGCTGATGGCATACGTTCCCAGGCCCTGCATTACAAAAGCCAGATCTGCTAGCGCCGAAGAATAAGAAAGCGTTTCTCGTATCAGACAAATTGCGCGTGATTCCAGTTTCGTGCCGGGAAGGGCCACGGCATAATCGAGAACACCAACCTTCCCCAACATTCCTACATACTCACGCACGCGAGCATCCGCATCGTCTTCGTCCATAGCGCGCGGCTCTATTTCTTCCTGGACGAAAGTTTCGAGCTCAGCTGCAAGACTGCGATGCTCAGGAGTAAAGAAGGGAAG
Organism: Blastocatellia bacterium; assembly: GCA_963786645.1. Classification (GTDB taxonomy): domain Bacteria; phylum Acidobacteriota; class Blastocatellia; order Pyrinomonadales; family Pyrinomonadaceae; genus PSRF01. The sequence continues at coordinate 115,746 of CAWAZW010000018.1, forward strand.
TTGTTCGATGAACTTGTCCATGTTCCTTTAGTGATGAGTAATGAGTGATGAGTAATGAGTGAAAAGTGAAAGGTGAAAAGTAAGAAATGCGGACCTCGTCAAATTCATTGATCGGCCTACGCATCACTCATCACTCACCACTTATCACTCATTTCTGGCTTTCATCACGCGTGCCGTTCCCGAACCTCGGGTCACGTTTCGCCACAAACGCTTCATAGGCTTCGCGATAGTCAGGATGTTGCATGCATATCGCCTGGGCCTGAGCTTCACTTTCCAGAGCAGTCTCGAGGTTCATATGAAGCTCGCGATTGATCATCTCTTTTGTTTTCGCCAGCGCAAAAGCCGGGCCTCGCGCGAGTCGCTCAGCCATTTCTCTGGTGACTTCGGCAAGTTGGTTCGAGGGCACTACTCGATTATATAGCCCGATACGCTCCGCTTCCTGCGCCGAAATAAAGTCGCCTGTGTAGAGTAGTTCTGTAGCTTTTGCCAAGCCAACCATCCGCGGCAGGAGATACGCCGCGCCCATATCAGCTCCCGACAAGCCAACTTTCACAAACAGGAATGCGATCCTGGCGGCATCGCTCGCTATGCGGATGTCAGAAGCAAGCGCGATGCACGCCCCGGCTCCTGCCGTCGTTCCATTGAGACTGGCGATCACCGGCTTCTGAAGGTTCCGGATGTTTCGGACAAGCTCGCACGTCATCCGCGTAAACTCGAGCAAACCTTCCATGTCGCATTTGAAGAGTTCGCCAATGATGTCGTGCACGTCTCCGCCCGAACAAAAAGCTCGGCCGGCGCCCGTAATAACTACCACACGCACGTTCGTCTTCGTTGGCGAGTGCTGCGAACGTGTCGGTCAACTCACGGTAGACTTCAAACGTCAGCGCGTTCAAACGCTCGGGACGATTCAGTGTAATGGTTGCTACGCCGGTCGGGCTGTTTTCAAAAAGGAAGGTCTGCGGATTAATCATGGAACGGTGGTCCAGCGTCACAGCACTGCCATCGCTTCGATTTCAACCTTAGCGGCCGGATCGAGCAAACCTTTTATCTCAAGAAGCGCCATTGCGGGAAAGTGTTTTCCCATTTGCGACCGGTAACAATCACCAACGGGTCGCCTGTGCGCGAGATACTCATTCTTGTCCGTCACGTAAATCGTAAGTCGTGTTACGTGCTCGGCAGTTCCACCCGCCTCAGTGACAACCGTGAGAACATTCCTAAGCGCCTGCTCAAATTGCTCTACGAAGTCTGAGCTAACGACTTTCTGCGTCCAGTCGCAACCAATCTGACCCGCGACAAATAGCAATTTACCGCCGGCGTCAGTCAAAACGCCGTTCGAGTAACCGCGCGGCGCACCGAGCGTCTCCGGATTAATTGTCTTGAAATTCATAGTGAACCATCAATCGGATGGCGAAGTTATTAGATTCTGGCACGTGAGGCAAGGTCAAATCGCAGTTGACCAGGCAAAGAACTCATTGCATGAAGCGATTACGAAAAAGGCCGCCTCTTTCGAAGCGGCCTCATGACTCTGTTTTATGACTGTAAGCTACTGCAATACCTTGTCCAGATGTCTCGCGAGCTGGCCCGCCAAGTTTCCGTTGGGATCGAGACCACCAATGGGTTCTCCAACCGGGTTGCCATTCTTATCAAGAATAACTATGGACGGAAGCTGGTCCACTCCAAACTTCTTGGAAACCGAGCCCTCCGGGTCACGCAACACGGTGACTTTCAAGCCATACTTTTGTGCGAAGGCGCGCAGTTGAGCGTCGCTCGCATAGTTCTTCGACTTAGTATCTTCCGATTCAGTGCTGACCCAAAAAACCGCTACCCCTCGTTTGCTGTACTCATCGGCGAGCTTTCGCACGCCTTCCAACTGAGTTTTAGACAGCGGCAGCCATGATGCACCAAAAGCCAGGACGACCACTTCGCCGCGCAGACTGTCAGATGTGACGCTTGTGCCATCGACGGAACGGAGTGAAAAGTTCACCGGGCCACCGTCCTGGGCCATCGCCAGCGGGGAAGCCAGCAGAACCGTCAAAACCAGCGCCGTCAGAAACTTTTGAGTTATTCCGAACATTTACTCTCCTTTGCCCATCTCGCTCTGAGTTGGGCACTGCGTTAGATGAGTAGGATGGCCTTTTAGTTGGACTCCTCGCCAGTCTACTGGTCCGGCTTCGGCTAGGTCGGCAACACGCCAAATACGTCTTTATGCAGGGCGAGGTAATCATCCCACGTGTCCATGTCGCGCGCAATGTAACTGGAATCGACAGCGAGGCGAATTACCTCTTCCGGATGCCTCTCAAACAGACCACGTAGACCACGTTCCTCGTCAAGGTTAAGCAAATCGTCGCGGAAGGTAGAGTCAATTAGAACGGGATGACCGCCTCGGCCCGCCCAGGTGGGAACCACCAGCTTCGCGCCCTTTTTCCACGCATCGGTCAACGTTGCAGTGACAGCGGGTGGAACCGCTGGGTGGTCCACCGGAGTAATCAGTATGCCCTTAGCGTGTGGTCCAACCGCGCCGAGGCCGGCGATAATGGAAGCGCTCATTTCACTGTCCGGATCAGGATTAAGGGCGAAAGTGACGGATTGATTTCGGAGATGGTTTTTTAATTCGGAGGCTCGGTGTCCTACCACGACGACGATGCTCTCGGCGCCCCCGAGTCTGAGGTTGTCAATGCAATGATTTACAACCGTGCTATCGCCAAAGGGAAGCAGCGGCTTGAATTGGCCCATGCGCCGTGAACGTCCTGCCGCAAGCACGATTCCGACTACATCTTTCACGGACGGAAGATAACTGGAAAGGCGAAGTAAACAAAGGGTGGCAACTGACAGAGAAGTCCGCTCGACGCTTAAGCGGGTCGGCGATATTCTAGTGGGAGACAAATACGCGGAGCGCCGTCCCGAAACACTCGCAAGCTGACCACGAATCCGGGAAGGAAAAAACAAGTTCTGGCGCATTAGTGTTTTCACGATACAAGGTCGTGCGCTCTTTCGTATTCTGTCGTCCGGGAGCCTTTTCCGAACGAAAGGCGATCCAGCGAATTACACGAAAAACGCAGCGAACAAGAACCTTTCAACTCGTCGCGCAGGGCTTTGAGGGCGAGGAGCGTGTATTGGCGGGTCATTTGTTTACGCCAGTTCATGACGAAGTCGGTGTTATCGAGTGGACGCGCCTTGACGTATGCCGCTTCAGCGGCTGCCTGGATTCTTTCGTCATCGAAGGGATGGCCGATTAGAGCCTCAGCCGCTTCACTGACCGTCATTGGTGATGGAGCGATGCCGCCAAGGATGATACGAGCATCTTTTATGTCGCTGTTTGAAATGCTGTCAGTCTTAATCCAGGCAGCGACTCCCAACACCGGAAAATCAAACGCGCCGCGTCTGCGAAGTTTCTGGTAAGAAGCACGCCATCCATTGAGCGGAGGCAGCTGAATGTCCACCAACAACTCGTCGGGGCGTTTCTTTAAATAGTCGATGCCGTCATCGTTGTAAAAACCTGCGGCGTCGATGATGCGTTCGCCTAGGGTTGAGGCAAGCCGAAACTTCGCGCCGATTGCCACCATCACCGGAACCAAATCGGACGACTGCACAGCCCAACACTTCGAGCTTCCCGGCGCCACCCAGCAAACGTCGCCATCCTTTTTCAAACAGAAGTTGATGCCTTTACGCCATTCGTAATTCTGGTCGTAGTAGTTGCAACGCGTATCGAGCAGGAGGTTTCCACCTATGGTCCCCATATTTCGCAGGATCGGAGTTGAGATCGTGCGCGCGGCGTAAGCTACGACAGGATAGTCGCGGTTGATCAGTGGATGTTCGACGATGTCTGTGAGAGTCACCGACGCGCCGATGCGTATTCCAGACTGGCCGTCGCCGGTGATCTGATTCAGTTCCGGCAAACGCATCACCGAGATTACAGTGCGCGGCATCTGTTGGCGCCGCTTCATGTTTGGATAGAGATCCGTACCGCCTGCCACGAACTGCCCCTCGGGCCCGGTGCCGGCCATGATCTTCACCGCCTCCGCGATCTCTCGCGGCACGCGGTATTCAAATTTGGGCAATCGCATCATGGTGGTTACTTTGGAAGCTTATACCAGCGGTTTTTCTGAAGTTTTACCAAGCGCCAGTCAATGTGCGCTCGGTCAATGACGTAAGTTGTGAGTTCGACAATGACGGACTCCGCTCCTTTTTGACCTGTTAGCGTCTTCGTTCGACTCATTCGAAACTCCTTGCCAAGAACGTGCTGTCAGGCTCTCAGGCTCGCTTCTTCTCCTCAAGCTTCAATTCCGGGTGACGCTTCAAAAACCCGCCACGCTTCATCTTGTACCGACCGGGTTTGAGCATGTCATCATCCGTCCACCCGCGCTTCAAGCCTGCCTCATAATCTTCCTGCGTGACTACAAGTTCGACCTCTTCGGGCGTGGACTCAGATTTCTCATCTTTCTTGTTCTTCATCACGAATGCACCGCGACCCGCGGCATCTCTTTTCCGTCGCCGCCCTCAGCCGGCGTTAACACGCGTTGCGGTTCTGGCCACTCCACCGAGGGAATCGAAGTTGGTCCATATCTGCCGTCGCGCCCCTTTGCCTTTTCTCGCAGCGACTTCAAAACTTTTTCAGGCGTAATCGGCACTTCATCAATGCGCACACCCACTGCGTCGTAAACAGCATTGGCAACAGCCGGCGGCACAGGCAGCAGAGGACCCTGTCCAACTTCCTTTGCGCCGTACGGTCCATTCGGATCCGGATCTTCAATCAGGTACGTCTTAACGTCGCACATCTCCATCGTGGTCGGGCTCTTGTATTCCAGCATGGACGGAAACTTATGGACCACGTTCCGATTCGTCCGGTAAGCCATCTCTTCCATCAAAATCTCGCCGAGACCCATGTAGACGCTGCCTTCGACCTGGCCCATTACCAGCATCGGGTTGATCGACTTCCCGATGTCGTGCGCTATCCACACGCGTTCAACGACGACAATACCGGTATCCGGATCAACGTCCACTTCCGCAACCGCCGCCGAGTAACTGTAAGCAGGTGATGGGCCAACACCCGCCCCTTTGTAACGGCCCGGCGAACGCGGCGGTGAGTATGAACCGACAGTGCCGATCGTCCCGAACTTGGATTCGGCGAGCACCACAGCCTCAGCGAAAGTGACACCAACCTCTGGATTCTCAACGTCGAATACTCGCCGCTCTGCCAGCGATAGATTCTCAATCGGCACGGACAACTTTTCAGCCACCGCCATCACCAGTAACTCGCGCGCGCGCTCGGCTGCCTGAATCGCGGCGTTGCCTGTCATCAAGGTCACACGGCTTGAGTAACTGCCGAGGTCCACCGGCGTTAAGTCGGTATCCGCTGTGACGACGCGGATATCAAAAGGATCGATCCCTAAAATCTCCGCCACGATGTACGCCAATATTGAATCCGAACCCTGGCCGATGTCGGTTGATCCGCACATCACGCAGACGCCGCCCTGGCGATCCAAACGAAGCTGGACGCCGGACTGCGGCATGCTGTTCCAATAAATCGGCAAACCGGCGCCGCAGATGTATGAGCTGCACGCAATGCCGATCCCTTTGCCGTATGGGAGTTTCCGATTGCCTTGATCCCAACCGGAAAATCTGTTTTTCCAATCGGAGCCTTCAACAACCTTATCGATGCATTGGCCCAGGCCCATGCTGCCGATGCGCAGATAGTTAGCAGTGACAGTATCGGGTTTGACGAGATTCGCCCGGCGCATTGCCGCCGGATCCAGTTTCAATTGTTCGGCGATCTTATCGAGATGAACCTCGAGCGCGTAACGCGGTTGAGGTGTTCCGTGACCACGCTTTGGACCACACGGCGGTTTGTTTGTAAATGCGCGCAGTCCCTGGAATTTGTAGCGCGGCACATCATAGGTAACTGTCTGCAGGGCGCCGGTGTAGAACGTGCTGGCCACGCCATAGCTTCCATAGGCGCCGCCGTCAAGGAACGACTGAAATGCCATGCCGGTGATCGCGCCGTCTTTCTTCACACCTGTCTTCACGCGCATCAGCACCGGATGGCGCCCGCGGTGACAGTAAAAAACTTCCTCGCGCGTCAGCGTTACTTTCACTGGACGCCCGGTCATCATCGAAAGTTTGCAAACCACAACTTCGTGGTTAAAAGGGTCGCTCTTGCCGCCAAAGCCGCCGCCGTTGGGCGTCGCGATAACGCGAATATGACTAGCAGGGAGTTCTAAAACTTTGGCTAATGCGCGATGAACGTAGTGCGGCGTTTGCGTCGAGCTCCAGAGCGTCAACTTGCCGTCTGCATCGAAATTACCGACTGCCGCATGCTGTTCCATCGGCAGGTGAGTATTGCCTTCGTAGAAAAAAGTGTCCTCGCGAACCAGGTCAGCGAGCGCAAAACCGTCTTCAACATTTCCGAATTCAAGCGAAACCTTCTTATGAACATTGCCGCCGTCACCGTAGTCTTGAATTCGCGGTTCATCGATCATCACGGCTTCTTCGATCGAAGAAATCGTGTTTAGCGCCTCATACTCCACTTCAATGAGATTCATTGCGTCGAACGCCGCGTCTTCATCGATGGCTGCAACCGCCGCCACCGGATCGCCGATGAATCGCACCTTGTCAATGCAAAGCGCGTGTTCATCCTGACTGACGGGAAGGATGCCGTAGGAGATGGGTAGGTCCTTACCACTCAAAACCGCCACAACGCCTGGCACGGACAGAGCTTTAGTGAAATCGATATTCTTGATGACAGCGTGGGGCAGATGACTACGCAAGAATCTTGCAATAAAGCATCCGCGGCAAAACGATGTCATCGGCAAACTTCGTTTGGCCGACACACTTCGCTCGCGCGTCAACCTTTCGAAAAGGCTTGCCTACTACATTCAGCGGTTTTCCGTTTTTACTCATGAGAATTTCAGCCACAGATGAACACAGATAAAAGCGGATCTGTATATAACAATGGCGCGGCTAATCTGTCTGACTGATCTGTGTTCAACCTTGACTAATTTCACTCCAGCCCATAAACACTCTCTCTTGGCAGCTCTGCTTCTTCACCGCGCATACGCGCTGCAGCCAGCTCAACGGCTTCATAAATCTTTATGTAGCCCGTGCAGCGGCAAAGATTTCCTGACAACGCTTCCTTGATCACTTCGCGCGAAGGATTCGGATCTTTCTTCAACAACTCCTCCGCGACCAGCAGAAACCCAGGTGAACAGTAGCCACACTGCGCAGCGCCCGTATCGGCAAACGTCTCCTGCAGCGGATGCAGTTGCGACCCGTGGGCCATGCCCTCAATAGTCTTAACGTCCTGACCCTCCGCGTCGAGGCCCAACATCAAACAGGACAGAATCGAACGGCCATTAACCAGAATGGCGCACGTGCCACACTCGCCTAATTCGCAGCCATGTTTTGTTCCCGTTAACCCTAAATCTTCACGCAGAACTTCCAACAGTGTCTTGTGCGGGGCGAATGCAACTTCCGCTGCTTCGCCGTTCAAATTAAAACGAATGTGTGCTTTCTGTTTATTCAGATCGGACATTATTGATTTGAAGATTCTAGCAGAGGAGGTGGGAAATCGCAGTTAGAGCTACCAGTCTAGGCTTTCGATACCGCGGCGTCTTTCTTGACCTTGTTTAGTATGGTGTTGTCGATCAGGCGAGTCTTACCGACATAGGCTGCGACAGCGATCAGGATCGCTCGCTCGTCCAGCTTGTCCAGTTTCTCAAGCGTGTCAGCGTCTACGATACTAACGTAATCCACTCGAAGGCGTGGCTGCGTTTCAATAGTCGACCGCACGATCTCGGCCACCTTCGAAGCGTGCCGTTCTCCCTTCTTGTATGCTTCTTTTCCTTTCGCAAGCGCCTGGTGAATTATCGAAGCGGACTCCTGTTCATCGGCGGTGAGATAAGAATTGCGCGACGAGATCGCCAGCCCGGAATCTTCGCGTACCGTTGGCAGCACCACGATCTCGGTGTCAAACGCCAGGTCTCTTACGAGTCTCTTAATAATCAGCGCCTGTTGCGCATCCTTCTGGCCGAAGAAAGCAAAGTCAGGACGGATCGTATTCAACAGTATGGCGACTACAGTCGCGACGCCACGGAAGTGGCCAGGTCGCGCTGCGCCTTCAAGTTGTTCGGACAGTCCTTCCACCTGGACGTAAGTAGAGAAGTCTTTCGGGTAAATCTCTTCGGCAGCCGGCGCGAAAATATAGTCAACGTTGTAGTCAGTCAGCAGCGCAGTATCTTTAGTCAGGTTGCGCGGATAATGTTCGTAATCCTCGCCGGCGCCGAATTGCGTCGGATTCACAAAAACTGAAACAACTACCACGTCGCACATTCTGCGTGCTTCGCGAACGAGGCTCAGATGACCTTCGTGCAACGCCCCCATCGTGGGCACCAGCCCGATCGTTCGATCCTGATCGCGACGGATTTTGCGCGCGACGGAACTCATGCGCTGGCGGCGATTAATGATCTCCATAGTTTATTGGGGAATTCAGGACTTCGTAGATTCTGAGTCTTTCGCGTGCGTGGGTATCTTCAACTCTTCAGCAGCTTCCGCGGGCAAAGCATAGGATTCAGCGTCGGAAGGATACGTTCCGTTGCGAACGTCGTCAGCGTAACGCGTGACCGCTTCCGTCATCACTTCACCCAGGTTTGCATAAGGTCTAACGAAACGGGCGAGCTTGCCAAACGACAGTCCAAGCATGTCGTGCAAGACGAGCACCTGAATATCACAGTGGACGCCGGCGCCGATACCGATGGTAGGAATGCTTACGCTCTCGGTGATCAGCTGTGCGATCTCGCGCGGCACAACCTCGAGCACGATCGCGAATGCGCCCGCGTCTTCCAACGCGCGCGCGTCATCGAGCAGTTGCCTGGCAGCGGTGGCGGTTTTTCCCTGGACACGATACGCGCCCAGCTTGTTGATTGACTGCGGCGTCAGTCCGATGTGGCCCATCACGGCGATCTCTTCATCAACCAGACGTTTGACGAGCTGCACGCGTTTGTGGCCGCCCTCGAGTTTCACAGCCTCCGCGCCGCCTTCCTTCACTAAACGCAGAGCGTTCCTCACCGCGTCGTCCGCGCCGGTATGAAACGAACCATACGGCATGTCTGCAACCAGCAGGGCACGCTGAACCGCGCGCCGCACAGCTTTCAAGTGAATCAGAATTTCGTCCAGCGTTACCGGGACGGTGTTGCCGTATCCCAGCACTACGTTTCCCAGGCTGTCGCCGACGAGGATGATGTCGATGCCCGCCTCGTCAACAATGCGCGCGGTAGGAAAGTCGTAGGCAGTCAAACAAACCAGTCGCTCGCCGCGTTGTTTACTTGCTTTCAGCGAGGGAGCCGATACTTTTTCAGGTCGTTCGGGCTTGAGATAAGGCATGTTTAGCCTCTCTGGCCACGCCGCAGCGCAGGCCACTTAACTCGTAGTTGTTGACCTTAACGCAAACGCCGGTTTGCGCTTGAATGTAACAAATGGGATAGACAGGACCTTCAGCAAGGGCGACATTATAACGGCAAACCGAAAAAGATGTAACGCAAACGCGACGAGGGCTTCCGGAATGCGTCCTTAAGAGCGGACATTCTAGAACAATGCAGCGAAATGGACGGCATCGAACCTGCATATAATAACGATCTGGCTTCCACGAGTTTCACTGGTTCCACAGCATCACTCGAACGTCTACTCAGCCAATAGCTCACTCACTGTCTTATTCAAGGTCGGATGAATTAACTGCGGAGCGAGTTCCGCCAGAGGCTCCAGAACAAACCGGCGGCGATGAAGGCGCGGATGTGGCAGTGTCAGAAACGAACTGTTACTGGTCTGATTAGGATAAAGAAGCAAATCGAGATCAATTAAGCGCGGACCCTTTTCCACTTCGCGGCGACGGCCGAGCGCGTATTCAATTCGCAGCAGCCGCGCCATCACAGTTTCGGCAGGTGGAAGCGTATCGCCGTGCAGCTCCGCCACCTGATTGAGGAAAAGCGGCTGCGCAAAAGTTTCCACGGCTTCTGTCTCATAAACGTGCGACAAGCGGATCACTTGCAAACCGGCATCCATCATTCCGCGAATGCCGAGCAAAAGATTGCCGGCGCGGTCGCCAAGGTTCGAACCAAGACTGACGTAGGCGTTTTGAATCAACTTTTGTGGTTTATGCACGATCGACTGAATCGCAGTCAGTATAGAATGGTAATCGAGGTCAACGTAAAGAAGTGAAAGCGCCAAAGGCGCGAAATGCAACAGCCTGGGGCAACGCCCCAGGTCGAAACGATTGTTGAAGTCGACAGCGCTGAAGGCGCGAGATAAGTAGTACGCGCCTTCAGCGCTTTAGATCATAAGGTGCTTTGGTTCCTGGGCCGTTGGCCCAGGCTATTTCATTGCGCGCCTTTGGCGCTCAGCGCGCAAACAGATGTCCATTTTCATCGTTAACTAAACATTGTGTCACAGCTAATCACACTCATCCGGCTGAAGTGGACGCTGTTTCGAAACTCACTTCGGACCTCGAAGGCTGTAGCCAATCGAATTGCAACCACGCTGGGCATGCTTGCCGCGCTGGCTTTGGCGCTGCTGATGGCTGCTGGCTTGGGCTTCGCGGCCTATGCGGTAACGGCGCCCGATTTTGGATTGCAGGCAATGCGCGTCGACACTGGTCGCGGCGCTCGACCTATTCCGTCGGCTGAATTCATCTTCTTTTCGATCTTTTCCATGACTTACCTGCTTTGGGCCACTTTGCCATTAAGCATCGGTTCCAGCAGGCAATTCGATCCCGGCCACCTCCTTTTGTACCCCATCAGTTTCCGCAAGCTATTTGCTCTCGATTTCATCAGCGAAGTTGCCAGTCTTCAATCTGTGTTTGCCATCCCAGCCATCCTGGCAGTTGGCGTCGGCGTTGGTTTGGCGCGTGGAAGACTCGCAGACTGCACTTCTGGTTTCCATAGTCGCGGTAATATTCGGCGTCGCGCTGTCAAAATGTGTGTCTACATCCATCGGCTCCTTGCTGCGCAAGAAGCGGACGCGCGGCGAAACCATGCTGGCATTGATTGGCACGGTTGCGGGTCTCGCCGGAGTATTGTTAGCTCAGGTCGCTCCGCTCTTGTTCAGACATATCGAATCAATCACGGCCTTGCGCTGGACTCCGCCCGGAGTTATCGCCTACGCATTTACGGAGGGCATGAAGCCGGGACATGCCTGGCGATATATCTTTGCGGTGGTCCTGTTGAGTGCTTACACGTTGATACTGGTCGGATTCACATACTGGATTTCTCACCGAGCCATTCTTGGTGGCGGAAGAAAAAAGCGCAGGCACCGGATAACTGCTGCCGTTGCTGAAAAAGTTTATAGCGGATGGGAATTTCCATTTCTACCATCATCGATGTCAGCGTTGCTTGAGAAGGAGTTGCGTTACGCGTCAAGGAACGCACAGCTGAGGATGATGGCCATGATGCCGCTCATCCTGATCGTTATCCGGTTAATGAATCGACGCGGATTTGACCAGGACATGACTTCGCAGCGGAGGCTCACTCCTCACCGAATTCATGAAGTATGGCGAAGGCCTGATGGCTACAGGTGGAATACTTTACGTATTTCTGATTCTCACCGGACTCTCGTGCAATCTGTTTGCGTTTGAGCATGCCGGAATGCGCACACTGATTCTGTCGCCGGTTGATCGCAGGCAGATTCTGGCGGCTAAAAATCTGGCTATGACAACAGTGGCCCTGATTCTATCCATTGCGTTGATGCTAATCAGCCACCTGGTGTTTCAAGACATCACGCCGCGTGTGTTGTTGTTTGGCGCATTGAGCTTTGTAATCTACGCGGCGTTGATTTCAGTAATTGGAAATTGGTTGTCAATCCGCTTCCCGAAGCGCATGAAGATAGGAACGCGCATGAATGTGTCAGGGGTTGTAGGGATGTTGTTGATACCCATGATTCTGTTGCTTGGTATTCCTCCTTTGGCCGCTGTGGCTGTTGGTTTCATCGCCCAGAGTTTAATGGTTGAGTATGTTACACTCGGCGTTCTGGCAGCGCTTTCAATGGGTCTTTACCTGGCTGTGATTCAGTCGCAGGGAGAGACTCTTCAGAGGCGGGAACTTGAAGTACTTGAAGCTGTGACGGATCCCGGCAACGACTAGAACGCTTTACTCAATTTTATTCCAGCGGTGTCTGAGCAGACGGGTCTCGCCAGGCATCCGGGCGGGCAGAATCAGAAGAGCGGCCCCGTCCACACAGAAATGGCTCGCAGAAAATTTCGCAGTAACCAGCGGCACGAACCTGCCACCGAGCGTTCCTTCCAGGAATACTATCTCTCGACCCCTGCTCCGCAGACCTCAAGGACTGAACTGTTGCGGTTGATCCGCGGCGGTGAAGATACTTTTCTCGAGTTAAAAGTAAAACTCTCCAACCCCGAAAAAATTGCACAGGAGATCGTGGCGCTCGCCAACACTGGTGGCGGCGTCATGATTTTTGGCGTGAACGATCAACTGCGCATCGAAGGCGTTGATGATCCGGAGAACGTTCAGGAAGAACTAGTCAGAATTTGCCGTGAGAGTGTTGAGCCGCCGCTTTTCCCCTTCGTCGACCGCATCGCTTTTGATAGCGGCCGTCGCATCGTGGCGTTGGATATTGAAGGGAAACGCCGGCCATATCGAACCAGTGATGGACGATTTTACGTGCGCATAGGCGCCGAGAAGCGCGAAGCTACGCGCGAAGAGCTGTCGACTCTCCTTGATGAAGCCGTGCCGTTGGGCATGGAAAACATGCCCGCACTTGGTGCGACTATTAGCGATATAGACGAGGCGCACCTGTGGAGTTTCCTGCGCGAGTTTGAAGGAGATGCGTTCGACAATGCGAGCGCATCAGGGTATCCGACTCAGGAGCTTCTACAACGTGACCTGATGCTGGCGACGGAGTATCGCGGTGACGTTGTTCCGACCATTGCTGGTCTATTACTTTTCGGCCGCGATGATCGGGTCGCTGAACTTTTGCCGCGTTCTGCAATCTCAGCCACCCGGTTTGCGGGCGACTCTGCGCAATCACCGATCGTCGAGCACGTTACCATTAGCGGGCACCTGCTCACTTTGTACGAGGCGGCCTTGCGCTTCATTGGTCGCTATTGTGACTTGTGGGATGAGCGCCCGAAGAAGTTTCCGGCAGCGGACGTTGGCGACAGTCCCGTTGCGGCGCGGGCAAACTACCATCGCGGCGCTGTGACGGAAGCTCTTGCCAATCTGATCATTCACCGTGATCTTGCTTTGCGAGATCAAACGACACGGATCAACATCTTCGACCGGTCAGTTGAATTCATCAATCCACGTCGAACCGCCGGCTTCTCTCCTGTGGCAATGAAGGCTATCCGATACGGTGTGCCACAAAGTTTGAATCCGCAATTGGCGGCGATATTTTCCAACGCGGGCTATGGAGTTAATCTGCCTATCGGCGGGCTACCAATGGTAATGCGTGAGGGCCGGCGGTTTGCCGATCGACGCCCGGAGATAAGCGCTTTCAACGATGAATTCCGGTTGCGTATCTACGGCGCGTGACTTCTCACTGCCCACTGCTCACTACCCACTGCCCACTGGCTACACATACTGCCCGGCCGCGTAACCTGACGCCCACGCCCATTGAAAGTTGTATCCACCCAGTTGTCCCGTTACATCAACTACTTCACCGATGAAATAGAGCCCCGGAGCTTTTCTCGCTTCCATCGTTTGCGAAGAAAGCTCAGTTGTTGAAACACCTCCCACCGTTACCTCGGCCTTCTTGAATCCTTCGGTCCCTGCGGGAACAATTTTCCAGTGATGGAGCCGCCCGGCAATCTCAGCAAGCTGGCGCGTTGTGTAACGGTTGAGCGGTTGAGACAGAGAGTTAAGGCTGCACCACGCTTGGGCGAAGCGCTTTGGCAGAAATTGGCTTAAGAGTTTTGCCAGTGATATTTCCGATCCATGGTGTTCGCTGAGCAGCTCTAATGCATCCTGGTCCGGTAGAAGGTCGATATCGATGGCTTGCCCCGGCTGCCAGTATGAAGAGATCTGAAGTATTGCTGGTCCACTTAATCCGCGGTGCGTAATCAGAATATTTTCGCGAAACATCGCGCCGTTACAACTTGCAGTAGCATCCACGGAGATGCCGCTCAAGGGCGCCAACTGCTGTAGAACATCTTTCGTAAGAGTGAAGGGAACCAGCGCCGGTCTGGTGGGCTGAATATCTAATCCAAACTGCCGGGCCAGTCTGTACCCAAAATCGGTGGCCCCCAATGGCGGAATTGAAAGGCCGCCGGTAGCAACAACCAGCGATTGAGAACGAAGAGTTCTATCAGCGAGTTTGACCTCGAAACGCTCGTTCTTCGTTACACTCTGAACCGTCGAACGACAACTGACTTCCACACCCGCATCGCTGCATTCGTTTAAGAGCATGTCGATAATGCGACCGGAGCCCTCATTACAGAAAAGTTGGCCCAGCTTCTTCTCGTGGAAAGCGATGCCGTGTTTGTTAACTAGTGCGATGAAATCCGCCGGCGTGTACCGGGCGAGGGCGGATTTACAGAAGGAAGGATTTGCCGAAATAAAATTCTCTGGAGCGGTGTGGATATTTGTGAAGTTGCAACGGCCTCCGCCGGAGATGGCAATCTTTTTTCCGATGCGCTCGGCATGTTCCAACACAACCACTTTGCGCCCACGCTTTCCTGCCTCGATGGCGCACAATAGTCCGGCAGCCCCGCCGCCAATCACGACCACATCCACTTCAGTCACGCCGAAAGCCTAACATGATCGTTCGTTAGGCGGAGGATCGTCCTAGCGATCGTTCGCAAATATAAAAAGGCGACGAACACCGGAGTGTCGTCGCCTTGCTGACCGTTATTGCTGCCCCTAGTTCTTGGCGTTCGCATCAGGCTTGGGCGCCTGATAAAACTGGCGCGCCTGAATCACAAGTTCTTTATCGTCGTAGGTGCCGTCGCCGTTGATATCGACACTCACTTTGATTTTGTGCTGTTTACCATCCCGCACATCGCCGGGATTAAACGCCAGGCTGTATTGACTACGCAGCAATGAATTAATCGAGCCCAGTACCTTTGGAAGTTCGCCTTCAAAAGTTACCGGGTAATACGCACCACCAGTCTCCTTGGCAAACGTACTAAGTGCGTTCTGAGCCTGCAAAAATGTCATGCGACCTGGATTGCCCAGGAAGTCGTCGGTAGGATCCATCCTATGTTCATACTTCTTGAAGAAGAGATTTCCTGTACCGATGATGTAAACCGGTATGCCCGCGTTCTGCAATACCTTCCTTGCTTCGCCGTAATTTATCTTGCTGAAGGTGTCGATGCCTGAGGCGACCAGAATCACAGCACGCCTGCGGCCTTGCACACTAGTCAAACCGGAATAGGTCGCCGTTCGTTCCTTGGAGTCTTCCAGTACGACGGAATCGCCCCGCCCTCCGACGAGCGTAAACTTCAGAGCGTCAAATAGGTTCGTCTCACGGAACGCGGGATTGTTCCGGAGCAGCAGACCGATCACCGCATTGATCCGTTGTGGGTCGTTGGTGAAGTCAGTCAATGGCGTCGGACGAATATCAAAAGCCACAACGGTCACATAATCATCAGGCGGCTTGATAAACTGAGAGAGAAACATCGCCACCGGGCGCACTACTTCATACTTCCCTGGATCGTACCCGCCGCTTCCGTAATAACCCAGAGCTTCGCCCAACTTACTGTATTCAACGACCAGCGCCGCCGTGATCGGCGCTTCCGGCGTTGCGAAATTGGTGATTTGTTGTTGCACACCGTCAGAGAACAGTGCGAAGTTTTCCTTCTTTAAACCAGTGATTATCTGTCCGCTCTTCTTGTGATAAACGACGGTGTCAACGTTCACAATCTGTGTCGAGATACTTAGTTTCTCCGCGTCCTGTGGCTTGCCTATTAGGTCGGGAGGCGGCGGCTCTTCAACTTTTTCTCCTGGCTGCGTGGGGTCTGCAGGCCGCTTGTTCTTCTTTTGAACACTCGTGGGAGGCTGGCGCCGTGACTGACCCAGCGCATGGCTTAAGGTCAGACCCGCAACCAACCCGGAGACAATAATTAATGCAAGGAATGATCGAGCGAAGCTGGAGAGTTTCATGAAATCACCTAAACTGCCAGTGAAAGACCTGAACACGACCCGGTCGACTCGTGTCTGCTGTCGGTTATTACATTCTGATGCTCAGGGCAAAGCTTGAGTTTGCCTGTTTTCCGGTTATCGCACGGTTCCACCGCCCGCCTCAGCCTCAATAACGACGTCATAAGTCCCGGTATTGTCGGTGAGATTCCCTTCGTTGACTCCCAGAAACAACACTCCGTCGCGTTGGGCTACAAAGTCCCGCCTGGTGGAAATCAAGAGAAAGTCGTCGTTGTCGTCGCCGATCACGGCGATCAGCGCGCCAGTTGGCTCGGTGCGCATCAATTTGTCGTTATCGGAAATGCCCGGCAGGCCTACAGGCGTGGAGAAACGTCCACCGCCTAGCGAAACCCGGCCGGTTGAACTGATCCGTAAACGCTGACCTTTACGAACTACCAAACCACTATTTGTCCATCCGTTGTTGGTGTTGTCGGCGCGAACGGAAATCCTGATCGTAAAGAAAGTCGGAGCTGCTCCGGGCGGCGGGCTGCGTTGTGTTTGTACGAACCGGGCTAGTTCGAACAGGCTGCGACTCTGGGGGTGACGTATTGCTGCTGACTGGAGGTTCATTTGCCAGCGATGATGCTGCAGACGTAGTGGCCGCGTCAAAGTCGATCGATTCTATGTCTTCAACGTAGATCTGCGTTCGACTGCGTCGTCCCTGCGACCCGGAACCTATCAACACCGTGAACTGTTGATCCTTAAAACCAACCACCTGGCCGCGAATCACACTGCCATCTTTCAAGCGGATCGTGTCGGCCAGAGCAGGCGTAAACAGAGCGAGGATTAATGCGAGACAGTACCACGGGCGCAGAGTCATTTTCATAGTTGATCTCCCAAAGAACATTTCAATTACGAGGTTTAACAATAGTCGATTGCTTTTGCAAGCGGGAGAGGGAAGGGGCAGTTGTCGGATGCTTTTCTGGCCCTGAAGGTTGCGGGAGACCTTGAGGTTTAAATTCGTATATTGTGGCTTTGACAAAAGTCATTCGTGTTGTTTGTGTAATTTCGTGTATTTTTTGGCGTCGTACTTAGACGATCCACGAATTAACACGACTAACGAATTAGACGTCAACATTGTTGACCTCTTACTCGTTAAGGACTATTCGGCAAGCTGTCCTGGCCGCGGAACTTGTCGTGGATAAACCCGGTTCACCCACTGGACACGATACCAATAAAGGGCGTTTACGAAATCGCGATACGGGTAAAAGACCTCGCGCGTGCTGAACCGTTTTACAAGGATGTGCTCGGGCTAAAGGAAGGGCTTCGCGACGAACGCCGCAATTGGCTCTTTCTGTGGGCCGGAGGCGATGCAGGGATGGTAGTGCTTCAGGAAGACAAAGGCGATTGGCCCTCGCAACACTTTGCGTTCACACGTCAAAGAATCAGACATTGAACGGGCGGGTGGAATCTTAAAGGACAACGGGGTCGCCGTGTCAGAACCTGTTCACCATCAATGGATGAACGCCGTGTCGTTGTATTTCAAGGATCCCGACGGACACGCGCTGGAGTTGATTGCGATTTCGGAATCTTAATCATCAAGCCTAAATTAGCCACTCCGGAGCACACAAAAACGATCCACGAAACACACGAAGTCTCACGAAAATCTTTTTCGGGTCGTTTCGTGGAATTTCGTGGATCGCTCTTTAGTAAGAAATCAAACGCTATTTTCGAATGTGAACCGACTGACCTCACGCACCAGCCTTGACGTCGCTCTGAGCCTCGGTTGCCATAACAGAAAGTGCGCGATATAGTATCCACAACTAGATGGTTGGTGAATCCTTCCATCCACGTGGTTGCTGGGGTGAGGACAGTGACCACATTAGATTAGGCGCGACGGCCCAAAAACTGTCGCGCCTTTTCGCATTTTGATCGGCATTGCAGCCGCTTGGGCGGCGGTCAATTAAACTGAACGAACACGCGTGCAGACCGCTCGCGGTAGCGAGAGGATGCCACCACTCATGCTGACCCGCCGTTGGTTAATGCAGAAGTGGCTAGAGGCTCTGCAACCGAGTTGTCAGTGCAGCACCGCTCGCTACCGCGAGCGATTCTGCAATGCCGAGCGGTGCGGCCGCACCATCGTTTCGCAAAGTTTTCCTTGATTTTTGCGGGCGCGTAGGATATTTGCTTGCAGCGAAATAGCACTTCGTACCCAAGCATCCCATAGATCAACTCGGTACAACTGTCCTGAATAAAGCTTTGCCGGTCTCTCCGGCGAGTTCTGTACTCCGAAAACAGCTTGAGACCCCAGCTGGAGACCGATGACAATCTTTGTTGTAGAAGAACGGAACGGTCAGCCCCAAACCGAACGCGCATTCGATTCTCCCGTTGTCGTGGTCGGTCGCGACGACTCTGAATGCCAAATTGTCTTTGATAGTAAGAAGTGGCCCATGGTCTCGCGAAAGCATGCTGAGTTTCGCATGGAAGCGGGTCGCTGCCTGTTAATTGATTCAGGCTCGCGTTATGGAACGTTCCTCGACGGTCGCCCGGTGTCCGCGCCGATGGAAGTTGGCCCAGGGGCGCGCGCGCAGTTTGGTCCCGAAGGGCCGGTGCTTTGCATCACACGAATCGAAGCATCGAACGCTGCCCGACCCAGTGGCAACCTGCGCGAAGCGGTACCTCAAAAAGCACATGTGCGACAAGCTACGATAGCGCAACCTGTGTCTGCCCAACCGCCGCCATCCACACATGAGCGGTTCACCGGCGCTAATGGTCAGCCACTGCACTTTCACCGTTTAGAGGAGGGCACAACGGTTTCGATCGGTAGGGCCGCGGAAAATGACATCAGGCTCAACGGTCTGCAGATCTCTAATAACCACGCCCGCGCAACCTGCCTGCACGGCGCTATCTTCATCGAAGACACCGGTTCGACTAACGGCGTATACGTCAACGGCAACCGCCTGACCAAAAGGACTCCCATCAGCGAACGAGACACGGTGCAGATTGGCCCGTTCTTGTTAGTGGCCGATCCCCAACAGGGACTCGCCGTTTGGGACACGCGAGCAAAGACGCGCATCGATGCCATCGATATCACAAAGATTGTTTCGAACCGCGCGGGCGGCGGAACTATAAAGTTGCTCGACGATGTCGATCTTGCGGTCCAACCGAATGAGTTTGTGGGATTGCTGGGCCCTTCCGGCGCCGGCAAGTCCACCCTGATGGACGCACTAAACGGAATGCGTCCCGCCAGCAGTGGCCTGGTGCTGGTAAACAGTCTGGATTTATACGAACACCTCGACTCGCTCAAGCAATCGATCGGTTATGTTCCACAGGATGACATTATTCATCGCGAGCTTACCGTCTATCGCACGCTTCATTACGTAGCGCGCTTGCGGCTATCGGGCGATCTGTCACCACAGGAGATGGACCAGATCATCAATGAGGTGATGGATGTTACGGGGTTGTCCGAACGACGCGACGTTCCGGTAGGTCAACTATCGGGTGGACAACGCAAACGCGTTTCGATCGCGGTTGAACTAATAACCAAACCGTCGATTATCTTTTTAGACGAACCCACCTCAGGTTTGGACCCGGCTACGGAAGAGAAGATCATGAAACTCTTCCGTCACATAGCTGAGTCGGGCCGCACCGTGATCCTGACGACTCACGCGATGGAAAACGTAAAGCTGTTCGACAAAATCGTAGTGCTGATGCGCGGTAAGCTGGTCTTCTACGGAGCTCCCGCCGAAGCGCTTGAACACGTCCGCGCGGATAGCTTTAAAGATCTCTACGACAAACTCGAAGCGCCGATTGAAGAAAGTTTGGCCCGGTTTCCGGCCTTACCGAAAAACGCGACCGCGGAACAAAAGCGCGCTTACAAACTCCAGAAGGAACAGATTGCGGAACAGGTTGCAGAGGATTGGAAGCAGCGCTTCATGCGAACCGAGCAGTACAAACTCAATATTCTAAATCCCCTTGGCGCACTGAAGGGACAATCACACCCTGCGCCTGCCACGAAGCATGGCCATACGGTTACCGACGCTCTGCGTCAATGGAAAACCCTGGCTCAGCGGTATATCGAAGTATTGCGGTACGACAAGTTTAACCTGCTTATACTTTTCGGCCAGGCGCCGATCGTTGCCTTTCTTACTTATCTGGTTGTCGACGGTAAGAGTCCGCGCGACTTTCCGTATTTCGTGGTGGCCCTGGTGGCAGTTTGGTTTGGCACCTCGATCGCCGCGCGCGAGATCATTCGCGAGCGCGCGGTCTACAACCGCGAACGCATGGTTAACCTGGGACTACTACCCTATGTTGGGTCAAAACTTTTTGTGTTGTCGTTGATTGTCGGACTGCAGTGCATCCTGCTTTTCGGCGTGTTGCGGATGTTTCACGTCGCCGGCATGTTGCATCTGCCCGGCGACAATTTCGGCTTGCCGCAATTGCTAGTGATCATACTGACCGGCATTGTGGGTATCTCGCTTGGTCTGCTCGTTTCAGCGATGGTGAGGACTTCTGAAATGGCTACCAGTCTGGTCCCATTGTTGCTGATTCCGCAAATCATCTTTGGTGGATTGGTCGGTGTACCCAAAGGCACGGCGAAATACGTAGGCGCGGTCATGCCGGCAACCTGGGCCTTCGATGAAATGAAACTTTTAGCTTCGAATCTCGGCGTGCTGCGAGGTAAAGATGAAGAGGCACGACCATCTAAGAAAGATGAAGGCCGGGGTTTGTACAAAGACATCGAACACACAAACGACGCTCTGATCGATCAAAAGCAAAAGGAAGTTGAAGACTACCGGTCCAGCTCCGAGGAGAAGTTCGAAGACTTCGATAAGGAGATGAACGATTATCAGAAGCGCGTTGAGAAATGGAATATGAGTGGGCGCCAGGGGGCGGAACCGAAAAAGCCCGTCCAAGCCAACGTTAGATCCTGTGCCTGCTAAGGCTGAAGTCGTCGATATTCCTGAAGATCTCAGCAACCACGTCGATTTTCTACATCCGTGGGGCAACAAGTGGCTGAATCCGGCTGTGTTGTTATTGATGTTTTTCGGTTTGACGGCGGGTGCCATATTGGTGCTGCGGTCTCAGGATATTGGGTAGGCGGTGGGCAGTGAGCAGTGGGCGGTGCGCAGTAGGAGAGAGGCATTGTGCAGGCCCGAAGGGCCGGCAGTTAATAGCCACGCGCGTAAGCGCGTGGCTCAATCGGCGCAAGATAATCGAGGCCCGAACGGGCCGGCAGTAAATGGCCTGGGCGGCCTTGGAAAATAGACAAGCAGAAAAGGTAGCTAATATGTCTTTAACATCTAACCTCATCATTGGTCTTGGAATCATCGCATCGGCGGCCGTGGTTATAGGGCAGTCAAACATGAAAACTGATAATGGCCCGAAAGAGGTGCGCGGATATAAGGTGCATCGCGCTGACGTTGAACTGAAAAAGACAGAGCCGCCAAGAAAGCCGAGTCCGGCAAAGAGGACTCTCGCAAGCGACGCGTCGACGACGAGCAGGAATACCAGCAGGACGAGCCACTTCTCGTTCGACTGGGAGAACCTAAACTGGTGAGTGTGTCACCGCTCGGGGTAACGTTCGACGTGCCGGTAATCATCGGCGCAATTAAACAAGAAGGCGAGGTTGACCGCCTCGTATTCGATGATATGCGCGTCAATGACACCTCGGTGTCCATCGATGATTACGCTCATAAATTCAAGCTGCCGAATAAGGAACCGCTCACGCTGCAACCGCCATTACGAATTTTCGTGAGTACTCCGCAGGCAGTGATGAGAACGATAGATGAATTGTTAAACTCGAAGGACACCTGGCCGGTAACGGGCCGCGTTTACGTCTGCGGACACTTCAAGAGATTTTTTCTCAAGTTTAAACGTGCAGTTCCGGTCGAGCTCGACACATCTATCAAGAACCCACTGAACTGATGGATCGGCAATGGTGTTGGTAGGTTTCATAAATTCAGCTTTGTGTTTTTCGTGTAACCGCGGATAGATTTTTGGGTTGACTTTCAGAACTAAAGACCAGTACGTTATTGAACTCTCCCAAGCGATGCGTAAACTCCCACATGGGCTCAGGTTACTCAGACTTCGTGCGAATTCTCTACTCCATCTTTCTTTCTGCTTTCCCTTGCAATTGCGTTCGCGTCAAAAGCCTGAGCTGAGTGTGCAGACAGGCCATGCGGGGCAGGTCCTATCAATCGCCTTCACCAGCGACAGCAAGCTCATGGCTTCGGGCAGTGTCGATAAGACGATTGTTCTTTGGGACCCCGCGACCGGCAATGAGCTACTAGCTCTCAAGGGACACACGGGCACGGTCGGCTCAGTTGCTTTCAGTCCCGACGACAAACAACTTGCCAGCGGTAGCGCCGATAACACCATAAAAATCTGGGACGTCGCCGAGCGGCCGCGAAAAACAAACGATGGCGGGCCATACTCTTTTTGTTTCTTCGGTAGCCTTCAGTCCTGACGGGAAGACGCTGGCTAGTGGCAGTGGCGATCAGACGGTGAAGCTTTGGGATGTTGCTACCGGGCGCGAGTTGCGCACGTTGGCGGCGGGCCTGCCCGCCCTCGCCGGTCTCCCCATAAGTGTGGCCTTCAGTCGTGACGGCAAGACTCTGGCAACCGGTGCCCAACTGGTAAAACTGTGGGACGTCAGATCAGGGAACGAAATCCGATCCATCCGGGTCACTGAATCAAATGCTCCTATGGAGAGGCCGGTCGCTTTCAGCTACGACGGTCGCGTGCTGGCTACGGGCGGTGGCGGCGTCAAGCTTTGGGACGTGGCGACCGGCGGTGCTCTGCGCACGCTCCCTGGAGATGCCCGAGCTCTAAGCTTCAGTCCGGATCAAAAAACACTCGCGGGCGCGGACGGGACTGAAATCAAGTTGTGGAATACCGCGACCGGACAGGAGCCTCAAACTTTGAAAGGATCGCAACTGGGTGTTGATTCGGTCGCCTTCAGCGCTGACGGTAAGCTACTGGCAGTCGGCAGCTCCGACAATACCGTGGTCCTTTGGGAAACCCGGACGCGCGAGCAAGCACGCATTTTGCGAGGGCACGTCGCAGCCGTTGCCGCGGTTGCCGTTAGTGGTGACGACAAGGTGTTAGCGAGTGGTCTTGCTGCAGGAATTGCCGGCATCACTCGCAAGGACCCGATCAAGATTTGGGACCCGGTTACCGGTCAACTCGTCCGATCATTAACGGGCAGAGGCAGTGCACATTCAATTGGGCTCAGCAACGATGGCAGCCAGATTAGTATCCGGGAGTAGTCTTTGGAATGTTTCACAATCAGAAGCTCAACGGACAACCAGCGCTCCGCGCGGTTCCAGCTTTGTGCTGGATCGGATCGCTCTTAGTCCTGATGGGAAGCTGATAGCTGGAGGGGGCCGCGACAATGCGATCAAGCTTTGGGACGCCGGCACCGGTCGCGAGCTGTTCACACTGACAGGTCATAGGAAGAGCATTCGGGAATTGGCTTTCAGTCCTGACAACAAGTTGCTGGCGAGCGCCAGCCAGGATGCCGATATCAAGCTATGGTCTGTGGCAACCGGGCAGGAGCTCAAAACTTTGACCGCGCATTCCGGCGGGGTCATTGCGATTGCTTTCAGTTTTGATGGGCGAAGGCTGGCGAGCGGCAGCCAGGACCGGACAATTGTTCTTTGGGATGTCGAGTCGGGAGAGCTCGATGCGGCCTACAATGGCCATCAGGAATGGGTGGATGCGGTCGCCTTCAGCCCCGATGGTAAGAAGCTGGCGAGCGGAAGCGTGGACGGTGAGATTCGAATCTGGGAAGTACCCACTCGTGGGCCACAACGAGAGCCGCAGCTGATAGAGCGTCCACTGAAAATGCTGGCAGGGCACAAGGGCGGCATTAACGCACTCACCTTCAACTCCGACGGAAAACTGCTGGTCAGCGGCAGCAGCGATGCGAGTATGAAACTCTGGGATGTGGCGGCCGGCAGAGAGCTGGCTAGTCTATTTAGCCTGGACCAGCAGGATTGGCTGGTGGTGACTCCGGACGGCCTCTTCGATGGATCTCCTTCCTCCTGGAATCAGATCCTCTGGCGCTTCTCCTCAAATCTGTTTGACGTCGCGCCCGTCGAGATTTTCTTCAATGAGTTTTATCACCCGGGATTGCTCGCCGATCTGTATGCCGGGAAGACGACCAATAGCGCCGCAGAATATCTCGCAGAAAGATCGCCGCCAAGCAACCTTAAAGGTGGCGCTCGCAGATGGGCCGGCGGCCGCAAACCCAATTCGCTCCCGCACAGTCAAGGTGAAGATCGATGTGGAAACGGCGCCGGCAGGCGCGCAGGACGTGCGCCTCTTCCGCAATGGAGCGTTGGTGAAAGCATGGCACGGCGATGTGTTGAAAGGGCAAAGTCGGATAACTCTGGAAGCCAGATCTCACAGTCGTCGCCGGCCCAAACCGCTTGACCGCTTACGCTTTCAATCGCGACAACGTGAAGAGTGCAGATGCGACGCTAACAATTACCGGCGCCGATACTTTGAAACGTTCGGGAACGTTCTACATCCTGGCAGTGGCCGTCAACAAATATGCCAATCCGCAGTTTGATCTTCAGTATGCCGTGGCTGACGCTACCGACTTTGCCGCCGAGTTGCAGCGCCAGGAAGTGAAACTGAAGAACTTCGAGCGCACTGAGATCATCGCGCTACACGATGCCGAAGCAAGCAAGGCAAACATTCTCGGAGCGCTCACTAAGCTGGCAGCGCGGGTTCAGCCCGAGGATGCTGTGGTGGTCTTCTTCGCCGGACACGGTACAGCGCAACAGAACCAGTTTTATCTGATCCCGCACGACCTGGGTTTCGGCGGAGAGCGAAGCCGGATCGATAAGGCAGGATTGCAGACCATCCTCGCCCACAGCATTTCGGATCGCGAACTGGAGAAGGCTTTCGCAGGAGTCGATGCGGGTCAATTCCTGCTGGTGATTGATGCTTGCAATTCCGGTCAGGCGCTCGAAGCAGAAGAGAAGCGTCGTGGACCAATGAACAGCAAAGGACTCGCCCAGTTAGCATACGAGAAAGGCATGTACGTCCTGACGGCAGCCCAGAGTTATCAAGCCGCACTGGAGGCATCCAAGCTTGGTCATGGTTATTTGACGTATGCCTTAGTTGAAGAAGGGCTGAAAACTGCGGCCGCTGACATTCAACCGAGAGACGGCCAGGTGTTACTGAAGGAGTGGCTTGATTACGCAACGCAGCGAGTGCCGCAAATGCAGGCAGAGAAAATGAAAGAAGCTAAAGGACGACAGTTGGAACAGGTAGTTGCTTTTGTGCCGGGAGAAGAAAAGACCGATCCGGCAAAACGTAATTTACAGCGGCCGCGGGTTTTCTATCGGCGCGAGTTGGACGCAGAGCCGTTCATCGTGGCCCGACCGTGAGGTCCAAAGTAACTAACTTAGCGATCAAGGTCCGAAGGACCGGCAGTTAATAGCCACGGCCGTAAGGCCGTGGTGGCCGCGTTTTAGATTCTTTGGAGGCCCGAAGGGCCGGCAGTATTAATTCGACTGCCGGCCCTTCGGGCCTTTTCGCCCACTGCCCACTATCTCCCATACCGAAGCGGCACCGTTACGATAAAAGCTTTTTTGTTTTTACTGCCGATGCGATAGATCGTTTGTGGGGCGGGCTCTTCCTGCGTGAGCAAGCGCGCAGACGCCGAGGAGCTGGCTTCCTTTTCCATGCTGGTCCACGATAGACCTGCACCACCAACCATCTCGAAACGCTCCACCTGCGTTGACCACGATCGTTCCCACTTCGCAACGTCGTTTTTCGAAAGCTTGACCGGATTAGTGCTCAGCTGCAGATCTTCGAAAGGTTCAGGCGTCACCAGGATGGTGAGGACCTCAGCTTCTTGATCGCTTCTGCTTGGGCTGGGAACGAGTGTGAAATAACTCGGGTTATCTTCCTGCGCGGGAATGTCGATCAACTTGCCGGGTCGCACACGGTTGTCACCACCGCGCGTTCTCAGTGTTGGGAATATGAGATAGGCATCACCGAGCGTACCGTCCGCGTATTGTTCGCGATCAATTACGTACAAATAACCTGCGCGCGGTGACTCGATGGTGATCCGCACGCGCTCACCGACGCGTAAAGGCGTATCCGCTTCTATCCGCTCGGGCGTCCATTGGCTGCTTTGCGCATTCTCCATCACCAGCACGCGCGCGCCACCGTCATCGCCCGCGCCGGGTCGCAACCGCCAAATGGTGACACCAACTTCCATCGTCGAGAGATCGACCGGCAGCGATGCAACCAATGCCGGCGTCTTACGAATGTATTTTGGAGGTCTCGCCGATGCCGTCGGCTTGCGACGCGGTCCCGGCTGTTCGTCGGGTCCGGGAGACGTTGAAGTGGGACGAGCTTTCGTAAACTCTTCCAGGACAATTTGTCGCGATCCATCGTCCTGAGTTTGCGAGACGATGGGAGGAACCAGGGAAAGACACATGACTCCGGATGCTGTTAATAAAATGAAGCGTGGATGTTTCATATCATTAGTGATTAACGCATTTAATAGCTTGTTAATCAGAGGTAATGCGTCAGATTCTTACTGGGATCGCGGGCGTCCCAGCCCGCACTGAGCGCGCCAGCGCGAAAAGATTTTACTTTAACAACTGCGCGCCTTCGGCGCGGTGCGGGCGGGACGCCCGCGATCCCAGTAAAACGTTGAGTCATCTCCTCATCAAATTAGACTGAAAATACCCCGAGCATGATCTCTAGTGATGTTCCAGTTCCACGTGATGGACCAGGACGTTTCCTTTTCCCTTCACGTTGGTCTGTTTCTTAGTTTTATCCTTCTCGGCCTGGGGAGGGGCACTGGAATGTTTGTCCAAAAATTTGCGTACCCCCTTCGCCTGTTCTGAATTCTTTATCTCCCCTTTGTCGGTAGGATTAACTACGCCTTTGACAGCTTCGAGTTCGGGAACAGCTTCCGCGGCCCATATCATCCAAAATTTCTCCGTGCCCTGGTTCTCGTCGAACACCATCCAGCCAGTTTCAATTTTCTGGTTCGCGGCGAGATAGGGCGAGCCGGAGTTGCTCGATGGTGCTGGGAAAAGCATGTTGTAAGTTGTTTCGCCGCCCTTCAGCCGGCCCTTCATTCAAAAGATAAAGGTAGCCGGTCTGGGGACTGTTAATGTTCATTCGAAACTTCCAACCGTTTTCGAAAATCTCCTGGCCTGACGATTCAAACGGCTCCTGATAAGGACGCCCGCCTCGCATTTTCTGCACGGTCAGCATGTAACTGAGGTCGCGCTCAGTTTCAGCCGGTCCCGGCGTTTCTGGACTTGCGACCTCATTGCCACGACCGCGCAGGAAATACCAGGCGCCAATGGCAACAGCAGCGATCAGAACGCCAACCAACGCAACGACAACAAGTCCCTTGCTGCGGGAGCCGCGCCCTTCGTGCGAACGACCTGAAAAACCAAGCTGCGTAGCTGAGGGATTAACGGGCGTTGCTGCCTGAAACGGAACCTGAATTGTTTTCGCGGGCCGGGCAGCTGCCGGTTGCGCAACCGGAGTTTCCTCGTTTGAAAGTTGCGTAGGCGGCGGTGCGATGGATGCGCTGCGTGCGCTGCTTTGAGAATCGATCTGCGGTTCACTCTTAGTAAGCGCGTTCGTCAGCTGTGTCGCCAAACTCGCGTGGTTCGTCGTATCGATCGGCGGGGTTGAAGTTTAGTGCTTTAAGAATTATTTCCTGCGCTTCGGCTGGCAGACTCGGTCGCAAATCTCCAGGTTTAATTCGAACACCAGACTGCTGCATTTGCAGCAACTCGAATCCAGTTTCCGGATTAAAAGGCTTTCGGCCCGTAAACATTTCATAGACGATTGTGCCAAGCGCGAAGATGTCAGTAGCCGCCGTAATTGGCCGTCCGTTCAACTGCTCGGGCGCCATGTAAGCGACTGTTCCCGGCGAGAGGTTCAATGATGTGCTGGGCGCGACTACAGAACTCTTAACCTTAGCGATACCGAAGTCGATGATCTTGACTTGCTCCTCGCCGTGTCCCAGATCCTGAAGCATGATGTTTTCAGGTTTGAGATCGCGATGGAGGATGCCACGTTTGTGGGCGGCGGACAGCGCGCGCCCGATCTGCTTGATGATTTCGGCGCCACGTTCAAGGTTCATTCCTTCGGGGGTGATCAGCGAACGCAACGTCACGCCCTCTACGTACTGCATGGCGATGAAGGGTCTGCCATTTGGCAACTCACCCGAGTCGATGATTCCCACGATGCCCGGATGATCGACGCGGCTCAACGCCTCAACTTCCTGGCGAAACTTTTGAACCACGTATTCACTTTGAAACGCATCATCGAGTAAAACTTTGATGACGACCGGGCGTGAGTGCAGTTGTTGGTCACGGGCGAGATAGACCACCCCCATTCCGCCGCGTTTTAACTCTTTTTGAATGACGTAACGAGCGTTGATCGTCTGTCCGACCAGGTCGTTCGAAGAAAGCATTCTCGTCGGATCGATAGTTGTTGGATCCAGCGTGGTCGGCGCCGGTTCGGATTCTGGAGAGGTGTCGCGGGGTTCGTCTTGATTTGCCATCGCAGAGGTCCGTATACGGGATGAAGAGCGTCGTACCAACGCGTGCCGTTTGATCGGGCCAAGTGGTCCAGGCACTAAGGAACTTTGCTTGCGACTTACTGCGAATCCGGTGCGATATCAATCTGGCGATTACGGTCGCAAGAGTTTTAAAAGGGTGTTCTGCCGACAAGAACCCGGGCTTTAAGCTTTGCCAAGGGCTAGCGTTGCGTATCGTCGGAGTAGACTAGGCGGGCTGCAAACTGTTGTCAACGATTTCTGCGACTCGACTACCAATGCAGTTTGATGAGGAGCGGCTACTTGTTACTGGGATCGCGGGCGTCCCGCCCGCACCGCGCCGCAGGCGCGCAGTTGCCATAAGACATTTTCGCGCTCCGCGCTCAGTGCGGGCGGGGACGCCCGCGATCCCAGTATTGGGTGTACTGCTCCATCCCAACCGCCCTGCATTAGTTGGTGTTATTTCGTGGACCGCTTGATGTCGACGTTAAAGAGGATCAACGAAATGACACGAACTGATCACGAAAGAATTGGAGGCTTCGGTAGATTGTGTGACCAGCGCCAATAGAATGGATTTCACGTTACCCTGCCGCTGCGTTCCCGGGTGCTGTAGTCTCCCGACCACCGCAATATGGTCCCTGAAAATATTGACAACGCGCCCGCTCCGTCCTAGCCTATGGGCCACTTTCAGATTACCTGCAAGTTTCGGGTGTTGGCGTCATCAAACTCCAACCCTCCCGCGCTAAAGATTTAGGAGATCAAAATGAGATTCTCACCCCCGTGTTTAAGACTGACGACAGTTCTATTATTCATTTTCGCCCTCGTTTGTGTAGACATGACCTCTGCGCAACGTCGTGGCAAAGCCCCGAGACGGACGGAGAGCCCGGCCGCAGGTTTGGTTGATGCAGCTGACAAACTCGCCGACGATAAAAAATGGCCTGAAGCCATCGACGCGTACAAGCTGGCTATTCGTCTTGATGCGAATTATGCGCCTGCTCACAGCGGACTCGGCAGCGTTTACATGAACATGGGAAATTGGAAAGAAGCCCTCGCCGCTTACAACGAGCAAGTGCGCGTGGCGCCCAGTGATTCTCAGGCGCAGTATGATCTCGGTTTCTTTTACAATGCGATGGGCCGTCACGGCGACGCTTTTGCGCCTTTAGTAAAAGCGGTGAGTTTGAATCCCAGCTTTGCTGAAGCGCATTACGAAATTGGCTACGCTTACGTAAGAATTGACGACTTCGAAAAGTCGCTTGCTTACCTTAGAAATGCCCTGCGTCTAAGGCCCGACTATGGAGACGCCTACTACAGTCTTGGACTCGCTTACGCGCGACTGGGCAAACCCGAGCTGGCGAGTGAGCAGGTAAAGAAGCTCGCCGCAATCGACGCGCGACTTTCCCGTAAACTGGAAAAAGACCTCCAAGCCCCAGCGCCGAGCACCGCCAGCCCAGCGGTTGCGACTCTTCCATCAAATACGCTCTGCCGCTACAGAGCAAATGGCCCAGGCGCCGGTGCAAACGCGACAGACAGCGAGCGACGCTTCACTTGCCCAAAGCTCACCTCCAACAGTTTCGTCGCCGCAAACTACTGCCTCTGTGCAGACAGCCCCCGCTCAAATTAACCAGCCCAACAGCCGGCAGCTGCAACAGATTGAAGAAAAGCAGCCGCCTGCCGCCACACCAAACGTCTCGTCGCCCGCTGCCAACACGCCGGCCCAGGTAGAGCAAGTCAAAAGTTTGCCAATCGGATCGAAGCGTTGGGCACTGGTGATTGGCGTCGACAAATACCTGGATCCGCAAATCAGTCCACTAAAAGGTTCCGACAACGACGCGCGCATGATTGCCGACGCATTAGTTAGATATGCGGGATTTCCGCAGGACCAGGTGATCCTGTTGTCTACCAATCAACCGATCGAAAGGCAGCCGACTCGCGTCAATATTCTGCGTCGGCTTTCCAATCTGAGTACTGCTGTGCCGAAGGACGGCTTGTTGCTCATCTCGTTTGCCGGTCACGGAATGGAGCGCGGCGGCCATGCGTTTCTGCTGCCTGCCGACGCTCAGATTAGTGATCAGATATCTTTCCTCGAGGAGACTGCAATCAGCATCAACCGGGTGAAGGAGCGAATTAAAGAAACCGGCGTGGGCCAGGTCGTCGTTTTGCTTGACGCGTGCCGTAATGATCCCGGCGGTCGCGCGGATGCACCAAACCAGTTGAGCGCTGCTTACACAAACGTTTTCAACTTTGATGTGCGCAATCGTGAGGTTCAGGCTTTTGCGACTATCTATGCGACGGGGATAGGTCAGCGAGCCTACGAGTACACTGAAAAGAAACAAGGCTACTTCAGTTGGGCCATGGTGGAAGCATTAAAGGGTGCCGCCGCGAACGACAAAGGCGAGATCACGCTGTCGCAGTTAGTAAAGTATGTACAGGAAAACGTGCCCAAGCGAATCGCGATTGATCTAGGTTCGACGAAACAACAGAGACCGTTCGCGGTCATCGAAGGCTATCGCGCTGACGAGCTGGTAATGGCCGTCACAAATTCCGCGTCAAACGTTGCCGAAGCCACACCCAATGTCGCCATGGTGGATCCCGCGGCAATCGAGTTGTCATTTTGGGACACCATCAAAAACAGCACCAACCCGGAAGATTTTAAGGGTTATCTGGAGAAGTATCCCGACGGTCAATTCGCTTCATTAGCCCGGTCGCGAGCGCAGGCTAGCCGACCCACCGGTAATCCGGGCTATTCCGATTCCGGTTCCGTGGAAATGACCTACTGGAACGCAATCAAAGATAGCCGCAACCCTTCTGATTTCCGGGCTTATGTGACCAGGTTTCCTGGTGGACTGTTCCTGGAGCTGGCGAACAGCAGAATTTCTTCGCTCGAAGCCGAGGCCAGGGAGAGCGAACGAAAACAGCTGGAGGCGGCGTCGGAGGAGCGCATTCGAAATACCCGCCTGTTTGATGTGAAGGACGAAGGTCGTAGTGACGGGACGTTGACGGTAGCGCCCGGCGCCATTTCGTTTGAAGTGAGGAAGCGGTCTGACAAGAACGACCGTAAGAACATCAGCTTCCAATGTTCCGAAGTCAGACGAGTTGAGTCCGGCAAATCAGCATTTCAGCCGCCACACGTAAATTTTTATCTCGTTCCAGTCGATGGCAAGGATAGAAAGATTTCCTATTTCACATCATCAGGGGGCGCGGGGCTTTTCGTAGACAAGCCGATCGTCGACGTGACGGCCGATGTAATAAACGCAGTGATTGTAGCCTGCAAGATGGCCCGCATTAACTGAACGCTCTCCACTCATTTCGTCCACAGGTGGGTTGACAGTTTTAATATCCAGTTTCAGGTTGGGGGTGGTGAAGAATGGAAATCTTTGCTTCTTCATCAATATTGAAGCGCTGAATTCCCTGTCAATCATTCTTCTTCGTAAATGAGCACAAACAAACCGAAAAGGGCGCCACTCCTCACGGGGGCGGCGTTTTTTTTATCCAGATTAAATTCTTGCTGCCATTTTACAAACATGTACTGATCGACTCCGAGTAAGTGTTAATTTGTGGGGCGAGATACAATCGAGCCATTTCCAGGCGCGACCCGCAGACCAATTTCAAGTATGAGTCGAACCCATCGTCCAGAAGTCGTATTGCTTCTCTTATGCACGCAGCCGTCACGCTCTGCTGACGATGTGGCTGCGATCCAGTCTCTGGTAACTCGCGATCTGGATTGGGACTTTTTGTACAAACTCGCC
Organism: Blastocatellia bacterium; assembly: GCA_963786645.1. Classification (GTDB taxonomy): domain Bacteria; phylum Acidobacteriota; class Blastocatellia; order Pyrinomonadales; family Pyrinomonadaceae; genus PSRF01. The sequence continues at coordinate 148,124 of CAWAZW010000018.1, forward strand.
CGAAGACATTCGCTGCTGCCGTTGCTCTATTCTCGCCTCAATGAAATAGCGTGCGCCTTGGTCCCCGAAGCCGAAATTCAAAAGCTACGGCTGGCCTATCAGGAAAACGTTGCCCGGAATTTGATTTTTGCCGATGAGCTGGTCCAACTTACACGCGCTCTTGATGATGCCGGCATTGCGTCCATCGCCTACAAGGGGCCAGCGTTGAGTGTGGTCGCGTATGGCGACCCTTCACTTCGGCGATTTGTCGATCTTGACCTGATGGTGCGCCGCGCAGATGTTGTCAGGGCTGCCGCCGTTTTCATCAAGCTTGGCTACCAGCCGGCGAAAGATTTGAGTTTGGACCAGCAGGCCCTGCTTTTAAAGACCCAACACAATCTCCAATTCAGGCGCGACGAGCGATTGTTAGTTGAGTTGCATTGGCAGGTTTCATCTCATCTGTTTGCGTCGTCAGTAACGGCGGAGGAGCTCTGGAAAAACCTGGAAACGATAAGGCTGAACGGCAATGAACTCAAAGTTTTCTCAAAAGAGGACCTGCTCTTCTCGCTTTGCGTTCACGGGTCAAGGCATCTTTGGGAGAGGCTGGCGTGGATTGCTGATGTGGCCCACCTGCTACAAACGAATCCGGCAATTGATTGGAAGGGCCTCCTTACTCGCGCAAAGACCGCTGAGACCGAAAGAATGTTTCTGCTCGGCCTCCACCTCGCCGCGTTGCTAATGCACGCTCCTTTACCCGACGAAGTAATGCAAATGATAGCCGACGATAAACGCATCCCGGATCTGACCGATGGAATTATCGCAGCGCTCTTCGATGGACCAGTGCACCATCCAGCCACGAACCGTGAAATCTTTAAGTACAACGTTCGAGTCAGGAGCGGTTGGCAGTCGCGAGCTCGATACATCTTATTTGCGTTTACGCCGACGGATAGCGATGTGGGTCAGTTTCAAGCACCCGGCCCGTTGCGATTTGCCTACTATTTACTGCGACCATTGAGGCTTTTTTCAAAACGTCACTCTGAAGCCGCCTCGCTTCCGAGTCACAAGTAAAATGAAGTACCCAGAACCTGCAATGCTACGCAGTCCGCGACGAGTCACTGTCACCTGAACCTACCTTTATCTCTGCCCCCAGGAAGTCTAGCGTTAACTGACGGCAACGTCTTTTCACACGATGGTTGACGGAGTCGCCCGTGCGTGTTAATTTTTTGCAGCCCAGAAAGAACCAGAATCGCAATCACATTTCAAGCAACTATCCGTTTCGGAGGGTCGTTTTGTCTTTAGAGGGGGACGTTATAAAGCTGCAACGCAGCCTTTTGACGTCCGCACTACTACTGCTGGCGTTCGCCGGTTTAGTGTCCGTCCAGGCCCAGAAGCAGGAGACACCGTCTCGGAAGCCGGTCAAATCGCAGCCGGCATTTTCGCTCCAGGTATCCAACCAGGAAATAATTGGCGTGTCCTTGAAAGCTGAAAACGCTCCGTTGCCAAAGGTCGCTGCCGAGCTATCACGCAAACTAAAGATTCCTGTAATGGTGGGGCCTTCTGCACAAAACCATGAGGTGACGGCTAACTTCAAAGACTTGACGCTCGAGCCGGCTTTGCATTCTCTAGCACCGCAAGTGTTTGTAGATTATGAAATAAATCATGCACCAGGAATTCACTCTCGCGCGATCGGGATTTACCTTAATGGCTTCGAGGATCCCGAACCCGCCATTAGCGCGCTGGTTCCCGCAAAATCGGAGGCAATATTGATTGAGGGACACACGGAAGACGAGCCGCCGCCCGCGGACGAAGAGCCTACGAAAATCGTATACGAGCAGAATTCTTTGACGGTGTCGGCGAAGCGACAGCCATTGACTGTCGTGCTTTACAAAGTTGCAAACGAATTGCACATACCCTTCGAAATGAAATGGGAAACGACTGAACTGGTGGACGTTAACATCGATAAGCTGCCACTTGAAGAAGCGATGCCGCGCCTATCACCGCACGTCCGTTTATTTGTGCGTGCCAACCTTCAGAAGTTCGAGCGTCGACCCTTTCGAATGGTACTGGTCAGACCACCGGACGCTGGCCCAATTGGTGAATAGTAAACATCCAGAACAAACCAATTGCCGGATGGGGCTGTTGACCTTAAGATACAAACCAACCCAGAAAAATGGAGGCTTTGAAGTTGACCAATAACAAACCGGAAATTCCGACCGCTGCGGAATCTCTCGAAACAGGATCAGGTGCAATAAGCCAAACAGAAACCGCCAAAAAGGCTTTTGTTGAGCCTGAAATTTCCAGTCCCGTTGATGTGCTTGAAGCTACTACTTTTTTCCAGTTCACAGAGAGCGGCGCTACCAACTGACACGCCGTCCCAGCCGAACCTCCCCGACACGCAAGCCAAGTTGCTTGCACAGCCTGGTTGCAACGATGATCTTCGGGCGTTGCCGATCATGATCATGTGAGAGGATGGCATTGTGGTCATCGCGCTGTCCCACTGTAAACCGCACTCTTAACAAGAACTAAGAACCAAGGGGGGCCGCGTTATTCTTATGACAACCTTTGGTTCCGCCGACATCAAAACCCCATCAAAAGAGACCTTGACTGCGCCTGTGCTCCGTGGGCGGAAGATGAGATTCGGGATAGGCGACCATGTCTTTCTGGTTGATTGTCTGGACGACTGGTCAGCTCTGGCTGTCTCTAAGCTAATAGCAACTTGGTTCATCACGACGAGTTTCGCCGATACGACGGTGCCCGATTGCACGATTAGGGTTCGCTGCGGTGCAAGCGTACCGCGGGTCCCGATTGGGTTAGAAAAGTTTGATGTTGCCGACGGTGGTGTCTGCCATTCAGACGGGGAAACCATCTACCTTGACCTTGATGGATCGCTGATCGTTATTCGACCACTCGCCGGGCCTGATGTAGAAGTGTGGATAAGAAAGCCCTATGATCTCTCTTCGCGAATGTTGGCCCAGATACTTTCGCAAGCTCTGGGCGCGGCCTGGCGACGTTGTCAGCTTTTTCTATTGCACAGTGCGGGAGTGACACCGCCGGGACGCAACCGTGCGCTGTTGATTGCGGGTGAATCAGGCAGCGGCAAATCTACGTTAACGTTTCAACTTGCAAAGGTGGGATGGGGATTTCTTTCAGACGATAGCATGCTGCTAACGAGTGGCCCGCACGGTGTCAAAGCACGGGGATTACGAAAATTCTTTGCGTTGACACCAAACACTATGTCAGCGGTTCAACTGGAAACAGCGTCCGTTGGACCGACTACGTCCGTATTCAAACGCCGAGTCATGCCTGAGGAATTTTTCCCTGAAGGACAAATCAAGTCCGCGCCCGTTGGTGGCATTCTGTTTCCAGTGGTCACGAACCAACCGGAGAGCCGCTTGAAACGCTTAGCTCCAACCGAGACCATGGCCCGTTTGCTCAGGCTTTGTCCATGGGCGTGCTATGACAAACCTACTGCCGGCGCCAACTTGAAATTATTTGGCAGATTGGCCCAGGAAGCTCCTGCGTACGACCTTCTTGCTGGGAATGAATTGCTGGGAAACCCCGCGCTTACGGCAGAACTAGTGTCGACCGCTTTCGCAGATTTATGAGCGAAACTAACCTGGTAGTCGAGCGCGCAGTGGACCGCGACTTTGGTCCACGCCGTCTCAGTATCGAGCTGACGAATATTTGCAATCTTCATTGCAGCTATTGTCTTCGAGATGAAGATGCGCTTTACAACACCTCCGCGAATTTCCTTCCACTTGAACTTCTGGAGACAGTATTCAACAGGGCGACCGAAGTGATGGGGCTGACTAATGTCAGCTTCACCGGAGGCGAACCTACTTTGCACCCGCAGTTTATGCAGGTGCTGGACGTGGCTGCGGCTAAGGGATTGAAATTCAGTTTTGTAACAAACGGTTGGCACTTTGAACGTGTGTGGCCTGCGGTCGTAGCTCATCGAGATTCAATCACCAATGTGGCGTTCAGTTTGGATGGCCCAACTCAAGAGGAACACGACTCCTGGCGCGGCGAGGGCTCCTTCGTGAGGCTCGTGCATGCCTTCTCGCGGTGTTATGGAAATGGGGTTCCGTTTAATTTCAAAGTGGCACTGCGACGCGACACCGTCGCCAGATTAGACGAGATAGCTCTGTTTGCCGCTCGGATGGGTGCATCTAACCTGAACTTTGCGCACGTGCTGCCAACCTCGCACGAAGCAGAGAATGCCACGGCGCTGACCGTCGAAGAACGCAAGCGGACCGAGCAGGAAATTGCAAACCTGTCTCGCATCTTCAAAATGAAGATCGGTTTAGACGTTGGCTACTACAACGTCGATCCTGCGCCACCGTGTTCGCCGCTGGCTGGCGTCAGTGCAAACATCGACTACCGGGGATGTCTCTCACTCTGCTGCAACCTCTCCGGATTTCGAGGCGCTGTGGGACAGCACGATGTGGTAGCGGATTTGACTACGGAGGACTTTGGATCAGCCTACGAGAGACTTTCCATGTTAGCGAGCCAGCAACTTGAGTCGCGGACAAGGCGTTTAAAAATGCTTGCGGAACAAGGGATCGAGCCGGATTTGTACGTCTCGTCGCCATGTCTTCTGTGTCTGGATACTTTTGGCAAGCTCCCATGGCGAGAATATGCTGACAGCGGCACTGTTCGCTCGCTGCCTGTACTCGCGCAATTGAAGGCCCCGGCAAATTCCACCCAGCTGAATTAACTAATTGGAGGCGCATTAGTATGGGTTCATCGACGCCTGTGCCCCTGAAGGACATCGTCTACACCGATTTCGACGGCGGCGAAGGAATGATTGTGGATTTAACTACGAAGCAGTATTACCGCTTGAACGAGACCGCTGCTCTAATCTGGCGCAGTTTGGAAAGCCGCAAGGGTTTGGAAGACATCGTTACTGAGATCGAGACGTGTTATGAAGTCAGTCACGAACAGGCGGCGGCGAGTGTCGACAGGCTTATTTCGAAACTCGAATCGAACAGGCTGGTGAAGAGCTAAAGGTATTGCTTTGATGTAACTGGACTTTTAGCCGCGTCACTGCAGCTTAGAGTCCTCGAGTGTGACAGAAGAAAGGAGAGGCTTGCCTCTCCCTTTTTTTCTACGCCGATGTAAATACGCCTGGACCATCTAGCTTATGAACGGTTCTATTTCTGACGGGAAAGGCGCCGCACGTCGTTCTGCTGGAAAGCTGTAGGTGACGCTGTACTGTGGTGGCGAAGGTTCGAGAATCGGCTGGCCGGAACGCTCAAGCCACGCATGGCCGCTCATGCCTCCATCGCTGTCTTTTCGCATCCCAAAATTGATCCTGCTTTCGATACCCGCAAGTGCCAGATAGCGATGCAGGATAACAGCGCGTTTCCAACAGCTTGGTCGAAATATCAAAACATCCGCTTGCAACAGCGTGTCAATCGCCATGGCCAAGTCTCGTTCATCGGCTTTTGAAGGAGTTTTGCGAACCGGCACCGAAATAATTTCCAGAGCGCGCGGCAACGGCAGAACTTTAATCAATACCGTGAAAACTACCAGCCAATTCGCCATCCTGAAGGTAAGCAGCGCTCTGCCTGGTTGACGTAAGGCCAGGCCACACGCCTGGCGTGTAACCTTCGCGGTCCGCCCCAAATGTTGGAATAGAGTTGCCGGCAAGACGGAAACTAGTCTCCTGTTTCAAGGCTAAGTTCGTCAAGCGGGAGTTCGTCGACTTCGTTGACTGATTCTATAACTTACTGCGGTTGTACGCGGCCGCTGGAACGCAATCCCACTAACCGTGCCGGGAACGTGCCGAAGTCTTCGACTTCCCATGTGTTGCCGTCTCTGAGCCGGATTCGCGCCGCGCCGATCAACGTGCCCTGGCCCTTACCGTTTCGATCTAAAAAAATCTCGGCATACCCGATTCGGTAGTCCTGGGACCGTGTGCCGTAACGCAGCTCGTAGAAGTTGACGTTGCGTTCATAGAAAACGGTTAGCTTCGTGCCGCCGTCCTCCCATGAGTCAGCGACGATCGCATTCGCTGGAACACCTACGCCGGACCCAACCTGTATTCGTCCGGCGTCCATGCGAGAGAGCACCCGCAGCAACGCATCCTGGCCGCCACTTGCCAATGCGTCATTTAACTCGCGCACTTGATTCGGCGCCGTGTAGCGTTCGACGATTAATCTAAAGGAACGCGAACGCCCGCCCATGCGTCCCCCAATCCCGATCGCAGTGCCGGTAATACTTTGCCGGTTGCTTTGAGCGCTAACGTCTGGCAGTTGTTGGAATATCGTGGCGCAAAAAAGTGCACATAGAAAATGTATTAGCGTTTGTCTTCTCATAATGTTTCTCCTGCACATCAGTGGACCGTTATGTGCTCGTGTAACTTCGGTCATTTTTTGGATCGTCTTTAAAGACCGATCCACGAAACGACACGAACTTACACGAAGGGATGCTTCCAGACGACACTTTCAATTTTTCTGTTTGGACACCCGTAAGCTAGCACTTAACAGGGAGATACTCAACGCAGGTTCGTTCGAGGCCCGAAGGGTCCGACACCCGCTCAACATCAAACACGGAAGCATGAAAAGTGCCAGCGTGAGTTTCACTTCTGGGCATTACTCCTCAACCACTCTTGTGAACTAAGTGGCCTCAACGCTTTGGATTTGGGGGTGTGAGGAAACCAACAGACAAAAGTTAACTAATTAAACGGGAAGCGAAACGTTGTTACTCGATAAGAACGGGAGTAAAGTTCTACTACACAGGGATAGTCATAGGTTACGTCTCATTAGCATCTGGCTTCCGCCCGCGTGCTAATGACAGTAAAACCACGAACGAGACCAGGCTTTATCCGAAGGAGAATACAGCATGAGTAGCGAGAGGCCAGACGAGCCTGCGAACCTACGTCGCGACGACTCCATCCCACGGGACGACCGCGTCAAGCGGATCTTGATTTACTCCCTCATACTACTCATCGTTTTCCTACTCGGCTTCGGCCCAATGTGGATGACTACGCGTTCGCGAGAACGAGAGCGCAACGCGGCTCAAGCCTCCTTGCGGGTTAGTACTTTGCAAAACACGTTGGCAAACGCGGCGATCGACGCTCGACGTGGCGAATACGAACCGGCTCGCCAGGCCGCCAGCGAGTTCTTCACAACTTTGCAAGCCGAAATTGATCGCGGCGGCGATTCAGTATTCAACGAATCCCAAAAGGTGAGCTTGCGTTCGTTGTTTGATACACGTGATGACGCAATCACGCTTCTCGCACGAAGCGATCCTGCCTCCGCGGATCGGCTGGTCGATCTTTATGTCAAATATCGTCAAGCAGTCCTGAGCGCTCCGCCGCGCGCTGATATTAGTGAGACCGCGCGAATGAGCCCGCTTAAACCGGGAAACCAGAAACGGTTAGAGCGCGAAAATCGATCCACGAAACTACACGAAACAACACGAAAGGAACTTTTTGTGCAAAGCCGCTTCGTGTCACTTGCAGTCGCACTCTTAGTGCTAAGCGCGACGTTTCAATAACTGAACTTCGCGTAATTGCTGAATATGGGAAAGAGGACCAGAGCCGCAGAACGCTACGCCCGGGCGACCGAAGACCTGTCGTCGGTGCGTGCACTCGCCAACCAGGCGTTCTCTCGCGCCGCCGGCGCCTCACTAATCGACGGCAACGACGTTCGCCTACTCAAGGATGCCGCGCAAAACTATCCAGCATGGCTCGACGCCATCGCGGCCGCGCAGCGTTACATTCACTTTGAAAGCTACATCATTCATGAAGATGATATCGGATGGAAGTTTGCCGAGGCTCTTTCGGCCAAAGCTCGCGAAGGCGTGTGTGTGCGTCTCTTTTACGATTGGATTGGTGGCTTCGGCAATGCGTCGCGGTCGTTCTGGAATTACATGCGCGCCGAAGGCGTGGAAGTGCGTTGCTATAACCCGCCGCAACTTGGCTCGCCGTTTGGTTGGGTGAGTCGCAATCACCGTAAGACACTCACCATCGACGGAAAGATTGGTTTTGTCACCGGCCTGTGCGTCGGACGCATGTGGGTCGGCGTACCCGAAAGGAAGATTGACCCATGGCGCGATACGGGAGTCGAAGTGCGTGGCCCAGCCGTGGCTGACATTGAACATGCGTTCGCAAAGGTTTGGGCAATGGCCGGTGATCCGCTTCCTGATAATGAAATAGCGGAGCGTGACGCTCTGGCGCCCGCCGGTGAGATCGCGGTTCGCGTCGTGGCGAGCGAGCCCGCAACGGCAGGAATGTTGCGCCTCGATCAACTAGTCGCCGCCCTTTCAAGGAAGCAATTGTGGCTCACCGATGCCTATTACGCGGGCACGAGTTCCTACGTGCAGGCGTTACGCGCTGCCGCGAGGGACGGTGTTGACGTGCGGCTGCTGGTGCCGAACGGAACTGACATCCCTATTCTCAGACCATTATCGAGAGCAGGGTATCGCCCGCTGCTCGAGGCAGGAGTTCGTGTGTTCGAGTGGAACGGGACGATGCTTCACGCGAAAACAGCAGTGGCCGACTCCAAGTGGGCGCGTGTCGGTTCCACAAACCTTAACGTGGCGAGTTGGTTCGGCAATCTTGAACTGGACGTGGTCGTCGAAGATACGAAATTCGCGCAGCAGATGGACCAGATGTACCTTGAAGATCTGAAGAACGCTACGGAAATAGTTTTAGACGCGCGTCACAAACTGCGCGCTGCGAATGAACCGCGGCATTCGCATCCGATGATGACCAGCGGAGGAGGAAGTGCAGGGCGCGCCGCCGCGGGTGCGCTTCGCATCGGTCACGCTGTGGGCGCTGCGTTCACGAACAGGCGCGTCCTGGAACCAGTTGAAGCGCGCATCATGTTGACAGCCGGCACGCTGTTGTTCGTGTTGGCGATTCTCTTTGCAATTTTCCCCCGCTTGTTGGCGTATCCACTGTCTTTGATTTTGATCTGGATCGCGATCGCACTTCTTTACAGAGGCTATCGGCTGCACCGGGGCCAGGATTGGAACGACACCAGCGCAGTCGAGGAGTTCGACCCGTCGGAGGCACTTGATCGAGCGCCGATTAAAACGCAGTCAAAAGCGGAGCAATGACTCGCTTCGGTTGCGTCGGGCGTAGAACAATACAAATCCCGACTTCGGGCCTCTCCGCTTTTCATAACCTCAGTCCACGGACGGCCGTGGCTATTAAATGCCGGCCCTTCGGCGTTAAGAGCTCATGAACGCAACATCAACCAAAGCAGCGAAAGAAGATTCGAAGGAACAAGAACCATTGACGCCAGCATTACCTGACACTTCAAACCAGGACACGCGACCACCCGAAACGAGGCGCGCGCACGCATCTTCGAACAACTCGCTGCCAGTGAATGGGTCCGAGTTTTGGCGCAACTCGGCTATGCGGCGAAGGGATTGCTCTACATCGTGGTGGGCGGGACTGCAGCTTTGGCAGTTCTAAGTCTCGGGCGTCGTGTCAGAGGAAGCAGCGGCGCGCTCAACCTGCTAATCGAAAGTCCATTAGGTCGTGTGGGCGTGGGGTTTGTTGTCGCGGGTCTTTGCGGCTTTATCCTGCGGCGCGTCATTCAAATCTTTGTGTCTCCCGCAACCGGAAAGCCTCCGAACCGAATCACGCGCATCTTGCGTCGCATTGGCTATGCACTCAGCGGACTGGGCCATCTGGGCATTGCGTTGACGTCGCTGGAACTGCTCCTGGGACTTAGCATCTTCGGTCTTGTAGGAGAAACCTCGAGTAAGGCGAGGGTGCCGTTGTTGCTGATTGAGCCGTCGCTTCGCACGTCTGTGATACGTATTGCAGGACTTGTGATTATCGGGTTCGCCGTCTTCCAACTTTATTTGGCGGTCAGCCGACGCTTCACTGTTGACCTACGAATTGAAGAGATGAGCGACGACGTTAAGAAGATGACCTACGGGTGTGGTGTGGCGGGATATGCAGGGCGGGGAGTTGCGTTTCTTATCAGCGGCGCGTTTCTGGTTTACGCGGGGTGGTTTGTCCCGGACATCGAAGTGGGCGGAATGAGCAGCGTACTCAAAATGCTGCAAACGTGGCCTTTCGGGACTTGGATCTTCTTTGCTGTCGCGGCGGGACTAACCGCATACGGATTGTACTTGCTCTTCGCCGCATGGTATCTGCGCGTGATCGCTACGTGGTAGGACCGGATCAAATTTTTACAGAGCACTCAAAATTTGGAAATTCTCTCTTCGGGAAAAGAAAAATCGATCCACGAAAACACACGAAACAACACGAAAAAGGTTGTGTCTTTGCTCGGGACCTGGCTTCCTGCACCTGCTTCCTGGGCGCCTGCCTCCTGCTTTTCATTCCCAGGCGAAGTCCGCTACCAGCGGCAGATGATCCGAAGCGATCAGAGCGAGCCGGCTGCGATGGACCGTGATGTTTAAGAGCTTGAGCGGGGAATCGTAGTAGATATGATCGAGGTGCAGAAGCGGGATGACTCCCGGGTAACTGCGTGCACGACCCAAACGCGTTCGAGGCTCCGCTGTTTGAAAATGGTGACCAAGCAAATGCGAAGCGCGACCACGTGTCCACTCATTGAAGTCGCCCAGAACGATCCGCGGCGATGAGGGTTGCGAATGATCGTTCAATACGTTGATTAGTCTGGAACCCTGATAACGCCGCTCGAAGAAGCCTGTGCCCAGATGCACGTTGAAGACCTGCAGCAACCGTTTTTCGTCAAGCGCAAAGGCGACATGAAGTGAACCTCGAGGCTCGCTTTTGCGAAAGGTGATGTCGTGATTGTGCTGCGAACGAATGGGTAGATCGCTCAGCACCGCATTACCGTACGCCGCGCCGTGCAGTCGCCGGTTCTCTCCTATCCGAAAGTCGAATCCAAGTTCAGCACCAATCGTATGGAGATGGTTGTGCTCACGTGACGCATGGTCCATGCCGGCAACTTCCTGTAGAGCGATGATGTCGGCATCAACTTCCTTCAGGACCTCGGCGATTCGTTGGGGGCGCACGCGGCGGTCCATACCAACACACTTGTGAATGTTATAAGTGGCGATGCGAAACGATGACACTATGAATCAAGAGTATCCTAACCACACCAATCCCCCCAAAAATAGTGGGCAGTGGGCAGTAGGCAGTAGGCAGTGGGCAGTGAGCAGTGGGCAGTGGGCAGTGAGCAGTAGGCAGTAGCCAGTGGGCAGTTGACAGTGGGCAGTGGGCAGGGAGCAGTGGGCACTCAAGTTCGAATATCTCCAGGTCAGGAAGGGTGGCTTGAACCCGCTTTTGACTTCTTAATGAAAAATGAAAAATGTGAAATGAACAATGACAAATTTTCCATTGGTCATTTCTCATTTGTCATTTTCTATTGCCTTGCCCACTGCCCACTGCCCACTGCCCACTGCCCACTGCCACTGCCCCACTGCCTACTGTAAGATTAGCCGCATGTCCCCGCTCAATCGTCGCGAATTCGTCAGCGCTGCATTGGCGAGCGCAGCCATCGCCGTCGCACCCAGAGTTATCCAGTCGCAAACACGCCGTCCCAACATTGTCTTCATCTTGGCTGACGATCTTGGCTACGGCGATCTGAGTTGTTACGGTCGTCCCGATTATCAAACACCAAATCTTGATCGCCTCGCCCGGGAGGGCGTCCGTTTGGCCAACGCATATTCTGCGTCTCCTCTATGCACGCCGACGCGGTGCGCCTTCATTACGGGACGCTATCCTGCCCGCACACGAATTGGTCTCGAAGAACCTCTTTACGAGAGGCGTGGTCTCGGCGTTGAAGCTTTGACGCTTGGCCTGCCACCGGAGTATCCGACGATTGCGTCGCTGCTCAAACACAGTGGGTATGAAACCGCGCTGATTGGTAAATGGCATCTCGGCTACCTGCCAAACTTCGGTCCCGTTCAAAGTGGCTTCGAAGAATTCTTTGGCATCATGAGCGGAGCAGTCGACTTTTTTACGCACAAGGATATGGTAGGCGACGCGGACTTGTTCGAAGGAAAAGTTCCGGTCGAGCGCATCGGTTACATGACCGACATGCTGACGGAGCGCGCCGTTCAGTACATCAGCCGGCGCAAGCGAACCGGCAACGGGCGAGGAAGCGCGAGGCCCTTCTATCTCAGCCTTCATTACACAGCGCCTCATTGGCCCTGGGAAGCAGCAGGCGATAAGCCTCCACAACCAGAGCTGCGCGGCCCCGTCGCGTTTCGAAGCGGCGGCTCTCTCAAAACCTATGCGTCTATGATGAAGAGTCTGGATGAAGGAATCGGCGAAGTGTTAAAGGCCCTGGCCCAGTCGGGACTCGAACGAGACACATTGGTGATCTTTACCAGTGATAACGGCGGCGAGCGCTTCTCTTACAACTGGCCTTTCATGGGCCAGAAGAATTCTTTGTGGGAGGGCGGCATACGCGTGCCTGCGATCGTACGCTGGCCGGGAATAATTACACCTAAGCCAACCCACCACGCCGTCTATCGCTCGGCCGGCCCTGCTCCTGATAGCGCGAACAGATTGGGTGATTCCGTTTTAGTCGCTGCCGAACTTGCGACGTTGCCTCCCGGCGGCCGCGTCGTTTACCAACCCGCGATTACGATGGACTGGACGGCGTCAATTCTCGCCGCCGCACAAACCAAACCGGATCCTAAATATCCACTCGACGGCATCGACCTTTTGCCAATTATCCGTAGCGCTCAATCACGAACACCACACGCCCCACCCCCTACCCCCCGTTCCTTCTTCTGGCGCAACGCCAACCAAACCGCCGCTTTGAAGGGCCCTTGGAAATATCTCAACGACGGCACGCGCGAGTACCTGTTCAACCTCTCCGTGGACCAACGGGAACAAGCGAACTTCCGCGACCAAAACCCACAGATGTTCGAGCAACTAAAAAGCGATTTCAAAAACTGGGAATCAACCGTTCTCCCCCGCCCAACCGCGCGATCGCGATAACCTTGACGCTGGGCTCTTGGCGATCTTTTTCGTGGACCCGTTCGTGGTATTTCGTGGATCATTCTGCAATTGGACTAAAGACGATCCACGAATTAACACGAAGCAACACGAAAAGAACCCGGGCACCGAGCTCGCTATAGGGTCCCCGAACCTCTGGCGGTTCTGACTCACATCGTATCCAGGTCATGTAAACGGGCGTGTTACCTGGGCCGTTGGCCCAGGCTATTACATCGCGCGCCGTTGGCGCTTCAACAGCTGGTTTGATACGTGCCCCTTTGATAAATCTTCACAGTCGGCTGTAGAATGACAACACTCGAAAGGGGAGTAGGTTGCCTGCCTTAAATGGTCCGGTGACGCCGTCAACACGGTGCCTGACGTAGGCGCCCGGCGCATCGGGTAGAGCAAGAATCAGCTCGACGACCAAGACCTTTTGCGGCTTACGCGGCGCGCAGAAGGTTTTTTCTTTTGCGCGCGGTCACTACAAGTCACGCAGACACGCGAAAGGAACCTGGGATGGCCGATCTTGTCCGCTCTCATAAGTCCTGCGAACTATCCCAGTCCTGCCTTGTTTTAAGTTTCCTGCGCAACTTCAGAATCCGTTATCCACCCTGTGCCGCCGAGTCGTCGCAAGGGTCACGATCGAGGTGTAACGATGAAAGAGGCCGCTAAATTATTAATAGCCTACGACGGCTCACCCTGCTCTGATGCCGCGCTTAACGATTTGCAACGAGCAGGCCTTCCCCTGGTCGGAGAGGCAATCGTCGTCACGGTCGCCGACATAATTCTCCCCCCACCAGACGAGGAGCTACCTGCCGACGACACTGGTGCGGTGCATATCCCGGAGGTTGAACACTATGCCGAAGTTCGCGCGCAGAAAGCCATGCATGAGGCACAGGCTTTCGCAGAGCGCGCGGTGAAGCGAGTTAAAACAGACTTTCCAGGCTGGAGTGTGAGGTCGGATACGTCGTGCGACGCGCCTGCCTGGGCGGTACTTAGGCTAGCCGACAATTTCAACCCGTCGCTCATCATCGTAGGTTCCCACGATCATTCCCTAATCGGCGGTCGTCTCATTTGGGGGAGTGTTTCTCAAAGAGTGCTTTACGAGGCGCGGTGCTCTGTGCGAGTGGCCCGGTCATGGAACGAAGAACGCACCGGACCAGTTCGCATCATGATTGGGTTCAACGGTTCGCAGGACTCCGAGGCAGCAGTGGACGCGGTTGCGTCGCGCGAATGGCCCGAGGGGAGCGAAGCGCGCTTAATTACCGCGCATCATGAGTTGAGTTTCGAAGCACGGGATGCTGCTGCCGCAAGCCTGCAAGCTGTGGGTCTCAGCACGACTGCGTTCAGCAGGGACGGCGACGCGGCGCACGTTCTCATCAGGGAAGCTGAAGAGTGGGAAGCCGATTCCATTTTCGTCGGCACAAGGGACGTACACGGCTTTCAACATGTTCTGCATGGCAGCGTCTCCGCCGCGGTGGCTGCTCACGCAAGGTGCTCCGTTGAAGTGGCGCGCGCTTCGAAACGAGCCGGCTAATCGAAAGGTTCGAGAGGGATCAATAACATGTCGGTTGACGTCTTACCCGTTAAAGATCTTGATGCCCAGTCCGCCACGCTATGGCACACACTGAGCGTCGAAGAGAGCTTCGAGAAGCTGGAGTCCACGCCGCGCGGATTGACCGTCGCTGAAGCAGCGCGTCGTCTCGAGGAGCACGGACCAAACGAACTTCAGGCGGCCGGTGGCATCTCGCCCTGGACCATCCTTCTCGAGCAATTCAAGAACGTCCTTATCATCATTTTGCTGTTCGCGACCGCGCTCTCTGCTTTCCTCGGCCACGGTGTCGAAGCGATTGCCATAACCGTGATCGTGTTGTTCGCGGTAATCCTTGGTTTCGTTCAGGAGTACCGCGCGGAGCGCGCCATCGAGGCCTTGCGCGAAATGGCTGCGCCGATGGCCACCGTGATACGCGAAGGCCGCGAACGGCGTATCAATGCGCACGAGCTAGTGCCGGGCGATCTCATTCTATTGACGACCGGCGACAAGATACCTGCGGATGTCAGACTCGTTGAAGCAGTCAACTTGCAAACTGTGGAGGCAGCACTGACAGGGGAATCTGCACCTGTCCAAAAACACAACCGTCCACTCCCCGATGAGAAGTTGCCGCTTGGTGATCGGAAGAACCTGGCTTACGCCGGCACGGCGGTGACCTACGGGCGCGGTCGCGCGCTCGTAGTCGCCACCGGCATGGCGACTGAGTTCGGGAAGATCGCGCGGATGCTCGAGAGTGTCGATACGGGTAAGACGCCCTTGCAGGTGAATCTCGATCGCGTCGGCAAAACACTCGCGCGCGTTTCGTTTGTAGTCGTATTCATCATCGTCGCTCTCGGTCTGTTCCGTGGCCAGCCGTTCGTAGAGATGCTTATTTTCGGGGTGGCCCTGGCGGTGGCCGTAGTTCCGGAAGCTCTGCCGGCAGTTGTCACGATCTCTCTGGCGCTGGGCGTAAAGAGGATGGTCAAGCGTAACGCGCTCGTGCGTCGACTCCCCGCTGTAGAAACGCTGGGCAGCACGTCCGTAATCTGCTCGGACAAGACGGGCACGCTGACGCGTGACGAGATGACAGTGCGTCGGCTGCTTGTTGGCGGCCAAACGTTGCAAGTTTCTGGACGAGGTTACGAGCCGGCGGGAAAATTTTTGCTCAACGGCGAAGAGGTCGAGTTGAGTGAATCGATGTTGTTGCTGTTGCGTGCGGCGGCACTTTCATCGGACGCCCGGGTCGAGAAGAACGACTCCGGCGACAAGTGGGAAGTCAAAGGCGACCCGACTGAAGGAGCGTTGGTAGTGCTGGCCGGCAAGGCAGGTCTCGACAAGACTGAGCTCGATGCACAATTTCCACGCGTCTTCGAAATTCCTTTCAGTGCAGAAACCAAGCGCATGATCACCCTGCACGAAACGTCCGACGGCGTGACGGCTTTCGCGAAAGGCGCTCCGGAGGTCATTGTGCAGGCGTGTGACCTGGAGTTAACCCAGGAAGGAGAACGACCGATCGACGCCCCACGGAGAACCGAGATTCTGGAAGCGGCCCGGGCGATGGCGGAAGAAGCGTTGAGAGTTCTGGCAGTCGCGATGAAACGCCGCGCAACGCCGGAAGACACTGACAAAGGAATGACATTCCTTGGACTGGTCGGCATGATCGATCCGCCACGACGCGAGGCGAAGGCAGCAATTCGTGAATGTGAGGAGGCAGGGATACGGGTGATCATGATCACGGGTGATCACCCCCTAACTGCGAAGGCCGTCGCCGCTGAACTTGGCTTGAGCAAGCACGGGCGCGTGGTCACTGGCCCTGAACTGGAGGCGATGGACGACGCCCAACTGGAGGAGGCCGTGCAGACTGTTGAGGTGTGCGCGCGCGTTTCACCCGCGCACAAACTGCGCGTGGTTACCGCCCTTCAGAAGCATGGGGAAGTGGTGGCGATGACGGGCGACGGAGTGAACGACGCGCCCGCACTGAAGAAGGCCGACATTGGCATCGCCATGGGGATCACCGGCACTGACGTATCCAAAGAAGCGGCCGCCATGATGCTTACCGACGATAACTTTACGTCGATCGTCGCTGCCGTCGAAGAAGGGCGCGGCATCTTCAGCAACATCAAGAAGTATTTGATGTACTTGTTGTCGTCGAACATTGGTGAGATCGGGTTGATGGCCGGTGCATCGCTCGCGGGATTACCACTGCCGTTGTCGGCTGTGCAAATCCTGTACGTCAATCTCGCTACTGATGGACTCCCCGCTCTGGCACTGGCAGTTGATCCGCCAGAGGAAGATCTCATGAAGCGCCCACCGCGTGATCCGCGCACCGGCATTTTCACGAGGCCTGTTGTCTTGCTCATGTTGGTTGGCGGGTTGTGGTCGGCGCTGGTCAATCTTAGCCTATTCATCTGGGCATTAAACTCGGGGCGCAGCGTCGAAGAGGCGATGACGATGACATTTGTTTCCCTGGTCCTGATCCAGTTTTTCAAGGCTTACAACTTCCGGTCCGATCGGCATTCGGTATTGCGTCGGCCGTTCGCGAATAAGTGGCTCAACATAGCTATCGCCTGGGAATTATTGTTGCTGGGATTGATCGTGTACGTACCGATCCTGGAAACGACCTTCGGCACCTTCGGACTGCCGCTGAGGGACTGGTTAATCATCGTCGCCGCCGCCCTCACCGTCTCACCCGTACTCGAGTTGGCGAAGTGGATGGAACGCCGCGGCTGGTTTGGTGCACTGGAGTAGGACACTTCTTAGGTTCCTTCTTGAGGCTGTGGCCCCCGAGTTATTTCAACCGCCGCAGGCTTAGCTTGAAATGACTCATAAGAGTGTTGCTTGCCGAGCAGCAGGGGTAAACCACCCTTCCCAACTGAGCACTGCATAGTTGCTTTCGTGCTGTGATCGCCTACTACCTGTTCGATCTCCTCGTAACTTGTCGCACTCTGGTAGAATGCGCCGCCAATGACTCTCAGGATCTACTGCCCCTCCTGTTCGAGCGAAATCCGCACCGACTCTGATATCTGTCCAACGTGCGGCTTTGAGCTGAACAAATCTTCTGAAGACGACGCCACGCGGCGCCTTGAATCACACAAGCCGCACAGCAAGTCTCCATCACTCGACTCTATCGACGACGCGCGCTTTGTTCCGGGCGCGATGCTCGCCGAACGTTATCGGATTGTTGGGTTGCTGGGGAAGGGAGGCATGGGGGAAGTTTACCGTGCCGACGATCTGAAGTTGGCCCAGCCGGTTGCGCTCAAGTTTTTGCCCGAACATCTAACGAGCAATGGCGCCGCATTGGCACGTTTCCATCGTGAGGTACGCGTTGCCAGACAGGTAAGCCATAAAAATGTCTGCCGGGTTTATGACATCGGCGAAGTGGATGGCCGCCATTTTATTTCGATGGAGTTCATCAAGGGCGAAGAGCTCTCATCGTTTATGCGGCGCATCGGCCGCATTCCTCAGGACAAGGCTGTCCAGATCGCTCGGCAGATTTGTGCCGGACTCAGCGCGGCCCATGATGTCGGCGTGTTGCATCGCGATCTGAAACCGGCAAACGTGATGATCGACGGCGACGGCAACGCGCGTATCACCGACTTTGGTCTGGCGGGTCTGGCGGAGGAGTTTGGCGACGATGAGCTGGTAGCCGGCACTCCGGCTTATATGGCGCCCGAGCAGCTCGAGGGAAAAGAACAAACTGTCAAGACTGACATCTACTCGCTAGGCCTTCTTCTTTACGAGCTCTTCACCAGCAGGAAAGCATTCGAAGCCGCGACGCTCGGGGAGTTGGTTAAACTACGACGCAGCAACACAACGCCCACAACCCCCACTTCGATCATTAAAGACCTTGATCCCCTGATCGAAAAAGTAATTGATCGTTGTATTCAAACTGATCCGGCGGCGCGGCCCGCGTCCGCATTGCAAGTTGCTGCCGCTCTTCCTGGTGGGGATCCGATTGCTGCTGCGCTCGCCGCGGGTGAGACACCTTCGCCGGAGATGGTTGCCGCCGCCCCGAAGGAGGGCATCCTGCGTCCCGCAGTAGCGGGGGCGCTCTTCGTCTCATTTCTGATTCTCCTGGCGGCTGCTCTTTGGCTGACGAAGTACACCGCCGTCTATCGCATGACGAAGCTGGAACAACCGCCGGCGGCTTTGCGTGCTCATGCGCGCGACGTGATTCGAAAACTGGGCTACATCGAGCCGCCTGTAGACAGCGCCGATGGAGTAATTCTCAAAGTGGACTATCTGAACTACATATCTGCCCATGATCAATCGCCCACGCGGTGGGAAAAGATGCGCGCGGGTGGACCAGGTCCATATCGTTTCTGGTACCGCCAGAGCCCTCGTTATTTTGAAACGTTTGAAGACATCGAGGTTGATAAACCTGCGCTCGACGTCTCCGGAATGGCCAGCGTCTATCTGGACATGGAAGGTCGCCTGCATTGGTTCACGGCCGTCCCGCCCCAACGCGAACCCGAAATTGATCCAAAAACCGTTGCGACCTTGACCCCCGATTGGTCACTCGCTTTTCGCGAGGCTGGACTGGACATCGCAAACTTCAAGTCAGTAGCGTCAACTTCGATTCCCTTGCATGCCTATGACGCGCGCGCTGCCTGGGATGGACCAGATCCTGCGCATCCTGAACTAAACACCCGCGTTGAAGCCGCGGCGTTTCGCGGCAAGCTTATTTACTTCGAAACTATCTACCCCTGGGACCAGCCTCTGCGTCAGGAACAGCCGCCGCAGAGTAGCGGCTGGAAAGCTCTTACTTTCATCATGATCGCAATTTATCTGGTGGCGTTGTTTGGCAGTCTGATGCTGGCGCGGCGAAATCTACGACTTGGTCGCGGCGACCGTCACGGGGCCACCCGCGTGGCACTCGTTTATTTCACTGTGCACATGCTGGTGCGGCTTTTCATGGAACATCACAACGGCTTACCGGTGCGAGAGTTTGATCTCTTCTTTCTCCATCTAGCGACAACCCTGCTGGATTCAACTTTCCTATGGTTACTCTATGTCGCGCTTGAACCGTTTATCCGGCGCCGTTGGCCGGCATGGATCATTTCCTGGAGCCGTTTACTCGCCGGCGATTTCCGTGATCCCCTCGTCGGTCGCGACATATTGTTAGGAGCAGCTCTCGGCGCTCTTTTTATGTTGGTCCTGGTGTTCTACCACCTTTCACCAAAATTTCTCAGCCAATCGCCGGCGTTAGTTCTTAATCCGGGCAGCGTGATACTGGGAAACCTTTTCTTTCTTCGGTTCGCATCGCAAGCTACCGCAGGACTCTTCGTGGCCTTCATCTCAGTATTTCTATTGCTCCTGTTCGTGGTGATCCTACGGCGGGAACGATTTGCAGTACTGGCACTATGGCTACTGTTTACGCTTCTGCTCAGTCTCGTGTCAGAGGCAACGTGGATGAGGGTTCCGTTCACCGCTTTGTTAGCGGCCATAGTGGTCTTCACTCTGATACGTTTCGGCCTGCTTGCTGTAATTTCGGTGCTGTTCTTCTCCTATCTCGCCATTTTCTACCCCATAACAACTGAACTAACCGCTTGGTACGCTACAGACTTCACGATCGCGCTTGTGATTTGCGTATTACTTGCGGCTTATGGATTCTATGTCTCGCTCGGCGATCAAAAGCTGTTGTCGGGAAAGCTGCTTGAGGAATAGGCGTTGGCAAACAGCAAACAGCAAACAGCAATCAGCAATCAGTAGACAGCAATCAGCAATCAGCAGGCAGCAGGCAGCAGACAGCAGGCAGCAGACAGCAATCAGAGGTCAGAGGTCGGAGATCAGAGATCACTAGTTCTGCGGTGGAAGCCGTTCCATAAGCGAACGTCTGCGTTGAGTCGATCGAGCGAAACGTTCCAAAAACTTACTGGACTTCACGCCGCTCCTTTCTGAGAGCGCATTACGAGCCTGTGATAACCTGAGTCTTACAGGGCTTTGCACAAAAAGTGTTCTCCTTCCCCTCGCACTGGAAGGGGACTGAGGGAGGCTTAGACGAACGGCATTGCCGGTTTTTTGTAGGCGGCGTCAAGAGAACACATCCGATTTCAACAATAGAACGTTGACGCTACGTACAGGATAAGATTCTTATCCACGTCGCAGGCCCTCTCCCCAACCCTCTCGCAATGGGAGAGGGAGAAACGACATAGCACATGACTTTTTGTGCAAAGCGGTCTTACAGTTAGGACTTCAACAACAAGAGAAACCGCTATCGTTCTATGACCATCCCTCTCACGGTTCGAGTCTGCTCGCTTGCGCTATTGGCGTCTTTCGTATTCGGTTGCGGACGCAGCAGCGGTCCCTCATCTTCATCAAACCAAGGCGTTAATAAATCGGCAATCGCAGACGCAGAGCTCGTTATCAGGCTTACTGACTCTCCGACGGACGGTGACAGTCGCGAGCCGGAACTGAGCGCGACCCACGACGGTCGCATCATCCTCAGCTGGGTGGAGAAGACCGGAGAAAAGAGGTACGCATTACGAATCGCAATACGGGATGGAAATGGATGGGGCGAATCGCGCACCGTCGCCGAAGGAGAGAACTGGTTCGTTAACTGGGCTGACTTTCCTTCCGTCATCGCGCTGCGCGACGGCTCGCTGGCCGCACACTGGTTGGTGAAAAGCGGCGCCGGCACGTACGCGTACGACGTAAACATTGCGAGATCGAACGACGGCGGCAAGACCTGGAGCAAACCAATTGTTCCGCATCGTGACAACACAGAGACTGAACATGGTTTTGTCTCCCTCATTCCGCTGCCCGACAGTCGTCTCGGCGTGATATGGCTCGACGGTAGAAACATGAAAGGCATGAAGGACGACGATGAACATGCGCCCTCCTCGCAGAGCATGACGCTCCGATACGCCGCCATCGATGCGTACGGTAATCTCAGTGACGAGGCGCAACTCGATGAACGTGTCTGCGAGTGTTGCCAGACTTCAGCGGCGTTCACCGACGAAGGCGCCATCGCAGTTTATCGGGACCGCTCCGAGTCAGAAGTTCGTGACGTCTCTTTTGTTAGGCAAGTAGAGGGCGTTTGGGGCTCATCTCAACCCGTGCAAGCGGACAATTGGGAGGTCAACGGGTGCCCCGTTAATGGTCCATCGATTGCGGCAGATGGCCGGCGCGTGGTCGTTGGGTGGTTCACCGGCGCGGGCGATGTACCACACGTGAAGATGGCGTTTTCCTCCGACGCCGGCGCGACGTTCAGCAATGCAATCCAAGTAGATGACGGTGAGGCCACCGGACGCGTTGATGTTTTACTACTTCCAGACGGCTCGGCACTCGTCTGCTGGTTGTCGGGCAATGTAGAAGGCGGAGCCATCAAAGTGCGGCGGGTGCGGGCAGACGGCAGCCTCGGTCCAGCAGCAGTCATAGCCAGGACTGACATCTCGCGTTCGAGTGGTTTTCCAAGAATGGCCCGACTAGGCGACGAAGTACATTTTGCGTGGACTGAGTTCGGCAAGCCTTCACGCGTGCGTACGGCCAGCGCCGATATCAGTGTGCGATAAACTTTAAGTTTGTCGCGGCGCTACGACAAGCTAAAAGCTTATCGGACAACAAACTGACCCATTATTTGAGAGTTGACACTTGGAGCGTGGATCGCGGGCGTGATATCTTTTTGAGCCAACTCAGTAATAAGTAAGCGATTATGCATAGGCAGTTCTTAGCAAATACTATCCTCGTCGTCGCGCTGCTTTTCAGTCAGGGAGGCAACCTCATCGTTGCCGCGTTCTGCCCGCATCTCCAGTCCGGCATGGCTTCGTGTGAGACTACTTCTTCGGAATCCGCATCAGTGCACGAAGGCATGGCGCATGAAGGAATGGACCACGTGGGCCATATGGAGATGCAGCACGAGCCTGCACCTCCGACGAATCCGGATGCAATTACTGCCGGTCAGTCGACCGAGCAGTGTTCACATTGCGTTGTTCATTCTCGTAAGGTTCCGAATGCAACTTCGCTTAGAGCGACTCAGTCAGCCAAGCGCTCCGCCGAACTGAGTATTCCGTTCCACTCGTTGACAATAGGGCCTGTCACCGTTGCATTGGTTCCCGTCCTGACTTCGAGAGCGCATGGACCACCTGGCGATCCACCGCCCCGGCATATCCTCATTAACGTCTTCCGCATTTAGTACCTGCCGACAATCACATTCGTGATGGTAACGCGGGCGTCTGCCTGTGTTGTCTCCTATTCATTTTGCAGACGATTGAAAGACTGCCAGAGTTCGCTTTGGCGAAACCATGCAAGGGGAACCAATGAACTGCCTTAGTAGTTTTAGAATTGCGTTGCGAGTAACCGGCACACTTGCCTTGACCTTCGCGCTCTGTACTAGTGTGTTGCCACAACACGAAGGTCACGTAATGCCAAAGCCGTCTACCGCGAAGCCAAAGCCAAAGCCGAGGCGCGCGAGTCCTAAAAAGAGATCGGCCCCTCGCGCCAGGCGAACTTCGACCAGAAAATCAACCGCGCCGAAGCCCTCGCCCAGTCCGCACGTGATGACGCCGGGCATGAAGATGCCTGAATCTTCGCCAACACCGGCAGCTTCGCCGCACACCCACACACCAGAAGTGCCAACGCCGGCCGGTTCGCCGAAAGCAAAGCCGCAAACGTCACCTGCACCACACGACATGCATGCGCCGCATCCGGTAGCTACGCCGGCGCCTGTTCAGCACGACATGCATACTCCGCATCCGAGAGCTACGCCGGCTACGACGCCTTCGCCTTCAGCGTCTCCCCACGACACCCACACGCCCGCGTCCCATCCATCGCCGGATCCGTCGAAGGAGACGCATGGTGCTATGGGCCACCCAACAACAGACGAAACCTCTGGAACCCACGGCGCGGGCGGACACGACATGAATATGGGCCCTCTCATGGTCATGTCCGGCGATGACATGGGGATTCGAGTTGGTGCGAGTGAGACCAACGTTATGCCTATGGGACAGATGGGTTCAGGCACGTCCTGGCAGCCTGCGTCCACACAGATGAACATGCTGCACAAAGCTTCGGGCAATTGGTTGTTGATGTTTCACTACAACGCAGTCGTCGGAGTTAATTCGCAGGGTGGACCGCGTGGAGTAACAAAGTTTGAGTCAGCAAACTGGTTTATGCCAATGGCGTTTCGGAAGGTCGGACCGGGCACGCTTGAGTTGCGCGGCATGTTCAGCTTCGAGCCGTTTACATTTCCCCCTGGAGGATCACCACTCTTATTCCAGACCGGAGAGACCTACAAGGGCCGGTCGATTATTGACGCACAACATCCGCATGATCTCTTCATGGAACTCTCGGCTTCTTACGCCGTGCCGATCGGCGATCGTGCTACCTGGTTCACTTACTTTGGCTACCCCGGCGAACCAGCGTTAGGTCCAACAGCATTCATGCATCGAGCATCGGCATCGGAGAACCCTGCAGCCGTGCTATCGCATCACCTGATGGACTCGTCTCACATTACGTTCGGCGTTGTTACTACGGGCTTCACCTATCGCTGGTTCAAGTTGGAAGGTTCGCTGTTCAACGGCCGCGAGCCCGATGAGAACCGCTACGACTTCGACGCTCATCGCTGGAATTCCCGCTCTGCCAGGTTGTCGTTTGCGCCCAATCGCAACTGGGCGATACAGGTAAGTCACGGCCTGCTACGCGATCCCGAACCGCAGGAACCGGGCGACGTCAGGCGTACAACTGCGTCGATCAGTTACAACAAACCGTTCGCTCGCGGCAGCTGGGCCAGCAGTTTGCTTTGGGGACGCAATCACGAAAACCACGGCGGCGAGATTTTCAATCTAAACGGATACGTTGCCGAATCGACGGTAAAATTCCTCGATAAGAACTACTTGTATACGCGGCTTGAACTGGTCGATAAGAACGCACTGCTGCGCGACGAAGATCGCCTACTGCTTGGAATTACCGACCACCACCCTTCGTTCCGCATTGGCGCATACACTTTCGGTGGCGCGCGCGATGTCTGGACCAGTGAAAAAGTGTTAGTGGCAATTGGAGGCGACGTCACGTTTTATTCGAAGCCGGCAACGCTTGATCCGATCTACGGTACTAACCCGACCTCGTACCGGCTCTTCCTTCGATTTCGTCCCGGGAAGATGAACATGAGCAGCATGCACGGCACGCCGGCAACCATAAAGGAATGATTGGCCGTTTGTGTTTTTGTAACACGAAATAAGACGACGTAACGCGAATGCTTTGAAGGGAATTGTGTCGGAGTGTCAGTGCGTAATCTGAAGGGCGACATCGATAGCTTGCTTTAATTGATCTCCACTGTGTCCGCGCCTGTAGCCGGTCCAATGATTGACGACACGTCCGCCGCCGTCGATGACCAGGGTCTGAGGAATCGAGTCTGTGCCGTTCATCAAGATGTCTGCCGTTTCATCGTCAGCCCAGCCGAGGCGAAAGCCGAAACTCACCTCGCGCACGAATTTCCTAACGCGAGCAACGTCAACCTCCGGGTCTTCCGTCGTCAATCCAATGAACTCCACTTCGCGTCCTTCGTAAGCTTTCCGGACTCGCTCGTACTCCGGGACTTCTCCACGGCATGGACCACACCAGGACGCCCAAACATTTATCACTATGACCTTGCCGTGAAAGTCGTCAAAGCGGAAGTTGCCATTGTCGAGCGTGTCGATTTTTCGTTCGCGAAGACTGACCGGCAGAAACCGCAGCGGAGAACGCAAGACGACTGGCTTAGGCCCAATTTCGGGTAGCGGGTTGGCCGGCGGTTGAACGGGTGCAATTGGCGTGGAGCTGGGTCCGGTGATTCTTCTTCCGGACTGCGAAAGAACACTCAGCGCCGAAGCCATAACGAGAATTATTGTAAGGACGATCTTGGCCATGGGGGACTCGAATCAATCTAAAGGAACAGAGGATTGGGCCCAGCCTGCGAAGAATAACCTGAATGCAGAAAATTTTGAATCCCGAAGGTCAAGGGTCAGAAGTCAGGAGTTCCTGTTCGTGTTAATCGTGGATCGCTCGAAGTCCAACGCCAAAAACTATCCACGAAATAACACGAGATAAGAGAAAGCAACCGCCGTTGGCAGCTTTGCACAAAAAGTCGCTTTAACGAGTTAGCGTTCAATCCAGGGCCGGCGGTTAGCGCAGGTACTTGTTGAACCATTCGAGCGTGCGCTCCCATGCCAATTTGGCAGCGGCTTCGTCAAACGCGGCGTCGTGTCGTTGTGGAAACCGTGTTGTTTGCCGTCGTACATGTGCGAGGTGTACACCTTGTTGGTTGCTTTAAGCGCTGCTTCATAGGCCGCGATGCCTTTGTTGACACCCTCATCATTGCCGGCGTAATTAAACAACAGCGGTGCAGCAATCTTCGGGACATCGTCTACGCCTGCCTGCCTACCATAGAACACCACTCCGGCGTTTAGCTCAGGGCCCAGACGCACGGCCAACTGATTAACCATTCCGCCACCAAAACAGAAACCCACTGCGCCCAGCTTACCGTTTGAATCGGGAAGCGCTTTGAGCCACTTGGCCGCCGCGACAAAATCTTCTGTCATCTTCTTTCCATCCACCTTGCGAAAGGCGACGGCGCCTGCCTCGTCGGTTCCGGGATAGCCGCCGACCGAGGTCAATCCATCGGGCGCGAAGGCGATGAAGTTGGCGAGCGCGAGACGACGCGCTACGTCTTCAATGTAGGGATTGAGTCCGCGGTTTTCGTGAATGACGAGCACGACCGGATGCTTTTTACCTTTTGCCGGACGCGCCAAATACCCTTTAATCGATCCGTTCCCGGCCGGGGATTGCACAACTTCGTAGCCCACTTTTATGCGTTTGTCATCCGGCTTCACCTGCTGCGCCCAGGCGTAGTTGGGTGTCAAGCTCTCGAAAATTGCCGCGACGGTCAGGCCGCCAATGGCAAACTTGCCGGCGCGATTAAGGAAAGTGCGACGGTCAATATCGCCGTGCTGGTATTCGTGAAACAGGTCTAACAATTCCTGCGGATAATCGGATGCGACTTTGCGTTCCATAGATTTTTTTCGTCCTTATTAACTGTGGTGGGGAAAGAGTAGCACTATGCCGATAGATAATGCATTCGAAGCAGTTCGTGTAATTTCGCGGATCGTCTGATCTCAATAGTTAAACCTTAGTTCATGTTATTTTATGGATCGTCAGTTATGCTTCAGCGCGGCTTTAATGCTTCGGGCTACGCCCAACTTTTCGTGTCGAACTAACACGAAATCAGTTTTCCGTCACCGTTTAGTTAATCTGTGTAATCTGCGGATTGTTTTTAGATCGGCAGACAGCAAGGATGAACAATGAATAACCAGTTATCTTGTCCGGCGTGCGGGAGCAACGACGTTAAGAAACTTATCTACAGCTCGCAGGGCGGCTTCATATGGACGCCTTTCCTAAACTTTATGAAGTGCCGCAAATGCGGTGTGCGTTTCCACGGCAAGACAGGACAACTCGATCCGCAAGTTCCGAAACTGATGCGCGTCCTTTCGGTAGTAATCATCCTGGGCTTCGTGGGCCTGATCGTGGGTCTCGCGCTTTCGCTTCCGTCACTTAGACAAAACGAAACTGCTGCGCCGTTGGCGTCTCCACCTTCACGTGTTCCAACGCCGGCGCGCAAGCAGTAACGGTGTTAATTAGATTTTGATAGAGCCGCTGGCGCTCAACTTAACGGCTTTGCCGACTGATGTGCGGAAGGGCTTTGCCCTTCCGACGGTGGGAATTAAATGCTTCGGGCTACGCCCAACTTTTCGTGTCGTTTCGTGTAATTTCGCGGATCGTTTTGGAACCGTACCAGAAGACGATCCACGAACTAACACGAAATACTTAGAGACGAGAATCCTGAAAGGAATGACTGCGAGGTTCACTTCAGACACCCTGCCGATTCACTAATTGCATTTGCAATCTGCGCCTTTACCGCCGACGCTTTCCGCGTATTTCTCAGCATCCGAGAGATAGTCGAATTCACCTAACTGGCAGACATTGGACCCGCGCGCATTCTTTTGTTGTTCGAGCGTACGTTGTTCGACCTCAATCTTGTTATTGGCACAAAAGACTCTGTACTTTGAGTCTGGGGTCGCATTGCTTGTCGCCAATGTGGGCACCCCAGAAGCTGTTACCAGAAGGATAAGCAGCGTCATCGCCCATCCCAGTAGAAGTCTGGTAGTTTTTGTCATTGGATACTCCTTCGTCTTCAGAAAATGGCTAGCGAGCGGCCTTTCTTACTCCTTCGCATTTGTTCTGTCAATGAAATTGTAGATTTTGGAGAACGTTTTCGCGCTCTACTCGGTGTGATCGGGCCAGACACGATTGCGGCTTGCCGCCGCACAGTGCGGTAAGCCTCTGGCTTACCGGTTGAGCACTTTAATTATTGCATGCGCGAGGCTAAGCCTCGCGCACACCTAAAGCGGTACGGATGCCGGTGAGGCAAGCCTCTCCGCACTGTGCGGCGGCAAGCCGCAAAGAAGCATTCGCGAAACTAGTGTTGAGTCCCGGCCCGGGGACTATCACCTTCCAGACGATTACCGAGACAACGACTCGAGTTCTTTGGAAGCTTTTTCAACTGTTCGTTCGGCGTCGTCAACCGCACTCGCCGCCTCTTCTACTTCTTCTGCGACACTTCGCGCGCGTCGGGCCGCATCTTCCGACGCGGCTTTTGCTTTCTTAGAGTTGCTCTCAGCCTTCTTCGCCTCTGCGTCAGCCTTTTTCTGCGCAGCCTCCAAACGCTGTGCCCTGGCTCGAGCTTCGGTCAGCGATCTCTTCGCATCCTGCAGTGAAACTTTCGCGGCGGCTATCCTCGATTTGTGCGCCTCTTCAAGCTGACGTTTCTCATCCTTCGCGCGCTGCGTAATTCCTGCCTCCTGCCTACTGCCGCCTGCCACCTGCTTCCTGCCACGTGCCTCCTGCTTCCTGCCACCTGCCTCCTGGCGCCTGCCGCCTGCCTCCTGCATTGTCATGCCTGGAACGAACGCAGAAAACGACTCAAACCCAGGAGGATCGACGTCGTTAGTCAGACGACCAGCACGCCCTGAATGTCGACCATCAGGACGCTGCGCGTACGCTGAAATTCCCTCAAGAGTGGTTGTGATGCGGTGGATCGTGTCGGGTGAAGGATTGTGACCTGCGGCACGCAGCAACGTGGTTGCGAGATCTGAAAGGTGCGTGAGCGCATCGCGTCGCGCGTCAATGGATTCCCGCATAACCGCGACCTTTCCAGATTTCTGCGCCTTGTGGAAGCGCTCACCTGACACGATTAACTGATCGAATGCCTCGCGATGATTCCAGTAAAGTTGGTTCACGGCCCACGCGGAGATTGAAGGCTTCGCCAATCCCTTGACGAGCACCGCGTCATCACCTCGCCCGCTCTTTTTTAGTTGCGCTGCCAGTGCGTTGCGCGCACCAGTGAACTCTGCCAACGGCAGCCTGAACAACGCATCAACATCATCGTCGCTGTCCGGCTTTTCAGTCTTTCCCATTTCATCAATTCTCTCACGAAAGATTCGTTTCGTGTCGCGTCTTTTTTCGTGTCGTTTCGTGTAATTCGTGGATCGATTTTTTAGTAGGTTCAACGACGATCCACGAATTAACACGAACCAACACGAAAGTGGAACTATGATGAAAATTATTTTCCGAACCGAAATTTGGTGTGATAAAGTTACCGCATTCTTACTAACGTGGGCCGATCCCCCAGAACGGTTCCAACGTTCAAGTTCCAGGTTTCAGGTTTTTACCCAGCATTGTCGACTCAACAGGTAGCGGCTATTCGCGCTACTCTTCATCTGATCAGGACGCTGTGTAACACACCATTGTTCGTTGACGAACTAATCCCAGAGAGACACAAAAAAGCCCTCGCATCCATCGCCATGAATAAAACAATTGTAGACCACAACATCGCCTCCAAAGCTTCTATCGTATTTCTGATAGTTTCAATGATGACCCTCGGTCCACTGGCACCGCGAGCATCGAGTGCGCCGAGATTCTCTAAAAGCGTCGAGGCGGCGCCCCTTATGGCTCCGGCCGTCGTGGCCGCGGGAGCCTTCCTGATATCTGAACTACGAACTTCAGGACCAGGGGGAGCCGGCGACGACTTCGTCGAGGTCTACAACAACAGTAATGCTCCACTCACTGTTGCAGCCTCTGATGCCTCTGCCGGCTATGGACTGTTCAAGAGGGGCGCTGACTGCAATGCAACGCCGGTCCTCATCGGCGTGATTCCAAACGGCACTGTCATCCCAGCGCGCGGGCATTACCTGTTCACCGGGTCTGCCTATAGCCTCGGCAACTATGGCGGGACAGGAGCAGCCGCTGGCAATCTGACGTTGTCCGCGGATATTGAGAATGATAGAAACGTCGCGATCTTCAACACGTCTTCGGGCCTTAATCTTACGGTGGCGACGCGGCTGGATGCGGTTGGCTTCGGTACCAATACCGGGGGCAACTGCGACCTGTTGCGCGAGGGGACTACGTTGCCGGCACTTAGCGGCCCCGTACTGGAATACAGTTACGTTCGTGATGAGTGTGGCAAGAAAGGAAACCCGGCGATTTTTGGTGCGTGTCCGACGGGAGGGTTACTGAAGGACTCGAACGTAAACAACGACGACTTCATCTTCGTTAATACCACGGGTACGAACACACCGGCGGGTCTGCGCCTGGGAGCGCCCGGTCCTCAGAATCGCTCTAGCCCACTTCTGCGCAACGCGACGATCACTGCGCTGCTGCTTGACTCGACCAAAGGGGCCGCAGTGATCCCTAATCGCTTTAGAGATTTCACCCCGGCGATGAATGCTGCGAATGGAACGCTCGCATTCAGACGACGTTTCGTGAACGTCACCGGCGCACCGATCACTCGCCTACGTTTCCGGATCGTGGATATCAGTTCGTTACCGGTTCCCGGAGGTATTGCGGATCTGAGGGCTTTGACATCCTTGAGCGTGACTGTTAGCCCGATAATGGATAACGCTACCTGTGTGGCTTCGACTGGATTTCCGGCCCCTTGCACTGTGACCGTTCAGGGAACCACGTTGGAGCTACCGCCTAACCAGCCGTTGGGCGGTGCTCATAACAGCAGTATGAGCGCAGGCACTGTAACTATGGGTACGCCGTTGGCTCCTGGGGCGAGCATTTTCCTGCAATTTCTGGTGGGCGTGCAACAGCCCGGCTCGTTCAAGTTCTATATGAATATCGAAGCCCTGCCGTAGCTTCATGTTCGACAAACTTTCAGTTTGTCGCGTAACGTCAGCACCACCTGGGGTAGCGGGTGGGTGCCGCCTTCGCCGTACGATGCACAAGCCCCGTCTTGCTTTTCACTTTTCACTTTTCACGCTTCACTTTTTCGTCAGTCAACCGCTTTCTCAACTCTGCCACCAAGATGCTTGCCCAGAAACTCTTCCATGGCGCGATAAAACTCGAAGCGGTTTTCCTCATTTGAGAAGCCATGTCCTTCGTTGGCTTTCACGATGTAAGGTACTTCGATCCCTCGGGCCTTCAGGGCCTCTACCATTTGATCCGATTCCGCTTTGTTTACGCGCGGATCGTTGGCCCCCTGCGCAATCAACAACGGGACTTTGATGTTCTTACTATGGAAAACCGGAGAAGCCGCTGTCAGCAGATCCTTGTCTTTCTCTGGATGTCCAACCATCTCGTAAACCATTTCCAAAAACGGCTTCCAATAAGGTGGGAATGCTTTGATGAATGTAAAGATGTTTGACACGCCTACGTAGTCAACCCCGGCGGCGTAAAGATCCGGTGTGAAAGTGAGCCCCGCCAGCGTGGCGTAGCCGCCGTAGCTGCCGCCGTAAATACCAACTCGCTTAGGATCGGCAATCCCCTCCTTGATCAGCCATTTGACGCCATCGGTGATGTCGTCTTGCATGGCCTTGCCCCATTGCTTAAAGCTGGCCTCCCAAAACTTGCGACCGTATCCGGTCGAGCCGCGGAAATTAACCTGCAGCACCGCATAGCCGCGGTTCGCCAGAAACTGCACTTCAGGGTTGTAGCCCCATGAGTCTCGAAACCATGGACCACCGTGTGGATTCACGACCACCGGCAGATTGCGGGCCGGCACGCCTTTGGGAAGAGTCAGGTAGCCGTTAATGGTCAACCCGTCGCGGCTCTGGTACTTGATAGGTTTCATGGGCACCAGATCCTGGTCATTTAGCCAGGGGCTTATATCTGCGAGCTTGCGAAAGTCTTTGGATTTCAAATCGTAGAAGTAGAAAGCGCCACGTGAGCGATCAGTAAACGTGCGCACCAGGCACTTGTCCTCATTATCATTGCAGCCGGCCAAACGCACTTCATAACCTGGCAGACGACGCTCAAGATCTTTCTGCAAGTCGGCTCGCTGCTTGTCAATGAAATGATAATGCGTCTTGTCAGTGGTGTAAGCGACTCCGGTAATCGCCCGGCGCTTGCGAGAGCTAAGCAGATTCGTCACGTCTACCTCGGGATGTTCGAATATCTTCTCAAGTTCCTTCTTGTTCTCGATGTCATATTTGACTATGGCTGTCTTGTCCCGCCCGATGTTGGTCGCAACATAGACTTGCTGGTTATCAGAGGTGAAAACTAAAGGCGTGATGGTTTCTCTGAAGGTAGTGGTAACAACCGGAGCAAACTTGTCGGCTTCGGTCTTCCTCATCATCAGCGAGGTGTTCACGCCATCGGTGGTTATGGCGATGCGAAGCTTTCCATCCCAATCAGTACCCCAGCCGGTGTAGTTTCCCGGGTTTTCGGCAATCATCTGCATCTCGCCGGTGTTGACGTTGATGCGATAGGCATCATGGACCTGTGGGTTGCGATTGTTGAGACCTACCAGGATTTCGTTTTCGTTGCGTTCGAGGCGGTCAATAATCTGCGCGCGAACTTTCTCAAATGGAGTCAGGTCCTTCGGGTTAGAACCGTCGATGCCGACGGCGTAGAGCCGGTAGTTCTCATCGCCACCGGTGTCTTGCACATAGACAATGCGTTTGTCACCCTTCCAGGCGTAACCGGAGATGTCGCGCTCCTTTGCGCTGGTAACGCGAGTGGCCTGGCCGGAGCCGATCTTCTCGACAAAGACATTGAGGCGCTTCTCCCAGGGCTGCAGAAATGCGAGATACTCGCCATTAGGCGAAAGTGAATACCCGGTCTTTTCAGGGTTTCGAAAGAAATCCTTCATCGGAACAAGCGGCGCCACCGCTTGGTTAGTCTGTACTTTCTTCTGCGCCGAAACGGACAGGGTAACGAGTAGCAGGAGCTGTATCAGCAGCACAAAGGTCCTAGTTTTCATTGACTTCCTCCAGGGATTCAGAAATAGCCGGCGGTCTTGCCTCTAAGTTTTGCTCTAATACGTTTAGGCCGTCAATGGGTTGCGGAACTCGAAGGAAAATTTTGGGAGAAGACTTCCTGAACGCCACAACCAAAGCCTTGGCGGGTGGGTCAACAAAAACATTTACCATATATCATTTCACATTTTTCATTTGTCATTGATGTTCAAGATTGAATGCTTAGGTCAAGATTGAGTGTCTCTAGGTAAGGAAGGGTGGCTTGCTCCCGCTCTTTCAATGACAAATTTTGATTGAAGAAAATTTTAACTTACTGCGTATGATCTTGCCATTCTTTCGGAACACTACCATCAACCAAATATCGGCTACCTCCCAGGTACGGCAGTGACTACCGCCGCCGATGTAGTGTGCATCAATCCTTAGAGTCCAGTTTGAGCCAAACTTTATCGCTCCTTGCATATGCGCAATGTGAGAAATGAATAACAGATCTAACGCTTCTTCATGAGCATTCGGAAAAGTAGAGAGTTGAAAAGAAATCCTCCGGTTAGAGTCAGAGAACAGTTGTAACAAGAAGCCTTTAACGTCATCCGGCAAAACTAAATCGGGACGCTGAGACTGAATGCTCAAGGCTGATGCGCTATGCGAACGGCTCATTGAGGTCAAATCGGTTATTTGACTTTCTGCTCATAGAATCGAGAAGGACGCAACGCCCGGGCGCGGCGATTTCATTTAAGACGATTCAGAGACTATCCGCCCCTTATTCCAACGACTATGGGCCGCAGCGGTCGCAAGTGGTTGTGACAGAGGATTGACGACAAACCCTTCGTAGAACATGGCGGCGCATACCAGCCACCAACCTATCATTGAGATGCATTAACGCCGGCTCTTCGACGTTTATGAGCGAGTTGGTGAAATCTCACGCGTTCACTAGCGATATCAGCTCTATGCTTCCCGCGACGGGAATGGTCGGAAGGACGAATGAGGAAAGAGCGCGGTCGTTTCACTTCAAAGTGTGGGCGAAAGTGTGTGCAGGCCAAAACGGGCGACTCGGCGTCGCCCGTAAGTTATGAAAATATTGGGGCCCGCTAGAAGATTCGAACTTCTGACCCCTTGCGCATAAAGTGACTGTGCTACGCTATCGCCATTCCGCTAGTCAATTCAGTGATAGATGTCGCCCGACACAGAATGAGCCAACAAATAATTTCCAATAACACGCTCGTCGAGCAAGGCTTGCGCAAGATCGATTGGGCCCGGCGCCACATGGGTTTGCTGGCACGGCTGCGCGAGGAGTTTGCTGCAACCAAACCTTTCGCGGGTTTAACTATCGGAATCTGCCTTCATCTGGAACCGAAGACGGGAGTGCTGTGCGGAGTGCTCCAGGCTGGCGGCGCGAAAGTTGTGATCACCGGCAGCCCGGGCACTACACAGGACGATGTTGTCGCGGCGCTGCGGACATCCGGCGCAGTGGTCCTGGGCAGCCGTGCAGATGATGGCGCGAAACATCAGGAAAACATAACCGAAGTTTTGCGTCACAACCCAGAACTGCTCTTGGACAATGGTGCTGATCTAGCCGCGGCCGTTGCTGCTACGCCTGGGCTGGACCACGTGCTGGCGGGAACCGAGGAGACGACAACTGGCGCCAACCGTCTGCGCGAGGAGATGCGCGATTCAATTCGCTTTCCGGTCATCGTTATCAATGACAGCCCCTTGAAGCTAATCATGGAGAATGAGCACGGAGTTGGCCCGACCGTGGTCGAGGGTTTTATGCGTGCAACTAACCTGCTTGTTCCTGCCAAGCGTTTTGTTGTCTTTGGCTATGGATCAGTCGGGCGTGGCATCGCAAAATGTTTGCGCGCACTCGGCGCCCAAGTTACGACTGTGGAACCTGACCCGATTAGAGCGCTGGAAGCCGCGCTTGACGGCATGAGAGTGGCGACAGTTGAGGAGTCGCTGGAGCAGGGAGAAGTTTTCATCACGGCGACCGGACGACCTGGAATAATTTGTGGGACGCACTTCGCGCGACTTCGCGACGGCGCGATTCTGGTCAACGCCGGCCATTTCTCCTGGGAGATTGAACTTGCGGAACTGCGACGCCAGGCAACCAGGGTAGAACGATTGGGCGAGTGGATTGAGTTGTTTGAGCTGCCCGGAAGAAGAATCACGCTGCTGGCCCAGGGCGAGATGCTTAACCTCGCCAGCGCCGGTGGCAATCCCGTTGAGACGATGGATTTGGGTCTTTCCCTGC
Source organism: Blastocatellia bacterium (assembly GCA_963786645.1). GTDB lineage: Bacteria > Acidobacteriota > Blastocatellia > Pyrinomonadales > Pyrinomonadaceae > PSRF01. The sequence goes on from CAWAZW010000018.1 coordinate 183,013, forward strand.
AAGCACAATCGTTGCGGTATCTGGTTGAGCACCGGGCGCAGCTCTCTCCGGGCCCGCAGCCCGTGCCTGAGGAAATCAATTCGTACGTGGCGCGAGCAATGGTTGACGTCCTTTCCCGCGGGAAAGCAAGCTGAAACAAATTCCTGATCAGATGAAAATCAAGATTCCACTGGCCGCAATCTGCATATTCTTAATGTATCTATGTGCTCCGGCTGGAGACGACGAGGCCAACGCCAACAACCGCGTCCAGATTACGATCCTCGCAACGACAGACCTTCATGGAAACATCAATCCCATTGATTACAACGCCGATCGCGCGGACAACCGCGGTCTCGCGCGTGTCGCAACCGTCGTAAGACTGCTGCGCAAAGACCACCCGGATCTACTACTCCTCGACTGCGGCGATACGATTCAGGGCACTCCGCTGACTTTCTACCACGCGACAGTCAACAATCGTCCTCCCGATCCCATGATGACGGTCATGAACGAAATCGGCTACGACGCAATGACCGTAGGCAATCATGAATATGAGTTTGGCTTTGAGGTGCTGAACAAAGCACGCTCTGAGGCTCGCTTTCCCTGGTTGTCAGCCAACACCTACAAACGCGGAACGGACGAAACTTTTTACACGCCGTACGTGATTAAGCAGGTGCAGGGAGTGCGAATAGCAGTGCTCGGGTTGACTACTACCGGCATGGCAAACTTCGAGGACCCTGCTTACTACTACTCAAGAATCGATGTGCGCGACACAGTTAGCGAAGCCAGGAAATGGGTTGACATCTTGCGGCGTAAGGAACGAGCAGACGTTGTCGTTATTGCCATGCACATGGGACTGGAAAAAGATTTGCGCACGGGCGAAATGCTGCCCGGCCAAATGGAGCGCGAGAATACCGCGTTGTTGATCGCAGAGCAGGTGCCTGGGATTGATCTGATCCTCATGGGTCATACACACCGCGAAGTGTCGTCGCTATTGGTCAATGATGTATTGATGACGCAGGCAGATCGATGGGGACGCAGCATCGCGCGCGCGGACTTGTTCGTTGAAAAGAGCGGCGAACGCTGGGGCGTGGTCGCGAAAGCGGCACAAATTATTTCTGTCGGTGATGAAGTTGAAGCTGATGCGGAAGTCGTGCGACTCGTCGCTCCCTACGATCGCGAAACCCAGCGCTGGCTGAATCGTGTTATAGGTCGAGCGCAGGCTGAACTTCGGCCAGGAGACGAACGGTTTCGCGATACTGCTCTTCTCGACCTGGTTCATCGCGTACAGCTTGACGCGAGTGGGGCAGATGTTTCGATGGCCTCCAGCCTGAATCCGCTTGCGCGCACACTGAAAGGCCCCGTTACTGTGCGAGACATCATGGCGCTCTATGAGTACGAAGAGACTCTTATCGGTTTACAAGTTTCCGGCCGGCAGTTGAAAGACGCGCTTGAACACTCGGCACGACACTTTGGCGGTTACAAGCCCGGCAGACCGTTGTCCGAGCAGATCGATGAGAGGTTTCCGAGTTATAACTACGACGTTGCGGAGGGAGTTAGTTATGAGTTGGATATCTCAAAGGCGTGGGGCGAGCGTATTCGCAACCTGCGTTTCCGTGGTCGTGCGCTTCTGCCTCAGCAGAAACTGCGGCTGGTAACGAATAAGTACAGGGCAAACGGCGCGGCGGGGTACACGATGTTGAAGGATGCAACTGTCTACTATCGATCGAAGAAGGAATTGAGGGAGCTGATAATCGACTGGGTCAAACGCCACCCGCGCTTGCCGGCTAAACCCACGAACAATTGGCGACTCGTGCCGAGCGTGTGATTTTGCGCGCCGCATTGATCGACTGGCGATAGTCACTGGGCGCCAAGTAAATATGTTTAGCGGAACTTCTTCGCCGCGTAGCGGCGAAATGTTTATAGCCATGAGGACCATAAATAAACGACGCTGCGAGTCGTAGGTCAGAAACGGTCAAGGATCTTGCGCCGCCACGCCCAGGCTTTACGCTTCCGCCTCCGCAGGGTGCGAGTTGAATATGATATATTTATATTCGCAGACTTAAGATGAAACGCGGCCCATTAAAACCGCCTTTGAAAATCGATGATGCAGACTCCGCCCCACACTCCAGGCTCGACATTCAGTGAAATTGCAGCAAACCTTGCCGCGACTGCGAAGGCGCTGCACGCGCGCGGGTGGCTGTCCGGCACCAGCGGAAACCTGAGTGCTGTGGTGCAAACAGAACCCTTGCTGCTCGCCATGAGTCCTAGTGGAGTAGACAAAGGTGAACTCACCGCGGAACAGGTTCTTTTGGTTGGCGAAGATGCTCGCGTTATCAATGGTGGTCGTAAACCGTCTGACGAAACACTGCTACATCTCGAGATCGTGAAGCATCGACGGGCCGGTTCAGTGCTGCATACTCATTCTGTTTGGAATACGATCTTGTCTGACCTGTTTGCTGATGAACACGGAGTTGCCATTGAAGGGTATGAGATGTTGAAGGGACTTGAGGGTGTTCGCACACACGAACACCGCGAATGGCTCCCGATTATTGGCAACTCACAGCACATGCGCGAACTTGCGGCTACCATTCGCGAGGTTCTCATCGATCATCCGAACTCCCATGGGTTTCTCTTAAACAAACACGGGCTTTATTCCTGGGGAAAAGACCTGGGTGAGGCGAGGCGACATATTGAAATTCTGGAGTTTTTGCTTGAGGTGCGCGGTCGAACCTTGCATCTTACACGTCGAGGAAACTGATTATGGCTCTGCTAACGATTTGCGATCAGAATCGAACATTAAGTGACGAGCAGGAGGTTCGCGATTATTTAGTGAAGTTTGGGTATCGACTACGAGCGCTGGCCGGCCAGTGAACGGGTGGCGCCTGACGCCTCTGCGGAAAGTATCCTGGAAGCTTATGCGGGTGAAATTGAGAAGCTTAAAGCCACCGGTGGTTACGTAACAGCAGACATTATTGATGTAAATCCGGAGACACCCGGCCTCGAAGAAATGCTGGCGAAATTCGATCGCGAACACTGGCACGATGAAGACGAAGTTAGATTCATTATCTCCGGCAGTGGGCTCTTCCATATTCAAGGCCAGGGTGGCGAAGTAGTAGCGATAGAAGTCAAAGCCGGAGATTTAATTCGCGTTCCTCGCGGTACATTACACTGGTTCAACCTGTGCGTTGATCGTCGCATCCGCGCCATCCGCTTGTTTCAGGACAAATCTGGATGGACACCACATTACAGTGGTAGCCAGGTCGATCGAAATTTCATGCCAATCTGTTTTGGCGGACCGCAAGGGCAAAACGACCGCACATGACAGACGTCGCCACGAAAACGCGCGCGGTGCTGCTCGACATTGAAGGCACCACCACTCCAATCTCTTTCGTTCACGACATCCTCTTTCCTTTTGCACGCGATAACGTGAGGGACTATCTAATCCAGAATTCCGGAGCGCCCGAAGTGCAGGAAGATATCGCCGCCCTCCTTCGAGAGCACTCTTTCGACGAGGAGGGAGGTGAACATCCGCCGCACATCGACAAGGTATCCCCGTCAATTGATGCGATTGTTGCTTACGTCGATTGGCTAATTAAACGCGACCGTAAATCGCCAGCACTCAAGTCGCTTCAGGGAAAGATTTGGGAACAAGGCTATAGTGATGGAAGTTTGAAAGCACCCTTATTCGATGACGTCGTTCCGAATCTCAGTCGTTTACGCAGGCTGGGGATACGAATAGCAATCTTCTCATCCGGCAGTGTGCTCGCTCAGAAACTTCTGTTTGCGCACACCGACACAGGCGATCATAGCGATTTGATCGAAGAATATTTCGATACCGGCGTCGGGAGCAAAGTTAGCTCGTCGAGTTATCAGGAAATTGCCAGACGACTTCAACTGCTGCCAACGGAAGTAACCTTTGTTTCTGATGTGACAAATGAGCTCGCCGCCGCGCGCGACGCCGGCATGTCCACTTTGCTTTGTCTCAGACCGGGAAATCAGCCACAATCCACGAGCGACCAGTTTCGAGTAATCCACAGCTTTTCGGAAATCCTGCCGACAGCCTGAAAGGTTTTTTCATCATTACAGGATTGTCAGGCTTAACATGTAAATCATGCCTAATCCTGTAATCCTGTAAAAACTCGACTCTTTGTGTAAAGCTGCGAAAAATCGGTCTCCAATCGATTGAATCAACAGAAGCAACTGACACCCGGAACGACTCTGTCGCACTACCACATCGTCTCGAAACTAGGCGAGGGCGGAATGGGCGAGGTTTATCTAGCACAGGACACAAGACTCGATCGAAAAGTTGCGATCAAATTCCTACACGAAGAGTTCAGCAAGGACGCGGACAAGTTGGGCCGTTTTATTCAGGAAGCGAAGGCAGCTTCAGCACTGAATCACCCGAACATTCTGACCGTTTACGAGATAGGCGAGGTAGACGGCAAAAACTATATTGCGACTGAGTTGATCGACGGCAAGACTCTGCGCGAACACCTCTCGCATAAGGAACCGCTGCAGCTAAATCAGATCCTTAAGATCGGCGTGCAAGTGTCGGAAGCGCTCTCCGCGGCGCATCAGGCTGGGATTATTCATCGAGACATCAAGCCCGAGAACATCATGCTGCGCAAAGATGGCTATGCGAAGGTGTTGGATTTCGGTTTGGCGAAATTGTCAGAACCGGTCGGGGTAGCGACCGGGTCGGCGGGAAGCGAGGACGCAACCCGGGTCCAGGTTAATACCACTCCTGGGATGGTGATGGGAACGGTTTCTTACATGTCGCCCGAACAGGCACGTGGCAAAGTAACCGATGCCCGAACAGATATCTGGAGTCTGGGAGTCGTGTTGTATGAAATGCTCGCGGGCAAAGTTCCTTTCACCGGCGAAACCGTCAATCACACCATCGTCTCAATTCTCGAGAGAGAACCGCTGCTTTTGGAAAACGTGCCGGCTGAACTTCAGCGGATCGTCCGCAAATCGATGACGAAAGATGTGGAAATGAGGTATCAGTCGGCACGGGACCTGTTGATAGATCTCAAGAATCTGCGCAGAGATCTCGAAATCCAGGGTGAGCTTGAGCGTTCGGTAGTTCCGAATCGTGAGACGGGAAATCAATCCTTAGAAAATGCAACGCAGATGTATGCGTCTGACGCAGTCGGAGCGACGAAAAGCGGACAGGCTGCGGCAACGCAAAGCGTAACTACATCTTCTTCGAGTCTCGAATACGCCGTCACGCAGGCAAAGAGTCATAAGCTAGCCACTGCGATAGTTGGACTCGTGCTGCTCGGAGCGATCTCGACCGTCGGCTACTTCGCATTTGTTTCCAGAGGCGGCAGCACAAAGCAGATCAGTTCGATCGCGGTGATGCCGTTTGTCAATGACAGCGGCAACGCGGATGTCGAATATCTTTCGGACGGCATGACCGAAACGCTCATCAATAGTCTTTCGCAGGTCCCGAACTTAAGCGTTAAGGCGCGATCGTCGGTCTTTCGGTACAAGGGAAAGGAGATCGATCCAAAAAAAGTGGCCTCAGAGTTAGGGGTGCAGGCGATCTTAACCGGCCGCGTTATCCAGCGAGGCGATCAGTTGACCTTAAGTGTGGAATTAATTGACGGGCAAACGGAGAACACGATCTGGGGCAACAAGTATGAACGAAAAGGCTCTGATCTCGTAGCACTGCAGAGCGAGGTAGCCCGCGATGTTTCGAGCAGACTCAAATCGAAATTGTCCGGCGCGGAGGCGGCGAAGGTTGAAAAGAGCTACACGGCAAGCCTCGAAGCGTACCAGCTTTACCTAAAGGGTCGCTTTGCCTGGAACAAGCGAACAAATGCATCGCTCAAGCAGGCGGCCGAGTTTTTCAAGCAGGCAATTGAAAAAGATCCGAAGTATGCCTTAGCGTATTCCGGTCTGGCTGAAACGTATTCGCTATTTTCGAGTTACAGCATTGCATCGTCCAAAGACAGCATGCCTCAGGCAAAAGCAGCGGCTCAGCGGGCGTTGGAACTGGACGATTCCCTCGCGGAACCACGCGCAGCGCTCGAAATGTATTTTTCCTATCATGAATACGATCGGGTCGCCGGGGAAAAGGAGATCCGCCGGGCAATCGAGCTCAACCCGAATTATGCGACCGCTCATCAATGGCTTGGCCATGATGTGCTCACACCGACCAAGCGGTTTGACGAGTCTCTTGCCTCGTTAAGGCGGGCTGAAGAACTCGATCCGCTTTCGCCCATCATCGGGACCAATCTTGGAGACGCACTCCTTTACAGCCGCCGTTATGATGAAGCGATCGCGCAATATAAGCGCACGCTTTCTCTCGACCCCACTTTTGCTGTCGCTTTCTTTGGCCTGAGTACTGCTTACTGGCAAAAGGGCATGTCTTCCGACGCCATAGCCGAGATACGAAAGTATATCGAATTGAGCGGAGACCCCACGGGACAAGGAGAACTGGGATTTTACCTCGCAAGATCAGGGCAGCGTGAAGAAGCGTTAAAGATATTAGACCACTCTTAAGGAGCGATCTACTCAACGATACGTTCAAAGCTTTGCCTTTGCCCTTGTTTACATCGGGCTGGGTGAGAAGGAGCAGGCTCTCGACTGGCTCGAGAAGGACATTGCCGAGCACGGACCAAGCGCCATTTACTACAGTGTTACCCCCGAAATCGACGACCTGCGCTCCGAGCCGCGATTCAAGGAAATGCTTAAGCGCCTGAATCTGCCGGAATGAATTTGAGCAAGATGAATAAAGAACTGCCAGCCGGTTCTACTCTGTCGCACTACCACATCGTCTCGAAACTAGGCGAGGGCGGAATGGGCGAGGTTTATCTAGCACAGGACACAAGACTCGATCGAAGAGTTGCGATCAAATTCCTACACGAAGAGTTCAGCAAGGACGTAGACAAGTTGGGCCGTTTTATTCAGGAAGCGAAGGCAGCTTCAGCACTGAATCACCCGAACATTCTGACCGTTTACGAGATAGGCGAGGTAGACGGCAAAAACTATATTGCGACTGAGTTGATCGACGGCAAGACTCTGCGCGAACACCTCTCGCATAAGGAACCGCTGCAGCTAAATCAGATCCTTAAGATCGGCGTGCAAGTGTCGGAAGCGCTCTCCGCGGCGCATCAGGCTGGGATTATTCATCGAGACATCAAGCCCGAGAACATCATGCTGCGCAAAGATGGCTATGCGAAGGTGTTGGATTTCGGTTTGGCGAAATTGTCAGAACCGGTCGGGGTAGCGACCGGGTCGGCGGGAAGCGAGGACGCAACCCGGGTCCAGGTTAATACCACTCCTGGGATGGTGATGGGAACGGTTTCTTACATGTCGCCCGAACAGGCACGTGGCAAAGTAACCGATGCCCGAACAGATATCTGGAGTCTGGGAGTCGTGTTGTATGAAATGCTCGCGGGCAAAGTTCCTTTCACCGGCGAAACCGTCAATCACACCATCGTCTCAATTCTCGAGAGAGAACCGCTGCTTTTGGAAAACGTGCCGGCTGAACTTCAGCGGATCGTCCGCAAATCGATGACGAAAGATGTAGAAATGAGGTATCAGTCGGCACGGGACCTGTTGATAGATCTCAAGAATCTGCGCAGAGATCTCGAAATCCAGGGTGAGCTTGAGCGTTCGGTAGTTCCGAATCGTGAGACGGGAAATCAATCTTTAGAAAATGCAACGCAGATGCATGCGTCTGACGCAGTCGGAGCGACGAAAAGCGGACAGGCTGCGGCAACGCAAAGCGTAACTACATCTTCTTCGAGTCTCGAGTACGCCGTCACGCAGGCAAAGAGTCATAAGCTAGCCGCTGCGATAGTTGGACTCGTGCTGCTCGGAGCGATCTCGACCGTCGGCTACTTCGCATTTGTTTCCAGAGGCGGCAGCACAAAGCAGATCAGTTCGATCGCGGTGATGCCGTTTGTCAATGAAAGCGGCAATGCCGATGTCGAATATCTCTCGGATGGAATGACGGAAACGCTGATAAAAAGTTTATCGCAAATACCGAATTTAGCGGTCAAATCAAGAAGCACCGTTTTTTATTATAAGGGCAAGGAAACTTCGCCGAAGCAGATTGGCGAGGAGTTGAATGTCCAGGCTGTCTTATTGGGTAGAGTCGTCCAACGCGGTGAAGATTTAAAGCTGAATCTCGAATTGGTTAACACGCAAAGTCAAGACGTGATTTGGAGCGAGCAATACGACCGCAAACAATCTGACCTGGTTTCGCTTCAAAGCGAGATCGCAAAGGATGTTTCGACTAAACTCAAATTAAAACTTTCGGGTGTTGAAGAGGCGAAAGTAACCAAAGCCTCAACAGCAGATCCGGAGGCGTATCAATCGTATTTGAAAGGAAAGTTCTATTGGAACAAACGAACGGCGGAAAACATCAAGAAGGCGATCGAGCAATTCAAAGCCGCCACTGATAGGGACCCGAACTACGCACTCGCTTACGTCGGTCTTGCCGATTGCTACGCAGTTTTGGGTGAATATGCAGGAACTCCGACCAGCGAAACAATACCGCAAGCGAAGGCATATGCCGAGCGTGCAATAGCCATTGATGACCGGTTAGCAGAACCACATGCCACGTTAGGAATTATCAATGATCAGTTGTGGCGATGGACGGAAGCTGAACGAGAATACAAACGGGCAATCGAACTTAACCCAAATTACGCGACAGCTTATCATTGGTATTCTATTCATCTAAAAGGCGTCGGACGATATGACGAGGCAGCAGTTGCAATCAAGAGGGCACAGGAGATTGATCCGTTGTCGAGTGTGATTAGTATTAACATTACGAGGCTGTATCAATTGCAGAAGAACTACGATGCCTCCGTTGAAAATACCCTCAAGCTAATTGAGCTCGATCCTGGTTTTTCGGCAGCCTACCAATATCTGGGACTTTCATACCTGAAACAGGGACGCAACGCGGAAGCATTAGCATCATTGGAAAAGGGGGTGGAATCCAGCAACCGAGCAAGTGTTGCCCTTTGTGATTTGGGTTATGGATATGGCATTACCGGAAAACGCACTGAAGCAAACGCTATTGTCAAAGAATTGGAGGAAAAGTATGCGAAAAAGGAATCAACTGGACAATACGTCGCTGGCGTTTATGCGGGGTTAGGTGAAACGGACAAGGCATTTGAATGGTTGGAAAAAGCCTTTCAGAGCCGTAACGGGGATCTAAAAAATATCAGATGGGCAATCCCGTATGAACCTCTCCGCGACGACCCGCGATTCAAGGAAATGCTGAAACGGATGGGATTGCCGGAATAGAAGTTGATTCGTCTCCGCCCGGTAGTGAGGCAGGAACGGCACAACTCCTCGTCCGCAGCGAGTGAAATTGGAACAAACATTTTTCCTCACACGACCAACGCAACTATCAGTCGCAATACTGGGCCGAAGACAGTGCTGGCCCACACGACGCCACCCACGACTCACGAGCTAACTAAGCTAAAGAGACGAAAAGCGTTGATTGCCGCGGCAACATCAGTCGTTGTGATCGACTAACGATCTGTTTTTATGAGATCTTCACACGCAATCGGACGGTTATGATTCTGATCTTTAGCTCTTAACCGCCCGATTTCGTCCAAATGACCCACCTGGTCCTCGGTAGGCTACTCAGGATTGAGTGAATCTTAGAACAATATGTGACCTTTATACGGGAAGTTCCCTACTTTCACGTCGTCCCGCATGTCCAGCCGCGCCTCTTTGATGCCCTCGAAAACACCTGTCCCACTGCCGCTTACAAAAGGATGTTGACAGCGTCCGGTGACCTCTCCAACCAGGTTAGGACAGTCGAGGTACTTGGCCGTGAACACGTAGGTCGTCCTGAACGTGCCCTGCTGGCCCTCATATGTACCGACGAAAATCTCGTACCCCGCCTCGTAGTAAGCTCCGCCGGGTGAGCATTTGAAGCTCTCGACGAAGACGTAGTGACAACCTGAGAGAGACCCGGTCAAGGTGAGGACATAGTCGGCTCCTTCACCCTGAGGATCGGTGCACGCGCCGGGTGCGGCATAAGATCCGATGCCCGCTATCTGTTTGCCTCCCTCAGCCCGCGTCGGGGAGGGACCGGCGAAAACAGCACTTATAAGTGCCATCATCGTCAAAGCCGAGAGCGCTGAAATTGTTAATCGTCGTTTCATGATTGTTGTCTCCTGTTAAGTAAATGATTGGTTTGTGCTGAGGGCCTGCCAATCGCCGTGCGCATTACAAAATCAACGTCAGGCCATATAATGTGCCGGAGCAAACAGGCATACGTCAGGAAGCCGTCCTCACAATTCCTTTCTGCCTTCGCCGCAAAGGTAGCCGCAGGCGTTTGGTAGAGTCCTTGCAAAAGCGTGGGAATTTTGCGGGAAATTCCTTACCAGAGGGTAGCTGATGCCCAGGTCAGACAAGCCGTCGTATGAATTCGGGCCCTTTCGCTTAGATGCGGCCGAATATGTCCTATTGCGCGACGGGCGCGTCATTCCTCTGTCGCCGAAAGTGTTTGAAATCCTGCTGGTGCTGGTTGAAAACAGCGGTCACGTGGTGGACAAGAACGAGTTATTCAAAGAAGTCTGGCACGATGTTGTTGTTGAAGAAACAAATCTGACTAAAAACATCTCGATCTTACGCAAGATTCTGAGTGAGGGCGATGGGGAGAGAACATTTATCGAAACGATTCCCAAGCGCGGCTATCGTTTTGTCGTTCCTGTTCGGAAATCTGGTACGGAGGATAGCGAAAGCGGATCGAGATCGGCCGCGTCTTTAGATAAGAAGATCGCGGTGCTTCCGTTCGCATCATCAAAGCCACACGTCTTGCCAACTCCCGCTCGTGAAGCCGCGGCGCGACAACCGAGTTTCAACGATTGGCTGAAACGAATGAACCTGCCGGCTACTCATCGCTTAAATTAGCGACTACGCCTACGGAGATTGACCTCGCACGGCCGGCGTCGAGCGCTGAAATCATCTTCTCGCAAATCAGGAATCACAAGTACGGTTTTGCTGGCTTATGGGGATTGCTGCCTTACTCATCGTCGGAGTTGGTTTTGGTTTATACAAGCTTGCGTTTCCGAAAAAGACAGGTATTTCTTTGGCCTCGACTCAGATCACCCGTCTTACAAGTTCGGGCAACATAAACCTGGCTGCGATCTCTGCCGACGGCAAATGGCTCGTATATGTCGAATCCGATGGTGAGCAGCGAAGCATTTGGCTCAAGCAGGTTGCCGTTCCCGGGAGTAACACACAGATAATGGCTCCAGCTAACGTTGGGTACCCGGGAGTGGCGATTTCGCCAGACGGCAACTATGTCTATTACACAATTTTTGAGCGTGATAGCGTGACCGGAACCCTCTACCAAATCCCGGTCCTCGGCGGTACACCGCGAAAACTGTTCACAGGCATTTATTCCTCGGTCGCTTTTTCTCCGGATGGAAAACAGATTGCCTACTTTTATTGGATAGATGATGAAGATCGACTAATGGTAGCCAATAAAGACGGCACCGGGCAGCGCCAGCTTGTTTCACGTCGTGGAAATGAGTTCCTGGTTTTCACTGGTGGACCATCATGGTCACCTGATAGTAAAACCATTCTCACTACGATTGGAACTTTCACTCCAGAGCAGTCAATGACTGTTGCTCTTGTATCACCGGACACGGGCGCCATAACCCATTTTAGTCAACAGAAATTTAAAAGGATCGATGACATTGCGTGGCTCTCAAACGGACAAGGCGTCCTGGTGAGCGCAACCGACCAGTTCGCGTCGAACGAGCCAGGCGGGAGCAACAAGATTTGGCAGATATCCTATCCCTCTGGCAACGCTCAAAGAGTTACCAATGATCTGAACAGTTATCAGACGATAAGCCTTACGGCAGATTCGAACAGCCTGGCAACAGTGCAAACCGAGACTGTGGGAAACCTTTGGATCGCGCCGATGAACGAACTTGCAAATAGTTCACAGATCACATCAGGGAGACATCTCGCTAATTTTCCTTCCTGGACACCCGATGGGAAAGTGGTCTATTCGTTGAACTCTGGTGGCAACTTTGATCTATATCTGCTCGATCCGCGCGAAGGCGCGCCAAAGCAGTTGACCGCGAATTCGGGCAATAACAACTTTCCCGTCGTTTCCCCTGACGGTCGTTATGTGGTTTTTAGTTCCGACCGCTCTGGTGTTTTATGTCTTTGGAGGATCGACATCGATGGTTCAAATCCGAAACAACTAACAAACGAAAATAGTTTGACGCCGAGTTTCGCTCCTGATAGTCGGACCATCGTTTACGTAGCCGCGACCAATAAGACCACGCTCTCGACAGTAAGCATTGATGGAGGCGCACCCAGGCAGCTTACCCAGAATTCGACGCTATGGCCGGTGTTTTCACCGGATGGTACGCGGATCGCCTGCCTTTATTCTGAGGAACCAAATTCTCCGTCCCGGATTTCGATCATTCCAGCGAACGGCGGTCCCTCCATAAAAGCCTTTCCCCGACCAAGTGGGTTGACTCTGCCGCTGGGTTGGACTGCTGATGGAAAGGCGATCTTGTATGGGATCCGCCGCGATGTTACCAACCTCTGGATGCAACTCGTTGAAGGTGGTGAGCCAAAGCGGCTAACGAATTTCACTTCCGATCGGATTTACTCGTTTGACGTATCTCGTGATGGTAAACAATTCGTTTTTTCGCGTGGCCCAAGAAGCAGCGACGTTGTTTTGTTCAGCGGATTAAAACAGTGAACATGCTGGTGAATAGTGAATGGTAAATAGAAAATAGTTCGCTTTCGTAAATGATCCATTTACCATTCACTATTCACCATTTACCAGGGGGCCGCATTCTTGCTTTTCACTTTTCACTCTTCACTTGTTTTTCGTGCAAGACGTTTTCAATTCGCCGGTCGGGAATTAGCCAGATCAGCGCCACAGCTACGAAGATCACCTGAGAGATACCGGCGATAACAGCGTCGCAATGATCGCCGCCACATAGGGCCCGGCGACAACTTACCCTTCCAGTCGCGCCCTACTGCTTTCGCAAGATCGACTCAGGCCCTTGCGCGCGGATGATTGCCCGCTCAAGCAGGTAGTAGGCGATTGCGGCCATTAGCAAGACTGCGCCGTAGACTGCGGTCGGTAGTGCGGTGTAATGATTCTCTCCCATCCAGCCGGTGGCAAAAGGAAACAACGATAGCCAGAACAACAAGTGCAGGTTAGCCCAGAGCATCGCGCCCGTCACCGTTGTGGTGGCATGCAACATGTGATGGTGGTTGTTCCAGTAGATGCCCACGTAAACAAAACTCAGGATGTAGCTGAGGAACACCGGCAGGAGTGGACGCAAATCGTTTAGGGTGTCGCCGTGTATATTAAACTCCAGCACCATGATGGTGATGATGATTGCCATCACGGCGTCGCTAAATGCTTCCAGTCGTCCCTTTCCCATTTATTCTCCGGTGAGAAACAATAGTAAATAGTGAATGGTAAATGGTAAATAGGGAATGGATCGTTCGCTGAACTCTACACCATTTACTATCACTAATAAGAACTCACTATTTACCACTCACTATTCACCATTCACTCTCGTTGGTTTCGGAGCGACGTTTGAGCCCTGTCCCACTGGGAGAGGGGTGGGTGAGGGCTTACCAAAAACAGAAAAAACTATTTCTTAGCCCTCTCCCCCTGGGAGAGGGTTGGGTGAGGGATTGCCGAGAACAACAGAAAAAACTTCCTGGAGGAATCCACTCAACTTTCAGTGTTCCCCCCAACTCGTTGCTTTTAAATCTAGCACCAAACCCCTGCCATCCCCAACCCTTCT
>CAWAZW010000019.1:0-254247 GCA_963786645.1 Blastocatellia bacterium
TGCCGATGTTCTTCTTCAAATACGGAGCCGGACTCCCCGAGGTAACTTTACCTACCCGTTCGCCATTGATAACTACGTCCTGCTCATCGCGCGCAATCCCTCGTTCCGTTACTTCAAATCCAACCAGACGTCGCTTGATGCCTTCTTCCTTTTGTTTGGCCAACCGCTCCCGGCCGATGAAGTCGCCCTTATTAAGTTTGCAAATCCAGCCCAGGTTGGCTTCAAGAAGCGTTGTGTTTTCATCTATCTCATGACCGTATAAAGCTAGCCCCGCTTCCAGGCGGAGAGTGTTGCGCGCAGCTAATCCGCAGGGAAGAATCCCGTCATCTGTTCCGAAGTTGCCGGCATCGAGCAACTTGTTCCAAAGTTGTTCAGCTTTGCCGGCAGCTGCGTAAACCTCAAACCCATCCTCGCCCGTATAGCCGGTGCGCGAGATGATCGCGTCCACACCGTCAACCTGGCCCTCGGTGAAGTGGTAATACTTAATGTCATCGAGTGCGACGGTTGTTAATTTTTGCAGGATTCCGGCGGCGTCTGGTCCCTGTATCGCCAGCTGGCAGTAATCGGAACTGACGTTCTTGAGTTCTACCGATTCATCTCCGTGATGCGAACTGATCCACTCCCAATCTTTTTCCGTCGTACCGGCGTTCACGACCAATAGTAAATGGTCCGCGGCAAAACGATAGACCAGCAGATCGTCGATCACCGTTCCTTCAGGTGTTGTCAGCGCGGTGTATTGTGCCTGGCCATCTATTAATTTTGTGACATCGTTGGAAGTGAGGTAATTGACGAAAGCGATGGCGTCCTGCCCGCGCACATCAATCTCGCCCATGTGTGACACGTCGAAGAGTCCGGCATGAGTGCGTGTGCGCAGGTGTTCTTCGACGGTACCCGCAGGATACTGCACCGGCATGTCCCAGCCACCGAAGTCGACCATGCGTCCGCCGGTCTGGCGATGCACAGCGTTAAGTGGCGTTCGTTTGAGCTCTGGGGCGACTGCAGTCACGCGCGTATGTTTAGACTAGTTGCCTGATGGAATCCTGAAATATTTTCGCAAAGGGTGAAGCGGCAAGCTAACACGCGGAATGCGGTGCGTCAAGCGAGTGGTCTGAACGGTATTCAGAGGAAATTCGAGTTGATAAACAGTGGAGATTGCGGTCAGAAACTTTGATCGCGCACGTCAACCTTTTGCACGCTGAACACCACGCGCATCGTGCCAGGACGTCGATCCAGTGAGGCGGGAACGAAGGCGGCGCTTTGTCGCAGCGCGACCTCGAAGTCGGTAAGCATCTGAGGGTTCCGCGGAGCCTGAACTACACCTGCCAACGACGCGGAACCGTTGCTGAAGACGTCGGCCACCACGATCATATCGTCGATATCTTCGGTGGATGCTGTATGCGGTTGAGCGTACGAACTCGTGAGTACGGCGAGCGCACCTTTCGGATCGAGCGACGGCGACTGTTCAGCAAAGGGAGCGCGATCTGCAGAGATGTCTTCTGATGTGACTGGGCGATTAAGATCAAGCCCGGTGTTAGCAACCACCAGCAAAGAGTCGCTCTGTCTGGCCGCTCTCTGCAGGGCCTCAAAGTGTGGACGGAGACCAACGAACATAGAGAAGAAGAGGAGAACTGATGCCATTGCGCCGACGCCGTAGGGCATCAATCGAGGCTCGGCCCAGAGCGCCATCCGTTCTTTGAAACTTCGAGAGGGTGTTTGACGACGCGCCGCCGCCTCAATCTGGAGGGCATCAGAAATCGACGAGACGAGATCGCTGGGAACTGCCGGACGAGCGAGTTGGCGTAGGCCACGGCTCAACGTGCGCAGCTCAACGACGTGAGCGCGACAAACCGGACATCCATCGAGATGCCCTTCCATTTCAACTCGCGACGGCAATGACAAAGCGTCGTCGATGTATTGTGAAATAAGGCGAGATGTTTCTTCGCAAGTCATAAGTGATAAACCAGAGGTCAGAGGTCAGAGGTCAGAGATCAAACATTGGTGTCCGCACGTCTTTCTGACCTCTGACATCTGACCTCACCTTCCGGATGGCCGGCCGACCCCGGCTGTTCCTTTAGCCAAGGAACAACTTCGGCAAAGGCTTGATGCAAGCTCTCCGATTCGAGCGACGCTTTCAACGGGTGTTGCTGGCCACGTTTTCAAAATCGCTTTCTTCATCAACATCTTCCATCGGACGCCCGCCGTGTTCTCACTATGACCCATTTGGCACCGGGTTTTTGCTATGAGCCGGGGCGGGTCGGCCATCCTTTTCGGAAATTCGGATTGCTGAATGCGGAGTGCGGACTCAAGAGCGTTACCGCTTTTGAGTAGGGCCTCCAAGATCGCTTGGTCACACCAATCTGCATTCCGAAATCCTCAATCCGCATTTACAAAGATCCTTCCAACCTTCGACGTAACTCCTGGCGACCACGCGCCAGTCTTGACTTCACTGTCCCCACGTTAATGTTCAGCGTGGTGGCAATCTCCTCGTAAGAGAATCCTTCAATATCTCGCAGCACCACAGTTTCGCGATACGCCCGACTGAGTTTCCGCAAAGCTGCTCTCAATGCAACCTCGCGTTCCCGTGTCAAAACTTGCTGCTCAGGGTTGTCCGTCGATTCCGCGAGCGTCTCTATCAGCGTCTGACTAGACTGACCGAGGTTCGCATCGAGTGACACCGTCGCGTCGCGTCGTCTTCTCCGCCACCAGCGCCAGCGGTTGCGCGCCTGGTTGATGGCTATGCGGTAGATCCACGTTCGCAGGTCGGCTTCACCTCGAAAGCGACCAATATTTTGAAATGCGCGCAGGAATGTTTCCTGGGTCAGGTCGCGCGCTTCTTCGCTGTTCTCGGTTAATCGAAAAAGCAAACCATAGATTTCGCCGGAGTGGTCCGCGATCAGGATTTCGAAGGCAGCCGCCTCTCCACGCTTCAATCTTTCAATGAACTCCACGTCCGCTGTGGGACGCGATTCCGCTGGGGCTGCGGTCGCAACCTGCTCCAAATCCATTTGCCCGCGGAGGGCGATTGGCTCTCCGTAGCTCACTTGGCACCCCCTGGGGCTGGAATCGGAGCAGCTGACGGCCGTCGCGAAAACCCGAACAGTCGCGTCCTTAGACACCGCGACGTTGCTGTTGTTCCCAAAAAAATTGCCATTCGAATTCCCAATTGCGTATCCCTATTGGATGCGCATTCCAGCAGCAATGATTACCAATACTGTAACGAAACCCCCGCTTGACAAGGTTTTGAAGCCGCCATTAGAGTTACGGTTTCGCCGATCATACACCTCAAAGAACGTAGTTCACTATGTGAACTTGCGAGAAAGAACGACGTGGCCAAATACAAAAAGAAACGTGCCCGGGAACTTCAGCACGACCGCTTCCGGGATACGGCTATCTCCCTTTTCGACCGCATCGGCGACCGCCTTGAAGGGAAGGGCCGCACGATCCTTTACGCAATCATCGGCGGTCGTGGTCCTCGGCGGGCTGATCGCTTTTTATGTGCAATTGGAGTAACCGCAAGAACGATGAGGCGCGCCGTGCATTGGGACGGGCCATCTCGATAGCCAGGACTGAAATTACCGGCGAGGCCCCGCCAGGCGCTCCGCCTCCGGCAGGACCAACCTTTAGCAGTGAACGCGAACGTGCGGAAAGGGCGATTGAAGAGTTTGAGAAAGTTGCCGCCAAGTATGGCGATCCGTATCGGACCGAGGCGCGCTATTTTATTGCGACCAATCGGTTGTATGTTGATCGAGAGAAGGCGATCAGTGAGCTCAGCGAACTGAGCAAAAGCGACATTGCAGAAGTAGAGACGCTTTCCAAATTTGCCCTCGCTCAAGCTAAAGAAGCTGACGATAAATACGATGAAGCGGCCCAGCTTTATAGCGAGATCGCGCAATCGAACAGTGCGATAGTCACACCCGACACGGCGAATCTGCGCCTCGCCGCGGTCTACCAAAAACAAGGCAAGACTAAAGAGGCGGCTGATTTACTTTTCAACATCGTGGAAGCATCCCGCACTGCCAAAGACCCTGACGGTGACTCGTCAACACCTTCTGCGGCCGCGGAAGAAGCCGCGCAAAAACTGGAAAAGTTGGATCCAGAGCGCTATGCAAAACTAACTCCCGCAGCGCCCGCAAACCTCCCCTTCTAAGAAGTTCATAGTTTTAAGTTTGGAGTTTGGAGTTTTTTGCGACGCGAGTCAGAGGTTCTTTGGTCTAACTTCCAACTCGAAACTCCAAACTCGAAACTCGAATGGATAACCTGACTCATTCGCTAATCGGGCTTACAGCTTCAAAGGCGGGTTTGGAGAAGTTGTCACCCGGCGCGACCGCCCTTTGCATACTCGCAGCCAATTCGCCGGATGCAGATATTCTCACCGGCATTTTTGGAGATCGCTGGACGTACCTTCATCATCACCGCGGCATTACACACTCCATCGTCGGCACAATCGTATTGGCCTTTGCGTTACCACTTGTCTTCTATCTAGTCGATCTCTTAATCGCACGGGTGAGAAAGCGGCCTTCCAGGATCCGATTGCTGGGGCTGATCGTGGCGTCGGTTATTGTTACCGCGACACACCCTTTAATGGATTGGACCAACAACTATGGAGTACGCCCGCTGCTTCCGTGGAATTCAAACTGGTTCTACGGGGACTTCGTGTTCGTTATCGATCCAGTGTTGTGGTTGACACTGGGCGGAGCTGCCTTCCTGCTAACTTCGCACAACAAGAAAAGACTTGCCGTGTGGCTGCTGCTCGCGGCAGTGCTCACGTTCCTGGTCTTTTTCGGACCGACCGATCGAGGCGGTCTTGCCAACGCGACGGTACTCCGAGTCGTCTGGATAATCGCTATCGTTGTCCTTGTAATTCTATTTTGGAAGCAGGCAGGAAGGCACTGGGGACAGAAGGTCGGCATTGCGGCGTTCGTGATCATTTCAGTTTACATGTCCGGTTTGTTCCTGATGCATCAGAGTGCGTTAAAGCAGGCGCGCCGCGAAGCGGCGATGATTTCGGTAGATAATTCAGAGCGGGTGATTGATGTGGCTGCCATGCCAGTACTGGCAAATCCCTTCACCTGGCTTTGCGTAGTTGAAACCGAGCGTGGCGCATACAAATTTACACTCTCGTTAGCCGACAGCCGGGGACGGCGCAACGAAGTTCGCTACGATAGACCTGAGGCAGTGAAATCGCAGGCAATGCTACAGGCTTACAACGATAGACGAACACGGTACTTTCTTGAGTTTGCAAGATTTCCGGTCGCGCGCGTTGTGGGAGAGGATTGTGCGACCCGGACTCTCGTGCAGTTCGCAGACTTACGCTACACTGAGCCAGGAGAAAACAGAGGTACGTTTGCTTTAGAACTGCCGGTCGAGTGTCCGGCGCTGGTTAATACTGCGCAATGAATAACGCTGAACATATAGAGAACCTGAAGGCGCTGACCAAGGTTGCAAAACGAAGAGAGCAACCGAGAAAAGGTGTGCGTCTCGCGAGCGTGCGCGTTTCGCCCGGCGCTTATCTGGCTGCGGCGAGTGTGCTCACTTTTGGTTCGGCGTTGTTGCTTCGCTCCAACCAGGATCTTTTTGCGCTGGTGGCTCTGGCCGTTGCCTGGTTGCTGTTGCCGGTTTTGGCCTTCACCGATCGTGTCGAATTCGATGGCCAGTTTCTAATGCGCCGCGGGCCCATACCATTCCTGCACCGGCTAATCTCCGGTAGACGCCAACAACTGGACGTAGCGGAGTTGGAAAAAGTCGATACGCACGCGCTGCGAACGCTGAGACGCCGTGGTCGTGTTCGCTATAGATATCGAACGCAGATCGTCGGCAAAGGAGCTGAGTTCGTCTTTGCTTCAGGCGGTCGCCGCTACAGGGAAATGGCGCAACGTTTATTTCCCGCGATCGACCCGGCAAAGCTGGATCTAAGAAGTCTTGAGCTGCGCGACTACCTGTGTGAACCAAAAACTTTAAACCACGAAGTTGCGGTTTTGCATCTCGGTTCGGCGGACGTGCTGAACGACGCGGGCATGGAGTTCAAACTCGGCGGGAAGAAGCGGGAAGAAACTGATGATTGCCAGGACGTTTCTCGCATAACGGCGCCGTTGGATCCTGAACGTGCGGTCCTGCTTGGAAGCCTGGGCAACAAACTGAGAATAGCCGGTCGATTCACGGAAGCCCGCGAAGCTTTTAGACGCGCATTAACTGCAGTGCCCACGGATGCCCGTCTGATTTTTGATTTTGCGAGGTTGCTTCGTTCACAGGCGGGAAGCATGAGCGACGCGAAGCTCCTCTCTCGTTCACGCGCTGCGTTGCGTCTTTCGGCCAGACGCGCTGGAGATCAGCCTGACTTGCTGGCCTTGGTAGGTGAGAGCTTCCTCGAATGGGGAGAAACGGCCCGAGCCCAGGCCAGCTTTCAGAAGGCGATCGATCTTGATTACGGAAATTTTCGTGCGCGGATGGGGCTGGCCAGCCTCGCGTTGAGAGAAGGGAAGTTGGCACACGTCATTCATCAGTACCGGGATGCGGCGCGCGCCGGCTTTGAAAAAGCGCTTGCTAACTACGCCCGACGCGAAGCTGATTACTACGCTCGACTCAACGATGACGACGAATATCTTGTCTCTGAGCTGCGCCGGATAAACTGGCTGCAACATTCGTTGCGCATCAGACGTCTGGCGGCACGCGCGACGAATGTCAGTATTCTGGTGGCGTTAATTGCGCCTTATGTTGACGAATCGTTGGTTGGTATCTGTTGGTCGTTGGCTACGTCTTCATTGCTGGCGTGGATTCTCAGCCTGTTCGGAATCAGACTGCTATCGAAACGCCGCACACCTCAGCCGATAAACTGAATCAACTCCTTGGAGTGCGCCCGACCTGTCGGCGCCTTTTAGGCTGCGACCTGTCGCAGCCTTTTGCTTTTGCGTTCTCAGCTCTTTGAACGTGAGGAATTCTTCTTGGCGGGCTTTTGCGTTTCAGCTTTGGGTTCGACTTCCGCCGCCGCTGCAGCTGCTTTCGAATCGGTATTCGGTTGGATCGTTCGAGACTGCTGTTCGGATTGCGACGCTACCGCCTCGGTTCGCACCGGCGCCGGATTAAGCAGCGCATCCCAACGATAACGCGGAGCCTCTCGCTTTTCCCCGAGCCGCTTAAACACCAAATCCGTTACGGCGTTTGTGATCCAGTTGTGATAGAACTCGCCCACCGATGCCAGTTCCGCATCCGGAGCAGGATTCATGAAGTCGATGGCATAGGGTACGTCGTCCTGGATCGCAAACTCGACGGTGTTCAGATCGTATCCCAGCGCAGTGCACAGCGTGCGAACGTCTTTTCTAACGCGGTCCGCCAGTTTTGGCGCGAGGTAATCGGGGTTGTGTATGTACTGCTCGCCGGAGAGATATGGTTTGCGTGGATCGTAAGCCATGATCATCACTTCTTCCTGACCTACGCAGTAACAACGTACAAACTGATCGAAATCAACGGCTGCCTGCAAGGTCATGCAAAGCGTGCCCGTCTGGTTGTACTCCAGCAGCAATTCATCCATCGAGTTGACCTTCGAGACGTTCTTCCATCCGCCGCCATCAAACGGTTTCAGAAAGGCAGGGAAGCCGACGAAGTCGACAATTGCCTGCCAGTCCAGCGGGAATTCGAGATTGCGCAAGCTCTCGCTGACAATTCCTTTGATGTAGTCCTTTTGCGGCAACAGGACGGTTCTGGGAACCGCAACGCCCAGCTTAGGCGCCAGTGAATAGTTGAAAAACTTATCGTCGGCTGACCACCAAAACGGATTGTTGATGATTATCGTGCCTTCGAGCGCCATTCGCTTTAGCGTCGCCCGATAGAAAGGCACTTCATGCGAGATCCTGTCGATGACAAGGTCGTAGTGCGGAGGTTCGTCGTGCCTGATGCCGCCGAGTTTCACAAACTCCGCGGTGACTTCGCCCTTGCCCCGTTCGTTGATGTTTCTTATTACGGCGTCTGGAAAAGTCTTCTCGCGTCCAACCAGCAAACCTACCCGTTTCATAAGTTGCCCGTCCTTCTCGATATTATTGTGAGATGTCGTCGGTGTCGCAGACTACGATTAAGCAGAACCGATGTCAATTCGGCATAAGCCCGAATGAAAACACTTCGTACGTTACCCTCCTGGCCATTTCGCGGGTCACGCTATAATCCATTTTGCAGGGCATCTTCCAGGCACCCAAATGGCATCAATCAGTAGGTTTACAAAGGTGTTTAAGCTGGCGCGTATGCTACAATCCGCGCTCTCGATAACCGCATTCCCCGAATCGTCACAGCCAGCATGTAGTTTATAGAGGAGAACTTAGTTGCGTCGTTTAATAACAGCTTCCGCGGTGATTTTCGCACTCATAATCGGAGTTTCTTTATGGGCAACTGGTGATTCGACGACTGTCAGCGCCCAGGGCCAGGACAATGCCAACGCCAATCAAAATCCGGTCCCTCCAGGCACCCTAAAAGCTGAAAAAAATCCCAAGAACTACACGGCCCAGCAGATTGCTGAGACATCCATTTTAGTCTACGGCTCGCGTCCATTACTCGCTCAGATCCGGCGTAACGGCTTGGAACGGGGTCGCGTTTGCAAGCCGACGTGCGAAACGCCTGGCAAAACTGAAGAAGCAACTTATGAGCGGCGTTTTGTGCGCGGGGAGAAGTCAGAGAAGGATAAAGTTCGCGTTGATCAAAAGCTGCCAACGCTTGAGTATTCATTGATTTACGGCGGGGGGCGCCTCTGGGGCGTGATCAACGGCGCTGCTTTCACTCCGCGCGAAGACGCTGCGAATACGTTTCTTTCTCAACACCGGCATAGCCTGGATACCTTGCTGCGTTACCACGAAAATGGATCCACTCTAACTATGGTCGGTAAGGACAAACAGAAAGGGCTGGATCTATACGTCCTGGACCTCGTCGATGCCGAAAAACAGAAAACGCGCTACTACATAAGCGCCAAAACGTTCCACGTGGTTTGGCTGGAGTATGAAGAGAACGCGCCGGGAGGACAGCCGGTAAAGTTTCGGCGATCGTTCCATGACTACCGCTATGCTCAGGGCACGCTCGTTCCTTACAAAACGGTACTGCTTCAGGACGGGAGCCAGACGCAGGAAACCAAAATCCTAACGGTTACGTTTGGAATCAAGCTGGATGACGCTCTGTTCAAGAGTCCTGAGGCTTAACCTGGGTTTTGCAACGCGTGGGCTGCCCGTGACGTGGAGCGATCTCATTAGCACCGCGGCTTCAGGCCAGTGGCCAGGACGCGCGATCATGACGATCCAACCGTTTCAACGGCACTAACATACTTGGCGCATCATATATTTGCTCAATACCGGAACTGGCCCGGTAACGTTTTTCCTTGCCCTCTCCCTCTGGGAGAGGGTTGGGTGAGGGCTTGAACGCGTGAAGCCTTCTCTCACCTATGACCCTACGAGAGATGATTTCGCTCAACGAGCGAAATCATCTCTGGTAAACATTCAAGTCTTCGATCGACGTCCAGGCCCTCATCCCCGACCCTTCTCCCAGAGGGAGAAGGGGGATAAGTTTTCAGAATATGTGGCGTAAACCGTGGCCGGATTTAACCTTCTTGATTCGCAAGATATGTTAAACCGTTAAAAGAACTTTGGAACAGTCCTTCCTCAACCGGGCTAAGGCCGCGGTGTTAATGAGAACGCTTCGCGTCACAACTGTTTCCGTGCGCGGCCAATCACAGCTCGACACCCATTTTTATGGGAACTTGACCCTACTCTGAGCGTGTATGAACAGCGGGCGGTCGTTCGGGAAGGTATAATTTCAAACCCGAGATACGAGTCGTTCGAAGCTGCGATGTAAAAACATAAAGGACACCTCAGATCGTGCAGAGCCTACCTGCCCTGATGGACACTATAAGCACCATCGAAAATCTCCCTTTCGCTGCAGCATTGCGGCCTGAGGCCATATCAGATCCCACGTCGGATCATGCGTTGCTCGAGGCGACGCGGATTGGCGACGAGGATGCTTTCGCCGAGTTGGTGAGCCGGTACCGAAACCAAATTACGAGCTACATTTACCGTATGACCAGCGATTACGATGGAGCAGTTGATCTGGCACAGGAAACCTTTGTGAGGGTTTACCGGGCGGCTGATCGCTATCAGACGAATTACGCGTTTTCGACTTACATCTATCGCATTGCCACCAATCTGGCGATCAGTGAGTTGCGTAAGCGAAAACGTCGAAAGCTGGTTTCGTTGACGGGTTTCTTTCAATCGAAGGACGGCGGTGAGCCAATCGAGTTTAATCCAGCCGACGACAAGCCGCTGCCGGATGTCGAGCTGGTTGATACTGAACGCCGGCAGGCGGTGCAGCGCGCTATCTCCACTCTCCCGGAGAAATATCGCGCGCCGCTGATTCTGCGAGATGTCGAAGGCAGAAGTTACGATGAAATTTCGCGCATATTGGAAACCAGCGAAGGCACGGTCAAATCCCGAATCAGCCGGGCGCGCGGTTTCCTGCGTGAGAAAATGACAGCATATCTCTGAGGAATAATATGAGAACGATGAATTGCCAGAACGTACGTCGCGTGATCGAAGCAGCAGACCGCGGCGATCTTTTAAGCGTCGCTGCCAATGAACATATCAGCGCGTGTGCGGCCTGTGAAAAGTTCAACGACGAGCATTTAAAGTTGCGAGAACTCGTCTCCAATCTCGGCACCGTGAAGGCGCCAGAAGACTTTGAGTTTCGATTACGGGCTCGTATCGCGAGAACCAATGCCCAGGGCGCACAACGGACTCTAAGCCGTTTAAACTTCGGATTTCGGAGCCTCGCATTTGCTTCATTGATGGTCGTGTTTGGCGGTGCAATGCTGGTGGTAAATTTGCGGTCGCCCGAACAGGGCCCGAGCGCGACCAATGGGACGCCGGTTAGTTCGCCCATTGCCGCGGCTACTCCATATCAGCAGCCCACTGGTTTACCCGGCATAGCTCTCACGCCGACGAATTCAACAGACGACGTCCCCGTGCGCCGCAGCTCAGGCAAGGCGAAGCAAGTCGGGCGAACAGGTACGAGGGATCTGGCCAGCACATCGGCGCGTGTTAGGCGTGCTGGTGAGTTGACGGCACGCGCTTCCGATTTTCCAATTGATTCCTCAGCGCAACCGGTGAGAGTTTCAATGGATGACGGAAGTGGTAGCTCCAGGACGATCTCCGTACCCAGAGTTAGTTTTGGTTCACAGCGAGTGTTGTCGCAAAGTACTTCTCCCTTAGTGGCCTCAGCAAGAGGAGCTTGGTAATCAAGGAGTAATCAGGAAGTAAAAAAGGAAATGAGAAGAGACTTTATAACTACGGTATTCGCAATCGCACTTATCTGCGGGTGTTCGTATGTGCCGGCGAAGGCGCAGACAACACCACCTCCTCCGCTGACCGCTGCTGCACCGATCACTCATGCCCGGGTCTCGGTGATGCAGGATAAACGAAAGCAACAGGCACAAACGCGCACCACCACTTCAGTCATCGTTGAAAACGAAGTCATTGCTCCGCAAATTGTGACGATTCTGCATCGCCTGACCGGACTAAAAATTATGCGGTTATTGCGCCGCTCAACCGAGGAGCCGGGCTCGATTGTTGGCCTCGATGAGGCGTTCAAAATGTCAAAGGAAGTTCATACCAACGTGATTGCGGGCCTCGCGCTTGGAGATGGAGAGACGATTGCGGCGTGGTTACCTGAGGCCGAAGCCGAAATGGCACCATCGGGAATCCAATACGCGCCGCGTCCTGGTGATCCTGTATCACCGCCAACTCCACCACAGCCGGTTGATCATCCACATCAGCCGCCGCCGCCCGGTGTGACGCCTTTGGGTGTGCCGAATCTTCCCGGAGTGCCTGTACATGGTTTTCTGGAACCGGACTTGAAGATCGTTACGCGCGAAGGGAAGCGGCTACTCGGCCGTTACATAGGACTCGATGGACTTACGGGTCTCTCAATCATAAGTATGAAGGGTGCGCATCTCCCTCAGATGGCTGAGGCAAGGGAACCAGCCTCTGTAGGACAGCGACTGCGCGTCATTGGCCCTCAACCTGCACCACGAGCAGAAGGCGCTGCAAAAGCAGGCATCTATGTGCGTGTTGGTCAAACGGACGCAGTTGTCACCGGCCTAAGTAAGTCTCCGTCCGGAGGAATCGCACGCATAAAAATAAAGGCGGCGAAACTGTCGGCTGCGAACATTGGAGCGATTGCAGTCAACGATGCCGGCGAGACGCTGGGCATTCTTGACGCGGTGAAAGGACACGAAGCGACTGTGGTTCCGATTGCTTCCGTCAGGAGCGCAGTTAAGCGCGTAATGGACCGGCAGGCGAGCGTGCCTCGACCATGGCTGGGTGTTCGAGGCGAGCCGATTGGGGCTACGACGCTCGACAAAATTATCGACGTTGGCTGGCAGATCGAACGCGCAAAGGAACTATGCGACAACCAGAACGGCATCCTTTTGACATCCGTAGTTCCGGGAAGTCCAGCAGCGCTCAACCATCTCAAAGCCGGCGACGTGATCCTGTCCGTGAACAACGCACTGATTAAAAACGGAGATGAGTTTTCCTGGATACTGCAGGACGTGGCGCCCGGAGGCTCGGTTCAGTTTACAGTGGCTCGTCCTGATAAGGCAGCGATTGAGGCGCTTCAGATCGAGTTGAGAGAATCGCCTGATCCTTTGTTTGGGCGGCGGGTTTCTTCCGCATTCGGCGCCAAGAATGCCGAGCCCGGATCGCTCATGTCGCAAGGTATCGAAGCGATCAACATCAAACCAAAAGTCGGAACGCGCATGGGAAATTCGGGCGGCTTGCTGGTTGTTTACGTTCATCCGTCGGCAGCCGCGCACAAGGCCGGATTGAGACCGGGCGACGTAATTGAAGCAATTGACGGTCAGAATCTTTCTACCGGTAAATTTCGCCGGCCGCTGATAAAGAACCCTGGAGCGAGTTCCGCGTTCACCATCGTGCGCAACAAGCAAAAGCTGGTAATCACGATCACGACGATCAAGACCTAAAGGCAGAGCAAAGAGCAAAGGGGAAGGGGCAATGGGGAATACCGTTGCCCCTTTCGTTTTGTGTTCGCGCGCTGCTTTGTGACCGGTCGCACGGCTCCTTAAGACTCGGGCCTCTTCCCATTCCCCCTTCCCCTTTACCCATTACCCCTTTCCCTTGGCTCTTTGCCTTTCCCCTTCCCCCTTCCCCCTGGCTCTTTGCCCTTTCTGGCGTTTCCTATTACCCTTTGCTCCTGCCGTTTTTAGCTTAATACTGGAATTAGCGAACTAGCCTATGTTGCATGACGCAGTGTCGCGTTATCACGAGTTGCTTCGCGACGAGAGCCTCGCCGAGTCGTCGCGGGTGATGCTCGATGAAGGACTCGAGAAGGCCAAACTGATATTCGGCGGCCGCCGACTGTCTCCGTATCTTCGTCCCCACTTTGTTACCGAGGATGACTTTGCCCGGATCACAAAGGTTTGCGAGACCGTTTGGTCGGCAATTGAAAAGGTCAAGGATGCGGCAATCGAAGACGATTCGATAATTTGCAGACCTTGGTATCACCGACACAGAACGCGATCTGATTAGTATCGATCCTGGTTATCGCGCAGTTTCTCCCACCGCACGCCTCGACTCATTTCTAACTGACACCGCATATAGCTTTGTTGAACTCAACGGAGAGAGCCCCGCCGGCATAGCTTATGTTGACGCCGCTTACGACATTTTTTCAGCGTTGCCGGTAATGAAGCGCTTTGCCGAGTCGTATGACGTACGTCCGCTCTATGGAAGACGCTTCATGCTTGACGTGCTGCTTGATTCCTACGAAGAGTTTTTGAAACGTAAGCCGGACACCGTTCCTCAAATCGCAATCGTCGATTTGAAGGGCCTGCCGACCCAGAAAGAGTTTGAGCTCTTCAAGGAGTACTTCGAGGGAGAAGGGTACCCCACATTAATTTGTTCGCCCGACGAATTAGTTTTTGAAAACGGCCGGCTCCGCGCGGGAGATTTCCAAATCGACATCGTTTATAAGCGGCTGCTGGTTAATGAGTATCTTCCCATTGTGTCCAGGTATCCGGCGCTGCTCGATGCATATCGTGCCGGCGCCGTTTGCATGGTCAATAGCTTCCGTTCAAAGCTGATTCATAAAAAAGCATTGTTTGCCGTGTTAACGGATAAGCGTCGCGCAAGTCTTTTCACCAGCGACGAGCAGGACGCGATCCAGAATCATGTGCCGTGGACGCGGCTGGTCCGTGATGAAAAAACTGACTACTTCGGTAAAGAAATCGATTTGCTGGAATTCATAAAAGCGAATCGCAACAAGCTTGTGCTGAAGCCGAACGACGACTACGGCGGGCACGGAATCACGATCGGCTGGAACGCTGACGAGATTGGTTGGGGAGAGGCGCTGAGAAGCGCACTCGCAAACGGAGACTATATCGCGCAGGAAAGGGTGCCTACGGCGCGCGAGATGTTCCCGGCGCTGAAAGACGACGGCACGGTGGAGTTTGCCGAGCAACTCGTGGATCTTGACCCGCTACTGTTCAACGGAAAGGTGCGCTCTGCGTTCACCCGGCTTTCGTTTACAGAGCTGGCGAATGTGAGCTCCGGAGGCGGGATGGTGCCAACCTTCATTATTCGCAAGAAGTAGCTGGACGGTTTCCTGCTCTGTTAGGGAGCGTCGTGTACAATAAATCCGCTCGATGAACACCAGTCAGGAGAGCTCCCGTGGTTGATGAGTTTGATGAAAGTCCTCCAACACCTGATGAGCGGAGGCGCTACGATCGCGCGCGCCTGATCGTCGATGTGTTTTTTGACGGCAATGATGCGACCGGCGTGGCCAGCACCAAAGACATAAGCGCGGGCGGCTTCTACATGAACACCCAGGCTGTTATTCCGGAAGGGTCCGTATTGCTGGTTCGCATTCCATTTCCAGACGGCAAGCAGGTGGTTGCCAACGCTGAGGTTGTTTATAGCAATCCAACTCGTGGCGTTGGCCTGAGATTCCAAAGTTTGTCTGACGATAACCGCGCGCTCATTGAACGCGAGTTGGGAAGTGGCTGATCCATCCAGCGAAACACCTGTGCGATGGTGGGACTTGCCTTACGAAACGCGCGAGGGTCTGTCTGGCAAGCTTTCAGGGCTTTGGGGCGCGGCGACGGATGAAATGGCCTTCGACGCGCTGACTATTGACAAGCAACAGGCGTTGTTAATAATTCTTTCGCGCCTTCAGGCAAAGAATCTTTGGCCCTTCGTCAGGAAGATAAACAACGTCTACGGCGAGGGTGGCGTCGGCATCGGGTTCGACGCCTGGCCGGGACTTAAATCGACGTTTAGTCCGGCGTAAAGATTTCACCAGGCTTTTTGCAAATCACAAGGATACGGACGGTGGGTTTTACGAGAGACGGCGCAGCACCGCCGTGCTACATTTTCTTTATCAGGACGGCAACCCGTTGAAGTGGTATTTGCATTTCGATCTGTACAGCCCGGTCCATACAGTTCGTAGCGGGTACCAGCATCTGCGTCATGAATTTATCGCCAAGCTCACGCCTGATTGGCGGATGATACGTGACTATCTGAAAACCGATCGGTAATCCAAAGGGAGCACCCCATGTTCGATCAATTCACGTTAGGCATTGAGGAAGAGTTTCAAATAGTTGATCCTCAAACGCGTGAGCTGCGTTCGCACGTGGTGGAGATCCTGGAAGAAGGCACGATGCTGCTCGGCGAACAGATCAAGCCTGAGATGATCCAGTCGATGGTTGAAGTGGGCACCGGCGTTTGCAAAAACATCGACGAGGCGCGCATCGACATTACACGACTGCGCAGCATCATCTCCAGCCTGGCTCACAAGAACGGTCTATGCATCATTGCGGCTTCAACGCATCCGATTTCACGTTGGCAGGATCAGAAGATTTTTGACGACGAACGTTACGAGCTGCTGGTGCAGGAACTGCAGACGGTTGCGCGATCACTTCTGATTTTCGGACTGCACGTTCACGTCGGCATGGCCGACCGCGAGCGCGCCATACACATCATGAACGCGGCCAGATACTTCCTGCCCCACGTGCTGGCTCTGACCACTTCTTCACCGTTTTGGATGGGCCATAACACTGGTCTTAAATCCTACCGGACTGAAATATTCAAGCAGTTTCCGCGAACGGATATTCCGGACCACTTCGATTCGTATGGAAGTTTTCAACGCTACGTGGATTTGCTGGTCAGGACCAAATGCATCGACAACGGAAAGAAGATCTGGTGGGACATCCGCCCGCATCCATTCTTCCCGACGCTCGAGTTTCGTATCTGCGACATCCCGACGCGAGTTGACGACACTATTGCGATTGCAGGCCTGTTTCAGGCGATCGTCGCCAAGCTCAACATGCTGATTGAGAAGAACCTTGGCTTCCGGCTTTACCGTCGCATGCTGATTCAGGAGAACAAGTGGCGTGCGGTGCGTTACGGCCTCGACGGGAAGATGATCGATTTTGGCAAACAGAAGGAAGTTCCGGTACGAGATCTTATTCTGGAGCTACTAGACTTTGTTGACGACGTGTTGGATCCTTTAGGTTCCCGGAAGGAAGTCGAACACATTCACACCATCCTGCAACGTGGCACGTCCGCTGACGAGCAACTCGAAATTTATCGGGAAACAAACGATCTCAACGCGGTCGTGGATAAATTGGCGGAACGGACAATGGAGAATGTGCCGGTTACTTCTCAGGTAGATCTCGCCGCTCCGACCAAAAAGACTGCCTCAATCATTTCTAAGTAGATCCCAATCCTGCACAACTGCTGACGATGATGCGGCAAAGCCGCCGACACTTCTCTCAACTACTTCTTTTCGTCCTTCTCAATTTCACTTACCAGGTATCGAATCGCCGTGAGGTTATCGCGGTCCAGTTGATGTACCACCGCGCCCAGTTTTATTGTCACCGAGCCGCCTTTGGCTATTCTTCGAAGATCATCAAGTGACATTAGGACGTTGCCGATTTCAAGTTTGAGCGGAGGATCGTCGTTTTTGGCGGCTATTTCGTAATTCAAATTTCCGATATCCGCAGCATCAATCGTGATTATCACGGACTTGTCCGCTTGCGCATCGA
Source organism: Blastocatellia bacterium (assembly GCA_963786645.1). Lineage (GTDB taxonomy): Bacteria > Acidobacteriota > Blastocatellia > Pyrinomonadales > Pyrinomonadaceae > PSRF01. Next base: position 17,078 of record CAWAZW010000019.1, read on the forward strand.
GCTGAAAGTCCTTCTGATAGTTCATGAAGAGCAATACAGCCGCTTGCTTGCTGGGACGCGCCAGGGCGCCAACGATCCGATACGATTTGTCAGCGCCACCAACACGCTTGTGGATCTCTTCAACCTCGGGGCGCAGGACATAATCCGTCGAGCCCTCGTTATTTGATTCGCGACCAAACGAAAGGCTGGGGTAAGGCGATTGTGCTGATGCAGTCTGGACTAAAAACAGAAATGCCAGGGCTGCGAAAAGGATGTATTGCGAAAGTCGCTTCATGAATGTTGTCCTCGGTAAAGTCAGACGTGCCGAAGAGAGTGTTGCATTGCACCGCAAAAACAGCAATGAGCTTCCCGGTTGGGAGTAGCCGGATGGCCCGACGCGTTTGATTGAGCGTTGTTTTGCAGAACCGTTCGCTACCGCGAATTGCTGCGGGCCTTCCGTTCCGCCAAATAGTATTGCCACAACATTCTCGCCGCTACGGACCGATACGGCCGCCACGCTTCGGCTATTTCCAGGAGCCTGGCGGGTGATAATCGACCCTCTGCCCCGCGAAGTCGCGTGAGTGCAACGGCCAGCGCTAAATCGTCAGCCGGCCAAATATCTGCGCGGCGCATTGCCATCAGCAGGTAAACGTCGGCACTCCAGGCGCCCAAACCCTTGACCGCTGTAAGCATTGCACGCGCATCGGCGTCGGTCATGCGCGCCAGTTGTTGCAGGTTTAAACGCTTGTCGACGAGTGCCTGCGAAAGGTGCACGCAGTAAGCAGCTTTCTGGCGCGTCAATCCCAGGGATCTCAAATGCGCTTCGCCCAACTCGATCACGCGTACAGGATGGAAGGGCGCCACGTTATTCCGCAGGCGTTTAAACAAAGACGCAGCAGACGCCAGCGACACTTGTTGTTCGAGAATAATTTTTATGAGAGTTGAGAACCCGCGATTCCGCGCCCACATTGGCGGAGGACCGTGCGTCTTTAAAATGAGAGCCAGGTCGTTATCACGTTTCGCTAATACTTTCGCTGCTCGCGTAAGCGTTTCGTGAGTTAAGGGTGTGAAGGTGATCAAAAAAATTATGAAGAGTGGGCTAGGGCGAGATTCAGAAAGTTTTCAAAGATTATGCGACCGTCGCGCGATTCGTTCTGATGTTCCCAGCGCGTACGGCTTTTGTTCCAGTCTTCGAACGACTTTTCCAGATGAAACTGCACGGTGTAGATCAACTGACCATCCGCGCGTCGCGCCATCATCTGATTGCGGCAGAGATATGAGGTAGCCAACAGGTTAAAGCCATCGGGAATGCGGTCGAGCTGCAACCCGTGGTTTTGCCAGACTCGCAACAGACTGGACTGAGTGGTGTACTCCTGCCACAAACTGGAAGACGGATTAGCAATGCCTCGAAAGATCGGATCTTTTGAATCAGTGATGCGTACGTAGCGGTACTGATACTCAAGCGGACGGTTTTCGCGCTGCTCGTGTTGTTCGAGGCGATCGAGGGTTATTACACGGGCGCCAAAGCTCAACCCTACCAGCTGATGACCACCGCAGATTGCGAGAACAGGTATGCGAGTTTGACGGATAAACTCGCCAAACGTCTCAATCACTTCCGGATTGTAGTAATCGAAGTCGCGCAGGGTCCCGCTAATTACGATTGCATCCGGCTTTAATCTTTCGGCCGACAGGGCCACCGATGCGAGATCAGAGATATGAGTCGATGGTTGTTTCACCAACCGCTCAACATTGCTGACGATGTTTTCCATCGCCATGGTTGCGATCTTTCGCTCCCGCTTGATTTCCAGCGCGGCCGCGCTGCCCCAGTCGCTGCGTGCTAAATCCGAAAGGTCATCCTCGTCGCGCAGCAGGCTGTCAACGACGAGCACGGTTACCTGATCGATCTGTTTCTCGATCGGCTCGTAGCGGCAAAAGTTCTGATGGTTATAGGGAAAGGGGAGGGCGTTGCCAACTTCAGCGGTTTCTTCGGGTGATGCTTCCAATGGTTCTTCTGTCATCTTGGGTATTAAACTTCGGAACTCCCTTAGACGCAAGCTCACAAATTTAGTTGCACGGGTTGAGAGGCGACACAATTCTGAAACTGTGATGTTTGAACGTCGACAGATTTAACTTTGCGTACCAGAAAGCTTGCCCAAATTCCAATCGCCAGATGACGCGGAGCGCTCTCATTAACACCGGGGGCTTCAGCCCGGTGACCACAGTCAGTGATTACGACGGTCCAACCGTTTCAACGGTTTCGGCGTGAGGTAAACGGTTAAAACGGTTCCAGAAAGAGGGAGCCACCTTATCACCGGGCGCTAAAGCCACGGTGTTAATGAGACCACTTCGCGTGCTTACGAATTTACTGCGGTGTAGTTTGCGCCAGAATTGGTTGACTTCTTTGGAAAGCAGCCTGTGCAAATCAGCTTCTCTGCTTAGTGCTTTGTTTGAATGACGGCGTTAAAGGGCCGGCGCCTGCCTCGTCAACTTCGGCTTTGATTTTCGCGATCAGGACCCGGCGGATCCGTGATTTGAGTGCGTCTGACTTCCCCTCAGCCAGATGGTCCGCAAGCAGTAGCATACGATGCCAGGAAGATTCCAGTTGATCGGCAAGATGCGAGATCTTTGTTATGTCGTAAGGCACTGCAATGCGTTCGCAGCCTGCACGAGCAAACACGGAGAGGTAGCGAGCGGTCGCCAGGTCAGGGCAAAGCATGCGGCGGCGTCCGGCCTTTAGTTCTACACCCAACAAGGTGTGTTGAATTTCAATCTGCGATTTGCTGGAGAGGCCTTCGAAGGTGTACGCACGTGTGCGCAATTTGCGAATTCGCTCGGTGTAGAGGTTGGGCAACCAGGCTTCTTTGAGCTCGGCTTTAACTTGGGAAGCGTAGTCTTCTGCGGTGCGGCGGGCGCTTGGAAGGGCTTTTCGTTTTGCTACCATTCACGATGTTGGGGTGTAGCGCGCTTCTCGCCACTAAACCAGAACCGCTCGCGGTAGCGAGCGGATGCTTGATTCAACTGACGTCCATATCGGTGTGGCGCTGTTTTGCAGCCGATATATCAAACTCGCCGCTAGCATCCGCTCGCTATGGCGAGCGGTTCCGCATTAGAGCAGGTGACAAGTGGCAAATCGCCATTCCGATCCGCGCGACAGATGGGCAACACTCCAATCCTACCTTTGCGATACGGTCGCGGCGGGTTTGGTTTGGAGTGCGTTGATGATTCGACCGGGAACAGTCCCAGGTAGAGAACGCCAAGAATAGTAATAGCCAGTGCGACGCCGACGCTGACTGGAATCCTCGGAGCAGTCCAGCTCGTGGTCCGCTCGCGGAAAAACATTACGATGATTAGCCGCAGGTAGTAGTAGGCAGAGATGGCTGTGTTGAGTACGCCGATAACCACCAAGACGTAATATCCCTGGTCAAGCGCGGCGCGAAAAACCAAAACCTTGCCGATGAAGCCCGCCGTAAGCGGCATGCCCAACAAACTCAGCAGAAACAACGACAGCGAGAACGCCAACCATGGCGACCGAAAACCAATGCCGTTGTAGTCCTCGACTTCCGTGCGTCGATCGCCCGCACGCGCGACCAGTTGGACTACTGCAAACGCTCCCAGGTTCATTACCGCGTAAGTCAGCAGATAGAAGATGACTGCCGTGATAGCGGCGTTCCGCTTTTCGATATCGGCAGCGGCGCCGGCGGCCACGAAACCAACTAACGCGTACCCAGCATGTGCGATCGAAGAATATGCGAGCATGCGCTTCACGTTGTTCTGCGCGATCGCGACCACGTTTCCCACCGTCATCGTGGCGATCGCTAAGATGACCAGCGCACCTACCCAAGCCGCGTGGAGCTGAGTTGAGATATTCGTAGAACCCGCGGCGACCACTAATGGAAACGCAAAAACGAAAACGCGCATGAACGAAGCAAAGCCGGCGGCTTTCGGGCCGGCGGCCATAAAAGCCGTCACGGGTGTGGGCGCGCCCTCATAAACATCGGGCGTCCAAACATGAAAGGGCGCCGTCGCGATCTTGAACCCAAAGCCCACCAGCATCATTGCGGCCCCCGCGAACAGCAGCAATGGGAACTGTGCCTCCGGCAATCGCCTGGCTATTTCGGCGATGTTTGTGGTTCCGGGTAGTCCCGACGTTGTGGCCGTCGCGCCGTAGACCAGCGCGATTCCATAGAGGAGAAAGGCCGACGAAAACGAACCAAGGATGAAATACTTCATCGACGACTCATTGGAGCGAATGTCTGTGCGCCGGAATCCGCACATTACATAAGTCGCGATTGAAAGGATCTCCAATCCCAGGAATACGATTACGAGATCGCCCGCGGATGCCATGAACATCATGCCGGCGGTAGCAAACATCAACAGCGCGTGAAATTCGCCGGCAGGCAGCCGATCGCTTTCGACCCAGGCCACCGAAACCAAAACAGTGATCGCCGATACCACCAGGAATACAAACGTAAAACCGAGACGCAACTCGTCGAGCACGATCATCCCGTTAAACGCCTGGCTTGCGGTTCCCCAGGATGACCATAGCCAAACCGAACTTACTGCCGCTGCCAGCAAGCCTAAAAGCGAGATGCCGCCCGTGAGCCAACGCTGTGTCGGCCGGGCAAAAGCGTCGATCAACATGACGACTACAGCCACGACGCAGACGATCACCTCCGGCAGAATCAGCCACAGGTTAACGTCAGGCGGTGTGAATTGAAGAGCTAACAAATTCATTCGTAACTAACGACTTTCATCCTCGTTCGTGTTATTTCGTGGATTGTTTATCTCTGGATTGGCCGAAGCGAACGTTCCGCCCGTCGGCGTTGCGACGCGTACTCGTATTTCTTCGATAGCGCCTTTCGACCTGTCCAGAAATGGTCGCGGATAAACACCCATGAAAAGCATCAAAACCAGAAGTGGAATCAACAGCCCGATTTCGCGAGCATTTAGATCGTTAAGCTCTGCGTTCTCCGGTTTCGTAATCTTGCCGAATACCACTCTCTGCAACATCCAAAGCATATACACCGCAGCCCAGATTACCCCTGTCGCCGCGATCATCGTCGCGATCCAAGCGCGCTCGATCGCTGCTGATGTCCAACTCCCAACAAGAATCAGAAACTCGCCGACGAACCCGTTTAGAAATGGCAAACCGATAGACGACAGGGTTGCGATTACGAACAGAGTGGAGAACCAGGGCATCGAGTGGGCCAGGCCCCCAAATTCGTCGATCGCGCGCGTATGTCGTCGCTCGTAGACAAATCCCACGAACAGGAACAATGCGCCGGTAGACACGCCGTGATTGAGCATCTGATAGAGGGCGCCCTGCATTCCCAGCTCAGTGAATGAAAACAGACCCAGCACTACAAAGCCCATGTGGCTAACGGATGAATACGCAACCAGACGTTTGACATCCGGTTGGACCATCGCGACCAGTGCGCCATAAATAATTCCGATAATGGCGAGCGTGATCATCACCGGAGCAAACTTGCGTGACATGTCGGGGAAAAGTCCCAGGTTAAATCTCAGCAGTCCGTACGTGCCCATCTTCAGCAGCACGCCGGCCAGGATTACCGAGCCCGCCGTTGGAGCTTCCGTATGCGCGTCCGGCAACCAGGTGTGCAAGGGCCACAGCGGCACCTTGATGCAAAACGCAAATGCAAACGCGAGGAACAACCAGAACGCGGTCTGTTCCACCGGCAGGTTGCCATTGGCCATCGCCTGGAGAATCGTTACGTAGTCAAACGTGTTGTAGATGTAGTAGAGCGCAATGATGCCCACCAGCATCAGCAAACTACCCACGGCCGTGTATATGAAAAACTTTACCGCCGCGTAAATTCGCCGCTCACCGCCCCAGATGCCAATCAGGAAAAACATCGGCACCAGCGAAGCTTCGAAGAAAAGATAGAAGAGGAGTAGGTCCAGTGAAACGAAAACCCCGACCATCGCGCCCGCCAGCAACAGCAAAAACACATAGTACGAGAGTTGTCGCTTCTTAATTGAGGTCCAACTCGAGAGAATCGCGATCGGCATCAACAGCGTACTGAGTAACACGAGCCAAAGGCTGATGCCGTCGACGCCCAGGTGATAACGCGCGCCGATCGTGCCAATCCACAACACGTCTTCAACGAAGCGGAAGTCTTTAGTGCCGGCGCCAATTCCACCGATCAGCGGCAGCGATGCTGCAAAATCAATGATGCTGAAGATGAGAGCGATCCATTTGAAGTGCGGTTCCCTGCGGCCAGGGAAAAAGCTATAGGCCACCAACGCCAGAGCGCCGATAACCGGAATTAATATGATCGCTGTTAGTAAGTATTGCTGCATAAACTATGGCCGTAAAGCAGTTACTCCGAAATATGCAAAGAACCCAATCACCGCCAATGCTCCCAAAAGGATGATGGCGGCGTATCCGCGCACAAACCCGGCCTGCATGTGACGAACCAACCTGCCCGCTTCGGTGACGACCTGGCCCAGCCCGTGGAGAAAGCCATCAATAACTCCGATGTCAAAGATTTTCCACAAACCCTCGCGCGAACCCACCTTGATCGGATTGATAATGGCGGCGTCATAAATTTCGTCCACGTAATATTTGTTCTCCAGCAGCCGCGGCATTTGAAGCAACGGCCGTTTTTTGAAGATGGTCCAACCAATGCCGATCCCGATCAATGCGATTAGAACGGAGACAACTGTCAGTATCCGCTCCATTCGCACCTCTTCCGGCGAATGATGTTCGGCTGCTTGATGGGTCTCACCAAGGGGAGCAAAGGCCGGCGCGCCATCATGCGGCTGCGGTGGCGGCGAAAGCCAGATTGGCTCATGCGAATCCGATTCCGTTGCGTGAGCGTCGCCTTCCGGCAGTTTTGCGATCACCGGATCCAGCGTCTGCTCGATGTAGTTGGTCGGATGATCGCTGAACAAAGAGCCGAGGGCGTACGGAACACCGATGAAGCCCCCGACTGTGGAAAGGACGGCGAGTACGATCAAAGGCACCGTCATAATCCATGGTGACTCGTGAGGCTCGTGCGTTCCGTGATGCTGAACTTCTGCGTGTTCCAGATCATGCGATGCATCAGTCTCCCTGAATCGCTCGGTACCCCAGAACGTCATCACCATCATGCGGGTCATGTAGACGGCCGTGAGCAGCGCGGTCAGTGCGCCTATGCCCCAGAGCACCTTGTTCCAAACCGGGTTCGGCAAATTAAGGCCCCCGCCGCTCCACGTCTGCCACAGTATTTCGTCCTTCGAAAAGAAGCCGGCGAAGATTGGGATGCCCGAGATCGCCAGCCACCCCGTCAGCATAGTTGCAAACGTGATCGGCATGTATTTCTTCAGCCCACCCATTCGCCGCATGTCCTGTTCGTGATGCATCCCGTGAATCACTGAGCCGGAGCCGAGGAAGAGAAGTGCTTTGAAAAACGCGTGCGTGATGACGTGGAAAATAGCGGCGACGAACGCCCCCATGCCGCAGGCCAGAAACATGTATCCAAGCTGGGAGATGGTTGAATACGCCAGAACTTTCTTTATGTCGTTCTGGGCCAACCCGATGGTGGCGGCAAAGATTGCGGTTGCCGCGCCGATGATGGCGACAATGAACATCGCTGTCGGCGCATGTGTGTAAATGGCGGAGCACCGCACGATCATGTAAACGCCCGCGGTCACCATGGTGGCGGCGTGGATCAGCGCGGAGACGGGTGTTGGCCCAGCCATGGCGTCCGGCAGCCAAACGTATAGTGGGATCTGTGCGCTTTTACCTGCGGCGCCAATGAAAAGCAGAACTGCAACGGAGGTTATGCCGCCGGCAAAAATTACTTGCCAGGTAAACGGATCGACGCCCATCGTTGTGAAGGCCTGCAACGCGCTCGAGACACCGTGGGCCGGCTTGTCGAAGAAGCTTATGGAGCCCGTCAGCAGTGAACGTGAGCATGATGCCAAGCACAAAGCCCCAGTCTCCGACCCGGTTCGTGATGAATGCTTTCTTGGCTGCGTCACCCGCTTCCTTCCGATCGATGTAGTAACCGATGAGCAGGTAGGAGCAGAGACCTACGCCTTCCCAACCGACAAACATCAGCAGGAAGTTATCGGCCAGTACCAGAGTGAGCATTGCAAACATGAAGAGGTTCAGGAATGCAAAGAACCGATAGAAGCCTTTGTCGCCGTGCATGTAACCGACGGCGAACATGTGAATCAAAAAACCGACGAAAGTAACGAACAATGCGTAGGTGCCGCTGAGACGGTCCATCGCCAGGCCGAAGTCGGCGCGAAACTGCCCAACCTGAACCCAGGTCCACAGGTGATCGAAGACTGGTTGAGTGGATCGAAGCGCGCCGCCAGGTTTAAACGCGAGATAAAAGGCGATGACTGTAGAAATACCAACAGCCGCACACGCTATAAAGCCAATGAGCTTTTCGTTGCGCAGCCGCCGGCCAACAAACCAATTGATGGCGGCACCGGCGAGCGGCGCAAAGATAATTAGGCTGAGGAGATTGTTCTCGTGCATAAAACAGAGGCTAGATGCTGGATGCTAGATGTGGCTGTGGAAACTCGAATGTCAGTTTACGGTTTCCAGGAATTAAACTTTTCTAACATCCAGCATCTAGCATCATCTAGAATCTAGCATCTAACATCTACAGTCTCAAAATACTCGCATCATCGACGTCCAAAGATTCCCGGTTGCGAAAGATAGTGATGATGATGCCGAGGCCGACCGCAGCTTCCGCCGCTGCTACCGTCATAACGATGAACACGAAAAGCTGTCCGGTTACGTCCTGAAAGAAACTCGAAAACGCAATGAACGTCAGGTTCACCGCATTGAGCATCAACTCGATGCACATGAACATCGCAATCACGTTGCGCTTGATGATGACGCCCACCGTCCCAATCGTGAACAGGATGGCGGAGAGCGCCAGATACCATGAAAGTTGTGGTTCCATAAGCTCGTTAAACTATTCGGCGCAATAGGTTCAATCGCGTTTTTGCGCGTCAGATTGAAAATCAACGCCCAACAGATGCCTCGCCTCCGCTGTGCTATCGGTTTCAACTGGTGTTAGATCACCGGGCGCATCCGGATCCACCAGATTCATCGCCAGCACCTGCGAACCGGGGACCACCCGGGCGGTCGGTGACAGGAAGTTCGAACGCCGGGCAAGCGACATCGCTCCTACGATTGCCATCAAAAGCAAAATCGAAGTTATCTCAAAGGGCAGCAGGTAGGTCGTGAACAACCCGACACCAATCGAGTGCGTAAGGCCGACATCTGAACCGCTCGCGCGAAGGTTGCCCTGGCTGGTCTGTACTGAGTAAAGAATGAACGCCGTCTCTGCGATCAAAATCGCCGCCATGCCGATTGCAACCGGGACCAGCCATTTCATCTTTCTGCGACGCGGCTCCAGATGTTCCACATTGAGCAGCATGATCACAAAGATCACGAGCACCATGATGGCGCCGGCGTAGACGATGACCTGGACGGCGGCAATGAATGGGCGCGGCCAGCATCACGTAAAGCGACGCCAGCGCGACAAAGACACCGATGAGTGAAATGGCGCTGTAAAGCGGATTGCTTTGCGAGACCATGGCGATAGCGCAGCCAACGGCCAAACCAGCAAATAAAATGAAAAGCAGCGTCGTTACCATGTCACGCAGTAGTGAAGAACACGACCGTCGCAGTTACGACGATGTTCAAAATCGCCGCCGGCAGCAGAAACTTCCATCCAAAGTTCATCAGTTGATCAAACCGGAAGCGTGGCAACGTGCCGCGCAGCCAGATGTACAGAAACAGGAAGAAAAGTATCTTGGCGAAAAAGCCCAGGACGCTGACGAGCGCAAACAGGATGGTGCCCGCCCCAAACAGGTATTCGGCAAAGGGGACATTCCAGCCGCCGAGGAAGAGTGTCGTCGCCAGCATCGACACCGTGATCATGTTGATGTATTCAGCGTTGAAGAAAAGCAGAAACTTGATCGAGCTGTATTCGGTATGAAAACCGGCGACCAGCTCAGTTTCCGCTTCGGGCAGGTCGAACGGAACGCGGTTCGTCTCCGCGATCGCGGCGATCAGATACAGAATGAAACCGACAGGCTGATAGAGAATGTTCCACTGCATACCGTACCAGCCCGATTGCTGCTCGACGATGCTGTAAAGATCGAGTGTGCCCACAATCAGAATGACTCCAATGAGCGCGAGCCCCAGCGCCAGCTCATAAGAAATCATCTGGGCTGCCGATCGCAGACCACCCATCAAACTGTATTTATTGTTTGAGGACCATCCGGCCAGCGCGATGCCGTAGACACCAACTGAAGTCACGCCCAACACGTAGAGCAGCGCGACATCGAATCGAGCGATCACGAGCGGGAATGTGCCAAGGCCGGGAAGGGTAACTGTCGGTCCAAAAGGGTAAACGATGAGCGTCATGATGGCAGTTACGATTGCTACCATCGGCGCAAGCAGAAAAACGAACCGGGTGGACTGATCCGGTACCAGGTCTTCCTTCATCATGGTCTTGATGAAGTCGGCAAAAGGCTGAAGCACGCCGCCGAAGCCGACGCGATTAGGTCCCACGCGTCCCTGGATAAACGCGAGCACGCGGCGTTCGGCCAGGACCGTAAACGCGACGAGCAGCATGATCGTCAAGAACGCGACGGTGATCGCGACAATCAAGCCCGCCGCGTAGATATAAGGGTTATTGAAATCCATTCTTAGTAAATGGTGAATGGTAAATAGTAAATGACGACTGGTAGCGTTAGATACGACTCACTTGACTATTTACAGACATTACCTAAAGGTATTTACTCATGACACGATCAGTCGCCTGAAACCGCAGCTTCATTGCGCAGGTCAGCGTCCACGGTGATCTGGTACAGCGGGGAAACCCTGACAGTCTCCGGGCGCGGATTGCCGGCGGCCAGCAAGTGAAACTGCGGCACCTTGTCGGTTAACGTTCCAATCTTGAAAAGTTCGTGACCCACGTCAGGCGTGACCGCCACCTTCTCACCGTCGGCGGGCATTTGGTCAACCGCTTGACGCAGAGCCTGCAACTCGGCTGATAGATTTCGTTGCTCAGCGATTTGGTAGCGCGCCTGCACCGGATTCGTTTCGTCTTTCAACAGGGGATAGCGAAGGCCGGAGTAAGCGGGAATGCGTTCGGCAATCTCGCGGAAGACGGCGCTCGCCGACATTTCAAAACCAAAATCCATGTTGAGTTCGGCGGCCAGTTGAGCCGTAATGATCCAGTCCGGTTTCGCCTGGTGCACTGGCGGAATTGACTGCCGCACGCGCTGAACAAAACCATCGTTGTTAGTGAACGTCCCGTCAATTTCAGCAAACGAAGCCGCCGGCAGTACCACATCAGCGAAGGCCGTGGTGTCTGTTTCAAAAAGCTCCTGGACCACCAGAAAGTCGAGCTTACTTAACGATTCCTCCCGACCGCGCAGGTGCTGCGGCAAGAAACTTCCAGCTATATACATTGCGCGGATGGAGTCGCCGGCTGCGTCCAGCATTTGTGCAACAGAGCTCGGCCCGTTCATGAGACCCATGTCGTGCACGCCGAAACTGTTGTTGTAAATCGGCAGCGGATGGAGCAAAACGCGACGAGCGTCCGCGCGCAGCGTGTAGGCCAACTGGGCAATAACCGATTGACCCGTAGCGCTCAACTCGCCGCCAAACATGATCACCAGATCGCCTTGCGTGTCCGCAATCGTTTGCCGCACCGTTTGCAGATCGGAGGCTTCAATCCCCAACTTGCCGGCAGTTGCACTGTCTGCTGCGCTGTCAGCCAGCGACAAGCACAAACGCGTCTTCGCTTCCCGGCCTGATATGAACAAACTGCGAGGCCTGTTCGACGAGTCGAATGCGTCTGCTGTTAACGACGATTAGATTGGCGGCGCCATTGCGCACCGCTTGTCTGATCTGTTTGCCGGTGAGTGGTTGAAGCTCTTCCGGTTCGCCGCCGATTAACAGAATCGTTTTCGCGTAACGGATGTCGCGGTGCGTCGCCAGAGGCGCGCCCAGATTGTCGAAGAAAGGTTTGAGACTGTAGGCATCAGTAGCGCCGTAGTTTTCAGTACCGACCAACTCAGTCGCAAATTTATGCAACAGGTAGTTGGCTTCATTGGTAATTCGCGGGCTGCCGATGACGGCGAGACTGTTCCGCCCATTAGCGTCCACGATTTCATCAAGGTTTCGCGCCACGTGTTTAATCGCCTCGTCCCACGTTGAGGGAATGAGCTTGCCGCCTTTCTTGTAACGAATCAGCGGCGTGCGAATGCGGTCTTCGTGGTTTACGAATGGATGAGCGAAGCGACCTTTGATGCACAGAAACTCACCGTTGATTCCATTGACGTAACGATCACGCGCGACCACTCGCATAACATCTCCGCCACGCGACCCGATCGACATCTGGCAGCCATCTGAACAAAAGCTGCAGGTGGATACTGTTTGTGCCAGTTCCCAGGGTCTTGCCTGATGGCGATAGGTGGCATCCAGTAATGTTCCCGTTGGGCAAACTTCAATGCAGTTGCCGCATTGAGAACAATCCAGCCACCCGCCATAAGTTCCAATTACGGTGTTCGCTCCGCGGCCGCCTGCTTCAATAGCGTCTTCGCCCATCCACTCATCGCAAACACGCGTGCAGCGTTTGCAAAGAATGCAGCGCTGCGGATCATTGGCGACGATTGGTGACAGATATCTTTCAGGGTAATAGTTTTTCTTTTCAGTGAAACGTTCCTCCAGGCCGCCCCAGTCAAACGTCATCTCCTGAAGTTCGCATTCGCCACCGCGATCGCAGACAGGACAATCAAGCGGGTGATTGGCGAGCAGAAACTCGAGCATCGAGCGTTGTGCTTTTTCAATCTCGTCACTTTGCGTGGTGACGATCATGCCGTCGGTGCAGGTGATGGTGCAGGACGTCTGCAGTTTCGGCATTTTCTCAATGCGCACCAGGCACATGCGGCAGGAGGCCTGCAGCGCGAGGTCGGCGTAGTAACAGAACGACGGGATGTCAAAAGCTTTCTCGCGGCAGACGTCGATCAGCCGCGCGCCTTTGGGCACTTCGAATTCTTTGCCGTTGATGGTGACTTTGATTACTTCAGTTGACATCGGAACGACTTACTCGTCTCTTGAAATATACTTTTCGACTGCGTTTACCAACGCGTTGATTCTTTCATCAGTTTCGGCGAACTCTGCGTTCGTGAAGTTCCGCTATTGCTAACAACGAGGCAATGGATTCCTCATGACGGGTCAATGCGAGCGTCGGCTTTCGCTTGGTTCTCGGCAAAGACCGCCTGCTGTTCGATAACTGTCCCTCAAAGATCCTGAAGCGCAGCAAACTCTTCTTCAGTCACGCGTTTCTCCTTCGAAGATAAGTTGCCATTGCCAGTTCCAACCAGGTGTTTCTTAAAGTCTTCCGGAAACCTCTTAATCGCCGACTGAATTGGCCATGACGCGGCATCGCCAAGTGGGCAAAACGACTTGCCCTCAATGTTGTCACACAGATCCAGCATCAATTGTGCGTCCTCAAGACGACCATTGCCGGCGGCAATTCTCTTGAACACTTTAACCAGCCAATCAGTGCCTTCACGACAAGGAGTGCACCACCCGCAGGACTCATGCTTGTAAAACTCAGTTAGGTTCTTCGTCGATTCGAATACGTCAACAGTCTCGTCCATCACAATGAAACCGCCGGAGCCCACACTCGAACCGCCTTCTACCAACCCTTCATAGTCCATGCGCACGTCTTTGCCGATGATTTGATCGGCGCGCATGATGTAAACCGATGAACCGCCGGGGATGACAGCCTTCAATTGCTTGCCGCCAATCATTCCTCCGCAGTCTTCCATGATGAACTTTTCCATGTCGTCGTAGCCCATGGGCAGTTCATAAACGCCAGGCCGGTTAACATGGCCGGAGACGGACCACAATTTGGTCCCGCCGCTTTTCTCTGTGCCTAATTTCTGATACCCCTCGCCGCCCATCTTGATGATGTCGGGCACGGCTGTTAACGTTTCGACATTGTTCACAACTGTCGGACTTGCATATAAGCCGGAGACAGCAGGGAAGGGAGGTTTTAATCGCGGGTGACCGCGGAAACCTTCGAGCGAACTCAACAGCGCCGTCTCTTCACCGCAGATGTAAGCACCGGCGCCGGTGTGCGTGTAGATCTCACTGGAAAACCCAGAGCCGAGAATGTTGTCGCCGAGCAGGCCAGCGGCGCGCGCCTCTTCCAGCGCCACGTCCATTATTTCAATCAGGTAACGATATTCACCGCGGGTGTAGATGTAATTCGTTTTGGCGCCCAGGGCATAGGCCGCAATCAACATCCCTTCGATCAACATGTGCGGATCGCGTTCCATAAGATAGCGATCCTTAAACGTGCCGGGTTCTGACTCGTCGGCGTTGCAGACGACGTACTTCGGTTTTGGTGAGTCTTTGGGAACGAAGCCCCACTTCATGCCGGTTGGGAATCCCGCGCCTCCACGTCCACGCAGTGCAGACTTCTTAACTTCGTTGATGACGTCGTCCGGCGACATCGTAGTCAGCACTTTGTTAAGCGCTTCGTAACCACCATTGCTGCGGTACACGTCCAGGGTGTGCGAGTTTTCAAGATGAACTCTCGCGAGCTGAAGTGGTTCACATCCGATGGCGCCTATAAACATATCAACCAGTGAAAAGTGAAAAGTAAAAAGTGAAAAGCAGAAACCATTAAGTCAACGAGTCGAGTATCTGATCCACTTTCTCCGTTGTCAGATTCTCGTGATAGTCAAAATTAACCTGGAACATTGGGGCGGTCCCGCACGACCCAAGGCATTCGACCAGCGAGACAGTAAATTTCCCATCCGCAGTTGTTCCCCCGGGCTTGATCCCCAAACGGTTGCAAACGTGCTCCGTGATTCCGGGTTCGCCCATAATCTTGCAGGAGAGTGTCTTGCAAATCTGTATGTGATACTTGCCGACTGGCTCCGTGTGTAGCATCGAATAAAACGTCGCTACTTCCCAGATGTCGGTAATGCGCAGCTTCAAGCGATTTGCCAGATAAGCAACTCCCGGCGGATCCAAATACCCGCGTTCACGCTGCACGATGAACATCAGTGGGAGTATCGCCGAACGCATAATCGGATACTTCGCGAGGTGTGCGTCGATTTCTTTTTCCACCTCTGGAGAAAACGACGCCGCGCCACCGATGTCCACCGGCTGCGATAACGGCTGAATTTGAATAGGCTGAGTGCTCATCTCAACTTAGTTTCGAGTTTAGAGTTTGAGGTTCAGAGTTCAGAGTTCAAACTTTGAGCTGGCCTTTTTCGCTACAGATCAACCTAAAGGTTGTACTCCGAACTTAAACTCTGAACTCGGAACTCCGAACTAAACTCCAAACTCCAAACTCCAAACTCCGAACCGAACTCGAAACTTTCTTATCGATCGATCTCTCCCAAAACAATATCCAACGATCCGATGATGGCGACAATGTCCGCTACCATCTCGCCCTCCGACATCTGCGGCAGTGCTGACAGGTTAACGAAACTCGGGCCGCGAAAATGCACCCGCGATGGTTTTGGTCCACCTTCTGACCTCACGTAAACACCGAGCTCGCCCTTCGAGGCTTCGATTGGGTGGTAAACTTCGCCCGCCGGCACGTCGAAACCTTCAGCGACAATTAGAAAATGGTGAATAAGAGCGTCCATGTGTTGTTTCATCGCTTCACGGTCAGGCAACACAACCTTCGGCGCGTCCGCTTTCACAGGGCCCGGTTTCAAACGACCAAGCGCCTGCTGCACGATCTTGTGCGACTCTTTCATTTCGCGCATTCGCACCATGTAACGCGCCCAAACGTCGCAGTCGTACTCGAGCGGCACTTCGAAATCGTATAGCTCGTAACTGCTGTAGGGATTTGCGCGGCGAATATCGATATCTACTCCGCTACCGCGCAAACACGGGCCCGATAATCCCCAGTCGATCGCATCTTCCGCAGAAATGCGGCCGACACCCTGCGTGCGCTTTTGAAAAATTCGGTTGCCGGTCAAGAGCGTGTGAAACTCGTCAACCGACTTCAGAAATCCATCCTGAAACTGTTGGACGCGCCGTTCAAAACCTGGAGGCAAGTCCATCATCAGACCGCCAATGCGGAAATACGAGGGCGTCAGTCGCCCCCCAGATGCGGCCTCGATCAAGTTCAGAATTTTCTCGCGCTCACGGAAACAGTAGAAGAAAACCGTCATGGCTCCGATATCGAGCGCGTGGGTGCCGAGCCAAACCAGATGCGAGGCGATGCGCTGCAGCTCGCACGTCAGGACGCGGATGGTCTGCGCGCGTTCCGGAATCTCGAGGCCAAGAAGTTTCTCGACGGCCATCACATAGGCGAGGTTGTTGCCGAGCGGATTGAGATAGTCCATCCGATCCGTGATCACAATGCCTTGCTGATACTTCTTATATTCAAAGAGCTTCTCCATTCCCGTATGGAGATAGCCGATGTCGGGCGTCGCCTTGACCACCATTTCGCCGTCGAGCACCAACTCGAGCCGCAGCACGCCGTGCGTAGACGGATGCTGTGGGCCCATTGAGATCGTCATCTGCGTGTCGAGCGGCCGATCGACAATCTCAAACTGCGGCGGAATGTTTACTGAAGAACTCACGTTAATAATTACGTCCAATGTCCAATGTCCAATGTCCAATGTCCGGTTGCGAAAAGGAGCTGTCCATTTGATATGCGCTGCGCGAAGACGAACAAGCTGCGCTACACAGACTTTGGACATTGGACACTATTGGACCCGCATTTTGGACTTCGAACTATTTCAAAGCGTACGGTTCATAGCCACGCAACGGAAAGTCTTTTCGCAATGCATGTCCCTGCCAGTCGTCCGGCAACAGAATCCTTCGCAAATCCGGGTGGCCGTCAAAAATGACGCCAAACAGATCAAACGTTTCGCGTTCATGCCAGTTTGCTGTACGCCAAACCCCGGTCACAGTGGGCACGTGCGCATCTTCTTCATTCAGCAAAACCTTAAGACGCAACCGGTGATACTTCTTGATTGAAAACAGGTGGTAGTTCACTTCAAAACGCGGCTCTTCTTCAACACCGCGATCGGCGCCACAAATATCGGACAGGAAATCGAAAGCCCCCTCGGCGCTGGTCTTTAGATGTGAACAAACATCCACGATCTGCAGTCGCGGAACGACTGCTGTCACTTCGCCATATGCTTCGATAATTTCGGTTATCCAGTGCGGATGGTCACGCTGCAATTCAGTCAACAAACGGGAGGGCGTTGACTTCTGCTCCGAACCTGCAGCGGTCGATTGCGGCGAGATGCTTTCGTTGTTGGCCCCGGTGCTCATTAAACAGTTCGCGCTTACGACGAACGGCGTCTTTCGTGTCGCGACGCAATTGAATAGGGCCGCGATTCAGGAAGTGCATTCGGGAGGGCTGTGGAACCGTCAGTTACAGGTAAAGTGCCGGGAACGAAAGCCGCACGCGCTTCGTCTTCGGGGATGTCCTTACGATCACGCGCGGTCTCCTTCATCACCTTGTCCTGCAACATCATCACCGCGTGAATCAGCATCTCCGGTCGCGGGGGACAACCGGGAATGTACACGTCTACGGGAACAATCTTGTCTACGCCCTGCACAATTGCGTAGTTGTCGAAGACGCCACCCGAAGTGGCGCATGCGCCCATCGAAATGACCCATTTCGGCTCAGGCATTTGGTCGTAGATGCGACGCAGCACAGGCGCCATTTTCCGGGAAACTCTTCCGGAAACGATCATGACATCCGCTTGACGAGGGCTGGCACGAAACACTTCGGAACCGAATCGCGCCAGATCGTTACGAGATGAGGTCGCGTTCATCATCTCAATGGCGCAACAGGCGAGTCCAAAGGTTGCCGGCCACAGCGAAGACTTGCGCGCCCAATTGATTAACGAATCGAGGCGCGTAGTCAGCACTTCGGGTAACGCTTCGGCAATAATGTTTTCCAGACCCATGGTACTTAAGCGGCAGTTCGCGTCTGTTGGAGTTTTCGTTTTTCCATGTCGGAGAGCAAACGCGCTTCAGCTTCGGCTTCACGACGCGCGCTATCGCCCCAATCAAAGGCGCCCTTCTTAATCACGTAGACGTAACCTGCGAGCAGCAGCGCCACGAATACCATCATCTCGACATACACCAGAGTGCGCAGGCCATAGGCCGGCCCGGCCAGCGTCTTGAACACCACGGCCCAGGGCATCAGGAAAATAACTTCTATATCGAACAGGATAAAAATCATTGCGATCAGGTAAAACTTTACCGAGAATCGCTCGCGCGCTGTTCCGACCGGATCCTTGCCGCATTCGTACGGCATCATCTTGGTCCGCGTGCGCTTCCGCTGCCCGATAAACTGCGACAGGAATATGTTCCCGACCGCAAAACCAGCTGCCACGATGAATATCAGCAGCACCGGTAAATATTGTTCGAGACGAAACGTCATTCTCTGGTGTCCCTTCCGATGTCAGATCAGTGCGTGTCTGACGCCGTAAGGTTCAGCAACCATCAAGCTATTCGAGATTGAGAATCATTGTACAAGCCGCATCGTAGTCGAACTGATCAGGGGTGTCAAGCAACGTTCTTTGGCGCAATTTGCGTGGATAAATTGTTAATTGACCCTGCAAAAATGGCTGTGTTAACTTCGATCAAGCGTTTGAGGTTGCGCTTACTTTTCACGTTTCACTTTTTACCTTTCACTGCATTTTATTTCCTTCAAACACCGTGATCACTGGCTTCAACACCGATATCGAGCACGAGGGCGTTGTCTATCACGTCCAGACAGAGGACAAGGGACTCGACTCTCCTTTGATCTTATCGCTCGTCTATTCCGGTGGCGCGATTCTGGCCAGCAAGCGTTCCCCTTACGAGGATTTAATTGCGTCCGGTTTTAATGAAGAGGCACTCGCACAGCGTGTCAAGCGGCAGCACCGCTTGATTTGCGCGGCAATCAACGCCGGGCGAATTGAAGACTTGAAGCGTATGAGCGCGCCGGCGGAAGGTAAGGCCCGGGAGACCGTCACGGAGCCGTCGGCGCCCTCGATGGAGATCGCGGACAACGCTTCGGACTACGCGGAATTTTCGGAAACGCCTCCGCAAGCCGCCTCTCCGGAAACAGACAACGTCCCTGAAGAGATGGAAATAATCAGAGGTGCGTCGGACTATGCGTCCATTTTCGAAACTCCGCAGAGTTATGAGCCGCCGCCAGCTGACATCCCGTCAGAGCCCGCAGAGGACATTATTACTGCCGAACCTTCAGCCTACACTGTTCACGATGCACGTCGGCAGTCGCCCCTGGGTGATCCGGTACAGCCTGACGGATTGAGTATTACGATTCTGGATGAGCAGGAATACTGGGCTGGTGGCAGTTTTCAAATTCGGATGCATGGTGGCCGACCGAATGAATCAGGATGAAACGCCAGTGGTGGGCGCCACGTTGTCGGTGAAGATCCTGGGAACGACCTTCCGCCCGCAACTGTATTCGGTGAAGACCGAGCGTGACGGTGTGGCAGTTGTATCGGCGCAGATTCCGCGGTTCTCTTCCGGCCGCGCAGCTATACTGATTCGCGCCGCGGCAGTAGATGGTCGTTCGACGGAAACGCGACGCGTTATCTATGCCGCAAAGTGAGGTAGAAGACTCTTTGCGCATACAGGTCAATGGCGAGCCGCGAGACGTTGACGACGGGACAACGCTCTCTGAACTAATTTCCACTCTCCAACTTAAACCCGAACAGATTGCAGTTGAACTGAACCGGATGGTCGTGCGCCGTGCGGAGTGGCCTAAGACGGAGTTATGCGAAGGCGACACGCTGGAGATCGTTCACTTCGTCGGCGGGGGGGTGAACAAAACCATCTCCGCGATTGCAGATTACACAGATTATGTACCAAACATCGAGAGGGCCTGATCTCATAATCTGCGTAATCTGAGAAATCTGCGGATACGTCTTTGCTGTCTCTCATGAATTGCGGACGGGCTGTTATAATTCAGTCATGGCAACAGTTGTAGAAGCTAAGACAGATCAATTCGAGATTGGCGGACGTACATTCACGTCGCGTTTGATCATCGGTACCGGAAAGTACCGATCCTTCGACGAGATGAAGTCGGCGCATCGCGCGTCCGGCGCAGAGATGGTGACCGTTGCCGTCAGACGCGTGCCGCTCGATCGCAGTAGTGAATCATTCCTGGACCATCTCGACCCGTCGTTACAAATTCTTCCAAACACCGCAGGATGTTATTCGGCAGAGGAAGCGATTCGCACGGCGCGCCTCGCGCGAGAAGCATTGGGGACGGATTTGTTGAAGCTTGAGGTTATTGGCGATCAGACTACGTTGTTTCCCGACAACGAACAGACGCTTGAAGCGGCGCGCGTTCTAATCAAGGAAGGTTTCGTCGTCCTGCCTTATTTCTCAGACGATCTGATCATGGCGCGCAAACTTCTGGATGCCGGCTGCCCGGCCGTGATGCCTCTGGCCGCACCGATCGGTTCCGGATTGGGAATTCAAAACCCGGCTAATCTTCGCATCATGCGCGAACAACTTCCTGACGCGATGATCATCGTGGACGCAGGTGTGGGGACGGCGAGCGACGCCGCGATTGCAATGGAGTTGGGCGCAGACGCGGTGTTAATGAACACTGCGATTGCGGAGGCCCAGGATCCTTCGAAGATGGCGCGGGCCATGAAGCTGGCGATCGAGGCAGGAAGGCTGGCTTATCAGGCGGGCCGGATGCAAAAACGCTTGTATGCCAGCGCCTCAAGTCCGATCAGCGGTGTTGTGCGGTAGCGTTCCGAGCACGTTGTCACGGGTACGCTGTTCAGAGTACAACCTTTAGGTTGCTCTTAGCGCAAACAAGCAAGCTAAAGCTTGTACTCTCAACGGTCTTTTCTTCTCTCAATAGTTACTGAAGGTGGCTTCCAGGTTTTGGGATCGCCGAAGATGCCTTTCTTCTCACTTATCAATTCCAGCCTCTCGGGAGTTACGGCAATCAGCAAATAGTCTTTGGCGCGATCGGGGTAGAATTCCTTCCATTCATCTTTCCACCACTTCGCTTTCATTTTAGAATCGTTGATCAGCCGCGCCACTCCATAAACAGCTACGTATTCCTCTCCGTCGCGATTGAAGTAATAGAGTGTAACGCGCGGGTTCCGTCGAATCTCCGCCACCTTGCTGCTTCGGGAGTTTGTTCCGATCCAGACCACCATGTTTTCTTCGGGCTTGAAAGGATCTACCGTTCGCGCCTGGGCTCGTCCACGCGAGTCGACAGTGATTAGAGAGCAGTAGCGCGCGGTTTCCATTATGTCGCGCGCTGCCTCAAGGAGCTTTGCTTCGCTAAGCGGTTTCGGCTGTTGACCGAAAACAAACGGGACAGAAATGGTGAGCAAAGCTAGACCAACAAGAGGATGCAAATGTCGTTTAAGATTCATAAGAATGAAATCGGCGTTTTCATTAACACCGGGCTTTAGCCCGGTGATCAACGTGAGTTCGAACGACTGAACCGTTTTAACGGTTTACAGTGCACAGGAAACCGTTGAAACGGTTTCAATCACCACCGCTGACTATGATCACCGGGCTGAAGCCCGGTGTTAATGAGAGCGCTCCGCGTCATTGCCGTTGGCCCAGGCTATTGCATCTCGCGCCGTTGGCGCTCAAACATCGCGTCGCTGGTCCACGCACTTCGCGAGATTTGCCGGCTCCTTTGTCTCACCACGTCTTTCTAATCGGATGTGCTTCCGTGTTGAAGATCACTCGCTTGAAGTTCAAAGTCGCAGGCGGCGAGAAAAGCAGATAGTAATACTTGAACGTCTCGGCAAAGAGAAAGCTCTGCATTGAATCGGATTTTTCTTTGGTAACAACGCTTTTCAGGGCCGCATAGCCCGAGTCTGTCTTGCAGTGTTTCACAAAGTCGCGAAACATCGATTCGCCCATCGCGACGTATTCCGGATCTCGGGTGTAGTGATACAGATAGTAGGTCGACTCAACAATCTCAGGCCGCAACGGATAGCCCGCATGAACCACCTTCATCGTTTGATAATCCAGTTCTTCCGGCTCAATGTCGTGCAGGCTCCACATCTGAAATGAAGACCGTTGCAAACGCCGCGCGCGCGGGACGTCGCCGGCAAGGGCCAGCACTGCGGGAAAGAAAGCATCCAGGGCGCCGTAAGTGGTTGACGTGCGCTTGCCTGTGTTCATGTCCGCATGGCCATACCAGAGCTCATAGTTCATTCGGCGGTTCCGCTCGCGATCAACTTCGTCCGCCAGGTACTTATTCACTGCTACGATGCTGTCGTCCCACATCCGCTTGCAATCCTGATCGTCGAACAGTAACGCACACTTCAGAAGGTATTCGTAGTAGCTATCGATCTCGGCACTGATGTGACTGTCAGCATTGGTCCACATGCCCGTCTCGACATTTATACGAGTGCCAACCAACCCAATCTTTGAGCGTCGTTTGTAAACCTCAACCATGGCGCGCTTTGCCTTGTCGTAGAAAACCTGGCGACGCGTCAGCTTAGCCAACGTGCCGAATTCGATTAGCAGAGTTCCGGCTTCGGCTGGATTGGTAACCTCGCCGCGCACTTTGCCGGTTTTCAGATTCACAAAGCGGTAAGGAATGCCAGTGGGGGACTCGAACACGGGAAGCAGCCTGTCTCCTAAATCCTCGGCGAGTCTCAAAAGGCGCTTGTCGCCGGTCATCTGGTGAGCTGAAAGCAGTCCACCCAGCAGCCGAATCGTAACTTCAAAGTTTTGTACGTAAATGTCTTTGTCGAAGGACAGGTTCTCGACGATGTATTTTTGCGTCGCGGCAGCTTCGTCCTTGAGGCCCATGATGATCATGGTGTCGAGCGCGTCGACCGGAGTCATCAGAAGCGGTTGTGCATACCAATCGTGATGGGTCTTCGAAAGGGGCTTCAGGTCATCGTGGCCCCACGCGTATTTCTTATAGCCGTTCCATGCATGCAGAAATTCGGAACGAACTTCGCCCGCCAGTCGTCTTTTAGTAATTCGCTGCGGATAGACGGTAGAAGACAGCAGCAACAAGAGAAGGAACAGTGCAATGGGCTTTGCTGTATTCATTGGGTCGTTTCGCAAAATCGGATTGCTCCTATTCGTGCTATTTCGTGTGAATTCGTGGATCGTCTTTTAACCCGAAACGGAAGACTATCCACGAGATTATACGAAATAACTCGAACACCGACTCGCGGAAACCGAGGTCCAAGTTACACCTGATCTCCGGGATCATGGGTGATGAAGCAACGCGAATACTCGTGCAGATCCTCCGAACAGCATAAACATCGACGAGTAGCTAATGGTACAGCTGCATGTGTGCGAAGCTGTCGCCGTATTGCGTGGGATGGCTGGAGCGGTCGCGAAATCCTGCTGGCTGTTGTTCACATCCTGACAGCCGCTTAGATCTCTTTGACTCGACGTAGCGTTATTTGAAGGGCCAGGAGCGTTGTCGGCAGTTGATGTTCCTTCGCGGCAGTTGGCCGTAGTTCCATAACCGACAAAATCAATGACGGTTGGGCCGGAAGGGCAGCCGGCGATCGGCAATGCCGCAATGCTGTTTACAAGTGCGACCTTGCCGGCGCCCGCCGCCAGGTTAATTGAGCCAATCGCATCAGCCGTTGGTAGCGGACTTCCATTTACGCCGCCTGCTTCCTGAATCAGAAAATACTGACCGGGTTGCAGGGTCACGTTGGGCAATGCCGTTACGACGTAATTACCAGTTGTTGATGTTGCAGCAGCGTACTGTACAGACATACCGTGCAAATCAACGGGCGTGTTGCCCCTATTTAGAATTTCGATGAAGTCGTGCGTATAAGTAGCGCCTGAGTTTCCGCCGCCACCATAGATCTGGCTAATTACCAGCTTCGTACCGTCTTCATCCTTAATGGAGGCCACGCCTTGAGGATCGAGAATCGTAGCGTTTGAAGGGTTACTGATATTCACGAAGAACGTCTCGCACGCCGCCTCGTTCTTAGTATCACCGTTAACTGATACCTGGAATGTGTGCGTCGTCATTCCTTCCGAAATAGTCTGACCAACAAGACTCTGCGCTACGTAATCGTTATCTTCTGTTACCGGATCATCGTCCTGCGCTGTGCCATCGGCGGTCGCGATGTCGAATGTGATACCACCGGCCGGAGCAGGCAATGACGAAGTGACTGTAAAAGTGAATATGGTGGTCCCCGAGTCGCCTTCGTTGACTATGACATCATCAATAGTGAGCGATGGGCTGTCGTCGTTTTGTATAGTCCCTAGACCCTCTCCGTCGCTGATAGTGGCGCCCGAAACATTGCTCACGTCGACGAGGAAGATTTCATTCGCTTCGATGTTCAGGTCGCCGTTGACGGAGACAGTGAAAACGAAGTCCTGGCTGCCTGCGGGAATTAT
The DNA here is from genome assembly GCA_963786645.1 of Blastocatellia bacterium. Lineage (GTDB taxonomy): Bacteria > Acidobacteriota > Blastocatellia > Pyrinomonadales > Pyrinomonadaceae > PSRF01. The sequence goes on from CAWAZW010000019.1 coordinate 41,439, forward strand.
CTGGCCTGTAAGCATGTGAGGAACGTAGTCGTTATCTTCTCCTGTAGGATCGCTGTCATGTGCCGTGCCGTCTGCTGTGGCAATGTCAAAGGTCACACCGCCCTCTAAGGCAGGCGTAGAAAGGTGCACGGTAAAGGCGAATACAGTCGTCCCGGCGTTCCCCTCGTTTATTGAAACATCGTTGATGGTGAGTTCAGGCGGCACATCGTTGTCAGTGATCGTGACCTGTCCCTGATTATCCAGGATGGCGGCGTTTGAAGCGTTGGTTAGGTTGACGAAGAACGTCTCGTTGGGCTCATCGGCGATGTCTCCGTTGACGTCCACCGTGATCGTCCTGGTCGTGTCGCCGGGATTGAAGATTAATTGCGTAGTTGATATCGCCTGGTAGTCGGCCGGCGCGTGCGAAGTCCCGTCAGCAGTACTGAAATCAACAGTGACGGGCGAGCCGGTTGGGCCGTGAAGCGTGACGGTAAATGTTGCCGCAACGGTTCCTGTGTCAGTCTCCGCAACCGCGACATCGTTAATCGTGAGATCGACCGTTTGCCCGTTACAGGTGTTTGCGGGATCGCTGTTGTTGCGCGGGCCGGGCGAATGAAGGAAGAAATCAGTCCCGTTATCGTTCGTATCGACGCAGCCCCCACCCTTTCTGACGTCTGCTTTGATCGCGCTCGGCGCGGAAGCGGGGCCGGCGCCTTCAAAGCAATTAGGTGGCGTCGTTCCATAACCTACGAAATCAAGAACATTGGCCGCCGAAGGACAACCGCTTCCCGTGAGCGCCGTGGTGCTGCGAACGAGCGCAACTTTTCCTGCTGTTGCGGCCATTGGAATCGATCCCGTTGCATCAACTGCAGACAAGAGCGCGCCGTTTGCACCGCCACTCGCTTCCTGAATCAGGTAGTACTTACCGGGTAACAATAAACAGGGAGGACTGTCACAGAGCGGCGTTACTTGCCACGACGAGCCGCTCGCAGAGGTGTACTGCACGGACCAGCCGTCAAGGTCTACGGTGGTTGTGCCGCGATTAAAGATCTCGATGAAATCGTTCCGGAGCGTTGCGCCGGAATTACCGCCCGCGCCATAGAATTGGCTGATAACTACGAAGGCCGCGTCATCGTTTTGAATGGTGCCGAGACCCTGGCTATCGGAAACGCTGGCGTTGGTGACATTCGAAATGTTTACGAAGAACGTCTCGTTAGATTCCACGAGCGCGTCTCCGTTTACCGTAACGTCGAATGTGTACTGAGTCTGGTTGAATGGAATCGTCTGACTGGTAAGTCTCTTCGCAAGATAATCGTTGTCTTCGCTCATCGGGTCGTCATCCTGTGCCGTTCCATCGGAGGTGGCGATGTCAAACGTGATTCCACCCGCCTGGGCTGGAAGCGTTGAGGCAACAGTAAACGTGAATATAGTCGTGCCGCTGTCGGTTTCGGCGGCGGTTACGTCAGTGACACTAAGCGTTGGGCTGTCGTCGTTCTCAATTGTGCCAAGTCCCTGACTATCTCCGACAGTTGCCCCCGAGACGTTAGTTACGTTGACGAAAAACGCTTCATTAGCCTCGATACTCGCGTCGCCATTTACCGTCACGTCAAACGTGTAGCTTGACTGTCCCGCGGGAATGACCTGCGCAGTCTCACTCCTGGCCACGTAATCGTTATCTTCACCAGGAGCCGGATCAGCGTCCTGGGCGGTCCCATCTGCAGTGGCAATATCGAAGCTTACTGGCGCGGGCGCACTTGCGCTGAGGCTGACTGTAAACCTGAACAGCTTGGCGCCGCCGTCACCTTCTGCCAGCGTCACATCTTCAATAGAGAGCGTTGGAAAATCGTCGTTGTGGATTGTTCCCTGGCCCTGACCGTCCGCGAAGGTAGCTCCCGAAACATTTGTAACGTTTACAAAAAACGTCTCCTCCTGCTCGATTGCTGTGTCGCCGTTAACTGCGACAATGAACGTGTAAGTTTGCCGGCCCGATGGAATAATCTGGTTGACCAGTGATTTTGCTACATAGTCGTTGTCTTCGCTCGCCGCAGGATTGTTGTCCTGGGCCATACCGTCGGCAGTGGCGATATCAAACGTGACGTCAGCCGAGCTTGCAGGCGCTGACAAACTGAGAGTGAAGGTGGCAGTTGTTGGCCCACCGTTGCCTTCGGCGACTGTGACGTCGTCTATCATCAAACTGGGTTCGGAGCCCGTAGCACAGTTGTTAAAAGGCGATGCTCTATTGCGAGGCAATGGCGCGTGGACAAAGAAGTCAGCTGCGTTGTCATTACTGTCTACGCAGCCTCCGCCTCTGCGGACATCGGCCCTTGTCGCGCTGGGAGCAGGTGTGGGACCAGCGCCTTCAAAGCAAGTTGCTGAGTTTCCATAGCCAAGCTGATCAGTAATGGTTGCGCCGGATGGACAACCTCCGGACAGCGGCGCTGTACTCGAAAGCAATGCGACCTTGCCTGCCCCAGCGGCCATAGAGATTGAGCCGATCGCATCAGGCGCCGGAAGTGCGACGCCGTTTGCTCCAGCGGAGTTTTCCTGAACCAGGTAATACTGGCCCGGTCGAATCAGGCCGGAAAGGCTGGTTACGGACCATGTTCCGGTACTCGTGGCGCCGAGATACTGAATCGACCATCCAGAGAGATTCACGGTGGTGGTGCCGCGATTAAAGATCTCGATAAAGTCGTGAGTGAAGTGCGCACCCGCGTTTCCACCGCCACCGTAGAGCTGGCTAATTACTACATTCGCAGTGTCGTCGTTTTGTATCGTTCCTTGCCCCTGCGCATCGGCTACCACTGCGCCGGAAACGTTGGTGACGTTCACGTAAAAAGCTTCATCCGGTTCAACGAGTGTGTCGGCGTTCACAATTACGTGGAAAGTGTAGGAACTATTGCCCGGAGTGATCGTCTGGTTGGTCAAACTCTTCGCCACGTAGTCGCCGTTCGCGGACGTCGCCGTGTTGTCCTGGGTAGCAATATTAAAACTGACGCCTCCCGGCCCTGCCGGTGACGACAGACCAACTTTGAACGTCAAGGTTGTGGTCCCGGAATCTCCTTCTGCCGCAACGACATCATTGATTGACAATCCTGGAGTCGGCGCCTGGACGTTGGTCGTTGACGTGGACGAATTGTTGATTGTGTTTGGATCCGGCGTGTCTGAAGCTACGGTGGCTGTGTTGGTTATGGTCGTGCCTGCAGCGCCGTTCACAGTCGCGACGAGCGTGATCGTTTCGATCGCACCGTTTGCAAGCGTTGCGTAACTAACGGTGCGATTGTTGTCCGAACCGGCGCAGACGCCTCCGCCTGTGGCATTGCATGACACGAAGGTAACTGAAGCCGGAAGGTTATCTATCACCACTACGTTTTGCGCAACCCCGCCACCGTTGTTGTGTACTGCAATCGTGTAGGTGACGTTAGTCCAGGTTGTTACCGGATCCGAAGAGTCAGTTTTGTTGATAGCGAGATCGGCGGCATTGCAATCGTTCAAAGGCGACGCGCTGTTTCGTGGGTTTGGAGCGCCAGTCGAGAAGTCGACGTTGTTGTGGTCAGTATCACTACAGCCACCTGACACACGGAAGTTCGCGATCGTATTGCGCGGCGCTGGAGCGGGGCCGCCACCCTCGTAACAGTTAGCTGTCGATCCGTACCCAACAAAGTCCGCGATCAGAAGATTGTTCGGGTTAAACGGGGCAACACCATTATCACCAGAACAATCAGACACCGGCAGCGCGGTTGTTCCAACTACGAGTGAAACTTTCCCTGCGGTCGAGGCCATGTTGAAGCTGCCAATCGCGTCCGGCGGGGGCAACTGTGATCCATTCTCACCGCCGCTTGAGAGTTGGATCAGGTAATACTGTCCGGGTACGAGAGATCCCGAGGTGAGGTTGACTCTGTTCGATCCGAAACTTGCAGTCGCTCCGGCGTATTGAACCGAGTAGGGCGTGACAGCAAAGTCAACGGTTGTGGTGCCTCGATTAAAGATCTCCACGAAGTCGTTGGCGAGCAGCGCGCCTGTGTTTCCACCCCCAGCGTAGATCTGACTGATAACCAGTGTCGCCGCGTCATCGTTCGTAACGGTTCCCAAGCCATGCCCATCGGTAACATCGGCTCCCGCAACGTTGGTCACGTTGATAAAGAAGGTTTCGTCCGCTTCGACCAGTGTGTCACCGTTTACCGTTACTGGAAAACTATATGTCGTGTTTCCGGAAGCGATGGTCTGGTTGGTTAGGCTCTTCGAAACGTAGTCTCCGCTGGCCAAAGTAGCCGAGTTGTCCTGGGTAGCGATATCGAAATTCACCCCGGCCCCGGGTGCGGGCATCGATAGGCTGACGGTGAACGTGAATGTAGTTGTTCCGCTGTCGCCTTCATCGACGGCGACGTCATCAATTGATAGCGCGGGGACCGGCGCTTGAACGCTGGTAGTCGCGGTCGACTGGTTGTTGCCTGAATCAGAATCGGGTGTCGATGACATAACCGTGGCTGTATTGGTAATGCTCGAGCCGGCAGCACCGTTAGCAGTGCTTACCAGCGTAATCGTCTCCGACGCGCCGGGACCTAACGACGCGAACGTGATCGTTCGATTGTTACCCGAGCCGGCGCAAACTCCAGAGCCGCTCGAGTTGCATGAGACGAAAGTCACTGAGCCTGGCAAGTTGTCAATGACTACAACGCTCTGCGCCTCAGCGCCGCCGTTGTTAGCGACAGTAATCGTGTACGTGACGTTTCCGCCTGTTGTTACAGAATCTGGGGAGTCGGTCTTGTTAATCACTAACTCTGCAGCGCCTGTGTTCAGACACGTCGAAGAGGAGTTTTGCGGATTGCCAGGCGTGGCGGAGGTGAAATCGCTGGAGTTATCGTTCGTGTCAATCCCGTTGCCCAGACTGCCGCCAGGCTTACGCTCATAACTGCGGTCCGCTGTGCCGCTGAGCGGCGTGAGACTAATGCCTTCCTTAAAGGCGGATCCGGCGCTCATACCAACCGCGTCGATCACGCTGGTGCCATTGGAACCTGTGATGGCAGTGCCACCACTGTCAACTATTCCTGAGCCATAAGTTTGATCCGGAGGTACGACTCCGCTGTAACCCGTTGAAGAACCGTTTGCGACCAGGTAGTGACAACCTGGTCCAAGAACAGACCCTGCAGGAATCGTCACGCGATTGCTGATGGTTCCAGTGCTATTTGATGCGCGAATTCTCAATCCGCCGATTAGAAGCGAAGCTGTCGTGGGATTGTAAATTTCGAGGAACTCGTCACCGGCGCCGGCTGGGCCACGCGTGCGGAACTCACTTATGAGTAACTGACCTGGTCCCGGTTCCACCGTAAGAGTTGCAGGGACACTGGTCACGGTCGTTGAGCCATCCGTGGCAGATGCTCCGATTTCTGCCGAGCCAGTCGCACGCCCGGTAACAGTTGCTGTTGCTGATCCCGTGCTCGAGGTCGGACTCGCCCCATCAACCGTGGCCACGGTCAACTTGTTCGAAGCAAAAGTGATCGTTACACCACCGATGTCCTGACCAAATTGATCCTTTGCCTGCGCGATGAATTGTTGTGTTTCACCGACGGCAACTGTCACGGCGACCGGCGTTATAACGACGCTGGTGAGCACCGCCGGCGGTTGTGCGACAGTCAAAACAGCAGGCGCAGATTGTACGCCGCGACCAGTTGCACGAATTTCGGTGGTGCCCGGTGACACGCCGCTTGCCAGGCCGGTCTGACCAATTGTTGCCAGCGAAGTGTTGTTCGATTCCCAGAAGAAAATTACGCCGGGCACCTCGTTATTGGCCAAATCAAAGGCGCGCGCATTGAATTGTTGTTGATGGCCGGCAACGATAGCGGCTGACGAGGGTGATATTTCAACACGCGCGATTACGGGCGTGCACGAGGTGAATGCTGCCCCGTTAAGCCGTGTGCCCGGACTGTACGGACGCGCACCGCCGCTGGCAGTCAAATGCTGGGCGTACGCGCCAATAACATCCGGTGAACGTGTTAACGATTGGTCCTCGCCGGCATCGAGGTCGGTGGATCCGCCGTACGCGATGAAGTTTGCGGTCGCGCCTGACTGATCGCGCAGAGTAATTAGACCAGAGCTATTCGTTAACCCGAGTGAGCCTGACGATGCCGTTATGATCAGCGCACCGCCAAAGGCTGGATTGGCAGGATTGGGAGATCCGCCACCAAACACAACCAGTTGACTGCAGGCGCCCAGAATTGTTCCCGCGTCAAAGCTGTGACGGAGCACGTCAGAAACTCCGGAGCTGCTGCGCGTGAGGATCTGATAACCGCTGATGTCTATGTCTTTCGGTGTGCTATTAACGAGCTCAATAAACTCATCCTGACTCGCGCTGCGTGTGGCGTCATGATTCGCGTCGCCTACGGTGGGGTTCGTAGTGCTGACGGGCGGGTCAGCAAGAAATTCATTGATGACAATGTCGCGCGTCGCGTCCCCACTGAAGCTTACGGTCACCGGATTACTGTCGCGGCCATCGGCGGTGACGATGAGATCGACGGTGCCCGCGCCACGTAAGTCGGCTGGGACCAGAACATGAATCTCGTCAAGCCCGGGCATTGTCGGCGACACCACCACCGACTCAACCGTTACTGCGCGGCCGCCAGCATCTACTGAAACGTTAAGCGCGTTTCGTGCTCCGGTTGAAAAAATGACCAGGCGCAAGTTGCTATTGGTCGGATCAAATGGTCCGGTTCGCATCGTATCGGCATTCAGGATTGCGCCTTCGCCGAGACCATCACCGCTGAAAGTGAAAACTCCAGGTGCAGCCCGTAAGCTCTCCACACTTCCGCGACTTTGAAAGCCTTCCGAGTTTGTTACCACGAACTGTGCAGTGCCCAGCTCGGTGTTGGCAGGAACCAGGAAGTTGACTTGGGAAGGCGAGACAAAAAACATCTGTGCAGGTCTGCCGTTGACCGTGACAGTTGTGCCACCAACGGTCTTTGGGAACGAGCCATCCTGTAGTTGCAGAGCATGCTCGTTTGAGAAAGCGAGTGCACTTCCACGTACCACCGCAATGCTGTCGGGAGCAACAGCCTCCGTGTTGTCAGGCTCGTGCCCAAAAGAAGCGCCATTAAGAATCGTCAGCGTTCCGAAGGCGGGCCTCGACTGCGTTCGGATGACGTAGATCTCGGAGTTGTTGGCAAAGGCATTATTGGAGACTCCAGACAAGACACGCGGAAAGTTGAACACAACGATCGAGCCATCGTCGTTCATCGACGACAATACTTCGGCGGTGGCGTTTGATGGTCCACTCGTGACGCGCGAAAACGTTGAAGAAGGAATATCAAAACTGTAAAGGTCGACGCTGCCGTCTGAATTTCCAAGAAACGAGCGGCGCGTTGCAAACGCGATCCGCGATCCGTCTCCACTGATCGTTGGATGGAGCGGGACGTCGGTGACGCGAACACCGAGCGTGGTGACTTGCCGGGTGAGATTGTTTCGACCGTCATAGAGGAATACCTGGCTCGAGTTGGCCGCGGTCTCAGCCGTCCAAACGACGCGCAATCCGTCGTCACTAATCGCGCGGCCGTACGTTAAAGCCAGTTCGGGAGCATTTGTTACAAGCACTCGCGATGTTCGGTGGGCCGGTCCGGTTCTGTATTAGGAGATCACGATTAACACTAATCGACGGTGCGGTATCGCGTATGTAGGCCACGTTGAAACCATTGCCGCTAATCTTAGCGTCGCTGAAGCCCACAATGCCTGAAGAGTCTGTAAGCTGAGAGAACGAAGCGGTTGAAAGATCGTAGACAAATATCTCGAGATTGCCGTCAGCGTTGTGTTCTGCGAGATCTCGGTTAGATGAAAATGCGATGAAGCGCGCGTCGTCGGAGATTGATGGCAGGAAGTTTCCGTGAACGGTGCGGGTTGTAATATCGCCCGGTGAAGTGTTCGTTATCTGCCGCAGGGTTACGCCATCATGTAGGTATATTTCCGAATTGCCGTCGCTATTGGTTCCCAACAGATTGGCGTTTGAAGCAAACGCGATGCGCGAACCATCCTGCGAAATCGCCGGCGCGGGCGCCCGAGTGGCGCCGAGTTGCAAAAAAGTCGGTGGGTTAACGTTGACGTTGGCGCGTATCGCGCGAAAACTCGGCAAACCGCCGGCGCCCGCCACGTCTTCCGTTGATTCAAAGGCGACGATGCGTCCGTCGCCACTCATCGCGGGATTGAGATTGAACGCTTCTTCGGATGTGTTGGTGACGCGTCGCAGCGGCGATTGAGTGTTCGCGTGTTGCCACACCATTAGGCAGAGCGACGCCCAAAAGAGAAGAACGAGAGCGAATCGTCTGAAGCTAGTCACGCAATCTAATCCACGCTGTTAGGACACTAGGAAGGGTGACAGGCCAGGCGACACACGAGCGTTATTTGACTCAGCGTGCTCGGAGTCTCTTAGCGGTGAGGAAGATGAACGATTACACTAAACCCCCACCAAAGTTTGTCGAGCAGTTCCAATTACCTCGTAGTCTGGTGATGGCTAACAGTCTGATAGAATAAAAAGACGCAGAACACAACACGTGGCGATAGGTTGCTGCAAATCAGTTTTAGCAAAAGTCTTGGTAAGAGATTACCGATGAAAATTCTTATTAGTGGCTCGCATGGTTTGGTTGGGACGGCGTTGATCAAGTCGCTGGAACCAGATCGACACGAAATTCATAGATTGGTCAGACATTATCCGGGAAATTCTTCTGAAATCGAATGGAGCCCCGATCGCTACAGCATCGCGTTGTCGTTAATTGAAGGCTTTGACGCGGTGGTCCATCTAGCGGGCGAGAGTATTGCCGAAGGACGCTGGACCGACGAAAAGAAAAAACGAATTCGAGAGAGTCGGGTGAAGGGAACTAAGCTTCTCAGCGATGCACTAGCCAATTTAACAAACCCGCCGCGCACACTTATCTCCGCTTCGGCCATTGGCTACTACGGCGATCGTGATGATGAACTGCTGACAGAGACAAGTTCGCCCGGTAATGATTTTCTGTCGGAGGTTTGCGTTGAATGGGAACAGGCGACATCTCACGCAACCACGATGGGCATCAGGGTAGTGAACTCGCGATTTGGAATTATTCTCGATAAAGAAGGTGGGGCGTTGAAGAAGATGTTGCCGCCGTTTCGTATGGGCATTGGCGGGAGGATTGGCAGCGGCAAACAGTGGATGAGCTGGATCGCGCTTGACGATGTTGTCGGGGCACTGAAGTTTGCGTTGACAAATGATTCGCTATCGGGTCCGGTGAATTTCGTCGCGCCCAATCCCGTTCGTAATTCTGAGTTCACCAAAGCACTCGGCGGCGCGCTCTCGCGTCCAACAATATTTCCGATTCCCGTTTTCGGGGTGCGTTTTGCGTTTGGCGAAATGGCCGACGCGCTATTGTTGTCGAGCCAACGCGTGGAGCCGAAGCGTTTGAAGGAGTCGGGATACCAATTTCAGTATCCGGAGTTGCAGAGTGCGTTAAAGCATGTGCTTGGTTGAGGTATTCGTTAATGGTATCGATCGTAAGGTCACTCAAGTTGGAATGTCTCGGGGTCGGGAAGGGTGGCTTGCCCCCGCTCTTTGATTTTAATGAAAAATGGAGAATGGCAAATGTGAAATGACAAATTTTTCATTTGTCATTTCACAGTTAAAGGCTTCATGGAATCTGCAACTGCAGAGAGCGGGGGCAAGCCACCCTTCCCGACCCCGAGACGTTCCAACTTGAGCGGTTAATACTCGATGAAATCGGGTCCCGGTTTAAAACGATTCGCTAGAAACCGTCGATGCTAGCATTCGCTTGCTACCGCAAGCGGTTCTGCAACCACGGAGTCCGAGCCTGATGAACTCAAGCTACCGGACGCGCTTGCGTTTTTGCCGGTGGTTCAAACTCCTCGAGCGCTTCGAAAACTTCCAACGCATATTTCACGTTTCCAAACGGCGCCGAAACCTGAACGCCCTGGATGATGTCGCGGACATCGATTAGCGATTCGCGCGCGATCTTCAGTCCCTCGTCACGCCCGGCTTCCTTGCTTATTGCAGAAGCATCGCGCATGCGGTCCATGATTGAAGGGGTCACTCGTACGCCAGGCACTTCGTTATGCAGGAACTCCGCGTTCCGGTATGACACCAGCGGCCAGATGCCGGCGACGATCGGTATCCGCACGTGCTCAATCGCCTTGATGAAATCGCGTAACTGGTCCGTGTCAAACACCGGTTGCGTGATCGCATACTGCGCGCCTGCCTCAACCTTGTATTCAAAGCGCCGGATTTCCTCGTCCAGATTGATCGCGCCCGGGTTTACGCCAACCCCAATGCAAAAAGCTGTCGGTTCGCCAATCGGGTTGTTTCCGAGGTCGAGTCCATGGTTTAGCTTGTTGACCATGTTGGTAAGTCCAATGGCGTCGATGTCGAATACCGCGGTTGCGTCGGGATACGGTCCCATCTTCGGCGGATCGCCGGTAATCAAAAGCAAATTGCGAATACCCAGCGCAGCCGCGCCGAGTAGGTCAGACATCATGCCGAGCAGATTTCGGTCGCGGCAGCAGTAATGCAACACAGACTCGATCCCGATCTGCTGTTCGACCAGCACGGCGGTAGCAAGAGCACTCATGCGCGACTGCGCGCGTGCACCATCCGGAATGTTTACCCCGTCAACGCCCGCGTCTTTAAGCAAGCGAATTGAGTCGAGCGTTTTCTGTGCATCCACACCTTTCGGCGGTAACACCTCGACTGAAGTTACAAATTCGCCCTCTACAATTTTCCGCGACCACTTTGAACGCTCAGCAGGCGGTACAACTTTGATGTCCGTTGGCGCCACTTCAGTGACCTGGGCCAACGCGCCTGACGCAAGCACAACTTTCTGCGCGCGTGGCGAGGCGGCGCGCACCGCGTCAGATATCAACTTGATGTGCGCCGGCGTCGTCCCGCAGCACCCGCCAATAAACTTGGCGCCTGACTGGATAAACCGCTTGGCAAACTTGGACATGTACTCCGGCGAGCACATGTAAAACTGGCGGCCCTGCACGTCGCGCGGCAAACCCGCATTTGGTTGGGCGGCCAATTTCTTTTTCGTTACCGAACGCATCTTCTCCAGCGCGGTCAGTATGATCGCCGGGCCGACGCCGCAATTCAGGCCGATTACATCTGCTCCCCATTCATCGAGACGGGCAGTAAACAGCTCGGGCGTTGTGCCATACGACGTATTGCCATCTACCTGGATGGTCATCTGGGCCACGATGGGCAGATCACAAAGCTCGCGCACGGCGTTGATCGCTTGTCGTATTTCGGAAACATCGGAAAAGGTTTCCAGCAGAAACAGATCTACGCCGCCTTCGAGTAGTGCCGAAACCTGTTGCTTGAAGAGGTCCTTTGCTTCGTCATACGAGGTTGGGCCATACGGTTCGATTCGCAGGCCCAGTGGTCCAACTGCTCCCGCGACGTAACAGTCGTCGCCGCCACCAGCGCGGGCTAGCCGCGCGGCCGACACGTTAATCTCATGCAGGTTAGCTTCAAGACCGTATTGAGCCAGCTTTGGCGCGGTCGCGCCGAACGTGTTTGTTTCGAGAATGTCTGCGCCCGCGCGGCAATACTCGGAATGGACTTCGCGCACCAGATCAGGATTGCTGATGTTCAGCTCGTCGTAACAGCGATTGATGTACACGCCTTTGGCGTACAGCATGGTGCCCATCGCGCCATCAAAGACGTGAATTCGGTCCGATTCGAGGATGTTTCTAAAAGGCTCCATTTGGAGTACGGATAGTGCAGTAGTCAGTAGCGACGAGGCAGTGCTGCAATCAAAATGAGCACCAAGTAACTCCTTAAAGCACTCCCACTCATTCCTCCACCCGAAGATCTGACTACTGATCTGACTAAAATAGAAAATTCCCGCGCTAAACAACGCGGGACTTCGTGAACTACTGAAGTTTTTCGGGTCAACGTTTTGGTCTGCCCGAGCTGTTTAGCCGTTTGTTTTACGTGGCCGCAAGTCGCCTTAACTCACCACGTTTTCCATGCGTGCTTATACCGCTGGGCAATCAAGCTGTCAAGCAGAGCTGGGGAGACTCTTATCGCCATGGTGGGTCGACAAATACAGAACCGGGAACGCAGCGACCGGGTCGCGTGCAATGAACTCATTCGTGATGATCACACTGTAGACAGCCGCAAGGTCGTTGCGCAGCCGGATTTGTCGACTCACGGTGATACTCGGTAGGGTCAGTTTTTCCACGGGAGTGGTCGCACTGACCGAGTGTGTTCCACGCCACCCGATCGCTGCGCTCCCGGTTCTGCATTTGTCGACCCACGGCGCCTTGGTGCGGGTCCGCCCGGTCCGCGCTTAGCTTTCGATCTAGTTTCGGTCTCTGCCGGAGAGTACATAACCAACGCTAAACGTGCCGCGCCACGTCGGCTCGCTTCCGATTCGCGCTTCGGGTGCCACGAACAAACGGTCTGTGACAAAGATCTTTACGCCAGCCCCACCACTGGCTGACCAGGTGGTGGCTGATTTGTCGAAAGTTCGCGGAGCTCCGGTAGTGAAATCGAAACCGAAGAAGCGTCCCTGGTGGTGAAGCACTCCGACTCCTCCTATCACATAGGGCACAACCCGCCCTGTGGGCTCGGTAAGATCATAGGCAACGTTTGGCTGGATGAGGAAGTCCTGATCGTTTGGTGAGTTATACATGTAGAGAACTTCCGGTTCCACACTCACGCGCCGGCTTACGTAAACGCGTACGGAACCACCGAAAACGCCGTGTGGTATCTCTTCGCCGAATAGGGCTCCACCGACCGTTCCTTTTACTTCAACCTTAGGCGGTGTTAAGTCGTCCTGCGCAACAACTTGAACAAAGCAGCAAACTAGTAAAACAAGACCGGCAGCGAGGGTACGCAATCGACTGCCTGCGAGTGTTAAGCGTGTCATCTATTGATCGCTCCTTATCTGGCAATTCGGAAAGACCCGCCAGATAGGGCAACGCTCATGCCTGCACATACCTCGCGAAAACGACCATTGAATTTGAGTTGAGCACGCGGTTTCAAAATCGAATCACTCCAATAGTAAGAAGATGACTCCTACTGAACCTGTCGGCAGTCAATGGGTCGCCGCCGCCTCTCCGTTCAGGATTTCGGCCAAAACTCCCTTGACATGGGCCGTAAACTTTGGCTGAATGCGTGGCATAAATCCCCTTATTACTCCCCTGTAATTGCTGTTGAGTCCAAGATTCTGGAGGAGCTAGAACTATGGCCACCGCCAATAGCATGAGTAGGCCCGCAGTAGCCCACATGGAGAAACATCCGAAGGGCTTGTACGTCCTCTTCGCGACGGAAATGTGGGAGCGCTTCAGCTTCTACTCAATGCTCGCGCTGTTCACGCTCTATTTGCAGAATCCCGATGAAGGTTTCGGATGGTCAGCTGCGCGCGCCACCGGACTTTACGCGAACTACCTTATGTTCGTGTACGCGAGTCCGCTGATCGGCGGTTGGCTGGCGGACAAGAAACTCGGATACCGCAAAGCAGTAATGATCGGCGGCCTCTTCTTTATGGCCGGCCACGGATTGCTCTCAATCCGGTCGATGCCCGCCGTGTACGCGGCGCTGACTTGCCTGGTGATTGGAAACGGGCTGTTTCAAGCCCAACGTCTCCACGATGGTCGGCAACCTCTATCCGGAAGGCAGCCACCTCAAAGATCGCGCTTACAACATCTTCTACATGGGAATCAACATCGGCGCGTTTCATGGCGCCGGTCATGATGGAGATTATTAAGCAGAGATTTGGCAACCACCCGGCGTTTGCCGTCGCTGCTTTCGGAATGGTTATTTCGGTCGGAATTCTTTGGAAGTTTAAGAAGTATGTTGAAGAGCCGAAGAAGGGCGCGATCCTTGAAGAGCCCGCAGGGGATGTAGCCCCAGTTACTGTAGACGCACCTCCAAAAGGCGTCAGTCATCAGGACGCGGACGAAGGTGAGCGAACCGCTACAACGCCGGGCGGAATGTTTGCAAAAGGCTCTGCAGCGGCTTCAGCAGACCGGTCACGTGTGATGGATGCGGTGCCGGAATCAAGACGAGTCTTCGCGCTGATCGTGATCTTCACGATCGTGATCGTCTTCTGGATGGTCTTTCACCAGAACGGCTCGACTCTCACTTATTTCGCGGACGACAACACTGACTGGAACGTGTCGGGAACGATCTCGAACGCGATCAACCCGTTTTGGGTTGTCACACTAACTTTTCCGCTGGTGTTTCTCTGGCGATTTCTCGACAGGCGAGGTAAGGAACCGGCCACGCCGACAAAGATGGCGATTGGCATGACTCTAACAGGCCTCTCGTTCTTCATTCTCTTCTTCGCTGCGAGACAAGGCGAGAACATGGTGCCCAACGAATCGCAGTATGCTTCGTCCAACTTTCGCGTCACAGAACGCACGTCTGAATAACCTGCGCGCGGAAGGCGTGCCTGAAGACGTGGTGGAAAGGATAGGCGCGCGTGCTATTCCGGATGACGTGGCGAAGCGACTTCAATCGGAAGGTGTCGCCGAAGGTGTGCTGCAAAAGCTTAAGCTCGAGGTGGTGGACGAGAAGTATGAGGGCGCCGACAAGTTGATGGCGGACCTCGGTCCCATTCTGGGTCCGGAGCAAGCGCAACGATACAAGACTGCAGATCCTTCGGCACTCGTACTTGTTCAGAGTGTCTCCATTCTGGTTGATCCTGGCTTACGCGGTCGTGACGCTCGGTGAGTTGATGTTGTCGCCGATGGGCCTTTCGTTAGTGTCGAAGGTCGCTCCCATCAGAATGCGAGGGCTGCTAATGGGCGGATGGTTTGTGGCCACAGCGATCGGCAACAAGCTGACCATGATCGGCGTTTACTGGGACAAGTGGTTTCAATCCAGCTTCTTCGCAATTCTGGGCGCATGCGCGCTGGTGATGGCGGTTGTCTTGATCTTGCTGCTGAAACCGTTGAAGAAAGCCATGCCTGGAGTGTGAGACGTTGCGGCTCGACGTCAGCCGGCGGTTAAAAAACGATCCACGAATTACACGAAGCAGCACGAAAGTCTTTATTCGTGAAATTTCGTGTTAATTCGTGGATCGTTTTTTTGAAGCCAACAGGAATACAGAACCGTTCGCGGTAGCGAACGGATGCAAGAAGCAACTTTAGATTCAGTAAGCTTAGAGCGGTGGTTGGTCCAGCGTCCGCTCGCTACCCGACGCGTCGGAGTCTGCAACTCCCATCCGATCCACTTAACTTTCCAACGGAGAATCTCGGCAAGTGAAACATAGATTTCTGACAGCGGCGCTCTTAATCCTGTATGGCTTCTTACCCGCAGCCGGCCAGGACAAGGTCCTGTCCATTGATGACGTTTTTGATCCCGTCAAGAAGGTCAACTTCAGCGGCACGCTGCCGAACATACGCTGGATGAAAGACGGCAAGCACTATCTTCTAACTAACGAGGCTTCCAATAAATCAGTGCCGCGTTTGCAGAAAGTTAATGCGCTGACGGGTCAGGCGACACCGCTTTTTGACGCCGCGAGAATGCAGGCGGCCTTTTCTTCGTTGCCAGGTTTATCCGCCGCAGACGTGAAGGACATAGTCAGCGAAGGCTCATTCGATTTCAATCCCACTGAGACTGCGGTCCTAATCAATTTTGAAGACGACCTGTTCTACTACGAGCTCGGCAGCGAGAAGGCCATTCGAGTCACCGGCGGGCCTGAAGAAGAAGTTGGTGAAACGTTTAGTCCTGACGGGCGAATGATCGGCTTTGTCAGAAACAACGACATGTACGTCTTCGATCTGGCGACGCAGAAAGAGCGGCGCCTGACAACAGACGGTGGTCCAAAGATTCTTAACGGACGGTTGGATTGGGTTTATCAGGAAGAGCTTTACGGCCGCGGCGACTTCCAGGCTTATTGGTGGAGTCCCGATTCAACCATGCTCGCCTACCTTCGGCTCGATGAGCACCCGGTGCACGAGTTTGTGGTTGTCGATCATATTCCTTACCGGCAAACGGTGGAGATAACGCCCTATCCCAAGGCGGGTGACCCGAACCCAATTGTTCAGCTCGGTGTCGTAAACGCCTCTGGTGGGCCAACACGCTGGATGGACACATACAAATACCAGCCCAGCGATTTACTGATCGTGCGCGTGTCTTGGACGCCTGACAGTAAGAAAGTCGCTTATCAGGCACAGAACCGCGAACAAACGTTTCTTGATCTCAATTTCGCCGATGCGCGTGACGGCAAGTCGAATACTGTCCTCAGAGAAACAACCAGGGCCTGGGTGGAAGTCATGGACAATCCACATTGGTTGAAGGACGGATCGTTTCTTTGGGAAAGCGAGCGCTCCGGTTGGCATCATCTCTATCACTACTCGCCGACCGGCTCGCTTATTCGACAGGTCACCGATGGCAAATGGGAGGTGCGTACTTTCGAAGGCATCGATGAAGAAAAGGGTGTCGCGTTCGTTACGGCGACGGAGCACAGCCACGTTGCGCCGCAACCCTATCGCGTCTCACTCAGGGGCGATGGAGTTACGCGCCTGACAACCGCGGAAGGCACGCACCGTTTCCTTGTGAGTCCAAAAAACAACCTGTTTATTGACTTCGTCAGCGACGTCAACACTCCTACACAGACGCGTCTTTACGACATCAATGGCAAGCTGGTGCGAGTAATCGAAGAGAACAAAGTTGCAGTGTTGACGCAGTATCGTTTTGGCAAACCGGAGTTGATGCAGGTAAAGACGCGCGATGGTTTTCCGATGGAAGCGATGATGATTAAGCCGCCAGGTTTCGATCCAGCTAAGAAATATCCGGTGATGCAATTTACCTATGCCGGTCCTCACGCGCCACAAGTAAGAAACGCGTGGGGTGGTCCAACTTATCTCTGGTACCAGTCGCTGGCGCAAAAGGGTTACATCATTTGGGCGGTCGACAATCGCACAGCCAGTGGAAAAGGCGCGGAGTCAGCCTGGGGCGCCTACAAGAACTTCGGCGAGTCGGAGTTGCGTGACATTGAAGATGGTATCGCGTGGTTGAAGAGCCAACCCTATGTTGATGGGTCGCGCATCGGCATCTCTGGCTGGAGCTACGGCGGATACATGACCAGTTATGCGATGACGCACAGTAAGAGTTTTAAAATGGGAATCGCCGGAGGCACGGTCGCGGATTGGCGCGACTATGACACCATCTACACCGAGCGATACATGCTGACTCCTCAAAACAATCCGGAAGGCTATCGTCGGAGTTCACCCGTTCATGCCGCTAAAGATCTCCACGGTCGGCTGCTGCTGGTGCATGGCGCAATCGACGACAACGTGCACATGCAAAACACGGTTCAGTTTGTGTATGAGTTGCAGAAGGCAGGGAAGCAGTTCGATCTAATGATCTATCCGAAGCAGCGACACGGCGTGACGGATCCGTTGTTACTGAAACACATGCGACAAATGATGACGGACTACATTGTCGAGCACCTGTAGGCCGAAGATGCCAGATGCTAGATGCTGGATGCTAGATTCTAGAACCGGATCCTAGATCTTAGTAGCGTTGTTAAAATCTAGCACTAGCATCTAGCATCTCAGCATCTCATGCATCTACCTTCGCTGGCAGCGCGGGCACCAATAAGTCGATCGACCTCCATGAGTCAGGCGCCGAATAGGCGTCCCACACCTGTAGCAAGGCTTTCCTTCCCGATCGTAAACCTGCCACACCTTTCCGAATGCTTCGCCATAAGAAAAGCCTTCAGGGTTTTCGAGATTGAGCCTCTTCGTTGAGTTGCCGGAGATGGCAGCGCGCAGGACGTCGCGGATTCCCTGGTGCAACCGCGGGACTCGCCGCGGTGAAAGGTCAGCTGCCAATACGAAGGGATTGATGCCGGAGCGGAATAATGCCTCCGAAGCATAGATGTTTCCCAGCCCCAGGATTTTAGTCTGGTCCAACAGAAGTGTCTTCAGTGTCCGGCGCGATCGGGCCAGTATTAGTTTTAGGTAATCAACACTGAAATCCTCTGAAAACGGCTCCGGTGCGAGCTGGTCGATGCCCTTGGTATGCGTAACGCGAGAGGCGGCAACGAGCCTCATCACACCAAACTGCCGTTGGTCTTTGAATACCAAACGCCGTTCGTCGTCGAGATAAAAAACTGCGTGGGCGTGCTTCGGAGGCGCGTCATCAGGAGACAAGACCAGAAACTTTCCAGTCATTCTCAGATGGACCACGAGCACCTGAGGCTTGTTTGCGCCGGCGTCGTCTAACTTTTCGAGCTCGATCAGTATGAATTTGCCGCGGCGGGAAATGGCCTGAATGAGTGACCCTTTGATTTTGCGATTGAAGGCGGAGCGTGAAGTCGGAGCTATGAGCTTTGGCAGGTGAATTTCAGCCGCGACGATTTGCCGTCCGAGGACAGCTCGGCGCAGCGAACGTACGACGTGTTCGACCTCTGGAAGTTCAGGCATGAGTGGCCCACTGCGCGTCTGGATCCCGAAACGACGCTGCCGAGCGCGCCGGGCCGACTATTGATTCAGATAATCTTCAGTAACACCAGAATCAGAACGATTACCAACAGCAGTCCGATGCCGCCGCTTGGTCCATATCCCCAGTTTCGGCTGTGCGGCCACCGTGGAACAGTTCCCAGCAGCAAAATGATCAGAATTATCAGAAGAATCAACCCCATCGCAGATCACCTCCGGCGGAAGATTTCAAAACGGGATTTGGGGGAATGCAGAGCGAAGGAAAAATAACGAGTTCTGAAGTAGCAGTCAATACTGAGGCCCGAAGGGCCGACAGTCAATAGCCACGCCCGTAAGGGCGTGGACTCGGAACAGGAGATGGTTAGAGGTCCGAAGAACCGACAGTTGATTTAACAGATGACGACTCTTACTGTCTGCCCTTCGGGCCTCTCGATGCGTATTTCATTTATCCACGGCCTCACGGCCGCGGCTAGTGACTGTCGGCCCTTCGGGCCTAAACATCGCCAGTTTCTCTCCCGCGCTTAACAACTCGTGCGTCTTCGCCACGCTGGTCGCCTCGGAGTAAATGCGAAGTACCGGTTCGGTTCCTGACTGACGAAATAGAAGCCATGACTCGTCTGCAAAAAGCAGCTTTGTTCCATCCATCGTCTCAACACCGGTAACGGGATAACCTGCCAATTCCGCCGGAGGCTTGTCGGCAAGATCTTCCACTAGTTGTTGACCCGGGCCCGGTTCTACGCGCAAGTCCTTTCTCGCGAAATGAAACTCGCCGAACTCGCGATGAAGTTCCGCAAGCATCTGCGACGCCGGGACCCCAGCGGTCACAATTGCCTCCAGAAAGAGTAAGGAATTAAGTATGCCGTCGCGTTCGGGAATGTGTCCCTTGACGCCAATGCCGCCTGATTCCTCAGCACCGATCAGAATGTCATCTTTTAGCATTAGCTCGGCGATGTATTTGAATCCAATCGGCGTCTCGTAAAGCGGCAGGTTGAACGCCGCTGCGATTCTTTTCAGTAGCACCGACTGCGAAAACGTGCGTACGATTCCGCCAGTCATCTTCCGTTCCTTCACAAGGTGTAACAGCACGAGCGGGACCACCTGATGCATCGTCATAGTCTCGCCGTGTTCATTCACCGCCCCGACACGGTCCGCATCTCCGTCAGTTGCTAAACCGACTAAGGCCCTTGTTTCGTCAACCCGTTGTTTAAGTGGGCCAAGGTTACTGTCAATCGGCTCAGGGCTGACTCCACCAAACAAGGGATCACGGTAGCCTCGAATTGTTTCGACTGTTAACGCCCCGCCAGTCAGGAAACTCTCGACCCAGTTGCCGCCTGACCCATGCATCGGATCGACTATCACCGTCCCTGCTGAGCCACGCAACCGTTCAAGGTCCACATAGGACGCAATCTGTTTCCGGTAGCTATCAATTGCAGGCGCCAGGCCATGCGAATCGGGCTCGACCGGATTGCTCGATCGCTTTGGCGCATGGGCATCCACGAGTTGTTCAACTGCACGAGTTGTTTCCGGCGCGGCGCTTCCGCCCCACGGAGCCTTGATCTTGAAGCCGTTGAAGTCGGCGGAGTTGTGAGACGCGGTTATTACCACTCCACCGTCAGCTTTGAGTTCTTTGACCGCCCACGAAATCAACGGTGTCGGCGCTGTTTCCGGAAAGAGAGAGACGCGTATCCCGTTGCCCGCAAGCACCTCCGCTGCTCGCGGCGCGAAGAGTTCCGAAAGGAAGCGGCGGTCGTATCCAATAACTACGGATGGTGAGGTTTGATCTTGTAAAAGGTAATCAGCGTAGGCCTGGGCCACGCGCTCAACGTTAGCGAACGTGTAGTCGCGGCCGATGATCGCGCGCCAACCGTCAGTGCCAAATTTGATTGGAGAATGTTCCGTCATCGACTTTTTCCGTGTCGTTTCGTGTAATTCGTGGATCGTTTTTTCCGTAGCGAAAGTCGATCCACGAACTACACGAAATGTCACGAACAGGAACGCGTCAGGACTGGTTTGCTTGTCCCGGTAATTGTGTAGTCAGTCAGCGAAGTCTTATCGCCCAGGACTGATCCCTCAGCTACGAGCGCTGAACGCCCAATGTGGCAGCCGCGTCCGACAATTGCGCCCGACACCACGGCGGCGGTGCCGATGCGCGTGTGGGGCCATACCACGGAGTTTTCGACGCGCGCACGCTCCTCGACAAAACAGCCTGGGCCAAGCACCGAGTTGATAATCTGTGCGCCGGGTTTGATTTGACAGCCGTCGCCGATCATCGAGACGTCATCAATCTCGGCAGCCGTCGCTGAATCAAAATCACCGCGGCGGTCCTTGATATGAATGCGCCCAACGCGATTACCAAGTAAGTCATGGTGCGCCTGGAGGTAACGCTCGGGCGTGCCGATGTCGATCCAGTATGTGCGTGGCGGCGTGTGCGCGAAGAAGACTTCCTTTCGCTTCAGCAATTCCGGAAACAGACCGTATTCAAAGGAGTGGTTCTCACCTGTCGGAATGAGATCCAACACTTTTGGTTCGAGAATGTAGGTGCCGGCGTTGATTGTGTTGCAGGTAATTTCATCCGCCTTCGGCTTTTCCAGAAATCGACGTATCCGTCCATCGTCTTCGGTTTCCACCAGACCATACGCGGATGGATTTTCAACGGGAGTCAAAACGATCGTGGCCGTAGCGTTGTGCTCGTTGTGTTCGCGAATAACCGTCTTTAGATCGAGGTCAGTCAGAATGTCGCCGTTAAAAACTACGGTGGGTTCGCGAATCAGGTCCTCCGCAAACTTGTAAGCGCCTGCTGTTCCCATCGGCTGTGGTTCAACGGTGTACTTAAGTTTCACACCGTAATCGGACCCGTCACCGAGAAGATGCTCAATCTTGTTCGGTTGGTAAGAGAGCGAAAGGGCGATGTCGGTAATGCCTGCGCGGCGCAGCGTGTCGATTTGGTAAAGAAGGAAAGGACGATTGCAAATCGGAACGATTGGTTTCGGTGTGTAGACGGTGAGCGGACGCAGACGCGTCCCTTTACCACCGGCCAGAATCAAAGCTTGCATGTTTGATAATCGGAATAATGTTTTGAAGGTTGAATAGCAAAGGCGAGTCTAGCATCCGATCGTGTTGCGTTCAATTGACACCTCCCTTGGAGTGCGGCGGCTCGACGCCGCTTTAGTCGGCGCTGGCTTGACGGCGCCATCTAAAATACAAAAAGGCTGCGACAGGTCGAGCCGAGTAAAGCGCCGACAGGTCGGTTCGTCACTCTCGCCGAGAACCGGAGTCAGAGCGCTTCCTTGACACCCCTACGGGTAAATAGTAAATCGTAAACAGTAAATAATTTTCGGGAGAGTCAATGAGCGATCTTAAAGAGCCAGTAATTATCAGCGCCGTGCGAACGCCGGTCGGAAAGTTTATGGGTGCGTTAAAGGGTTTTTCCGCCACGGATCTTGGTGCAATGGTCGTGCGGGAAAGCGTACGACGCGCAGGCGTGCCCGCAGAGGAAGTTGACGAAGTAATTATGGGTTGCGTTATCCAGGCCGGCCTGGGCCAAAACCCTGCGCGCCAGGCTGCGCTGCGCGGCGGCATCCCCTTCGGCGTGTCGGCGGTGACAATCAACAAAGTGTGTGGTTCAGGTTTGAAGTCGGTGATGATGGCGGCGCAGGGAGTTCAGTTGGGCGACTCGCAAATCGTGATTGCGGGCGGGATGGAGTCCATGTCCAACGCTCCATATCTAATTCCGAAGGCGCGCGAAGGCTACCGCCTGGGAAACGGCGAGCTTATCGACGCAATGATCAAGGACGGTCTTTGGTGCGCGTTCGAAAACTACCACATGGGCCACACGGGTGAAGTGGTGGCCGATCGCTATCACGTGACTCGCCAGGAACAGGATGAATACGCGCTCAACTCGCATCGGAAAGCGGCGGCGGCAATCAAGGAAGGAAAGTTTAAGGACGAAATCGTGCCGATCGAAATTCCGCAAAGGAAAGGTGCGCCGGTAGTTTTCGATACCGATGAAACTGTGCGCGAAGATACGTCGATCGAGGCGCTGGGGAATCTCAAACCCGCATTTAAGAAGGAAGGCGGAACTGTCACCGCCGGCAACGCCCCGGGCGTTAACGATGGCGCGTCTGCCGTTGTTGTCACGTCCGCCGAACGTGCAAAGACGTTGGGTGTGGAGCCGATGGCGCGGATTGTGGCGCAAGCAACTTCGGGTATTCAGCCCGAGCTGGTCATGATGGCGCCGGTGGAAGCGATTCAAAAGGTGTTAAAGAAGGCGGGCTGGTCGTTGAACGATGTCGACTTGATCGAATTGAACGAAGCCTTCTCGGTGCAGGCTGTTGCGATCATCAAGGAGCTTGGTCTTGATCCGGAAAAAGTGAATGTTAACGGCGGGGCGGTTGCGCTGGGCCATGCCATCGGCCAGTCAGGCTCGCGACTGTTAACGACCATGCTTTACGAATTGAAACGTCGCAATGCGCATCGTGGTGTCGCTGCTCTTTGTTTAGGCGGGGGCAATGCAGTAGCGATGGCAGTTGAGCGGTAGTCAAAGCAAATCTGCCACAGATAAACACGGATAAAGGCGGATAAGAACAAAACAGCCAACAAGAAACCAAAGCCCTTTCTTAGCCGCAGATGAACGCGGTAACGCCACAGATGAACACTGATAAAAACCGGATACAGCAATAAAACCAGTGATGGGAAGTAGTTAAAGTTTTCTTATCCGTTCTTATCCGTGTTGATCTGTGGCAGAACGTCCCTTAAGTAAAACCAATGACTGAAATCATCGGTGTAATCGGATCGGGAACGATGGGCAACGGCATCGCCCAGGTGGCCGCGCGCGCGGGCTACAAGGTAATCATGCGCGACGTGCAGGAAGAGTTTCTTCAACGCGGCATGGGCGCCATCGGTAAAAGCCTGCAGCGCGACGTCGATAAAGAGAGACTCACCGCGGACGAGAAAACTGCGATTGTGCAGAGGATCAGCACAACCACGGATCTTCAGGAACTTAGCAAAGCGTCAATAGTTATCGAAGCGGTCACCGAGAATCTCGAGATTAAGACTGAAGTCTTCAAGACGCTGGATCGCATCACATCACCAGAAGCAATCCTCGCCTCAAATACCTCTTCAATTTCAATTACAAAACTGGCTGCAGTAACGAACAGGCCGGACAAAGTCATTGGAATGCACTTTATGAATCCCGTGCCGGTAATGAAGCTGGTTGAAGTCATTCGCGGGATGGCGACGTCGGATGAGACATACGAGACGGTTCGCGATCTCACGGAAAAACTTGGCAAGACGGCGCTTGACTGTAATGATTCTCCAGGGTTCGTTTCGAATCGCGTCTTGATGCCGATGATCAACGAAGCGATTTACACGCTATACGAAGGCGTGGCGACGCGAGAGAGCATAGACGGGATCATGAAGCTGGGAATGAATCATCCGATGGGCCCTTTGCAACTTGCCGACTTCATTGGTTTGGACGTCTGCCTGGCCATTCTCAATGTGTTGTCCGACGGGCTAGGCGATCCAAAATATCGCGCGTGCCCTTTGTTAAAACGTTATGTTGATGCTGGATGGTTGGGAAAGAAAACCGGCCGAGGCTTTTACGAATACTAACTGCCAGATGTCAGATGTCAGAGATCAGATGTCAGGACGAGATGCTGGATGCTAGATGCTGGAAACTCGGACATCGGATCCGTTATCCGCTCACTGACATCTTGACATCTGACATCTGACATCTGACATCTAGCATCTAGAATCTAACCTCTCACTTATGTCTTCCGTTGCTCATTATTGCCAGAAGTGTTTGGCGGGTAATCCGCTGGGCACGGAGTTCTGTTCGCGCTGCGGTACCCGTTTGATGATCATCGTCGAACCTGCTGCTGCGCGCTATGAAACGAACGAAGGCGCAGCCGCTAACGACGAGCATTTGCTCGAGCGCATCTCAGCCCTCGAAAACAGAATCGCTCGTCTTTCGGAGAAACTTGAACGCGGACTCGACTTGCTTCTACGTCAGGCGCAGAACTCCCACTTCGATCGCGCCCTCGTTAAGTCATTGGTCGGATTGCTGACTGACGACGGCATCATCCAGGGTTCGCGTCTCGAGAGGCTTTGGATCGACAGCTGTCAGAAGGATGCGGCGCAACAACAGGAAAGCGAACGCCGCGACGACCTGCGTGCGAAGATTTTGGCGGCTTATCGAGGCGACGATCGGGATGCGTTCGAAGCCTCGATCACGCAGGGGTTTTTATTCCTCGAAGAAGATCAGCCGGCTCGAGGAATTCGAGCCATGCGTCAGGCGGCCGAGATGTCGACAGATAATGCACCATTGCATTGTTATATCGGAGAACATTTTTTCAAGACCGGCAAGCTGCACCAGGCGCGTAACTACCTGGAAAAAGCTCATGAAATTCTTCCCCTCGATCAGCGCGTTGCCTTGTTGCTTGGCTTGACATGTGCGGATGAGGGTGACACTGAACGCGCGAAGGAACTACTCGCGTCGCGCTATGCGTCTCGGGCCATCGTCTTTCGCAGCTCATTACGGGCTAGGCAGGCTGTTCGTCGCCGAAGAGAACTGGCGCAAAGCTCTCCAGGAATTCAAACTCGCCCTGGCAAGCAAAGCTTCTCCGGAAGCGCATTACGCGCTCGGCTGTCTCTACTATCAGATTTGCCGCGACTCACTGGCCGCACGTCATCTGCGGAAGGCGCTAGAGTTGGATCAGGCTTACGCTGAAGCATCGTATGTTCTGAGTTTGATTTCAGAGCGTGCTGGTCGGAATAAGGCGAGACAGGAACATGTCGTTAAGGCACCTCCGCAAACAGCGACCAGGCGCGCTTCGAATAGGACCAAGCAACAAAAAGTCCGGCAGGTTGTGGCGCCGCTTTTCCGTTCCCCGCGCGGCGACTCTCGCAGACTCATAACCGGCGGCGATCGTCGTTTGGCCGAAGCGCTACGTCAGGATGCGCTGAGCGCTGGGAATCCGGCTGATGTAGAAGGGTAATGAGGTCAGCGCCTGCGCTACCTCTCTTAGCGGCTTGCCGCCGCACAGTGCGGTAAGCCTATGGCTTACCGTCAACTGCTTCTTTTACTAGGATTCGCGAGGCTTAGCCTCGCGAACTAATTGCAAATGAATCCCGCCGGTGAGGCAAGCCTCACCGCACTGTGCGGCGGCAAGCCGCAATTCCATCAACGAAGCAGCAGGGGAGCCCCTTTCTGAAATTTCGCGGTTGGCACCTCGCGTTGACACTTCGTTTCTCCTCGTTATAATGGCTTTTTGCTCGTTAGCCCCCGAAATACGCCATTTTAAATAGGGTGGAGTCATGCGGATCGAGCTTGAAAGCCTGGAGGGTGCAAGGGGCAAATTCGCCTATGAATACGCGCCCGGCGAGCTTGTCCTCGAAGACGAGCGACTGAGTTTGGTTGTACCGCCGAAGGTGACCGGTGAAATACGCCGAGAAGGCGACCGGGTTAAGGTGAACGGCCGAGTCGTTGGCCGAATACAGCTGGAATGTGATCGCTGCTTGAAACCGGTGGAGTTTCCCGTTGATTCGAGGTTCAAACTCGAGTATGTCACTGCGAAACAATACGAAGCGCTTCAAACGGGTGACTTGAGCGAAGATGAACTCGACCTCGCAGTGTTTGACGGGGAGGCGATCGACATCGACGCGCTGGTGACCGAAGAGTTGTTGTTGGCGGCGCCGGATCACTTGGTTTGTGACGAAGCGTGCAAGGGCATGTGCGCCGTGTGCGGCGTCAACAGGAATGTGGCAGACTGCACCTGCGAAACAGCAGAAACTGATCCGCGCTGGGCGGGTTTGAAAGATCTGGTAGACCGAGAAACCGGTAAATAGTGAATCGTAAATAGTAAATGGCTGCAGCGGTAGGCGCTTTTTACTATTCACCATTCACTATTTACCATTCACAAAATTGGAGTAATTATGCCAAATCCAAAGCGAAGACATTCGAAAGCCCGCCGTGGCAAACGCCGCGCGCACGATGCACTGCGCGCGCCGCAAACAACTCTTTGTCCAAATTGCCAGGAGCCTCGTCTGCAACACCGGGTATGTCCTAAGTGTGGCTACTACAAGGACCGCCAGGTTGTTCAGGTCGAACAGACCTAACCCACCTCAAAAGAATCGCCTGTGCGAAATCAGTCGAAGACGGAAACCCGGCTCACGGGAAAGGTCGTTCTCGACGCGATGGGAAGCGACCACGCGCCGCACGCTGAGATTGACGGTGCGCTGGCTGCCACACGCGATCTCGGCGTCAAGGTAATTCTCGTCGGTCAAGCTCATGTCGTCGTACCCGAACTGAAGCGCTGTGGCTGGCGCGGAGACGGCGACCGTGGCATTGAGTTAGTTGAAGCGCCTGAAGTGATCGGGATGGGTGAACCGGTGGCGACTTCGGTTCGGCGTAAGAAGAAGAGTTCTTTGAGAATCGGTTGCAAGTTGGTAGACAGCGGCCAAGCGGACGGATTCGTTTCAGCCGGAAACACAGGCGCGGCAATGGCGACCGCTAAGATGGTGCTGGGCATGTTGCCGGGAGTCGACCGGCCGGCGCTCGCAGCTCTTATTCCCACGAAATCCGCAAAGCCAACGCTGCTGTTGGACGTTGGAGCGAACGCGGAGTGCAAAGCGGAGCACCTGGTCCAGTTTGCTATCATGGGCGACGCTTATTCGCGTTCAGTTTTGGGAACGATCGGACCCGTGGTTGGATTAATGAGTATCGGCGAAGAGGAAGCCAAGGGTAACGACCTGACTAAGGAAGCATTTCCGCTTTTGCGCGAAATGAAGAGTTTGAATTTTGTGGGAAACGTCGAAGGTCGTGACGTCTTCTCCGGCGCCGTTGACGTAATCGTGACAGACGGCTTTACCGGAAACGTAATGCTAAAGCTGTCTGAAGGTTTAACGGACGCGATGCTGTCGATGATTAAGCGCGAGTTGACGGCTTCTGCTGTGACAAAGGCCGGCGCGATGTTGGCCAAGCCCGCTTTCCGGAACATAAAGAAGCGACTCGACTATTCCGAACACGGTGGCGCGCCGCTCCTTGGAGTTAGAAAAATTGTAGTTATTGGCCACGGCAGTTCGAATGCTCGAGCGATTCGCAACGCGATTCGCAGTGTCAAAGAGTTTTCGGAGAATCGAGCCGGCGAACGTATCGAGCAGGGAATCGAGGAAACCCGAGCGCTGTTGGCTTAACGACATGTCATCAACATCTGGCTTTAGGCAGGTGCTGCAGCTACCGCCTCTAAATGTGAAACGGTTTCACGCCGAAGGCTTGCGAGATCGGTCACCGCACTGAAGTGCTGTGTTAATGAGATTTTGTATTCGTATTCGAGTGGCAGTCGTGACATGCTTGGCTTTTGTCGCGGCTAGTGGATAGTATTACCGCCTCGAAAACAATCAACTGAGGGAATTGATGGCAAATATGCGGGCCCGCATAGTTGGAACGGGACACTCTTATCCTGAAGGCATCCTGACAAATGCCGATTTGGAAAAGATGGTCGAGACGTCCGACGATTGGATTACTACGCGCACCGGCATTAAGCAACGTCGCAAGGCAGCGCCCGGTGAATACACTTCTCTATTCGCCGTGCGGGCCGCCAAGCAGGCGATTGAGCGCGCCGGCCTGCAACCGTCAGACATCGATTTACTGCTCTGCGCTACGGTCACACCAGATCAAATCCTTCCTTCAACAGGTTGCATCATTCAAGCGGAACTGGGGGCACACAAAGCTGCGGCCATGGATATTGTGGCGGCCTGCTCAGGTTTCCTATATGGTCTAACGATCGCAGACACAATGATTCGCACCGGTCAATCCAAACATGCGTTGGTGATCGGCGCTGAGATTCTGACGCAGTATGTTGATTACAGTGATCGTCAGACCTGCGTACTGTTCGGCGACGGCGCGGGTGCCGCGGTTCTGGCAGCGAGCACTGGAGACGATCGTGGAATCTTGTCGGCCCGAATTCGATCCGACGGCAGATACGAGGAACAGCTTTTTTCGCCTGGTGGAGGTACGCGTAAGCCTGCCAGCGCGGAGACTCTTGCGGCAGGCGACCACTTCTTCAAGATGAAGGGTAACGAGCTCTTCAAGGTTGCGGTTCGTTCGATGGCCGACATTTCAAAGGAAGTTCTTGAAGACGCAGGATTGAAACCAGAAGACATAAAGCTGTTCATTCCGCACCAGGCGAACCAACGCATAACTGACGCGGTGGCAAACAAGCTGAATGTTGAGAGCGAGCGCGTTTATTCAAACATCGCGATGCACGGAAACACATCCTCCGCTTCGATTCCGATTGGTTTGGACGAGTGCGTTGAGGCCGGCCGCATAACTGAAGGCGATCTGGTTTTGTTGGCCTCGTTTGGCGGCGGCGTTACCTGGGGCGGCGTTTTGATGCGCTGGTAGCTTGTTGGTAAATAGTGAATGGTGAAAACCAGTCCAAGGTCCGAATGTGCCGGTTGACGAACCAGATTCAGTTCTCCACCTTGGGCAAAGCGATTCAACCTGATAAAGATAGACATTGGACATTGGACATTGGACGGCGCTCTTACGATTTACCATTTACCAATATGGCACTGGCGTACATATTTCCCGGACAAGGTTCGCAATATCCGGGAATGGGAAAAAATCTGGTTGAGAATTTTCCCGTAGCCAAACTGCTCTTTGAAGAGGCTGATGATGCGTTGCGATTCTCAATTTCGAAGCTGTGCTTTGAAGGATCTGCCGAGGATTTGCAGCTCACTGAGAATACGCAGCCGGCTATTCTGACAACTTCGGCTGCTGTTTTTCGCACAATGCAGTCTGAAGGGTTTCCGCGCCCGGACTACGTGGCCGGACATAGCCTCGGTGAATACTCCGCATTGTTTGCCGCCGAGTCGCTAACACTCGACGCGGCTGTGCGGACGGTGCGTGCACGCGGAAGGTATATGCAGGAAGCCGTGCCCGTTGGTACCGGGGCGATGGCTGCAGTCATCGGCGGGGAGTTGAAGACAATCGAAGAAGCGTGTAAAGAGGCGGCGCAGAACCAGATTTGCGCTCCGGCTAACATTAATGCGCCCAATCAGGTTGTCATCGCCGGCCATTCGGAAGCGGTTGATCGTGCAATTGAACTTCTGAAAGATCGCGGCGTGAAGCGAGTTATTAAACTCAACGTCAGCGCACCGTTTCATTGCGACTTGATGAAGCCGGCTCAGGAGCGTCTGGCCGTCGATCTTGAAAGCCTGGCATTCCGAAATCTATCGTCGCCGCTCGTAACCAACGTAGATGCGGCCGAGATAGAAACCGGTGATGCGGCCAGGGATTCGTTAGTCAGACAGGTAACGGCGCCGGTTCGCTGGCTGGAGTCAATCGAATTGATGATTGCGAACGGCGTCGAAACGTTCGTGGAAGTTGGTCCAGGTAAAGTGTTGACCGGCTTGATGCGACAGATAAACAGGGAAGTGAAGTGCTTAAATGTCGAGGACGCTGACAGTTTGAAGAGTG
The DNA here is from genome assembly GCA_963786645.1 of Blastocatellia bacterium. GTDB lineage: Bacteria > Acidobacteriota > Blastocatellia > Pyrinomonadales > Pyrinomonadaceae > PSRF01. The sequence goes on from CAWAZW010000019.1 coordinate 71,320, forward strand.
CGGCCGCGGCGCTGGGTATTAAGTAAGTTTAAAGAGATAACATCATAGAGGAGCAAAGAAAATGCCCGATCAAGAGATCGAGAATAAGGTTAAGCAGATTATCGTTGATGAGTTAGGCGTGGACGAAAACGAGGTAACGCCGAACGCGAGATTCATCGACGACCTGGGCGCCGACTCATTGGATACGGTGGAACTGGTCATGCGTTTTGAAGAGGAATTCGGCATCGAAATTCCCGATGAAGACGCTGAGAAAATTCAGAGCGTGCGCGACGCCTACAACTACATCGACCAGCACAAGAAATAAGCGAGTGAAAAGTGAAAGGTGAAAAGTAGTGAAGAGTGAAAAGTGAAGAGTGAAAAGCAAGAATTGCTGTCCAGGCATGATTGCCTCTCTCTCACTTCTTCACTTCTCAGAGTTCGCTGGGTGTTGCTTGCTTTTCACTTTTCACTGTTTACTTTTCACTGTTTTTAAGGAGTGTTGATTTGGCACGACGTGTGGTTGTTACAGGCCTCGGTCTGATAACTCCGGTTGGCAATTCAGTAGAGGAAACGTGGTCCGCATTGATGAGTGGACGCAGTGGCGTCGACTACATCAAGAAGTTTGACACGGAAAAGTTTCCCGTGAAGTTTGCTGCCGAAATCAAGGACTTCGATCCACTCAAATTCATTGCAAAGAAAGAGGCGCGCAAGATGGGCGCCTTTATTCATTACGCGATCGCAGCGGCCACTGAAGCGATGGCCGATGCCGGTTTTTCGTTGACGGAGGAAGGCAAATTTCCGCACGACCTCGCAGAAAACGCCGGGACCTACATCAGCAGCGGCATTGGAGACTTCTGGGCCATTGAGCGCGAGCATTCAAAGCTGCTGAACGAAGGACCAGAACGCGTTTCACCGTTCTTTATTGTTTCCGCGATAGTGAATCTTGCCGCTGGGCAGGTCTCCATCCGCTACGGCGCGAAGGGACCAAATTCAGCCACCGCCACCGCCTGTTCCGCCGGAGCTCATGCAATCGGAGACAGTTTCAGAATTATTCAGCGCGGCGACGCTGATGTGATGATTTGCGGCGGCGCTGAATCTGCCATCACGCCGATGAGCGTCGCGGGATTTGCCTCGATGCGAGCGCTCTCCACGCGTAATGATGATCCGCTGCATGCCTGCCGGCCGTTTGAAAGAGACCGCGACGGATTCGTCATCGGCGAAGGCGCGGGCATCATGATTCTGGAAGAGTTGGAAATGGCAAAACGTCGCGGCGCACGAATTTATGGCGAGCTGGTTGGTTATGGGATGACCGCTGATGCGTTTCATTTAACAATGCCGGATGAAACGGGCTCAGGCGCGATACGCGTGATGCAGAAGACTATAAAGGACGCCGGAATTCAGCCTGAACAGGTCGGGTATATCAACGCCCACGGCACGTCCACACCTTACAACGATAAGTTTGAAACGCTCGCTATCAAGAAAACATTTGGCGACCATGCTTACAAGCTTGCGGTCAGTTCAACCAAATCGATGACTGGTCACTTGCTGGGCGCGGCGGGCGGAATCGAAGGCGTCTTTTCAGTCCTGAGTCTGGACCGGAAAAAGTTGCCGCCAACAATCAACTACGTTAATCCCGATCCCGAGTGCGATCTTGATTACGTGCCAAACGAACCGCGAGATGCGGAAGTTGAATATGCGCTGTCAAATAGTTTTGGTTTTGGCGGCACGAATGCGTCGCTGTTGTTTAAAAGATATGGAGGGGAGTGAAAAGTGAAGAGTGAAAAGTGAAGAGCAGAGCGACCAAGAACGTCCTAAGGTTCGCTTTTCACTTTTCACCTTTCACTTTTCACCGCATTTATGAAGCTAATCGTAATGATGAAGCAGGTCGCGAATAAGGATGCGATTCTGCGAATTAACAAAGAAGGCACCTGGATCGAAGAAGGCGATCTGTCGTTTGAAGTCAGTGAGTCAGACGGCTACGCCCTCGAGGAAGCTCTGCGCGTGCGCGAAAAGATGGGCGGTGAAGTCGTTGTCTGTTCAATGGGCCCGCAACGCGTAAAGACCGTCATCAAGGACGCTCTTGCCCGCGGCGCCGACCGGGCCATCCATGTAGTGGGCGACAATCTCGGCTCGTTGACACCTTATGCCGCCGCTGAATTGCTGGCCGGCGCGATTCGTGACGAGAACCCCGATCTGATATTCACTGGTTTGCAGTCCGACGACTACGGCTACGGACAGACCGGCGTGATCATGGCCGAGCTGCTGGGCCTGCCACACGCCACTATCGCTATCGAAGTTGATGCGTCGGGTGAGCAACTGCGCGTCAAGCGTGAGTTAGAAAGCGGCTGGTATCAGTGGTACTCGATGCCTAAGCCGGCTTTGTTGACGATCCAATCCGGCATCAGCCAGATCCGTTATGCGACATTGAAGGGAATCATGGCCGCCAAGAAGAAGGAGATTAAAGAAGTCACTCCTTCCGCGGACATCGTTGGACGTCCGGCTCATCAGCGCGTCGAGAAAGTTTATCTGCCGCAGAAATCGAAACAGACACAACTGCTTGGCGATGGTGATGCGAAAGCCGGCGCCGTAGCGTTGGCGCAAAAGCTTCATTCGGAAGCACGCGTGTTTTAGTAAAGAGTTTAGAGTTTAGAGTTCGGAGTTTAGAGTTCCGAGTTTAGAGTTCAGAGTTCAACCTTTAAGCTGTTTCCTTCCAAACCAGCAAACTAAAGCTTGAACTCTAAACTCTAAACTCGGAACTCTAAACTCCAAACTCTGAACTCTGAACACTCTGCATTAATAGAGGAATGATATGAGTAGTGGCGTTTTAGTTTTCATAGAGCATCGCGATGGCGTCTTAAACAAGACTTCGCTGGAGGCGATTGCTGCCGCGCAAAGCCTCGCGTCGCAGTTACAACAGCAGGTCACGGCAGTTATTCCAGGCGCAAACGTTGACGCGCTTGCAACTGACATCGCCGGTTACGACCTGGCGAAAGTTATCAAGGCGACGAACGCAAAGCTGTCTGAATACACGCCTGACGGTTACAGCGACGCCATGGAAAATGTGGTCCGGCAACTTGATCCTCAATTGGTCGTGATGCCGCACACCTACCTCGTGCGAGACTTTGCACCCAAGCTGGCGGCACGTTTCAAAAAATCTTTGATTAGCGATTGCATACGCGCACAGGTTTCAGGGAGTGCGATTACGTTCACCCGCAGAATATTTTTGGGAAAACTCGACGCGGATGTGGTTTCTGATGGCGAGCCGCCGGTGTTCGCGACGTTTCAGTCCGGATCATACCGCCCCGATCAGGCAGCGAAAGGAAGTGGCGCACCAGTCGAGGCGATGGAAGTGGAAGTGGGGGACATTCGGATGACACCCGAAGCGCCGTTCCAGGAAGTGAAACAGGCGGTCGATCTCAGCAAGGCGGACATCATTGTTGCGGTGGGACGCGGTATCAAGAGCAAAGACAATCTTGCGCTCGCTGAGAAGTTAGCGGAAGTCTTGGGCGCCGATCTCGCTGCTTCGCGTCCAATATGCGATGCGGAGTGGTTGCCAATTGATCGGCAGATAGGATCGTCCGGACAGACGGTGGCGCCGAAATTGTACGTGGCTTTGGGAATCTCGGGCGCAATTCAACATCTGGTGGGAATGAAAAACTCCGGCACGATCGTGGCGATAAATAAAGATCCTGAAGCCCCAATTTTCGACATTGCTGACTATGGGATTGTAGGTGACTTGTTCGAAGCGGTGCCGGTGCTGACCGAAGAGATCAGGAAGATCAAAGGCCTCAACTAGTTACTTCTCTTTACTGCCTCGAACCGTCCAAGCACTTCGCTGGTCGCGAACCCGTCTACCTTCCAAACGCCACTGATCCTCCCGTCGTTCAATTCACCTTCCAAGAGAATCCCAGCGTCATCCATGTAGGGCGCCAGGTCGAAGCTCACCATCTTTCCCTCTAATAACGCTTCACATGGACCGTTGTCGTCAAGAATACCTTCTGGCGCATTCTTGTCTCTTACGATTGTGCATTGGCCTTTTAGATGGTTCTGTTCAAGCGCCGCTAATCGGATACTTCCGGTAAATACCTGCCGTCCCGAATTGTCATGAGCGCTTAAGTCATAATCACCAAGAGTTGAACTATGAGAGTTGGGATGACCGCATTGACTAAGAGCGGTCAGCAGAACCAGCCCAAGTATTAACCGAATAGTCTTCATCATAAGTAGAAAGTGATTAAGGCTGAGAGAGCGTGTCAAGTGCTTCAGGATCTCTTCGGTCTTCCAATCGTTTCCTCGATAAATCTTCACGATCTTGCTGTCAGGTCCAATCAGCGCCGTGCGCAGCGAATGGATAATCTGCTCTTTGCCGGTCTGCTGATCCTTGTAGTAGCGAAGTCCGAAGAACTGCGCGATTCCTTTCACTTCGTCGGCACTACCCGAAGCGAACTCCCAGTGTTCAAATGTTTCGTCCGCGTATTTGCCGGTGTATGCCGCACCGTAACTTCGCAAAACTTTCGGCGTGTCGTATTCAGGATCGAAGCTGATACTTAACAGGTGTGATTTGTTGTAAACGTCGGGTTGTTTTTGCAGCTCCTGATTGATCGTGGCGAAGTTGCCGCTCATCAAGGTGCATTGGTCAGGATCCTGACATCGCGTAAAGATAAACGTGAGCAGCAACGACTTGCCCTTGTAGTCGTGTATCCGAATCGCATCGCCGTCCTGATTAACCAGACGATAATTTGGTACTTCCTGTCCGGGCTTTGGCTCTGCGGCCTCGCTAACCGAATTCGGCGCTTCAGAGCTTTCCTTTGTCAGTACGACTTCCTCAAGCCATGAATTCGTCCCATCAACTACGTACGCTGCCGCAATATGATCGCCGGGTTTAATGACTTCGAAAACCCAGTCGTCCTTCACGGTGAAAGCCATCGTCATCGCAGGCATGTATTCTTTAATGTCCTCGTGCGCGACTGTTACGAGATGTTTGTCTCGCTCGACTGCTACGACTTTGCCGGTCAAGTCGTAGCGTTTTTCGTTGGCAGAGCGGGTCGGTTGTGATTGGCAACCAATCAAGAGAAGGCAGAGGACGAAGCAGATTAACAGAGGAATAGTTTTAAGGGTCATGATTTCGAATTAACTCGCCCTCAACGGGTTCGATCTTGTGCAAGGATGATCAACCTGGGTATGTGCACTCGAGTCTGAATGTCTCAGGGTCGGGAAGAGGGGCTTGCCCCCGCCGTTCTTTTGGCTTGAGTATAGCATCCGCTGTTTTTCGCCGCAGAGCGGCGAGATGTTTATAGTTGCTTCGTGGCTATAGACATTTCGTGCCTCCGGCACGAAATGTCTCCGGCTGCAGAGAGCGGGGCAAGCCCCTCTTCCTGACCAATGAGACATTGCGACTTGAGTGCTGAAATGCGCACGTCGGATTTGGTGATTGACACCACACTTTGGACATTCGACGTTGCGTGGTTGTAACCTAGCGCGTTCGCAAATCACCCATTACAAGATGCAGATGCCATCCGCAGACATAGCCAGAAGCAACAGGAGACGCGCAGAACTACTTGACGGCGCAGTTGTCGCCGATCAAATCAAGCGCGAGGTTGCGCAGGAAGTTCAGCGTCTCAAAGATGCGCACGCCGTGCAATCGTGTCTCGCCGCTGTGCGCGTCGGTGATGATCCCGCTTCCGCTGTTTATGTTCGAAACAAAATGCGAGCGTGCGAGGAGGTGGGAATACGCTCCGAACATCACGCACTCCCCGCGACGACCACGGCCAGTGAACTTGCCGATATAATCGAATCGCTGAATACGCGCGACGATGTTGACGGCATTCTGGTGCAACTGCCTTTACCGAACCAGATCGATGAGGCTGGGATCATCGAGGCCATAGATCCGCAAAAGGACGTCGACGGATTCCATCCGGTAACCGTTGGCCGGCTGGCCCTGGGCAGGCCCACGTTTGTGCCCTGCACGCCGGCAGGAATAATCGAACTTCTGGTTCGCTCGAAAATTTCGATTAGTGGAGCGAATGCCTGTGTGGTCGGCCGCAGTCAGATCGTGGGCCGGCCAATGGCGCAATTGCTTCTGCAAAACGACGCCACGGTCACAATTTGCCACTCGCGCACGCGCGACCTGGCAGGGGTAACCAGTCAGGCTGATCTTCTGATTGTGGCCATGGGGCGGCCCGGATTTATTGGGCGTGAACACATCAAGCCGGGGGCAACAGTTATCGACGTCGGGATGAACAAGGTGACGGACGAAGCCACAGCGCGTCGACTCTTTGGCGATGAGGTGGAATCAAGATTGGAAGCGATCGCCAAGCGTGGTTACACGCTGGTTGGCGATGTGAACCCTGCCGAAGCGGACGAGGTCGCCGGACGCAGAACTCCGGTCCCGGGCGGGGTAGGGTTACTGACGGTGGCAATGCTGATGCGAAATACTGTGAAGGCGGCGAAGTTTAGACGCGGAATCAGTGAAGAGTAATGAGTGATGAGTAAAACAGTTCAGAGCTCAAACTTTAGTTTGTCAACCCTACTAATCATCAAGCTAAAGCTTGTCCTCTGAACTGCTTTGCACAAAAAGTCACCAAACGAGTAAGAGGGTCAATCTGGATGACGCTTTATTTCGTGTTGGACGTGTTAATTCGTGGATCGTCTTTAAACCGACGCCAAAATCTACACACGAAATTACATGAAAAGTGACTCTTTTTGAAAAGCCACTCAGCACTCATTACTCATTACTCATCACTTTTGAGATATGCTGCGCGTAGGACTGACAGGATCCATCGGCGTTGGAAAAACTTTCGTTACCGGCCTGTTGGCTGAGTTGGGTTGTCACGTAATCGATGCTGACGACTTGGCACGCGAAGTTGTTGCCCTGGGTTCGCCCGCGCTTAGAAAGGTGGTTTCAGAGTTTGGCCCCGGCGTTCTTCAATCCGATGGAACACTGGACCGCGCGAAACTCGGCGCCATAGTCTTTGCGGATTCTGCGAAGCGACAACTGTTGAACTCGATACTTCATCCGTACATCATCGCCGAACAGGATCAACGGTTGCGCGAATGGGAAGCCGAAGATCCGGATGGAATCGCCGTAGTTGATGCAGCATTGATGATCGAGTCCGGAGGTTACAAACGTTTTGATAAACTGATTGTCGTCCATTGTGATCCAGAAGTGCAGTTAGAGCGACTGATGTCGAGAAATGGGTTAACTCGCGAGGAAGCCGTGCAGCGGGTTGAAGCGCAAATGGATCAGGAAGAGAAAAAGAAATTTGCTGACTACCTGATCGATACGTCTGACGGTTTTGACGCGACGCGAGAACAGACGCAGGCAGTTTACGAGCAGCTTCGAGATCAGGCGAAGACATAAGAACGGATCCACGAAATGACAGGGAAGTTCACGAAAGGTTCGTGTTATTTCGTGGATCATTGAAGTTTCCGGTTAGCTTTCGATGATAGCCAGGCCAAACATCTTACGAAACGGGTTCAGGTTCTGGCTCGCCAGCAGCCTGGCGTTTGTCCTCATGTTGTCTCACTCAGGTTGCTGGCTGGACGAGAGGGTCGAACCTTTTTATGGTCGCGTTGCCATTCCGCGCGCGCAGGAATTTAATTGGAGCGATGGCGGACTTCCGCAAACTTTCGATCCGGCGTTTGCCGCGGCCCCTCCGGACACAGATCTCGTGCGCGCGATATTCGAAGGGCTCACGGATTACGACCCCAAAACGTTGACGCCAGTTCCAGCTGTGGCCACGCGTTGGGAGGCGTCCAACGGCGGGCGCACATGGACGTTTCATTTGCGCGAAGGCGCCCAGTGGTCCAATGGTGAGCCTGTGATTGCCGAGGACTTCGTACGTTCGTGGCGGCGTATTGTAAGAATCGGCGACCTCGCGCCACATACAAATCTCCTTGAAAACATCGAAGGCTCAGACAGACGTTCGGCAGTTGCTCCTCAGCAATCGCCGGCAGCCGGCAAAGAAACGGAAACGAAAGCAGCACTGAAAAACGACGCTCCGTTTGGCGTCGAGGCAGTGTCTGATCGAGTGCTTCGGGTCAAACTTCGCCGGCCGGACATGAACTTCCCGGCGCTCGTGGCCCACCCTGTGTTCCGCCCGGTGAAACTCTCCGGCGAAGGTTCGACTGCTAAGTTGCCGCCTGAAAATCTGGTTTCCAACGGCGCGTTTTCATTGGCGAAATCTGAGGCCCAGCGAGTGCTTCTGGAACGTGCGCCAAACTATTGGGACAAGCAGCAGGTAACACTCGATCGAGTTACGTTCGTTCAGCAAAAGGATGCGGAGTCGGCGCTGGCGGCTTATGAAGCAGGGGACGTGGACGCCGTAACGAACGTTGCGTTTGAGCCGCTCGCTATCAAACTTCTGGCGCCGTATGAAGATTTCCGTCGCACGACTTATGGCGCCCTGACGTATTACACATTCAACACTTCGCACGCGCCGTTTGACGACGTGCGCGTACGCGAAGCACTCGCCCTCGGAATTGATCGGGAGCGCATCAGTGATGACGATTTGGGCGGGGCAACCGAACCTGCCACACGTTTTCTACCGGAAACAGTCGGGGGCTCGTATCAGCCCGTCGTCGAGAAGTCGGAGCTGCTGGAAAAAGATTACGAACGCGCTCGCGACTTACTTGCGGAAGCCGGCTTCCCGGACGGCGAAGGCTTTCCCACGATCCGGTTGTTGATAAATCGGAATGAACAACAACGAATCGTCGCTCAGTCAATTGCAGCCATGTGGCGCGATGTGCTGAATGTTGAGACGGAAGTGATTATCAAACCCTGGGATGAATACGAAGCGGCAATACTCGCCGGCGAGTTCGATGTCGTCCGTCGTGGCCTCGTAATGCAAACTACTGATGAGCTGACGAACATTCGGTCGTTGTTCCGGGGCGTAGTGGCTACTGTGCCTGAGACGCCTGAGTCGGAATCAAACACCGGCGCAGAGTGGTGACAAAACAAAACCAGCGCCAACAGAAACGCTGCCGCCAATCGAAACTGAGGCGCAGGCGCTAAAGGACTTGAGCGTCATGCCTATCTACTTCGCATCTTCTTATGCGCTGGTTAAACCTTACGTAACCGGTTTCGATTCTAATGTGCTGGACGCGCCCTCGCTAAAAACTGTTCGCATCAATACCGCCTGGAAACCGGCCCCTCCCGCGAAGTGAGTCAGCGGAATGCCGAGATGGATCGTCAGGCACTCTTAGTGTGACCGTGTTTCGTGGTCGATTTTCGTGAGCACAAAGGCGATCCACGAACTAGATGAATCGGCCTTTCGCTACAGCAGATTGATGGCCACGCTGGTATTAAATCCCCTTGGCCTTGGTTCTCGGCATCTCACGCGCTGATCATCAAGTCTTGATAAATTCAGTTTTCGCGTGATAAGTTCCGTCCGTGTTTGCATCACCAATTGGTTCAAAAGAGATGCTTAGGTCCCGCTTGAAGCAAATACTCACCGGGTTAACCATAGCTTCTATTGCTCTCGCGTCCATTTCCTGCCAGGCGCTCGCAACTAATGAAGAGTTTTTCGGCAAAACGACTCCGCCAGACCAAAACATTCTCCGATACGTCAACGGCGGTGAACCTGAATCGCTCGATCCGGCCCTGAGCTCGGGCCAGCCCGAGGCACGAATATTCATGGCGCTGTATGAGGGACTGGTTGAATACCATCCAAAGTCGCTTCACGCTATGCCCGCGATTGCGGAAAGCTGGGAAACTAACGGCGACTCGTCTGAGTTTATTTTCCATTTACGAAAAAATGCGCGCTGGTCCAATGGTGAGCCGATAAACGCACAAGACTTTCTCTTCAGCATCCGTCGTGGTCTGTCTCCTGAAACGGTGTCACGCTCGGCTGGGCAGGCTTACCTCATCAAGTACGCACAAGCCTACAATTCTGGAGCGGTGTTTGTGCGCGATCCCGGTACCGGCCGATTTCTGCTGGAGAATGATCTGGCTGAGGAAGGTGCCGCTGCGGCCAGTGAACCACTAAGTCAGAAGCCACTCAGCGGGCCAGAACCGTTTGTCCCAAACACGCCTGACCCGGACGCGGCGCCGGCGCCAGTCTCCGACACGCAGTTTCACCAGTTCATGCATTCACCGGTCAGGCTCACGTTGCCTGGCACTGAGAAAGCTCGCTCGAAGCTGCTGTCTGCTAATCCCAAGTTACAGGCCGCCATCCAGGGCAAGGAGTTAGTTAAAGTTAAGGGCGAAGATATCGGCGTCGAAGCAGTCGATGATTACACGGTGCGAATTTCTTTGACGCAACCGACTCCTTACTTCACCGGTCTTCTGGCCCATCCATTCTTTCGTTTTGTGCCGCGTAAAGTAGTTGAAAGATACGGCAACCAGTGGACAGATCCCGCGCACATCGTTACTTGTGGCCCATTCAAGCTCAAATCGTGGAAACCGTACAACGAGGTGGTTGTTGAGCGTGATCCGATGTATTGGGACGCCGCAAACGTGCGGCTGGACGAGATTCGCTTTTATGTTTCGACCGACCATCCGACGACGATGAATCTTTACCGGGTGGGAGAAGCCGACGCGGTGGTCAATCATTCGGTGCCCAATCCATGGCTGGATATTGTGCGTTCGAAGAAGGATTACATGGATGGCGCTGAGGCTGCGATCACATACATCCTCATGAACGTGACTCAGCCACCGATGAACGATCTGCGAGTTCGCCGCGCGTTCAACATGGCGATTGACAAGGTCACGTATTCAAAGTCAAAACGAATTACAAAACCGCTATCCGCATTCACGCCGGAAGGAATTTTTGTCGGTTATCCGCAGCCGAAGGGTGAAGGATTTGATCCTGAACAGGCCAGGCGATTGTTAGGCGAGGCGGGTTACCCGGTGACGAAGAATGCGGACGGGACGTTCAAGTGCGAAAGGTTTCCGGTGGGAGACGTCTCCTTCAATTACTCCACTCACTCTTCAAATAAGGCGTTGGCGGAATTCATGCAGGCGCAATGGAAACAGAATCTCGGAATCACCGTGATGCTTCGCAATAGCGACTTTAGAACCTTCAATCAGGCTCGTTCCAAATTGGAGTACAAAGGCTTTGCCCTAATGATCTGGGGCGCGGACTACATGGACCCGGCGACATTTCTGAACATTTTTCTAACACCGGGAGGAGACAATGGCAGCGGTTGGTGGGACAAAAAATACGTTGACCAGATTGACGCTGGAAATCACGCTGCGACACCTGAGCAGCGGTACCAATTACTTGCCCAGGCTGAAAAGTATTTATTGGATGCGCAACCGATGATTCCCATTGAAACGCCTGCTGTTAACTGGGTGAAAAAGCCGTACGTGAAAGGTCTATACCCGAATCCGGCGTCCCTGTTTGCATGGAAATTCGTTTATATCGAACGTGATCCAGCGAAATGGGACTACGCAACTCCGAGCTTGACAGACTAACGTCGAGTGAAAAGTGAAGACTGAAAAGTGAAGAGTAGAAAACCTGAAGCCGGGTACTCTTCCACTTTTTAGTATTCACTTTTCACTCTATCACACTTGCGGTAATCTGCGGAAAGAGTGTCTGTCCGATCAAATGCTCCGCTTCATTATTCGCCGCTTACTGGTCACGATTCCTACCATCCTCATCGTAATCACGATCGCGTGGGGATTGATCCGGCTCGCGCCCGGCAGTTTTTATACTGGTGAGAAAGCACTGCCATCTGCCATTGAAGCTAACATCCGAGAGAAATACGGACTGGATAAGCCGTGGCACCAGCAATACCGGCGGATGATGGGCCAAATTCTGCGCGGTGACTTTGGGACGTCGCTCACCTATACGGGCCAGTCGGTAAATCGAATTATCGCTCGCACTCTTCCAGTTTCGGCGACAATCGGACTGCTCGCGTATTTGCTCGCTCTGGTAGCCGGAATTACCCTGGGCTCAATCGCGGCGCTAAAACAGAACTCGATCTGGGATTACAGCTCAATGGCGTTGGCGATGATCGGAATATCGGTTCCTAACTTTGTGCTGGGTCCGATTCTGGTTCTCGTGTTCTCGCTCATCCTTTTTTGGTTGCCGCCGTCCCGGTGGGCCGGGTTCCCTAGCTGGAACTTAGTGCTGCCGGTCATAACGCTCTCTGCCGTCTACACCGCTTACATCGCGCGGCTGACGCGCGCGGGCATGTTAGAAGTCCTTAGGTCTGACTACATACGCACGGCGCGAGCAAAAGGATTGAGTGAGACCCAGGTTGTCATTCGCCATGCACTTCGCGGTGGTTTGCTGCCTGTCGTTTCTTTTACGGGTCCGGCGCTGGCGTTTCTCTTGACGGGGACTGTTGTCGTCGAGCGCATTTTCGCACTGCCGGGGCTGGGAAACTATTTCATACAAGCATCGCTTAATCGCGACGAGCCTCTGATAATAGGTATCGTAGCTTTCATTGCCATCACCTTATTGTTCATGAATTTGCTCGTGGATATCGCGTACGCGTATCTCGATCCGCGTATCAAGTATTAGTAGGACAGACATTCTTGTCTGTCATTTAGAAACAGACAGGCAGGAATGCCTGTCCTTCCAGGCAGGGAAACGCCTTGCACGACGACGAACACGCCAAACCTCCGCACGCACCAAGTGAACCGGACGAACCGGCGTTAACACCGTTGGGCACGCCTGCCGTGCCTCCTATCCGTTCGCGTGAGGGCGACATCATTCACACAGCGCCCGAATTCGCAGTTGGAGAAGCAGACGTCCGTTCCGCGGAACTTGCGGAGCACGTCAGGGGAAACTCACTTTGGAGAGATGCATGGCGCCGGCTACTTAGAAACAAGCTGGCGGTATTTGGGCTGGTTGTGGTCGCGATTATCACCGTGGCGTCGATTGCCGGTCCGTACCTCATTCAGTCAATCACCGGTCACGCGCCCGACTACATTCCTGGAGATGCTGCTTTAATCAAATCGTTTCCGCCATTCACTGCGCCCGACGGCTCGTTTTCATGGAGACATCCGATGGGAACGGATCGACAGGGAAGAGACCTTCTGGCGCTGGTCCTTCAGGGCGGACAGATTTCTCTGATGGTTGGCATTATCGCGACGCTCGTGTCACTCGTGATTGGCGTAAGCTATGGCGCAATCTCAGGCTATATCGGCGGACGGCTTGATAGCGTGATGATGCGGCTGGTTGATGTACTCTATGCGATTCCTTACCTCATCCTGGTAATTGTTTTGTTGTCGATGTTTAGGAGTCAGACTGCGCGTGGGCAACTCATACTTCTGTTTGTTGCGTTGGGCACCGTGTCGTGGCTGACGATGGCGCGCATTGTGCGCGGTCAGGTGTTGTCAATAAAGAACCAGGAGTTTGTGCTGGCGGCGAGGGCCACGGGCGTTTCCACCCCGCGGATTATTTTTCGTCACATAGTGCCGAACACACTTGGTCCTGTGATCGTCTACGCCACGCTCACCATTCCCTCAGTGATGATGACGGAAGCATTCCTTTCATTTCTGGGTTTCGGCGCACAGCCTCCGATGGCATCGTGGGGAAGCCTGGCTGCGGAAGGAATTCAGAACATCGGAATTTTTCCGTGGCAGCTTGTTTGCCCAGGCGTCACTATGGCGCTGACGCTGCTCTCCCTGAATTTCCTCGGAGATGGACTGCGTGACGCGCTCGACCCGCAGATGCGGCAAGTGTAAATCGATGAGTACTAACGGAAATCTTCTGGAGGTGCGCGACCTACGCACTTACTTCGACACCGACGACGGCGTAGTTAAAGCCGTCGACGGCATATCGTTTCAGTTGAAACGCGGCGAAACGCTCGGCATTGTTGGCGAATCGGGTTCAGGCAAGTCGGTAACGAACCTTTCGTTACTGCGGTTGATACCGCAACCCCCGGGCAGAGTCGTTTCGGGCGAAGTGATTTTCAACGGGCAGGACATTCTTAGACTTAGCGACGGCGAGGTACGCAAGATTCGCGGCAGACGCATCGCGATGATCTTCCAGGATCCGATGACGTCGCTCAATCCTTTCATGAAGATCTCGCGGCAGTTGATGGAAATTACGGAACTGCATCTGGGCCACAACAAACGAAAGTCACTTGATCACGCGATAAAGATGTTGGAAATGGTCGGCATCCCCGACGCAAAAACGCGGATTAACGGATATCCGCATGAGTTCTCCGGTGGCATGAGACAGCGTGTAATGATTGCGATGGCCTTATCGTGCCAACCAGAACTGCTCATCGCTGATGAACCTTCGACCGCGCTCGACGTCACTATCCAGGCCCAAATACTCGAGCTAATAAAGACGCTGAAAGAGGTAACCGGCACCAGCGTTATTTTAATCACGCACGACCTGGGTGTCGTTGCCGGCATGACCGATCAACTGATCGTGATGTATGCGGGTAAAGTTTTTGAGCAGGCGCCAACCAGAGAACTGTTTGCCATTCCGGGAAATCCGTACACGAAGGGATTGCTTCGATCGGTTCCCGATCCACTCGATGAGAAGGGGGCGTTGTACCAGATTCCTGGCCAGCCTCCAGACGTTGCGCACTTACCGGTCGGTTGTCCATTTGCGCCACGGTGCGAACGCGCTGAAGAAATCTGCAGACGCGAGTTCCCGCCTTTTGTGCAGTTGACCGCTGAACACTATTCGCTTTGCCATTTCGCGAATGAAGTTTACGCCGAGTCGCGCCACGCGAAAACTATATGAGCACTCACGAAGCGAACATAAACGATCCTTCACCAAAGCCGGCGATAAGCGGTGGGAATGGCGAGGCGTTGATCTCTGTTCAGGACCTGAAGGTCTACTACCATCGCAGTAGCGGATCTCGCGGCGTTGTTAAAGCTGTAGACGGGGTCACGGTAGATATTCATAGAGGCGAGACATTGGGACTGGTCGGCGAATCCGGTTGCGGAAAATCGACCCTGGGACGCGCCATACTCCGTCTCACTGAGCCTACATCGGGTCAGGTACTCTATGGCGGTCGCGACATCGCACATCTTTCCAACCGGGAACTACGCAAACAGCGCCGGCACATGCAGATCATTTTTCAGGATCCCTATGCCTCACTAAATCCGCGAATGACTGTGGGCCAGATCGTCGGTGAGCCGTTATCAACCTATAGCATCGCAAAGGGAAAAGCAGCGGAACAACGTGTCCACGAACTGCTCGAGACAGTCGGTCTTAACAAGCGTTTCATTAACCGCTACCCCCATGAGTTTTCCGGCGGTCAACGGCAACGCATCGGCATAGCGCGAGCACTGGCCGTTGATCCTGACTTCATCGTCGCAGACGAGCCAATATCGGCGCTCGATGTTTCCATACAGGCGCAGATCATGAACCTGCTGGAGAAACTACGTCGCGAAAAGAACCTGACGTACCTGTTTATCTCTCACGACCTGCGTGCAATCAGACATGTCTCAGATCGCGTTGCTGTGATGTATCTGGGCAAGCTGGTTGAGATTGCGCCGGCGAAAGACATCTACGTTGATCCGTTGATGCCTTACACCAGGGCGCTGATCTCGGCCGTTCCGGTTCCCAATCCGGAAATCGAACTTAAACGTGAACGGATCGTGCTCGAAGGAGACGTGCCCTCGCCAATCAATCCTCCGAGCGGCTGCCGCTTTCACACCCGTTGCCCTTACATGATTGAAGCGTGCAAAGAAGTAGTACCGCCGCTCGTCGAAATCAAGCCGAACCACTTCGCTGCCTGCATTCGCATTAGCCCGCAACAGCCCAACATCGACACGGTTGCGCCCGGCGAGGCGCCAGGACTTGGCGCAGCCGAGGCCGGTACCGTTTCAAAAGCGAGCTAAACCCCTGTAAATCACGCCATTTCCGGTTTCTCATCCCCATGAAAAGGGCCTGCTATTCGTCGTTTATCCAAAGGGTAAGTTCTTTTGTGTCTGATGGTTAATCGGTTCGAGGTTCACGGGGCGACGATGGCGGTTCACTTGTTTGGCTTTCGCAGCGGCTTCTATACTGACCACTCCCGATAACCAGTTGTTCTTCGCGTGTTCAAAACCACTGTAAGCAATGCCTTCAGGACGTCGTTCAGGCAAATCGAGCCGCAAAGAGAAAACGGAAGATAAGCGAGTGTTGATGACGAGACAATCGCGCATCACTAAGGCAGTACTCCACCAGGAAACAGAGTCGGAGATTGTTCAGGAGCATCCTGAACACGCTCCTCCTGGCTGGGCACCCGTACAGGACAAACTCGCCGCGGAGGCGGGGCTGGCAGTGTTATTGGTTGATGGCCGGCAGCCGCCTGCGATTATCGTTTCCAACAACAATTCGATCTGCCACGCTTTTCAATCCTCGGTCGAGTCCGTCAGCCTTTGTGATCCTTACTGCGGCGATGCGCATCGACGCGCCATGAGCGCCGGTACGCGGGTGGAATACAAATGTCACGCCGGCCTGCAGTGTTTCACTCAGCCTGTCCAGATCGGCAAGCAGCAGAACCTGGCGGTCATTGGAGGGCGCGCATTCGTTTCAGCAGCCGACTATCGCGCGCTCGTGGATCGCTTCCGGGCGGGTGAACTCAACGAGCTGCTGACTAAAGAGCCGTTAGGCAATGTGATCTTTGCCGATGTCCAGAGACTTGAACAACTATCAGAGCGTTTGGATAAGGCTGCGCGAAGCTTCTCGACCGAAGCGGTCCACAGTCCAGAACCCGAAAAGCCTTCTATCCCAGAGCGTTGAAAACATATCGACAGCGGGAACAGGCTTAACCAAACCTGACTCGGCAATTATTTCAACGGCTTCCGTAGAACAAACCGCTCTCCAGCACGAGGTGGACCGACTGCGGGTCGAACTCGAGTACCGAGCGCAACTAGCTGACTCGCTGCGGGCTTTCTTGAACGCATCAGCTCAACCGATCCGGCCCGGACCTATCACGCGATTCTCGATCATGTGAGCGAATTGCTTCAGGCCGAACGAGCGTCATTATGGGTGCTTGATGAAGGCGCGAACGAAATGATTCTGCGCGCGGCAGTCGGATTCTCACTACACGAAGAATTCACACGAATCGGAGCAGGCGAGGAAATTGGTGGGAAGGTACTTGAATCTGGCGCGCCGTTAGTTGTCGCCGACATTGAAGCGGCCGGCATCACGCCTGCCCTCGCCGACCGAAACTATAAGACAAAGTCGTTCATCAGTTATCCAATCAGCATCGGAGGACGCAGGATTGGATTGCTAAACATTACTGACAAACTGAGCGGCGCCAGTTTTGACGACGTCGATCTGAGTCTCCTGGAAATTGTCGGGCCACAAATCGCGGTGGCACTGGAGCGTTCTGAGTGGCAGGAACGGGCCGCGCAGTTTCAACTGATGTCGATAACGGATCCGCTGACAGGCCTCCTAAACCGCCGCTACCTTGAAGAACGTCTGACTGAAGAGTTGAACCGATCAAAGCGTTATAGCTATGCGATGAGTTGCCTGATGATCGATATAGACGATTTCAAGAAGTACAACGATCGCAACGGGCATCAGGCGGGTGACGTCGCCTTGAAAATCACCGCGCACAGTCTGAAAGCGGTCCTGCGTTCGGCGGATATCGCTTGCCGATATGGCGGCGAGGAGTTTTGCATTTTGCTGCCGCAGACAAACGTTTCCGAAGCGGGCGTGATTGCGGAACGCATGCGGCAGAAAGTTGCGGAGACCGTATACCCACAGGGCAAGTCACAGCCCATGGGTCGCGTCAGTATCAGTATCGGCATCTCCACCTTCGGCAGACACATAGACACTGCGGAGAGCGTCATTGCCGCCGCCGATCGCGCACTTTACAACGCCAAGAGTCACGGTAAGAACCGCATAGAATTCTACGTCGACAACCTCACCGGAGCATCGGTTGCCAAATGAAGCGAACTCGTCAAGAAGAAGGCCGGCGAATTCTTGGGCGTGTTACACGCGAAGATTTTGTGGGCCGGTCCGCCGAACTCGAAAGGGTGGTCGCACACGCGGGCGGCGCTGCTGACGCGCGCGGACTTCTTATTCTCCTGGCTCCGCTTGCCGGCGTGTCTGAGCTCTTGCGACAGGCTTACGATGCCTTATTCAACAAGCAGGGCGAGATCGTCCCCATCTATTTCGCGCTTCCGCCTGCTGACACCACAGCGGTCAGTGCGGGCATCGAGTTTCTCAATACGTTTCTAGTCCAGTACGTCGCGTTCCGTCGCAACGAGCCAACACTCTGCCATGCTTCACTGACACTTACCGAGTTGCTCGAACTCGCCCCTGCCTCAGATCTCGACTGGATCGAAAAGCTGGTCGAAAACTACAACCAACAGCGGTTTGGCAGCGATGACCGCGACTTTGTCAGGTTTTGCCTATCAGCTCCCCAGAGAGTTCCGGTAAGCAGCGGACGACCGTTTGTAATGTTCGAGGCGGTGCACCTTGGGTCGTATGCAGGTTCGCCAGTGGCGTTCGACCGCGAGCTCGTGCGCGCTTTGACCTCTTACCGCGCTCGATTTGCACTGGCGGGCCTTCGGCGACAGATTGTCTACACAATTGAGTGCGCAGGTGGTACCCCAAGTTCACTCGACAATCTTCACCTGGAAGCTCTCAAAGACGATGATGCGCGCGCCCTGGTTGCCAGTGCCGCACGCCGTAACAGCGTCGCCGTCACTGATCAGACGGTGGAACTATTGGTCCAGCAGTTGGAAGGCAGCCCGGTTTTCATGACGTCGATGCTGCAAGCGGCGCGGGAGAAACACCTGCCGCTCGATTCGTATCTTTCCTGCGAACGTCTGTACGTTGATGAATTGCTTGGTGGCCGGCTGCATCGTTATTTCACGTCGGTCCTTGAACGAATTGCACCGGACACCGAAGTACGGCGCGCTGTAGTTCGTTTGCTTTGCGAAGCAGTTCCGTCCCGCAGTCGCACCGCTTCATTCAATACATGGCGTAAGCGCATGGGCGTGTCAAGTGAAGACGTGGAAGACGTGCTGCGACAATTGCACATTGAAGAACTCGTCAATTGGGATGGGGAAACCGTCGACGCCGAGGGTGGTGCGATGCCCTGGAAAGACTACTTGCGCAGTCGCTTCCGTCTGGACGCCTTACGAGAACCACGGGCGCTGGTTGTTGCAGATTTGATGGCGGCAGCATTGAAGCGCGCACCCCTGACAATCGCCAGTCACCTGCGCCGTATTGCTTGGCTTCGACTTCGCGAGTTGCTGGAGACGTTTAATTCACAGATCGTCCCGATGCGCCTGTTCCACTACGATCAGTTTGCTGAACTGTATCGAGGAGCGACTGCAGAAGAAGTTGCAGCAGGACTCGATGCCGACACCAATGCGCTCCGTTTGCCGCAGGTGTTTCATGCCGCATCAGGGGTTTCCTTTAGTGCGGAGCTGCGGCGTTTTGGCGATGAAGCCTCGGTCGTTGCTCATGGATTCGAAGGCGCCGTCTACACAGACTCGAATGAAGTTGTATGGCTGGCCGCAAAGGTCGAAAGCAAGCTTGAAGCTGACGTTGACACCACTCGGCAGTGGTTGGACCGCCTTGAGGACATTGCTCGTAAGTCCGGATTTATCCGCACACAGTTATGGTTAATTGCCAAAGAGGGTTTTTCGGCGGATGCAAGTATTCTGCTCAAAGAGCGTGGAGTTTTTGGTTCCAGCCAACAGCAGTTTGAAATTCTCGCGACACGTCTGAGTGCAACTGCTGCGTCTCCGGTGAGCGGCAGCGACGAGATCGAACTTGTGATGCCGATGGGCGCCGACTATGAACTCATTGCGGCGAACACCGTGGAGCAGGTTGCGCGTCGGCTCAGTTTTCGTCCGGAGGCCATCAATCAAATCAAGACAGCGATCGTCGAGGCATGCATCAATGCGTCCGAGCACAGCCTCAGTCCCGACCGCAAGATTTATCAGCGTTTTCGCGTTGAAAGTGATAAATTGGTGATTACTATTGCGAGCCGGGGCATCGTGCCGTCGAATTTGAATGGATATAATCGCCCCTCGGGTTCGGAGACCGAGACCGCTGCTGAGCAGCGCCGGGGCTGGGGACTTAAACTCATCAAGACCTTGATGGACGAAGTTGAGTTTGAGCGGGTCGATGAAGGAACCAGTCTTCGCATGACCAAATACGTTCGCAACGGTTCGTAGTAAACCGTAAGTGCGTTCGCAATGTTTAGGATTTGTTTGGGAGGAACGAGGTTGAGAGAACCACTAAAGTCCAACGTGCGCGCTCACACTGTCGGCACTACGGGCGTTGTATATGCGGCCGACTATCTGAACAAACTTACCGGTGAACGAATTGAACGCGAATGCAAAAAGCAGCTTGATTCCGGCTGCCGCGCGCTCGTGATCGATTTCAGCGACACCGAGCTGGTGAATAGCATCGGCATCTCCATCCTGCTCGGCATCATAGACATCGCGGAAAAAAGCGGCGCGGTTGTCGTGTTCTCCGACGTCAACAACGAAACGGTTCAGCTGTTCGAAATGCTGGGACTGACGCGGCATGTTTCGCTGGCGCGAAACGAACAGGAAGCGCTATCACATCTCAACACACAACCTGCGGCAATAAGCCATTGAGGACAGGCGTAGCCCGAAAAATCGCGAGGGCGTAAAATCAGAACTCAATGGAGCCGATCACCCAAAAGTTAATTCACTCGTTTGGCGCGCTCGCAGATTTGGGCCAGGAGGTTGCCAGTTCGGGCGACTTCAATGAGATGGTCCGCACCTCTCTGCATCTTTTGCTGGGAACACTGGCAATCCGCAGAGGGCTGGTAATCGAATATTCAGGGAGTGAAGAGAAGACAAACACGCTGGCCGTTTGGGGTGTCGAAGAAGTGTACCAGCCGCAGCTGTCGATCAGCGACGCTGACCGGGAAATGTTTCTCAACGCTGAACAGCCTGTTCTCTCAATCAAGTCTGAAGATTATGAAGGCGAGGACGCAAACCTGTTTCCCAGCCGCCACTCAGCCGAACTTCGCGGACAGCAGTTAGAGCTGATTGTTCCAATGATCGTTCATGACTCGCTGGCAGGTTTGGTGTTGCTTGGTGGTAAAGCGAGTGGCGAGCCGTTTACTCCGGCCGATTTGGAGGTGGTGCACGCCATGGTCCGGCACATCGGTGTCGGCATTCATCAGCATCGATTACTGGCTGAGGTAAAAAGCCAGGCGGAACAGAATCGCCGGCTGTACGAGGATCTTCGAGCGATCTATCGCGACACGGTGCGCGCGTTTGCCGCCGCCATCGACATTAAGGACAAGTACACGCAGGGACATTCTGAGCGGGTCGGGAAATACAGTGAAATCATCGCGCGTGAAATGGGGTTTGCCGAAGAAGAGGTGGAGGGAATGGCGATTGCCGGTTACCTTCATGACGTGGGCAAGCTGGTGGTCGAGCGCGACATAATCAATGCTCCTTATCGCATCGATGCGAAGCACTCAAGCGAACTCAACCGTCATCCCGCTGCCGGCTTCGAGATCCTGAAGCCGATTAATCATCCGTACGCAGACATTCCGTTGGCTGCGAAATATCATCACGAGCGGATGGACGGCCGTGGCTATCCGGACGGATTGACTGACGAACAGATTCCGCTGGGCGCAAAGATTGTCAGCCTGGCCGATTCGTTTGATGCAATGACTACTGATCGACCTTACAAGACGCGTCGATTGTTTGAGGACGTTATCATCGACTTTCGTCGAAACACGGGAACGCAGTTTGACAGCATCGTCGTCATTGCGCTTTGTCGTGCGCTGTTGAAGGAATTAAACGGCGAGACTAGGGAACGGCGGTTCGTAAAGATGCTCGGCAAGAACTACCTGGATCCCTCACGCGACATCCCGCTCCTCCGCGAATTGATCGGCGAACTCGCACCCGTGCAGAGCGCCGTCGCCGGACAGATAGCTCTCAACAACAACACCCATCACGCTCAAACTGGTAACCCTCTCATTAACACCGGGGCTTCAGCCCGGTGATCAGCGAACGCAACACTCTCAATAACAAGGGGGCTTCAGCCCGGTTATCGCAACGCATCCTCTCATATAACATCGGGGCTTCAGCCCGGTGATCGGGCGGGTCATGCAAAAAGAACCGTTTCAACGGTTTAATCTTGTGCCAAATCATTCCTACTTTTTTGCGGCATCTCATACTCTTTGTCTAAAAGTTTTATTCTTGATGGTGTTCTTCATGCTCGCGATATGAGCCGTACCGCTGCAACATCGAGTCGTGAAACTGAAAATCCGTCCGTAGCCTCTGCCCGATGAAGGAATCTTCCATTCAATATTTCAATGCGTTTATCCGAGAGACAGGCTTCGTTTGATCGAGTTGCACCACTTCATTCAATTGATGGCCGTCGGGCAGATCGATTCAAACTAGAGCGTGCTCTGGATTGAAGTAATTATTTTCATGTAAATGCTTTTTCAAGCGAATATTCGGATAACCACCCTGAGGCCGCGGCCACGGAGCATTTTCAGTCTCATCGGTTCTCGATCGGGTGGCCCAGATAAGATGGCGCAACAGGAGGAACACCATAAGAAGAGAATGTTTAGACATGAGTAGAGCTTTCGTAGCAAGGTCATCGGGCTGGAACGGCGCGATGAACGCAAACCGTTAAAACGGTTTTGCTGAAGTTTGTGCCGCACAACTGATCACCGGGCTGAAGCCCGGTGTTAATGAGAGGGATAGTATGGAGGTTGGCAGGCTTTTTCACTTGATAGGACTTCGCGATTATACAGCCTGAAGCCCGGTGTTAATGAGAGGGTATGTATGGAGCCGGGGAGGCCCTTTCACTTGATAGGGTTGCGCGATTATACAGGCTGAAGCCCGGTGTTACTAATAGAGTTGCCCGATTGGTTGATCTGACCCTACCGCGGCTGGATCCTCAACACAAAATTACATATCGCGATTTTTTGATCGGGTTGAACGTTGGTGCGTTCTTCGCGCGGCAATTCGCGCCCGCCGACCAACGTGGGATTGCGACCCTTCGGCGTCAGCCAGTAACGCCCGTCATTCTCCCGCGATCAAAACAGCGTGAACCCGGCTGACTTCCGGATCGCCCTTCAACGGCAGGTCGACCGTAATCGAGCGCGAGCCGCGTCCAATCGTTATTTCAGGCTTGTTGATTGGCACAACCGCCTCACGCACGCCGTCTTTCCAAACTTCAATCGTATAGAGCTCCTGGATTCGCGGACGAACAACAGTCTGTTCGCCAACTTCTCGCCAGCCTGGCCACGGCTCGCTGTCCCCCTGACTGCCGTCGGCTCGCTCGCGAATCGTGTCATTGAGATTTACCGGCGCTGGCCGTGGCGTGATGCGCGGAGTTACCTGCGTGTGGCCGCTCTCCGTTTCGTCCCAAACTCCCTGGACGCGAAACTGTCCCTTCTCCAGCGTCCCATCTACGCGCAGCTCGACGGCAAACGATTTCGTTGCCAGATGCGTTGAGCCGCTCAGCTCTTTCGCCCGTTCGGATAAGACATGAAACAGACCCTGCTCAAGGCCGCGGCGCTTGTCGCCCTGCCAGTCTTTATCGTCGTCAGCGCTCAAATACACGACATATTCGCGCGGAATGTATGTTGGACCACCCGGCGGCGTAAACATCTCACGCTGCATTACGGCTTCCACTTCGCGCGCGATCTTTACCAGAAACTCTTCCCAGATGCGCCGCGGCTTTGCGTGCTCGTCCGCAGACTCCACCAGATCTTCGGCAGTTTCGCCGTCGATCCATCTCCTAATCGATTCCATTAAGCCCATAGGTCGTGAATAGTAAATGTTAACTAGCGAATAGTAAAAACGGCCAACTCAAACGACTGCCTTGCTTCAGTCAAACCTAACAAATCTTTTGTGCACCCAGCCGCGGTCTGATGTAAATGGATCGATCTTTGGCCGGCCGTGCTCCAGCACCTGTACTTCAAACCAATTGTCTTCAGCCGCCAGTATCTTCACGCGCGATCCGTTTTCCGCCAGACCAACCGGCGGGTTTGCGCTACTGGCGTTTGGTCTGAGATTAACATCGGTTGTTGTAACACCTTCGCGGCCTATTACAAAGACGTCGCTCACCTGCGTTACCTGGCTGAAAGGATTCCACTGTGACGTGACGTACTTGTGAGTCGCCAGCAACATTCCTACAAAGGCGAGTATCAGCACCGCCGCAACAATGTACGGTCGCGGGCTTGCGGGTTCGACTGGACGTCTTTTGTGACCCGCCGGCTTTCCGGCCTTTGATTCGATGGTTGCCGTGGGCGCCGCAGTCGCCGGTTTTGCAAAAGCAGGCGCGCGCATTTCGCTATTGCGGGCCTCAAGTTCATTAACCGGCACGACAATCTTGGGGCGTCGGTCGGGCTCCACTGCTGAAGTCCGCGGCGGATAGTTGGGAACGTAAGATCTCTCTTTCGAATAACCAGTCTCCTCGTTCGTAGCGACTCCCGCGCTGATCGGTTGGAAATGCGCCTGCGGTGGCGCTGCCGGAAATTCTTCGGCCTTCAGACTCAGGTCAGCACTCGGCCTGCGACTCAAAGAGAGATCACCTGTTCTCAGCGGCTGTGTCGGGGGTAAACCGGCGTCGGCTAAATCGTCCCAGAACTCCTGGACAGTTTGATAACGCTTCGCGGGATTCGTGGTAGTTGCTTTTTCGAGCACACGTAGAACCGGCGTGGCCCAGTAGTGCCCACGCAGAGCTTCTGGCATTTCCCGGATCGGATGCTGAGCAAACTTGCGTGGTGACTCGCCGGCCAACAGCGTATAGGTAGTTTTGGCGAGCGAATAAATATCTGCGGCCGGCGTCAGTTGAGCGGCTCGAATGTGAAGCGCGCCGGTGTCCAGTGGTCCGGTTTGCACCAGCGGATTATGTTCAGGCGCCGAATAAATGTTAGTGCCGACGCGTGTAATGGCGCCTTCAGTGGCTTCGAGACGCGCCACACCAAAGTCTGCGATTTTTACGATGCGCTTGTCGGCGCTAAGCAGAAGGTTTTGCGGTTTGATGTCGCGATGAATAACTCCCGACGCATGCGCGTTCGCCAATCCGGAGGAAACCTGCTCGAGATAGAAGAGCGCCTGATCAATTGGTAACGGATGCTGTCGCGTCAAGGCCGCCATATCGCCGCCCGGCATGTATTCCAAAACGATGTAATGAAAAGTAGTGCCAGACAGATCGATCGCCGTCCCGTGTCCCAGCCGGCTGATTATGTTCGGATGACGCACGCGATCGAGCGCGACGGCCTCATTCTGAAAGTTCTCAACCAGGGTCTGCTCCAGCTCCATGTCCGGCGTGCCCTGAAGAAACGTATTGAGCGCCTTGATCACGACGGTGATTGGCCCACCCTCTGCCGCCGCGTTATCGCGAGCTACATAGATCTCCGCATAGCTGCCGCGGCCCAGACATTCAATAATGTCGTAGCGACCGTCGAGCCTGCTTTGCTGTAGCTTCAGTTCTGCCATCTTTCAAACAATCTGTGCTGCGCATTAGATGCGCCCGGTGAAGCGGAGCTAGGGAGAAATTGAGGGAGACGCAAGGGGCAGAGGGCTGGATGGGTTCGCTTTCTGTAACGTTTCGTCAAGACTTCGGGAAGCTGCCGGGACCGCAGTTGTCGACTTCATGGCAACTGCTGCGAGACCCAGGGTAGCCTCGGTGCGTAGTGTCGTGTTTGACTGAGACGGATTAAGGTCAGCTTTGGCAATGGCGGCCTCGAAGGCGCGCGCCGCTTCCTCGTAGTTCCCGGTTAACAGGGATGCTCTGCCATAGAGATACAGGAACGAGGGATCGGACGACTGTAACGGAGCTTGTATCCCCTGGCGCGATAATTCACTTGCCAGCGTGTTGCTCAGCCACGCTCTTGGATCCGAATCGACCTGGCGACGTGCGGTTTCAAAACTAATCATCAGATCGTTAGGAGCAACAGTTGGGCTGGGTACACTTGCAGGGGTCACCGCAACTTGTCCCTGGTCCACATAAGGTATTGATCCTCTGTACCTCCTGCCGGCATAAAAAGCTCCAGCGAGCGCGACTATAAAAAGCACAAACACAAAGAAGCGTGTCATGGTCCGTTCAACCCCCGTTCTGCTTTCATGCGAGGCTGGTGGAATATTGAGGGGAGTTTCAACTGTGTCGCTCGCCGGCCTCGGCCGGGAACGCCCTGCGCGAAGCAGGTACGAAAGCCGGTGCGACCTCAACAGGCTCCGTCACTGGAGTCGCGGGGACTGCCGGTACCGCCGTGGTTTCAGGCGAAATTGTTTTCTCAATGTCTTCCGCTCGATCCTGTGGCGAAATAGGTGTACCCACTGAAACCAGCACCGCGGTCAGATTGTCTTCGGCGCCGCGCTCAAAACACCGCCGCTTCATCTCTTCGCAAGCAGACGTGAGGTCCTCAACAGTGAGTAACAGCTGCCTAATCTCATGATCCGGTATGTGCCGCGTGATGCCGTCAGTGCACAAGAGAAACTGCGTGCCGTCATCGACTTCCACAACTTTCATGTCGACCTCTACGTCGTCTTCCGCACCCAGCGCTCGGCTGATGACATTCTTGCTCGGATGATTCGCAGCCTGCTCGGCCGTCATCCTTCCGGCGCGAACTTCCTCTTCTACGACCGAGTGATCGTCGGTTTCGCGCAGAAGTTGTCCGCCCGGCGTCAGCCGGTACAAACGCGAATCGCCGACATGGCCGATCGTGGCAACGTTTCCTTTGATATGAAGGCCGACGATAGTTGTGGCCATCATGGAAAACTTGACATGTTCTTGCGCCATCTGGTGGATTGAGGCATTGGCGCGCTGAATGGCGAGCTCCATCAGGTCTTCGATGTCAGCACCGTCGACCTTGTGACGGAAAGCTTCGTCGAGAACCTCGATGGCGGTCTGGGAAGCAACTTCACCGGCTTCGGCGCCGCCTACGCCGTCGGCAACGGCAAAGATCCCCCGCACGCTATCTGCTAGAAATGAGTCTTCGTTGAGAGGACGCTTGGGATTGAGGCCTCGATCGGTAACGGCAGCGGAGGAGACCGTAACCTGCTCGGGGTCATTCTTCGGCTGACTCATTCGACGGCCTCCAATTTCAGCTCCGACTCACGCGTTTCGGGGTAACGCTTCGCGATTATCTGATCACGCGCATTGCGATGCGAGAAGGCCATTAACATTCCCAGCATCGCAAAGCTGGTGATCAGACTAAACCCACCATGGCTGACAAACGGGAGCGTGATTCCGGTCATAGGTAACGCCCGCACGATGCCGCCGATATTTACCAGCGCCTGGAATCCCATGAATGCCGTCAGGCCGGCTGCACATAGTTTCGTAAACATATCACGCGCATCCAGAGAAGTCCGAACACCCGCGATTACGAAAATGATGACCGAGAGAAAGACTATAGCGCCCCCCACCAGTCCTTCCTCTTCTGAGATTGCTGCATACACATAATCCGAATCGGCGATTGGTATGACTTCCGGAAACCCGAGGCTCAATCCACGTCCGGTGGTCTGGCCGGAAGCGATTCCGAAGATGGCTTGTGCAGGCTGAAACGCCAGCTTATCAAACCAGACGTCAACGTTCACTATCCTCTGCATCGCCGGGCTCTGTTGGGCCAGTTGCTTCATCTCCGGGTTTTCGTTTAGTGCTTCTTCAAACTCCGGTTTCCACCAGGAAACTTCCGGGGACGGCGGATCAAATCCGGCGAGCCATAAGTGGAACCGCTGCTGAATCCTGGCCGGCAGCATCGCCTGGATCGGCCGGGCCACCGTGGGTAACAGGGGAACTTTCTCCTGCACATTTCGCGGCAGCGCGCCGACCACGAGAATGCTAATCACGAGGAGCAGGGAACCAACAAACAACAACAACTGCGGCCAGCGACGCACCGCGACCAGGTACAACGTGACGTAGGCGCCGCTGAAGATCAGCATCTGACCGAAATCTTTGAGCGCGAAGAACGGCACGAATGGCAGCATTCCCATCACCAGCAAAGGCACCACGTCACGTGCGCGCGGAATGCCCCAACGAGTCTCAGCCAGATCCTTGTAACGCGCGGTCAGCAGTCCGGCGAAACCCAGCAGAAATGGAATCTTGGATGGCTCCCATGGCGTCATGTTGCCGAGGGCTTTTCCAGCGCTCGAAGTTACCACCGCAATCGCAAGCGGGATCAACGTGATTAGGACAATCAGAAAACTGTTTCGTTGAATCCACAATAGGAACCCATCGCGCAAACAGAAAGTGAACGCGGCAGCAAACACCAGAAACGAAAAGATAGGAATCCAGGTGTAGCTCGAAGTCAGTGCGTCGCCGATTGAGTAGGTCGACGGAATTCTCGGTAGTTGTTCGATGTCGATGGCCTGCGCAGGCGTGGGCGGCAAGCCCATGATTTGTTTCTTTTCGGCATCGTAATTTTCAATGATATAGCGCGTTCTCAGCGCTTCCATCTTCTTCTGTCGCGCTTCTGCTTTGTTCCGTGCGTTGTATTCGGGATCGCTGTACAGCCGGTATTGAATCAGCATGCCGAGGGCAAACAGGATTACCGCCGCGCTAAATAGGACCCAGCTTCCTTTGTACTTCATGAATCCGCGACAGCCAGATCAGCAGAATGCATATCGGAAGGAACATGAACAGGTCGCGCGCGGCGCCGATGAGAGATGTTTCATAACCGCGTAACAGCCCGCCGCGGTGAATGGCCCAGTAGCCGGCGATCTCCAGTCCGAAGACCAGAAAGACAATGAGTAGATGAGATGACGCGCGGTTTTTCATTTAACAGTAGTCAGTAAACAGCAAACAGCAATCAGTAGTCAGTAGTCAGTAAAATCGGGAACAGCAAAATTCTCCGTAGTCTATGGCGGCGCTCAGTTCGGAGTAGCCGCCGGTCGGGGACGCCGCTGAGTTCTTGCGCGTGGCCTCTGCTGTCCAGGTGGCCGTTGCCCAGGTTGAGTAACCGGTGTGCCGGAACCTCTAAAGTAGCCCAGGTCCTTCGCCTTCAAAACCAGGGCAGCCGCAATCGGCGCCGCGGACCGCGAACCGTAACCACCACCTTCAACGATCACAGCCATCGCCAGCTGCGGGTTTTCCAGTGGCGCGATGCATAGAAACCAACCATCGATGCGCGGGTTCTCCTCGTCCATGATCGTTTCCTCGTACTGACGAATGATGTTGCCGCGATTGTCGCGTTCAACTCGCACCCGTGTTTTCGGTTCGCCAGTCTTGGGATCGTAAAACGGGACCACTTTTTGCGCCGTTCCTGTTTTGCCGCCGGTGTTGATTCCCGCCGCTTTAACCGGCGCAAAGACTCCGCGCGCAGTGCCGCTCGAACCACCCGTTACCAGTCCCATGATCGACCGCAACCGCGCCGCCACTTGCGGCGTTAATACCTGATTAAAAGTTTCCGGGCCGCGATCGAATTCCATCCTGGGTTTAATTAGTTTTCCTTCCAGGTTGCCGATGGCCGCCGCTGCCAGCGCCATTTGAAACGGCGTCATCTGTCCGGCGTAACCCTGCCCGTAACCGATCAATGCCAGGTCGTAGCGAGTGATTTGTTTGCCGGTAACTATGGTCGCTTCTCTGGGCGCGACGGCGCGCTTTATCGCGTCCGTACTCGCGTTCCAAATCTCGGGTTGCTTGCGGCCGCGAAGAGCTTCAACCGGCGTGTCATATGCTCCGATACCGAGAAGTTGGGCTCCTCGTTTCAACCGGTCCGGTCCAAGATGCACGCCCATCTGCGCGAAGTATTGATTGCAGGACACCTCAAACGCTTTGTCGATTCCGATGCGCCCGTGTACTTCGCCTGGGCCGGCATCATCGAAAATCACGTTAGCGCCGGGCGCCGCGTAATATCCGCCGCCGCTGCAGGTAAACTGTTTGTCGCCTTCACCCGCAACAAACGCCGCGGTCATGGTTACTGTTTTGAACGTAGAACCCGGAATGTAATACGCACCCAGCGCGCGACTGACCAACGGGCGGTCGCGCTGGTTTGCTTCCAACTTGATCCAGGTGGCTTGGTCTTCAACTTCCTTCAAACTGTAAGAAGGCTCGCTGTACATGGCGAGCACTTCTCCGGTTTGCGGGTTCAACAACGACGACAGCGCCATGCTTGCCTTTCAACTGGTCCACCGCAGCCTGTTGTAATTCACGATCGATCGTCAGGCGTACGTCAGTGTTGCCCTTGAACTGGACCGTCTTGCCCATTACGACGTCCCACGCTTCAGGCAGAGCGCCACTCTGAACGCCAAACAAAGCGCGCTCAAGGCCCGGGTCGCCGCGATCGGAGCCAAAGATATGGGCCATCTGTTTGTCCATCGGGTATTCGCGCACAATGTTGCCGCCCGGATTGCGACGGTAAAGCGCCAGCGCATTCTCCAGTTTGCCGCTGCGGTCGAGTATCCATCCGCGCAGGGTGGATTCGGAAAGACGGCGATTGCGCAGGTCTTTGTAGCTCAGTTGCTGAAATCGTTCGTTTCTTTCCTGCGCGTAAAGGGCCCAGTAAACATGAAATCCGAAAACCGCTAGCGAAAGGATGATGAAGAGCCATCGCAATGCGCGAAGTCCGCGGTTAGTTGAGGTTGAGCCGAGCCGTTTCTTCACTTCTTTCGGAAGGTCTTCCGGAATCGCTGCCGCTGACTACAATCCCACGCCGCCGATTGAGCAGCAGCGAAATGATTAACAGCAGAACGAGCAGCAGCAGACCGCCGAGATATATCAGGGTAAACAGCGCCGGCATGCGCTCGGGAATGTGGACCACCGTGGGTGTTGGAGCAGGTGTTTGAAGAAAAAGCAGTAGTAACATTATGACGATGTGTCTGTCACAGGCCCGCGTGCATTACCTGAGCCGGTATCGAAATAAGTTCAACTAAGTGGGGCTTCAAAAACTACTCAGCCTTGCGAAAACGCACTTCAACGTCGCCAAATCCCACCACGTCGCCATCTTCAATCTGCCGCGCTTCGCCGTAAGAGATTCTACGGCCGTTTATATAAGTACCGTTTGTCGAACCAGTGTCAGCAACCAGTAACGTGCCTTGCGGGTTCATGGTCAGCGCCGCATGAATTTTCGAGACGCTGGTGTCGTTCAGCGAAAGCTCATTGTCGGACACGCGGCCGACACTCAAACGCTTGCCGCCGGGTTTCAACGCCAAGGGAATCTCGGTGATGTGGTCACGCATCGTGACTCTGGCGATGAGCGAAACGTCAGGAATTTTTTCAAACGGACTTCGCTTCGGCGCTTCCAGCTTCTTGGCTTGCCTGGCTTCGTCTTCCAGACGCAATTGCTCTTCAAATTCTCCGAAGGTGGGCTCAACAGAAATGCCGGTTGTAAAAATATCGACTTCGGTTTCGACTTTGGCGGGCGCCAGCGTGCGATAACGATGATCGTTAATATGGTCTATAGCGGCTGCCAGAATCTCATGTTCAAGGTCTTTGATGATTTCCGGCGGGGCTTCTGAATGAGTGCCCCATTCCACTTTCAGCTTCAAATGGTGCGGAGCAATCTGGCCTTTCCGTCCTTCGTCGCGCACGCGCTCATCGATCGTTTTCTTCATGCGCTCGACTAACTGCGAGGTCGTCAGCCCGCTCTTGGGTTCAATCGTGCGGCCAAACTTCCGATCAACGACGTCGCCCATGCTTTCGAGCACACGTCGGAGCAGGCGCTCGGGTAGCGCTTCTTCCCGTTTCTTTTTCGTCTCTTTCGCGTCTTCAGCCATAGGTTGTACAAAAACTTGTCCGCAGTTTTGCGGACTACAGTTACGTTTGCAAAAAACGCAGCCCATCGGATGACTGCGTGGAAAAAACTTAATGCAGAGGGAACGCCGGTATTCTACTTCAAACGCCATAAACCATCCACGAAAGACGAGGAACCGGTAGTAGGTCAATCAAATGTCCGCTAAGTTTTTAGCTTGTCTTGGCGCTGCGACAAACTAACAGTTTATCGGACACTAAATACGCCAACTAACTTCTCTGTCTCGCCGCTTCGTAAAGTAAAACACCAGCGGCCACCGCCACGTTCAGGCTCTCGGCCTCGCCCTTCATCGGTATCTGTACCGCTTGATCGGCGACTGCAGTCTCTTCCTGAGATAAACCCGTCGACTCCGGTCCAAGTATCAACGCCGCGGGCTGTTTCCAATCAACTTGATCATGCATCGCCTCCGCATGTACATCGGCGCAAACAGTCAGTATGCCTCGTCTCTTACACCACGCGATGGCCTCTTCATAAGTTGGCCCAGACCAGATCGGCAAACGAAACGCAGAACCCATCGCGCCGCGCAAAGACTTCGGTGAAAAAGGATCGCTTGTTTCCTGAGTCGCAATGGCGCCAGTTGCGCCTGCTGCCTCAGCGGTTCGCAGGATGGCGCCCGACGTTCACCGGATTATTGATGCGATGCATCACGACGACCAGCGCCGGGTTTTTCATCTTCTCGGCCAGCTGCTTCTCGCCGGATTCAGGGCGCGCCGCGAGGACCACAATGCCCTGAGGAGTTTTCGTGTAAGAGATCGATTCGAGCAGCTTCTCGCTGACAACGCCGCAACGTTTCGCTCGACGCCTCCAGTTGCTCGATTAACTTCGCCGCTTTGTCTTTACGCGCCAGCTCCTCTGAAACAATCACGGAAGCAATCGTTAACCCTGAGCGCAGCGCTTCTTCGCTCAAGCGCAATCCTTCGACGAAGATCAAGTCTTCATCTTTGCCGTCGCGCACGGCGCGCGCCTGGCGGAGCAGGGAATTGTCGCGGCTGGTGATCGTCTTCATGCTATCGTGTAACGATACTTGACGACTACGTCCGATAGCCGAACTAACGACCAACTTCGGCCCAGATGGGCCAATGGTCCGAAACATCCAACGGGCGAACCACTCCCCATCTTGTAATTTGCGCCACGCGACTGAAAATCCAATCGGCGTGCAGACGCAACCCTGCGCCGCGCCATGTAGGTGTTCCGGATGGAAACGGCGTCGAGTATCCATGCGACTCAAGGAACCTCCGCGTCTCCATCACCTTTTTCTTTGACAGCGTATTGAAGTCTCCCAGGATTAATGTTGGTCCGTAATGAGCTATTCGCTTCCGCGACCAGCGTCTCCAACTGTTCAAGTTGGCCACCAACGGCCGCATGCGGATCCACGTGCGCATTGTAGATTCGCAGTTCGTGATCGCCCGACGGAAATAGTGGCGCCCATGGCCAGGCGCGGCCGCCATGCGCATTCGTGCCATGGAAGATCGATCCTCTTTACGTCGTTCATGGGAAGATGGCTGAGCAGCGCGACGCCAGTGTCACCAGGATCATGAAGATCGATCGGTTCTTCAAAGTCGAGCCACCACTGCCGCGTTTGCGGTTTGATGCCGCGAGGAATTCCGGCCGGCACATGCACCCACGCCATTTCAATTCCTCGGCAAGCTCGCGCGCCACGTGATGGCCACCGGCCCGGGTAGTTCGCTTATCAGCCTCCTGCAACGCGAGCACATCAACTTTGATC
This sequence comes from Blastocatellia bacterium, assembly GCA_963786645.1. Lineage (GTDB taxonomy): Bacteria > Acidobacteriota > Blastocatellia > Pyrinomonadales > Pyrinomonadaceae > PSRF01. The sequence goes on from CAWAZW010000019.1 coordinate 104,600, forward strand.
CCGGCCAGAGTGCGCGCTGCGGTGCGAATATGTCGTCAACTACCTGACTACGGCGCCGAGATCCCAGCAGTCCCGCCTTTCGTAACAGGCCACCGGAAATCAGAAACTGACCTACGGCGTATCGAATGTTGTATGATGCCACCACAATTGAGGTAGCTTCAGAGACGCCTTTTGGCTTAATGTCACCGAATTCAATCTTCTCTGATTCTTCCAGTGGAGGGATTGCGGTCGCCATCCAGGATATCTTCCCCGATAAGCGCGTCATTGCAAAATGTCAGGCAGCGTTGAAAACATGTCTGTCGCGTACTGGAGCACGCCGCGCGGACATCGTTAATAAGGTAAAATCTAAGTATTTGATCGGCAAGCTGAAATTCAAGTGAACGTCAACAATTCCCCAACATGATTCGCACCGTAGTCGCCGTAGTTGACGACATGTTCTTCGTCTCGAAGATTCGAGCAACCGGAAAGGCGCTGGGGATGATTGTTAAGTTTCCTCGCACTGCTGAAGCGTTCCGCGCGACGGTGAGCGATGAGACGCCACATTTAATTGTCGTCGATCTCCATAACGAAAAAATGGACCCGTTTGACCTGGCAACCGAGGTCAAGACAGACGAACGCTTGAAAGACATTCCGTTGCTCGGCTTCTTTTCTCATGTTCAGGCTGAATTACAGCGACGGGCGCGCGAGGCGGGCTACGATGAGATTCTTCCTCGATCGCTGTTTGCCCGGGATCTGGCAAACATTCTTGCCGGAGAGACGCAGAAGCCTGACGGTAAAGCCGCTAACTGACCGCTGCGGGAATTATTACTTCATGAATCGCCCGCACTTCGGCTACGAGTTGTTCAAACTGATCCGGCGTTAACGCCTGCGCGCCGTCCGACAACGCCTGGTTCGGTTGATCGTGTACTTCAACGATCAAGCCGTCCGCACCGACAGCCACACCCGCTCGCGCCAGCGGAGTGACCATAAAGTTCTTCCCGGTGCCATGCGATGGATCGACGATCACCGGCAGATGTGAAACTCGACGCACTGCCGGAATCGCAGCCAGGTCCAGTGTGTTTCGAGTGTGCTGAGAGAAAGTGCGAATGCCGCGCTCGCAAAGCACCACCTGATAATTACCTTCCGACATGATGTATTCGGCGGCCAGCAACCACTCGTCGAGCGTGGCAGACAATCCACGCTTCAACAGCACCGGCAAACGCGACTTTCCAACACGACGCAGCAGCGTGAAGTTTTGCATGCTGCGTGCGCCTATCTGAATCACATCGGCATACCGCTCGACCAGGTCAACGCCCGGTTCGTCCAAAGCTTCAGTCACGATGCGAAGCCCATAGGTGTCTCTAATTTCAGCCAGAATCTTAAGACCTTCTTCGCCCAAACCCTGAAACGCGTATGGAGAAGTTCGCGGTTTGAAAGCGCCGCCGCGGAAAAATCGCGCGCCGCTTCGCCGGACTGTTTCTGCGATTGCGAACGCTTGCGTGCGACTTTCAATGGCGCACGGGCCGGCGATTATCGCGAGCTCGTCGCCGCCAATTTCAGCATCGCCGACGCGAACGATTGTTTTGACTGGTTGAAGGTCGAGTGTGACTAGTTTGTACGGCTTGGTGACTCGAACGGTCTCTGAAACGCCGGGGAGATTTTCGAAACGAGACGGATCGACTGACGCCCTGGTTTCCGGTGATTCCGATTGCGGTGCGTGACGCTCCCCGCATCGGATGAGCGCGGAAACCAAGTTCTTCAACAACGCGCACGACGGCCTCAATCTGGCCGTCAGTCGCGTCAGCTTTCATGACGATGAGCATAATCTTGCGGGATCGTTAGTTGATTCTACTTCTGCGGTCGTTGTTTTCTCAAATATGTAGGACAGGCATTCCTGCCTGTCGCTTCGTTATTCGCGATCGAAAAGATAAGTACGACAGACAAGAATGTCTGTCCTACCTCAGCGGCAGGCCGATCATTCGCCGCACTTCTTTCATCGTGTCTCCAGCCATGCCGCGCGCTTTGTCCGACATCTCTCGAACTTTGGTGTTCACAGCGCCGGCGTCCGCGGCAATTTCCTCCCGCCGCTTCTTAAGATTCGACGTCAGTTCTACAATCGCGTCTGCGACCGCTTCTTTCAGCACGCGATACTGAAGTTTTCCTGCCTCGTATTCCTTTAACAGTTCATTCGTTTGTTCGGTTTTGCCGCATGCTTTAAGCAGCTCGAACAGATTCGCAACTCCGGGACTCATTTGTCCTTCGGGCGTCTCGCCGCTATCAGTAACAGCTGATTTGATCTTGTTGCGAATGCTTTGCTCGTCTTCGAAGAGCCCGATGTAGTGCCGTTCTCCCGAGCTCTTGCTCATTTTCTTTGTCGGGTCGGCAAGCGACATAACCTTCGGCGTTTCCGTGAACAAAGGCGCCGGCTCGGGAAAAAAGTCGACGCCGAACTGGTTGTTAAAGCGTCGTGCCAATTCTCGCGAAAGCTCCAGATGTTGTTCCTGATCCTTTCCGACCGGAACAAATTGCGCGCGATAAACCAGAATGTCGGCGGCTTGCAACACCGGATAACTAAACAGCGCCGCCGAAATAAATTGCGTCGTATCCTGTCCTTCGAGTAAGTCAGACTTATCTTTGAACTGCGTCATACGACGCAAATCGCCAAACGGGGTCAGACAACTCAGAATCCAGCAAAGCTCGGTGTGTTCCGGCACGAGAGACTGAATAAACAGAATCGCCTTTTCCGGATCGATGCCGCACGCAAGCAGATCGATAACCATGCGCTCGGTGTTGGCGCTGCAACTTGGCGGGTTCGTAAGGCATGGTGATCGCATGCAGGTCGACGATGGTGTAGATACACTCGTGCGTCTGCTGGAGCGCTACCCAATTCTTCACCGCTCCAAAGTAGTTGCCGATGTGCATCTCGGCAGTTGGTTGAATTCCTGAAAGTACTCTTGAGGCCATGCAAGTCCCTACAACTTTACTCTTTCTACATTCTCTCCGGCACATCAATGCCGAGCGTGTCAAGCGCCGACGTTAGTCTGCGTCGCGTGATGTTTGCTGCCGCAATCAAAACGGCGCGTCGGTTTTCATCTTCTTCTGCGATGATCCGATGCCGATGATAGAAAAGATTGAAAGCGCGCGCGAGCGTGAAGGCGTATTTCGCCAGGTTCGCCGGCTCGGCGGACGCGGTGCACTGCGCGACCACTTCATCAAGACGTTCGGCCAGCATCACGAGCGACCAGATATCAGTTCCAGCCTCATCTGAAAAAACTTCTGCAATCCTCGCCTGCGTTTCCTCGCTGTCGTCCGCTCACGACGTCGTGGGCATTCGCGATTGCGGTAGCGTCCAGCTTACGGAAAATCGAATTCGCTCGCACCGCCGCGTACTGGCAATAAGGACCAGTCTCACCTTCAAAGGAAAGCGCTTCTTTGAAATCGAAAGCGATTACTGAATTCCGCGTGAACTTCAGCAGGAAATATCGCAGCGCGCCGACGGCAATCTGATGCGCTGTAGCTCGCTGCTCGTCACCCGACAGTTCGGGATGTCGTGACTCAACTTCACGAAGCGCGTCCGCCTCGAGCCGGTCGATCAGATCGTCGGCCTTCACGCCCAGTCCCTTGCGACCACTCATCTCAACAAATGGACGTGCGCGATCTTCGTCGCTCAATTCGATTCCCAGCTCTTCACATGCGGCGGGAGACAGGGCCACCATTTCATAGCTCAGGTGAACGCTGGCATCAGCGCCAATCTCCGGCACTACGGCAGCAACGCCGCGAGCGACAATCTCCTGCGGATACGACTGTCGCGAATCGATCACGTTGTACACCCTGGCGCCGCCGCCGAAGTTAGGACGCGGCACTTCCGGCAGGATTTCTGCGTTCGGTTCGCTCGTCGTTACCCAGGCAACATGCCCGTCGTCGTACGATCGAAAAGGTTTGTAGTAGAAGTCTAAACCGAGTTGGCCCAGCTTCCAGAGTTGGTAGGCGATGTCCTTGCCGGTGTAAGTCACGGTACCGTTTGACCGGACAATGATCTTGTCCGATTCGTGCTCGTCTGTGCCGGTGTGCGACTCAAAGGGCATTACCCAACAGCCGGCGTGCTTACCTTCGGTTTCAAAGCGCAGCACACCCGTTTGCTTCATCAACTCGAAGGCACGCCCCCAGAAGTTCAAGTGCAGAATGTCTGATTCGCGCGCCAGCAAATCGTAACGAATGCCGAGACGCTCCATCGTGTCGAGAATGCATTCGACATTACGCGTCGCCACATAGTCAGCGAGCTCCGCGATCGGCCCCGTTCCCGCTTCAAGTGCGTGCAGAACTTCGTTGCGAAGCTTGAGTTTTTCGGGATTGGGTTGGGCCTGTCGGATCACCATCTCGATAGAAGACGCCGACTTTGGTATAGAGATCCCAGCAGTAGTAATCGAATGGACGGTCTTCGGGAAGGGAAGCGTCCAGCGCTTTCACTTCCTCAAGACTAAGCTTCTCGATATGCATGAAACCGACAACGACATCGGCAACCTGAACGCCGGTATTGTCGATATAGTTCTGTATCTCCACGCGTTCGCCTGCCGCCGATAGAATCCTGACAAACGTATCGCCCAGCACTGCGTTGCGAACGTGACCGATGTGCGCAGCTTTGTTTGGATTGATGCTGGTGTGCTCGACCATCTGCTTCGGCCGATCAGCAACCGAAACTTCTACGGGTTCCGACGATCTATCCGCCGCGAAAAGTGAAAGCAAGCGCGCCCGGTTGAAGAAGACATTCAGGTAACCCGCGCCCGCAACTTCCACCCGGGCCACTTCGGGAGTGTTTTCGAGTTTCGCCTTAAGCTGCTCTGCAATGGAGCGAGGCGCGAGTTTCTCGCCAGTCGCTTGCTTGATGAGTTTGGCCAACTCAAACGAAACAGGAAAAGCGAGGTCGCCCAACTCAGGACGCGGAGGTGTTTCCGCGTTGAGCTGGTCTACCTCAACACTGAACAGCTCGAGTGCTGCCGCGCGCACCTGCTGTTTGAGTCGCTCCTGAATCTCGATCAAGTTCACTGTCTGTTTGGGCCTTCCTGTGGTCGAAACCGCTCGCCGCAAAAGCGGAGAGTATAGCTTATTGTTGGGGAACCGCGAGTGGAGGGGAGGCTGGTATTAGTGGGAGCGCGGGCGTCCCGCCCGCAATGAGCGCGGAGTGCGAAAGGTTTCTTTGATATCGACAACCGCGTCCCGGCGGACGAATGCGGGCGAGACGCCCGCGCTCCCAAGCGCCACCTTGACACTTTCTGTGCGCGCTCTGCTACCATCCGATTTCAAATGCAAACAGCTCCAGCGCATTTCATTTCCGCGGAATTACGCGAGCGTTTCCGCACAGCCAGTCGTGTTCTAGTGCTGACCGGCGCCGGGGTTTCAGCCGAGTCGGGCGTGCCTACCTTTCGAGGCGGTGGCAACACAACAGTTTGGAAAGGCATGCCGTTCGACGTAATTTCCTCTGCAACCATGGTGCGGCGGGATCTGCCGGCAGTTTGGGAATGGTTTGACTACCGTCGGAATCTCTTAGAACCGCTCAAGCCAAACGCTGCGCATGTGGCGATCGCAAACTGGCAGCAACGTTTTCCGCAGCTTGCAGTCGTCACCCAGAACATTGATGGCCTTCATCAAGAGGCCGGATCGAACAATGTCATCGAACTACACGGCAGCATCTGGCGATCGCGCTGCATAGAGTGCAACGCACGTTTCGACATCCCGCGGGACCAGCCTCGGGCGGAACTCTGTCACGACTGCGGCAGTTATCTTCGCCCTGATGTGGTGCTGTTTGGCGAGATGCTACCGCCGAGGGCTTTCGAGCTGGCCGCGGCTGGGGCGGCGGAATGTGAACTGTGTTTCGTTGTAGGCACTTCGGCGATTGTCTATCCTGCCGCCGCGTTACCTGAAATCGCTAAGGCTGCCGGCGCGTTCCTCTGCGAAGTGAATCCCGAACCAACACCTTTGTCAGATTTGTGCGACGAGGTGTTGACCGGAAAAGCCGGCGAACTATTGCCGCTGTTGAGCAAATGAGAACTATCTATTTCGACTGTTTCGCCGGCGCCAGCGGTGACATGATTCTCGGCGCCCTGGTTGATGCCGGGGTCAGCGCCGAGCATCTGACTCAACAAATCTCATTGCTGGGCGTGCAGGGATACTCGATTGATTTCGAGAAGGTTGACCGTTCAGGTATCACCGCGACGTATGCTCGAGTGCGAACAGCACACGAACACACTCATCGGCATCTTTCCGACATTCTACGAATCATTTACGAATCGTCCCTGAAGGATTCTGTGAAGGAAACGGCAGCCAGGATCTTCTCGCGTCTGGCCGAAGCCGAAGCACGAGTTCATAACCAGCCGATTGAAAAGGTTCACTTTCATGAGGTGGGAGCGTTGGACGCGATCATCGATGTTGTTGGTGCAGCGATTGGCTTTGAATTGTCAGGGGCGAAACGGTTCCTCTGTTCACCGCTGCATGTGGGCAGCGGGACTGTCGAAATGGACCACGGCCGTTTCCCCGTGCCCCCGCCAGCAGTAACTGAGTTGTTGAAAGGCGCGCCGTTTTATTCAACTGAAATACAAGGCGAGTTATTGACGCCCACCGGTGCAGCAATCCTGACGACGGTGTGCACCTCCTTTGGGCCAATGCCAAAGATAAAACTCGAACAGACAGGTTACGGCGCCGGCACGCGGCAATACGAGAAGTTTCCCAACGTGCTGCGTGTTCTGATTGGTGAGCAGGAGGAGACAGTTGCGGCCGACGAACGCTTGTGGATGATCGAGACCAACATGGATGATATTTCTTCCCAGATCCTGGGCCATGTGATGGATCGTGGTTTCGAACTGGGCGCGCTCGATTGCTACTTCACGGCGATTCAAATGAAGAAGAACCGGCCCGGCGTGTTGTTATCTATTTTGTGCCGGCCCGACGATCGCGAGCGGTTCATGCAATTGCTGTTTGCCGAAACGACGACGCTGGGTGTACGCAGCTATGAAGTTGAACGGCGCGCTTTGCAGCGGTCAGTCGTGCGCGTGGAAACGCAGTATGGGCCGATTGATGTTAAAGTAGCGCAGCTTAACGGACACATCATTAAAGACATGCCCGAGTTTGAGCAATGCCGGCAGGCAGCATTGAAAGCAGGCGTGCCTTTGCGAGATGTAGAAGATGCCGCGCGGGGGGCCTTCGCGAAACGCAGTTGATCGCAAGGTAGATAAGGATGGCAACGAAGTTCGAACAGAAACAGGCGGAGAGATCAACGGACGAGCGCTTACCGCCTGTGGATCGGGAACTGATCGCGCGTGGCGTCCGCATGATTCTTGAGGGCCTCGGCGAGAATCCGGACCGCCCCGGCTTGCAGGACACTCCCGAACGCGTTGCTGACATGTACGCTGAGCTGACGTCGGGCATGCGTGAAGACCCAAACCAGCATGTGGTTCCATTACCGGGTGACAAGCACGATGAGATGGTGATTGTGAAGGACATCAGCATCGCATCGATGTGCGAACATCATCTGGCGCCGTTCGTTGGTAAGTGCCATATTGCGTACATCCCGAGAGAAGGCCGGATCCTTGGCATTTCGAAACTTGCCCGGCTCGCCGAAACATTTTCCCGTCGTCTACAGCTTCAGGAGCGACTGACCACGGACATAGCCAACACACTGTTCGAGGGTCTTAAACCAATCGGCGTGATGGTTGTGATTGAGGCTGCGCACACATGCATGACTTTGCGGGGTGTAAGAAAAGCTGACGCGAAGACTGTGACGTCCGCCGTACTCGGAGGTTTTCGCACTGACCCGCGCACACGGGCCGAAGCGATGTCGTTGATCACGGGAAGAGATTAGGACCAAAGGCCCGAAGGGCCGATAGTCAGTAGCCACGGCCGTTAGGCCGTGGACAGGTGGGTGAAAGAATTTTGAGGCGCGAAGCGCCGGCAGTAAACGAGTGTCCGCTCCCGAAAATTAGCCAAGCCGCAGCGCTGACTGCCGGCCCTTCGGGCCTCCCAAGTTTCAAACTACTTGATCCACGGCCTTACGGTCGTGGCTACTGACTATCGGCCCTTCGGGCCTTATAAATGCAACCGCATACTCCTGAATGACTGTCTACGTCACCACCCCAATCTTTTACGCCAACTCGGTTCCGCACCTTGGTCATCTTTACGTGATGATCGTGGCTGACGCCATCGCGCGCTTCAAACGCCAGCAGGGTATTGAAACCTTCTTTCTAACCGGCACAGACGAACACGGAATAAATATTGAACGCGCCGCTCAGCGCAATGGCCGTACGCCCAAGCAACAGGCCGATTACGTCGTCAACTATTTCAAAGAGATGACCGGCGCCTTTGGACTTGATACGGCACACGGCGGTTACGATATTTTCATGCGCACCAGCGAGCCCTTTCATTACGAGGGCGTGAGCGAGCTCTGGCGTCGTGCTGCAAAAGCAAAAACTCCCAAAGGTAATGAAGCAATCTATAAAGGCCATTACGAGGGCTGGTTTTGCGCGGCCTGTGCTGCTTATAAAACTGAAGACGAATACGCGAAACCTAAAAGTCCTGGTGAACCTCCGACTTGCCTGGTCCATGACACGCCGCTGGATCGGATTTCCGAGGAAAGTTATTTCTTCCGCTTGTCCGAGTACGGTGACGCGCTCCTCGATCTTTATAAATCGCGCCCGGACTTTGTGTTCCCGGAGTCGCGCATGAATGAAGTGAAAAGCTTTGTTGAGGGCGGACTGCAGGATCTGTCAGTAAGCCGTCTGCGTACTTCCGTGAGTTGGGGGGTGCCGGTGCCGGACGATCCGGATCACACGATGTATGTCTGGTTTGACGCGCTGTCAAATTACATCACGGCAATCGGATTCGGAAACGAGGAGAGAGAACGAGCAGTTGGCTTTGAAAGGTTTTGGCCGGCGCTCCACCTCGTAGGCAAGGACATCCTGCGGTTCCATGCTGTTTATTGGCCCGCGTTTTTGATGGCAGCCGGGGTCGAGTTACCCCGCGCTGTCATTGCGCACGGAATGTGGGTCGATCCGACTGGGCGGAAAATGTCCAAGACGATCGGCAACGTGATCGAGTTGGATGTTCTCAGGAAACATTTTCCGGTTGATGCGGTTCGTTACTTCTGCTTGCGTGAAATGGTGTTTGGACAAGACGGTCGCTTTGGTTACGAGGGATTAATCGATCGTACCAACAGCGATCTGGCAAGTGGCCTGGGGAATCTTTCCAGCCGCACGTTGACAATGATTTCCCGGTACTGCGAAGGCCGCGTACCGGAGCGCGCTATTTCGGAAGATAAGTTACTGCAGGCTAAGCGATCGGGTGTGGATACTGACGAAACCACAATTTCTGGTTTCATCGAGACAGCTCGCAGCCAGTATATGCAGCAGTTCGATTCGTTTGCTTTCAGTCGAGCGCTCGAGACTGCCTGGTCTGTGGTGGCGCGCACGGACAAGATGATCAGTGATGCCAAGCCATGGGACTTGGCGAAGGACGAAAATCAAAAGCAAACGTTGAACGCGGTGCTCTATCGTGCGGCGGAAACGCTGCGATGGTTGTCGGTGTTGCTCTACCCGATAATGCCTGAGGCAGCGATAGAGATCTGGAAACAACTGGGATTGGCGGGGGCGCCGGCGGATGTGAATCCAGCAAATTTGAAATGGGGTGACTTGCCCGAAGGAACGGCCATCGGTGAGGTGAAGGCGCTGTTTCCGAGAATCGACAAGCTGAAAACAATGAATGGAATCATGGGAGACGATCAGGCAAGTGAAATTGGTGTCGGCGCATCGGAAGAAGCTCCGGGATCTCATGCGACCGAAGCTGACGCAGTGCCCGGCGCTCAATCAACCATCACCAGCCCCACGCCTCCGCAGCAACACGCTACTGAGGCGGAGGCCGTTCCGGGCGTTGCCTCCTATATTGACATCACGGATTTCACTAAGGTTGAGTTGCGTGTGGGTGAAGTATTAACAGCCGAACGAATACCAAAGGCTGACAAACTCTTACTGCTGACTGTCGACGTGGGCGAAGACAAACCGCGCACGATATTGGCCGGCATCGCCGAGCATTACGCACCAGAACAGATGGTGGGAAAAAAAATCGCGGTTGTGGCTAATTTGAAACCTCGTAAAATGCGCGGTCATGAATCGCAGGGAATGTTGCTCGCTGCTTCGGTAGGCGAAAACGATAAGCCGGTTATTGCCACCTTTACCGAAGACGTTCCTAACGGCGCAAGACTTAAATAGCTCAAAGTCAAACCTAAAAAACGATCCACGAAATTACACGAAGTTTCACGAAACAAGGCTTGGTGATATTTCGCGTGTTTAGTGGATTGTTTTTGTTTTCGAAACCTCATTCGACAATTTCCGCGGGCTCGCCAAATTTTTTCGCCAGGTTCGTTAGATACTTTTCCATCTGATACGTATGACCGATAACGTACTTTGAAACGAACCGAAAGAACGGATTCGAAACCGATCCTATCTCAGTGATCTTCACATTACTTCCGGTCCCGCTTGGCTCAATGTCGATTTCCCAGCGGCCGCTAAAAGGACCCTCCTCCGCTATCTCGCGAACCATTCGATTTGGCGGACGCGACTCGGTTGTCATGAGCTGTATCGTATTTCCATCCTTGTAATTCTCCTGCCAGATAGGCTTCCCGTTTCGTTCACCGGCTGACGTGATATTCGCCACGTCATCTCTCCAGGAAGGTTCATTCGCGTGATCGTTTATCGCGCTCCAAACTGCTTCCGGCGATTGCTTTGTTTTCAGGGTGCGGGACGCACGATGGTCCGCAGGCGTGAGCGCACCGACAATAAGTACTCCCAGGGTTAGTAAGACCAGAATTCCGACGACCACTAACAAAGCTTTCTTCATAGGCTGCCTCCTTCAGAGATCGATACAGATCGTCGTTCGCAAAATGTGAATTCTAACTGCGGATTTCCTAATGTGTGAAGCTCGCTGCTCGCGGACTTAAGAGCAAGAAAAAGCTGGCATAGCATGTGCACCCAAAGGCTTTGGCGTCGCTCAAGCGCCACTTCATCCCCCACCAGAGGTAAGTAGGGACGGCGTCTCGCCCGGCGCCGGTCCCGACGCCTCAACCCATCGCGCCGGAGTGCCAAAAAGCGTTCGCGGCGAAGTGACAAAAATCCGCAATTGTGATTTCCGACTCGCGATGGCGAGGAAGACATAGCCGACAACAACTTACATAAACAGGCGAGACCTTATAAATGATGAACACGAAATTCCTCAAACGCATATCGGTTGCATTCCTACCTTTTGCCCTCTTGTTGAACTGCTATGTAGTCAACGCATCGGCAAGCAGCAAGCGCCCCAAGTCGACGAGCAACGTTCGAGCGGAAAAAAATACCAAACGCGATCGCGAAACGAGTATCGACAAAGCTCGGATTAACCAAAACCCAAAGGACAAGCGCTCCCCAGCGGTCCCGACCCGGGATGGCCGCAAGAAAATCGATCCGAAACACAGCATTGCCGAGAACGACTCCAGACGTGCGGCCGGTCGAAACACGTCGAACGATAACGCTAAAGTTGTAAAGAACTCGAAACGCGAAGCTGCTGTTCGCGAATCGAAGCGCGCTAAGAACCAGCGGATCGCCGAACTCCGTAAGGCTGAAGCGCGTCGCGCTGAGGCTGCCAGGCTCGCTGCTATCGCTCGTGAGCGTGCGCGCGATGAAGCGCTGCGTCAGCACGTGCAGTCACTAATCTTGAAGGACGACCTTTCGGGCGAAGATCCGGAGATACGACGCATGGCGGTGAAGGCGCTGGGCAATCATGCCGGCACGGTGGTCGTCATGAATCCGCAGACCGGTCGCATCTATTCGATGGTCAACCAGGAGTGGGCGCTGCGCGAAGGTTTCAAGCCGTGCTCGACGATCAAGCTCGTGACCAGCCTTGCCGGCTTGAATGAAAATGTTATCGACCCCAACAATTCGACGAAGATTTCTGATACCAACCAGGTGAATTTGACTCGCGCGCTCGCGTTTTCCAAAAACCACTACTTTCAAGTGGTAGGTGAGCAAGTTGGGTTAGACAAGATGCTGACCTATGCACGTCGCATGGGCCTCGGCGAAAAAACGGGTATCAACGCGCGTAATGAATTCCAGGGACGCGTGCCGGGTTCCAAATCATTCTCCGCAATACATCGTATTTCTTCGCATGGGGATCACTATGAAGTGACCGCCCTGCAACTGGCGACGCTGGTTTCTGCGATAGGTAACGGCGGGAAGTTGTTGACGCCATATATCGTACGCACGCGCCAGGACGAGATGAAGTTGAAGACAAAAGTACGTCGCCAGGTGAATCTTGACCGTGAAGTGTGGCGACACATGCTTCCGGGGATGGCTGGTGCTGTGAACTACGGTTCAGGTAGACGAGCTCAGGATCCCGCGCAACAGGTCGCAGGAAAAACCGGCACCTGCATTGAACAGGGAAACTGGGTCGGTCTTTTCACATCGTACGCACCCCTGACGAACCCAAAGTTTGCCATAGTTGTAATTGCGCGCGGCGCGGATGCGCGCAGCCACTTCCCTGCAGCAGTGGCGGGCCGAATTTATCGCGACTTGAGTAATAGGGAGGGTGCCCCGGCAAGCTTACAAATTGCCTCATCACGCGATCTGAACTCTTTCGATAGTGAACCCATTGAACCGGACGAAGAGGAAGCAACGGCCATCGCGGAAGAGCCTGCATTCAAAGTGGAAACATCCACTGTTTTCCGCGGCGATCGCAATAATCCATCCAGAGTGAAACCTGTGCTGATGTCGATTCCTGTTCCACGCCAGGTGATCAAGCCGTCCGCAGTAAACGACGATGAACCGGCAATCACAAGTGGGCAGACCAGACCGAGACGGGTATTGGGCGAGTAAGCCCGTTTGATCTCACAAGCACCAGCTTTAAGCCCGGTGCATAAAATCCTCGCCAAAAAAGGAAACCGTGCAAAACGGTTTCCTTTTTCGTTTAAGCAGGCTCACTGACCTTGAAATGCTTCTATCTAACGACCTCGAATTTTGTGATGGGATGGATTTCCCACGCGGTGCCCCGCCAATTTCCGGATCTTCCGGGCGCAATATTCTCAGACTCGCCGGCGTGTGTCGTATCAAAGAACATCCATCCTTCAAAGCGGCACCAGCGCCCCACCATATCTCTTTTCAATCGTTCTACCGACCAGTCCGAACCTTGTGATCTGGCCCAGTCCTGCATTGGCGGAGTCACTTCCATCACTACCTGCTGGGTTACTGGATCGTCAGGATTGCGCGCGAGGTTAATGTGAATATCACGACGCACGTAACAGTTCGCCAGCTCTACTCCCGCCTCTCCGATAGAGACAACGTAGCCTTCGATCCGCGCCGCGCGCGACTGTGGACCAGCGTGCCTGATCGTTGCCGGGTTGTAACAGGCTCTCGAGGGTCACGCGTGCGTCGAAGTCAGTCTCCTGCGGCAGCGCAGTGCGATTCTTTAAACGGTGGAATGCGCGGCGCTCGGCGGTGAAGGCGAGTCCGTCAGCAGGGCAGTGGTGCGTTCCGAGAAAAACCCAAGCTGCTATCAAGACGGCTAATGTTAGGAGCCCCAGTACATATCGCACACGCTTATTTGCCACAGCCGGAATGGTAATTCGCGAAGTCCGATCAGTAAACAACTGCAGGGCCGCTTAACCATCTCTTGCCGTTATCTGTGGCCTGCAATAAAAAAATGCCGCGACTCGCATCGCGGCATTTTTAGTCAGTGCGAATGAGGGAATGCGATTACCGTTGGCGGAGGATGCCTCCGAGAATGTCACCAATTCCACCATTGTTTCCGTAGCGTCCGTTGCCGTAACGCCGATAGCCTTCGTCATACCCACGAACAAAGCCCTCTCGGAACTCTTGCGTGGACGCATTACGGTAATGACGCGACCGCTGCGGATTGTAACTCTGTCCACGTTGACCGTCGCTGGAGCCTGTCTCCAGTCCCTGCTGATAGCCTCGGTTTAGTTCGTTTTGATTGCCGTAACGATAGCCGCCGTAATTGCCATTGCGGCCGCGGTAGTCACCATAACGACCGTTGTTACGGTAGCCGGCGTACTGTCGGAATCCCTGGTCATAACCACGAACAAAGCCCTCGCGGAACGGGACCGAACCGGCGCGTTGGTAATGGCGGGAGCGTTGTGGACTATAGCTCTGACCTCGCTGGGCATCGCTTGAACCGGTGCTTAGTCCCTGTTGGTAGCCGCGGTGGAGTTCCTGCCGCTGGTACGTGTTGTTGTACCCGCCGTTGCTTCCGTAACGACCGTTGCGGTTCCTGCGCCAGCGGTCATCATCGTCGTTACGGCGGTTGCGGTTGCGCCGCCAGTCGCGATTGCGGTCGTCGCGGTCCCGGCGTTCCCATCTGTCGTCGTCTCTGTTTCTGTATTGCGCATTAACGTCAGTGACGCCAACGCAGAAGAGTGCGGCCAGCGTTAACACAGCGCCGCGAAGTAAATTCTTCATATTATTCCCCTCCATTTGGCTGGCCGAAGCGGCAAAAAGTATGCCGTTTTGAATTTCAAGCGAGTTCGGTTATGAACATGTACGCTGCATTTCCCAAATCGTGCAGCGTATGACGCAGATGCGTATTTGTGAGGGAGACATCCTTGTTTAGTCGAGCCATAGTTCGTTTGCCAAGCTCCAATTTCGCCGAAGGTCTGACGACTTCCGGTCTACCTGCGCCCGACTATTCGGTCGCAGTCAAACAACACGATGCCTACTGTCAGGCATTCGAAGAATTGGGTTTAACTGTCCTACGACTTCCTGCTGATGACCGGTATCCGGATTCGACTTTCGTGGAGGACACCGCAGTGTTAACGGATCGCGGCGCAGTTTTGACTCGACCGGGTGCGCCTTCACGACAAGGAGAAGTCGAGGGGATCGGATGCGCTCTGCCGAATTGTATTCCGACTTGCATTCGATCGGAGGACCAGGAACATTGGACGGTGGCGACGTCTGCCAGGCCGGCGATCATTTCTTTGTCGGCATCTCCGATCGAACGAACGAGCACGGAGCGACGCAGTTGGCTCGGATCCTTCACCGGCTTGGATACACTTCAACACTCGTCGACATTACAAAACTGAACCCGACGGCCTCATTGCTCCACTTGAAAAGCGGTTTGGCATATCTTGGCCAGAATCGGTTGGTGGTTAACGATGCGCTTGGTGATCTCGATGAGTTTAGCGACTTCGAGGTTATTCGTTTAGAAAGCGCAGAAGAGTACGCCGCGAACTGCCTAACTTTTAACAAGACGGTTTTAGTTGCGGCCGGGTACCCCCATTTCGAATCTCAGTTGCGGCAACTCGGTTACCGCACAGTCGCGCTCGACATGTCGGAGTTTCAGAAGATGGACGGCGGCTTGAGTTGTTTATCGCTGCGGTTCTAGGAACGATAGAGCTTATGTTTGTTGACTCACATGCGCATATCGATGGGCCGGAGTTTGACGGCGATCGCGATGAGGTGTTGGAACGAGCCCGTCTCGCGGGTGTAGATGCGATCCTGAATGTCGGCACCGGCGACCCACACAGCGGCGCATTCGAACGCGCCGCAAAGCTGGGCGAGCAACATGCAGACATTTATACAGCCGTCGGTGTTCACCCTCACGACGCACGTTTATACGACGACAGTGCTGAAGATCTGATCCGCAGACTCTTAACTGGCGAGAAGGTTGTCGCCTGGGGCGAGATCGGTTTGGACTTTCACTACGACAATTCGCCGCGTGATGTCCAGCTAAAGGTTTTTCGAAGACAACTGCAGTCGGCTCGAGAGCTTGGCGTGCCGGTCATCATACATACACGCGAAGCCGAGAAAGAGACCGTAGAAATACTGCGCGACGAATGGCAGAGTTCGAAGCTGCCGGGAATCATGCACTGCTTTAGTGGCAGCGCAGCACTGGCGAGGCAATGCATCGAGTTGGGATTCTCGATCTCTTTTTCCGGAATAGTGACTTTTAAGAAAGCTGATGACTTGCGTGCAATCGCAGCGGAAGTTCCCCTGGATCGTTTGTTAATCGAAACTGACTGTCCGTTTTTGACTCCGGTGCCGCACCGAGGCAAGCGAAATGAGCCGGCTTACGTCGTGGAGGTTGCGGCCTGTTTGGCTGGCTTGCGGGGTATGACGCTCGAGGAAATGGGAAGACTCACGACCGAGAATTTTAACCGGATCTTCAGGCTGAAGAGTCCCGAATAACAGCCCGACTGGACCGCGTCTAAGCTGGAGAACAGTTTCACATGCTCGCCTTTTGATGCTATTCTCGCGTTAAGAAAAACCAACAAGGCGACAGCGAAATACCGAATGGCACAACAAAACTCGTTTGATATCGTCTCTGAAGTTGATCGCGCGGAGGTTGCCAATGCGATCAACCAGACGATTAAGGAGGTGCGGCAGAGGTTCGATTTCAAAGGAAGTTCCGCGACCGTGGCTCTGGAAGGCAACGAGCTGGTGTTGACTGCCGAAGATGAGACCAAGTTGCGCAACATGAACGATATTTTCCAGCAGAAGCTGGTGCGCCGCGGTGTTCCGTTGAAGGCGCTCGACTATGGAAGCGTTGATCCGGCGGCAGGCGGAACAGTGCGGCAGCGCGTGCAAATCCAACAGGGAATACCGCAGGAGAAAGCCAAGGAAGTTGTTAAGTTCATTAAGGATTCGAAGGCCAAGGTTCAGGCTTCCATTCAGGGAGACATTGTTCGCGTTGCTGGAAAAGACCGCGACACATTGCAGGCTGTTATCGCCAACCTGAAACAAAAGGACTTCGGCATCAACATGCAATTCTCGAATTACCGGACGAATTAGTTTTCGCGTTTAATAACACTCAGTAAATGCAGGCAACCGAACATAGCGCAGTCCTTGATGACGTTCAGCTGACGGCGAAGCGGATCTTTAGTCCGATCGTCGCGGAGCTGGCTCAGGTGGAAGCTGAGTTTGAACGGCAGGCGCGTTCCAATGTTCAGGTAATCGACTACCTTGGCGACTATCTGCGCGAATCAGGCGGCAAACGTGTTCGGCCGGCGTTGACCATACTTTCCGCATACGCCGTTGGGGGCGACGGTTCGCGTTACAACATGATTCGTATGGCGACGGTGATGGAGTTTCTCCATACCGCTACTCTGGTCCACGACGACATAATTGATGGAGCCGATACTCGCCGCAACCGGCCGACTGTGAATGCGCTTTATGGCAATGAGACTGCCGTGTTGATGGGCGACTGGCTTTACATGTCCGCGTTTGAAACCAGCCTGGCGGAACGATCGTTGCCGATTCTGGACATCCTGACGCGGGTTACCCGAAAGATGACCGAAGGCGAGCTGCTTCAATTAACCACGCTGGGTCGAACCGATCTCAGCGAGCAGCAGTATCTGGACGTCATTCAACGAAAGACCGCGTACCTCTTCAGCGCCTGTTGCGAGGTTGGAGCAATCCTGGGTTCCGCCGGTGAGACGGAACAGAAAGCCCTGGCCGATTATGGGATGAATCTGGGGATGGCGTTCCAACTGACAGACGACTTGCTCGACTTTACATCCACCGCAGACGCACTGGGCAAGAGTGCCGGCGTCGATCTCCTGGGAGGGAAGGTAACGCTTCCGCTGATCGACTTGATGTCGCGAGACTCCTCGGCTACTCCGCTGGTTGAGAAAGTGCTTGCGGAAGGCACGTTATGAAAGCGTCACGCGCGAGCAGCTGCTGGAAGCCGTTGATCGAGTCGGTTCGATTGAACGGGCGCGCGCCCGAGCAGATGAATACGCGTCGGCAGCACGTACCGCCTTGGACAACCTGCCTGACAGCAAGTATGCCGACTCGCTAAGGTCAATTCCTACCTACGTGTTGGACCGCGACCGATAAAGGGCCATTTTCCTGTTGTTCGTGGATAGATTTTGGCGTCGGACTGTATAAGACGATCCGCGAATAAACATGAACTAACACGAAACCGGGCGTCGCATCCAGCCGCGCCAGAAATCTATTGAGAATTGGCCCAAATGCCTTTAAGATTTGGCCTCGAATGATAGACCGACCCAACGAAAATCTTTTGTCACGCCTTGAGCAGAGCCTGCGGCAGTCGCGGGCGGCGCGGATGCATATGGCGGCAAAGCTCAGAGAGCTTGAGCTGGAAGCTGATGCGGTGCGTGCGGAACTGGCGGAGATGGATACGCTCGCCAGCCAGACCGAAGCTGCAATCTACCGACTGCTGTCATCAGTGCTGGCCTCCGGAAATCTTTCGGGCCTTCCGTCCGACGCAGAGCTCGAAGCGGCAATGCGACCGTCGGCGGCGCCACGCTCGTCCTTCGTTACAGACGTTCGCCGTCAGGAGATACCGGTATTACGTCCGAACACAGAAGCCGTCAGCGAGCGCTTTATGGATCGGACGATACCTCAGGCAGTGACGCTGCTGCTTCGTGAAGAAGGCGGTGCTTTGCACGTAAACGAGATTTACAACCGCCTGCTGGAAGGCGGGTTCAAATTCACCGGACAGAATCCCACGATCAGCATCGCAGTTTCACTCAATCGAAATACACGCTTCCGCAAAGTCGCACCCGGCACTTTCGACCTCATGATCCGCGACGCCTCCAAAGCATCGTAACCTTGAGCGCGGGCGTCCCGCCCGCAATCGCATCCCGCGGCGTTACGCAAGAAAAAGCCTGTAATCGAAGAAGTAGTTCGAGCGATCCGACTCAGTTTCCCAGACTTATCACCATGCCACTAGAATACCCGCCATGCGTGCAATCATTCTTTCCGCAGGTTACGGCACACGTCTGTGGCCGTTAACCGAAGATCGCACCAAACCCGCAATTCCAATCCTGGGCCAACCATTTGTCGGTTACGTTGCCGAGTATGTGTCGCGCTACGGTTGTGACGAAGTGGTAGTCAATCTTCATCATCGGCCTGAATCTGTGCGTCGCGCTTTAGGAGACGGCAGCAGGTTCGGAGTCAAACTTCACTACATGGAAGAGCCGGAAATTCTTGGGACGAGCGGGGCATTAGACAACGCGCGTGCACTGCTTGATGGCGACACATTCGTGGTCGTCAACGGCAAGATAATTACTGACATTGATCTCAATGCCGCGATCGAGACGCATCGCAAGCAAGACGCGTTCGCCACGTTGGTCCTGTTGCCCAATCGGGCCTGCGAACGTTTCTCCGTCGTAGAAGCTGAGGACGGGTTGTTGCGAGGTTTTGGCGGGATGCCGTCAAAAGAGAAATTCACCGCCGACAACCCGCCTTTGATGTTCACCGGCATTCACATCCTCGAACCGCGAATCTTTGAATACATTCCGCATGGAGTGTTCTCAGACTTCGTCGTCGACGTTTATATGAAAGCACTGGCGAAAGGTGAACGCATCGCCGTTCATGTGGCCAACGAGAGTTGGTACGAGTTGTCGACGATTCACCGATACCTGGACATCAGCTTGCTTTTGATGGCCAGAAAGGAACAGACACAGTGGTCACGGGCGAAGGCTGCGAGATTTCGAGCGGGCCAAGTGTCGGAGTCGGTTCTGTGGGACAACGTGCGCGTAGAAAGCGGAGCGAAAGTCAGACGCGCGGTGCTGGGGGACAACGTCGTAATCGCGGCTGGTGACGTAATTGAGAACGCGGCCGTCGTTTGTGCTGACCTGGTTCGGGGTACGACCGCGCCACCCAAGGCCTTGAAAGGTGAGTTTAAGGGCAACAATTTTGTTGTGCCTTTGAGCGGGTGATACAATCGCCTCACTTAAAAACATCCCGGCCGTGCTGGTTTGTTGCGTTCTCCCGCTACTTTTTATAGGATCGAACGCCCCTTTCTGTCTTAATGAGTTCAGCAAAACAGGTGACTTCGACTGCGTTTGAAACCTCCGCATCCGAGCGGCTCCTGACCTTCCTGGCGAATCAGGGAGTCAAGGGCCCGATGGTCGTGCCGCTGACGCCTGACGCCTCCACGCGCAACTATTTTCGTGTTCCCTGGAACAACGAGAAGGCTGTCGCCGCCGTTTATCCGGAGCCGTTCGATCCGGAATTTCATCCTTATCTCGACGTCACGCGCCTGTTTCTCGACAACGGAATTCCCGTGCCGGAGATATACGCTGTCGATGGGCAAAGCGGAATCATTGTTCAGGAGGATCTGGGTGACCGGCAGTTGTTCAAGATGTATGACGAGCTGCCTGAGGACGATTGTGAAGAATACAAAGAGCGCGCCGTTAATCTGATTGCGCAAATTCAAAAAGCGACCGGGGTAGCATTTGAGAAACAGTCGATTGCCAGCCGGCTGGCCTTTGACGAAGCAAAGTTGTCCTGGGAACTCGATTTCTTCATGGACCATTTCTTCGGCAGCCTTCGCAAGGAAAACCTTCGTCACGGCGAGGCGGCTGAACTGA
Organism: Blastocatellia bacterium; assembly: GCA_963786645.1. GTDB lineage: Bacteria > Acidobacteriota > Blastocatellia > Pyrinomonadales > Pyrinomonadaceae > PSRF01. The sequence goes on from CAWAZW010000019.1 coordinate 124,941, forward strand.
AAGCAGAGCTCAACGACATAGCCGCGGAACTTTCTGCGCGCCCGCGTGTTCTTTGTCACCGTGATTTTCACGCTGCGAATCTGATGGTGGACAAGAACAATCAACTGCGCGTGGTCGATCATCAGGACGCTCGCATGGGACCAGTCACATACGATCTGGTTTCATTCCTGTTGGATCGCCGCTCTGAACCGCCTTCGCTGGCCGAGTTGCGCGCGTACAGATTGTTTCTGTTGGAGGAGCGGCGTTTGTTGGGCCTTGACGCGCTTGACCCTGACGAATTTGCGCAGGAGTTTCGCCTGATGACGATTCAGCGCGGACTCAAGGCGATTGGCACTTTTTCGTATCAAACCGCCGTGTGCGGTCGCGGAAAAGTTTATGAGCAGTTTATTCAACCGACGCTGATTATCGTGCTCCAGGCAGCCGATTGGCTCGATCGGTTTCCGGCGTTGCGCAGGATGCTAAGAGAACGAATAAATTAAAATGGAACAAGGAAATTAATGGCTACGGAATCGACATCACTTGAAACAACCTCCCCGCCACACACCTTCATCAATCAACTTGCGGAACATGTTGGCAACGAAGTAACGCTCAAGGGCTGGCTATACAACCTGCGGTCCAGCGGGAAGATTCTCTTTCCACAACTGCGCGACGGCACCGGCCTGGTCCAGGGCGTGGTCTTAAAAAATTCAGTCACGCCGGAAGTCTGGGAAGCGCTGAAGGGCCTGGGCCAGGAGTCGGCGTTAACGATAAGAGGAACCGTACGTGCGGATGCGCGCGCGCCGGGTGGTTATGAGATTGACGTGGTTGACGCGGAAGTGATTGATGAAGTGCATGACTACCCGATCACGCCAAAAGAGCATGGAACCGAGTTTCTGATGGACCATCGTCACCTGTGGCTGCGTTCGCGCCGGCAGCACGCAATCCTGAAAGTGCGTCACACCGTAGTTAAAGCCGTCCGTGACTTTCTGGACAACGACGGCTTCACACTGGCTGACTCGCCAATTTTTACGCCCGCGGCCTGTGAAGGAACGACCACACTTTTCGAAGTCGACTACTTCGACGGCGAGAAGGCTTACCTGACGCAGTCCGGACAACTTTATAACGAAGCAACGGCGGCGGCTTTTGGTAAAGCTTATTGTTTTGGTCCAACGTTTCGTGCGGAGAAGTCGAAGACTCGCCGGCACCTGACTGAGTTTTGGATGGTTGAGCCGGAGATGGCGTATGCAAAACTCGAAGACGTAATGAAGCTGGCGGAACGAATGCTTGGCTACATTGCGACGCGGGTGCTTGAGGATCGTGCTGAGGAACTAAAGGTGCTCGAGCGCGATACTTCAAAGCTGGAGGCCATCGTGCCGCCTTTTCCGCGCATGCATTACGACGATGCGGTAAAGCTTCTCCAGGAGGGTCATGCAAAAGGAGAAATGGAATCGCGCTTTGAGTGGGGCGGAGACTTCGGCGCGCCGGACGAAACCTATCTATCGTCTCACTTCGATAAGCCTTTGATGGTCCATCACTATCCCGCTGCAGTGAAAGCTTTCTACATGGCGCGCGATGAAGAGAGAGACGAGCTGGCGCTCGGCGTCGACGTGTTGGCGCCGGAAGGTTATGGCGAAGTGATTGGCGGCGGCGAGCGCGCGACGTCACTTGAGTTTCTTGAGCAACAGATCGCGCTGCATCAATTACCAAAGGAAGCGTTCGAGTGGTACCTCGACTTGCGCCGTTACGGCAGTGTTCCCCACGCGGGATTCGGAATGGGTATCGAACGCTGCACCGCCTGGATGTGCGGCATCGAACATATTCGCGAGACGATTCCGTTTCCACGATTGATGTATCGGTTGCGTCCGTAAAATTTCAATGCGATCACAATCATGACTATTCCACTTTCAGTGCACGAACAAATCGACAGAGACGAACAACTGCGCCAGGAGTTTAACGAATGGGCGAAAGCCGGTCGCGGCGAAGGCATGGAGAAGGGTCATCGTCCGGTTGGCGAGCAGGCAATCGAGTTGATGAACATTCCGGATGATGCGCGAGTGCTTGACGTCGGCTGCGGCTCCGGTTGGGCTACGCGGTTGATGGCTGAGAAAGCAGCAAAGGACGCGTCGTGGGCATCGACATTTCGGATGAAATGGTACGCCTGTCCGCCGAAACTTCGAAAGCATTTTCAAATGTCGAGTTTCGTGTTGCGTCTGCCGAGAAGCTTCCATTCGCTGATGGTGAGTTTACCCACGCCTTCTCAATGGAATCGCTGTACTACTACGCAGACATGCTCAGTGCTGTGAAGGAAATCAGGCGCGTGCTGGCGCCGGGCGGTGTGTTTGTGACTGTTGTCGATCTGTATCAGGAAAATGAGCCCTCGCATCAATGGATCGATGATTTCAAGGTGCCGGTTCATCTTCTGAGTATCGCTGGGTACCGCTCGCTTTTTGACGAAGCTGGTTTTGTAAATGTAGAGGATCGTCGTTTATATGATCCGACGCCGGTGCCCGACGATTACACCGGAGGCTCATTTAAGAGCCGCGAAGATCTGGTGAAGTACCGGCAAAATGGATCGTTGATGATTACGCGGACTGACAGATCTTAGAGTGCAGCGTACCTATTCGTGCCGTGCGTGGGCGACGCCCGCGCACATCCCAGTAAAGACGGTGACTCGGTTCAACCACGGCTGGATTCAATGACAACTGACAACTCAAGAGCGAATCGTGACCATCTTCGGCGGCGCCAAATGTTGTGAAGGCGACGTCGAGTATGCGCAGGCCAGGCGCGTCGGTGAGTTGCTGGCCGACGACGGTTATACGATTTGTACGGGCGGTTACCTGGGTGTGATGGAAGGCGCTAGCCGTGGCGCGCACGAACGCGGCGGACGCGTGCTTGGCATCACGATGAACCAGTTCAAGGCTGAGCCGAATCGTTACCTGACAGACAAAGTTGCCACACCTCATTTCTACGAACGACTTCAACGACTGATTACGCGCTCGATTGGTTTCATCGCCATTCGCGGCGGCATGGGAACGGTCACTGAGCTCTCGTTGGTTTGGAACAAGATACAAACAGGCGTCATCGGTCCACGGCCACTCGTCTTGCTGGGAGAATGTTGGCCGCCGATCGTGCGAGAATGGAAAAAGTATCTTGCGGTGACTGAAAAGGACGTCGCGGCGCTGGACTTTGCCGACACAGCGGAAGAAGCTGTAGCAATCATTAATGAAAAATCTCAGGGAGTGGTTTTATGAATTGTCCGAAATGCGGAGCACAATTGCTTCCGGGTGCAGTATTTTGTGGAGGCTGCGGTTACAGACTGGAGACGGCCGGCCAGCCGGCGGCGCCGACTGCACCTGCAGGTTTCCCGCAGGGCAGGGGTCGCAGGCGTCGACAGGCGCAGGGCCACGGAATTCACATCGATGAAGATTCACGCGGCCAGGGCGTCGGTTACAAATATGAAGTTCTGCATCAGCCGTCTTTTTCGTTAGCGCTAATTCAGCTCCAGGCTGAGCAGTCAATTCAGGCAGAAGCTGGCGCGATGGTTTCGATGTCCGCGAACATCGAATTGCAATCGCAGATGAAAGGCGGACTGTTTGGCGCCATCAAGCGAGCGGCCGGTGGCGAGTCGGCTTTCGTTTCTACCTTCACTGCGCGTGGTGGTCCGGGCGAAGTAACTTTTGCGCCCGGCGCGCCTGGCGACATCGCCGCGATTGAATTATCCAACCAATCATTCTTCGTGCAGTCGAGTTCGTATCTCGCCGGCGATGCGAGTTTGACGGTGGATACGAAGTGGGGCGGCGCCAAGTCGTTTTTCGGCGGCGAAGGACTGTTTGTTATGCTCGTCCAGGGACGAGGTCTTTTGTTGGTTTCATCTTTTGGCGCAATCCATCGCAAACGCCTGCAGCCGGGCGAACGCTACGTCGTCGACACCGGCCATCTGGTCGCATGGGAAGGAACTACGCAATACACGTTGCGCAAAGCGGCCGCTGGTTTCTTCCGCAGCATGATGAGCGGGGAAGGGATCGTGGCGGAGTTTGTCGGGCCCGGCGAGTTGTTAATCCAAACGCGAAACCTGGCGGCGCTCGCCGGACTGTTACGACCATTCTTCCCGTCGCAGGGCGGCGGCGGTGGTGGGTTTAGCACTGGGCGGCTGATTAAGAAGACTTGCATGACTGAAGCAATTGTTGAAGAAAAGGACTTAAAGCAAAACGTTAACTCCGGTGAACGCAAGGCGGCGTCGGCTTAATTGGGCGTGCCGCTGTCCTATGGCGCAAGCATGGCCGGTGTAGACATGGGGCCCGCTGCGTTGCGTGTTGCGCGTCTGGTCGAGAGCGTTGCGGCACTGGGTTATGACGTGCGCGATCTTGGGAGATCTTCGAGTCGAGCGGCCGCGCATCGGCGGCTAAGGCCGAGGACAAGCTGAAGTATCTCGACCTGATTAAGTCAGCGTGTGAAGAACTTGCGAAACAGGTGGAGGAAATTTTGGCAGCGGGAGAATTACCGATAACACTCGGCGGCGATCATTCGATCGCGATGGGATCCATCGCCGGCTTTGCTGCCCACTGCCGGCAGCAAAACGTCACGCCGGGATTGATTTGGTTTGATGCGCATGCTGACATGAACAGGCCTGACACGACGCCGTCGGGAAACATTCATGGGATGCCGTTGGCCGTCGTGCTCGGTTATGGCGCGCCGGAGTTGGTTGAAATCGGCGGGTTCACTCCGAAGGTTACTCCGGAATATTGCGTCCATATCGGTGCGCGTGACATCGATCCCGGTGAGCGCGAGTTGATTCGACGGCTTGGTCTTCGCGTTATCACAATGCGTGAAATTGATGAGCGCGGCATGAGCGCATGCATGAACGAAGCAATTGAAATCGCGTCGCGCGCAAGCGGCGGTTACTTCGTGACGTTTCGATGTCGACGTGCTTGATCCGGGCGATGCGCCCGGTTCAGGCACGCTGGTCCGCGGCGGATTAACTTATCGAGAAGCGCACCTGGCGATGGAAAAGATTGCGGAAGCGGGTGGAATGAAGGCGCTCGAGGTTGTCGAGATCAACACCGCGCTGGACGTCAATAACAAGACCGCAGAGCTTGGCGTGGAGTTGATTCTTTCGGCGCTTGGTAAGACGATTCTTTAACAGGCGGGAGTTATTCAGTTGGCAAAAAAGCTGCGGGTGGGTGTGATATTCGGTGGCCGGTCCAGCGAACACGAAGTCTCAATACGTTCAGCAGCTTCGGTAATCGAAGCGATGGATCGAAAAAAGTATGACGTGCTTCCGATCGCTATTTCCCGGGAAGGGAAGTGGCTCCCGCCCGCCGAAGCCGCGAAGCTGTTAAGCAAAGATGCGCAGGCTTTTCTTGTCCAGCGAAACAGTTTCCAAACAACGAGGCGACATCGCCATTCTCGGCGATCCATCACACGTTGGACTGACATCATTCAGCGCCAACGGTGGCCCAGTTGCATCCGAACCTCTCGACGTAGTCTTTCCTGTTCTTCATGGTCCATTCGGTGAAGATGGCACGCTTCAGGGACTTCTGGAGATGGCCAACGTTCCTTATGTCGGCGGCGGCGTGCTGGCCTCTGCCTGCGGCATGGACAAGGTGGCGATGAAGCATCTGTTTCTGCAGGCCGGCCTGCCGATGTGTGATTACACCTGGTTTTTACGTTCACACTGGCGCGCCGATCGCGCGAAGGTAATCAAGAAGATTGCGCGCGAGATTGGGTTTCCCTGCTTTGTAAAGCCTGCAAATCTCGGTTCTTCGGTGGGAATCTCGAAGGCAGTCGACAAAGAGTCGTTGGTGAAAGCCATAGATCTGGCTGCGAAATTCGACAGGAAGATCATCGTGGAAGAAGCGGTCGATGCTCGTGAGATTGAGTGTGCGGTGCTCGGAAACGATGAACCAAGAGCCAGTCTTGCCGGGCGAGTACGTGGTCTACGACAACTCGACCGGGTTTCTTGACTACACTGAAAAGTATTCGAAGACAGGACGCGTTGAGTTTGTGGTGCCGGCGCCGATTCCGAAGTCGCTGGTGACGAAAATTCAGAGACTTGCGATTCGTGCTTTTCAGTCAGTTGACGGAGCGGGACTGGCGCGCGTCGATTTCTTTCTCAAGCGCGGCACCAATGAGCTGCTGATCAATGAGTTGAATACTTTGCCGGGACTGACGGATGTTTCCGGATATCCGAAGATGTGGGAGGCTTCCGGATTGAGTTATTCCGAGATGCTGGATGCGTTAATTGAGCTGGCTTTCGAACGGCACCGCGAGAAGTCTCTCAATCAATCGACACTTTCTTGAACATGCGTTCAGAGTACAACCTTTAGGTTGCTGTTTATGGATAGAAGGCAAGCTAAAGCTTGTACTCTAAACTCTTAACTCTAAACCCTTCAACCCTTCGGTGCGCGATACGCCTTCCTCGTTCGTACAACCAAATCCTTCTTCGATAACTGCACTTCCAACTTGCGCCACTTGCCGTCGCGTTTCCGATTAAGCGGACGATAGGCCAAGGTGTACTGATGGCCCAGCTCGTCAGCGATATTAGCGAACGCATCACGCAGCATTGGACCACCTGGCGTTGCAACAAACCGTCCGCCGGTTCGCTCCGCGAAATGTCTTAGTATTGCTGCGCTTTGCTGCCGCGTGGCTGGCGGTGATCGGTTGAAGACATGTCCACGGCGTAAATGGTGGCGCCGATCGCCAGAGCGCTATCCAGAGCTTTGTCCGACGTCACATTACTGGAAGTATCCAGGCCATCAGATAACACCACGATAGCTTTTCGCTTTTCCGGACGGTCGGCCAGCGCTTTAGCCCCATTAAAAATCGCGTCGTTAAGTGCGGTCATGCCTCGGGCGCTTAAACCGAACGCCATCGGCGCCAGATCACGGCTGTTTGAAAACTCCTGTACCTGTTCAACTTTAAAATCAAATTTATAGACTGCCGCCACGTCGTCAGCGCGCAGCCGATCGAGGAACCGAATTGCGGCTGAGCGCGCGAGAGACAACCTGCTTTCCATGCTGCCCGACGTGTCGAGCAACACGACTGACGCGAACGGGGACTCATGCAGACTAAAGCTGGCGATCAGCTGCGCGGGAATCGGTTTACCGTCTTCGAAGATGGTGAAGTCTGAAAGCTTCAGACCCGGAACATACTGTCCGGCCTTGTCGGTAACCGTGATGTTGAGAACGACGAGCTCGGTGTTGACGCGAACAACATCGTATCGTCCTGCGCGAGTGACGTCGACGGGGCGCCGGCAGAGAAGAGTGAAAAGAGGAGCAGAAGGCCTAGATGTTTGTTGGAACGATGAGGAAGCGCCACAATTTAAGCCCTGGCTTGCATTGACCGGACAGTGCGAATTAGCTCAAGTAAAACATTAGCTTCATCGATGATGGCGGCGGAGACGACGCGTTTCGGCGTTTTCTCCACTCGCTTCTTCAGTGATTCGGAAAGCTCCGACAGCTTGCACAAAGCAGAGCCAAGGTCTGGGGGTAGCTGCTCAACGGCGATATCCGAGTCGGAGCCGCCTGCGGCTTCGCGAATACTCTTAACCAGCTTCTCGGCTTTTTCAAGTTTCTTAAGATCCTCGCGATCGAGTTGATTCTTCTCTTGAAAGCTTTAACCAGCGATTCACTTAAGGAGACAAGGTTGCGGGCGCGATTTAGGTTTTCCTTGTGCGCCTTATTGCTCTCCTCAATTTCACGCTTCGCGCGCATCTCCGCTTCCATCGAAGAGACGTGTTGGTCCTCTTTTGTGGGGTCGATAATGGACGGCAGTCTTCCCTGCCCAGCCGTGACGAGGGAACAAGCAGCTATCACGGCAATAGTGCTGACGGGTTTCCAGAAGGCGAGAAACCAGTTCAGCGGAAGTCTGAAGCTGCGGTAGATAGTTGAAACTGTCATTGATGCTAAGACGAGATTATGCGCGTGTCGGGTTGTATATCTTAAGACTTCACATCAAATCTTGTCGCCGTGCCGACCGCTCATCGATAACTTGAAGAACGATGAGAATGCCCGGGCTCGATCGCGTGGCCCCGGTTGAGTGTTCAAGAAACGGATGAACGAGAGTCACGGCACTCGCGCGGGATTGTCGGGAGAGTTTAAAAAGTCGTCGCGTTTGCCCGGTGGCTCTCTTGTCGATGGTAATCGTCTTTGATTCAAGTCGCTCAGGTTGCCGCTTCTGTCCCTGACCAGTCGTGTATGGAACCGAAGCCATCACCGCCCGATCTCAGCGCACGAGACGAGCAGAAGAGTAATCCTGAGCTTGCAGCTGAACGGAGTATCGACCTTCCTCTTCAGGTTTGAGATCCGACGGCTCTAGCTTAACCAGTCGCTTTTCAGTTCCCGCGCCTTTCCGCGACTTCAGTTCAAGCTCAACCTGAAGACCGGCGAGGTGTTCATTTGAAGTATTTCGCACCGTTCCGGCCAACGTGGTTTTACCACCGCCAATGGTCGGATCATCTACCAAAATCATCGCCTTTGGCGGTTTGCGCGGCTCAGGAGCTGCTACCTGGTTCGCCCCTGCAACGGTTTCTTCCGCATGACGTTGTCGCAGATAGAAGTAGCCAAGCAGCAAAAGAACCGCGACTGCAAATGCGGCTATCGCGGCAATGATCTTTAAGCCGGTTGAACTCTTGGGTTCTAGGAGTAGTTCTTCGTGGAGGGAATCGCTCATGTCTGTAAATCAGTAGCCTTGAAGTATTACTTTAACAGCGCGCTACTCGACGACGCGTCCGGGAGGAGGCCCTCCGGTAATGTTAGTAATCAACGCGGTAAGGAATTCTTCTTCCAGCAGCCCAATCGTCGGCAGCGTAATCCATTCGGCGCCGGTCGCTCCGTCGGTGCGGCCTTCAATCTTTGCGTTAACGGAAACGTTCGCACTGGTTCCGTCGATAGGTTGGACTTCGACGGTGATCGTGTAACGACCCCGCGTCCAGCCTCGGTCTGCGGTGGTCGTAATATCGGCATACCGGTTAAGTTCGGACTGCGAAACGACGGCGCCTTTGATGAAGGTATATGGCTGACTGACGATAATGCCTTCATCCAGTTTCGAAGCGGCTTCGTCGACGATCAATTTCTGATCACGCATGACGTCCTCGACGGCTTTCATAATCACATCACGCCGCGCAGTCAGGCGATACGGATTCGGAAGTGGCGGCACCTCGGGTGCTTTGCCCTTACCAAAGTCCATTCCTCGTCCCGTTCCGGTATTAGTTTTGGATCCGTTGTTACCTTCAGAGCTTCCGGCGCCGGTGTCGCGCACGCGCTGTCCAGACTTATCGACGCCCTTTTCGTGTTGAGCCCATGCTGAGATTGCGGTGAAGGCTACCAATAGCGAGATGCATGCAAGTCTTTTCATAAGAAACACCTTTGATGTGCGACCACCAATCGAGGAAACATGTTGAGAATAGATTAACCATCCATCAATTACAAGCAGCAATGGTCACTTGCTCTTGTCACGATTCTGTCGTGTTTGCTAAGGGTTATCTACCTCCGTTTAACTGCGCGTCTCTCTGCTGTTCCCACTTCCGTAGCGCCTGAACTCCATACCCAAAATCGCGTTCATTATCGTAAAAATTATGCGCGCCATCATTGCGCGACGGCTCTCGCACGTAATACAGATAATTCGTTTGCGCGGGATGAAATGCGGCCTCCAGAGAGCTTTTTCCGGGCGCTGCGATCGGCCCCGGGGGCAGTCCCGAATAAATGCGCGTGTTGTAAGGCGATCTGCGATCGACGTCGCTCTTATAAACCTTGCCGTCGTTGCGCCACTTGCCTTCCAGCTTCGAAGCGTAAACAATTGTCGAGTCGACGCCCAGCGCCATATCTTTATTTAGGCGGTTATAAATCACTGAAGAAATGATCGGCCGCTCGTCACGAAGCTTAGCTTCCGTTTCAATGAGCGACGCGATGGTCACAATCTGGCGGGGTGTGCGTTTCAGATTGGCAGCTTGTACTGACCACTCCGGTTTCCACTCCTTGCGAAATCGCTTCACCATGATCTCAATTAACTTCTCAGGCTTGGTGTCCGGAGGAAATTCATAAGTGTCAGGAAACAGGTAGCCCTCCAGATTCTTCGCAGCGGGATCGAGATCGGCTATCAAGCTGACATTTTCCATCAGGATTAAGCGCGGCGTTCGAATCAGCGAAGCCGGAGTTCCGGAATGCGAGCCATTGCGTTCGCGATGTCCCAACGCGTCCATCCTTCAACGACGGTCAACCTCAGAAGTCGTTGCTCGCCATGCTGCAGTTTCGCAAACACGCCAAGCGGCGAAATGGGTGACGGAAAGTCGTATTCTCCGGCTTTGAGTTGGGAGCCGGAGCCGGTGAGCTTCAGGTAAAGCATTAATGGCCACTTGTTCCGGATGATTCCTTCATCGGCGAGTTTGTTCACGATGGTCTGAGGCGACGAGCCGCGCGGGATTTCGATGTATTGTCCCTGCTTATTATGAGACACGGGCGTGCGCAATTGCTGATACGCCCAGACGGACGTAACGGTAATCGCAAGTAAAACCAGAACCACGACAAGCAGAATGATGCGTTTCATGTTCAACGGAACGTTAATGTACTTGTTCAGGATCCGGGTACCAGCAGTCGATCCTGATCTGCTGAAAGAAAGTCTCTCAGAATAATGGCGGCAGCCTCACTGTCAACCAGTCTCGACACGTCTGTGCCGCGGTGGCCATCTGCGCGCAGGTTCTCCTCGGCTTCCGTGGAACTTAAGCGTTCGTCCTGAAGGTAAACGGGCACTTTTAGCGAGCGCGCAAACTTTCTGGCGACGGAACGTATCTCCAGGGCTGCATCGCCAGTTGAACCATTTAGACGCAGCGGTAAACCAATCACCAGGGTTTGAGCGTCAAAGCTTTGGATCAAGTTGTCGACTTCGCGAAGCAGGTGCTTCCAGTTCGTCCGGGGAATGGCCTTCAATCTGGTAATCGAAATTGACAACTCATCTGACACCGCCGCTCCGACTCGCTTTTGTCCGAGATCCAGCGCGAGAACTGGAGCTGCGATTGACTTGCTGGCCGCATTATTCATGGCTATTTCGTCGGCTTAAACCGGACGATAGTGGTTAAGAACGCCGTTTGAAAAGTTCTCGGAAACTCAGGTTGCACACCATTTAAGCCGCCTGTATCATACGGGCGGCTCGTCAAAAGCGCATGTTGGCTAACGCCACTTGCCCGGGATTTAACGCATTTAGCACGAGGTAACTGATGTCATTTCGCACCAAGTTTGCACTAATTTTAATGTCCGCCACGTTGGCCATTTATACCGTCGTTGGCGGCTGGATTTCTACACGAGCCCAGCAACCGGCAAACGATCCAAATGCACAGTTGCGCATTTTCGAGAGCGTCCTTCAACACATTCAGAACGATTACGTTGATGAACCAAACATGGAAAAGGTTCGCGCCGGCGCGCTGCGCGGTCTGGCATATGGACTTGATCCTTATTCAACTTATCTAACGCCTGAACAGGTTCGTCAATATAACGAAGACGTCGAAGAGTTCGCAGGTTGGAATTGGCGCCGAGCTTTCGCAAGTGGCGTCATACTTGTACGTGATTGCTCCGATGAAGGGTTCGCCGGCTGATCAGGCGGGCGTAAAAGCTGGAGACATTATCGAGTACATCGACGGGAAAGCGACGCGCGACATTTCACTCTATGACGCGAAACAACTGTTGAATGGCGCGCCGGGTTCCGAAGTCAAACTGCGCATCCTTCGCGCTAACGCGCGTCCGCTTACATTGGCGGTTAAACGAGGTGCATTCAAATCGCCGGCAGCAGAAGGCCGGATGGAAGCAGGACGCATTGGCGTTGTGCGAATTAACAGCTTCGCATCGGGAGAGGCGACCGACGTTCGCAGTCGTGTTCAGGAATTGGTTAAGCAGGGCGCACAGAAAATGATTTTGGACATGCGAGGCACTGCCGGTGGTTCGATTGAAGAGGCAGTCGCGGTAGCAAACCTTTTTATTAAAGAAGGAATGCTTGCCCAAACATCCGGCAGAGAAGGCAAGACATTAAAAACGTTTAGCGCTGATCCCAAGCAGGCGATTTTCCATGGTCCGGTGATCGCGTTGATTGACACGGGTACAGCCGGAGCAGCCGAAGTCGTTGCGTCTGCTTTCATCGATCGTAATCGCGGTCAGGTTGTCGGTGAAAAGAGTTTCGGCGCCGGAGCAGAACAGACGCTGTTTACCCTTCGTGGCGGTGATGGTCTATTGCTGACGACGGTCAAGTGGGCATCGGCCAGTGGCAAGCCTTTCCTTGGTGAAGATCGCACTCGTTCCGGCGTCACTCCGTCAGTTGAAGTGAAGCGTCCGGAGCTTGCTGAGGCACTTGATCCGGAAGAGTTGGCGGAGAATGAAGATGACCCCACTGGTCAGCCGGTAGAGAATCGGCCTCCAACGCCCGAGGTGACGCAGCCGAAACCGCCTGCCGAAGACCTGCAGATGAAGAAGGCGCTCGAGCTGTTGCGAGAGGGCAAAGCTCTTCAAAGAGCAGCGTAGAGACCTTTCGAAGGTCTGACTGGAAATACTTGTAGAAAGAGGCCAGGGCTTTCCCTGGCCTTTTTGTTTTTCCTGTAAGGAGGACATTGAGCGTCGACGAATACAGAACCATGAGCCCAGCGACCGGCTGGCGCGACTACGCACAGGTCACATATGTTGACGAGGAACGATCTGCAGCCAGCGCGGGCAGATGCAGAACCGCTCGCGGTAGCGAGCGGATGCGAGCACACAACCCGAAGATTCGCAGAAGACCTCCAGGTTCCAGGAAAACTGACCGTAGCATCCGCTCGCTACCGCGAGCGGTTCTGCAACTGTCTACGCCCCAAGGGTTTGTTCATAGCAGTTAATTCTTTTCAACGCGACCCTGGTGCTGCGCGTTCTGTATTTGTCGAGTCACACCGTCAGCTACCGGTAGCACCGCAGACGATTGTCTGCCTATGCTTCACGCGCGTCCTATATCGGCAGTAATAGATTCCATATCGGGTATCCAATTTCTGAGCAACAGAGAACTGTGTTGGTTTTAGGTTGCACATCTGTTGCGTGTCCCCTGCGAAACGCCGGAAATGCTGGAAAATTTAACCCAGCAGGAAAATTTGGGAAGTTGTCCTGAAGACGTTGAGTTAAGGAACACCTCTTGCTCAGTTAAGTAGCGATTACGCCGCGAACCATTTTTGGCAAGGAGAAATTGAAGATGATCATGACTAACAAATTACTGCCGGTGGCTTTGATTGCTGCCCTTATCGGCGGTTCTGTTGGTGCCTTCGTAATGCACTCGAGAAACTCGACCGCCTCCAATCAGGCGATCGCGCAGGACACCGCCAGACCAACCGACGCACAGGTTGCGGGATATCGAACAAACGAATTCCAGCGGGATTCTTATGTACCCGCCGAGTTTGACACCCCATCCGAACAAACTGCGTATAAGTCGGGTTTCGCCGATGGATTTAGAGCGGCTGAGGCCGGTATCACTGGCGAGCGAGCTAGCCTTGCTCCTTCTGACACCTATGCCCCGCGTGTTGTTTACAGAAACACTGGTCGGACCGCTCGTGCGAGCACATCGAGGGCGTCACGACAGGTCTATTACGACTACCAGCAGCCCCGTAAGCGCAGCTTCTGGCAGAAGCACCGCGATAAGTTGACGGTTGCTATGGGTGCCGGTGGCGGCGCTGTAGTCGGCGGACTGATCGGCGGCAAGAAAGGTGCAGCGATTGGAGCACTCGCAGGCGGCGGTGGTTCAGCTCTGTACACTTACAAGATACGCAAACGCGATAACCGTTACTAATTAACTAACGTAAGGGAGTGCGAGGCCATGAGAGCAAAGCTCTTCATAGCATCTGGCGCTCTGGCAGCAATGGTGTGGGCAGTTCCCAGTGCGGGGGCTGCCCATTTCCTTGGCAGCCGGGCGACAGCCAATATCGGTACTACCGCTGTCCGACCAGCTCCAGCAAGGTTCCGCTTTGAGAGAGAGCGCGGCCTAATGTTGCGAGTGTGGATTAACGGAGGTGGGCCATACGTTTTCGCTGTCGACACCGGCGCCGGCATGAATGTGATTTCTCAACGCGCTGTCACGGCGGCGCGGTTACAAACCCATACTGTTCCCACGACCATAATTGGCGGGTTGAGTAATGCCAAGAGTTCGTCCAACCGCGTCGCTGTGATCGAGCGCATCGCACTGGCAGAACGCGACAACGCGCTTCCCTCCAGGCAGACTGCGTTGATAGTGACCAATCTTCCGCCTGACCTCGACGGAATTCTTGATCCAACCGAGGCTTACGCGCCTTTCGGATACTCGATCGATCTGCCAAACCAGCAAATCGATGCGCTCAACTCCGGTACGATCCACCCCGACACGCGTTTGCCCGGCGAAGGAACGGTGGTTCCCTGGATCCGCGTCGGTAATGACAACCGTCCTTTCGTAAGGCTTGCCGATGGCCGGACCGCTCTTGTCGATACCGGGTCAGGCTTTGGTCTTGCGGTAAACGGACAAGACGCCATAATCCTCGGTCGCGATGGATTGCGACGAACTGAAGCTGTTCGTGACATTGGTGGAGGGACTGTAGTTTCGCGTCGTGTTAACCCGACCACCATCCGCATTGGCGACCTGCAGTTGCGAAGTATTCCGACAGACTTACTTTTCGGCGTCGATAAGAACGCTCCGGTGATTCTGGGTCGCGACGCGCTGGAGCCATTTAAGATTTCGTTTGATCCGCAGCGCCGGCTAATTCAGTTTGTGGCTGTGACCGAAGATTAGCGACCGCAGTACACTAAGAATAGCCACAGATAGACACGGATAAACGCGGATCAGAATAATATAAGTTGGAAGTGTGCAAGTAAGTTGGAAGTGTTCAAGCGTAAGAAATTTACAGGTTAGGAAGGGGGCCTGCCCCCGCTTTTCTAACGATGAAAAATGGTAGATGGAAAATGACAAATGGAAAATGTTCGCAGATTTTTCATTTCTTATTTTTGGTTCTAACCCTGCTGGTTAGTGCGAGCTACTTCACATTAGGTCAGACACCGTCTCAGCCTCCGGCTCAACGCAGTCGCACAGTAAACCGCCCAGCCACTCCACAGCAGGATCCTGCTGACGCGGATGTGATTCGCGTTGATACCAATCTCGTCAACACGTTGTTCACGGCCATAGATAAAGATCGACATTTCATTACCAGCTTGCGAGGCGAGGACGTTCGTATTTATGAAAACGACGTCGCGCAAACGGTCAGCATATTCGAGCGCGAAACCAATCGGCCGCTGTCCCTGGCAATTCTGCTCGACACCAGTGAATCCCAGGTCGGCGTCCTGGCTGATGAGAAACGAGCGGCCGGCATTTTTGTCGATCAGGTGATTCGCCCGAATATAGACCAGGCAGCGATCATTTCGTTTACCGGTGATCCAAAGATCGAGCAGCCGTTAACCAACGACCGGGCCAGACTCCATGCGGGAATCGAACGCGTTACGCGAGGGCTATCGCGCGAGAATCAATTCCGGATGGCTAATGACCTGGATCCTTTACCAAAGGATCAGGACTCGAGCGGTTACACCGGAATTTGGGACGCGGCCTGGGAGACCATCGCCAATCATCTGGCCCATGCGTCGGAACGTTCCCGCCGAGCAGTTATCCTGTTGTCTGATGGCGACGACACCAGCAGCACCATTAAAAAACAGGATGTTATTGACATGGCTGTAAAGAATGATGTGGTTATCTACTCGATTGGAATTCGCGACGGGGCGTTTCCGGAAGGGAAGTTGGACCGAGACGCGTTAAAGAAGATTTCTGATCGTACGGGCGGGCGCGCCTTCTTCCCGTCCCAGTTTAGTGAGCTACAGAATGCATTTGCGCAGATCGATCAGGAGCTGCGTTCTCAATACCTGATCGGCTACACGCCTACTAATCCCAACCGCGACGGTTCCTATCGCCGCATCCTCATAGAAGTCCTCAATCCCGAACTACGCAAAGACAAAGTCCGTCTGCTTTATCGCGAAGGCTACTACGCGCGCAAAGAAGACTAAGCGCGCGGACTTTCAGCCACAGATTTACACGGATAGCAGGGGTCAGAGATCTTGACCTCTGATATCTGGCCTCTAATCGAGCGGACTTTTTACACCTCGTCCGCCACGATTCAAAACATGTGTGTAAATCATGGTTGTGCGCACGTCCTTATGACCAAGAAGCTCTTGGATCGTGCGTATGTCGTGTCCGTCTTCCAGCAAGTGCGTCGCAAAGCTGTGACGCAGCGTATGACAACTGCCGTTTTTGTGAATCTGGGCCAGGGCAATGGCTCGCTTAACCGCACGTTGCACATGATCAGGATGTACATGGTGGCGCCCTTTTTCATTTGACTGCGGATCACGCGAGAGTTGCGCCGATGGAAACACAAGCTGCCAGCCCCATTCGCGGGCAGAAGCGGGATATTTTCTGTTAAGAGCGAACGGAAGTAGCACTCGGCCAAGGCCTGCTTCAATATCTGCGTTGTGTAATACGCGGACCCGTTTCAAATGCGCAAACAGTTTATCGAGCAGTGAGCCGGGCAGCATGGTGACACGATCTTTAGCACCCTTTCCCTCCCGGACGGTAATCTCACCGCGTTCGAAGTCGATATCTTTGACTCGCAGTCTGATGGCTTCCATTAGTCGCAGTCCTGATCCGTAAAGTAAAGAAGCAATCAAGTGGTGGGTGCCATCGAGGTGTGCCAGCACCGCCTGAACCTCGTTGCGAGTAAAAACAACTGGAAGCTTTTTAGACGGCTTGGCCCGTTCAATGTGATCTATGTAGGGCAGGGCCTTTTTCAATACGTCGCGGTATAGGAATAGTAGGGCACTCAGCGCAACCGTTTGAGTTGATGCTGAGATTTTTGTATTAACAGCGAGATGGGAGATGAACTGACGGATTTCCGTTTCGGCCATTTCTTTGGGATGCTTCTTGTTATGAAAGAGGATAAAGCGGCGAATCCAGCCGACATAAGCGCGCTCGGTGCTGAGACTGAGATGTCTCACCCGGGCAACATTTCTTACTTGGTCTAACAGTTTTGGACTTTGCATCGCCACAGACGTATCCTATCGGACAAATAAATGACTGTAAGCGGTGCCAACTTTTGGGGGGTGAGAGGCGTGATAATACCACTTATTCGTACTTATCACGCGGATCTGCAAGATAATACTTAGTTCGGTGCTTACTCTACTCAATCACTTCTATGGTAAATTGTTAGTCATCATGAGTACCGCAAAGCAGGAAGTCGAATCATTGCTAAGTAAGTTACCCGATGATTGCTCGCTTGAAGACATTCAGTATCATCTCTATGTCATCGAGAAGGTGCGAAATGGATTGGAGGCGGCGGATTCTCAGGGCACAGTCTCCCAAGAAGAGGTTGAGCGGCGGTTAGGGAAATGGCTTACCGAGTAGCTTGGTCTCCACGAGCGGTCGAAGACCTCGAAGCGATAGCCCAGTACATTTCCGCTGACTCTGCCGCCTATGCTGCCGCAGTAGTAAAGACGATTCTCCACACCGCACGCAGGCTCTCAAAGTTTCCCCACTCTGGCCGAGTAGTTCCTGAAATAGCAGACGAAAGCATTCGAGAGTGGTTCGCTTACAGTTATCGAGTCATCTATCGTATTGAAGAAGAGCACATTACAATCGCTGCTGTAGTGCATGGCAGACGGCTTTTGGATTTGTGATGAGATGTTCTTGCCCATGGCGCGCCGAACAAAGCCTTGCAGCTGACGGCGCGATAGCATGTTTCTCAAGTAATCTTTTTCCTTCAGCTTGAATGCTGATCGCGCGCCGCAGCTGAAGGCCATCGTTGGGCCGCCTGATGTCTCTCTCACTGGATCATATGGATAGAGATCTGATCTATTTTTGCCTTGGTTTTCTTGTCCTGACAATATTCATCTTTAAGCCAGAGCCCTTATCAAGCGAAAGACCTTTAAATTTATCGCTGTCATCTCTGCTGTGGAGTTCGCTATCGGCGTAATACTGCACTTTACTTCGCAAGCATATTTCTCCGCCGGTGCGCTGCTCGCGCCGCTTCCGACGTTGGGCTTCTTCCGCCTCTGTTTGACAGCGTTCCAACATGTCGTCCATCGCGAGCCAGTAGATGTGGCGTACAATTGGAACCCAAGCCTCTTCAAAGACAGAGTTTTCGCCTTCGTATTCCTTTTTGGCGGTATGTTTATCTTGATGCTGGCAATCTTGGGTATGGAGAAATTGGCGAAGGTTGGGTGGTAAATCAGCCGGCGGCCTAACAAAGCCTTGCAGCTGACGGCGCGATAGCATGCTTCTCAAGTAACTTTGTTCCTCCAGCTTGGATGCTGATCGCGCGCCGCAGCTGAAGGCCAGCGTTGGGCTTCTATTAGCCCTTGTGTTTGTTGAGTAATCGGGATAAAATTGACGCTGACAAAATTGCTCTGTGCGCTGGTAATAACAATCCTGTGCTGCAGCTTGGCTGCACAGAATCTGAATTACGATCGGTTGAACTTGGCAATCTCTATCTTGGGCACGCTGAGATCTCGACGTAGGTACAGTAATACCGTTCTTGACGAAGATGATGCGCACGTCGAAAACTAATCGATAGACTGGAGCGAAACTCCTTGTCGTCGCAGGAATTGGTTCGCACGCCGATGAATCTTGCGGATCGCAAAGGTGTCGACGTAAATACCACGACCATGAATGGCCAGGACCCCGTTATCTGTGGGCCGCCCATAACGCGGCATCATCCAGACAGCTTAAAAGTTCTTGATCGATAAGAGGTGCGCGATTTGAAACCTCTCGAGACGAGGTAGGCTATGACAGCGCATTGAGTTAGCAACAGAACAGCACTATGCTGAAACTGTTGCAGTTATCAAAGTCGCAGGCGAAGTCGAATGATGAAACGAACGAAGCCCAACAAAGCCTTGCAGCTGACGGCGCGATAGCATGCTTCTCAAGTAACCTTTTTCCTTCAGCTTGGATGCTGATCGCGCGCCGCAGCTGAAGGCCAGCGTTAGCTCTCGTAAGTTGAATGGAGTAAGCTGAGATACAAGACTAAATTGTGCTGGCTGACATGCTAGTGCTTCCCTTCGTGATCCTTGCTACGATGTATGTTGTGGGATGGCTGGGAGACGGATGTGACTTCTCAGTCGTGTGAGCGCTGATGCGAGTTTGTCGATCTACGTATCGCATGTCGCCAGTATAGAACGCTAGGTTGCCGGATGTCGTAACGGTTCTTAAGGGTGGTTGACTCAAGAGAAGAGCTTGCGTCTTACTGGTGCTGTTTGACGCTCGAGAACATCGTAGCTTCAGAGATTCAATGCGATGAGAATGTTCGTGACGGTCAACATCCGATTTTAGGTATTGATGCCGGTTGTCGATAATGATGGCTGGCAAACGGAAGTGCGAACGCTACTCCGAACGCAATCTAACAAAGCCTTGCAGCTGACGGCGCGATAGCATGTTTCTCAAGTAATCTTTTTCCTTCAGCTTGAATGCTGATCGCGCGCCGCAGCTGAAGGCCATCGTTCGATTGCTCGTAGTACTTTTTTCGTACCAAGGAAACCTTCCTCCATGCCTTTTAAAGCAATAGCGCTTGTTGCGCTCGTACTCTCCGCTGCAATGGTCTCGTCCGGTCAAACTCGTCGCACGAAACGCCCGCGGCCAAAGCCAGCCACTCAGGCCACGGAACCCAAAACGGATCCTGATAGGATTCATCTCGTGTACTCGGAGGACGGACGAGACTATTATCTTTTCCAAGTTGCTAAAGCGCCCGACGCTGAAGCTGTCTTTTACAGCTACGTCGTATTCTTCGATCAAAGCACGCCTGCGGGTCGGTCGGCTCTAGCGCGCAACATGGCTCTGGCGAAACTGAAGCTCTTAGACCTCGATCAGATATATTATGTCGCGGCTGTTCAGTTTCATTGCTTTTTTAATTTGAAGGAGCCTACTAAGCCGCTGTACGCGGAAGTAATTTGGACCGACAAGGAAGGGAACGAAATAACAAAACTCTCACTCACACGCGAAGGTTCAGCAGTTGTAGAACAGCAGGTCTCAGAAATCGCAACATACAGCGAGCCATATTTGCAAAAGTTATTCGATACGCTAGAAGAGAGTAATGAAGCAACTCGACGCCTTTTCAAGTCGCAAATGGATCTTCTAATCACCCTTGGAAAGGAAGACGAAGCGCGAGTCCTGAAATTTGACCCAAGCGTGCCCAAATACGTTCCCGCACTTTCGTTGGTTGTGTCTGGCGGAGCAAAACATATGACCGAAGTTCTTAAAGCCGCAAATCAGGCATATGACAAAACCATTCGAAACGCGAAATGATTTTGGGCAACGCAATCGAACAAAGCCTTGCAGCTGACGGCGCGATAGCATGCTTCTCAAGTAACTTCTGTTCCTTCAGCTTGAATGCCGATCGCGCGCCGCAGCTGAAGGCCGGCGTTCGGTGCTTACTCTACTCAATCACTTCTATGGTAAATTGTTAGTCATCATGAGTACCGCAAAGCAGGAAGTCGAATCATTGCTAAGTAAGTTACCCGATGATTGCTCGCTTGAAGACATTCAGTATCATCTCTATGTCATCGAGAAGGTGCGAAATGGATTGGAGGCGGCGGATTCTCAGGGCACAGTCTCCCAAGAAGAGGTTGAGCGGCGGTTAGGGAAATGGCTTACCGAGTAGCTTGGTCTCCACGAGCGGTCGAAGACCTCGAAGCGATAGCCCAGTACATTTCCGCTGACTCTGCCGCCTATGCTGCCGCAGTAGTAAAGACGATTCTCCACACCGCACGCAGGCTCTCAAAGTTTCCCCACTCTGGCCGAGTAGTTCCTGAAATAGCAGACGAAAGCATTCGAGAGTGGTTCGCTTACAGTTATCGAGTCATCTATCGTATTGAAGAAGAGCACATTACAATCGCTGCTGTAGTGCATGGCAGACGGCTTTTGGATTTGTGATGAGATGTTCTGCCCATGGCGCGCCGAACAAAGCCTTGCAGCTGACGGCGCGATAGCATGTTTCTCAAGTAATCTTTTTGATTCAGCTTGGATGCTGATCGCGCGCCGCAGCTGAAGGCCGTCGTTAGATGGCTTACTTATGGGGTATGCATGTTGAGATGAGAGAGGAAAGAATATGAATCGAAGATTTGCTTTCGCGGCTATTACTGCGATATTTGCCCTCTCGGTTGCCTATGCCAATTTGCAGCAGAAACAGAAATCTACGTCGAATGAGACAAAGGAGACGAGAATGTTTCAGGGGCTAAGAACTGTTATCTATCACGTTGACGATCTACAGAAGGCTAAAGAATGGTATTCCAATGTGCTGGGCTTCAAGCCTTATTTTGATGAGCCATTTTATGTTGGCTTCAATGTTGGCGGCTTCGAGTTAGGGCTTGACCCTGACATGAAAGGTATCTCGAAAGGCAACAATGTTGTTGCTTACTGGGGCGTGAAGGATGCTAAAGCTTCGTATCAAACGGATTCAGGAGCTTGGCGCAAAAAAACATTGAGACCCGCAGGAAGTTGGCGGCGGTATTATCGTGGCGACGGTAACAGACCCTTATGGGAATATGTTTGGGATAATTGAAAATCCTCATTTCAAAGTTGAAGGTGGCGAATAGCCCGCCATCTAACAAAGCCTTGCAGCTGACGGCGCGATAGCATGTTTCTCAAGTAGCCTTGTTCCTTCAGCTTGAATGCTGATCGCGCGCCGCAGCTGAAGGCCGTCGTTGGATGTTTCTCCTTTCTATGAATACTGGCCGAACAGCGAAGCGCTGTCTCCTGTGCGCCCTAATGCTTTCGTTCCTCGCGGCCAGCACCCACGCAAAGGCGTCCTCTCTCCGCAGAATTGATTTTCGCAACTTCACGTATCCTGGCTTTTGGTCAGGGCCAATCAGACTGAGAGATGGCAAGCTCGAACGGGAATCGGAGCATTGCATTTCCATGTATAAGTCTCGACGAAGTCAACTACCTGGATTTGACCGGTGATGGTCAAGAAGAAGCTCTCGTGAGATTTGACCGATTTGACTGCATGTGGTTCGTCCGGCTTGTCCAATTATTTCTACATCTACTCCCTGAGAAATGGTCGCTTGCGTTTGCTTTGGAGGTTCTCCTCGGGTAGCGAAGGAAATTGTGGCTTGAAAACATTTGAGCTTCAAAAAAAGGAGCTTGTGTTTGAGCTCTTTGGCCAGTGCGACGTCCGAGGTATTAAGTTCGGCGGTGGGGGAGTAGAGTGTTGTCCAACGGAGTATACACGTGTTCGAGTTGCCTGGACTGGACGCAAGTTCAGGCAAAAATCGGCGAGAGTGTTTCCTTACATGGCAAAGTGAATGCTCGTCAAGGAATTATCTAAATGCGAGCACATCCAACAAAGCCTTGCAGCTGACGGCGCGATAGCATGCTTCTCAAGTAACTTCTGTCGTTCAGCTTGAATGCTGATCGCGCGCCGCAGCTGAAGGCCAGCGTTATGTTGCTTTTCGTTCGCAGATGAAAACACTCTTACCATCGTTGGGAATGATCGCCGTTGGCGTGCTACTCACGTTGTTAGCTTATAGTCCGACGGCGCGATTTGTTATCTCGAAGATCAATATTCCAAACATATTCTTGAAACCGAAACCGCTATCGGAGGCGGACGATTTATCGCTAATGGTCGTGCCCCTCATACTCGGATTATTTCTCTTGGGGGCAGGAGTTGTTCTGTTTGTAGTTTTCCTATTTGGGTTGAGCGCAACATAACAAAGGCATGCAGCGGACGCGCAATTAGCATGTCTCTTATGCAAGGCTTGTCACTA
This sequence comes from Blastocatellia bacterium, assembly GCA_963786645.1. Lineage (GTDB taxonomy): Bacteria > Acidobacteriota > Blastocatellia > Pyrinomonadales > Pyrinomonadaceae > PSRF01. Next base: position 147,668 of record CAWAZW010000019.1, read on the forward strand.
GCGCAGGTTCGTGCGCGCCGCTGATGCCCAGCGTTCTGCGCTAAGAGTAGGGTCATATGAAGTTCATTTTATTGATTGCCGTAATTGGGGTCTTAGGTGGCAGCACGCGGAGCCAGGATCCCTGTCCAGGTCCAGTTGATCATCCTTGTGGCGGTATTCCGAGATGGTCAGAGCACGGTAACGTGCGGTGGCGCGATGAACGGGCACGGCTGGACAATTTAGCATCACAGTTTCGGAAATCACCTAATCACGTAATTTACTTCTTAGTCTATGCGGGCATGCGTTCGTGCAAGGATGAAGCCAGATTGCGGGCTTTGCGCGCAAAGAATTATCTCGTGCAACATCATTCCATTCCGCCTAAGAACATTAGTTGGAGGGATGGTGGTTTTCTTCCGGAGCTTTCGTTCGAAATCTGGTTGCTTCGGCAAGACCAGCCGTTGCCCGAGCCCTCTACGTTCATGACAATCGATCCTGCGCTGTTAAGTCGCAGCGGACCTGCAGGGAATACGGGCGGGGCAAACGGTGAATCGGGGCGCGCAGAACAAAGCCTTGCAGCTGACGGCGCGATAGCATGTTTCTCAAGTAGCCTTGTTCCTTCAGCTAGAATGCTGATCGCGCGCCGCAGCTGAAGGCCATCGTTCGCTGGCCTACTTTGTTATGAATGAACACGACCCTCGATGTGAAGGCACCGACGATGCGCAAGTACTCGCTGATGTCGCTGAGTATGGCTGGCATGTAGTGAAGGTGTTCGAAAAGGAAGAGACGCCGGGCTGGGCCTTCTCTATTGGGCTGTATCGCAATTTCAATCATCCGGAAGTGGTGGTATTCGGTCTCGACGGTGACCTGATGCATTCTGTAATCAATAGTGTCGGCGACAATGTTCGTGCAGGGAAAATGTTTGAGGTCGATGCCGATTATCCGGATCTAATCGAGGCCTATTCTTGTACTTTCAAACCTGTGAGTCCTGTCTGGTACTACGATTTCCTGGGCTACGCAAATTGGTTCTACAAGAATCAGAGTTATCCGGTGCTGCAATGCATCTGGCCGGATAGGAACAGTCGTTATCCTTGGGAACCTGAGTTCAATCCGAATTGGCTGTGGGCGCAACCGTTGTTATTTCATGAAGAGCCAGTGAGCGCCCGAACTGCTGGATTATTGCAATCGATGGAAGAGTAGTTCCTTCGACGCCGGCCAGCGAACAAAGCCTTGCAGCTGACGGCGCGATAGCATGCTTCTCAAGTAGCCTTTTTCCCCTCAGCTTGGATGCTGATCGCGCGCCGCAGCTGAAGGCCAGCGTTATGCGGCTATATCTCATTCGCAGAATCAGCTATCTGACCGTTGCGTTGCAGTTGATTGCCTCCGTGGGTTGTCTTCAGGTCAACAAGTTCAATCATGAGCCGACAATGGCTGGCCGGAAGGCTCAACAATTCGCCGACACGGCTTTTGTCGAGCGTAATCTTCTGACCGCATACGACTTGCTATCTCAAAACACAAGAAAGTCGTTGTCGCTCGAACAGTTCAAAGATGTGGTTTCCAAGATGCACCCGTCGCACTACCCTCCGTCTGTTGCGGCGACCGAATACGAACCGTTGATGGGCCAGAAGGCCATGAATATTTATCTTCAGGGGCGAGGCTCGACCGAAAAATTCTACTACCGCTTTGTCATGGAGGGCACTAAGGAATCAGATTACATGGTTGGTGGCCTGTGGCGAAACGACAGCCCGTATCCTCCATCAAACATGCGGAAACCCTTGAATTGATAATCGGTATTTGTTGGCTGGCTCGCTACATAACAAAGCCTTGCAGCTGACGGCGCGATAGCATGCTTCTCAAGTAGTCTTTTTCCTTCAGCTTGAATGCTGATCGCGCGCCGCAGCTGAAGGCCGGCGTTAGGCGCTCGCCTACAACTATTAGAGAACTCGCTGTAATTTAGCTTCGTATCCTAAATCGGGGTGGTTCGATGTTTTGTTCAAAATGCGGTCAGGAACAGGCTTCTGAATCTGTGCGATTCTGCTCACGGTGCGGCTTTAAGTTGAGCACTATCGAAGGGGGGCCGGTTAAACGCCTAATCCTGATGGCGATGTATCTGGTCATCACAATATGCGCGATAATCGGATGGGGCTCAATAACGAGCGGCCCTGCCTACATGCAGATACGGGTTATCATTACGATCATTGCGGCAATTACTTTCTACTTACTCTTTTCTGGTGACCTGAAGTACATTTTTAACCAATTGTTTGCTCAGAATATTGAACGGAATAAGCAAATCGCACCTGCCCGTCAGGAGACTGCTTTGCCGCCAGCGCATAGTATCCCTGTGACGTCTCCTGGATCCCATCGAGTAAATACAGCAGAGATGGTGCAGCCACCGAGCGTTACGGAGCAAACGACCATATTGCTCGATAAAAACAAGCACTAAACTGGCCAACGCCGCGCCTAACAACGCCATGCAGCCGACCGCGAATAGCGTTGCCTTCATGCGAGAGACTCGGAATGTTTCCAGGTTGTCTGCGCGGCGGCTGATGGCGAGCGTTGGATTGCTTCCTTAAATGGAACCGGAAAAGAAATTCTTGGGAGAATGGCCGTTCGAAGATGAACGGAGGGTTGCAGTCTTTACTACTACTCATGTCGTCCGAGCCGGAAAGCCAATTCTTTATGTTTCACATGATGCCGATGATGGTGGGTGGCAATTCCACTCAGGGAACCTCGTTTCTACAAAGGATATGATGATCCTGGCGCTTGAAGAGATTTTGGAGATTGACCCGAGCATTGCGAGTTTAGCTAGTCTTCCGCTCGGCCATTGTGCGACCCGGAGAGGAATCCGCTCGGCTTGGAGGATTCAGAAAAAACTCGCCGATTCCTGATTCCGCAATCCAACAAAGCCTTGCAGCTGACGGCGCAATAGCATGCTTCGCAAGAAATCCTTTTCCTTGCTCCTTGAATGGTAATCGCGCCGCCAGCTGAAGGCAGTCGTTGGGTCGCACAATTGCAGAACCGCTTGCGGTAGCAAGCGGATGCTAGAGACAAGTTGCGAGTAGCATCCCGTCGCTACCGCTCCGGGTTCTGTAATCGTTCGTTGCTATCGTTGGCACGTCCCAACAGGCGCTTGCAGCGGACCGGAATCAGCATGTCTCCTATCCGTTAGCTTGAATGCTTGGTTAGTTGTCCCTCGGCCGCTGAAGCGCGTCGTTATCTGCCTAATTATGAATCGACGTCGTGTTATCGCAGCATTTTTCGTGAGTCCGCTGGCTGGCGCTCTCTACCTTTTGCTGCTCACGATCGTCGAGAAGAACCTCTGGAACCAGCTCAGAAACATTCTCGGAATGGTTTCGACGATTCTCTTCTTTGCAATCATCGGTTACGTCGCGGAGGGCGCACTGGGGTTACCATTGCTGTGCTTGTTTCGTCGCGTTAACCGCTTGACGCTTCAGTGGTTTTTATTGGGCGGGCTTGTCATCGGTATTGTCATCTCGATTGTCGTTTCGATTATCTTCGGTGAGCCGTATAGCTATTTAGTTTTTCCCATTCTTTACTGTATTGCTCCAGCGATAATTAGCACGACAGTCTTCTGGTTTATCGGTTGGTCGGCAGATAACAAAGCCTCGCAGCTGACGACGCGATAGCATGCTTCTCAAGCAATCTTATTCTTTCGCGGTTGAATGCTGATCGCGCGCCGCAGCTGAAGCGCAGCGTTAGATGGCAATTGATTCGTAACGAACATGTACCTATTTACTTATCGTGCGAGAGTCAACCCGAAATCTGCAACCGCACAGAGGTACAGCGAATGTGGCGGTGCTTACGTGAGCTGCTACGTCTCGTTCAAGGATTATGAGGGCGCTAGGGCGTTAGCCAAGTTCTATATCAGAGATGAAGGTTGGATTCCTGAGAAGATGGTTGAGGAATCAAAAGTTCAAAAGAGATGGTGCAAAAAGAAATTGGAGAAGCAGTGTTATTCCGAAGCCATAACATATGGGTACAGTATGATTTTTAATATGTGGCAGAAGAATGCCCCAGACGCTAACACCGATTATGAGGCGAAGGCCAAGAGGAGCCGCTAGTCTCGGACGCGGCCCAACAAAGCCTCGCAGCTGACGGCGCGATAGCATGCTTCTCAAGCAATCTTATTCTTTCGCGGTTGAATGCTGATCGCGCACCGCAGCTGAAGGCCAGCGTTAGGGCAACAGTAACTTGACTACCCAGGATGGGGGAGAACTATGAAGAAACCACACACTCTCTTAAATGTTTTACTTCCGTTAGCTTTCATTGTCATGTGCTTAGCGGTTGCCTCAAACGATGCCGTAGCACAATCGAAGCCAACTGTTCATCAAACCACTCTTGGAGAAGCCGGCCAAAAGAGCCCGGAGGTGACGACCGAAGAAGTCCAGAAAATTCTTGTCAGCAAGAGTGAACCCCTACTTGACGTGCGCTCAGCCCAGGAATACGCCATCGCGCACATACCAGGGAGCATTAACCTGTACGAGAAAGAGATAGAGCGCATCACGCAAGCTTACCCGGACAAAGCGACCCGTATGGTGCTTTATTGCAACGGCCCGTTTTGTGGCAAGAGCAAGCGGCTCTCCGAACAGCTTGTCAAATTAGGTTACACGAACGTCAGGCGTTATCAGCTAGGTCTACCTGTTTGGCGTGCTTTAGGCAACTCCGTGCAAACCGACCTGGAGGGTTTCAAGTATGTGTTTAAAGGGGACAAGACGGCCGTTTACGTTGACGCCCGCAGCCCGTCCGAGTTTGCAAAGGGTAGCGTGCCTGGGGCCGTGAGCATTCAAGCAGGCGAGGCAGAGAAAGCTAATGAGGATGGCAGATTGCCTCACAAGGATAAAGGTACGCGAGTGATCGTTTTCGCTGATACTGCGGAAGAAGCTCGCAGGGTTGCAGAGGAGATTGCGCGGAAGGCGTATTGGAACAGCAGTTACTTCGGAAGGCCCTTCGCAGAACTGAAGAGTGCGAAACTTTGGTAGTGGGCACATGTAACATGGTTTATGGTTCCACGCCACCTAACAAGCGGTTGACCCGGACGCGCAGTAACAGTGCCTCTCGACGGTGGAAGTTCGTGCGCGCCGGTTAACCGCAGCGTTGGATTGTTAGTTGCGTGGGTCGACAAATGCAGAATCCCGACGAGTCGGGACTCTGTATTTGTCGAACCACGGAGTCTCAATCTGATAAGCGCTTGCGGCGGACCGGAATCAGCGTGCCTCTCATCGACAGCTTGCCGCACATTGCAGTTGGGGAGCTGAAGGCAGCGTTAGACGTTCTTCTGTTAGCGAAGATATGAGGTTTGGACAGGTGAAGCTTCTATTAAGTCTTTCGAGCTTAATCACGTTGATCTGCATCTTTACTTGCGGCACGGCGCCGCCGGAGCCCCCCTCGGCGGAACCGAAACAAAACAAAGATTGGCGTGTGTATACCCCACCTGACAAAAGTTTTTCAGTGGAGTTACCGTGTGAGCCGGCGCAAAAGAATGTGTCGGAGGCATCTACTCCAATCTATGAGTATGCCTGTGGCAGGGAAGAGTCCTCCGGTCTCAGTTTTTTCCTGGTATTGGTCTCGAAATTGTCGGATTCCGAACGAGCAAGGATTCGCGATGAGGCCGCATTTGAACGCAGCATTAAGGATTCGTTCAGCCCGAATAAACGGGTCATCAAGCTAATTCCTATCAAGATCCAAGGTGGCATCGGGCGAGAGGTCATCGTCACAAATACAACAGACGAAATGGATAACTTAAGAGGGCGAGTTATTATCCACGGGGGCCAACGCTACGAAGTCGGTTTCGTGGCAACTGATATAAAGGCGCTGGAATCTGCGGCGGCGGAGCGGTTCTTTGCAACGTTTAAGCCTCTAGGATGAGGCGCGAACGTCTAACCAGCGGTTGCAGCGGACTCGGTTGAAGCATCTGTCACTACCAATTTGAATCTGAGGTTGCGTGGAATCGCTCGCCGCTGAAGCGCGGCGTTAGAGTTCTTCGTATATGGAACAGGCTTACATCACATTCAAAGGCCCTGATGTTTCAGACCCTGAGATTCTGACCATGGCACCGGACGATTATCGCCGCCTTCTGAATCAGATAAACGGCTTCGTTATGTTTGACGGTGGGCTTCACGTCCGCGGAGCTGTCCTCTCTCCTGAATGGCACTCCCTTAGGGAGGTGTGGCTAGGCGATTTAGCTCTTTATAATCTCTATCCTGTCCTCAAGGAAACAGATATCCCGTTTGCTCAGGATTGTCTCGGCGATCAGTTCATTCTGAGGGATGCTGTGGTTTATGGCTTGAGTGCCGAGACGGGAGAATTGGAAAGCCTGGCAATGGATTTGGATACTTTCTTGGAGAGGGCGCAGGAGAACCCGGTGGAGTTCTTATCGCTCCAGCCTTTGTTGCAGTTTATGGCAGAGGGCGGGAAGCTAGGGTTGGGGCAGTTACTAAACGCCTACCCACCCTTCTGCATGAAGCAATCGGAGGGAGGTGTTTCGCTTAAAGCCGTATCTATGTTCGAGCAGATCAGCTTTTTGGCAGATTTTGCGAAGCAAATCGCGGGTTTGCCACAAGGGGCGGAAGTAACAATCAAGGTTATTAATGTCCCCAGCGGCGAAATCTAACAACGGCATGCACCCCGACCGCGAATAGCGCTGCTCTCATCCGCAAGACATGGCCGTGCCGTAGTTGAGTGCGCGGCGGGTGAAGCGCGGGTTAGGCTGTCTCCAAGTTGAGAATCGAATGCGTAAGACTTTGAAGTGGTTCGTCGACGGGATGAGGGAAGGCTGATCTCCGAGACCGAAAGCCTAACAAAGCCTTGCATCTGACGGCGCGATAGCATGTTTCTCAAGTAACTTTGGTTTCTTCAGCGTGAATGCTGATCTCGCGGCGCAGCTGAAGGCCAGCGTTGGATCGCTTCAACTCTTCGTGTCCAAGCGTCTTAATATGGAAAAGATAAGAATTGCGCAGGTTAAACCTACCATCACTCTTGATCTTCTTGAGAAGCTGGATATCCGCGTCGGCACAATCGAACTGGTCGAAGATTTATCAGGTTCAGATAAATTGGTCAGAATCACAGTTGATTTTGGAGATCACAAGAGAAGAATCCTGGCTGGGATTAAGCTGGAGCGTAACAATCCGAAAGAGATCGAGGGTAAGCAAGCGTTGTTTGTGGTGAATCTCGCGCCGAAAAAGATGATGGGAGAGCTCTCAGAAGGGATGTTATTGGACATTGGGTATAGTGATGGCATAACACCTGTCTTGGCTGTGCCCGAGAAAGAAGTGCCAAGCGGAAGTAGAGCAGGTTGAGTGAGGGTTTAGAACATGGGATGACTCCGATGAAATACCTGATGCACATTCTGATCGTACTCTTGCTGCTTGCCTGTTGTGTACCGGCTGCCGGTCAAGGGAAGCGATCTCCCCCACAGGTCACCGCCGACCGATTCTATCGAACCTATCTAAAGCTCAAAGTTCGCGGGTTACCGAACGAGAAAGAACTGAATGCTCTTTCCATCACCGGATCTGGAGCAGCTTTTCAAAGACGCGAAAAGCACTCAACAGAAATAAGATTTATCGCGACACCCTGACGAAACCGCCATGGATCGAAGGAGACCTCTTCACTAGCCTATTTGAGGAGCTACCTCTTTAGACTTGGTGCGCCGGTGACAAAGGGTGACCGAGTCGAAGTTCCCGTTCACCTTTCCTATCGCGGTGGTGGTTCCACAAGCCAGTGGTCTGACGTGTTGGTGCTTACCCGCACCGCTGATGGGTGGCGTGTTTGGGATATCCTGTTGAAGGGTGACTGGGCTTTCAAGAGCGGAGACAGCCTTCGTAGCGTGCTGAGTTCCGACTGACGGTGCGCTGCGAACCGGGTTGCTTCCACCGATCCACTAAGCAAGTGGGCCTGCCGAAAACGAAATCACAAGCATACAAGGAGTAAATTCACAGAAGTATTTGCAAACATACCGGCTCGTAGAATCGTAAATGAGCACGAGGAGAAATTAAATGTATTGCCCATCTTGCGGCGCTGCACTTACAAAAGAGATGAGCTTCTGCAACCGTTGCGGGATTGATTTGAGTGTAATCAAAGGCAGTAGTAATTCTAAATCACTGGAAAAATCGATAGAGTCGATTGTTTGGTCCATTGTCCTGGCCACTGCGACGGTGCTTGGAATTATGGTTGCCGTGATGGCCCTGATGAAAGGATTTCAGTTAAGCGGAGAAGTCGTTGTTGTATTCATGGCATTGATGTTTCTGATATTGCTGGGAATCAACGGTGTACTCGTTTGGCAGTTATTACGCCTGAATAGTCTTGCTAAGGAAGCACGGAGTGCGACTGAATTAGGGAGAGATGAGGTAAGAGAACTTGCTGCGAAGCGGGAGCAGTCGTTTATTGAGCCTCGAATGAGTGTCACGGAGAACACCACGCGAACATTAGAGCCAACATATGAAGAGCGAAGAACAAAATGAGATCCCGACGCATGAACGCCCAGCGCCTAACGCGCTCTTGCAGGTGACGGCCTGAAACGCAAGAGCGGGGGCAAGCCACCCTTCCACACCCTGAGACTTCCTCGTTGTATCTGCATCCTCACTTTGCAGCCTCTCAGGATTGAAGTGAGGATTCCAGTCAGTTTATCGGTCAGGAAGGATGGCTTACCCCGCTCAAGTTGCATTAATACAACCCTCGCAGAAGCTAAATTGTGATCCAAAGACCTGCTTTTACTGAGTAATCTTAGGACGCATGCGGCTGGGCTAAGTCCTCCGACGAAGGCGAACTAGCTGAAGAATATTTTTTGTCACAGCGTTCCCTGCGGATGCCCCGCACATCCTACTAATCAGGAGCAGTACTGGGTCAGTTTCGCGTCGATAAGCTTTGGCTTGTCATGCGGCTGCGACAGACTAGAGTTTATCGGACATTCGTCGCTCCATTTCTGGGGTGGTAAGATGCTACACAGCGGACCGAGAATAGCGTCGCTTTCATGTGCGAGACTGAGCGCTCCCGCAGGTGAAATCCTGCGAGTAAGTATCGTCCGTTTTACTAAGGTCATATCGGAGGGATTATGAAGGTTCTGATTTTACTTGCTCTGATCGTTCTATCCGCGGGCCTTTGCGCCGCGCAAACGCAACCAGACGAGAATGCTGCGCCTGGTGTGGTGATCGTTCAGAAAGGTTGGCGCAGGTTCCTGGTGCGTAACCCTGCGCTTGATCAGGACCCACTCCGCGCCCTTGAAAACCAGGATCGATCAGAACGCATCCGTGAAGAGGTTGCCCGACAGAGTAGAGTCAACGTTGCCCACGGCAGAGAACCCTTGACCCTACCGTCCCGCAACGCGACCAATCCACTCCCGCCGCGCAAGCCGCCTTACCCGTACGTTTACTCCTATAGAGTTAAGATCTCCAACACGGGAGCGAAAAGGATTCGTGGGGTCATTTGGGAATACGTGCTCATTGATGAAACTACGGGAAGTGAAGTCGGCCGTCATCGGTTCGAGAGCAAGGTTAGTGTCCGTCCCGGCAAGACCAAGACGCTATACGGGCGCTCCACGTTACCTCCTGCCAGCCGGATTAATGCCATGCAAGCCGGTGAGGCACCAGAAGGCCAGAATTCGGAGCACGTGGTGATGAAGAGAATCTACTACGACGACAACTCGGTCTGGGAACGTGCCACTGAATAGTGACTAAATGTAACCAAGAGTCCGCAGCGGTATCAGGAAAGGCGTCCGGCTATGAAAAAAAGATCACTCGCAACCCGTCACCTAACAGTGACTCTTCTCGTAACACTAACGCTTACGCTGTCCTTAAGTATTGCCGCTCAGCAGGGTGTTACGCCGGAGAAGTCGCAGCGAAGCGCCTCTTTAGAAACTTCGCTGGGCCAACTGGAACGTGATCTGAAGGAAAGCGTGGCCCTTGACTTCAGGCACAGGTTTGCCAGAAGGACGTATGTTCGCTTGAAGCAAAGGGGTGGATGCAACATCAGCCTCCAGGTGTCGCAGGTGCCATCCAGCTCTTATGTGAATCATCCTGATAGGCCGGCTACCGACCTGTCGTTAGCGGAGTGGAGGATCAATCTAACGGACCTGGATGCTGCCGAGGTCAAGGTCGAAAGACCTGCGAATGGTGATTACAGGGTCATACGCTTTGCAACGCTCGCCGGCAAGGAGTCGATCAAATGGAACGGCTTCGGTGTTGGTGATGTGAAGTGGACATCGGGAGGCCGACTCGACGTCGGCGAGAAACAGGCGCCCCAGGTAGCAGCGGCGTTACAGCAAGCGATCGTTGCGTGCAGGTGATTACTCAGTGTGCTGCACTAACGTGAGCTAACGTCTACAACTGAGGAGCTACCAACCATGAAAGAATTTCTTGCGAAGCGGAAGGCTCATCTCATATTCGGCACTGCGTTTCTATTTGCCCTCGCCCTCACTATCGTTATCAATTTCACAGCAGGCCAAACCATACTGGGCGCAACCTGGGTGGGACTCAGCGCCTTACGACCCATGGACTACCTAATGTTCGCGCTTTTCTGGTACGCGTGCGCCGTGCATCGTCCTAACGGTGATGGCTGGTACAGTCCGCTTATTTCTCTGAATCTTTCGCGTACGAATACCGAGAAATAAGTCCTTCCCCGTCCCCGTTCAAGTGCAGCATAACGCCGCTTCGCCGAGTACAATAGAAATAATCAAAAAGGCTTTAGACAAGAAGTTACCTTCGTTTTGTTTCGTGTAATTTCGTGGAAGGTTTTTGTTCGGTGAACTAAAAGCGATCCACGAATTAAAACGAACCAACACGAATCCAGACGTCAACCTGTCTTGACCTCCTACACGTTAAAGGACTTTTTGTGCAAAGCTGCGTCTGCCGATAGGTTCACGCCACTCAAGTCCAAAGCCTTAACAACTCATTCAACACTTGACCGCTGAGCCGATATCGCAGCGGAGAGTTGCCTCGCGTTTACATTGGACCGATTCAAATAGTTTAAGCTGTAAGGATGAATGAGACGGAGGATGGTCTCTTAAACGAATTGACGGAACATCAGACGGCGGAACCCCGGGCTGAATACATGCGTCGGCGCGAAGCGCGCCTGGCGGAAGCGGCGCGCCAGACGCAGCGTTTTCGTAAAGTTGGGCTTCTGCGCCTTGCGTCGCTGGCCGTAGGGTTGGTGCTGATCTGGCTTGTCTTCAATGGGCTGGCTTTTTGGTGGCTGCTTCCTCCGGCGATCGTCTTCATCGTTCTGGCTGAAGTACAGGCGCGCATTTCACGAGCGCGGCGCCGCTGCGAGCGCGCAGCCGCCCTTTACGATCAGGGGCTGGCGAGGCTCGATGATGACTGGGCGGGAAAAGGGGCAACGGGCGAACGCTTCCTCGACAGTTCTCACCCCTATGCCGCAGACCTGGATCTCTTTGGTCACGGATCACTCTTCGAACTGCTTTCCAGAGCGCGCACCCGCGCCGGTGAAGAGACGCTTGCCCACTGGCTGCTCCACCCCGCAGCGCCTGATGTGGTCCGACGCCCGGCAGGCAGCCGTATCTGAGTTACGCCCGCGCCTCGATTTGCGTGAAGACCTGGCGTTGCTCGGCGAAGGCGTACGCTCCGGCGAAGATGCTCAATCGCTCACCGCATGGGCCACTGCCCAACCGTGGCACGTCTCCATCTGGTTGCGCGCGACAGCCATAGCGCTGGCGTTGCTCGCGGTCGTAACTCTCATCCTGTGGGTCTCCGGATTCGGAGGGACACCCTTTCTCGTCGCGCTCATTCTGGGAAGGGCGTTCGCCTTCCGCTATCGCGCCCAAGTCGGTCGCGTCGTCAGTTCCGTTGACGCTGCGGGTCGTGACCTCGTGCTACTGTCCGGCGTGCTGAGCCGTCTTGAGCAGGAGCGATTTACAAGTCCCCGCCTGGTCGAGTTGCGGGCGGCGCTCGACGTTGAAGGCTTAGCCGCGTCACGTCAGATCGCCAGGCTCAATCGCTTGATTGATCTGCTCGACGCCCAGCGCAACACGATCTTTGCGCCTGTGGCCGTCCTCTTACTCTGGCCGGTCCAGCTCGCCATCGCCATCGAAGGCTGGCGTCAAAAATCGGGCCCCGCCGTGGTTCGCTGGCTATCCGCGGTGGGCGAGCTCGAGGCTCTCAGTTCTCTGGCGGGCCATGCCTACGAGCGTCCACAGGATCCTTTCCCCGAACTGACAGAGAGCGGGACGTGCTTTGAGGGCGAAGGGCTCGGTCATCCCTTGATTCCTGAATCCCGAAACGTGCGCACGGACCTGCAGCTTTCAGCCGAGCGACTGCGCGTGCTCATCGTCAGCGGCTCGAACATGTCGGGCAAGAGCACGCTGCTGCGCACGTTGGGGACCAACACGGTGCTGGCGCTGGCGGGCGCGCCAGTGCGTGCCCGCCGGCTGCGTCTCTCACCGCTTCAGGTGGGGGCCTCGATTCGCATACAGGATTCGCTCCAGGCCGGGGCTTCGCGCTTTTACGCAGAGATAACGCGTCTGCGTCAGATAGTGGAATTGACTGAGGGGGAGCTTCCGGTGCTCTTTCTGCTTGATGAAATTCTGCACGGGACTAATTCGCACGATCGTCTCATCGGAGCTGAGGGCGTCGTGCGCGGTCTCATCGAGCGTGGCGCGATAGGACTGGTGACTACTCACGACCTTGCGCTGGCGCGCATCGCCGACGAGCTTGCGCCACACGCGGCCAACGTCCATTTCGAGGATCACCTCGAAGGGGGAAAGATGAGCTTCGACTATCAGTTGCGCCCCGGTATAGTTCAGCGAAGCAACGCCCTCGAATTAATGCGTTCAGTCGGGCTTGAAGTCTGAGTCGACGGCGCCTTCCGCGTACCGGAATCAGCACGCGTCATAGACAACTTCACGCTAATTTAGTTGTCTCACGTTGCTGAAGTGAGTTTTATGTGGCTTAGAATAATTGGGTACGCAATTGAATAATTCACGGTTATATGCCTGACGAGAATGTTGACAAATGGAAACAGGAAGGTCGCCTCTATCTGTGGCGGTATACCGAAAATACGCGGAATTACCCCGGTTGGCATTTGACTGCCGATGATGCTTGCTGTCATAGCCTGGCAGATTTGATCGAAAGAATGTTGTCTGCCCGCTGGAGTTCTCAGAAACCTCTAGTCCTGACTCCGCCTACAAAGGAGGTCCTCAGAGTTCCTAACAACCGTGGTGGCGAAGCTCGTTGGAAATCTCCGGCCGGTCTCATACTTAAATACCCTAAGGGCAAGGTTGGAGACGAGCATATCGCTTTGGAAACAAATATTGACACGATTATTTTGTCTGTGGGTAAGCTGAAGTTAGAGTTACTTCGAAGAGTGTGTGCTAAAAGTTCCGAGGGGCGAAGGAGATTATTCTATCGAGGCGGGGAATACGCAGCTGTGGTTTTGGTGGATGCTGCGGCAATAGCGCTTCGGGTGACTCGCTGCTAACTCGGATGGGAGTAATGAAACAAAATACGCGTAAAGTTATTTCGCTTATCTTCGTACTCAGTCTTCTACTGAGCGCCTCTCTGAATGATGATTCGTCTAGTCTTAACGTTCAAGCCGCACAAAAGTCCCGCGCGCGTAACTCTCGCAGGTCGCCTCGAACGTTCTCGGCCAGTGACGAGATACTCGCCCGCGCCTTCAGGCAACGCACGAGCAATGTTCAAGTGGAAGGGCAGGGAGTCGTTCGAAAAGTGCTCTTGGACGACAACGACGGCAGCCGGCATCAGCGCTTCATCGTGGCACTCGGCTCGGGCCAGACGCTGCTCATCTCGCATAACATCGACCTGGCACCAAGAGTTGTAGAACTACACAAGGGCGACGTGGTGTCGTTCAGCGGCGAGTATGAATGGAACTCACAAGGCGGCGTGATCCACTGGACACACCGCGACGCAAAGAAACGTCACCAAGCGGGCTGGATCAAACACAATGGCAGGGTTTACCAGTAGCCTGACACAAGCTGGGGCTAGTGCAATGTGTCCCCCGGCTAGTGATAAAAACAGAAGCCACGAATTACTAACGACGGTGTCGAGCAGCGTCTGCGCGGACCGGAATCAAACGTGTCTTTGTTCGGCATATTTTCGCGTTCTGCAGTTGTTTCACAGCTCCTGAAGCGCGGCACTAAGCTTTTTGCTACTGTGCATGTTTCAAAAACCTTTCCGCTGGGACTTAACTCATCGTAATCATCTCGGTCGCCTGGTCGACGGTGAACAAGCCGAGTCGTACCCTACTTTTTTAGATCATCTTTTGCCTTGCTGCTCCAGGATTGTAGCGTTCGGTGGCGACTCTGTTCTCATTTTTGTCGGCAGATCGCCGGAAAGTATTTTTGATCATCTAAGTGGATTGCTTTTCGACTCATCCTGGTTTAATCGGCTTGAGCTATTACATTTTTCTATGCGATTTCAAGAAGAGGGCGCGGTCGGTCAAGAGTATGCGGAATCAATAAATGCGATGCGAGGGTATTTGCAGCATCTCGGCTTAGACCCGGAAGGAATCGCTACCAGCATCAGACCAGTGGCATTCATAGATTTAGTATCAACCGGTGAGACTTTCGGGCGGTTGGTCACATTCCTTCGCAATTGGTCCATCTCGACAGGATATGACTGGAATGCGGTGAAAAGAAGGATACGTCTGATTGGTATCACCCAAAAAACCAAAACAAGCCCAAAGACGTGGCGTTGGCAACAACAGGCTTCGTGGGTATCGCTTCTTGAGAGGAGATCGGTAATGAATGTATCGATTCCTCGTGCTCTTTGGGAGTACTTAGGGAATTATCAACCTAAGGTAAGCCGATCCTACACGCCTTCTCGCTGGGGTGATCCCGAGTTTTCCCTGCCAAGTTATTCCGAGCATCAGATCAAAGCCCTACGGCTGGCATATCAGCTGTTCGAGCTTGGCCGGACCAAAAGACAACGAGAACAATTCGTTTCGTTATTGGTGAAAGAGCCAGCGATGAAACATGAGTGGTTTAGGATGCTGGTGCGGGAGATCCGGTAAATTGAGCGTAGTTGTTATGAACGAAGCTCGCATTCTGATGAAACCAAAACACAGCATAAAGATTTTGATGTTGCTTTGGCTGTCTTTTTTCATTCTTTGCAGCATCGGCAACGCCGCTGCGAAAGAGATTAAAGATTTAAAGCCGACGGTGATTCTCGTTTCACTCGATGGCTTCCGTTACGATTACCTCGAAAAATATAGAGCGGAAAATCTTAACCGGCTGGCGCGAAACGGCGTGCGAGCAAGATGGATGAATCCTGTCTTTCCTTCGCTGACTTATCCGAATCATTATTCGATTGCAACCGGACTCTACCCCCAAAACCACGGCATCATCGGCAACACGATGTACGACCCGCAATTTCAGGCGATCTTTAGTTTGGATAAACGGGAGGAAGTCGAAAATTCCCGCTGGTGGCAAGGTGAACCAATCTGGGTGACAGCGGAAAAACAAGGTCTTCGCACCGGAGCGATCTTTTTCCCCGGAACTGAAACTGAAATCGGCGGCAAACGCCCGACCTTCTGGAAACTGTTCGACGACAAAGTTCCGAACGCCGATCGGGTTGATCAGATCTTATCGTGGCTCGATTTGCCGCAAGTTAAACGTCCGCAACTCTATGCGCTCTATTTCAGTGATGTTGATAGCGCGGGACATGAGTTCTCACCGGATTCACCGGAAGTCGCTCAAGCCGTCAGGGAAGTTGACGCAACGATCGGCAGACTCCTTGAAGGATTGAAGGCGCGGAAAATTCACAAAACAATTAACCTCATAATAGTTTCCGACCACGGGATGGCACCAGTCGGACCCGAAAACATTGTCATCCTGGATGATTATTTTGACCGGAAAAAAGCCGAGCAGATTGTCTGGGGCAGGCAACTGACCGGCATTTTCCCGATTACAGGTGAGGAAGAAGCGATTTATCAACAACTCAAGGCGCAGCCACCTGCTCATGCAAACTGCTACCGCAAGCGCGAAATTCCGGCGCGATTTAATTATCAAAACCATCGTCGGATTGCCCCGATTGTTTGCCATGCCGATGAGGGATGGCTATTGATGAGCCGCGAAGGCTACGAAACAGACAAAAGGGAAAACAAACTGCCGACACGCATGATCGGCGCGCATGGTTACGATCCCGAGCTTCAATCAATGCAAGCCATTTTCATCGCACACGGTGCGGCTTTTAAAAAAGATAAGGTCGTTGAGCCCTTTAAGAACGTTAGCGTCTATAACATCATGGCGAAAATCTTAGGCTTGAAGCCCGCGAAGAACGATGGGACATTCGAGCCTGCGCGGCAGGTTCTACGTTAGTCTGTCACTTCATATTCTTACGAGGCGTTCGAAGATTTGCCTCATCACGGTAGGCGAACATGCCCGACTTAATAGCCAAAATTCTCATTTTCTTTGTGGCGACCGTGTTCGTTTACATCTCTCTTCGCCTCGTTAAACCAGTGAGCTGGGGAGGTACGCTATCTCGCAAGTTGTGTATCGCTAATGCAGCAGGTTGGCTGATTATTTTACCGTTCTCGACCGTAGGGCACCCACCCCCGTTTTTAATACCAACGTTAGTGTTCTGGTTAATTAATTTAGTATTGCTTCCGACTGCGGCTATAGCGCTTTGGATGAGTCATAGAGAGGAAAGAAGTCCTTACATGTTGGTTGCGTCCACCTATGTGGCTGTGAATATGTTTATCCTATTCGGCGTTCCGCTCGTTTGGATCTTGCGGGAAGCAAGACGCTGATAATGGAAGGACCGGCGTGGCGAAGGGGAATATCCCCCGAGCGGATCACACCATCAACCGCCGCTATAGAAACATTTGGATAAAGAGAGATGGAAAGGGGCGTCTATTTGCACAATACGTTCAGTGTCATTTGCCAGGCGCGCTCTTGATCGACGCTACTCTTTGTCTAACAACCGGGTAGTGTGTTCAGTAACACTGGGCGGGTGGGCCAACTCATTTGTTGTCGCTCGTTGCCCTGTGAGGTTCCCCGGGCCATGAACAGAAATGTTGGCGGGAGGTAACGCGCCGCCTGCCGGCATCGCACCCAAGCTGGATGTTTGGGTTTGATGACTTTCGATGGGTGAAGTCGCATCGCTGAACAAGCGGGCGTAAAGCAGCATCGCAAGCCCTACAAAAAAGATGATGAAAGGAACAATCATCGGAATCCCGTCATCGATCATAAGACTGATCGCCAGGAATACAGGAAAGAGTACGCCGCCCAGGAACATCAACTTTCCTCCCCGGCGGATCCCCTTTCGCCGCGGCGAGTGTAAGGAAACCTTTGTTTTCCCCTCCGGTTTAGCTGGCGCTCCACCGCCGGCTAGCCACTCTGTCAACCCACTCAGTGACAGGCCACAGCGCGAACAGAATTTCATCTGATCGGAAATTTGTTGCTGACCACATCCTGGACAATACATAGAAACCCTCGTGTATACGTGACTATAGCCGAACCTGAGACAGTACGGCGAACGTCTAGCCTATGTTCCAGTGAGCATCCGCAGATTACGCAGATGCAAGATCAGATGTCAGAGGCCAGATGTGAGATATCAGATGTTAGATATCAGATGTCAGATATCAGATGTTAGATGTTAGATGTTAGACGTAGAACGTAAGCTCGGCGTTCAGTCGTGCTCGCGCTATGAGTTACCGATGCTTCGCCAACTCTACTGACTTCTGATCTCCGACCTCTGACATCTGATATCTGACATCTGACTTCTGGCCTCGGACGTTTCAGGTTTCGCGCGGCGCCGGTACTGATACAAACCATGCGCACAAGCCAAGCGCCAACACCACCAGCGTCAGTGCGTAAAACATTGCCGCGTAGGAACCTGTCCGCGTCACGCATTCTGCCAGGAGCAACGGTCCGACGGCTGAAGCGACGACCGTAAGCGCCTGGGCCGCACCCTGAATCTTGCCGAGGTGCGCACGCCCGAAAGCGCGGCTCCAGAAACTGAAAAAAATAACGATGACGAAACCGCCCGCCAACCCCATGACCAGAGCGTAAGCAGCGACGTGTGCCTGAGTTGCGACATGTGGCAACGCCACTAGTGACCCTGCCACCATGACCATAGCCAACGTGAGTAACCGGTTCATGGCCCACTTGGTTGTAAGCCAGCCGCCGAGGAAGTTTCCAAACAGTGCGCTCAAAGCCACGATCACCAGGCTGCGATGATAGGTAGAAGCATCGAACCCGCGTTCGGCCAGGATGGATTCATTGAAGAGAGCGATACCTGAGGCGATCAAGCCGTAAACCGCACTGGCCAGGCCAAAGATCCAGAAGGCGGGCGTTGATAATGCCTGGCCCAACGTGTGGCCGGTTCTTACCTCGGCAATGAGGTTGTCCTTCGGTCGCTCGCCATCTGGTAACAGGCCGCACGCCTCTGGCGTGGGCCGCACTATAAGCCAGGCGAGAGGCGCCAGACCCAGCAACAGCGTTAGACCGATTGCCGTCCATGCCGTGCGCCAGCCGTATTTGAGCACGGTCGCACCCACGATTGGGAAAGCCAACATAAACCCTACGCTCAGAACAATCGTGTAGACAGCCATTGCTTTGGCGAGTCGACGGACGAACCACTTGCCGACAATCGTAATACTGATTACTGAAAGCGCACTTTGGCCCAGGCCGCGTGTGAGCGTGATCATGAGGGCGATTAAGACCACGCCCTGCACGTTGCTCATCACGAGGACTACAGACGCGAGCGCCAAAGTTACGACTGTAAGGACCTTCCGGCTGCCGAAGCGATCGATTGCTCGTCCAACTCCGAAGCAGAAGAGCGCACCGACGAGCGTCGCCCAGAGATTGATGCGGGCGAAAACTACGCGGTCCATTTGCAGGTCTGCGAGCAGCGGTTCGGTGATGAGGCCCAGGCCCTGAGTCCGCCCAGGCAGCGTCCCGACCATCGCGAGTGCGGCTACAGCGAGGTTTGCCCACCCGTAATAGAAGGGGAGAGCGAATGGACCAACTGTCGGGCGGCGGATTTCAGCCGGTAACGAATCCATAGCTAGTCCTGTCCAACCATGAGACGTTTCTCAGCCGGTCTGCGAGTGTTGCGGATAGCCGACCACCACACGAAACATAGTCCCAGGCACGCGCATAGTCCGGCCCAGCGAACTAATCCAGTTTCAAAAATGACTGTGGCGTTAAAGATAATGAAAAGCAAAAACAGATGCCATGCCGCGTTGAGGAACCACGGCCTCCGGCGGTAAGCGTCCAGCCCGCGCAGCCACCACCAGCCGACATCAAGGAACCAGGCAATAAGAACCGCGTAGTTAAGATAAAGTCCGCCACCCCAGTTGAGACCAAACACCTCACCGGTTTGACGAGCGGTGTCACGGTAGGCGGCTACGTGACTCCACTGATGATAAAAGTGGAAAGCACAAGCGACGTGAGCAATCAATCCGACGCAGGCGATCGTCCAAGCGAGCCTCGCAGCTGAATCCCACTTATACCTTTTCCGGGAAAGCGCGAATGCGGCGGTTCCGATGGCGTAGAAGACAATCGTGATCCAGATTGTGACTTTGGTTAAGATCTCGCCGTTGCCGGCCAGGAATTCGCTCAACCCGATAATCTCCGTTTCAGATCAAGCGGCGCGTTTCTCGACTGCTCGCATCTGCGCAAAGTGAAGAACGGCGCCTAGACCTGCGCCTAAGCAAAGCCCATACGTTGTACCCCACAACAACATCCCCGCACTTCCGCCGATCGTATTGTTCAGTGCCGACCCGAGAAAGTATCCGACGGAGTTTCCAACGAACAGCACGGCTGAAAGTTTCATTGCTGTGCGCGTCGTGCCGAACCCCATCGCAAAGACCAACCCCATTAAAAGAGAGCCCGCGAGCGAGCCGAGCCATTCGCCCGCAGCTCCAGGAGAGGTGAAATATGCGCCGACCCAACCCGCCGCATACAAGAAGAAAGCCAGGCCGAAGAGAAGATAGAATTTCGGCAGTCGCCAGCGGCCGACCACCAGTGACCCCATCACACCGCCACCCAACAGAATGAAAAGCGCGGTCCAGGCAAGGTAAGCGCCCAACAAACCGAGGTGGGTATACATCCACCTTTCGGCGAACGCAACGGTGGCGAACACACACAAACTTACGAGACCGAAACCCAGTGCGCCCGTCGCAAGAGAACGCCCGAGCGACGGAACAGCATTGAGTTTTGCGTTAGCCAAAAGACCATCAGTCGATCCAGAACTATTCATGGTAAATGCCCCTCCCGCGAGGTGATACTGACTCTATAACACAGCGATACGTAGGCCGCGGCGCCAAATTTTAGAACAAATAGCGTGTTAGGAACGTACAGTCTGCCATGAACAGTCCCCAGAACGATAAACCGATTACGCCCAAGGACCAACCACTCTCTAACCCGAACAACCAACGGAACACTCGTAAGCCGGTCCGACTTTGGCCGGGCGTAGTTGCCGCAGTCCTCCTGGTACTGTTCAGGTTTGTCTTACCCGCTATCGCGCCAAACGCCGAGATGTTTGGCATGCCGGTTATTTTCGTGGCGTTGCTTGCAGCGATGGTCTGTGTTTTGGCGATTGTCGTATGGTGGCTTTTCTTCAGCAGGCTTCCCTGGACCGAACGTCTCGCAGCTATTCCATTAATAATATTTGCGCTGTTTGTGACTTACCGCATCGTCCATGAGTCGATTCGTGGCGGCTCGATGGGATACTTGATGCCTGTTCTGGCGATCCCGTTCATGGGCCTCGCCCTGGTGGCATGGGCCGTATTTAGTCGTCGCTTATCGCATTGGCCCAGGCGCGCCTCGCTTGTGATCACAATTGTGGCCGTGTGCGTAGGATTCACACTAATTCGTACCGGTGGAATAACGACTACCTTCGATAATGATTTGCACTGGCGGTGGTCCAAGACTCACGAAGAAAAACTCGCGGCCCAGTCTGCTGATGAAGTAACGGCCCCGGTTTCACCGGTTCCTCCAAACGCGATCACTGGGACCGACTGGCCCGGCTTTCGTGGAGCACAGCGCGACGGCATTGTTCGCGGCTCACAGATTAAGACCGACTGGTCAGCATCGCCGCCGGTGGAGCTGTGGCGCCAACCGATTGGACCAGCGTGGTCCTCGTTCTCGGTGCAGGGTGGCCGTGTATATACACAGGAGCAGCGAGGCGCCCACGAGATCGTTTCCTGCTACGACTTGTCCACGGGAAAGCCTGTGTGGAAACACCGCGACGCAGCCCGATTTTACGAGTCGAATGCAGGTCCGGGTCCGCGGGCCACTCCCACGCTGCACAATGGTCGTGTCTATTCACTGGGTGCGACTGGGGTGCTAAACGCGCTTGATGCAGCTACGGGCGCGGTGGTCTGGTCGCGCAACGCGGTGACAGATACGGGGGCGAGGATCCCCCACTGGGGCATCGCAGGCTCGCCGTTGGTGGTTGGCGACGCCGTCATCGTGGCCGCCGCCGGCACGCTCGCAGCCTACGATCTGGCGACGGGAAAACCTCTTTGGACCGGTCCCAGCGGCGGCATGAGTTACAGCTCGCCACAGTTTGTAACGATTGGAGGAGTCCCGCAGGTTCTCCTACTGAGCGCAACGGGCGCGAGCGGCAACTCGCTGACTGACGGCGCACGGCTCTGGGAACACGCCTGGCCTGGAGTTCCAATCGTGCAGCCAAACTTTGCTGACAATGGTGACCTCTTGATCGCCGTGAGCGAAAGCAGTGGCACGCGGCGTCTTACGGTTGCTAAGGGAGCTAACGGATGGACCGCTGAAGAGAGATGGACATCGGAGGAGCTGAATCCGTACTTCAATGATTTCGTCGTTCTTGATGGACATGCTTTTGGATTCAATGGCAGCAGTTTGGTTTCCATTGACCTTGCTGACGGCAAACGAAAGTGGAAAGGCGGAGGATACGGCAATGGTCAGGTTGTACTGTTGGCCGATCAGAAAGTGTTACTGGTGTTATCGGAACAAGGTGAGCTTGCACTTGTGAAGGCCGCCCCCGATCAGTTCACTGAGCTCGCGCGCTTCCAGGCGCTCAAAGGAAAGACGTGGAACCACCCAGTGTTGGCCGGCGACATTTTGCTGGTGCGCAACGGCGAAGAGATGGCCGCGTTCCGACTCGGTCTTCATAACGCTCAGGCTTCACGCAACTAACTATCTCATCGCGGTAACAACTATCCACGAAACGACACGAATTGTTTGTGATAATTATGCGATCGCAAATTGCCCGGAAGTCCGCGAAGCGGATGTAAGCATAAAGCTTGGGGCGCAAGCCCCAGGAACGCAACAACTGTCGCACGCTTCGCGCGCTAGCTAACTCCTCCTTGTGTCCCTGTGGCTTTCGCCCCAGACTTTATGCTTACGTCCGCTTCGCGGACTAAAATCCGATCCATGCACTAACTTGCGAGCCACCTGAAATACTCTTCAGTGTTATTCGGGTATTTCGTAGATCGGATTTGTGTCTCGGAACATCTCGTCAGACTAATCCGTATCAGTGGTGGACCATTACCAGGAGCTTCCTCAAGTCACAAGGAGTAATACATTGAAGTCACGAATACTAGTCGCCATTGCAGTGCTTTGTTTATGCGTCACAGCCATGCCGATCACGCGGTCTGCAAACATGGCTGGTTCCACTTCCGATTGGCCCCAATGGCGCGGACCGGCCCGTGATGGCATCTCGCGGGACAGCGGTCTACTCAAACAATGGCCGGCGGAAGGACCGAAACTTCTCTGGCAGGTGAACGACATAGGCGACGGGTATTCAACGCCCGCAGTTGTCGGAAACCGGATCTATCTGATGAGCAATCGTGGGATGGAGAATGAGTTTGTTCAGGCCCTTTCAACTAAAGACGGAAAACCTGTTTGGACCACGCGGGTCGGCAACGTCGGCAACCCTAATCAGAATCCTCCATATCCGAAGGCGCGGTCCACTCCGACGGTTGATGGAAACTTCGTCTACGTGCTGGGCTCGGACGGTGATCTTGCTTGTCTGGAAGCCAGGAGTGGCAAGATTCGATGGCAGAAAAACATACGTAAAGAGTTTAACGGACAGCCGGGCGAATGGGCATACGCTGAATCTCCATTGATCGACGGCGACCTTGTTGTGGTAACGCCCGGTGGGGCGGAGGCGACAATGGCGGCGCTCAACAAGAAGACGGGCGACGTCATGTGGAAGTCTGCTATTCCCGGCGGCGATCCGGCGGGTTACGCATCGGCGATAGTTGTTCAGGGAGGTGGCCGAAAACAGTATGTGCAGCTATTGAGCAAAGGCATGGTCGGAGTAGATGCGAAGACTGGGCAGTTCCTCTGGCGCTATAAGGACGTTGCCAAAGGGCCAGCGCAGTATTTCACTCCAGTCGGACGTGGTGAGTATGTCTACGGCGGAGCGCTTGGCGTTGGAGGCGGGCTGGTGCGTTTGAAGTCGGAAGGCAGTGGAGTCGCCGCAGAGCAGGTCTACTTCATTCGCGGACTTCCGAACGGCATGGGTGGAGCAGTTGTCGTTGGTGAAAATATTTACGGGACGGAGGTCGGGGCAACGTTGGTCGCGGCCGACTTCACGACTGGGAAGGTGAAATGGCAGGACAAGAGTATTGGTTGGTCGTCAGTAGC
The DNA here is from genome assembly GCA_963786645.1 of Blastocatellia bacterium. GTDB lineage: Bacteria > Acidobacteriota > Blastocatellia > Pyrinomonadales > Pyrinomonadaceae > PSRF01. The sequence goes on from CAWAZW010000019.1 coordinate 171,207, forward strand.
CTACGCCGATGGACATTTATACCTGCATGGCATCAACGGAGAATCGCGTTGGTGGAGGCGACCCCGGAGGCATATCGCGAGAAGGGTAGATTCACTCCACCGGCTCAACCGAAAAAGAAACAGGTAGGACCATATCCGGAGGGTGCGTTTGCGTATCCGGTGGTGGCTAACGGGCGGCTTTACATTCGCGATCTCGGAACACTGTGGGCCTACGATATCAAGGCAAAATAACAGTGTCCCTAAATGCCGGCGCGGAAATATGCAACTTTCATCGCTCTCCTCGTTCTGTATGCGAGGAAAGAATTGCTCCTCCGAGGACAGCCGTGAAGTTATTTAGATGCTTAGTACTGGCATTTATCGTTTGTCTGCTGCCGGGTGGTAGAACAGCTCTCGCGTGCGACTGCGTTGGTCCGCGAGGAAAGGCAGCTCTTGTAAATGTGCAAGTAGCTTTTAGCGGTAAGGTGATTAGGATCAAGTATCTTGACAGGCGAGAGCAAATGGTTCCGGAGCCGCGTATTATCGTTACTTTCCAGGTTTACCGTGTGTGGAAAGGCCGGCCAAAGCGGACAATGATTCTTCACACGGTCCTCAATAAGTGGACCTGTAATGGTTATTGGTTCAAGGAAGGCGAAGAGTACCTGGTGTTCGCTCATGAAAGTGATCCCGAAGTCGCCAGGAGGTTTGCAAAATCAGGTAAGACACTGGGAGTGGGTTCGTGTGGCGGGACATCAATCCTTGCGGCTGCGGAAAAGGACGTGAAGGAGCTGGGTGACGGCTTAGTCCCTCGCTGATAATCCTACAACGGCGAAACTTCGCTGGAATTTCGTGGATTCCACCTTAGGCACGCGGCGCGATTCGGATGTAATCAAAGAGGTTTAGGCCAAGCTTGCAAGAGAACTAAACATCGTGACCGACGCACTCGACAGGTTGAGACATCTTTCTACAACGACCACGATTTACTTCGGGCTGATCGGTCTACTTGTCCTTATCAAGATCCTCTTCCTGATTTCTCCTGTGACTTTCCCGTTAGCCGGCAACGAGGCCGTCTTCGCACCGTTGACGATTCTGATACTGGCGGTATTAGGTTTCATCGGTCTTTTACTGGCGCGCCGAACCGGCTTCGCTGATATATGGGATGAAAAAGTCACCAACGTCCAAAGATTCATTATTCCCTGCGTCGTCGGATTGATATACGGATTGATAACCGTCGCGCCGTTGTTGCTCGGCGAATCAAACCGTCTTCATCCTCTCGCCACCGGCGCCGACGTTCATGTGAAGTTTCCCCTCTCCATTCCGTACTACACATACGGGGCGCTGTTTCTCGAAGTCTTTTTGCGACTGTTCTGCATTCCATTCTTAGTCTGGCTTATCTCCAATGTGATCCTGAGAGGCAGGTGGCAAACGCCGGTATTTTGGTTTGCAGCCTTCGCCGTGGCGTTCTATGAGCCGATGCCTTATGTGATGGAAGACCTGGCAGGCAAATCGGGGTTGGGAGTTTTGTATCTTATTGCCAGCGCCGTAATCAGCCCGCTCTTCATCTCAAATGTGGTGGCGGCATACCTCTTTAGAAGGTATGGATTTCTCGCGCCTGTGATTATGCGGCTGGCGCACTACCTCTTATGGCACATAATCTATGGAGGATTGACCTAACTACGAATTAACAGATGTTGAGTCGAGGAGAGGAATGCCCTTTGGTTCGTGAGGTTCCTGGCTTTCGTGGATTGCTTTCGCTCGCCGGAAAAAGAAGTCGGACGTCCGTTGCGCAAGAGGTGCAGAATCAGTCAATGCTTCAAATTCTAAACAAAGTCGCCTACCGGCTAGGTCTTGCAACAGCCTTAATCGTCTTCGTAGCCGGGCCCGCTTATTCACAGAGTGCCCTGACGGGTCGTTGGGTTTGGAAACAACCTGTTCAGAAGGATAAGTCGCAGGTCCAATTCACGGTAGTCATTCACCGCGAGGGAAATTTCGTGCGAGGTGTTTACAGCGTAGACGAATTCATCGATCAACAATGGCAGGGAGAAGATGGAAACCAGACGCCCTTTCGAGGTCGAGTGACGGCCGGACGAGCAAAGATAGAATTTGATCCGGATGCCACCGTTCCAGGGTACGAGCAGAATGTTAGATACAAGCCGCCGGTTGATGGGCGGATGCCAGGCGTGGCGACGCTGACGTTCCGAGGCACAACGCTCCTTTGGCGAACTGTTGAGGGGAGAATCGATCGCGTGCCGCTGCTGGTCACGCTGCGGCGCGAGCGTAAGCCAAGATGAAAAAAAACGTCGGGAAGGATTTGCGTTCGTTAACGAGCAAACTGTGATCGGCTGTCCTCTCATCGAAGAAGCGTAGTAACAATTGCTTCGGAGTTGTTAGGAGAGAAACTATGGTGCACCTCTTGAGGAATGCTTCGAGTCTCTGCGTTTCGTGTTATTTCGTGTAATTCGTGGATCGTGTGTTTTAGTCGCACGTGAAAAAGCGATCCACGAAACAACACGAAATTTCACGAAATCAAAATTATTGAGAGAAGTCCAGGGAGCTAGCTCACAAAGGAATGTTGCCGTGTTTTCTCGGCGGGTTAGTGTCGCGCTTGTTCTCCAGCAGTGAGAGCGCACGGATTAGCTTTGGTCTCGTTTGTGCCGGTTCGATAACTTCGTCAACAAAACCCCGCTCCGCCGCCACGTAAGGATTCGCAAACTTGTCTTCCAACTCGAGAATGCGCGCGTGACGCGCTGCATCTTTATCCTTCGCATCCGAGATCTCACGCCGGTAGAGAACACCCACAGCGCCTTCAGCGCCCATCACCGCAATCTCAGCAGTCGGCCACGCAAAATTAATATCCGTCCGAATGTGTTTGGAAGCCATAACACAATAAGCGCCGCCGTAAGCTTTCCGAGTTATCACCGTCAACTTCGGCACTGTTGCCTCTGCGAAAGCGTAAAGCAGTTTCGCGCCGTGACGAATTATGCCACCGTGTTCCTGTGAAACACCCGGCAGGAATCCGGGCACATCTTCGAAGACAACGAGTGGAACATTGAAACAATCGCAGAAGCGGACGAACCGCGCAGCCTTCACTGAAGCGTCAATGTCCAACACACCCGCCAGAAACGCGGGCTGGTTGGCCACAATACCGATCGGGCGCCCGTCGAGCCGCGCGAACCCGATGCAAATGTTTGGTGCGTGATGCTGCTGCACTTCAAAGAAATATTCATCGTCAACGACGGCATTGATGACTTCACGAATGTCGTAAGGCTGATTGGATGCGTCAGGAACAATGGTGTTGAGTCTGGCGTCCGCCCGGTCCGGCGAATCGGTGGGACTAACCCGCGGAGGATCGTCAAGATTGTTCGATGGAATAAACGAAAGCAGCTCGCGAACGGTGCGCAACGCGTGCTCATCTGAATCGGCTGCGAAGTGGGCCACGCCCGAGGTGCGATTGTGCGTCAGCGCGCCGCCTAATTCTTCCTTGGTGACATCCGCGTGGGTGACGGTTTTGATCACGTCGGGCCCGGTGATGAACATATACGACGTGTCCTTCACCATGATGTTGAAGTCAGTAATAGCTGGACTGTAAACCGCGCCGCCGGCACAAGGTCCCATGATGCAGCTAATCTGCGGGACCACCCCGCTCGCCAAAGTATTTCGCAGGAAAATGTCAGCGTAGCCGCCCAGACTAACAACGCCTTCCTGAATGCGCGCGCCGCCGGAATCGTTTAGTCCAATTACGGGCGCACCAACCTTCATCGCCAGGTCCATCACTTTGCAGATTTTTTCGGCATGTGTCTCCGAGAGGGAACCACCGAAGATGGTGAAGTCCTGTGCAAACACAAAAACCTTGCGACCATCGATCAAGCCATAACCGGTTACCACGCCGTCGCCCGGGTAGAGTTGCTGGTCCAACCCGAAGTCATGCGAACGATGAACCACCAGCTTGTCAAACTCTTCAAACGTCTCTTCATCGAGCAGAAATTCGATGCGTTCCCGAGCCGTCATCTTTCCGGCTGCATGCTGTTTCTCGACGCGTTCGATCCCGCCACCTTGTTCGGCGTTAAGCGAACGGTCCTTCAAAGTGTCTAGTTTCGACTTTGACTGCTTGGGTTGTTGTTTAGAAGTCATAGACGTCTATTCGTTGAACGGGAACGCCCTCGCTGTGATCATTGTTACTAACTCGTCCAACGCGTGTTTGGCGTTCTTTTGCATGTCCTTGGAGTAATTGTACAGCGCTGCGTTGGATTTGAAGTCGTCTCTGTCGAGAATCTGGTATGAAAAATCCGGCGCTACCAGAATGTCCAAATCCAAATCAATATAGCTCAGCGTGCCGTCGACCAGGGTTGGCGGCACATTAACGTTGCAGTAGTAGTTTCTCAGCCGGCCATCAGGTTCGGCGAACCGGAAAACGTTATACCAGCGGTCTAACCAGTAAAACTCCAGGCTGTGCGTTCCCACAGCGATCGTGCCAAGCAAATCGTGACTGATCTCTTCGGGGAAATACGCATCGAGAACTAATAGCGAATCTTGTTGTCTCAATAACTGCGCCGACCAGCGCCGGTGTTCACGACCATCATACTTGCAGGCGCGAACCGTAATGGTGTCTCCCGGCGCAGGCAGCATTTTATTTTCTGCCGCTCTTGCGCCAGTCAGCCAGAAATTGCGCCTGGCCTTTATCGGTCAGCGGATGATTGAACATTTGATCGATAACCTTAAACGGCATGGTGGCGATGTCAGCACCCATTCTCGCGGCCTCGATAGCATGAATCGGGTGACGAATGCTGGCCGCGAGCACTTCGGTTGGCCATGCATAATTGCGGTAAATCTCGACGATGTCCCCTAACAGGTCAAGTCCGTTTTCGCCGATGTCATCCAAGCGGCCGATAAACGGACTGATGAAAGATGCGCCGGCTTTAGCGGCCAGTATCGCCTGCGCAGCAGAGAAGCAAAGCGTGACGTTTACTTTGATCCCCTCGTTGGAAAGCGTGCGTGTGGCTTTGAGACCTGCGCGCGTCAAAGGGCATTTGATAACGACGTTCGGTGCGATCTGCGCGTACTCGCGCCCTTCGCGCAACATGCCGTCCGTATCTTCGCTGGTACATTCGGCGGAGACTGGTCCACTGACGATTTCGCAGATGGCCGCGATATGCTGTTTGAAATCAACATCACCTTCTTTGGCGATCAGTGACGGGTTAGTGGTGACGCCATCCGCAATGCCAAAAGACGCCGCGTCACGAATCTCATCCAGGTTAGCTGTATCTAAAAAGAATTTCATAAAACCTCCAATATGTGAACATCCGACAATGATTTCTCATTAACACCGGGCTTCAGCCCGGTGATCACGATAGTTCCCCGTGACCGGAAACCGTTTTAACGGTTTACAAGCCAAACCGTTGAAACGGTTGGACCACTGTGACGATCATTGGTTGTCACCGGGCCGAAGCCCGGTGTTAATGATAAAGGTCCCTATAACTCAGTACCGAGACGATCCAGTACATGCCTATCCCGCACCGTATTCTTCAGCACGCCAATTTCCTGTATTTCGACTTCAACTACGTCGCCGTCATGCATCGCAGATACTCCGGCCGGCGTCCCCGTTGCAATTAGATCTCCTGGATTGAGTGTCATGATATGGGAGATGTAGCGGATCAAAAAGGGAACTGGGAATGCCATGTCGGAAGTGTTGCCGTTCTGTTTCACAGCGCCGTTCAATCGCGTCGTCACAGTAAGGTTGCCGGGATCTAAACCCGCGACGATAAAAGGGCCGACCGGGCAAAAGGTGTCAAACGACTTGCCTCGCGTAAACTGCACATCCTTGCGCTGGAGATCGCGAGCCGTGACATCGTTTACACCGGTGTATCCCAAGACGAAACTCAACGGATCTTCACTTTCGCTGATGCTTCGGGCCGTCTTTCCAATCACAACGCCCAGCTCACCTTCGTGCTCAACTTGCTGTGACTGTGGTGGAAGCTCTATGGAATCACCGTCGCCGATGACCGCCGATGGCGCTTTCAAAAACAGCAATGGCTCGTCAGGCATCTTGTTGCCGAGCTCGGCAGCGTGCTCGCGATAGTTTCGGCCCACACAGACGATCTTTGAAGGTTCTACCGGCGCTAAAAACCTCGCTTCTCCGGTTGGGACGGGTTTCTGAATTGATGGTCCAATTTCAATGTTCTCGGGAAGCGGCAGGATCGAGTCGCCCTCGAGCACGCCGAAATGCGGTGTCGAGATTTGGGTCGTGGTGAATCGGCAGATACGCATTCAGGTCCAACTTCTGCAGCGACTTTGGTTAATTTGCAGGTCAATCGTTAAACTGCCACCAGAGTTGCGAACACCTAAGGCACCGTTTCTGACACGACCTCAGACGGCGCACTAACATTGCCGGCCTGATCCACAGCGGTCAGATAGTAGAAATACCTTCTGCCGGATTCCACTCGCTCATCCTGGAAGGTCGTTCGTGTCAGCAGTTCACTGTTCAATTTTGTCCATTGGTCCTTCGGCAGATTCGCGTCCGTTGAACGGTAAATGTTGTAGCCCGCGACGTCGGGTTCAGGGTTCGCCGGGAAGAACAGTGACAAGCGTCCCGGCGCAGCGGCGATGGTAATAGACGAAGGCGCTGACGGCGCGAAGATGTCTCGCGGCGCGACGGTAATTGAGTTGGAATTCAAACTCTCAACGGGATTGCCTCCCGTTCCCAGTGACACAGCACGCACAACGTATCGGTACGTCTCGCCAAACTTGAAATTCTTATCGCTGTACTGAGTTCCGGAAACCAGCCCAGAGTTTATAGGCGCGTCGCTAATCTGATCCTGCGCCTCTTCCATTCGATACACGTTATATCCGAGCAGGTTGACTGGCGTTGAACCGTCGATATTCGCAGCTGGTGGTTGCCAGGTGATCGTGATAGCTGGTTCTGAAACTTCATTACCGGTCGCGACGATGGTGGGCGCTTGCGCGACTTTCGCCGCCGGCTCGATCAAAAGAAAATTCGAGAATGCTGCGCGTTGTCCGGCAGCGTTAACGTAACGAATTGCGTAGCGCAAACGCGTTGGTTCACCGGCAAGCTCCAGCGTGTCGGTGTAAGCCAGCACATCGCCCGCGTCGCGGATTTGGTCGTAGGTTACTGAACCGATCAACGTGGACCTCGTAGCAAATTCTTCTTCAGTTAACGCGAGAGGTGCGCGTGGACGTTCGGCCAGCCGATAGATGTCGATACGCCGGATACTCTGCACGCTTTGGTCTGAAGCGTTGCGACGCGGGGCGGGCCAGTTGAGAATGACCTGGTTACCTCTTTGCGCTCCAGACAACAACTCCGTGCGCTGCTGCACGCGCTCAACCGGCGGCAGAGGCGGACGCCGCTTGCCACAGTTGCCGACAAACGGCAGCGCAATCACTAGAAGTGCGAGCGCCAGATAATTGCGTTGGAGGAAAGGGTGACGAGTGGATATGGTCACAGGATGTACCGGCTGAGGTCCTGATCTTTGACGGTTTCTGCCAGCATAGCGTCGACGTAGCCTGCGTCGATTCGCTGGTTCTTGGGTTCGAGATCCGGTCCTTCGAAACTAATCTCTTCCAGCAGCTTCTCCATGATTGTCTGCAGGCGGCGCGCACCAATGTTCTCGGTTTGCTCGTTGACCTTTGCCGCAAAATTGGCAATAGCGTCTATCGCGTCGTCAGTGAAATCAATTATCACTTCCTCAGTCGCCATCATCGCCTGATACTGCTTAATCAACGCATTCTTTGGTTCAGTGAGAATCCGCTTGAAATCGTCAATGGTCAGTGACTCCAGCTCGACCCGAATTGGAAAGCTCCCTGCAACTCCGGAATTAGATCCGATGGTTTCGAAACGTGGAAAGCTCCGGCCGCAATGAAAAGAACGTGATCCGTTCGAACCATTCCGTAACGCGTATTGACCGTAGTGCCTTCGACGATCGGCAGAATGTCGCGCTGCACGCCTTCCCGTGAGACATCAGGGCCATGGCCCGACTCGCGTCCAGCGATTTTGTCGATCTCATCGAGGAAGATGATGCCGGAATCTTCCACTCGTTCGATTGCGGCGCGGGCCACCTGGTCCATGTCAATTAGCCGCTCTTCCTCCTCCTGCATCAGATGCTCCATCGCTTCATCGACGCGCATCTTTCTCTGCTTGGTGCGGCCCTGGAACATGCTGCCGAGCATGTCCTTCATGTTGATGCCCATCTCTTCAACGCCCTGTGGTCCAGCCAATTCGATCACTGGAAAACTCTTTTCACGAATCTCCATCTCGATCAGCCGGTTGTCGAGTTTTCCTTCGCGAAGCTGCGTCCGCAGCTTTTCGCGCGTTCGTTGAAAGTTTTCATCGCGCGCGCCGGCATCGGTTGAACTGGTGACGTCTTCAGTACCGCTTTCCGGAGGCCCGGTTTCGAAATCATAGAAACTGGATGACGAACGAGGTGGCGGCAACAGCAGATCAAGTATTCGTTCTTCAACGTTCAGCTCGGCCTTCTCCGCGACCTCGTCGCTCTTTTCCTGGCGCGTCATGTCAACGGAGATCTCCGTCAAATCGCGAATGATGCTTTCGACGTCGCGTCCGACGTAGCCTACTTCAGTAAACTTCGAAGCCTCCACTTTGAGAAAAGGGGAATTGGACATTCGTGCGAGACGGCGGGCGATTTCAGTTTTACCGACACCGGTCGAGCCGATCATGATGATGTTCTTCGGCATTACATCTACTGCCATTTCAGGCGGCAGCTTTTGCCGGCGTATCCGGTTTCGCAGCGCCACCGCCACCGCGCGCTTTGCATTGCGCTGACCGACTACGTGCTTATCGAGCTCGGCGACGATTTGACGCGGGGTCATCTCGTCGAGACCAACTTGTTCGTCCACTTCACCTTCTAAATAAATAACCATTATTGCGATACGACTTTCTTATAATTCTTCCACGATAATATTTTGGTTCGAGTAAATGCAGATGTCTCCGGCAATGCGCAATGCTTCAACCGCGATGTCCTTTGCGGACAACTCAGTGTGCTTCGCTAACGCGCGCGCGGCGGCCAGCGCGTAGGATCCGCCCGAACCGATCGCAAGCACGCCATCGTCCGGCGCAATCACGTCGCCATTCCCGGACAAAAGAAACGAACTCTTCGCATCCGCCACCACCAGCAACGCTTCCAGGTGTCTCAATACTTTATCAGTGCGCCATTCTTTGCTGAGCTCGATGGCCGCGCGTTCGAGGTTGCCGTGATACTGCTCCAACTTACCTTCGAATCTCGTCAGCAACGAAAACGCGTCGGCGGTCGCCCCTGCGAAGCCGGCAAGAATGCTGTCGTTGTACAGCCGTCGCACCTTTCGGGCGTTGCTTTTCATGACGGTTTCGCCCAGCGTCACCTGGCCGTCACCGGCTAGAGCAACATGGTCATCTTTGCGGACAAGCAGGACAGTTGTACTGCGGATACGAGAATTTTCGGTTTGCATTTTTGGCAGGGGTCACTATAGGAATTCGCTCGAATGCAAGTCAAGGCGACCCTGGCAACAGCAGACAGCAAACAGCAGACAGTGTCCAATAAACTTATAGTTTGTCGCGGCGACACAACAAGCTTTAAAGCTTATCGGACATCAAACTGACCCGTTACTGCTGTTTGCTGGCTGCTGTTTGCTGTTTGCTCTTTAGGCTATGATACGTACTGAATGAATAGCATCAGAGCCAGTACGAAAGGGAACAGGGAACTACGACGTCCGCGCATTGGCATCACCATGCGCATTGAATCCGACACGGATCGGTTCTATCTATCGCGTCATTACAGCGAAGCAGTTGCCGCCGCCGGCGGTGTGCCTGTGCACATCAGTTTGATTCCGCAACGCGAGTACATCGCTGCGGTTATAGACCAACTCGACGGCGTCTTGCTTCCGGGCAGCGATTCCGATGTGGATCCACTGCGTTATGGAGCTGAGCCCCATCCGAAGTTGGGAACGGTACAATCAATTAAGGATGAAACTGACTTGCTTGTGCTCGAAGAAGTCGAGAACCGCCGACTCCCGCTGTTTGCAATCTGTTTTGGAATGCAGGTGTTGAACGTGTTTCGCGGCGGGACTCTCATCCAGGACATCGGATCGCAGATGCCGCACGCGATAAAGCATGAGCAGGGTGCGCCTCGCGATCGTCCGTCCCATCGAATAAAGCTGGCTGAGTCAAGTCTCTTATCTTCGCTGGCTCAAACTCAGACTGTACTAGTTAATAGCCATCATCATCAGGCTCTGGAAAAGGTTGGTCGCGATCTGTCAGCGAGCGCGTGGTCTTCAGACGGATTAATCGAAGGGGTGGAAGACGAGCGTGACGATCGTTTTGTCCTCGGCGTACAGTGGCATCCCGAATTGGGTTGGGCCAAAGATCATTTTTCGCAAGCGTTGTTTAATCGCTTCATTGATGCGGCAACTGATTTCGCGCGTAGGGAAGGGAACGGGGACGTAAGATCCACAGTGTTGGACGACACGAATGTGGTATATGCCGAGGGCGCACAATCGTGAGCATGCCTGTCGGACGTCTCCAATTGGACAATCAGGTGGCAGTGATTACCGGCGGTTCTCGCGGCATTGGAAAAGCAGTCGCGGAACTGTTCGCCACGCTGGGCGCGCACGTGGTCGTCAACTATGTCAGCGATGAACGCGCGGCCGAAGCAGTTGTTGAGAGGGTGAAGAGTATTGGTGGACAAGCGTTTTCTTTTAAAGCCGACGTTTCGCAACCCGCCGCAGCCCATAAACTTATCCAAGCTACAATCGAGCAATTCAAACGTATCGACATTCTGGTGTGTTCCGCAGGCGTCTGGGAAGGTGCTGCGGTTGAGGCCATGACTGAGGAGTTGTGGGACAAAACGCTCGACATCAATCTTAAAGGGACTTGGGCGGCATGCAGGGCGGCAGTGCCGGTTATGAAAACGCAACGAAACGGGAAGATTGTTATTGTCAGTTCAACAGCAGGACAGCGCGGCGAAGCAGGTTATTCGAACTATGCTGCATCCAAAGGTGGCCAGATTGCCTTCGTTAAATCGCTGGCGGAAGAACTAGGGCCGTGGAAAATAAACGTTAATGCAGTGGCTCCTGGTTGGGTGGACACTGACATGACGGCCGATGCCCTTGGAAACATTCGTAACCGAGAGGGAATCGCAGCGGGCATCCCATTAGGCACCGTGGCCACGGTTAATGACATTGCCGCTCCAATCGCTTTCTTATGTTCCGACTGGGCGCGGCACATTACCGGAGAGGTGCTGAACGTGAATGGGGGATCAGTGCTTTGCGGTTAGTTGACGTTTTACTTTAACGCTATGCATCGAAGACAAATCAAACTGGGACTTGAGAAGTTACTTGAAGCGCCCTCGGCCCACTTGGGCAAGAACCGCGTAGGCTTAATCTGCAACCAGGCGTCCGTGGATCACGGATTCCGGCATGCGGCCGACCTGCTTTTCGAACATCCGGACATAAACCTGACTGCGTTGTTTGGTCCGCAGCACGGCATCCGCGGCGACCTGCAGGACAACATGATTGAGACCGACCATGCGGTGGATCGGCAAACGGGTCTTCCGATTCACTCGTTGTACAGCGAGACGCGCGAACCTACCGAAGCAATGCTGAAAGACGTTGATGTCCTCGTTTTTGACATGCAGGATGTTGGTTGCCGCATCTATACATTCGCTTACACGATGGCAAATTCGATGGTTGCGGCGAAGAGGTTTGGAAAGAAAGTGATCGTTTGTGATCGTCCTAATCCGATTAACGGAAGGGAAGTAGCGGGGAATGTTCTGGAGCCCGAACAGGCCTCGTTCGTGGGGTTGTTTCCCATTCCCACGCGGCACGGCATGACGCTCGGCGAGCTGGCGTTGCTGTTCAACGACCGCTTCGGGATTGGCTGTGATTTATCGATAATTGAGATGGAAGGTTGGGAACGCGACTGTTGGTACGACGAAACCGACGGACCATGGGTAATGCCTTCTCCAAATATTCCTACACTCGATTCGGCTACAGTCTTTCCCGGCACAGTTCATTTCGAGGGCACACAGATATCCGAGGGCAGGGGAACCACTCGTCCATTCGAATTGATCGGCGGGCCCTACATCGATCCAGAACAGTATGCCGATCATCTCAACCAGTTGGCGTTGCCCGGTGTGTATTTCAGGAGCTGCATCTTCCGTCCGACCTTTCAGAAACATGGCGGCGTGAGTTGCGGCGGAGTACAAGTTCACGTGACGGACAGGAATATCTTCGAGCCAGTATCGTCCGGCGTCGCGATGGTTAAAGTAGCTTATGAGCTTTACGAGTCCGACTTCCTCTGGAAGGAACCGCCGTATGAGTACGTCTATGATCGGAACCCGTTTGATGTAATAGCGGGCACGTCCAAGACGAGGGAAGCGATCGAGTCGGGCGCTTCACTCAAGGACTTACTGTCATCATGGGTACCGGGCTTGAACGAATTCAAGCGCGTGCGTGAAGGATATTTGTTGTATTGAAACTTAACGTTTGGCTTGAGGAGTCGGGATGCCGACCGTTAAGGTTGCTAGTGAAGTAACTTTCAAGGGTGAGGTAACTTTCAGGAGTTGCATAACGTAACACTTGAATGGATCTTTCAAGACGCGTAATGAAGTCAGTACCACCGGTAGCGGGTGGGTTAATGTCGACCCACCCGCTAACTCAGGCGGTACTGAACTTATCGCAAAGGTTCGCATTTGATTTCAGAGTTTGAATTATTAGCGGAGGGTTGATTGGCAAAGGCAACAGAGATAGAGCTGGTTGAAAGGCCGCCTTCAAGGGCATGGCTAATGGGCCTCGTCGCGTGGCTGGTTCCAGGCGCGGGCCACGCGCTGCAGGGCCGATGGGTGCGGGCCATCATACTGGGAGGGGCCGTCTGGGTCTCTTTCCTCGCAGGTCTCGCTATGGGTGGCCATTTATTCATTGTGAAATCCGACGGGCAGTCATCAGCTCTATATCAACTGCCGCCGATGATCGCTAATCTCGGGAGCGGCCTGCTCTACATAGCTTGCTGGCTAGCCGATACCGGTTTCGCCGACGACGCCGTTAACGCCGCGCGAGCGACATACGAGTATGGAAACACGTTTCTACTCGTTGCTGGTTTGCTGAATTACCTTGCGATGCTCGACGCCTTCGATATCGCGGCGGGGAGGAAGGAATGAGACATTTCCTCGTAATGACCGCGTTCGCCGTGCTGGCTGCTGTCGTCTTTGGAACCGTCGCGAAGGACTCCCAACATGAGCGTCTGACGTACGGAGTTAAAGTGTTTCTTGAATTTATGATTATTGGCCTGGCGCTGGCGTGGCTGCTGTATTTTGTGCCTTGAGTCTCGAGTAAGTAGGAGCGTGTGATGGCGGTGTTTGAAACAGAGGCGCTCATCTTGCGAACCTACAATTTCGGCGAGGCGGACAAGATCGTTGTTTGTTTGACGAGAGAAGCTGGTGTGATTCGCGGTGTCGCCAAGGGGTGTCGGAAGCTAAAGAGCAGGTTCGGCGCGTCGCTCGAACCTTTTACGCTGACTAAGTTGGTGTATTACCAAAAAGAGAACCAGGAACTCGCCTCGATAAATAATGCCGAGATAGTAAAGTCGAACTTTGACCTCTTCAGCCAGGCAGAAACGCTCGCAGGTCTCGCTTACATGGGCGATTTGGTTCTGGAGTTTTCCCCTCCTCATCACGTGAACGAGAAGCTTTTCCGGATGGTGAAAGCATGTCTCGAGACAATTTCAGAGTCGCAGCAGGACATCCAGTTGATCTTGAGGTACTTTGAAGTTTGGCTGCTGAAGCTCGAGGGTTACTTGCCCGACCTGCGGCGATGCGGTGAGTGTGGGTTGGCTTTTGACGATAAGCGCGCGGCGTTTCTCAGCTCGGACTTAAACTTCCGTTGCCGGGAATGTAGTTCGGGCGGCGGGAATGCGGTTTCGCGCAGCCTCCAAATGCAATTGCGCGCGACGCAGAAACTGGCGCCATTCGTGTTTGTTAAAGAATCACGTGAAGTGCCGGCTAAAGTCCATAACGGAGATGGCAGAACTAACGCACTTGCTCATCGCGCGAGTACTTGAAAGACAACCGCGCCTGAGACCGCACTTTCAATAGCTATTCAGCGCGGGCGTCCCTCCCGCGTGGAAGGTGACAGACGCGGCGTGCTGTATATCCCTAAGTGTTCAGAAGTTACTTTAAATGTTTGCCGGCAGACAGCTCATCCCGAAGTATGTAATTCAAAGCGCAATACCGTATGTGTTGCTCTCGCTCATACTCCTGACCTCCATCCTCTTCACACAACAAGCGGGTCGATTTGCAGAGGTTGCGCTCTATGCCGACCTCCCATTTTCGCTCGTATTCGAAATTACAGCGGCGCTGCTGCCTGGGGTTTTCGTCCTATCCGTGCCGGTCGCAGTACTCGCCGGCATCATTATTGGGTTTGCGCGCATGGGCAGCGACAGTGAAATTGTTGTTATGCGTGCGGCCGGCGTTGGCACATGGACGTTGCTTTGGCCGGTCTTGCTTCTCGGCTTGATTGCGACGGCCGCAACGACCTTTCTTCATATGAAGGAGGCGCCTCAGGCTGCACAAGATCTGAGACGGGCCGCTTTGCAGGGCGCGCTGAGAAAGTTGGAGTCGCCGGTTGAACCGCGCACGTTCAATACAGAAATTCCCGGCTACGTGATCTACGTAAGAGACGGTGATAAAGCGCAGGGCTCGTGGGCTCGGGTTTTTATTTACGCGCAACAGACAGACGGTTCTACGCGAGTAGTTACGGCGCGGTACCGGACGCATAGATTCTTCTGGCGACAAGTCTGAACTGGTGTTAAGCGATGCTTCGGCGTTGAAGATTCCAAACCCCACTAACTCCGATCAGTCGTACGTAGTTGAACGCCTGGATCAACTTCGCATCGCCATTGATACTGGGCGCGCGGCGCTCCTCGAAGAGATTAGCCAGGACGACTTGAAGGCCGAAGAGATGGACTGGTCAGATCTTAGGCAACTAGCTGCCACAGGTACACCACAGGAAAGGAATGAGGCTGAGCGGACTCTTCATCGGCGGCTTGCGCTTTCGGTTGCTCCGCTCGTGTTCGCGTTGTTCGGCGGTTTGATGGGACTGCGAATCAGACGCGGGGGACGTGGTGTCGGCGTCATGCTTTCCATCGGCGTGGTAGTGATTTATTACCTGATGTCGTTGCTCGGCGAATCGATCGTCAGGACGAACACGGTCCCGGCTATTGTGGGCCAATGGATGGCGACTGCCGATGATTCTCCTGTTGAGTCTCGTAATATTTAGTTTAGGTGATGTGCCAAGATTTCGTTTGCATCGATGGTTCAACAAACGCAAGGTTAAAGATGTCGCGCGGACGCGCACAACTCAACAACACACTCTGGGCGCAGGTCGGTCTGGATTTCCGAGTCTGCTTGATACGAGTTTATTCCAAACTTTGTCCGGGAGCTTTCTGGTTGGATTCATATCACTGGCGTCCATTTTCACGATCTTCACACTGTTTGAATTGTGGCGTTTTATAGGCGCCAACAACGTGCCAGCTTCGATCGTCGCCACGTATTTATTGTTTCTGTTGCCGCTCGTTGCGGTCGAGCTTTTCCCGGCGACTATGCTGATTACTGTGCTGATTACCTATGCGCTATTGGCACGGCGCAGTGAAGCGATTGCGTGGTGGGCTTCGGGCCAAAGTGTTTATCGGCTGATGCTTCCGGGATTGTTATTTGCTATCGGCGCTGCAGCTGGAACGTGGCTGGTGCAGGAGCATGTGATGCCGCCGGCAAACATCAGGCAGGAAGCACTGAGGGCACGCATACGAGGTGGTCAGCCGCGTGCGACCACCGGCACGGGTCGCCAATGGTTGGCGTCCCCGGAAAATCGCCGTCTCTATTCTTATGAGTTTGATGAACAGGGTGAGGTGTTATACGACCCGGCAATCTATGAACTTGATGAAGACGCTGTGCATTTGCGTCGAGTATCAATTGGGAAGACAGGCCGGTGGACTGCAAACGGTGAGATGGTAATCAAGGATGCGGAGACAGTGGGCCTTGAAGGTTTCCGGGTCGATCATCAACGATTAAGTGAAGTTCATTTGAAAGGCGTCGATCCGCCGCAGGTATTCAAACCGACCGTTGATAAACCTTCACAGTTGAGCGTGGCGGCGCTGGCTGGATACTTGCGAGCTGCAAAACAACGCGGCGTTAACGTGTCCGGATTGGCAGTCGCGCTTCAACGGAAATACGTGAATCCATTCAGCGTGATCGTGATGGCGTTTATCGGAATGCCTTTGGCGCTGGCGTTTGGAAGAAGAGGCGCGGTTGTCGCGTTATGTATGGCAGTCGGAGTCAGTATTATTTATTGGGGGATCGGTGGAGGCTTTCAGCAGCTTGGCACCCATGGATTGCTGCCGCCTGAGGTTGCGGCCTGGTCCCCGCCCGTCATCTTCGCGGCAGCGGGGACCTACTTTCTGTCTCGAGTGCGGACTTAGGTGCCGGTTTCCCAGCTCGAAATGTACTCGAGTTGCTCCGCGGTCAGAGTGTCGATCGCAAGACCCAGCGCCTGGAGTTTGAGTGCGGCAATTTCCGTATCCACCTCAGGCGGAAGCAGGTGAACGCCCGGCTTCAACTCGCCTTTCTTTTCCACGAGAAACTCTACCGACAGCGCCTGGTTCGCAAAACTCATATCCATCACGCTGGCCGGATGGCCTTCAGCCGCAGCCAGGTTGATTAACCGCCCTTCGCCTAAAACCATCACGCGATTACCAGACGATTTCAGCTTGTACTCTTCAACAAAAGGTCTGACAGTCTGTACGTCCTCGGACAGTTCCCGCAGGGCGACGAGATTGAGTTCGAGATCGAAGTGACCGCTGTTGCAGACTATTGCGCCATCTTTCATCTCGGCGAAATGATGACTATCGATCACGTGACGATTGCCGGTCACAGTTATGAAGATGTCTCCCAACGGAGCAGCCTCGGCGATCGGCATAACTCGGAATCCATCCATTACCGCTTCGACCGCCTTGATCGGATCGATTTCGGTAACGATGACATTCGAGCCCATGCCCCGCGCTCTTAATGCGACGCCTTTACCACACCAGCCATAACCGACCACCACGATGTTTCGGCCCGCCAGCAGAATGTTTGTGGCGCGAATGATTCCATCGAGAGTTGACTGGCCCGTTCCATAACGGTTGTCAAAGAAGTGCTTGGTCTGCGCGTTGTTAACCGCGATAGAAGGGAAGGTGAGCACGCCGGCCAATTCCATGGCCTTCAAACGTTGAATGCCCGTGGTGGTTTCTTCAGTCGAGCCGATGAGTTCCTTAACCTGGCCTGCGCGTTCCTTGAGAAGCGTCGCCACTACGTCAGAGCCGTCGTCAATGATTATGTCGGGATGCGAGTCAAGCGCGATCCGTACGTGCCGATTGTAAGTGTCCGTAGATTCACCTTTGATCGCGTAAACCGGAATACCCCAATCTGCGACGAGCGACGCTGCTACGTCGTCTTGCGTGGAAAGGGGATTGGAGGCAATCAAGACAGCTTCTGCGCCACCTGCCTGAAGCGCGCGCGCCAGGTTGGCAGTCTCGGTTGTGATGTGCGCGCAAGCGACAATCCTGACGCCTTTGAGCGGCTTCTCTTCGTTGAACCGTTCTCTAATAAGCCTCAGGACCGGCATCTCGCGCTCGGCCCATTCGATTCGTTGCTTGCCCTTCGCGGCCAGGCCAATATCTTTGACGTCATACTCCATGGAGCGGGTAGCACTCATTACGTAGTTGTCCTTTATAGATAAATGTTGTTTACGTTGTTGGCTTAAATCCGGAGACTTAAATCCCGGCAGCGTTGCGAAGGGCTTCGGCCTTGTCGGTCTTTTCCCAGCTAAAGCCGTCGCGACCAAAGTGGCCGTACGCAGCAGTGGCTTTGTAAATCGGACGGCGCAGATCGAGCGATTCGATGATGCCGCGTGGAGTCAGTTCAAAATGAGAACGCACCAGCTTTTCGAGAGCGTTTTCTGAAATGCGGCTCGTGCCGTTCGTCTGAACGTTTACCGAAACCGGATCCGCGACGCCGATGGCATAAGCCAACTGGATCTGACATCTATCCGCCAGACCTGCTGCGACAATGTTCTTCGCCACATAACGCGCCATGTATGCGGCCGAACGATCAACCTTCGTCGGATCTTTTCCGGAGAACGCGCCGCCGCCGTGTGGGGCGTAACCACCGTAGGTATCAACAATGATCTTGCGGCCGGTCAGTCCAGCGTCGCCTTGCGGTCCGCCGGTAACAAAACGTCCGGTCGGGTTAATGTGAAACTTAGTGTCCGAATCAAGTAGGTCTCCAGGAACCGTGTGGTTAATAACCTGCTCCTGAATCTCAGCGCGGAGTTGTTCGTTCTTCACATCCGGACCATGTTGCGAAGAGATGACAACAGCTTCGACGCGAAACGGTCTTCCGTCGCGGTATTCGATCGTGACCTGTGATTTTCCGTCGGGCCGCAGGTAGGGAAGCGCCCCCGACTTGCGAACATCGGTCAGACGCTTGGCAAGCATATGGGCCAACTGGATCGGCAGCGGCATAAGCTCCGGAGTTTCGTTGCAGGCGAACCCAAACATCAAGCCCTGATCGCCGGCGCCACCTGTGTCCACGCCCATGGCGATGTCCGGCGACTGGCGGTCGATAGCGCTCAGGACGCTGCAGGTTTCTGAATCGAAACCAAACTTCGCGCGGGTGTAGCCGATTTCTTTGATTGCGTCGCGCGCCACGCGACTGTAGTCGATGCGCGCCTCAGTAGTGATTTCACCGGCAATCACGACGAGACCGGTAGTAACCAACGTTTCACACGCTACGCGGGCCTTCGGATCTTCGGACAGTGCCGCGTCCAAGATCGCGTCTGATATTGCGTCGGATATTTTGTCTGGGTGGCCTTCGGTGACAGACTCGGAGGTAAATAGAAAACCGGATTCAGTACTCAAGCAGACTCCTTTGCAAACTCTTGTAAGTATTCAGGATAGGAAAAAGACCGCGTAATGTAACAGTCTGGATTTAGGGGTGTCAAGGAGGCGCTCCGGCTCGGGGTGCTAATGCAGTTTGATAATGAGAAGGCGATTGTTACTGGGATCGCGGGCGTCCCCGCCCGCACCGCGCCGCAGGCGCGCAGTTAATACAAGACATTTTCGCGCTCCGCGCTCAGTGCTGGCGGGGACGCCCGCGATCCCAGTAATAAGTAGCCTCTATGTGAAACGCATTAATATCCGGTGCTTAGGGTTAGAGTGTGTGAACACCGAATCTACAACCTATCTGTGCGGATTCAGCGCGATCGTTTCAAGTCACGAAGTGCGTCTTTGCCGATCCAGCGCGCGGCGGAGTTTGGAGACTTCGCGAGGCGTTCTGCAAGGTCCACTGCCGAAGTTTTCAGAGCCGGATTCCTGTGGCCGATTCCGCGCAGGGCCCAGCTGACACCCTTTTTGACAAAGTTCCGGTCATCGGTGGCCGCCTGTTCGATCAGTGGCAGCGAAGCAGCGAAAGGTTCATCGGTTGATTTCTTGTCATGAAGGGCCAGACTCGCCAGCAACGCAAACGCTGCACGCTTAACAAACTCATCTTTTCGTTTAGACCATTGCGTGACTTTTTTGAACGCGTGAGGCGTGCGGTCGAATAGGTGGAAACACGCCGTATCGCATATGGCCCAGTTATCAAAGTCTTTGGCCCAACGGTCCATCTGAGTGGGAGTCACGCGTTCCGGTTCGTCGACAAACGTTGCCAGCATGCGGGCCTCATACCAGCCGGCATCCCAGAGGGCGATAGCCAATTCATGATTTCGTCCTAAACGTTTCGCAAGCTGTCGAATTTCGCTGACCTGCACTCCAAAAGCGTTGTCAGACACAATCGCATATCGCGCCATGCCATCACGCGTTTTCTTTGTGCCCAACCGTTTTAGCTCGGCTACGGCGGCGTTAGCTTGTTTAGTGCTGTCTTTGCTGATCTTTGTTGGTGCCATTAAATTGACTTTTGTACGTTAATATCAACGCCGCATGCAAGTATGCGAAGATTCAGGATGTGCAGTTGAGTGGGCCGGCTAATGCAGAACCGGGAGCGTAGCGACCGGGTCGCGGTGGAGGCACTCAATGCTTGCTGGTCACATAGACTTCCCTATCAATTTTCGCGCTGAGCGCGCGAGTGACATGGACAAGAGGTGAAGAGTCAAAAAATGCGTGACCAGCAATGGGTGAATGTATTCAGCGCGACCCGGTCGCTTCGCTCCCGGTTCTGTATTTGTCGACCCACAATGATTGCTTTTTAGAGACCCATGTCACAACCACTTAAAGGAAAAGTCGCCCTCGTTGCCGGAGCCACGCGCGGCGCGGGACGCGGCATCGCAATCGAACTGGGTGCGGCAGGGGCGACGGTTTATTGCACGGGGCGCAGCACGCGCGCGCAACGTTCAGAGATTAATCGTCCGGAGACAATTGAAGAGACGGCCGAATTAGTTACTGCACGCCGGTGGGAAGGGAATTGCCGTTCAGGTGGACCACTTGGACCACACGCAGGTGGAATCCCTGGTCGCGCGTATTGAGAGCGAGCAGGGGCGACTCGACGTGCTGGTGAATGATATTTGGGGAGGGGACTGGCTAACCGCTTGGAATGTACCGGTTTGGGAACATTCACTCCGAGGATGGACTGCGGATCCTGAGGCTGGCGATAGACACACACATCGTCACCAGTCATTTCGCGTTACCACTTCTGATCAAAAATCCGGGCGGGTTGGTTGTCGAAATGACGGACGGCACCGCGGAATACAACGCCTCGAAGTACCGGCTCTCGATGTTCTATGACCTTGCTAAAACTTCAGTCATTCGCATCGCATGGGCGCTGGCGCAGGAACTTAAACCGCATCACTGCACAGCCGTCGCCCTGACACCTGGCTGGCTACGTTCGGAACAGATGCTCGATAACTACGGCGTGACCGAAGCCAACTGGCGCGACGCTACCGCCAAGCAGCCGCACTTCATCATCACCGAGACACCGCGCTACGTCGGTCGCGCTGTAGCAGCGCTCGCCGGCGACCCTGACCTCGCACGCTGGAATGGCCAATCGTTATCAAGCGGCCAACTTGCGAAGGTTTACAATTTCACAGACCTCGACGGCTCCCAACCCGACGCCTGGCGCTACGTCGTAGAAGTCCAGGACGCCGGCAAACCGGCGGACGCAACCGGGTACAGATAACCAGTGCATTTCACTTTCAGAGAAGCCATCCATTCATTGAGTCGCCCTCGAATTCAACTCCCATACATGTTGACTTTTTAGTGCCGGGGGAATATCTTCCGCGCGTTCTCATTGTAATTCGTAGCCCAGGGTTCCTTGCTGGACGACTCAGCGTCTCACCTGAGTTTGGACCTTATGCCATTCCTCATTATTCCCAACGAAGCTTACGCAAACAGCGCCACCATTTGGGTCGGGGCGATCAACGAACATCTGGATCCTGCTGTTACGACACTCGAGTACGGAAGCACTATGATTCCGTTAAATAGCGGATGGAGCGACCTGGCCACGGCAGATGGTACGAATCGGATCCGTTATCAGAGAGTTAGGTTGGATAACCTGACACAGGCTACCGCATACAACTTAGCTCTACGGGTAGGCGGCCAGGTAAGAGCTGACGGCAGCTTCACCACCATTCCGTGGCGACTGCCGAATCAAGCCGAACGGCCATTCATAGTTCTGCTGGGGTCTTGTTTCTACAGAGCCGGCGACCCCGAGGGACGCGTGGGTCAAACCTACAAGCACATGCCGGAGGGCGCACGACCCAACATTAAGTTTCTCAGCGGAGACCAGGTTTACCTGGACAATCCTCCAAGGGATTTCATTAACCCGCTGAAGGGCAGGAATTGGCTCGAATCGAGATCTTTCAAGTCGTATGTCGATTCGTGGACTCAACTCACTCAAGCCGGTGGGTTCACGCGGCTGTTGAAACAAAACGCAAATTTTTTTAGTTCGGACGACCACGAGTATTGGAACAACGCACCGGATGTCGGATTAAACGTGCCGGTATTCGCGACTACGAGCGGAGGACGGGAGGAGTGGTGGGGTATTGCCCGGACGCTCTATACGACATTTCAGACGTCACCCGGGTTGCCGGTGACGTTTAAGATCGACCCGCTTTCATTTTGCATTGCTGAGACGCGCTTTTTTCGAGGCAAGAAACGTGAAACCGGTGAATTTGCTCCGCAAGCACACATAGATGAAATTGGAAGATGGACCGCGAGTTTGGATGGGCCCGGCGTTTTGGTTTTGGGTCAACCGTTCTTTGCGATCGCCGGGGATTTCAAAGACTACGCTCTACAAAATTATGAAGGGCAATTTGAACAACTCCGTGGGCATCTGCGCCGGTCTCGGCACTCAATCGTAATCCTATCGGGCGACGTCCACTTCGGTCGGGTCGCCGTTGCGGATCTGCGTCCTGAATTAGGGACGAAGCTGTACGAGGTCATCTCGTCTCCCATGCAGTTGGTTCCGCATGCAGAAGGGAAGTATGCGCCCGCGCCGCAGGTGTTCGGCATGATCACATCAGAGGCAGACTTTTCGCAGGCGCGTAATCATTTTCTTACGCTTGAGTTTGCTGCTCCGAGTAGTCGGCGTGCCTCAATGCTGGTGCGATACTGGCCGATCATCGAAAACGGATCGACCGTCCAGTCACAAGTGGTGGGTAGTGGGGCCTTCGAACTCGATTTAAAGGAGACAGATATGTTATCTATCCGACAGTCAACGGCGGAAGAGCCGAACAAGTCTCTGGTTGATACCAAGCCCAAGTCGAGAGCTCGGTCCAGGGCGCGCTCGGGAGCGAAAGCTGATGCCGGGAGAAGAACAGCGCGTGGCTCAAGCGCGGTAGGCGCTACCGACGGCGTAATACTACTTGGAGGCGCCAGCATCTCGCATTTCCGGATTCGTGTGGCTCAATCGCACGCGCGAGCGGACTTACACCCTAGTCGTTGGTCCATTGCTGGAGTGCTGCTTGATGCTAAGAGCTTTCTTTCGGTGCCACTGGAGCTGTGTGCTGAAGCGTCTGAGATTGCGCTGGGGAATGGGGTGCAAACCTGCAATATGGCCGACTACGACGACCCGGCCCGGTTTCCGAATATCGCGGTCATTCGTTTTACGAAAGATACCGACAAGATTCTCACAAACGCAAAACTGATTGCCGGCGACCGCGAGCAGAACAAACCAGCTCAGCGCGGAATCATCGACCTACCCGCGATGATGCTGCCGTGGCTCAGCTTTATCTGGATTGCAGGTAAAGCCGGAAACCCTCTTGCGGAAGGCCTCGGGCTGCCCAGTGCAGCTTTCGTTGAAACTGTATACGGGATGGCAGGTATCGAACTAACTCCAGGGCTCGCGTCCTCAACAAGTTGTCCAGAGGCTATATGGCAATCAGCGAAGATATTGGCAAGATTTCTACGAAGCGGCGGCAGTTTCTGTTAATGAGCAGGACGCCGCCCAACAAATCCCAACTGGAAATTTCTTGATACGCCAACCCGCCGCCCCGTGACCTGGCCATCGGACGGAAGCTGAGAGAACGGAGCCTTCGGGTTAAAGCCCAATATTTCGGCCACTCGGGCAACATAATATATATTATCAGACGCAAGCCTTAGAACGGATTTAGGGGGCATCTATAGTTGTGTTGGCAAGGCGCGCGCTGGCTCTCTGCTCTGCGCTTAAGACAATCATCGAGCAGGTGGCCTTGAGTCGGTTGGCCTTAGGAGTCGCTGGGCGGTAGGCGGTGCTGGATGATGGCTGTTCAGGCGGTGGGGAGCTGCTAGGACGAAAGGACGTCCAGGCCTACCGCAAAGTTGTCGAGGGCTGCGTCTGCGCTTTCCCATTCACGAAAGTACTTCAGAGCGAGACGGCCTTTGCCGGCTTTGGTAATGCGGAAGTGAAACTCGCGCAACCCGCCACGTCCCATGGTGGGATTCCGCTCGTCAGGGGTAACAGGTGGAGACGGCGCCGAAGGTTCGGAGGCTGGGGTCTCTTCCTCGATTAATCCTTCGGCGTGCTCTATGTGCCAGCGGTAACCAGTGGTTGCATTCTCCGGCAGCCGCAGCGTGATCACGTCCCCGAGGCGGAAGTCTTACGGTTTCCCCATTTTTCCCCTGGTCCAAAACAACAGTGGCCATTTGCTCACCAGTGGGTCTATTTCTTTGCGGTCTTACCCGGAGTCCCTGGGCTTCCCAGCTCTTCCGGCGACAATGGTCCCGGTGCACTTTCAGCAGCCTGACCCAGCAGCTCCAGCGAAGGTGTGGGCAGACCAGCTCCGGCCTCTAGCAAGGAGCCAAAGGCGCTTGGCTCAGGCGCGCCGGCAGCAACGCTTCCCTGCAGCTGCTCGATTGCCATCGGAACAGGTATTGAGCTTCCTCCGGATGAAACCGAGGCTGTTGTTAGTTCCTCAGGCAACAAAGGCCTGGGCGGGGCCTCGCCTCCACCGCCGAATTGAAGTTCTTCAAGAGCCATAGGCCGCGCCGGTTCGGCTTCGGCGGTAGTCTGCACCGCTGCGCCTCTCGAGCCGGCGCCTGAGCTAGCATTCGTTCCTGAGCCAACAGAAATATGTACGTTTACATCACTCACGGCATTTACCTCCTGTGTATCAGGTTCGCCTCCAGGTTGATCTGTACTGCCGGGCCAAGTTCTTTTTCTATCACCTGCGGCAGGCGTTTGATTACATGTAGGACTGGGTGATGTTCTTTTGCGCTGTAGCATCAAACACCACGTAAACCTGCCGATCATTTCCCTTCGCGGTAGTCAGCAACATGAACACGTTGGTCACGCCGTCAGCAGCACCCGGAAGGATCTTGTGCCAGGCATTTGTGCCGACGAGGTGTGCCCAGCCGTTTTGCCCATCACGCGATGTGAATAGCTGATTGATTTTTGTCCACACGGTAAAAGTACCTCCTCAATTTGAAATTGTCATGTAAGTTCGGGGGTCACGTCAGCCGTCATTCCCGTGTATCGGCTGACGTGATCCTGAGATTCCGATCTACCAGGTCTTAGAGATAAGCCTGGTATACAAAGTCCCCGTCGGCGTAGATGGTCACCTTCTTGTTCTTCGCCACAGCTTGCGCAAGAAGTGTAAGCATGTTGGTGATGCCGTCGGAGGTGCCAGCCTGGATCTTCCGCCATCCGATCCCTGCGAAATAGGCCCAGCCGTTCTGAGAATCTCGCGACGCGAAAACTTGCGAGACAGTGACATTACTGTGCCAGGTCGCTGAAATCTGGACGACCACAGACGAGAAGGCCCAACTGCTATCGATAAGCAGGTCTGTCTGGCCGTACTTCATCCGCATGAAACCAGCTTCGCCCCAGCCGGTTCCCCAGCTGTTCTTGATAATCCAACACTGTTGCGAGTCGTCGTATCCGACTACGCAGACGCAGTGGTATCCGGGCGGATTCAACCGA
The DNA here is from genome assembly GCA_963786645.1 of Blastocatellia bacterium. Taxonomy (GTDB): domain Bacteria; phylum Acidobacteriota; class Blastocatellia; order Pyrinomonadales; family Pyrinomonadaceae; genus PSRF01. The sequence continues at coordinate 196,607 of CAWAZW010000019.1, forward strand.
GTTGCGGCAGAACTCTTAACGTAGACACCGCTGGCATACGAGAAGAAGTCGCTCCAGACCTCCATTCCGGCGAGGACTGGTCCAGCAGCGATCGCGTTCTTGCGCGCCTCCATGGTCGAGTGGTTCGTGTAACTGGCTATTTTGGTTAAGCGGTTTTGCCAATCACTGCAACGACTGGCAGTGCAGTTCATATTACTGCCGCCACCGGCCGTGTACGGCATACACGCCTCGTCAACAACGCCAGTGCTCTTTGCATAGTCAAGACCGGAGGTTAGACCCCAGCCATTGCAGCTTCCGCCGCCGCAAAACTGGAGGAATCCCTCTGAAAGATCGATGTTGTAATTTGGGTTTTGAAGTTTGATGCGGACGGCGGACTCGATTACCGAGCAACTACAGAACGAAACACACGACCCGCACCCACCCTGATTCTTGATGGGAGTAACGTAATTACCACCGTTACTCCGCCAATCGACTTTCGCGGGTGCGCCAACGGCCCTGGTTCCGAGCATGGCCTGCTCCAAGCTGGCGAGGCGTTGCGTTTCCGCAGTGAGTCGCTGCATTTCCGCTTCGTCGACAATTAACCCGAGATATTTTCTCTGCTCTTCAGGCGGTAGGGATGAAAGTGTTGTTGGACCAGCGGTCCATGGAAGCCCCTCTTCCCTAATCGCAGCATTAATCGCCTGGATAGTTGTTTCTTCATTTGGCATGGCTCACCTCAAGTGAACTGAAAGAGAATGTGAGTGTCAGCCCTTGATTGGCATCGAGGGTTCGACGTTCATGAGTATTCTTCGTGAGAAGTTTTCAGTTTTGAAGATGCAATAGCTATGCCCGCAGGCTGTGATTTGAAACCATAATAATTTGCGTGTTCGTGCCGGTCGCGGAGTCGACTTTTGTTCACTGACTATCCACCCTCGTTGACAGGTTGAGTGTTTGGTTTTCGAGTTTGTAAGGGAAGAGGTAGGCTCAGCTTTTGGGCAACTTGACGCTCGTAAACCCATCACCTAGAGTACGAAGGCTGTCATTCAAACCAAATTTCTATTGAAGAGGCTGTACTAATAGTGGCAATAAAAGTTGAGAGTCAGGTTGGTAGAAAACTGCCCGCGGACGTAGTCGGTCACATCGAGGAAGCGTTTGATAGTCTGCCGCGTGAGCATACGCGTGGTCTGGAACGCATCCGGCTGGTGGAGTTTATTTCTGAGCCGAGACTAAGAGGAATGGTTCAGGCAACCGAGCTGCCGGGGCTTTATCATCCGCGTCAGGGGCCGAAGGGCGCATGGCTTGAGCTCGCCCTAGGCGTGCTGCTACCTGCTAACAAACCATTCCATAAACGGTTCATTCCGAGACTCTCATTCAAAGGGAATCTGTCTGCCACGCTCTTCTCACTGGTGGGACAGCACTATCACTTCACGCTAAAGCACTCGCTTAAGAAGAGCCAACTCGAGCCGGCGGTGAGGGCCTACACCGAGAAGCACCTAAAGGCCTGGAACGAAAAGAAGCACACTTTCCGCGCGCGTCTCTTTAAACCTATTCAACCGACACTGGAGCGTTGGGCCAAAGGACTACAGAAGAGGGCTGCGGCGGAGAAGAAAAGATGAAGTGAAAGGTGAGAGTGAAAAGTGAAAAGTGAAAAGTAAGAAGTCAAGAGTGAAAAGCAAGATTGGCAGCTTGTCTTGCTTTTCACCTTTCACTCTTCACTTTTCACCGTCGTGGTTATCGCCACCATCAATACTCTTCGCCACAAACCTCAACGCCTGGGCGACGTCGTGAGTGTCTACTTCAGAACGTCGGAAACGCACTTCCAAAGTAAAATCCTTTTTTGGTGAGGCATACTTGAAGGTGTAAGGCTTAACTTCGGGGGCCACGCGCGGTCCCATTTCCTGTCGTCGCACTTCCCTTGCGTCCTCGCGCGTCAGACCACGAGACGTGATCTGTTTCGCCAGCCGCCTCATTCCCTCTTCATCAGGTTGCCGCACGATCTGCAGCAGCATCGATTTCGCCGAGACGTCAGCTTCGCGACACATCTCGCGCACGTCAGGTGGGATGGCAGCGATCGAAAGCGCTTCGGTAACCGTGGTCCTGCTCTTCCCTACTTTCCTGGCAACTTCTTCGTGCGTGTAGCCAAATTTATCGCACAGCGCCAGCAAGCCATCAGCTTCTTCCCAGACCGTCAGGTCTTTGCGCTGCATGTTTTCGATCAGCGCAATCTCTGCAACCGTCTGTTCGTCCACTTCCATTTCAACGCAGGGAACTTCTTTCAGACCCGCAGCTCGCGCCGCCCTGAAACGTCGCTCACCGGCGATGATCATCCAGCGTCCAGTTTGCTTTCGACGGCTTCACCAGCAACGGCTCAAGCACGCCTTTTTCAGCGATCGACGCCGTCAGCTCAGTCAAGTCGCCAAACTCGGTGCGCGGCTGTTCGGGGTTTGGATCAATCTTATCCAGCGGGATCATGCGGCCCACCGCGACCGGCTGATGTTGTGACAGCTCTTCGACGTAATGAGCGTCATGCCGCATTTGCAGGCCTGTTGGTAGTCCCCTTTTAGACACGAGTTAATACCTCTTTACACAGATTTGCGTATTCAATTGCACCGGACGAATTGGGAGCGAAACTAAAGATCGATTCCTTGTAGGCAGGTGATTCTTCGAGCCTGACACTCTTGGTAATCACGGTATCAAAGAGTTTTGGACCAAACACTTTTTTAATCTGCTCGTGTACTTCGCGCGCCAGCGTTGTTCTCTTGTCATGCAGCGTGACCAGAACGCCCAGCAGTTCCAGATTCGGGTTTGGCCGCGCCTTTACTTTCTCAATCGTTTCCAGCAGATCGTCCGTTCCTTCGAGCGCGAAGTATGACGACTGAATGGGAACCAGCACATGCGATGCTGCGACTAAAGCATTCACCGTAATCAATCCCAGCGTTGGCGGCGTGTCGATAATGATTACCGGATACTGTTCGCGAAACGGCGCCAGGCGATCTTTCAAACGAAAAGCGGCGTCGAAATCGCCGACCAGCTTGGCTTCAAGTTTCGCCAGACTAATACGCGCTGGGATCAGATCGAGACCTTCAACCGGCGTGCGATAAACCGCTTGCTCGACCGGCGCCATGCCGTCAGTCATCAGCTCGTAAGCTGAACGCTCAACCGAAAGCGGATCCAGAAAGGAGATTGAACTGTTTGCCTGGGGATCTAAATCGAGAAGAAGGACACGTTTGCCAAGCCTGGCGAATGCAGCAGCCAAATTGATGGCGGTGGTAGTTTTGCCCACGCCACCTTTTTGATTTGCGATCGCAATTATCATCCGCTACTCATGTTGATAGTCAGATCAATCGGTCCCAGATGAACATGGATTTTCCAGTCTGTCCGTTACAAAAACTGGACAGGCAGGAATGCCTGTCCTACGAAATCTTTACATCGGCAGGTCGCCGGCTTCTCCGATGACATCCGGCCATTCTTCTTCGCCGGCAGCCGACTCTTCCCCGCCCTCTTCTTCCGACGGGACAGTGTTCCGAGAAGCTTTGATCACTTCCGCGTCAACAAAGATTGGACAGTCAGCGCGCAGCGCGAGCGCGATCGCATCCGAAGGACGCGAATCAAGCACCATGCGATTGCCGTCGCTCATGCGCATTTCGATAACCGCGAAAAACGTATTGTCGCGCAGACTGGTGACTACCACTCTTTCAACCTGAATGCCGAGCTCGATAATGAGATTGCGCAGCAGGTCATGTGTCATCGGGCGAGGTGGCGCGATCTTTTCAATTTCCAAAGCGATGGCATTGGCTTCGTAAGCGCCAACCCAGATCGGCAGCATCGTGTCGCTGTCGACGTCTTTCAAAATAATGATCGGAGTTCCGCTGTTCGGATCCATCATCAGCGCTCGGATTTTTACTTCGATTTCCATGACTAATCCTGCCTTGCTCTAGTTCTGCAGTACACCGTACAAGACTATTGGGTTTCGCCTGAGTGATTAGCACCTTAACGATGTCACCCGCCTGCGCCTTGTGCGCTCTGAAGTTACAACCTTATGACAAGTTGAATGTCCGCTCATATCGTCTTCAGAACGCGCGCTTTGTTTTTCCACCAACACGCTAACACTGCGCCCAACATAACCTTCGCAAATCCTCGTCTGAATCGACGTCTGCAACTCTTCAAGCTCCATGAAGCGCCGCTTCTTCTCGTTTTCCGGAACTACATCTTCAAGTTGCGCCGCCGGAGTCCCGGATCGTTTCGAGTATTTGAACATATACAGCGCGTCATACTCACACTGCTTCTACCAGCTTCATTGTGTCGGCGAAGTCGGCTTCGGTCTCACCCGGGAAGCCGACAATAATGTCACTGGTCAAGGACAAACGGCGCTTGCAGTTCTTGATACCTTCGACGCGTTTCAAGTAATCCGCCGCCGTGTGGCCGCGCCGCATCGCTTTCAGTATTCGATCACTTCCGGATTGCGCCGGCAGATGAACCCAATCGCAAAGATTCGGACACTCTTCAATCGCGGACACTATATCAGGATGGAAGTCTCTAGGAAACGATGTCGTAAATTTGATTCGTTCCATTCCGGTGTCTGCAACAGCGCGAAGCAAACGCGAGAAAGGAGTGGCGCCCGCATAGCCTTCCAAACCTTCCAGCGTCCGTGGGCCGATAACTGTTCACGTTTTGTCCGATGAGATGAACTTCTTTGTAGCCAAGGCTGCGAAGCTTTGAGTACCTCGTTAACGATTTCTGCAGCGCTGCGGCTCTTTTCCCTTCCCCGTGAATAAGGAACGATGCAGAACGAACAAAACTTATTGCAGCCTTCTATGATCGGAACAAAAGCGACGTAAGGAGAGCGTCTTTCGGCAGGTGAAACATCCCACACTTCATTTTCCTGTCGATCGTCAAGATCGATAATCGCTCGTTCACCACTTTGCGCACGTTCGATCAGCGACGATATTCGGTCAGTAGCCTGCGTTCCGACAACCAGATCAACTGCCGAGAGGCTCTTAAAGATTTTTTCGCCTTCGAGCTGAGCCACGCATCCCATCACGCCGATGATCGGCCTCTTCCGCGTAGGTGTCGAAAGCTTCCGGATCTCACCAACCCTGCGAAAAACCTTTCTTTCAGCGCGTTCACGCACAGAACAGGTATTGAGCAGCACTACATCCGCAGTTTCCGCAGAGGCGGTGAGTTCATAGCCCGCCTTCCGCAAACCCGTGGCTGCGCGTTCGGTGTCTGCCACGTTCATTTGGCAGCCAAACGTCTCAATGTAGACTTTGGAACTCATTCTTAAAAACAAAAAACAGCTTGCAATTCGCGGTTAGTTTATCAGAAGTTGGAAGACAAACGCGATACCGGACTTTTTGCTTCTCTGCGATTAAATGATGATGTTTCATCAGCTTGACCACCATGTATTAGGCGGTTACGATGGCGCCGATTTCCCTTAATTCAATTCTCCGAGAGGTTTCCCTCATGTCCTTCAATAAAGTAATTCTCGTCGGCAATCTTGGCCGCGATCCTGAGCTTCGTTACACGCCGCAGGGTACGCCGGTTTGCAGTTTCAGCATGGCCACGAACGAACGGCGGAAGGACAAGACGGGCGAAATGCAGGACCACACCACGTGGTTTCGCGTCACACTCTGGGGACGACAAGCAGAGACTGCGTCACAGTATCTGACGAAAGGCCGGCCGGTTTACATCGAAGGTCGTTTGCGCGTTGAGGAGTGGACGGATCGTGACGGCAAGGCGAGACACACGCTGGAGGTTCACGCCACTGACATGCAGTTTATTGGTGGTGGAAGAGGTTCAGAAGAACCTCACATGGAGAGAGCTGCGGCAGCCGGCGCGTCGCCCGGCGGAAGCCGACCGACATCGCCGACGACGATATTCCGTTTTAGGGCGCTGACTTCGGCTGTGCCCCAGCGGCCAAAGTCCCGGAGTTTTTTGTAACGCCGCGTTAGTCTTTCTTCCTGACTACAACTAACAGCTTCTGCAAGTCGTTCGGTTAAAGCCGCGTCGAGAAATCGCGCGGCTTTATCGTAATCAGTGTGGGCACCGCCCGGCGGTTCACTAATAATCTTATCAACGATTTTTTCGGCATGAAGATCCTGGGCCGTTAGACGCAACCAGTGGCTGCTCGATCGGCAAGTTTTGCATCTTTCCAAAGAATCGCGGCGCAGCCTTCAGGTGAAATAACGGAGTAGATAGCGTTCTCGAGCATCATTACCTGGTCGCCTACACCAATTGCCAACGCGCCCCCCGAGCCACCTTCACCGATGACAGTAACGATGACCGGTACTTTAAGTTTCGCCATCTCTCGTAGATTGAATGCGATGGCTTCCGCTTGTCCGCGTTCTTCGGCGTCGATGCCCGGATAAGCGCCGGGAGTATCAATCAAGGAAAAGATTGGCCGGCCAAATTTCTCCGCCAGCTTCATAACGCGCAGCGCCTTGCGATAGCCTTCCGGCTTCGGCATGCCGAAATTTCGATACTTGCGTTGTTTCGTGTCGCGGCCCTTCTGATGGCCCACCACGACCACCGGCAGAGCCATGAAATCGCGCTGAACCACAAACGATTGCCGGGTCATCCGCGAAGCGGCGATCACCATGCAGTTCGACAAACTCATCGAACAGACGCTCGACAAAATCCAGAGTGTGAGGGCGTTCCGGGTGTCGTGCCAGTTGAACTCGCTCCATGGCAGTCAGAGTGAAGAGTCCACCGGTGCGCCGGACGTTTCAACTGCAACTGTTTCTTTTTGTTTCTTGGCCACATTTTTTTGAGCCCCCTCCCTAACCCTGTCCAATGCGGAGGGGGATTTCCCCTCCCTTTGGGAGGGGATCAAGGGGAGGGCTTGCCACGATTTACATCTTTGTTTTTGTAAGAAGCGTCAACGATCGCATCACGCATGGCTGTTTCAACTGGATTATCAACAAGGACGGTTGCCGCTCTTACTAATCAGCTTGAAACATAAGCCCTCAGGCTCCGCTCTCCCAAAGGGAGAGGGAGACCCATATTTCTAGAACGAGTTGCCTGCACTTGCCGCGAGGGCGATTTTTTCAATTCGCGGAGTGCACCTACCTTTCGAAACGCAGTCTCGAGTTTCTCGCTGCGTTCGACGCGCAGAGTGGAGTTGACCTTCAAACGCACCAACAAGTCAACGTCTATGACTGTCTCCAACACCACCTCGCAACTTCCAGCATGAGTATTAATCACATGCAGGATATCTGTCGAATAATTGTGCCGGATCATCCGCTCGAGGCACATGCAGCACCACGAGCTCTTTGGCCTTTGCGACATCTTCCAGACTCTGCACCTGATCGACGATGATCGACGGCGGGTTGTCTTCTGCCAACTCAAGACGTCCGCTCACCAAGACTGCCAGGTCATTTTTGATCAGAGACGAAAACTTTCGATAAGTCTCGGGCCACAAAACACATTTGGTTCCACCTGCTTCATCTTCGAGACGCAGCAAGGCAAACCGATCTCCCTTCTTCGTTGTGCGCGGTTGAAAGTCGTTGATGATGCCGCCGACTGTTATCCGAACTCCGCTGGTAAGGTTGGGAAGCTCGATAGACTTCACCGCCTTGGATGCCTGGAGTAAATCCAGATGGCTTTCCAGCGGGTGTCCGGTGATATAAGAAACCAAGTGCGGCTTTCTCCGCCAGCAATAGTTGAGTGCGCGTCCACGGCGCCGCCGGCGGCGGGCGGCTCGTCGACAAAATCTGTATCATCCGGGCGTTGCAGCAAACAGACCGCTTTGACCCTGTATACGCTCCCGCTTCGCGCGTTGTGAACGAGACAAGGGCCGCATCAATCGAGTTGGAAAGCGCGCCGCGCCATTCAACTAGTTCACGCGTTTCGGGCTTTAACGAGTCAAAGGCTCCGGCTCCGACCAGTCCCTCGAGCACGCGCTTATTCAGGTTTCCCTGTCCGAGGCGTTCTGCAAAGTCGAAGAACGACCGGAATGGACCGCTACTTCGAGCCTCGATGATCGTATTTACAATCGTATGGCCGAGGCCTTTGATTGCCGCCAGTCCGTACCTGATCGCGCCGCGTAGTGGAGTGAAACCCGCGTAGCTCTCATTTACATCAGGCGGCAAAAGCTGGATACCCTGCGAGCGAAGCTCCTTTGAATATTTGAACACTTTGGCTGCGTCCTGCGCTTCGCTTGAAAGCACTGCGGCGTAGAAGTGCTCGGGGAAATGTGCTTTGAGGTAGGCTGTTTGAAAAGCCAGAAAAGCGTAAGCCATCGAGTGGCTGCGGGGAAAACCGTAGTCAGAGAACTTTTCCATGAGCGAGAAGATCTTCTCGGCCTTGTCCTTCTTTATGCCTCGCTCAACCGCTCCTTTAATAAACTTCTCCTGGTGCTGCGCCATCTCCTCGCGCTTCTTCTTGCCCATTGCCCTGCGCATCAGGTCTGCCTCGCTGAGCGTGTACCCCGCAAGCTTCTGTGCGAGTTGCATGATCTGTTCCTGATATACCAGGACGCCGAACGTGTTGCTGAGAATCTCCTTCATCTCCGGGACGAGGTAACGGACGGTCTTCAGTCCCCGATGGCGCTGAATGAATTCTTCGACCATTCCTCCATCCAAGGGACCCGGCCGGTAAAGCGCGTTTAAGGCCGAAAGGTCTTCCATGCTTTTCGGCTTAAGCTTGCGACATATCTCCTGCATGCCGGAAGACTCAAACTGGAACACCGCGTCCGTGCGCCCTTCCCCGAAAACCGCCATAGTCTTCTCGTCGTTAAGCGCTATATCCGGCCAGTTAATCTCATCGCCAAGCAATTGCTTAATCGACTTTAAGCAATCATTTATAACAGTTAAAGCGGTAAGCGCTAAGAAATCCATCTTAAGCATGCCCGTTTTCTCAAGATCGGACATGACGTACTGGGTTGTTAGCTCTTCCTTGCCTGAAACCGCGATGGGAATCAATTCCTGAAGCGGAACCGGGGCGATTACCACTCCAGCGGCGTGCACGGAGGAGTGGCGTGCACAGCCTTCGAGTCGCTGCGCAATCTCGAGTAACTCTTTGACCTGGGGATTGGTTTCGACTTCCTTCCGGAGCTCCGGCACCTGCTCCAGCGCCTGCGCAAGGGACACATTTCTTCCCCGAACCGGCGGGGGGATCAGCTTGGCTATCCGCTCCACTTCCGCGTACGGCATCTCCAAAGCCCTGCCCACATCCTTGACGGCGGCACGGGACGCTAGAGTTCCGAACGTAATGATCTGGCAGACCGAATCGCGGCCGTAGAGGTTGGCTACGTGATTAATTACGTCGGCACGGCCCCGCACGCAAAAGTCGATGTCGATATCCGGAAGCGAGATACGGCCGGGGTTAAGGAAACGCTCGAAGATGAGGTCATACTGTAAAGGATCTACATCAGTTATCTCGAGGCAGTAGGCGACGAGGGATCCCGCAGACGAGCCGCGGCCGGGCCCGACTGGAATCGCATGCTCTTTAGCGTACCGCACGAAGTCCCAGACGATTAGGAAGTAGCCGGGGAAGCCCATCTGCTTAATCATGGCGATCTCGTTGGCGAGACGCGTCTGATAATCGGAAACTGGGTACCTCAGCTCACCACGAGAGATCTGCCGCTCCCAAACTTTTTGCCGCCGTCGCTCGAATCCCTGCCTCACTACCTTTTCGAAGTAGTCGTCAATTGACGAAGCCTCGTTCTCAGGGATGGGATAGTTGGGCAGGTGGTTTATGTTTTCCGGCAGCTTCAGATCGCACCGGTCAGCGATCTCCACCGTTCGGGTCAACGCTTCAGGTAGCTCGCTCCCGAAAATCCGCCACATCTCTTCGGGAGAGCGGACGTAGAAGTTGGGACTGTCGTAACGCAGCCTGTTCGTCTCGTTAACAGTCTTTCCTGAGCCGATGCACAGAAGGACGTCATGAGCGCGCGCGTCCTGAGGTGTCAGATAATGCGCGTCGTTAGTCGCAACCAGCGGAACGCCGGTTCGTTTTGAGAGTTCAACCAGCGGCTTCCTAATTCGTTGTTGTGCGTCAAGCCCGTGTTCCTGAATCTCGAGGAAGTAGTTCCCTTTCCCGAGTATTTCTTCAAACTCCAACGCCGCAGCCGCAGCTTCATCGCAATTGTCGCGAGCCAGCATCGCCGAAGGCACGCCAGACATACAGGCCGACAGCGCAATCAATCCCTTCGAATGCTCGGCCAGCAGTTCCTTGTCGATGCGTGGTTTGTAGTAGAAGCCTTCGGTGTAGGCTTTAGAAGTTAAACGAACAAGATTGCGATAACCTTCAAGGTCTTTTGCCAACAGGATTAGATGGAAGTTTGCCTTTTCTCCAGGCCCGGCGGCTGCGCGGTCTTTGCGGCTTCCGCGCGTTATGTATGTTTCACAACCGATAATCGGTTTCACACCGCGACTTTTCATCGCGTTGTAAAAAGAGATGGCGCCAAACATGTTGCCGTGATCGGTCATGGCGCAGGCGGTCATGCCCAATTCTTCGGTTCTCTTCGCCAGGGGTTTTATCTGTATTGCGCCGTCTAAAAGGCTGTAATCGGTGTGCAGGTGGAGGTGAGCAAATCTTTGTTCCGGCATAAATTCTTAAAAAACTGATTGCTGGCAGGGCGCCGGCAATGGGGGAATCTTTGAATGAACGAACGAGACTAACTATATCACGCGCGCAAGATCGAGCTCAGCCGATGGGAGCGCGAGGCAAGTCTCGCCCGCTCTTTGTATGCACAAGTTGTGGAGTGCTTGCTCAGGCGACAGTGCGGCCGCGAATGACGACAGGCCGGCGACTCCATGCGACCTACTCCCATTCAATCGTGCTGGGCGGCTTCGAGCTGATATCGTAAACAACTCTATTGATCCCGCGGATCTCCGAAATGATTCGGGAAGACACGCGCGCGAGTAAATCGTGAGGGAGCCTCGCCCAGTCAGCCGTCATACCATCCACGCTGGTCACAGCCCGAATCGCGACTACCTTTTCATACGTTCTCTCGTCGCCCATCACTCCAACTGTCGAAACGGGAAGCAATACTGGAAACGCCTGCCAGACCGAGTTGTACAGATTAGCCGCGCGGAGTTCTTCGTCGAGTATTCGATCGGCAGCCTGAACCAGCCGCACGCGTTCCGCAGTTACTTCTCCAATTATCCGCACTGCGATACCCGGTCCTGGAAAGGGGTGACGCGTCAATATCTCTTCAGGTACGCCCAGTTCCCTTCCAATCAGACGCACCTCATCCTTGAACAGCTCCCGCAGCGGCTCAATTAATTTCAGCTTCATTTTCTCCGGCAGGCCGCCTACATTGTGATGACTCTTAATCACCGAAGACGGCCCTCGTACCGAAACCGACTCGATTACGTCTGGATATAGCGTGCCTTGAACGAGAAAATCGACGTCACCCACGCGATGAGCTTCCTCATCGAAGACGTCGATAAACACCTTGCCGATCCGCTTTCGCTTCTCTTCCGGATCGATAACATTGCTTAACGCATTCAGAAACTGTTCACCCGCCCGCACGCCCCGCACGTTTAGTTTCATGCGTTGATCGAGCAAGGCAACGGTCGACTCAAATTCTCCCTCCCGCAACAGGCCGTTGTCGACGAAGATGCACGTCTGGCGATCGCCGATTGCTTCATGGACCAGCGCCGCAGCGACAGTGGAATCAACGCCTCCTGACAGGCCACACACGACCTTTCCACTTTCACCGACCGTCTGACGAATGCGATCGGTCTGCTCCTGAATTACTGCTTTGGGGGACCAATCACCTTTGCACTTGCAGATCTCGAACAGGAAGTTGCGCAGCAACTGCGCGCCCAGCGGTGTATGTGCAACCTCGGGATGAAACTGCACGCCAAATATTCCGCGCTTTGTGTCTTCAATCGCGTTGAGCGCGTCATCAGTTAACGCAGTGACGCGAAAACCACTCGGCACTGAAGTCATTTGATCGCCGTGGCTCATCCAAACGTCCATTTGTTCCGGCAGGCCCTGAAACAGGCGGCTGCTCGGATCCACCACTTTTAAACGCGCGTAACCAAACTCCCGGTTGTTTGAAGACTGCACTTCCCCGCCCATATCAAATGCGAGAATGTGCAATCCGTAGCAGATACCCAGGAGTGGACATTCAAGCGATTGGAGCATTTTGGAATCGGGACGTGGCGCGCCGTCCTGGTAAACCGAGTAAGGGCTGCCCGACAACACCAGTCCCTTTGGCTGCCGGGCAACAATTCGTTCAGTTGGCGTGTTAAATGGCAGGATCTCGCAATACACACCGGCTTCGCGAATGCGGCGAGCTATCAGCTGAGTGTATTGCGATCCAAAGTCCAGTATTATGATGGTTTCGTGTTGATTAAGCGTGGTCAAAAAGAAAACCTCGGGATACTGTTCGTGCGTCTAACAGATTCGTGCAGGAAAAAAGAACTGCGGATTATACACAAGGTTCAGGGTGAAAAGTGAAAAGGCGTAGAGTGGCGCGCAGCGAAACAGCAAATCGGCACAAAACATCACTAACTCTCTTTCTGAAAAGTCCACGACTTCACTCTTCACCTTCACTACTTTTAAAGATGCGTAAAATCAAGAAAAACCTGGACCGTTTAATTTGGGCGTTCGGCATTTTACTGCTGCCGTTGATCTCAGCTGCGGCGCAAAGCAATTCGTTTCACGAAGCGAAGCCCAAAACAGAAGTAAATTTGAGCCAGCCATTGACCTTGAACTGGCGCTACGACACACCCTCGACAGTCAATTTAACGCCGGCGTTCGACGACGAGCGTGTCTACCTGCCGCTCGCGGGGGGTGTCATTGTTTCGCTGCAGGCAGCAAACGGACAGTTGAATTGGCGTTCAGAGATGGGCGGCGAACTCTCGGCGTCTCCTGTGGCTGACAACCACATGGTCTACGTAGCTTCAGAGACGGGAAAGCCAGAGGCGGGCGTAAGGCGAGCGACCGGCGCGTTGCGTGCGCTTGGTCGTGAAGGCGGCGTTACGCAATGGATGCGCACGTTTGAAATGCCGTTGAGAGGGGCGTTGACACTGGCAAACGGCAAACTCTTTGCAGCCAGTGGCAACGGTAGAGTCTATTCATTCGACAGCAAGACAGGCGCTGTCCTTTGGTTTTATGACCACGGTGCGCCTATCAATGCTCAACCTGTGGTTAGCGGTTCGCGTGTGTACGTCGGAAGTGAGGACGGTAATCTACTGGCGTTTGATGAGGGTAATGGAAAGCTGCTTTGGCGCTATAAGACTAAAGGACCTGTGCGGGGGCCGGTTGCTAATGGCGCTGACCACGTCTACTTCGGCTCCGGCGACGGATATGTCTACGCCGTCAACGCTGCAAATGGTCGTTTACAGTGGCGTAGCAGAATGGGAGCCGGCGTACAGGCGGTGGTTAGGGTTGAGGATGGTCTACTGGTCGCATCACTCGATAATTTCGTTTACAAGTTTTCGATTGCCGGAACGCGTTTGTGGAAGCGTCAGATGCCGGGACGAATATCTTCACAGCCGCTGATGACGCGAGCGGAGGCGTTGTTTACTCCGCTTTCAGGTGTGGCGGGCGTCGTGCTTGAACTTCGCGATGGACGGCAGGTAAATACACTGCCCCTCGGTGAAGAGATCAGCAACTCGGCTTCACCGATCGCAGTCGCAAACACTGTGCTTCTGACGACTGAAAGCGGATTGCTCGCCTTTATGCGACCGAAAAGTGAAAAGTGATGAGTAATGAGTGATGAGTAGTGATGAGTAATGAGTTATGAGTCAAGGCGTTAATCAGGTTCCTTTGACGTTATCCGTTATCAGACCGAGAGAATTGCCTTCTTCGCTCAACTGAGAGCCTTAATCCTCCCAATATCTGGCCAACCTCCCACGCTTGCCTCATCAAAACTTCAAAAGTCGCTTGATTGATGTAATGCGCATCAAGCGCAACGTAGAGTTGGCTCCGTAACTCTGCGCACGACGCCTTCGATATAGAGAGAAATTGGTGAAATTCTCCAGGCCGGCCTCGCTCAAATCCTTCTGCCAGGTTAGACATGCTGGAGACAGCAGCCCGTCTGATTTGATCCTTGAGACCATAGTCCCGCGAGAACGCCCCGTCGTTGGTAACCTTGTAAATATCAGAGGTTAAAACGCGAGCCTTTTGCCACGCGATGAAATCTTCAAATCGTTCGATTCTCTTAGCCATTGTGAACCTCCTTTGGTAAGAGAGCCTAAGCGGAAGACTCGTGGGTTATTGACACTCATTACTCATCACTCATCACTCATTACTCATCACTTCTTGCTTTTCACTTTTCACTATTAACTACTGACTGGTTTGAGCGGTAGGGTCTCTGACTTCTGAACGGCGTCGGAAGACACCGATGAGGCGAGACAATAGTCCGTGAACTATGTAACCGACAACGATAGCGAGGAGTACGTAGCGTGAAAACAAGAAGATCAGAGTACCGACTGCCACGGCGAGGATGATGGTTCGCATTCCCCTTCTGCGAGTACCCACCGTCTTGAAGCTCGAGAACCGCAGGGTACTAACCATTAGCAGGCTCAGCAATCCCACCAAAGCCATCAACAGCAGTGAATAAACGTAAGCTCGCTCGGGTCCGTAATAGACCAGCGGCCTCGGAGCAAAATGGATAATCGCCGCGATTAAACCGCCCGCCACGGGAATCGGCAATCCCACAAAACTCTTCTTATCCATCTTGATCGTGCCTTCGGCTAGTATCCGCGGCCGGGAGGACTGCACATTAAACCGCGCCAGCCGAAAACCTCCACACATCAAATACATGAACGACAAGAACCAAGCGAGGTTGTGAAGGTCGCTGCCTTCTGCGAAGCTCGCTCCATATCCCCAGACATACGCCAGTATCGCGGGCGCCAGACCGAAAGTGATGACGTCTGCAATCGAATCGAGCTGAACCCCGATCTCGGTTGTCGTTTTAGTCATTCGCGCGATGCGTCCGTCCAGCATGTCAAACAGCACAGCCCAACCTATAGCCTTCGCGGCATTGTCCAGGTAAGCTGCCGCCTGAACCATATCAGCCTGGTTGCCGCTGTCGACTAACTGGAAACCGCGAATCGCGGACATGACTGCGTAGAACCCCATACCGATGTTCGCCGCCGTAAACACAGACGGGATCAGGTAAAGACCCTTGCGCAATCCACGTCGTTCAGGATTTTTGGTCTCAACATCCATTTCGGTTTCGGCCGCAGGCATCATCGAATCCTCCCGATGATCGTGGTCCCGCCTCGGACGCGTGAGCCGACATTAACCACTACTTCGACGTTAGACGGCAACACGAGATCTGTCCGGGAGCTGAATTTTATCAAGCCGATCTTTTCGCCCAGCGCCACACGCTCGCCCGCGCGTTTCCAGCAAACGATCCTACGCGCAACTATGCCAGCGATCTGTTTGCAAACAACGGTTATCGTCTCACCCTTGATCGTAAGGACGTTTTGCTCGTTTACCAGGCTGGCTTTTTCGTCAGTCGCGATTAAAAACTTTCCGCGCATATATGAGACGCTGGTGATTTCGCCGGCAATCGGCGCGCGGTTAATGTGCACGTCCAGCGGCGACAGAAAGATGCTGACCAGAGTGGACGAACTCTCGTTCGCTTCTTCCAAGGCACTGACGCGAGTCACGCGGCCGTCTGCAGGGCTCACGACGATATTAGCGTCGTTGGGCGGCTGACGCGTCGGGTCGCGAAAGAAAAATGCCATGAACGCGGCCAGCAAGCCGAACGCGATTGCCAGCGGCCATAGCCCCAGCCACAAAAACAGAATTACAAAGGCAACCGGAACCAAAATGTAGAGACTGCCTTCGCTGACTATTCTCACCGGGTTGTTTTCTCCGCCTTCACAGAATCTTATTACTTCCCGAACGCTTTGTAAGAAAGGGGACGTGCGACACGCACGTCCCCCACCCAGGAAACCGATATCGGAGGATTCTCCGCTGAACTATTAATGGCTTACGTTTTGAGTCTTTTGATGCTGCAACATCATCGAATACATCTGATCCTTAAGGGCCAACTTCTTCTTCTTGAGAGTCACTTCTTCCAGTTGTTCTTCATCGCTCGGATACGCGAGGGCTGACAATTCGCTGAGCCTTTGTTCGTAACGCGTGTGTTCGCGCGCCAATTCGCGAAACTCAGGATCTCGGTTTATTAACTCTTCCTTCAGCATATCCGTCGTAGTCATGTCCATTTCGCAGATATCTCCTTTCAGACGTTGAAACAAGCAGATTGAGTCGCAGAGATGGTTGGAAGAAATTTCCTTGGAATGTCTCGGGCACGAAAAAATGGTAGCCCAAATGCCTCATTGGATCAAGCGTTTCCATCCAGGTGAATAATCATTACGAGTGCGTCTTCAACCGGATCTGAATAATACCGCTTACGTCTCGAGGTCACGCGAAAGCCACATTTCCTATAAAGCGCAAGTGCAGCATCATTTCCGGCTCTAAGCTCCAAAAAAGCCGCGCTGGCACCAGAACGTTTCCCTTCCTCGATGATGCGATTAAGCAAACTCTGCCCTATTCCGGAGCGCCGGAACTCATCACGAACGGCCACGTTGTTGATATGTAGTTCATCCGCTCCCAAACGCGCGACGATATATCCCGCTAGTTTGGCCGACAGGCCGTAATCGCTGCGCGCAACCAGCATCAGGTGACTGTTTTTGCCCTGAAGCTCAGCGTAATACGCAGACCATCCCCAACGGCTCAGGCCCGACGTCTCTTCAATCTCGACGACCTCCAGCAGATCGTGTTCGGTCATGCTGGTAATAGTGATCGCTTGTGGGGCGGACGTAACCGCGCGCTCGGTTATCGACATTGTTCTTTCAGTTCCGGATCGGATGGCCGAACATAAATTGCGCTGAGCGATTGCGCGGATTGTACCTTGCCGGCCTCAAACGCGCGTAGGCCCAAAGCGGCGACATGCTTTGCCAGATTCCCCGTTTTGGGCGCCAGCCTCCAACCTGCAGGATGCTTATCTACATCAGCGCCCTGCAGTTTAATAAAAGGAAGTCCCCGCTGCAGCGCGTGCTCTTGTAGCAACGTGATCTCTGCGTGTGCCCCGTTGCCGGCCCAGGTTGCATCCTTAAGATGCGCGTAGCGTTCCATCAATCTCACAGGTGACAGATGACCGGGAGTGTCCTTCTCTATTACCACGCCATCTTCTGAAACAGAGAACATCTGCGCGAATACCTCGCCGCGGCCGGCGGGAAGTAAAGCAACGGTGACGGCCGATGGCCCGGCTGCCTGGGCCACTGCATGCAGCGTGGGAATGCCTACTGAAGGTCGATTAAGCGTGGAAGCAAGGGCTTTTAATGTCGCTATCCCGATGCGTAGTCCGGTAAAGCTTCCGGGCCCGGCGGCGCAGGTGAATAGCTCAACATCGGCAAGCGAAACGCCCGCTTCCTGGAGGCAGTCATTGATATCGCTCAGCAAACTGTTGGAATGTGAAACGTCGGAATTGCCGATCTTGTATGCGAGTTCAACGTTTCCACGACCTAAGAAGACGCTTCCGCCGGGCGTAGCAGTTTCGAGACCCAGGATTAGCGGAGGTGCCACTTCTAAGTGATAGAGGTGCGCTCTGACTGGCGTTTGAGCGGCAGCGTGAACATGAATCGCGCGCTGTTACGAAGGAAGTCCGCGAGTTGATAAGGAAAGCGTGGAAAGTTATTGAACGGGCCGTCGAGGTTGAAGGTGGCGGTAATCGGATCCGGCCAACGATCGATTATGTTTTTTATGACGTCGCGGCGATGTTTCAAGGTGTCGGCCATCAACGGCGCCGCCCGCATCGGTAATGAATCTCCAGGGTAGAGACGTGACCAGTGATAAAGCACGGTCTGCGCCACCCATTCCGGCACGTGCATCTCTTGACGAGTCAGCGGCACGTGACCCACCTCCGTTTGCAATAGCCGCTCGGCCAGCCCGATTGCGCATGCTATCCAACGCGCGCGCTGTTGGTTGTTGCCGAGACAAAGGTCCCAATCGAAGTCTGGGCGGCAGTGCCTCGATCGCTGCGCTAATGTCACATAGCCACAACGGACGCCAGGCCCCATGTTTCAAAAGATGTATACACAGCAACGCCAAATGATCCTCGGTGCCAAGTGTGCGTGCCTGCTCCGCTCCTAGTGGCACGAGGATGGAGCGCTTTAGAAGATCCTCGAAACTTCTTTCGCCGATTTCGGAAAGACTTGTGTGTAGATCAACGAAGCAATCGCTTGCTTCGGGAGACTTCAGCGCCGCATCTGCTTTGTCGAAATGTTCAGGGCGCACGCAGAGGTCGATGTCGCCAGCAGGCCGAAGGTCGTTCTGTTCATACAAAATCGCGGCCGCCCATCCCTTCACGATCAGGGCCTCAACATCGGCTTCCCTGCATATCCTGAAGACCTTTTCAACGTGTTGTTCGTGAAGCGCCGACTTCAGCGATTGATGGCGATAGGTTTGGTGAAGAACCTCGGCCGCGGCTGTGTCGGCCAAAGGGGTTTCTTTTATGCGACGCCAGGCTAGTGCGGCTGCGCCAGATTTGCAAAGCAATGGGGTAATTTCATCCAGGTCGGCTTCTGCGATTTCCAGTGGCGGATAATTGGACGATCGCCAGGAACCAGCGAGCACCGCCGCGACCATCTGCCCTTTGTGCAAACCGTTCCGTGATCCCATTTACAGCTTACTTCGCGGTCCGTTGTTCCAGTCTTCTAAGTATGGCCGGCACTGTCTCGACTGCATCTCCGCGTACGCCCTTAAGTATGTCCGCTTCAGCAGCAACCTGTCGAAGCGCCCCAAAGGCTCGTTCGGGATCGCGACGGGCGGAGACAGTGTTGAAGAGTATTTCCAGAACTCCCTTCCCCGCCGTTAACTTTTTCGGACGCCAGGTCGCTCCTGCCTTGAATCCTGTTATCAGGACAAGACCAACCGGAAGAGGCTTCTTTCCCGAGTGTCCGCCCAGCTCGCTCACATCAAACTTCGTTTGCTTGTACGCCCCCTCTTCGCGCAGCTCAATTGGTTTGGTAAAAGGGTGAACGCGCCCATGAGCATCAAGTACGGCGTATTCATCTGAATAATAAGTTGCCCCCGCGCGCACCAGTTCTGCGACTAAAGTTGACTTGCCGCTATAGCTGCGTCCGGGAATAACAATGGCTTGCCCTTTCCATCCAACGACGCCCGCATGAACGAAGACGCGCTCTTTAGCAAACTCTGCCACGAAGAGGCGCAAGTTAGACTCTAATGCGGTAAACAGGTCTTCCAGATCCGCTGAACGCGCGAGGCGTCGATCATCGCTGTATAGCAAACTTTGTCGTCTACTGCCTGTTCCGGCTCCATTGCGGTGCAGGATTGAGTACACGCGATCGACTTTCGGCAAAGCCAAACTTTCCAGTACGGAGGCAGGTGTTCAACTACGCGATCAAGAGTCTCCGCGTCGTTTGAACGGATGCCAATGTCCACACCGAACGAACGCAAGGTGAACCCCGTCGACCACCCAAGCCTGTCCACTTTATCCATGGAAGGTAGTGTGAGTTTGAGGCCGGGAAGCTGCGAGGGTGAAAGCCTAATCATAGAAACATCGGGTTATCTCACTTGCTCGATTGAAAAACTATCCAATCCAATTGATCCGAAGATAGGACACGGAGTCTCCGGGCACCGCTCTCTCCTCACTACCACGAACACTGCACGTGTTTGCGGCGTTGAAGTGAACTCAAAACTAAACGGGCGCCAGTCGCTGGTGCCTTTATCGAGGGCTGAAGATTGGCCCAAGTCGCTGCCGCTCTCACCAGCATCGGTGGCAACCACGATAGGTCGCCCGCCGGAAACGATCCCTTCTGACCGTCCCGCGAAGTTAATGCGGTAACGAGTAGAGGGTTGAACAACCAGAAGCTGGGAAAGCAATGCCGGATTGGAAGGCTCGCCGCCAAATTCGATTTGCAAACTCTTCGCGCCGCTGTGCGGCCGATTGGGATCGACAGCCAGCTTCAGACCTCTAGTGTCAGGAACCCGCCAACCAAATCCAATTTCATTCGTGCTCAGTGGGCCTTCGAAACCGCCATCGTAGAAAGTAGGCGTAGTTGCGGAACCGCCAGTCGGCTCGGCCCAAAGCTCAAACGCTTCTGCGAATGCGCGTCTAAGCAGAAGCTGTTTGACCAACTCGCGACGCTCGTTTTCGTTGCCATGCCCAGCGGCTTTAGATTGTTGAATCGCTTCCACCGGTCGTCCATGAGTCGCGAGAAAATGAGCAAAGATGAGGCGTGCGTTGTCGTTGTTGATCTCGACCAACTCCTGGGTCAGCCGAGAGTCTCCTTTTGTGAGACTCCACGCCAAATCAAGAATGTTCGCCACCAATTCAGGATTGCTTTGAGCGGCAAAATTCAAATCACTAAACGCCGCCTCATACTGGCCGGCCCTCAATAAAACGTTACCCCGTTGCCAACGAGGATGTGCGTAATAAGGGGCGCGTCTGACCGCTTCATCCAGGGCCGCCAGTGCACCCTGCGTATCGCCCACCTTGTCTCGTAGAAGGCCCAGACCGAGCCAAAGCGAGTAATCGGAAGGACGCAGCGCGATGGCCTGTTCGACCGCGATCACTGATTCGGCGGTAGCGTCCATCTGGCTAAGCAGCGCCGCGTTCGCGCGATACGCCTGAGCGTCGGTCGGCGCCAACTGAACGGCCGTTTGCGCGACGGCCAGATTTTGCAGGGCCAGTGCGGACCTTGTTAAAAAGCGGGACGCTCCGAATGAGGCGGCGGCTATTATGGTCCATACGCACAACCCGACGGCGATTACTACCAGCAGCAAACGCACGTAGGAGTTAGCAAGAAGTTTTCGTGTTGTTGAATTCAAGTGGAGGTTTCCAGGAACGAATTACAGAAAAGCGTGCCGTCCACTTCTGGAACGGCACGCTTTCATTAATCGAAAGTGATCCTGATTTACAGGCCTGGTTGCGTCTCGCTGGGGTTGCTGCCGTCGTCGAATATCAGCGGCAACGTAGCCGGAATAATCACGCCAGCCGCAATAAGGGAGCCGAGGAGCGGCCATCCAATACCAGCGGCACCGAGTGCACCAAGGGCTGCATTGGGGTGACAATAATTAATCACACCACCTGCCACCCTTTTCGTCGTCGTCATCACTCTCGGCAACCTTCTGTTGGTTCTGGAGTTGGACTTCATGCTGCGAGCCCTTCTTATGGTTCACAGTAATGCAGCCCGCGAGCACCGTTGTCTTCACTTTGCAGTTTTCCGGATCGGGGTTGTCCATCTTCTCAGGTGGACATTCGAATTCGATGATGATCTTCGCGCCCGGATGCAA
Organism: Blastocatellia bacterium; assembly: GCA_963786645.1. Classification (GTDB taxonomy): domain Bacteria; phylum Acidobacteriota; class Blastocatellia; order Pyrinomonadales; family Pyrinomonadaceae; genus PSRF01. The sequence goes on from CAWAZW010000019.1 coordinate 217,823, forward strand.
ATCGATCGTGCCAAGTGGGCCCAGGTCTAACGTAGCCGCCGTTCCCGCCGCATCAATGGTCGTATTGGTCACGACGCTTGAACCACTGGGAGAGCTGACTCCGTTAATAAGAATGGGGCCGCCATTTTTCGTGGTTATCTTAGCCAGGAGGCCCTGGGGCGGAAGCGCTGCGAAGGTTGATGGCTTCGGCGCGGCAAAACCCAGTTGGAGGGATATCTGGACCAGTGCAAAAGCCACAAAGACAGCTATCGCACTGAAACCCTTTCGTCGTCGTATGCTCATAGTAAACTTGTCCCCTTTATAGAGTCGGGCGGAGACCGGGGTCAATTGGTCTTCGGTTTGGCCCGAAGTGTACTTCCCAACCCCGGCAAGGTCAATGGTAAATATTGCTAACCCTAAGGCTTTTGCGGAAATCCAACCCTGAATCCTGATCGAAAGGTTAGTTTTTTAGAAACTTCTCGAAGAACTGGGCCGCGAGAGCGGGATCCAGCGTCCTGAGAATCTCATATTCCTGTAAGGCCGATTTCCTGTCCTTCAACGCGAAGTATGTCAGGGCAAGATCGTGATGGGCTTCCGCAAATCCTGGACGCAACCGAATCGCGTTCTTAAACGAATCCGCTGCATCCGCATAACGCTGTGTGCGGAAGTAGACTTTTCCAAGATTGTTGTGTGTCTCGACGTCGTTCGGCGCTAACGTCAAGGTCTTCTTGAAAGCCTCGATAGCCGGTTCAAACTGTTGCGCTCGATATAGCGCAGCGCCAAGGCTCTTGTAAGCGTCAACGAAGTCGACCTTGAACTTAACGGCCTGCTGTAAAGCCGAAACGGCCTCGTTAAACTGGCCCTGATTATAGTAGGCCGTTCCAAGGTTGTAATGACCTTCCGCAAAGTCGGGTCGGAATTGGACCGACTTCTTGAGTGTCTCGATGGCGCTCGGGTAGTCGCCAAGTTTCGTGTAAACAAGACCCAGGTTGTTTAAAGCTTTTGCGTAGTCAGGCTTCAGACGCACGGCTTCCTTAAGAGACTCGAGCGCCTTTCGATAGTTCTCGGCAGCCACCGTCTTCTCTTTTCCTTCAGCCAGCTTCAAATAAGCGTAACCAAGATTGTTGTGGGCCACAGCCTGTGCGGGATTAAGTCGGATAGCTTCCCGGAGTGCGGCCATTGCCTGCTCGTAGTCCTGCAGCGCAATCAGTAAGCCTCCGAGGTTCGTTCTGGCTTCGGAGTAGTCAGGTTTGAGTTGAATGGCTTGACGATACGACGCCGCAGCTTCCGAGTGCTTGCCGGACATGTAGTACGCGTTTGCGAGATTGTAATGCGCGTCTGCAAAGTCAGGTCGGGCTGCAATCGCCTTTTGAAACGTCTCTACAGCTTTCGGGTGCTGGTCGGATATGTAGTAAGCCGCGCCCAGATTGTTAAGCGCTTCAGCATCGTCAGGTTTTAACCGCGTGGAATTGTTAAACGCGCTAACTGCCTCAACATAACGACCACTCTTGTACAGCGCTGCGCCGAGATTGTTGTGGGCCAGCGCATCGTCGGGCCTGAGACCGACTGTTTTCTGTAACGCATCGATTGACTGCGCGGACATTCCCTCCCGGTCGTAGGAGTAGCCAAGATTGCTGTATGCATTTGCGTTAGTTGGTTGCAGCCGGACTACTTGTTCGTAGGCCTTCGCCGCGTCAGCGTAACGATCAAGCGCGAGGTAGTTATCTGCAAGCGTGTTGAGCGCTTCCGCCCAATTAGCCTTGAGCTTAATCGCCGAGTTCAGCGCTTCGACTGCTTCCGCAGGATTGTTGAGCGAGCTGTAGGCGATTCCCAGGTTAAAGTACGCATCTTCGTCGTCGGCCTTCAACGCGATCGCCTTCTTGAAGGAGTCGACCGCCTCGCTAAGCTTGCCAGCGCTTAGATACGCAGCGCCAAGGTTGTTGAAAATCACGGCATCTTTTGGCGTGTGCTTCAGCGCATCAAGATAAGCCGCGATAGCTTTCGTGAAATCGCCGGCCTCGTAAGACGCATTACCCTGCTCCTTGAACTCTTCGCCCTTGTCTTCCGCCGTCAGCGTGGCTCCGGCCACCACACGTTCGCCTGTCGGGCGCGTTTCTCTCGGGTCTGGTCCAGTGTTTCGGGCAATTACCGGCGGCCGGCGTCTTACCTGCCGCTTGACCATCAGCATGGCGGCCCCGCCCACGAGATCGCGTGTCGGTTGAGGTTTCTTAAAAACGATCGCGGCGCCGCCGATAATGTCTTGCCCTTGCAGCGCGCTAGCTCCGCCTGAAAGTCCTTGTAGGGCAGCAGCCCTGGTAAACGCCGCACACAAAGAACATGCGACTATCAAGGCAACGGCACGGTTAAGCATCTCAGGTTTTCTCATGGGGCTTCGGATATCTGTCGCCTGGACCATGTTGACTTTGACGTGGCAATCGCCAGCAACGTTGTAAACACCAGGGCGTTAATAATGAGGTGTAACCCAAAATCGAACAAGCTGTGAACTGCCACGCCGGCAATTCCTATTGCGGCACCAAAACACATGGCCCGCCGGAACCGGTTTGACGTGACCAGATTTTCTTTTGTCCGGCGGAAAACTACAACTGCAAACCAAACGGCCAACGAGGCCCCAAGCAACCCTCCGCTTGCCAACAACTCCAGGTAATCATTGTGCGCTTCCTGCGGCGTCATTCGTCCGGACGCGTCGTGAAACTGCGGAACGGCGGTCCAGTACCCTGCCATGCCAACTCCGACAATTGGATTGGCGGCAAACATCCTAAGCGTTACTCTCCAAATCTGCTTTCGGCTCACGCCCTGACGCGCTTCATCCATCTGCGCGCTTATCTCGTTGCGCGATTCTTCGATCCGGTTGGCCAGCGGATCTCCACCGAGCCACAATGCTGCGAAACCCATTCCACCTATAAGAACCAACAGGAGGAGAACTCTTGCGGGCAGCGACCGCGCCATGCCAAGAATTTTCGATTCCCTCTCGGTCGCACCGTCTCGACTCAGCACCGTGCCAAAAAGCAACAGCGCGATCACAACCTGCGCCAACATTGCCACCAGTCCGCCACGCGATCCACATAAGACCAGCCCCGTCCAGATTGGCAGCAGCGCCGCGACATACATCAGAACTCGCTCCCGTTTAACGCCGCCAGCCAGGATTATTCCGAGCGCGAGACCAAACGCCATCTCCATCAAGTAGGCAAAGTGGTTCTTGTTAACAAACTGGGCAAAACCTTGATCAGGTTTAATTAGGGGAAGGCCAAATCCTACCGCCTGTTGGGTTGTTTGCCGGACAATGCCGAAAATCGCGGACGCAACCGCAACACCGATCACAACGTTAACCAGGACCATCACCCGCCGCTCGGTGTTCGCATAACGAGAAATGAAGACTCCCGCCAGAAGCAAGGCGAGAAGCTGCAATACGAAGAACCTCGTTTGATAGGGATCGACGCTGATGGCGTTCCAGGTCGACAAACCTATGCCGGCCGGCGCTGGACCCGGGTTAAATGCGACGGTCTGAAAAAAGGAGAACACGGCGAGGGCCAGGACGGGAAGGACCAGTGGCCACGCATCACCAAACAGCCGGTCACTCAGATAACCTTCAATGACCCAAAGAATTGCCATGACGAAAACCGCGCAAACAAAAAACGCTTTCCACCATGCTTCCACGGTTCCATAAGGAATGGCTGTGAAAACCAGCAATCCTACGACGGAGAAGAAAATCGTCGCGCTGAGGACACGGGCAGCACGCGCCTTTGCAGAAGCCGTGTTCACGCGCGGCAGTGTTTCAGCTGTGTGTATTTGAGCGTCGGCTTGAGACATCAACCTGCGACTTTTCCCGCCGTTGCCGGCACTGGCACGTCACCTGTCCCCATGCGTTTTTCGTGAGACTCAAGAATGCGTTGCGCGGCCTCGGAGAGATCCGTCCTTAACAAACCCGAGAGGTAGTTTGTGTCGAGCAGCAGCGGCGGGTCATTGAAGGGCCGATAAAGATTGATCCATCCCAGGTTCTTGGTATCTGTCGACAACGGAACCGCAGGCACCAAACAGAACTGGAACCGATCACGGCGTCTTCGTTTACACCCTGTCGTCTCCAGGACCACCAGATCCGGCCGTTTCGCATCTCGAGGTTCTGAAGCGGTCGTGCGTGTCCGCCTGCTTTTAGCGCGCGTTCATTGACTTCAGCGCGCCCAGCTTCACCGATCTGCACATTGGCATACGCAAACTCTCCAAACTCCAGCATCACGGCTAACGCGTCAAACAGCTCGCCGAGGTCACTTGCTTTTGAGAGTGCCCTGCTCGCTCGCCTTACGCGAATGTTATTAGCCACTCGCAAACGCCGGTCGCCCACCGTGCGCTTCATACCCGCACGCAGCTCATCAACTTCGTGATAGCGCAAGTGGCCGACAGCAATCGTTACGGCAACTGCGATGACGAACAAGACAAATCCAGTTTGCGGTGAAGATGTAGTTGTCGAGAGTGCGGCCACAAGTCCAAACAAAGCGCAGACACCGTAAAGGATCAAAACAACACGTCGCTGCGACCAGCCACGTTGGAGCAACATGTGATGAATGTGTTCACCGTCGCCCTGGAACATTGGTTTGCCACTGATCAGCCGCCGCGCCATTGTTACGCTGGTATCTACAACGGGGAGACCAAACGCGAGCAATGGCGTAATCACGGCAACCGATGTCGTTGCTTTCTGCGCGCTCAAAACCGACAGCGCTGCCAGTAAGAACCCTATAAAGAGCGCGCCCGAGTCTCCCAGAAATATTGACGCCGGATTGAAGTTGTAACGCAGGAAACCTGCCAGCGCGCCGCAAAGCACAAGGGCAACGACAATCATCAGCGGATTGCCCTGGGCCAGCGAAACTATCAGGATAACTATTGACGCAAACAGCGCTGCTCCGGTCGCTAACCCATCCATACCGTCGATCAGATTGAACGCGTTGGAAATCGCGACCAGCCAAAACACAGTGATGAAGAAACTAACGACTGCCGGAAAATGAAGCGTGCCAACGAAAGGAATCGCCAGCCCTTCAATTCGTCCGCCCATCGCGAAAAACAACGCTCCAACCAAACCAAGTCCGATAAACTTCACGGCAGCGTTAGTTCCGCGCAGGTCGTCGTAGATTCCAAGAATCAGGACCAGCGTGGCCGGGATCGCCGCGACGAACAGTTGGTCCGTGTATTCCCCAAGCGACTGGGTCAGGAGGTTCGAAACCATCGGCAGCGTAGATAGGGCCAGCAGCATCGAAAGATATATAGCTACTCCGCCGAGCCGTGGCACAGCGTTGCTGTGGACTCGTCGTCCGTCGGTTGGTACGTCAAGTAAGCGGAACCGTTCGCACAACCTGCGTATCAAGGGAGTGATAACCAGGGATGCGAACGTGGCGATGAGGAACAGGGCTAAATAGGTATTCACAGGGTTACCTCTCTAACGCAACTACAAGGTAGTTTGGCCGCCCAGCGAGGCGCGCCTAGGGCTCGAGTGAGCCTCAAACTTTAAACTCGGAACCTTTGGCAGACTCCAACAGGGCAATCATTTGCGGAAGCAGAGTCTCCCGGGAAAACGAACGGGCGATTTCTGGAACGTGGTTCCTCGCAGCAGGCGGTTCCAGTTTTGATTGCTTCAAAATATGGCCCATCACAGCTTCAACATCGCCATTCCTCGCGATAAACGCGGATCCGTTTCCGTTCATTTGCCCCGCTATCTGCGTCACGTGGCTTTCTCCCGGTCCAACATAGAGAAAAGGCGAACCGATGCTTATTAGGTTATAGATCTTCGATGGATGGACGATTCCAACAAAAGCATCACCCATCACAACCGTGTGGAGGTCTGCGGCGGAGAGTGTAGCCGGCAGGTCTTCCAAAGGCTGATACGGAAGACAACGAATATTGTCCAATCCATGCCGTTTACCGAACTGCCTGACCTTGTCTTGTTCGCTGCCGCCACCTACGAACAGGAAGACGATTTCTCTTCGATCCGACAAACGACGCGCAGCTTCTAACAAAGTATCAAGTGGATGGCATGGGCTATGATTTCCCGCATACATGACGACGAAGCTCTGCGCCACTTGATGTTGTTGCCGGAAAGCTTCTCTTCCCTGGGAGTCAAAACTTACTCGATCGTCATGGGCCCACGGCGCCAGCACCTGCACTCTGTCGTCTGGAATTCCCTTGGCGACAATGCGGTCCTTCATGAATTGATCCAACGCAATTACTTTTTCTGCGCGAGACAAGCTGGAGCGGAGTAACCGCTGAAGGAATCGTGCCGAGATCGAATCGCCTTTTAGCCAACCAGCTGCGACTGCTTCATCCGGGTTGAGATCCATTACCCAGAAAAAGAACTTTCCGCCTTTCAACTGCGTGAATGCGGACCCGAGAAATGAAATCAGTGGCGGTGACGTCAATGCGACAACGACATCGAACCGCGGTAGCAGCAACAAGCGACCGGTGCAGTTGAGCATGAAGCTGGCGAAGCTGGCGGCACGTCGCCATCTGCTCTGTTTACCCATCGCCAGAGACGAGATGCGAACAATCTTTATGCCCTTCCAGGTTTCTCGATTCGGGAAGCGCCGTGCCGGGTCGTCGTATCCGCGATTACTGGTAACGACGGTCACATCGTGACCTTTATCTGCCAGTCCCACAGCTAAGTCGGTCAGCTGCTGGGCAGTCGCCATCACGTCCGGATGGAAGCACTGATTAAGTAGAAGAAACCGCATACAAAGTGATGAGTAATGAGTGATGAGTGATGAGTGATGAGTAATGAGTGGCGAGCTAGGATTGGCTCGACCTACCCGATGTTTGATCGTGAATGTCCCGATTGTTGCCGTCTTCGCTCGACTGAGGCCCGTAGTCCTCCCAATATCCGGCCCACTTCCGATGCTTGTTTCATCAAAACGTCAAAGGTCCTTTGGTAAGAGAGCCTAAGCGGAAGACTCGTGGGTTAGTTGTACTCATTACTCATCACTCATTACTCATCACTCATCACTTCATGCCAACGCCGGCTGTTTGCTATTTTCGTTTTGGAAATATTGAATCGTTTTCATCAACCCTTCGCTCAATTCGATGTGTGGGGTCCAGTTCAGCAAAGCTCGAGCGCGAGTGATGTCGGGCTGGCGCTGTTTGGGATCGTCTTCCGGCAACGGCAGGTGTTCGACCGTCGATTGTGAGCCACTGAGCCGGATTATCTCGTCCGCGAGTTGCCTGATGGTGAACTCATGCGGGTTTCCGAGGTTGATCGGATCGTTGATCCCGTCCGTATTCATCAACAACATCAACGCCTCTACCAATTCGTCCACATAGCAAAACGAACGCGTCTGATCGCCCTTCCCATAGATCGTGAGTGGTTGATTGCGCAAGGCTTGCACTATGAAGTTGGAAACGACACGGCCGTCATTTTCCAGCATGCGTGGACCATACGTGTTGAAGATTCGCGCGATACGAATGTCGACGCCGTTTTGGCGGTGATAGTCCATCATCAACGTCTCCGCCAGGCGCTTGCCTTCGTCGTAACACGAACGCAGACCGATCGGATTGACGTTGCCCCAATACTCCTCTCGTTGCGGGTGAATCAACGGATCGCCGTAGACCTCCGAAGTTGAGGCCTGCAGGATGCGCGCGTGCACTCGTTTGGCCAGCCCGAGCATATTGATCATGCCCATGACATTGGTCTTTACCGTTTTCACCGGGTTGTATTGGTAATGGATTGGGGAAGCCGGACAAGCCAGGTTATAAATCTGGTCCACTTCAAGGAGGATTGGTTCAATGACATCGTGTCGAATAAGTTCGAAGTGCGAATTGTCGAGCAGGTGAACTATATTGGCGCGGCGTCCAGTAAAGAAGTTATCGAGACACAGTACGTCGTTCCCGTCTTCGATCAGACGCTCGCACAAGTGTGAACCAATAAAACCAGCGCCGCCGGTTACTAGTATGCGCATAGACTCTCCGATGAGGAGCTCTTCTGAGTGAAAAGTAAAAAGTGAAAAGTGAAAAGCAAATCCTGTAATTGTAGGGTGACTAGTGAAGCAAGCCCTGAATCCGAATCGTGTTATGTGCGGCGCTGCTTGACGCTTCGTGAGAGTCCAAGAATCATTCAGCCGACACTTGTCAGTTCATCGTAATCGGATTGATAAGGGCTCTCAGCCACATACCCAAGCCGTCGAGCGATCACCAATTCAGTTGCGAGTTCGCTAACAGAGCCCTGTGCGTTAGACAAAAAATAGCAGAACTCCTTGCTCGACTGGCGCGCTGCTCCCTCTGCGATATTCGCAGGAATTGAAACAGCGGCCCTCCTTATTTGTGAAATCAAGCCAAACTTCTCCTCCTTAGGAAACGATTCCGTCAACTTGTAAATCCTGACGACTAACTCTATCGCTCGCTGCCAAACTGCCAATTTCTCATGAGGTCTCATGTGTCCTTCCCTTTCTGACCGGCGAATGCCTGTCGGTGGTGACGCCCAAGCGGAAGGCTATAGTTAACTCACGAAAAGCAGATTGCTCTTCGTCTTGCTTTTCACTCTTCACTTTTCACTTTTCCCTATCCGATGGTTCTCCAAGTAAAGAACGTCCATGCGAGTCTTCAGAAAACAATCAATGGCATGCCTCGGCGTGCAGACGATGGGCTCGTTTTCGTTGAATGACGTATTGAGAACAACGGGGACGCCGGTCAATTCGTTGAAGTCGTAGATCAACTGGTAGTAGCGCGCATTCACCTCTTTAGTAACGGTCTGCAGGCGGCCCGAACCGTCGACATGTGTTACCGCCGGGATTTCAGCGCGGCGCTCAGCACGCACCTGGTAAACCATCAGCATCGTGGGCGCTGGATGGCTCTGCTCGAAGTAATCGGCGGTGCGTTCCTCCAGTATTGAAGGCGCAAACGGCCGAAACGGCTCGCGCTTTTTAATCCGGTCGTTGAGTATGTCCTTCATATCCGCACGGCGCGGATCGACGATAATCGAACGATTGCCTAGCGCCCGTGGCCCAAACTCCATACGACCCTGAAACCAACCCACTACCAGACCGTCAGCAATGTCACGCGCGGCCCGTTTGGTCACTTCTTCATCAGTGTAGCTCTCAAACTCCAGCCCGCTGTCTGCGAGTTCTTTTCTGATTTCATCGCTTTCAAAGGAAGGGCCTGTGTACGCACCGTCCATTACGAAAGTGCGCGGCTTCTTCAGGATGCCGTTATGAATCTGGTAACAAACCCCGAGTGCTGTTCCGCTATCGCCGGCCGCCGGCTGCACGTAGACGCGTTCGAAGGGTGTGTTGAGAAGGATTTTACCGTTCATCACCGAGTTGTACGCCACACCACCAGAAAGACCCAGGTCGGTGAGTCCGGTCTGATCGTGTAGGTGTCGCAGGACGTGAAACGCGACTTCTTCCAGACGAAGCTGGAGACTGGCGGCGATGTCGCGTTCGCGATCGGTGAGCGGATCGCCTGGCGCCCGCGATGGTCCAAACGTGCGTATAAACTCATCCGAGAAAATTCTCCCGATGACGGGAGAACCCTGGTCCCATGTCATGTCCACACCCTCGGCATGGTGACGGAAGTAATCCAGGTTCAAACGAAACTTGCCCTTGTCTTCGGTGCGAATGATGTCGCGAAACTCATTCATGTATCGCGGCTGGCCGTAAGGCGCGAGTCCCATGATTTTGCCTTCGTCGCCGTAGTAGGGAAAACCAAGAAACTGCGTGGTGGCCGTATAAACAATGCCCGTCGAATGTGGATATTCGATCTGATCCAAAACGCGGATTGAGTTCCCTTCTCCGACGCCCCACATAGTCGAGATGAAATCGCCGAAGCCATCGATAGAAAGGAGTGCGGCGCGATCAAATGGCGACACGTAAAACGAACTGGCGAGATGTGCACGATGATGTTCGACGTTATGAAACTGCGCCTTCAGTTGGGCCGTTGAAACTCCGAGCGCGGCGGCCAGGTCATCCTTCAAGTCCCGAACTTTGGCGGCGTTGTTGAGGCGGTCCTTGATCTGCCCGAATATACCCTTCCGGCCGTTCGCTCCATTTCCATCATGTGAATCACTGTCACCTACTGCCGTGACCGCTGCCTTCTGCCTGCCGGCCCCTGCGGCCTCAAGCGTGGCGCCTGCCGCCTGCCTGGTCGCTCTTTGGGCTGCGAATAGCACCTTCTTGTGAAGATGCGCGGCAGGATCACGTGAGATTCCGATGTGCTCGACGTCTTCAATGCCGATGCCCGCGGCTTCCAGGCAATAGCGAACCGATGCAGAAGGAAATCCTGCGCAATGCTTCACACGGTTGAAGCGTTCTTCTTCAACCGCCGCAAGTAGCTCGCCGTCTTTAATCAACGCGGCTGCCGCGTCACCGTGATAAGCGTTAATTCCTAATATGTACATGTTTCAATTTCGAGTTTGGAGTTCGGAGTTTCGAGTTGCTACTGGTCGTGCTTTGTCTGTAGAACCACAGGAACTTCGAACTCGAAACTTCAAACTCGAAACCCCTAACTTGTTAGATGCGCCTTGCACCATTCATTCAAGACATAAAGGCTCCACGGCCGGGACCAGCTCGTGTTGCCGTTCAAGTAACTCTCGCCAGACACCATTGACGCCTTCAGTGCTCAGCGCGTCTCGCAAGGCAGGCGTCGCTTCCAGGAACCCATCTTGAATGGTCTTCCTCAATGGACCACGTAACCATGTAGCCCACGGAAAAGTGAACCCACGCTTGGGCTGATTCACTACCTCTGACGGAAGCAGATCATTCAGCGCGTCGACCAAAAGCGCTTTCGGCTGACCCTGTCGCAACTTCAATTGGCGAGGCAACTGGGTAACAAATTCAACCAAGAGATGGTCCAAAAAAGGCACACGCACTTCCAGCGAATGGGCCATGCTCATCGAGTCGGTGTCGCGCAGTAGCGTGTTAACCATGTACGACTCAGCTTCCATGCACGACACTGCGGCAAAGGCATCCAACCTTCTTGCGCCCGCAGCGCTTTGCTCGAGCCAGTCGCGCCACAGCGCGCGATGCCCGTTGGTCGGTTGTTTAAGCAGCCCCTGGACCTGCGCGGGGGTGAACAAAGATCTTCCAAAGTAGAACGGATCCGGAAGCGACTGGGGGTTTTCCCACAAGGCCGCGAGTTTTCTTGCCGCATCCCCGCCGACGAGACGACCGCCGGCGTTTTCAGCAACACCGGCGAACGCCGAAACCACTGACTTCATTCCTCCGGGAATTCCACCCGAAGCTTTAGCCATGCGTTGAAACTGCGCCGTGCGCGAAAAGGTGCTGTACCCGCCAAACATTTCGTCGCCGCCAAGCCCCGAAAGCGCGACCTTCAAACCAGCCTGCCGCGCGCTCCAGGAAACGAAATAAGTGTTGATGCCGTCCATGCTCGGCTGGTCCAACGCAGCGACCGCATCCGTTAACCTCGCGAGCATTTCGTCGCCGGACAGCATTACCTCCTGATGCGTGGTGGCGAAGGTGGTTGCGGTGCGGCGCGCGATCGAGGCCTCGCTAAATTCTTTTTCCGGGAAAGCAACGGTGAAGGTGTGGACACCGGCTACTTCACGTGAAGCCAACGCCGCGAGCGCAGTGGAATCGATGCCACTGCTGAGAAACACGCCGACGGGCACGTCCGCAATTAAGTGTTTCCGCACACTTTGCTGCAGCAGTTGACGAACGTGATTCGAAATCGTGATCCGATCGTTGCTGCCGTTGTTGCCGGTCGAGGCGAACTCGGACGTTCGTTTCGTGTTCGGAGATGCTCCAGTAGCGTTCTGTTTTCAAACTCAGGTGGGCGGAGTCCAGGTCGACCGTCATCCAATGACCCGGGGGCAATGAAACTACACCCTCAACCAGCGTCATGGGTTCGCTCACGGAACCAAACAGCAGATAGCTTTCGAGAGCTGACCGCGACAGCACGCGCGGAACGACACCACTGGCGAGTAAAGTCCTAACCTCGGAAGCGAATAGAAATAATTTGCTGTTTGCTGTTTGCTGATTGCTGACTGCGACGTAATACAAAGGCTTGATACCCAGGCGGTCGCGCGCGAGAAATAACTTCCCACTCTGTCCGGAATCGTTAGCGCGGCGGCCGTCCCACACAGCCAACGCGAACATTCCTTCAAAGCGTTCGACGCAGGCCGGACCCCACTCTTCATAACCATGTGCCACTACTTCAGAATCGGCACGCGTACGAAACGTGTGACCTCGATCTTCCAGTTGTTTTCGTAGAGATTCAAAGTTGTAGATCTCGCCGTTTAGCACAGCGCCGACGTTTCCCGCTTGATTGAAGATCGGTTGGTGACCGCCTTCGAGATCGATGATGCTCAAACGTCTCATTCCCAGCGAAAGAGCACCGAATTGGAAATCTGAAATTCCGACGTCGAGGTACCCTTCGTCATCCGGGCCACGGTGGACCATGGCAGGCGTCATGCGTCTGACGAGGGACACCGCGTCCCCGAATCTCGCCAATCAACTACTCCGCAGATGCCACACATAGATTTCGGATTACGGATTTCAGAATCCGGAATTAATCAGATGGAATCTCATGGTCAGGAGGGTGGCTTGCCCCGCTCTTGGTGTTGAATGAACACTGGCAAATGAGAACGTCAGATGGAAAATTTTCCATCGGTCATTTCCATTTCTCATTTTCCATTGAAATCAAAGAGCGACAGATCGCACGCTGACCAACGAGACATTCCAGCCCAACCCCATTGGGCCTAACCCTCTGACATTTCAGGTTTAAGAGCCAACGTCGGCAGAAGGACCTGGAACCGTTGGAACCGGACTCTGGACTTTGGACTTTTGATTTTGGAGGCGATGCCCCTCCAGATCATTCTCGAGCAAATACAGCGACAGCATTAGTTCTGCCAACGCACGTTGGAACGCGTAGTAAAAGCCGGGCCAGCCATCAAGTATGCCCAGCCGAATAACCAAACAATAAAAAAGCATCGCCGGTGGAGCGACGATGCGCCAGCGCCTGATTCGGTCGGTCCAACCAAGTTCGGCGTTACTTGTGTTCTGTAACTTTAAGGCCTCCAGCCTGGTATAGCGCGACTGCGCTTCCAGCCACCGACTCAGCGGCTTCCGATCATCGTGCAGTATGCGGGAACGAAAGTTCTCCACCCGCCCATCGAGAACTAGCTTGTGCGTGTGCCCGTCCTGCGTATAGTCCGCTGCCTTGCGACGATATAAAGCGGTTACCGGAGGATAGATGCCGCTTCGCAGAGGGCGTCCGTTGATACAGTAGGAGAACGCCACGCGGTAGCCTTGAATCTTCGACTCCGGTTGAAGCGCCCGGAGTTCATCTACAAACTCCGCAGTCAAAATGTAATCGGCGTCCAGTCCCAGCACCCATTCCGAATCGATCCCTGTTTGCTTCAGTCCGAAGTTCCATTGGTTCTCATGCGAATCAAACTCGCGACGATAAACTCGTGCCTGGGGAAAACTCGAAATAATTGCCAGCGTGTCGTCGCTGCTGAAACTATCAACGACAACGATGTCGTGCGCCCAACGCAGCTGTTCCAACGTGCGTCCGATATTCGGCGCTTCGTTGTATGTCAGGATGAGCGGAGTTATGTGTTGAAGCAAAATTACTTGTACAGGTTGACTGAAAAGCTGCCGCCGGGCTCAGACAGCTTCAGATTCACGAAATGGTCATCCTCCAAACCTGCGGGCATTACGCGGGAGAACCCTATTTCGCGAGCCATCTCTTCAATGACTTCTCTGCTGAAGGCATATTTATGCTGGCCGTCGCAGAAGAGATGATTGATGGCCTGACCCTCGCGCGAATTAAAGCGCCGTGGAAAGTCCGACACTTGCTCGCCTGACATGATCGACGCTATGAAACTGAAATCTGGCAACGTCAAACGCAAGTAGCCGTCGGGCGTCAGCACCCGTCTGCACTCTTGTAATAGTTGAATGGTTTCGTTTACGTGAAGGTGCTCCATCATGTGACACGAGTAAAGAAAGTCGATGGAGTTATCCGGAAATGGTAAGCCCGCGCGTACGTCGAGGAGATAATCAGTCTTACGCTGGAAGTTTCCATCGATGTTGATAAAGCCGTTCAGATAATTTGGGCCACAACCAATCTGTACCTTCTTGCGCTGGCCATTAAGAAACCGGAAGTGAAAACGGTAAAACGGCTTGAGTATCCGGGAACACGGATACATCAGCACGTAGTAAAGATCTTTAACGTTTTGATGAATCACTTTGTCAGTTGGCGTGAATCAGTTCGGAATAAAGCGATGTGAGCTCAGCTGCGACTCCCGGCCAGGCAAATCTTGATGCGAAATGCTTCCCAGCGTCGCCGCGCGTCTTGCGTTCCTCGGGCGAACGCATCGCGTCAGCCAGCGCTTTCTGCAACGATTCCTTATCGACGGCCGCAATCCAACCGGCGTTGGCCGACTGGATGTCTTCAGCGAGGTTTACATCAGGGCTAATCAAGACGGGCACACCCACGGCGAGTGCCTCCACCACGCACAAACCAAAATTCTCATGGCGTGAAGGAAGGGCGAGCAGCGAAGCATTCTGGAGGATCGCCTTCTTGGGCACGCCTTCGAGCCAGCCGGTAAATACAACCAGTCCGGTTGCATCGTTCGCCGCTACCTGCTGTTTGAGTTTCGCTGAATATTCCTGTGGGCCGTCTCCCGCGATGACGAGCCGCCAGTTTGCAAACTCGGCCTGCTTCGCCAGCGGCACGAATGAATCGAGCAGCACATCGAGGCCCTTCTTGGAATGAAGTCTTGATAACACCAGGACATATGGATGCCCGGCGACCTGGGGAAAGTAACGAGATATTTCGTAGTTCTCACCGTCGCCTGCGGTGTCCACGCCAAGCGGAACAACTCGGCCATGATTTAAACCGAGTGACTCCTCTACCGCTTTCATTTCCGCCAAGGCCGTATAGTGCACGGCGGCTGCGTCGCGCAGCATTCGTTTACCGGCCAGATTCCAAAACAAGGTCTTCCGAAGTGGCTTCTGTTTCATACTCCAGGGATCGAGTGTTCCCAGTGGACGGACCACGTAAGGCACGCCATGCTTCCGGCATGCTCGCGCGGCGGCTACGCAAGCATGATTGAAAACTGCATGGATATGGACCACGTCAAAATTAGAGACATTCGAATCAAGCCAGTCGCTGAGAGGTCGCGAATACTTAAACGACGAGCCGAGTTGGGCCGGAAAAACCATCGTCGGCACGTTTTTATACAAAACAGCTTCTTTGCCGTTTATTGGCAGCCGTCCGTTCAGCTCTGCATTCGTGGTCACAAGCAAGACGTCCGTTCCCTGTTTCTGTAACGCCTCACACAGTGGTGCAATCGCCTGCCCGGGCCCACCGGAAATTTCGGCAATGGACGGAATAACGTGAAGTACTCTCACGAACGTAGGTTAAAGAATTAGGAACGTTTGTGTTAGTTCGTGGATCGATTTTCAGCCTGAGAATCAAAACGATCCACGAAATTACACGCACTAACACGAACGGGAGAACCTTCAAAAATCGCCGCCACTAATCGTCTTTGAAAATGCGCCGCGGTAAAGTTTTCCTCATAGCGGCGGCGAGCACGCCTGGACCAGTCCTGCCATTCGTTACCCTCGCTTACCAGCCGCGAAATCGAATTCACCAACTCTTCCGTATCGCTTGGGTTAGCCGCCAAACCAGCCTCGGGCGGATTCACGACTTCACGACCGGCATCCAGCGTACTCACCAGACACGGTCTCCCCACACGCATTGCCTCCAGATATACGAGGCCAAACCCTTCGCCCCGGCTCGGCATCACCAGGCATCGAGCAGACTCGATCAGCTTTAACTTTAGCTCCTCACTAATCGCGCCAAAGAATCGAATGCGTTCGGCCCCGCCGTTATCGCGGGCGAATCGCTCCAGTTCCGGCCGCAAATCGCCCTCGCCGGCAATCCATAGTTCAGCATCCGGTACTCGTTTAAGTACCTGCGGAAAGGCATTTATTACTTCGCGATGTCCTTTGTAGTCCTCGGATTTGCACAGCCTGCTAATCATCAATGCTGCCGGCGGCGTTGTGGGAAGTTCCGTCGTTGAACTTATTGAACCAAGACCCAGCTGAACAATACTGGGCGTTGCAGAAGCAAGCTGAGGGTTGTGCGTGAGGAACCGTTTCCAGGTGTACTCGCTGTTAACCAGGAAACAATCTACGCTTCGGAGCAGTTTTCTCGTCAAAGGATCGGGCGTCTTCCATGCTTCGATCCCATGTAGAAATAGCGTCACTCGCGCAGAGCCGGCACGGAAGAACGGCAACAGCTTCAACAAACCTAATTGCCAAACAATGAACTCGCTGATTTCGCGTTTACGAGTGATGGCGTCGATGACGGCCTGCGAACGCGATAACCCGGAGGAGCCGTTAGCGGAAGAGCCGTAATCGACCTTGCCGTAACAAAGCAGCTCAGCGGGGGAATCAATTTGCCGCGCTGCTGTAGAGATCGCTTCCCATGCGACCCGGCCACTCGCTTGAATGCCGCCAACGTGGCCGTCTCCAAACTCGGGAAACAGCCCTACTAAACTTTTGTTACTTTTCAACGCGAGTATTGAACTGCAGGAATTTTGAAGGTTCTCTTTGAACGCCGAAAACTAATGGCCGGAAGCAGGACCAACAATGCAAATACTGCCTGTTGAACTATACCGCCCAGGTACTGTGCCATTTGCGACTCGATACCCAGCATCTGTGGTAATAGAACTACACCTAAACTGCTGACGAGGATTCCCGAAGCCTTGTTAAAGAAGAACCTCGCATAAATGTCTAAAAAGATCCCAAGCAAGAACATGATCCCAATCACGCCGGGCCATCCAAAATTGATGTAAGCTTCTGTCAATACGCCTACTGCAATCGAGACCTTATCAAGATTCTCTTCATCAGTTATGCCGTAAGCAACCTGGTAAAACTGATTGGCCTCACTCATTGAGGGTTTATCCGGCCAAATGGCCCTCGGGATCCAGGTATAAATTAAATAGGAATACAGTTCCCCGTATTTATAAGGGACATTCTTCGGCGTCTGTTCAATGACATCTGCCGTCTGCGGTAAGAGGGATATCCGAGCGAGCGTAAATTGCAATGTCTCTGAGAGGCTCTCTCCGGTGGGATCATTCAGCGCGTCTGTCCATCTGTCCGTAGAGGACTGCACCCAAAAAGTCACTCGCTCTATTTGCCCTCCCGCTCCTGCGGGTTCGTCGGACCAATACGTACGCCTAAAATCCTGCTTTCCTACCTGGAAAAACAGGACGCAAAGAGCCACCGCGATCAACGCCATTCGTGGAATCCTCTGACGCTCCATGGCATAGACCACACCGCATAAGACGATCAGCGACGCGAACGATCCCAACCATCCTGATGAAAGTGCGGAGATGGAATGGGAAAGAAGGAATACCGCGACCAAAAGTTTGTCGATGGGCTGGGCATCGCGACGTAGCACTCGTCGCAGGAGTAGTGTAAAAGCCAGTAATGGGACGGTTGAGAGCAGTATCGTAACCGGCTGACGTGCTCCGTCCCCTAAGAACGCAAACCGCGGCTGAAGCACGCTCGCAACGGTACCAATAATCAACACCACTCGAACATAGTTCCAGCGCGACGGGTTCAACATGAGGGATGGAGTTGAACTGGGCATCAGAAACCGACTAACGCGGCTTCGCATTCCAAGCCACACACAACACACGCCCAACAACGCCATCAGAACAGCGTCTCGAATTCTTTCGGGTTCTACCACACGTCCAGCCGAGTAACTTACGGAAACAGTTAGGGAGCCCCAGAACAGTTGCACTGCATAGTAAAGCCAGTACATAAACGCCAACATTGCAAAGAAAGGCAATTCCTGATCGCGGGTCTCTCGCCATCGACGATACGAATGCCAGGAAATAAATAGAATCAACGCGGAGGCAATGACTTCTATCCACCCCACTTCATTCAGACTGGTGAGAACGAGCAGTGCGCTTACTATTACTGAAGGCACTAGCGAAGTAAGAATGCTAAGTTTTGTTTGCCTTCGCCCTGCTGGAGTTAGAAATTTCATATGGTAGACCCGGTGGTTGCTTCAACCGCTTCGAGCAGCGCATCTCGGCTTGCGTTAACCGAATAAAGCGCAGCTTTGTCTTGCGCGTATTTCCCCATAGTCGTTAAAGCGCCACGATCCGAGAATTCCAGAAGGAGATTCGAGAGCCCTGACGTATCGCCCAACCTAAAGATATCTCCCGTTTTCTTTGCGACGATCATATCTGGCCCGGCCCCAACATGGTCACTGACAAAGCACGGACGTCCGCATGCCATCGCCTCATTCACCACGAGGCCCCAAGTTTCACCACCATCGGATGGCAACACGAGAGCATCGGCGGCCACATATGCGGCTGCGATCTCAGATTGATTCAAGAACCCTGTGAATTGAATCGGAAGGTTTCGACTCGTAACTATCTCTTCGCAATGACGCCGCAACGGACCATCGCCAACCATCAAACCAGCGATGGGCGCACCGTGTTGAGCTGCTTTGGATATGGCTTCGATAAAATCCAGGGGTCGCTTCTTTTCGATGAACTTTCCTGCAAAAAGAAACACGCTATCTTGCTGGCGCAACCTCCAACGATCTCGCAGATCTGCTCTCTGCGGTGACAACCTGCGCGACTCGTCAGAAAAGTATTCAGTGTCCACGGCATGCGGTACGGTGCGAGTGCGTTCTGGTTTTGCCCCGTAGTGTAGAAAGTAATCTCTCGACCACTTGCCCACAGGCAAGCAAGCATCAAGTCGGGAAATGAACCAGCGATAAAAAAGCCACTTGGAAATCCGCTTCGCAAACGGCCGTGCCGTGTGAAGATGAGAATCGCTTCGGACCATTACACGCGTTCCGCTGTTCCAACATGCTCGCATCGCTTGCCATGCGCTCTTGTAGTGCCAGCCATTAACCATTACTGCGTCGAATCGCCCATTTCGGATTACGTCAAATAACTCAGGGGTGTCGAGTCCGCGAAACGAGCCGATAGTAGGCACGGCCGCAGTGTTTTCTAAGAATCGATATCGATAGCCGTCGAGCAGCGAGATGTCCCAGTCGAACTCTACTCCAAAACCAGCAGCTGCCTGCTCTTGCGCCGTTGCGTTATGACAAAACATTACTTCCAAATCGACTGATGGGTGCTCTGAGAGCGACCTGAACCATGCAGCGTGGTACTGAATGGGATGCGTTGTTACGATTGCCAGACGAATCAAGGTGATTGTGTAGTGACCTGGTTAAGTTTAGAGCCGGAGTCTCGCGGGCTTCGCTGTTTTGGTTCAAATAGTTCCATCCATCGGGCTTTTACGATCGGGTTACTATACTTCTCTAGAAATTCAACACGCGCCAACTTCCCGCATTCGTCCCTAAAATTAGGGTGGTCCAGGAACCGGATCAGATTTCGAGCCAAGTCTGCAGCCGTTTCGTCGACACAGATAAGACCAGTTTTTTCATGTGTCACGATTTCCTGAAGCGCTCCGCTGCCGAAGCACACCACCGGAGTGCCGGTCGACATTGCTTCCACTACTCCACGACCAAATGACTCCGTGCACCTGGAAGGAGGACTGGGATGAACATAGACGTCGGCCATTTTCATGATTTCCAATACGTCACCGCGGTAACCCCAGTATTTGATCCCTCCATCTTCGCGAATCGCATCCATCAGTTTTGCCACAGACTCTTTTTCCTGATCACTGCCGACTATATGCAGGACAACACGGGGATGTGTCTTACGTACTATTTTATAAGCTTCCAATAGCAGATCGATGCCTTTGTGTTTGGCTATCTGGCCAACAAATAGAACATTGAATTCGCGGCTGCGATCCATCTCCACTTCGTCTGGCTCGACCTTACCTAATCGGTCCTGCACCGGTAAGGGAACAATCCAATTCCGCTTGCGTGCCAGCGAAGGATTCGTCTGTGTCACTGCCAGTTTTCCCGATTCTGAATTGTGAACGAAATCCGTAATGAAAGGGGCCGCGATATCAAATAAGCGGGATGGCTTCAAAATCAGATCGTGAAAGTGATAAACGATGCGCTGGTGCCTGCGCCGCAGACGATGTCGAATGGAGGCGAGTGTGGCAAACACAAAATAGTTTGCACCCGGCAGGTAAATCACGTCTTTCCCCCTCGCGGCTTTGAGGACATCCCGGTTCCCGAGCAGCGTTGCCTTGAGCATCCTCCATGCTTCGGGTAGTGAATGTGGCTTTGCGATTCGAGGCCAACCTTCCGTGTCGCTGAAGAAAGAAAATGACAAACCTCTGCCCCGCAACTCTTCCAGCACTGGTAAATTCAATCGACGCGCAGTGCACGAAAGAAGAAAGTGTGGATCGATCTCCGGCCGGAGCAGATCAAACGTCTCTATAACTCCACGTTCCATTCCGTGAAGGCTGACGGTGTTGAACGGAATCAGAATCTTAAGCGCCACGATTGGATCTCATTGACAAAAGGCGGCTCACCGCGCAGTTGCTCTCGTAAAGCACTCAGCGAGGTGCGAAGTCATAGTGGCGGTACTGTATTTTTCTAAAACGCCGGCGCCAATCGCATGCGTCTCGATCTGGCCCAGGACCAGTTCGAGCCGCTCACATATTTCCGAGACCTTCTCTTCCGGACCGTCCGTTGAGTTGTATGTAACGGGCAACTCTGCGCCAGTCTCTCGCATGATCGAAATAACGTTGCTGTCTTCGTGAAAAACAGCAACCAGCGCTTTACCAGCCAGGATGTATGGAAATATTTTTGACGCCGTGTAGTGCGGCTGGTCTGACCCAATCAGGAGTAAAGCGTTCGAGTCAATCATTAGCTGCAAGGAATCCAGGTACGAAATCCTGTGAGGCCGCTCATCGACGTGTTCTGCAATCCCGGCTTCTCGCGCCAGCGTCAGAATATTTTGTGGGGCCGATCCATTAGCCGCATAGCTGGTACCGACAAAGTGGAGACGTAAACGTTCGAATCCTGGACGTCGCTCCTCCAACCCTTTCCTGACAGCTTTGAAAATGGCCCGTATGGTCGGGTACATCCCGACAACACAGGCGCCCACGTAACTCACATGCACTAGCCCATCAGTCGCATCGAAAATCGAATTCTTGCGGGGGCTGTTTCGGACGTATGTAAAGTCGTCGGCCTCAGCGCCGTACGGGATTTCGGTCGCATCATCCTTTGTGAGCCATTCGTACCTTTGCATCACCTGATCCGTCGTTCCCTGCGAAACTCCAGTGATGTGCGCGACACCCTTCAGCGCAAACGGCTCAAGCACCCGAGAGAGCGTGTCAGCGAAAAGCCACTTCGGCGGTCTCTGTTTGCGCGGCACATTTTTGTAAGCGTCGGTTACCCACGGATCGATGTAATCAACCACATAAGGAATTCCAAACTTGCGATGGGCCAGCCGTCCTAAAACCATCGGCACAGACGGTGGCACAGGAATAAAGATCAGATCGATCTTCCGTTCCCGGCAAATACGTTTGATAGCTTGCCAATGGTGCCAGACCGTTCGAAGGCCAATGTCGCCGAGGCCAAACTTGCGCGTGAAAGGCGCCGGTATGGCTTTAGTCCGAATAACTTCGATCGTATTGGGCACCAGATTACCGTTGTCATTATCGACGGCCCATTCGTAATACTCGGGACTCGTGGTCAGCACGATTGGCTGCCAACCAAATCGGGGTAGGTGCTTGGCAAAGAATCTAATTCTCGTCGCCGGTGGCAGGCTACTTGGGCTGAAGTCGGCGCCAATGATTAAAACCGTTTTCATGAAGTGGCGGCGGATGAGGTGTATAGACCACGCTCTTTCGCATGTCGCTCTTCAGCTGCTACGTTCAACACTCCGGAGACTTTCTCCAGGAACCTCGAGCTTTCCGTTTCCCAATTCCATCGCGCCTTCGCGGCTTGAAGCGAAGCCTCCTTTGCCTGCATTAGCGCCGATCGGCTAGAGAGCCAGTTTTGAAGCTGTCGCGCTAAACCCTCAAAGTCCCCTGGGTGGTAAAGAAATCCTGCGGTTGGGCAGCTTTCCAGGACGGTCCGCTGACCGGGTATGTTCGTCGTTGCCACGCCCAATCCCGCCAACATATAAAGAAACATCTTGTTTGAGACTGATAGTGCTCGACTCCCGGTTTCGCCGTTTTCCAGCGCCAGGCCAACGTCATGCTCCGAAGCTCGTGAAAGCAATTCGCCCGGCGGAACGGTCTCATGGAAAAACAATTTATCCATCACTCCACGTTCTCGCGCCAGATCGACCATCTGCGCCTTCACACTCTCAGTCAGCATTCCGCGAAGATGAATTTGATACGGGCCATTCAGCAGGCCGGCAGCGCGGATCACATCCTGAAGTCCCCTATCGAGCCCGATCGTTTGGGAGTACCAGTACAGCGACAACGCATCTCCTCGCCGATCCTTTTGCTGTCCGTCGAGAGCATCGCGATCCTTCCATGGGAAAGTGTTGTAGATAACCAGCGGACGCGGGATCCGATAGTGAGAGACCAACGCATCGGCGACTTCGGGTGATGGTGCGGACGTGTAATCGCACTGCGGCAGGTATCTCGTCTCAATGAAATCCACTACTCGTTTTCGTAAACAGTTTTCATCGCCTACCGGAAACTCTTCGGAGTGAAGATCCTCGGAGTCGAATGCCAACCTCGCGTGATGCTTACGCGCCGCAGCATGCGCCACTGGCAGCGCTTCCAGGTTATGCGCGATGTAGAGCGCAGCCGGTTCGCTTCCAGCCGCTTTTAGCAAGGCCGGATAATCTTCAAACAGCGCCTTTTCGGCAATACCGCCGCTCAAACTTAGCGTGCCCAGCTTTTGATAGAACTTTGAACGACATCGCCGCATTACGGCGTGACCGGATCCCATCCTTACAACCGGCTGATGTATCCACTTTCGATTTTGCATCATCTGGTCGTCGCGTTGAGCAAGGTGCGGCAAGACCTGCCGCGACACCACACGCACCGAGTATCCGGCTGCCGATAGTGCATCCGCTTCTTTTACCAGTCGCGGATTGTGAGCTATGTGCGCTTGCGTAATGAGACAGATCTGAGTCATGCCTTTGAAGAAAATCAGTGACGGCCGTTCATGATTAGCTTGCGGTAAAGAGAGATGTACTGCGACACGATGACATCGTCAGAAAACTTGCGCTCGACCTTTTGCCGGCAATCGGCTCGGTTCAGGCGGTCGACATCTTTCACTGCGGCGATCATCTCTTCGACGGAATCGCATATGAATCCATCGCTGCCGTGCGTTACGACTTCAGGAACCGCGCCGCGTCTGAAAGCGACTACCGGAGTCCCACAGGCCATCGCCTCAGCAAGCACGATCCCAAACGGCTCTTCCCACTCAATAGGAAAAAGCAGGGCCTTTGCCTTTCCCAGAAACTCGTTCTTTTGCTGGTCGTTTACAGGTCCAATGTATTTAACGCTCTGGTTGTCGATGTTAGGTTCAATCTCGGTCTTGAAATACTCGTAGTCCGGCCCATCTTTAGCGACGTTTCCAGCGATCACGAGTGGCGTCTTGCATTCTCTAGCGACCTTGATGGCGGTATGCACGCCCTTGATGCGATCAAGTCTGCCCAGAAATGCCAAATAATCTCCCGGCGCATCTCCGTTCCTGAACTGATACTGCGCGAGCGGCACTCCGTTCGGTATCACTTCCCATTTCCCGATTCCCGTTCCCTCGTCCGCCGTGCTTTGGCTACAGGCCGTGAACGTTAATGTTCCCGACGACCACTTCTGCACCAGATTTATGTTTCTTCTATTGATGGGACACTGGTAACTCTGAATCTTCGGGAGACGCAGCGGAAGCAGTGGAGCCAAATATAAGGTCCTGCCAAAAGAGTGGACGACGTCAAAGTCTTTTCGAGATCGCCATAGACTGCGGTAAAGACCGGCCAGGACAGGCAATTCGTTGAAAGTCGAGTAAGTCCGTCGATGACCGAATGGGACCAACTTGCAGTTCACCTTCGAGTCGTCTGAAGCAAACAAAGTCACTTCATGTCCGCGATTAATCAGACCTTCAACAATCAGATGGACGATACGTTCGATACCTCCATACTGGACAGGAGGGATCGGTCCCGTTAGGTCAGCGATCAGGCCTATGCGGAGAGCTGAATTAGTCATTGGCTCTGTTCAGCGAGCAGCGCTTCGACTCGAGCGCCGATGCCCGATCGATAGTCGCTCCACTGCCAGCGTGACGCTTTATCCGCGGCATTCGCGCCCATTTGTTCAAGCGCTTCCCTGTTGTCAATGCACCATTGCATCGTAGTAGCCAGCGAGTCGACGTCGCGTACCGGAACAATGAATCCGTCCGTGCCCGACGTGATCAGTTCCGGCGCCGCGGTGTGCGAAGTAGTTATTACTGGAAGGCCGTGGGCCATAGCTTCCGTTATCACCATGCCGAAGCCTTCAACCAACGACGGGAAGACCAGCACGTCTGCGCGAGAATAGATCTCGTTGAGTTCAGCCTTGGGGACCGACGGGCGGATGACAACTTTTCCCGGCAGACCTGTCACGAGCCGTTCAGGCAGGAGCATCTGTCCAATCAACCAAAGCTCTGCGCTGCCGTCACGCGGCGCAATTCTCTTCCAGGCTTCCACCGTGTAATGAACACCCTTTCGCACTGACTGCGTGCCGGCGCTGAGGAATATGAACGGGCCAGTCTTGCTTTTCCTGGGAGTCACAACTACTGGCGGCGCACCGTAAGGAACAACGCTGACTTTCTCTGCTGGAAACCCGATGTGAATGAGGGACGACTTGGTGAAGGACGACGCGACCAATACATGATCCGCTAATGCCAATTCCCGGTCCTTACGCTCATTGCGTTTGGTAGCGAGCCGGCGGAGATGGGATTCATAATCTGTGAGAGCTTCGGGAAACTTCTCCATCTCCGGATCCAGCAACTCGGCCGACAACTTATGATGGGCAATCGGTAGATCGTAGACGCACAACCCGCCCCTGGCTTTTTGCTTCTCGAAGGTCGACAGCGCTGCGTATTCGTAACAATAAACCGCGCGTTCGCCGTTCAGGTCCTTCTGGGCCACCCTACGGTCAAACCAACGTTCGGTTTTGTCCCAGATTCGATCGGCGACGATTGGGCCGGTCGGCGCTTTCGACGCGAGGGTTCGCAAGATCTCGGAAATAGGATGGCTGATAATCCGGTCGGCCGGAACTTCAGTAATCTCTCGTCGCAGCAATTGCCGCTCAGCATCCTTCGAAGCGAGGCTCATCCCCGCTTTGATCGCTTTACCCAAGGTGCTGTCGCGGTCGTAACTGAAGGTCGTGCTGTAAGCCGAAAGCAGATTTGCCTCAAATAAACCGCGCGCGGCTTGCTGAGCAAACGGCGGGCAGCCGGGATGTGAAAAGAGGACGACGTTCCGCGAACGCGTCCCATTGCTTTGTACGGTCACCTATAGTCTTCCGATCGATTCCTTGTGAACCATAAACTGGATGGGGGCTTAGCCATGGCTTTGGCCGATGGGATGAGTTCCGAAATGTGGTCGCGCTTACGTCCAAACATATAACTGCCTGGCCAAAGAATCTCGAACGAGTTGTTGAAAGCGAGAAAGGCATGAACAAGGTATTGTTCATTCCACTGCCAGCCTTCAAGAACCCATTCAGATGGGTAGTCGAAAGGAATAAAGATGTCGTGCACGTGTATGAACACGCCGGGTTTCAATCGAGGTATAACTTCGAGGAATAGAAACGGAACATCGCCGCCTGTCCTGGCGATGTGGCTGGAATCAATGAAGAGTACGTCGCCGGCGTTCAGTCGCTCGACGATTTGTTCAGGTTCAATATCCTCAACCGGCGCTTTGATGTATTCATCCGCATAGGGACTGATATTGGTGTTGGGCGTCGGATCAATGCTGACTATTTTGGTTCTCAACCTGCCATCGTTGATCGCGCGCCGCATCAACCGGGTCGAGAAACCGCTACCGACTTCAAAAACGGTAGCCGGATCATTCCTTCGCAGTACGCTGTAAAGGATTTCAGCGTCAAGCGGTCCAAACCAACCATTGTCGAGAAAGAACTGAGTGTCGTCGCCGTTTGAATTCAGCGGCAACTGCAAATAGTCGGCGCGAAAGGGCGTGCAAGTTTCACGCAAAAAAGCCAAAGCCTTCTGCTCGTCCAATTCCAATCCTTCGGTATAGCGAGCGTGGTTCCAGTGAGCACGATCCTGTAACTTCCGCAGCCGGTCGTCTTCAATACGTTTTCTCAGAGTAGTGCCAACTTCAAGGCCCACCGGTCTGAGTACGGCGTTGAGCCCGTTCTTGATAGTCGTACTGAATGGAGCCGTTGACATCTCTTACTAGAGGGGTTGCTGAGTAGAAATCTTCGCGATCGGATTGGCAGCAGTTGCAGGTTGAATCTGTGTGCCTGCAACTGCGCCCAGTATAAACCTCGCAGACCAGAGCAACAGAGCAGATCGACACTTGGCATCGCGCCGGCCGTTTCCGCGGGTTGCCAACGCCATGAAATGTTTTCCCCAAAGCCGATACACTGCCCTGCGATGTTTCCGTCGGACTACATCCGAGAAGCCGTGTCTCTCATAGAAACTATTCTGTAGCGCCAACAAAAATAAAACAGAAGTGTTGACCAGATCAGCTGAGATATTCACTTCGGCCGAGGGGTCATTCATCACCAACGTGCGCATGCCGGCCCACGTGTAGTCATCTAACTTACTATTTCGCATTATTGCCTGGATGTTCCTTCGTCCGATCTCGACGGCCTCATCCGACAACTGCTCCCGATTGATCGAAGAAGCTGAGGAACTATGGACGCGCCACTTCACTAAAGGTTGATCAAGATTCGAGACCCCACAACTATCAGTGAGTTTGGCGATAACGTAATAGTCGCCCGCAAACCGATACTTGCCGTCATACCCGCCCACTCGTTCCATCGCCGAGCGTCGCACCATCAAGCTGGTATGAAAGAACGGGCATCCGCAGAGAAGCAGCTGCCACTTTAGAAACGCATCGTCACGAAAATGACTGCTGACTGACTCGACATGGTCTTTTTCGTCTACCGAAATACAGTTGCACCCGAGCATTCCAACCTCGGGGTGGTCGTCAAGAAACGCAACCTGCATCTGCAGTCTTTCAGGCAGCGATACATCGTCATGATCCATAAGAGCGAGATACTCGCCGGTAGCCACTGACAACGCTTTGTTCTGTGAAGCCGCAATGCCCTGGTTGCCAGGATTGTTCACGATCGTAATCCTGGGATCGTCAAAGCCGCGAAGAATCTCGAGCGTGGCGTCCGTCGAGCCGTCGTTTACCAAGATCAGCTCGAAGTCGTGAAATGTTTGATCAAGGATGCTCTGGACAGCTTCCCGAATGTAACGTTCCCCGTTGAATGTGCTGATGATTACTGAGACGCGCGGCATGTTTAGGACCAGCAGCTAACGCAGGACGTCTTTCGCAAAACTTAAGAAGCCGTTTGAATAACGATGGTAGCCAAGCTGACATAACTCTTTAATCGCAGCAGGCACGCGCCGCGCGCCGTATTCCGCGATTTCGGCCCGACACATAAAATGAGCTGCCTTCTGTTTGAGCTCCGAGACCTCTTCCTCGATCAAGGCAAGGTTCTTTAGAATGTGCGGATCGTGCGGAAGCGTCCGCAGCCTGCTTATGGCCGTCTGATATCGCGCGACTTGAGTGTTGTAAAAATCCGCCATGCTCCGCAACGATTCCCCTTTAACAGCCTCAGGGATCGGGGCGAGGGCGACGCGTGGTTCAAAAACACCTGTGTGTTGGTTGGAGTGTTGCCGGTAGTTCATCAGCGGTTCATCAATAAAGGCTACTTTCGAGCTGGCAGCCACCAACAAAGCGATCCAGTTGTCATGAATAAGATGTCCCATCGCGGGAATAGGCAGGAGCATCTTTCGGAGTGCTGACGAAAACGCCATGGTAGCGCCCGTCACCACGGACCGCTTCAGCAACACTTGAACACCTTTTCCGGAAGCCATCAGTGCTCTGTCGGCTTTCTTGAAGGTAAACTCCCACAGTCTCTGCCCCGTTAAATTCAATTCATCGTCCACCACGTGAGCATCTGAAAAGACCAACGCCGCACCGTTTGAGCTCATTGTTTGTTCGAGCCGGCCCAGTTTGTGAGGCAGCCAGACGTCGTCCTGATCTGACAAGGCGATGATCGATCCTTCGCAGAGGGCGATTGCCTTCTCAAAGTTTTTAACCACTCCGAGATTGTTCTCGTTCACATTCAGCCGGACGGGAAATGGCGCGCAGGCCGCGAACTCTTTGGCGATGTCGAGAGTCTTGTCACTCGAAGCATCGTCACTAATAACCAGTTCATCGGGTAATCGCGTTTGCGAGGCAATGCTCTCCAGCTGCGCGGGAAGATAAGCCTCCCCGTTATAAGTACACATTGCAACGGACAGTGTCGTTTTGTTGTTCACAACCTTAACGACTGGCGAATTTTCGAAACGGCCAGGTGATAAGACGTCCGATCCGCAAGGAGGTGGAATTTAGGAACAACTGCTGCGTCTGCATCATGGAATCGTTGATCACGCGCATTCCCTCAAAGAGGCTCGGGCCCATGACTGGAAGCTCCGCGTCAGAAGCGATGCAGATATTCGTGATAGGAAATTCCAGAGTCGGCGCTGCGGCGATCGCGTCGAAGTCTCCTGAAAACTCCTTGAAGCCGCAACCAGGTGTTTCCGGAACTATTACGGATCCGTAGGTAAGTTTTTGGAACAACATTGCCGTCGTTTTGAAATACGATCCGACAAGGGCGCGAAACTGTTCGAGGTAGAGCTCCTTCACGTGGAAAGGGTTCGCATAAGCCGGACGGTCTGAGTAATTCAGTTTTTCAGGAGTTGAGATGATTAGCACGCCGTCCGGCCGGAGGACCCTTTTGATGGACGATATCACGCCTGCGAGGCTGTAGAAGTCGCCGAAATCGCCTTCCTGAATCTGGAACTCGAACGATCGCATCCAGAACCCGTAGCTGGCGCCGTGCGGCCCGACCGAGTGATAGCAGCATCCACTGTCCCGCACCGCGTCCTCGCGCGGCGGCCACCGCTGGTCGCCCCACTTCACCTCGAAGCGCAGATGGTAGTTCTCGTACTCCGAGCGCGTGATCAGGCCGCCGTAGACTTCGCCGGAGATCCGAATCGCCGGCGCGCCGTCCGCCGAGACGATGCTGAAGACGCGGCGAGGGTCGCGGTTCACGCCGATCGGTTCGGTGTACTCGCCGTTCGCGTTCTTCTGCAGCTGCGGCACGTCGCTCGATTTGTGTGGGCGGCCGAGATACGTGTCCCAGCCGGCAAGATCGTGCCCGTTCCAGAGAGGCGTCCAGCTATCCGGCTGAGCGATCTCGATCCCGCTGAAGGCGAACGGAAGGGTGGCGAGCGTCTTCAACGCCGCGCGGCGATCGACCCTCGGAGTCTCGAGATGGTTCGTGTGCAAGTCGGTTCGCAGTCGTCGCCGCACCATCCCAAGTATAGGAGCGTCGCGGCGTGTTGCGGATAGCATACGGCGCATGACTCCACCGATTCGGGTCATGGGGCTCGACCAGGCAGGTGTGACGCTCGTCACGGCAGCGTCCGTCGATTTCGAGTCGCAGGTGCGCAAGGAGGCTGGACAGTGGGCCGGTGCGGCGCTGCAGGCTTCCCCGTACCTGGTCATCGTCAGAAACGAGTCGCGGCACACGATCGCCGCCTATGCCGTCTCGTTCAAGTCGATTCGCGCGGACGGGATATGGGACTTTCATCACATCGAGTTCAAGTATCCCGATGCGGTGACCCGACCGATCCCGAGATCGCGTCGATGCGTGCGCTGTTGGAAGACGGACGACTCCTCGGCCCCAACCAGTCTCAGGTGGACACGCGGTTCCTGCTCCTCCTGCAACGCAAGCAGGAGCTTTACCGGGCAGCGACGGAGCTGATGGCAGCGGGCAAGTCGCTCGACGAGGCGCTCGCCACGTTGAAGTCGGCGATACCGGCGACGGCGGTCGAGATCCAGGAGATGGTCGACCTCAGCGCACGCCGTGACGCTGTCGGGGACGCCCTTCGGCTGCGAGCACGCTGTGGCGAGGAACGAGCGGCGGATGCCATCCGGCGAGCTATAGGACAGGCGCCATTTACTATTCGCAAGGATTCGACATAGTAGCTGCCTTTTACGATCGCGACAGTCGGCGTCGCACCAGCAGTCCCGCGATCCCGCTTCCAAGGAGCAGCAGGCTCGCCGGCTCCGGCACCGGATGCGGAGCCTCGAACGCGTACACACCCGTGCCTGGTTCGTCCGGGGTATACGAGCCAGGTCCGCTCCTGAAAAAGAAGTTGCCAGCCAATCCCGATCCGCGCAGCGTCGTCGCGAACGCAAGATTGGAGAGCTCCGCATCGGTGAACGCTCGTATCGTGCCTTCGAACGTGAAGGGCTGTTGGAAAGTCACGCCAGGTCCAGTCACGTTGGGAAATGGCTGTGGCGTGGCGGTGAACGACAGCCGTGCCAGGTAGAAGACCTCCGAGTACGACGCGCCCATGAACTCCGCGCGACCGGAGCCGGCGAACTGTTCACCTGTCGTGCGGAAGCTGAAGTCGACGATGTCGCCGGCTTCGCAGGCAACGCAGACGGGCGCGAGCACGCCTGGAATGTGATCCTGCGGCGGCAGAGCACCGATGAGGTCGAAGCCGCTCCCCGTGAGGCGGAAATCATCGAGCTCGACCCCGATACGAAAGGCGCCTGAGGTGACGGTCACCGAATCGGCGCGGGCGAGGCCGGGGATGCTGAGTGAGAACACCGTCAGCGCCAGCAGGGCAGTTCTACGCATAGGTCCCCCGACTGCAATCGGATGCATATCGAGGTCCGCTATTCGGGGTCCGGGCTATTCGGGCACTACCTATGCCTCGATACCTTGGTCAGGGGGGCCCAGTGAGATCTCGGCGCAAGATGGTGGCGGCACTCACACATTTTGAGCAACGGACTGCACGGCTGTACGGTACCGTGGAGACCATTCTAGCGGAAGCTCGAGCGCTGCGCCGCCGACTAGAGCTGCTCGCCGAGGCTCGGCAGATGGCCTCCGACGAGCTGCGCCCCGCCCGCGGCTCTGGTCCGCTCGACCTCCGCCACGCCAATCGCGTGTTCTGACGGCCTCGCGGCCCCCTAAAAGCGAACCTGTACCGAGACCGCCTTCACGCGCGGAGTGACTGTCGTTTGGACGATTGCGCGGCGGTTTGGAAATGGCCGGCGCTGCAGGTTCGCGCCGACGGCGGCGCCGATGAGTCCGCCGAGCGCGGCGCCGCTGAGCATGGCCTTGCCGCGGCTCCAACTGCAGTTGCCACAGTCCCGCAGCACGTACGCGAACGTCGTCAGGAGCGTCGTGCCAATTGCCGCGCCAATCAACGTGCTCTTGAGGATCGTGCGCCCGGATTGCGAATGGGGCGCCATCGGTGAGCTCTGAGCGACCTCGTGCGCGGCCGGCGCGCTGGTCGAAGAGCGATCGATTTCTCTCCTGACCGTGCTGCCCTGCCAGGGCGTCGGCGGGGAAGATCAGTCGTCCGGCGATGACCAGCGCGACGAGTGCGCCCTGTCTCAGCTTCATCGGTGCCTCCACCGAGGATTGCGCAGGACAGGGCGCAGAAGGGCTCAGCAGCCGCGCGGCTGCTCGTGGAGCACGACGATCGCGCGCGGATTCCCGCTTACGTGGACGTGCGGCGCACGTTCTCGGCACGCGGGCCTTTTGGCCCCTGGCCGACTTCGAACTCGACGCTGTCACCCTCGCGCAGATCCGCGAGCCCCTCGCCATACACCGCACTCTGGTGGAAGAAGTAGTCGTTTCCCCCTTCGCCCTTGATGAACCCAAATCCCTTGTCGACTCGCAGCGTTCGAATTTTTCCAGTCATCATCGCTCCTCGAAAATCGTAGACCTCACCGCGCGTGGTCGGCGCACGGTTCAAGTTGTTGGAAGGGCAGGGGCGGCGCGGCGGCGAGCAGGCAGGCGCCTTTTCTGCGCGCAGCGCTTCTCCTGTCACGTGCCACATGTGATTGCAACCGCTACAGATGCGGTAGCAGCCCGAGCGGCTGGGTGGTGTGGTCCGCAGTGTCGTACGGCGGCAATGCGGGCACGACGGCGGACTTGCTTGAGCTGATCCCATAAGGGAAGCATACGCGGTTCCCGTCGCGCGCGCTGTTCATTTCTGGACGTAGGCCCCGCCAGGCGCTCACGGGCTGAGCAAGACACGTAACTGCCGTTACAAAAACGTCTCGATGAATCGCCGCGCTACGCGAAATTTCGAGCCGATCGCGAGGGTACTGCCGTTGCACGTCACTAGAGGGCAGATGGACGCCGTCCGGTTCAACTCAGCCTACCGCACCGCCCTGGGCATTGTGCTCGTCTATGTGCTCTTCATGCTCGTCCCGAACGTGGTCCAATACACGCAACTCGTGGCAGGCGGCGTACACGAACAGAAGGAGCGCGAAGCCAGGGCGCGCCGGAAGCTGAGTGCGACGGACCTCGCGGCCTTGCTGGCTCAGGCGAACCGCCTGGGCGCCGACGCTCAGCTCCGCTGCGAGCCGGCCGCCCGCGACTGGGACTACGTGTGCAGCTACCTCCCGACAGAGCTGAAGTCGCCGACGCGGCTGCACTTTGGCGTCACCGTGGACCTGAAACGGTGGACCAGCGTGTCTTCCATCGTGCCCGTCGGCACCCCGATCCCTCCGCCCAAATAGTCGTCACTACCACTGCACCTGCACGCGGCGTCACGCCTCGTACAATGACGGCCGTGAACCCTTTCGCCGCGGTGACGCGGAATCTCGGGAAGGCCATGCGGATGCTCGCGGGCGGCCAGGGCGCCGAGCTCCGGTATGAGCTCTGGAACAAGTGGAAGGGCGTCGACTTCGAGTTCGTCTCGGTCGAGGACCTCGGCCTGCCGTCCGATCGCGCGCACTTCCACAGCAGCTCCGGCGGACCGGTCCTGGCGCGCGTCTTCAAGACGATCGCGATCGCGCCCGGCAGCGTGGCGCTGGATCTCGGGAGCGGCAAGGGGGGCGCGGCGTTGACGCTGAGCCGCCTCGGCTTCGCCGAGGTAATCGGCGTCGAGCTTTCGCGCGGCCTGATCGACGTGGCGGAACGAAATGCCGCCCGGCTCGGACGCCGCAACGTGCGCTTCGTTCAGGCGGACGCGTCGGCGTTCAGCGACTACGATCGCGTGACGCACGTGTACATGTACAACCCGTTTCCGTGCGCGGTGATGTCTGAGGTGATCGCGAACCTCGGCGCGTCTGTGGCGCGGGCCCCGCGATCGGTGACGATCGTCTACAGGAACGCCGAGTGTCACAGCACGATCGTCGGGTCGGGCCTGTTCGAGGCCGGCCCCGAGCTGCGGCCCGACGAGCACGCGTGGCGCATCTACCGCAGCCGCGCGACGTAGCGATCCGGCCGTCGTTCAGTTCGGACGCTTGCGCGCGAGGAAACGTACGACCCTGCGGTCGGTCTGCTGATCGTAGTCGGGGCGGGCATCCTCTTCAGCGTAGCGCAGCACTTCGAGCCGCCCGAACGCCTTCGGCAGCTCGCCCGGCAGGTAGCCCAGACGTTCCTCGGGCTTCCGCAGGAAGTGCTCGATGACCAGCACCCCGCCCGGCTTGAGCCCGTCGGTGAAGCGGTCGGCGAGCTCGGTAGCAATGCGGCCGATGTACATCGCCGCCACGAGATCCCACTTGTCGCGGCCGTAGTCGAACTGGAGCGCGTCGCCGCGGATCGCGGTCAGCGGCACCTTCTCCTTCTGCGCCTGCTCCTGCGCGCGCTGCACGCCGACGTCCGAGAGGTCGACGCCGGTGACGGTCCACCCGGTGCGCGCGAGGTGGATCGCGTTGCGTCCGAAGCCCATGCCGACGTCGATGGCGGTTCCGGGTTTGAGGTTGGCGGCCACCTGGACGAGGAACTGCGTCGCGTCGGTCCGGATGTTTGGCGGCTGCAGGGTAAAGACGCGGTTCCAGCGCTCGCGTTCGGACTCCGCCGTGGCCGGCGGCGTGGTCTGGCCGGCGGCCTGCTGCGCGAGTGCGGAGGCTGTGGCCGCGAGCACCAACACGGCCGGGAGCAGCGTCCGCAGGATTCCTGCGGTTGAGGCGGGACGTGGGCGTTCACGATTCACCGTCTGACACCTCCTGCGCACGGCGGACGCGCCGGCGCACGATCATAAGCCCGCACGCAACGCCCAGGGCGGCGCCGCCCGCGCCGCCGGCCAGAAATCCCACCGGCCATGACCAGAAGGACACGATCTCCCACCGCTGCATGGCCGCGGGCGACGCCGCGCGGCGCGCCAGCCAGTCGAAAAAGAACATCGCGCCCCAACTCGACAACGCCGCGACGAGCGCCGACATCGTCGGAATCACCAGCACGAAGGTGCCGAGGGTTCTGTGGCGCGGGATGAAGCACAGAATGGTCCCGGCGACTATCGAGATCAGGAAGATGCCCAGCGCGGCCAGGCAGACGAGCGCGAACAGCACGAAGATGGGCATCGGGCGGCACGAGGATTCTAACGCGCTACAATCGGCGCCGTGGCGAGCGATGCCGGGCGGCGCGCGTTCGGCGACTTCCAGACGCCGACGACGCTCGCGATCGAGGTCGTCGAACTGCTGCGCTCGCGCGGCCTGGCGCCGCGAACGATCCTCGAACCGACGTGCGGCACTGGCGCCTTCGTCCACGCCGCGCTCGCTCGTTTCACCAGCGCCGCCGTCGTCGCGCATGACGTCAATCCGGACTACGTTCGCGCCACGGTGGACGCGGCCGGGGCACGCGAGCGGCTCGCGTGCGGCGTCGCGAACGTCTTCGCTCGCGACTGGGGCGCAACGCTCGCATCACTGTCACCGCCGGTGCTCATCCTCGGCAACCCGCCCTGGGTGACGGCCTCCGCGCTGGGCGCGCTCGACAGCACGAACGTTCCGGACAAGTCCAACTTTCAGCGCCGGCGCGGTCTCGATGCGCTGACAGGGAAGAGCAACTTCGACGTCGCGGAGTGGATCGTACACGCCGTTCCCGGTGGAGTTTCGGGTGATGGGACCTGATCCCGCGCAATTGTACGCTATCTCTCAGAAAGCCCTCGATGCCATGCGTGGCGTTTCCGATGTGCGGCAAGCGAACCGCGATTGGGGTAATCGCACACCCGTGCTCCGCTTCATCCCGGATCAGGATCGATTGAACCTCATCGGCCTTTCGCCAGCGGAGGTGGGCCGGCAACTGCAGTTTCTTCTCACCGGCATCGCCGTAACGCAGGTCCGCGAGGACATCCGCAATGTTCCCATCGTGGCACGCAGCGCCGGCGGCGAGCGGCTGGATCCGACGCGTCTGGCGGATTTCTCACTGATGAGCCGGGACGGCCGCCAAATCCCGCTCGACCAGATCGGCCATTCGGAAATCCGTCTGGAAGAGCCGATCCTGAAGCGCCGCGATCGCACACCCGTCATCACGATCCGCTCGGACATCAATGAGGCGACCCAGCCTCCGGAGGTCTCCAAGCAAATCATGACGGCCCTTCAGCCGCTGATCGCATCGCTTCCGGCCGGCTATCGCATCGAAATGGGTGGATCGATCGAGGAGGCGCCAAGGCCAATGACGCGTTGGGCAAGGTCTTCCCGGCCATGTCGCCGCCATGCTGATCGTCATCATGCTGCAGGTGCGATCCTTCTCGACGATGGCCATGGTAATGCTGACGGCACCGCTTGGCCTCGTCGGCGTCGTGCCGATGTTGCTCGCCTTCAACCAGCCCTTCGGTTTCAACGCCATTCTGGGCCTGATCGGGCTGGCCGGCATCCTGATGCGCAATACGCTGATCCTGACCGAACAAATCAAGGAGAACCGGGCGGCCGGCCTTGACGACTATCACGCCGTCATCGAGGCCACGGTGCAACGCACGAGGCCCGTGATCCTGACAGCACTTGCCGCCGTGCTAGCCTTCATCCCCCTCACGCACTCCGTCTTCTGGGGATCGATGGCCTATACGCTGATCGGCGGCACGGCGGTCGGCACGGTGCTGATCCTGCTGTTCCTTCCTGCGCTCTATGCCGCGTGGTTCCGGATCAAGCCAGCAGCAGATGAGTCCATGAGGATTCGACAGAGGAGCCGGAATTCCGAGCAGCATTGGCTGCCGAGAGGGCTCTGTTGTCGGAGGAGACAGTTCAGTTCTCGCCGTCGGCTTCGCTTGATCATACGCAGTGCAGTTACACAGGCTGACGCCTTCATCGTCGACAGCAAACACCACCGAAATGACTGTGTGGGATGGACCAAGTCATTGCCCCGCGCCTCTTCATTGTCTCCAAGCGCTCCCACGTCGGTTTGATATTAGAATGGACGCGTCGGCTTGAGGAAGCAGGTGGCGCCGATTACTCTTGCTGGTATTCAGCATACGAGTGCGCGTAGGATCTCCTCGAGCTCATAACAGCTGCAAAAGCGGAGAAATTCGTTGTGTATTAGCTTGAACTCGCAGGTTTCCGCTCGCGCCGCGAGACTCGTCTCTGTTCGGCCGGCGGACGATCA